>NZ_CP129107.1:0-1200000 GCF_030406725.1 Alteriqipengyuania flavescens | reverse complement strand
TGATCCACGAACTGTACTTGGGTTCGGACAGCGAAATCCTGACCCGCGTGAACTTCCAGCATCGCGACGAGTTCGCGTACACCGACAGCAACCTCGGCTACATCCAGGAAGCCGACATGCTGGACGTGAACATCACGTGGAACACGCCGATGGAAGGGCTCAGCTTCTCGATCTACGGCAAGAACCTGCTCGACGAAGTGCAGGCCGGCGGCGACACGCAAGTGCCGTTCGGCGGGCCGCTGTCGACCGGACAGGCGGTGCCGTTCGCGTTCTATCCTCAGTTCGGTACGCTCGCACCGCTGAGCAAGGGCCGGACGCTGGGCGCGGAAGTTACTTTCGAATTCTGACGCAGCGCAGATACGATGGATAAAGGGGCGGTCCGGCAACGGGCCGCCCTTTTTCGTAGCCTAACGGCCGGCGGCGCGCTCCAGCCGGGCGCGGGCCTCGTCCTCGCCGATCAGCGGGAGGAGAGCCCCCATATCGGGCCCCGAAGCACGCCCGGTGAGCGCAAGGCGTAAGGGCAGGAAAAGTGCCTTGCCCTTGCGGCCCGTGCTGTCCTTCAGCGCGCCGGTCAGCTGCCCCCACGGATTGTCGCCCCATTCGAGCGCGCCGGCCGCTTCACCGACATAGGCACGATCTTCGTCGGATAGCTCGGTCCGCTCAACGGGACCGGTGACGACCTGCCACCAATCGATGACTTCGCTCGCCTTCTCGAGGTTCGGCCGGATCGCAAGCCACGCGGCTTCGGTGAAGCCGCTTGGCAGGTAGCCGCGCACCCTTTCAAACGGCAGCTGGTGGACGATCTGCGCGTTGATGCGGTGAAGCTCGGTCTCGTCGAATTTTGCCGGTGCGCGGCCGAACGTCGACAGGTCGAAGGTATCGACCAGCAAGGCCCGATCCGCGATCGGTTCGACCGGTTGCGACGTGCCGAGACGGGCCAGCATCGCAACCAACGCTTCGGGCTCATACCCTTGCGCGCGAAAGTGATCGCAGCCCAGCGAACCGAGGCGCTTGGAGAGCTTCCCTTCGCTCCCGACCAGCAAGGCCTCGTGCGCGAAAGAGGGCATTTTTGCTGCAGCATAGCGCGCAGCAATAAGTGCGGTAAACATTTGAATTTGAACCGCAGTGTTGGAGACATGGTCCTCCCCGCGCAGGACGTCAGTCACGCCCATGTCGAGATCGTCGACCGCGCTCGGGAGCATGTAGAGCCAGCCTCCGTCGGCGCGCCGCACCACCGGGTCCGACAGTTGTGCCGGATCGAATTTTTGCGGTCCGCGGACACCGTCGTTCCACTCGATCGGCGCATCGTGATCGAGCTTGAAGCGCCAATGCGGAGCAATCCCTTCAGCCTCTTTCGCGGCCCGCTCCTCGTCGCTCAGCGAAAGCGCCCCGCGGTCGTAAACGGGCGGCTTGCCGCGTCCGAGCCGGATCTTGCGCTTGAGCTCGAGTTCTTGCGCCGTCTCGTAGGCGGGATAGATGCGCCCCGCGGCCTTCAGCGCCTCGAATGCCGCATCGTACAACTCCAGCCGCTGCGACTGCCGCGCCTCCCCGTCCGGCTCCAGCCCGAGCCAGGCGAGGTCGGCACGGATGGCATCGACATATTCCTCGCGGCTACGCTCGGCATCCGTGTCGTCGATACGCAAGAGGAAGCGCCCGCCGTGCTTCTTCGCCAGCATCCAGTTGTGCAGCGCAGTGCGGATGTTGCCGACATGGAGGCGGCCGGTCGGGGAAGGCGCGAAACGGGTGATCGTGGTCATGCGCGCGGCCTTAGCGCGAGCATGGTCCTATTGCGAGAAGAGCATGATGCTGTGATCGCCCCCTTCGAACAGCAGCCCGTTCTCCGCCGTGCGCGAAACGGTGGGGTTGCTGCCGAACACGGCGACGATCGCATTTTCCGCAGGGTAGCGCCCGCGGTCGCACACGGCGATCGGGACCGCTTCGGTGAATATCCGCCCGCCGGTGTAGGTGTAGGTCCAGGTGCCGCTGACGCATAGGGAGCCGTAGCGGATCGTGTCATGCGTGATGGCCACGGTGATTGCCCATCCCAGGTCCACTTCTGCTCCGTCCGCGCCGGCGACCCTGTAATTCCCGACGATGGTGTCCGGCGCGGTGCCCACGGCGATCCCATTCGGGGAGGCGACGGGTTTTTGGGCAGCGTCTCCGTCCGGCACAGCGGCCTGCTGCCCGCAACCGGCGAGTGCGCAAGCGAGCGCGGCTATCGGTACCCGCCCCATCATCCGCTGCGGAAGCCGTGCGTTATCGGATACCGCCGGTCGCGGCCGAAGTTCTTCATCGTCAGCTTGACCCCCGGCGGGGCCTGGCGGCGCTTGTATTCGGCGAGGTGAAGGAGATGTTCGATCCGCTTCACGGTGGCGCGGTCCAGCCCTTCGGCTGCCAGCGTGTCGACCGACTTGTCCTGCTCGATCAGGCCGTGGAGGATCCGGTCGAGCACGGGATAGGGCGGCAGGCTGTCGCTATCCTTCTGGTCGGGCCGCAGTTCCGCGCTCGGCGGCTTGTCGATGATGTTCTGCGGGATCACCTCGCCCCCCGGCGCACCGTCCACGGCAACCCGCGGGATCGCCGTATTGCGCCACGCACAGGCTTCGAACACGGTCATCTTGTAAGCGTCCTTGAGCGGGTTGTACCCGCCCGCCATGTCACCGTAGATCGTCGCATAGCCGACGCTCATCTCGCTCTTGTTGCCGGTGGTGACCAGCATCGGGCCGAACTTGTTGGACAGAGCCATCAGGGCCACGCCGCGGATGCGCGACTGGATATTCTCTTCGGTGAGATTGACCTCCGTATCGGCGAAGTCCTCTTCCAGCATCGCGTCGAAACCGGCGATGGCGGGCTGGATCGGAATGATCGAATAACGGACGCCCAGCGCCTGCGCGCAGGCCTTTGCATCTTCGAGGCTGGTCTCCGACGTGTAGCGGCTCGGCAGCATTACGCACCACACGCGGTCCGCGCCCAGCGCGTCGACGGCGATCGCGGCGCAGGCCGCGCTGTCGATGCCGCCCGACAGGCCGAGCAGCACACCTGAAAACCCGTTCTTGTTCACGTAATCGCGCAGGCCCACGGTCATCGCGCACCAGACGTCTTCCGGATAGGGGGCAAGGCTGGCGAGCGGTTGCGGCTCGCAGCGCCAGCCGCCGGTCTCGCGCCGCTGCCACTCCGTGATGGCCAGGGCCTCGTCCCAGTCGGCCATCTGGAGATAGACCTCGCCGTCGTCTCCCACCACGAAGCTGGCCCCGTCGAACACCAGCTCGTCCTGCCCGCCGACCCGGTTCAGATAGGCCATCGGCACGCCGGTTTCGTCGGCACGCTTGCACGCGACCTGCTCGATCCTGAGGTCGTCCTTGTCGACTTCGTAGGGGCTGCCGTTGACGCACAGGAAGATTTCCGCGCCCGCTTCTGCCAGGTGCTTGCACACCTTGGGATGCCACACATCCTCGCAGATCGGCAGGCCGAGCGAGACGCCGCGGAATAGCACCGGCTCCGGCAGCGGGCCGGGATCGAACAGGCGCTGCTCGTCGAACGTGCCGTAATTCGGCAGTTCGTACTTGTGCCGGATCGCGGACACTTTGCCGCCGTCGAGCAGGGCCACGGAATTGTAGAGCATTTCGCCCTCGCGCACGACCGTGCCAACCAGCATGGCCGGGCCGCCGTCGGCCGTATCCCTCGCCAGTTCATCCAGCGCAGCCGCAGCCCGCTCGATCAGGGCGGGGCGCAGCACGAGGTCTTCCGGCGGATATCCGATGATCTGCATCTCCGGGAAGACCACCAGGTCCGCAGCCGCGGCCTTGCCCCGCCACGCGCGCATGGCAGCGACGTTGGCGTCGATATCGCCCACGCGCTGGTCGATCTGGGCAAGGGCGATGCGAAGCCGGTCGGTAGCCATGACCCGTGTGTGCCCCCAATGCGCCGGCAGGGCAAGTAAGGACGCCGACCGCTCTTCGCCGATCCCAGAGGGTTAATTTCGCCCTAACGTTTACCCTATTTTCAGTATCTTGACCTACTGATCAGTGACCTTCCCCGGGCTACACCGCACGGTGTGATAAAAAGGATTGCCCCGATGAGACTGAAAACTCGGCTCGCGACACTGCGCGATTCTGCGCGCGCACTGTGGCAGGACACGGGCGGCCAGTCGCTGATGATTTTCGGCCTGATGGCGGTGCCGCTGTGCGGCGCGGTCGGGATCGGCCTGGATGTCGCGCAGTGGACGGTATGGAAGCGACAGTTGCATAGCGCCGCGGATGCCGCCGCTCTCGCCGGTGCGACCGCGAAAATCGAGGGCAAGAACGTCAAGGCTGCGGTCAACAAAGCGCTCGCGCAGAATACGCAGCGTGCATATACCGTTGTGGCAATCGAAGATGGTCCGACGAGCGGTGCGTACTCCGGAGACACCAAAGCCGTCCGCGTCATACTACGAACTTCGCAGAAGCTCAGCTTTTCCAGCATGTTCATGAAGCAAACGCCGGCCATGGATGTTGCTGCCACAGCGATCGGCGCCACGGAAGTCGGGAACTGCGTGATCGCTCTCGACACGACGGGGACACCGCTCCAGATTGGCGCGTCGTCCAGCGTCGATTTCGATTGCGGGATGGCTTCGAACAATGATCTCGACGCCTTGAGCTCCGACATGATCAGAGCCAAGGCTCTCTCGGCAGCCGGAAACGTGAACGTCGGGTCGCAAGTGACCCCGGAAACCCGAATCAATCCAGGCGCTGGCCAAGCTGCCGATCCGCTGGCCGGGAAACTTACGATGCCTGCGGTACCCGGGGGGTGCGTCGATGACCTGTCCGTCCGTTCCAACAAGACGGTGGCAATCAGTCCGGGCTGCTGGGCCAGTATGGATGTCAAAGGCAACCTTACGATGGCCCCGGGGACCTACATCATCAACGGGGGCGATATCAGGATCAATGCGAAAGCCCGGATAACCGGGATCGGCGTTACGATCATCATGACGAATTCGTCGACCTCGCCGAGTGCCCCGATTGGCGGCTTCAAGGCAAACGGTAATTCGATCGTGCAATTGAAGGCTCCGACCACCGGAACGTGGGCGGGCATCCTTTTCTGGCGAGACAGCCGTGCTTCGGTAAGCAATCCCATGGTCTTAACCGGGACGAGTGGCACAGAAACCGGCGGCGGCGTGTTACGCTCCACCTATGAGGGCGCAGTATACTCCCCCTCAAGCGCAGTCGAATTTACCGGAAACAGCAGCGTCGACACCCCTTGCATGCAACTTGTTGCGCGACGGGTGAAATTCTGGGGCAACTCAACGGTGATCAACAAATGCCCCGGCGGCGCAAGCGGGGCAAACTTCGCCGATACAATCAAGCTAAAGCTGGTCGAATGATGAGGGGTCGGAGCATGCTACGTCGATTGGCCCGCGATCAGGCGGGCGTAGGTACAATAGAGACCGCAATTGTCGTCCCTGTGATGACGTTCATGGCGCTCGGATTTGTCGATTTGACCTTGGGATTCGCAGAGAAGCTCGAAATGCAGCAGCACGCGCAAACAGGTGCCGAGCTGATTGTCGCCAACATCCAGGACCTGCCTTCCGATGATGACATCAAATCGCAGCTGGCAACTGCGAGCGGTCTGAAGGCCTCGAACTTCAAGGTGACCCGCTGGACCGAATGCGGAGCCTCGAAAGTCGTTTTCAAGGCGAAATGCGCCGACGTTTCAGCGGTATCGGCGCATTTCATCAAGATCGAAGCCGAGGACGTATACAAACCCGTACTGGGGGATATCGGACCCTACGGCTACATCGGCGACACCACGCTGAAGGGCGACATCACCGTGCGCGTACCGGATGCAAGCGAAATATGACCGGCTTTTTCGACAAACTCCGCCGCAATGAAGTGGGCGCGCCACTGGTCGAATTCGCTTTGACCCTACCGATTATAATGATCGTGTTCATGGGCGCGTTCGGCATCGGAAATTACATGTATGCCAAGAATGCGGTAAATCATGCGCTGGACGAAGCGGCACGCACTGCTTCCATTTTCCCGACGCCTACCGATGCAAAGATCAAGACGGCCTATTCCAATGCCTTGACGCGGGATTTCACCGCGGACGGGGGAACCACCCTCACCCCGATCCACGGCAAATCGGGCACCATCGACTACGTGGACCTCAAGGCCACCGCATCGATCGATGTGGATTTCGCATTCTACACGAAAAAGGGCGTCAAGATCGAAGCCAAGCGGCGGGTGTTCGTAGCCAACTGAGATTCCGGCTGCCGCCCATCCCGCGCAGCCGGAAACCAAAGCAAAAGCCCCGCCGGAGGAACGCTCCGGCGAGGCTTTCTGTTGGTCGGTCGGCTAGCGATCCGAAGCGCGCTTACTCGCCGTCGGTCGGCTCCTGCGTCGGCTCGTCGGAAGCGGCATCGCTGCCTTCTTCCTTGGCTTCTTCGGTCAGGTAGTCGCCGGCATCTTCGTTGCTACCGTGGCTCTCGCCCTCGGCAGCACCGATCGGCGTATCGCCGATGGCCGCGGCCTCGTCCTGTGCCAGTTCGGCCTCGTGCTCTTCCTCGGCCGTATCGGCCAGCACCAGCGCTTCCTGCATCTTGCGATACTGGGCGCGCAGCGCGGCGTCGCGGCTGGAGGCGGTCACGCGGACGCGGTTCATGCCCGCACCGGTCCCGGCGGGGATGAGGCGGCCGACGATCACGTTCTCCTTGAGACCGATCAGCGAGTCCTTCTTGCCTTCGACCGATGCCTGCGTGAGCACGCGGGTCGTTTCCTGGAAGGACGCGGCAGAGATGAAGCTGCGGGTCTGGAGCGATGCCTTGGTGATGCCCAGCAGGATCGGGGTGCCCTGCGCATGCTTCTTGCGCGGGGCAAGCTTGGCATTGGTTTCCATCATTTCGGCATAGTCGACCTGCTCGCCCGGCAGCAGCGTGGTGTCGCCGCCATCGGTGATCTCGACCTTCTGCAGCATCTGGCGAACGATCACCTCGATGTGCTTGTCGTTGATCTTCACGCCCTGCAAGCGATAGACCTCCTGGATCTCGCTGACGAGATATTCGGCCAGCGCTTCCACGCCGAGCACTTCCAGGATGTCGTGCGGGTTCGGGCTGCCCGAAACCAGCGTATCGCCCTTCTTGACGAAGTCGCCTTCCTGCACGTCGATCACCTTGGTCTTGGCGATCAGGTACTCCACCGGATCACCCTCTTCCGGGACGATCGCGATCTTGCGCTTGGCCTTGTATTCGCGGACGAATTCGACCTTGCCGCTGATCTTGGCGATGACCGAAACGTCCTTCGGCATGCGCGCTTCGAACAGTTCGGCCACGCGCGGCAGACCGCCGGTGATGTCGCGGGTCTTGGCAGCTTCGCGGCTGGCACGGGCGAGGATGTCACCGGCCTGCACTTCCTGGCCGTCCTCGACCGACAGGGTCGTGCCCGGCGCCAGCATGTAGCGCGCGGCATTTTCCTCGTCGCTCTCGCCTTCGCCGAGCAGGGTCAGGCGGGCCCGCAGGTCGTCCTTCTTGGAACGGCCGGTGGCGCGATACTCGGTAACCACGCGCTGGGCGATGCCGGTGGCTTCGTCCACGCGCTCTTCCAGCGTCTTGCCTTCGACCAGGTCCTGGTACTTCACCACACCGGCCTGTTCGGTGATAATCGGCAGGGTGAACGGATCCCATTCCGCCAGCCGGTCGCCTTCCTTCACGGATGCGCCATCCTTGTGCATCAGGACGGTACCGTAAGGCAGCTTGTGGATTTCCCGCTCGCGGCCCTCGGCGTCGATCACCAGCAGTTCGCCGTTGCGGGCGAGGCTGAGGATACGGCCCTTCTTGTCCAGAATCGTCGGCATGTCGCGATACTGCACGGTGCCGTCGCTGGTGGCTTCGAGGTGGCTCGTTTCGTTGACCTGCGCCGCGCCGCCGATGTGGAAGGTCCGCATCGTCAGCTGGGTACCGGGCTCGCCGATCGACTGCGCGGCAATGACGCCGACAGCCTCGCCGATGTTGACCGGCGTACCGCGGGCAAGATCGCGGCCGTAGCAGGTCGCGCAAACGCCCTGTTCGGCCTCGCAGACCAGCGGCGAACGGATCTTCGCCTGCTGCACTTCGGCAGCTTCGATCTCCGTCACCATGGCTTCGTCGATCAGCGTATTCTTCTTGACGATGACCTCGTCCGTCGCGGCGTTGACGATGTCTTCCGCCGTGGTCCGGCCGAGAATACGCTCGCCGAGCGAAGCGATCACGCTGCCGCCTTGCACGATGGCACGCATTTCCAGCGCGTTCTTGGTCTTGCAGTCCGTTTCCACGATGACGCAGTCCTGCGACACATCGACGAGGCGGCGGGTCAGGTAACCCGAGTTCGCCGTCTTCAGCGCCGTGTCGGCCAGGCCCTTGCGGGCGCCGTGGGTGGAGTTGAAGTATTCAAGAACGGTCAGGCCTTCCTTGAAGTTCGAGATGATCGGCGTTTCGATGATCTCGCCCGACGGTTTGGCCATCAGCCCACGCATACCGGCGAGCTGCTTCATCTGCGCCGGCGAACCACGCGCACCCGAATGGCTCATCATGTAGATCGAGTTGATCTGCGCCTCGCGGCCGTCCTCGTCCTTCGGCGTCGCCTTGATCTTGTCCATCATGGCGTTCGCCACCGTGTCGCCGCAACGGCTCCACGCGTCGATCACCTTGTTGTACTTTTCCTGCTGGGTGATCAGGCCGTCCTGGTATTGCTGCTCGTAATCGGCAACCAGCGCCTTGGTTTCCTCGATCAGCCCGTCCTTCTCGTGCGGGATGATCATGTCGTCCTTGCCGAAGGAAATGCCGGCCTTGAAGGCGTGGCGGAAGCCCAGCGTCATGATCGCGTCGGCGAACAGTACCGTGTCCTTCTGGCCGGTGTGGCGATAGACCTGGTCGATCACGTCGGCGATTTCCTTCTTGGTGAGAAGGCGGTTCACGACCTCGAAGGGCACCGTGTGGCTCTTGGGCAGGCATTCGCCGATCAGCATGCGGCCCGGCGTGGTGTCCACGCGCTGCATGTATTCCTTGCCCTTTTCGTCCGTCTGCGGGACGCGGGTGGTGATCTTGGAATGCAGCGTCACGGCGCCGACTTCCAGTGCCTGGTGAACCTCGGCGATGTCGGCCAGGATGCGGCCTTCGCCCGGCTCGCCGTCGCGGTCCATGGACAGGTAATACAGGCCCAGGATCATGTCCTGCGAAGGCACGATGATCGGCTTGCCGTTGGCGGGCGAGAGGATGTTGTTGGTCGACATCATCAGCACGCGCGCTTCCAGCTGGGCTTCCAGCGAAAGCGGCACGTGGACGGCCATCTGGTCACCGTCGAAGTCGGCGTTGAAGGCCGAACACACGAGCGGGTGCAGCTGGATCGCCTTGCCTTCGATCAGCACGGGCTCGAACGCCTGGATGCCGAGACGGTGGAGCGTCGGGGCGCGGTTCAGCATGACCGGGTGCTCGCGAATGACTTCGTCGAGGATGTCCCAGACCTCCTTGCGCTCCTTCTCGACCCATTTCTTCGCCTGCTTGAGGGTCATGGACAGACCCTTCGCATCGAGGCGGGCGTAGATGAACGGCTTGAACAGCTCGAGCGCCATCTTCTTGGGCAGGCCGCACTGGTGCAGCTTGAGTTCCGGACCGGTCACGATGACCGAACGGCCCGAATAGTCGACGCGCTTGCCGAGCAGGTTCTGGCGGAAGCGGCCCTGCTTGCCCTTCAGCATGTCGGACAGCGACTTCAGCGGGCGCTTGTTGGCGCCCGTGATCACACGGCCGCGGCGGCCGTTGTCGAACAGGGCGTCGACCGATTCCTGCAGCATGCGCTTTTCGTTGCGGACGATGATGTCCGGCGCGCGCAGTTCCATCAGGCGCTTCAGGCGGTTGTTGCGGTTGATGACACGGCGATAGAGGTCGTTGAGGTCGGACGTCGCAAAACGGCCGCCGTCCAGCGGCACCAGCGGGCGCAGCTCGGGCGGGATCACGGGCACGACTTCCAGGATCATCCATTCCGGGCGGTTGCCGGAATCGATGAAGCTTTCGACGACCTTCAGGCGCTTGATGATCTTCGCGGGCTTGAGCTTGGACTTGGTGGTCGCAAGCTCTTCCATCAGGTCGTCACGCTCCTGCTCCAGGTCGAGGTCCATGAGCATGAACTTGACCGCTTCCGCCCCGATGCTGGCGGAGAACGCGTCTTCGCCGTACTCGTCCTGCGCCTCGATCAGCTCGTCTTCGGACAGCAACTGGTATTTCTCCAACGGCGTCAGGCCCGGCTCGGTGACGATGTAGCTTTCGAAATACAGCACGCGCTCGAGCTGCTTCAATTGCATGTCGAGCAGCAGGCCGATGCGGCTCGGCAGCGACTTCAGGAACCAGATGTGCGCGACCGGCGCAGCCAGTTCGATGTGGCCCATGCGCTCGCGGCGGACCTTGGTCACGGTCACTTCGACGCCGCACTTTTCGCACACGACGCCCTTGTACTTCATGCGCTTGTACTTGCCGCACAGGCATTCGTAGTCCTTCACCGGACCGAAGATGCGCGCGCAGAACAGGCCGTCACGCTCGGGCTTGAACGTGCGGTAGTTGATCGTTTCCGGCTTCTTGATTTCGCCGAAGGACCAGCTGCGGATACGTTCCGGCGACGCGATACCGATCTGGATCTGGTCGAAGGTTTCCGGCTTGGCGAGCTGGTTGGTGAATTTGGTCAGTTCGTTCATTTGTCACATTCCCTTGCGGGTGAATTCAGGGGCGGGAGGAGTGGGCGGGCAACCGGACAAGCCGGGTCCGCCCCACCCCGAATTATTCTGCCGCGATCTGCATGCCGTCTTCGTCCTCGTCACCATCGGTGAGCGAGGACAGTTCGACGTTGAGGCCGAGGCTGCGCATTTCCTTCACGAGCACGTTGAAGCTTTCCGGGATGCCAGCCTCGAACGTGTCGTCGCCCTTGACGATCGCTTCGTAGACCTTGGTCCGGCCGATCACGTCGTCGGACTTCACGGTCAGCATTTCCTGCAGCGTGTAAGCGGCGCCGTAGGCCTGGAGCGCCCAGACCTCCATTTCGCCGAAGCGCTGGCCGCCGAACTGCGCCTTACCGCCCAGCGGCTGCTGGGTGACAAGGCTGTACGGGCCGATCGAGCGGGCGTGGATCTTGTCGTCCACGAGGTGGTGCAGCTTCAGCATGTAGATGTAGCCCACGGTCACCTTGCGGTCGAACGCGTCGCCGGTGCGCCCGTCGAACAGCGTGACCTGGCCGGAAGACGGCAGGTTCGCCTTTTCGAGCATGGTGGTCACGTCGCCTTCGCGCGCGCCGTCGAACACCGGGGTGCCCATGGGCACACCGTCCTTCAGCAGGCCGGCCATCTCGACGATCTCTGCCGGGGTCCGGCTGTCGATATCGGCGTGATATTCCTCGCCGTACGCATCCTTCATCCGGTCGATGACCGCCTGCGGCGGCTTCGCCTTGTCCGGATCGGGATTGGCTTCGCGCCATTCTTCCAGCGCCTGCGTGATCTGCTGGCCGAGGCCACGGGCAGCCATGCCGAGGTGCGTCTCGAAGATCTGGCCCACGTTCATGCGCGACGGCACGCCCAGCGGGTTCAGTACGATGTCGACCGGCGTGCCGTCCTCGAGGAACGGCATGTCTTCCTGCGGCAGGATGCGAGAAATCACGCCCTTGTTGCCGTGGCGGCCGGCCATCTTGTCGCCCGGCTGCAGCTTGCGCTTCACCGCGACGAAGACCTTGACCATCTTGAGCACGCCCGGAGCGAGCTCGTCGCCGCGCTCCAGCTTCTCCTTGCGGTCTTCGAACTTCTCGTCGATCCGCTTCACGCTCTCGTCGTACTGGGTCTTGATCGCCTCGACCTGGCCCTGCGTCTTGTCGTCGGCCACGGCGAACTTGAACCATTCGTGCTTCTCGACCGTGTCGAGCAGCGCGGCGTCGATCACCGTGCCCTTCTTCACGCCCTTCGGCGCGGCAGAAGCGGTCTGGCCTTCGAGCATGTCGGCAAGGCGGTTGTAGGTCGCGCGGTTGAGGATGGCGCGTTCGTCCGCCGCGTCCTTCTTGAGCCGCTCGATCTCCTCGTTCTGGATCGCACGCGTACGGTCGTCCACCTCGATACCGTGGCGGTTGAACACGCGCACTTCCACCACCGTGCCGCTGGTGCCCGGGGGCAAGCGCAGCGAGGTGTCGCGAACGTCGCTGGCCTTCTCGCCGAAGATGGCGCGTAGCAGCTTTTCTTCCGGCGTCATCGGGCTTTCGCCCTTCGGCGTGATCTTGCCGGCGAGGATATCGCCCGGATGCACTTCGGCACCGATGTAGACGATGCCCGCCTCGTCGAGGTTGCGCAGCGCTTCCTCACCCACATTGGGGATGTCGCGGGTGATGTCTTCCGGACCCAGCTTCGTGTCGCGGGCCATCACTTCGAATTCCTCAATGTGGATCGAGGTGAACACGTCGTCCTTCACGATGCGTTCGCTGATCAGGATCGAGTCTTCGTAGTTGTAGCCGTTCCACGGCATGAACGCGACAAGGCTGTTCTTGCCCAGCGCCAGTTCGCCGAGGTCGGTCGACGGGCCGTCGGCGAGGATTTCGCCGGTTTCGACCACGTCGCCCACTTTCACCAGCGGGCGCTGGTTGATGCAGGTCGACTGGTTGGAGCGCTGGAACTTCTGCAGCGTGTAGATGTCCACGCCGCTCTCGCCCTCTTCCACGTCACCCTGCGCACGGATCACGATCCGGGTCGCGTCGACCTGGTCCACGATGCCGCCGCGCCTGGCGGAAATCGCCGCGCCGCTGTCACGCGCCACGGTGGCTTCCATGCCGGTGCCGACGAAAGGCGCTTCGGCCTTCACCAGCGGCACGGCCTGGCGCTGCATGTTCGAACCCATCAGTGCGCGGTTGGCGTCATCGTTTTCCAGGAACGGAATGAGCGATGCGGCGACCGAGACGAGCTGCTTGGGCGAGACGTCCATCAGCGTGACATTCTCGTTCGGGGTCATCACGAATTCGCCGTTTTCGCGGGCCGAGACCAGCTCTTCGACGAACTTGCCGTCCTTGTCCGTGTCGGCCGAAGCCTGCGCCACGGTATGCTTCTGCTCTTCCATGGCGGAGAGATACTGCACGTCGGAGGAGACCTTGCCGTCCTTCACCTGGCGATACGGCGTTTCGATGAAGCCGTACTTGTTGACGCGGGCAAAGGTCGAAAGCGAGTTGATCAGGCCGATGTTCGGGCCTTCCGGCGTCTCGATCGGGCAGATGCGGCCATAGTGCGTCGGGTGGACGTCGCGGACTTCGAAGCCTGCGCGCTCACGCGTAAGACCGCCCGGGCCGAGTGCGGAGACGCGGCGCTTGTGGGTAACTTCCGACAGCGGGTTGGTCTGGTCCATGAACTGCGAGAGCTGGCTGGAGCCGAAGAACTCGCGCACGGCAGCCACGGCGGGCTTCGCGTTGATGAGGTCGTTCGGCATCACGGTGCTGACGTCGACGGAGCTCATGCGCTCCTTCACGGCGCGTTCCATCCGCAGCAGGCCAACGCGGTACTGGTTTTCCAGCAGCTCACCCACCGAACGCACGCGGCGGTTGCCGAGGTTGTCGATGTCGTCGACTTCGCCCTTGCCGTCCTTCAGGTCGACCAGTTCCTTGACCACGGCAAGGATGTCTTCCTTGCGCAGCGTGGTGACGGTGTCTTCGGCGTCGAGGCCGAGACGCATGTTCAGCTTCACGCGGCCCACAGCCGACAGGTCATAGCGGTCGTCGTCGAAGAACAGGCCTTCGAACAGTGCTTCGGCGGTTTCCTTGGTCGGCGGTTCGCCCGGGCGCATCACCTTGTAGATCGCCTCGAGGCCTTCCTCGCGGTTTTCGGCCTTGTCGACCTGCAGCGTGTTGCGGATCCACGGGCCGGTGGTGACATGGTCGATGTCGAGCAGTTCGATCGCGTCGACGCCGGCGTTGTCCAGCTTCTCAAGGTTCTCGGGGCCGACTTCCTCGCCCGCTTCGACATAGATGCGACCGGTCTTCTCGTCGATCATGTCATAGGCGGCATAACGGCCGAAGATTTCCTCGGTCGGGATCAGCAGCGTGTCGAGCCCGTCCTTTTCCGCCTTGTTGGCAGCGCGCGGGCTGATCTTCTTGTTGGCGGGGAACACTTCCTCGCCGGTCTTGGCATCGACCAGCGCGAAGGCCGGCTTCGCGCCGCGCCACTGTTCGGCCACGAACGGGATGGTCCAGCCGGCAGCATCGTCGGCGCCCTTGGCACCGGCGGCGCGCTTCCAGGTCACGCGGTCGTAGAAATGCTCGAGGATATCCTCGGCGGTCAGGCCGAGGGCGTAGAGCAGCGCGGTGACCGGCTGCTTGCGCTTGCGGTCGATGCGGACGTTGACGATGTCCTTGGCGTCGAATTCGAAGTCCAGCCAGCTGCCGCGGTACGGGATCACGCGCGCGGCGAAGAGGTACTTGCCGCTGGAGTGGGTCTTGCCGCGGTCATGGTCGAACAGCACACCCGGCGAACGGTGCATCTGCGATACGATCACGCGCTCGGTGCCGTTGATGATGAAGGTGCCGTTGCCCGTCATCAGCGGCATGTCGCCCATGTAGACGTCCTGCTCCTTGATATCGAGGACGGAGCGGGTTTCGGTTTCCTGGTCCACCTCGAAAACAATCAGGCGCAGTGTGACCTTCATCGGGGCGGCGTAGGTGATGCCGCGCTGGCGGCATTCGGTGGTGTCGTATTTCGGCGGCTCGAGCTCGTAGTGCACGAAGTCGAGCTCGGCGGTGCCGGCGAAGTCGCGGATAGGGAAGACGCTGCGGAGCGTCTTTTCGAGGCCGGAGACATAATCGATCGAGGGATCGGAGCGCAGGAACTGCTCGTAGCTTTCGCGCTGGACCTCGATCAGGTTCGGCATCGGGATGACTTCGTGCACGTCGCCGAAGATCTTGCGGATGCGCTTCTTGCTTGCGCCGCCCCGATTGTTGAGGGCTGCGTTGGGGGCTGTCTTGCCGGCCTTGGTCGCCATAGAAATAAGTCGCCTTGCGTATCTCTGCCGCGCGCAAACGCTGCGCCCGGCGGGGTGATTCGGTCATGCGGGGTGAGCCACCTGAGAGCGGACGCAAACAGCGACCGCAGCCCGCACGAACCCCTTGCGGGCCCGCAGCCACAGTCGCTTTTCCAGCTCTCACGGATGGCCCGTCGCTTCCATCCTTCTGCCCGCCCCCGCGCATGGGCGTGCCGTTCTCGAAGCGATCGGTCGGGTCCGCATATAGGGAGCCGGGCGGAGAGCGTCAACCGGCGGGTAAGGACAGATAGGACTGCGCGAAGGCGGGCAGTCGCATTTGTCGTATTATCGTTTTTCGATATTATCGATTGACAATAAATCTCGCGCCTTTCATATCGTATTTCGATAAGTCGCAGACGGGAGATCTACCATGCCCAACCTCATCGACACACTGGCCGCCGCGCTCGCGGCGAGCGTGATCGCCGCGCTCAGCGTGAAGGCGGTCTCCTCCATGCCCGCAGCCGGGTTCGCCTTGGCGATCGCCCCCGCCATCATCCTCGCTTAAGGAGAATTTGCATGTCCGAACGCTCGAAAGATTCCTTGCTCGTCGCCGGCAAGGCAATCGCTGCCGTGCTGCAGGCCCTGTGCGGACTGGCGGCCATCCTCGCCCTGTTGGCGGTGCCGTTCTTCCTGCTCGTCGGCCAGGACATGCTCGGCGGAATCCTGAAAGCCAGCGACCTCCCGGTCCTGCAGGCGGCGCCGCTCGCCTACCCCGGTATCGGCCTGTTCATGGCGGCCAGCTTCGGCGCCCTCTTCCTCTTCTTCGGCAGGATGCGTGCCATCATTGCCAGCGTGGCGGAAGGCGATCCGTTCATTCCCGAGAACGCACGGCGACTCAATGCGATGGCATGGCTGCTCCTCACCCACGAAATCGCTGCCGTGATCGTCGGCCAGCTGCGTCTCTACGGTGCCAATGCCGTCGATCCGGCTGCCGGAGATTCGCTCAATTACAGCCCCTACGACCTCAACGGCCTCCTGATGGTGCTGGTCCTTTTCATCCTCGCCCGCGTATTCCGCCATGGTGCCGGAATGCGCGAAGACCTGGAAGGAACGGTGTGATGGGCACCGACACCGAAGGAGCCAACATCGTGGTGAAGCTCGACGACCTGCTGCAGGAGCGCCGCATGACGCTGACCGAGCTGGCGGACCGGGTCGGCCTCACCCTTGCCAACCTGTCGATCCTCAAGACCGGCAAGGCCAGGGCCATCCGCTTCTCCACGCTGGAGGCGATCTGCCGCGAGCTCGATTGCCAGCCGGGCGACCTGCTGGGCTATGCATCCGGCAAACCGCAATGACGGAACGGCCGGACCGATGAATGCATTGGTGACCATGGAAATGGAGAAACCGATGAAGAAACTTGCGATGATTGCCGCCCTGCCTCTCGGCCTGGCGGTTGCGGCCTGCGGCGAGCCGCTCGACGGCAGCGACACGGCCGACTTGGCGCCGGAAACCACCACGGGCGAGACCGGGCCGGACGATGCCGGAGCCATGAACCCCGCAGAAGACGGGATGCTGGATACCGATGTCGAAACCGTCGAGGACACGATGGAAGATCCGATGGCTGAAGACTCCATGACGGACCAGCAGCCAGAGGACCAGATGGCGGAATGATACGCCCGAGCGAATAGCTTGACTCGGACCTGAAAATCCTTAGAGGCCCGCCGCAGACCGGTGGGCCTCTTTTGGTTCGCAGGTCATCCGTCCGAGACAGTCGGTGAGGCGGGCGCAAGCCTTCCTCTTAATTTCCGACCGAGATGGGAAACGAGATTTGCGCGGCAGGCCACGTCTTGCCGCACCGGGCGCGAAGGCGCCCCTCCTTCCCTTCGATAAACGGACTCGTCCGCGCGGCACCAGCCGCGTGGCAACTTGAGCCGGTCGCATGCGGAGCCATCCGGGTGCGATCATTTAGAAGGAGTATGGCATGGATCGTTCGCAGAAAACCGAAGCGGTCGCCCAGCTCAACGAAATCTTCAACGAGAGCGGCGTGGTCGTTGTGACCCGCAATCTCGGCCTGACGGTGGCCCAGTCCACCGATCTGCGCACGAAGATGCGTGAAGCCGGTGCGTCCTACAAGGTTGCGAAGAACCGCCTTGCTACGCTCGCCCTGAAGGACACGCAGTACGAAGGTCTCGAAGATCTTCTGAGCGGCCCGACTGCCCTCGGCTATTCCGCCGATCCGGTCGCTGCCGCGAAGGCTGCGGTGGACTTCGCCAAGTCGAACGACAAGCTGGAAATTCTCGGCGGTTCGATGGGCGGACAGATGCTCGACGAAGCAGGGATCAAGGCACTCGCCTCGATGCCGAGCCTCGACGAGCTGCGCGGCAAGCTGGTGGGCCTCGTCAACGCCCCGGCAACGAAGATTGCCCAGGTCGTCAACGCACCCGCAGGCAAGCTCGCCCGTGTCTTCGGCGCATATGCCGCCAAGGACGCTGCGTAAGCGGTTTTTCCAATACGAAACATCTCATGGGGCCGGATCGCAAGGCGGCCGCGCCCGACAGAACTGGAGTGAATTACTATGGCCGATATCGCCAAGCTCGTTGAAGAACTTTCGAAGCTGACCGTCCTCGAAGCTGCCGAACTGGCAACCGCGCTGGAAGAAGAGTGGGGCGTGAGCGCCGCTGCAGCCGTGGCCGTCGCTGGCCCCGCCGGTGGCGGCGATGCCGCTGCACCCGCCGAAGAGAAGGACGAATTCGACGTCATCCTCACCGGCGACGGTGGCAAGAAGATCCAGGTGATCAAGGAAGTCCGCGCCATCACCGGCCTGGGCCTCACCGAAGCCAAGGGCCTCGTCGAAGGCGCGCCGAAGCCGCTCAAGGAAGGCGTGAACAAGGCGGAAGCCGAAGAAATCAAGGGCAAGATCGAAGCAGCCGGCGGTACCGTCGAACTGAAGTAACGGACAGGGGACGCATGTCCCCGCCGTTATCCTCGCGAAAGCGGGGATCTCGATCAGCCGGGCTTCGATCTCTCTGATACACGAAGGGGCGGTGCCGCAAGGTGCCGCCCCTTTTGCATTCGTGGGCGTGGGGTGGACCTCCATTACGACCCACTCCCGCTCAGCCTGAGCCTGTCGAAGGCCATGCGCGGCCCCAAACATCCGCACTTTGGAACCCCACCCGCTCAGCCTGAGCTTGTCGAAGGCCACGCGCCGGGGTTAGCCCCCCGGCATGGACTTCTACACCTACCTGCTCCGTTGCAACGACGGGAGCTACTATGCCGGTCATACCGACGATCTCGATAGGCGGATTGCGGAGCATCAGACCGGCGAACTCGGCGGCTACACTGCGAAGCGGATGCCGGTCACACTTGTATGGTCTGACAGGTTCCCGACGCGGGACGAGGCATTTGCAGCCGAGCGGCAGATCAAGGGCTGGAGCAGGGCAAAGAAAGAGGCGTTGATAGCAGGGGACTGGGAGCGGATTTCGGCTCTTGGACGTAACAGGCAAGGCTCATGTGGCTAGCCCCAGCGCATGGCCTTCGACAAGCTCAGGCTGAGCGGGTGTGGGTGCCAAGGGACGTGTGAATGGGACCGCGCGTGACCTTCGACAAGCTCAGGCTGAGCGGGTGTGGGTGCCAAGGGACACGTGAATGGGGCCGCGCGTGGCCTTCGACAAGCTCAGGCTGAGCGGCGGTAGGTGCTAGGATACGTGTGGCTAGCCCCAGCGCGTGACCTTCGACAAGCTCAGGCTGAGCGGGGCCGGGTGCCAAGGGACGCGTGAATGGGGCCGCGCGTGGCCTTCGACAGGCTCAGGCTGGGCGGGGGTGATTGGCGCGAGGAGCGCCCCCACGCACCTAGTTCGTGGCAGGGCCCATCTGGTCGGCGTAGAATCCGTCCCGTCCGGCCATGATGTCGTCCGCGTCGATCTGGCGTTCCAGCCGGTCGCGGTCGCGGTGGCGGAAGGCGGCCTCGGTATCGTCGATACCCGCGCTCTTCAAGCCCATCCGGGCGAGCGCCTTGCGGCCCATGCGGATGGCGGATTCCAGCACCTCGCGCTGGACGTGGTCGACTTCCGACCCGGCCAGCGCCATCAGCGTGCGGCGGTCGAAGGCGCGCACCATGATCGCGGCCTGCGGAAAGGCGCCCCTCACCGCGGCGACGAGTTCGGGCGTCACCTGGTCGCCGTCGATGCAGAAGACCAGCAGCTTCGCCTCGTCCGCCCCGGCCTGCCGCAGCAGGTCGATGCGCGTCCCGTCGCCGAACCACACTTTTGCGCCGAATTCGCCGGCGAGGTCGATCTGGTCCACCTTGCGGTCGATCAGCGTGACCGGCACCTCTGCGGTCACCAGCATCTCCGCCACCGTCTGGCCGAAGCGGCCGAAGCCGATGACCAGCGCATGGGCACCGCCGCCGTCCGGCGCGTCGCGTTCCCGCTCCTCGTCCCGCTTGCGGATGCGGTCGTTCAGCATCATCAGGAACGGCGTAGTCGCCATCGACAGGGTCACGATCGCGCCGAACAGGCTGGCGATCTCGGCATCGATCAAGCCGCCGGCCTGCGCCTGCGTAAACATGACGAAGCCGAATTCGCCGCCCTGGCTCAGCAGCAGTCCGAGCGCGAGCGCGCCGCGCCAGTCCATGCCGAGCAGCTTGCCGAGGCCGAAGATGATCGCCGCCTTCACCGAGATCAGCGCCAGCGCCATGCCGGCCACGAAGCCGGGGTTCTCGGCAATCGCGCCCAGGTCCAGCATCATGCCGACCGACAGGAAGAACAGGCCGAGCAGGATCGAGCGGAACGGCTCGATATCGGCTTCCAGTTCGTGCCGGTAAGGCGTGTCGGACAGCATCACCCCGGCGATGAATGCGCCGAGCGCCGCGGACAGCCCCAGCGCCTCCATCAGCGCGGCGGCACCGATCACCACTGTCAGCCCGGCGACGATGAACATCTCGCGCTCGCCCAGCCGGCCGATCAGCGCGAACAGCGGGCGCAGGAGGAACCGCCCGGCGAGCACAAGGCCGATGGTGGCGGCGATGCTCATCAGGGCCAGCTGCCATCCGGGCAGGCCTTCCTCGGCGCCCGGCGCCACGCTGAGCGCGGCGATGATGGTGATCAGCGCGATGATCGACAGGTCCTGGAACAGCAGGATCGAAAAGGCACGCTCGCCCAGCGGGGTGTTGAGGCGGCCGCCCGATTGCAGCATCGGCAGCACCTGCGCGGTGGAGGACAGGGCGAGCGGCAGGCCGAGCGCGAGCGCGGCGGTCCACGGATAGCCCGTCACCAGCAGGATCAGCCCGGTCAGCGCGAGGCCGCACAGCGCGACCTGCGCCAGTCCGACGCCGAAAATCGCCTTGCGCATCCGCCACAGCCGCGCCGGGTTGAGCTCCAGCCCCACGATGAAGAGGAGCAGGATGATGCCGATCTCGGCAAAGGTCAGCGTGACTTCCGCATTGCCGGCAAGGTTCAGCACTTGCGGCCCGACGATCGCGCCGGCCACGAGGTAGCCGAGCGTCGCGCCCAGCCCCAGCTTGCGGAAGATCAACACGAAGATGAGGCCGAAGCCGAGCAGCGTCAGGACTGCGAGTAATATCGAATGTTCGCCGCCGTGCATCGGTTGGCCTCCCCCGGATTGCCCGCAAGGTAGGTGCTGGCAGCGGCCGCGCCAAGGCCGCCGTCAGCGGATCGCGTAACTCAGGCGCAGGCCCATCATGTCGATGCCCGGGTTCTGCTGCGCGTTGAACAGGCGCGCGTGGCTGATGTGGACCCAGCTTGCCTCCAGCGAGAGGCGCTCCGACAGGCGGGCGCCGATGGCGATTTCCGGCTCGAACAGCACCCGGCTGCCGAGATCGGTGCGCTTGCCGGTGACCTCGCTGACCCGCAGTGACGGGCCATCGTGCACCACCAGTCCCAGTCCGGGCCGGATATAGGCCGCGCGGCCGACCGGCACCTGCCACGAGAGGCCTCCGCCGGCGAAGCTGGTGTCGCCTTCGCTGTTGAGCGATGCGATCAGGTAAGGTTGCGGCGAACCGATGAAATCCAGCGCCTCCTCGCGTTCGAAGCGGTAGCCGAGCTGGAGGTCGACACCGCTTTCCTCCACCGCAAAGGTCAGCGGGGTCTCAACTTCGTGGGCATAGACCCCGCCATAGACCTCCTGCGCCTGCGCGGTGGAGGCGAGGACACTCGCGAAAAGGGCGATCGTTGCAGCACGGCGTTTCATGGGGCCGCCATGTCGCTGTTGCCGCCTTGCCGCAAGCTGAAGCGAAAATTCGCCCCGTGTCCCGCCCGCCCTATCGCCCGCCCGCGCCCGCGCCTATCCGGGCCGGCTTTATGCAGCGCATCGAATCCTTGCCGCCGGGCCGCACGCCCTGGCGAACCGAGCTGGCGGCCACGTTACGGCTGAGCTGGCCGCTGGCGCTCGCCAACCTGCTGCAGATGCTGACTTACGCGATCGACGTCATTTTCATCGCGCGGCTGGGCGAGAGCGAGTTGGCCGCATCGACGCTGGCCGTGTCGCTGTTCGGCCTCGTCGTGTGGGCGTTCTGCGGCCTGACCGGCGCGGTCGCCCCCGTCATCGCCGCCGAACTCGGCGAGCGCGCCCCCGCCCTGCGCCCGGTGCGCCGCGCAACACGCATGGCCTTGTGGCTGGCGGTCATCACCGGCGTCATCGGCATGGGCCTGTCGATGCTGATCGGCCCGCTCGCCCGCGCCACCGGACAGCAGCCGGAAATCGCCGCGATGGCCCACACCTACATGGGCGTGGTCGTCTTCTCGATGATCCCCATGCTGCTCGCCAACGTGCTGCGCAATTACGTTTCCGCGCTCGGCCGCCCGATCTTCGCCACGGTCATCACCGGCATCGGCGTGGGCGTGAATGCGCTGGCCAATTACGCCTTCATCTTCGGCAATCTCGGCGCGCCGGCGCTGGGCCTGGTTGGGGCGGGCATCGCCACGGTGACGACGTCGCTGTTCGTCCTGTTCGCCTATGTCCTCGCCATCCGGATGGACCGCAGGATGCACCGCTACCGCATCTTCGGGCGGTGGTGGGCGCCGGACTGGGAGCGGTTCTGGCTGATCGCCCGCGTGGGCACGCCGATTGCGCTGACGATCACGGCAGAGGCGGGCATTTTCGGCGCGGCCGCTTTCCTGATGGGCGCCATCGGCACGTCGGAGCTGGCCGGCCACACCATCGCGCTGCAGATCGCCGCGCTGATGTTCCAGGTGCCCTTCGGCATCGGCCAGGCGGCCACGATCCGCGTCGGCTATTTCTACGGCGCGAGCGATCCCGCGGGCATGGCGCGCGCGGGCTGGACGGCCATTGCGGTGGGCACCGGCTTCATGGCCTGCACCGCAGCGCTGATGGTGTTCGCGCCGCGCACGCTGATTTCGATCTACGTCGATCCCGACGCGGCCAAGAACGCCGCGCTGGTCGGCTTCGCCTTGCGCTACCTCGTCATCGCCGCGGCCTTCCAGCTGGCAGACGGAGTGCAGGCCGTCGCCGCAGGCGCACTGCGCGGATTGCAGGATACGCGCGTGCCGATGTGGATCGCGCTGTTCGCCTATTGGGTCCCCGGCTTCGGCGTGGCGCTGGCGCTGGGGTTTGCCACGCCGCTGGAGGGCACCGGCGTGTGGATCGGGCTTGCCACCGGGCTGGCCGCAGCGGCGATCCTGCTGCTGGGCCGGTGGATGCGGCGCGAGACGCTGGGCCTGACGCATCGCGCGGCGGGAGAGCCGGCGGAGCCGCAAATCCCGCTGCCCTGAAGGGCATTCTCCCGGCCCGTCCAACATGCGCCACGGCCCGGCGGAAACCGCGAAACTTTTTTGCCTCCGGCCCTGTTGACTCGGTGAAGATGCCGCCCCATCTGCGCGGCGCTGGCACTCTCCATCCGGGAGTGCCAATCGACACATCAACCTTTATTACGAAAAGAGGTTCACATGGCATTTCGTCCATTGCACGACCGCGTTCTGGTCCGCCGCATCGAAGCCGATGAGAAGACGGCCGGCGGCATCATCATCCCCGACAGCGCCAAGGAAAAGCCGAGCGAAGGCGAAATCGTCGCCGTCGGTTCGGGCGCGAAGGCGGAAGACGGCACCGTCACCCCGCTCGACGTCAAGGAAGGCGACCGCGTTCTGTTCGGCAAGTGGTCCGGCACCGAAGTCAAGCTCGACGGCGAAGACCTGATCATCATGAAGGAAAGCGACATCATGGGGATCGTTTCCTGACGATCTTCCGGGCCCCGCCCATTGGCTAGGCCCGCCGCAATTTCCGAATCCAAGACATTCCAAACGGAGAAACCAAAATGGCAGCCAAGGACGTAAAGTTCAGCCGCGACGCGCGCGAAGGCATCCTGCGCGGCGTCGACACGCTCGCAAACGCAGTGAAGGTCACGCTCGGCCCAAAGGGCCGCAACGTCGTGATCGACAAGAGCTTCGGCGCACCGCGCATCACCAAGGACGGCGTTTCCGTCGCCAAGGAAATCGAACTGAAGGACAAGTTCGAGAACATGGGCGCGCAGATGCTGAAGGAAGTGGCATCGAAGACCAACGATCTCGCCGGTGACGGCACCACCACCGCCACGGTGCTGGCGCAGTCGATCGTGACCGAAGGCATGAAGTCGGTCGCCGCCGGCATGAACCCGATGGACCTGAAGCGCGGCATCGACCTCGCCGTCGGCAAGGTCGTCGAAAACCTGGCGGGCCGTTCCAAGGACGTGTCCGGCAGCGAGGAAATCGCGCAGGTCGGCATCATCTCCGCCAACGGCGACCGTGAAGTCGGCGAGCGTATCGCCGAAGCCATGGACAAGGTCGGCAAGGAAGGCGTGATCACCGTGGAAGAGGCCAAGGGCCTCGAATTCGAACTCGATGTCGTCGAAGGCATGCAGTTCGACCGCGGCTACCTGTCGCCCTATTTCGTGACCAACCCCGAAAAGATGACGGTCGAGCTCGAAAACCCGTATATCCTGATCAACGAAGGCAAGCTGTCCAGCCTGCAGGCCATGCTGCCGGTGCTCGAAGCTGCGATGCAGAGCGGTCGCCCGCTCCTCATCATCGCGGAAGACATCGAAGGCGAAGCGCTGGCCACGCTGGTGGTCAACAAGCTGCGCGGCGGCCTGAAGGTCGCAGCGGTCAAGGCACCGGGCTTCGGCGATCGCCGCAAGGCCATGCTGCAGGACATCTCGATCCTGACCAAGGGTGAGCTGATCAGCGAAGACCTCGGCATCAAGCTGGAAAGCGTCACGCTGAACATGCTGGGCCAGGCCAAGCGCGTGTCGATCGACAAGGACAACACCACCATCGTGGACGGTGCCGGCGACGAAGCCGACATCAAGGCCCGCGTCGAGCAGATCCGTGCCCAGATCGAAACGACCACGTCTGATTACGACCGTGAAAAGCTGCAGGAACGCCTGGCGAAGCTCGCCGGCGGTGTTGCCGTAATCAAGGTCGGCGGCGCTTCGGAAGTCGAAGTCAAGGAACGCAAGGACCGTGTCGACGACGCGCTGCACGCAACCCGCGCAGCCGTGGAAGAAGGCATCGTCCCGGGCGGCGGTACCGCCCTGCTCTATGCCTCCTCGGCGCTCGACGGCCTGACCGGCATCAACGACGACCAGACCCGGGGCATCGACATCGTCCGCCGCGCGCTGCAGGCGCCGGTGCGACAGATCGCCGAAAACGCCGGCCATGACGGTGCGGTGGTTGCCGGCAAGCTGATCGACGGCAAGGACGAAACCCTCGGCTTCAACGCCGCGACCGACACTTACGAGAACCTCGTGAATGCCGGCGTGGTCGATCCGACCAAGGTTGTCCGCACCGCGCTGCAGGACGCAGCATCGGTCGCCGGCCTGCTGATCACCACCGAAGCAGCCATCGTGGACGCTCCGGAAGACAAGGCAGCCGGTGGCGGCATGCCCGACATGGGCGGCATGGGCGGCATGGGCGGTATGGGCGGCTTTTAAGCCCCCGACCACTCACGCACGAGAAACGGGCCCGGCAGGAGCGATCCTGCCGGGCCTTTTCGTGTCCGCCCATGGGAGACGGACCGGAAATCGGCCAAGCATCCAGAAGCTTAGACATTTTTTGCCATTTGGTGCATTAAGGCCCGACGGGGATCGATGAACGCGCATCACGCCATTCCGGAATCGTCCACCGCCATGCCGGGCGCGGCAGGCGGCGGCGTGCGCGCGCGGCGAAACGGCGCGCGCTTCCATTTGCGCGATGTCACCCGCGGGGAGCACGACGACACCGAAGCGGCCTTCGCGCCGTTCGACCTGTCGAAGCCAGCCGGATATCGCGCCTTCCTGCAAGCCCACAACGGCGCGCTTGCCGCCCTCGAAGGGCCCATCGAAGGCCGTGGCTGGCCGGAGTATGCGTCGCGCCGCGGTCTCCTGGAAGCCGACCTGGCCGATCTGGGTGATGCCGAGCGTCCTTCAGCGATGGAGCCGCCCGCCCTTTCCGGCGACGCACACGTCTGGGGCGCGCAATACGTGCTCGAAGGTTCGCGCCTGGGCGGGCAAATCCTCGCGCGGCAGGTCGCCAAGGGCAGTCCCACACGCTATCTGTCCGGCAACGACGAAGCGGGAACCGACGACATGCGGCCGTGGCAGGAATTCTGCGCCGCGCTGGAAGACGAGGCCCGCCGCCACGGGCCGCAATGGCTCGCCGATGTCGAGGACGGTGCACGCGCCACCTTCCGCCTCTTCCGCGAGGCGGCGAAAATTTTTTCAGGAACGACGATTTGACCGAACTCCTCCCTCCCGACGCGCAAATCGGCATCACCAATTGCGACCGCGAGCCGATCCACATCCCGGGCGGGATCCAGGACATAGGTTTCCTCGTCGCGCTCAGCGCCGACTGGCTTGTCCAGCGCGCTGCAAACACGGAGAAATTCCTCGGCATCGCGCCCGAAGACATGCTCGGCAAATCCCTGCCTGATGTCTTCGCCAAGCAGGCCGTCGACCTTGTCCGCGACCGGATTTCCATGCTGCGCGGCAAGGATTCGGTGGAGCGGCTGTTCGCCGTGCCGCTGCTGGAAGACGGTTCGCTGTTCGACCTCGCGCTGCATTTCTCCGGCAGCTCGGTCGTGCTGGAGGCGGAGCGGTCGAAGGGCGACCAAGTGGAAGTGTCCTCCACCACCCGCAACATCCTCGGCCGGCTGGCGGCCAGCCGCGACGTCGAGAGCCTGCTCAACGAATGCGCCCGGCAGGCCCGCGCACTGCTCGGCTTCGACCGGGTGATGATCTATCGCTTCGCCGCCGACGAAAGCGGCGAGGTGGTGGCGCAGTCCGTCGCCCGCGGGTTCGAGAGTTTCCTCGGCCTCAACTTCCCCTCCACCGACATCCCGCAGCAGGCGCGAAAGCTGTATGTGCGCAACACGTTCCGCATCATCGGTGATGCCACGGCGGAGCAGGTGCCCATCGTGCAGCGCGGCGAGGGCGAGCCGCTCGACCTGTCGCTGGCGCTCTACCGCGCGGTTTCCCCGATCCATCTCGAATATTTGCGCAACATGGGCGTGGCCGCGTCGCTTTCGATCTCGATCATCGTGGGCGGCAAGCTGTGGGGCCTGATCGCCTGCCACCACCACCAGCCGCACATGCCGTCCTTTGCGGAGCGGAGCGCGGCCGAACTGTTCGGCCAGATCTTCTCGCTCCAGCTCGAAAGCCGGCTCAACGCCGAAAGCACGGATTACGAATCGAAGGCCCGCCACGTCGGCAACCGGGTGATGACCGCGGCGGCGCAGGATACGCAGAAACTGCTCGACGCTGAATGGCTGCTCCAGTTGATGGACGATGCGATCGAATGCGACGGCATCATGGTCCACATGGAAGGCGAGATGTCGTCGGCCGGCATCCACCCGGACGAGGGCATTTTCCAGCGCCTGATCGACACGCTGAACACACGTGATGCGCAGCTCATCCACCATTCGCACAATTTGTCGGCCTACCTCGGCGAGGATGGGCTCGACACGCCCGCGGCCGGTTTCCTCGCCATCCCGATTTCGCGCCGCCCGCGCGATTACATGGTGCTGTTCCGCGAGGAGCAATTGCGCTCCGTGCGCTGGGCGGGCGAGCAGGCGAAGCACGTCACCCAGACCGAAGACGGGCTGGAACTGACCCCGCGCAAGAGTTTCGAGGCCTGGAAGCAGACGGTGACCGGGCAGTCGAAACCCTTCAATCTGTCCGAAGTGCGTGTGGCCACTTCGCTGCGCAGTACGCTTCTGGAAATCGTGCTTCGGCTGAGCGAGGCGGCTAGCGAGGAACAGCGCAAGGCGACCGAGCAGCAGAAATTGCTGATCGCCGAACTCAATCACCGCGTGCGCAACATACTCGCCCTGATCCGCGCGCTGATGAGCCAGACCAAGCGCAAGAAAGGCAGCATTTCCGACGTCGTCGATACGCTGGAAAGCCGGGTCAAGGCGCTCGCCACCGCGCACGACATGCTGACGGCGGAAAACTGGGCCCCGACCCCGCTGCGCACGCTGTTCGAAGTCGAACTGCAAGCCTATATGTCGCCCACGAAACAGCGGGTGACGATGGACGGGCCGGACGTCTCCATCCTGCCCGAAGCCATCCCGATCATGGCGCTGGTGATCCACGAACTGGCCACCAACGCGGCGAAATACGGCGCGCTGAGCGACAGCGGCACGATCGCGCTCGACTGGTATTGCGACGACGACAAGAACCTGGTGCTCAACTGGCGCGAGAAGGGCGGTCCGGCCGTGCAGAAGCCGGAGCGACAGGGCTTCGGCACCACCATCATCAACAACTCCATCCCGCACGAACTGGGCGGCGAATCGGCGATCAAATACAATGTCGGCGGCATCGAAGCCTGCTTCACCGTACCGGCCAAGCATGTCGTGGTCATCGAGGATGAAGACGTCGAAGAAGCGTCGGCTGAAAAGCCCAAGATACGCTCCATCCCGCTCGGCAAGGAACGGATGCTGCTGGTCGAGGACAGCATGCTCATCGCGCTCGATGCCGAAGACCAGCTGCGCGACATGGGCGTGGGCGAAGTGGTGCTGGCCGCGAGCAACAATGCCGCGCTGCGGGCGCTCGACGAAGACATCACCATCGCCATGCTCGACTTCAACCTGGGCGACGAGACCAGCCTGCCCATCGCGGAAAAGCTGCGCGAGAAGGGCGTACCCTTCTTCTTTGCCTCCGGCTACGGCGCGGGCGACGTGCTGCCGGCCGAATTCGCCGACGTGCATGTCATCACCAAGCCCTATTCCCGCGACCAGATAGAGCAGGCCATCGCGCAGATCCGGGGCTGATTGCCGGGAAGCTGACCGGTCCTATTCTCCGGGAGTGGGCGTACCCGGATTGACCTTGCCTTCGAAGGCGGGGACGGGCCGTGCGGCCGCGTCCGCCTCGGTCGCGGCGATGCCGTTGGCTTCGATATCCTCCAGCAGCCAGCGCATCTCATCGATTTCCCTGCGCTGCGCGCGGATGATGTCGTTGGCCAGCTTGCGCACGCGCACGTCCTCGATACCCGCCCGTTCGCTCGTCATGATAGCGATCGAATGGTGCGGGATCATGGCCGACATGTAATCGCTATCGTCCACCGTCACCTGGCTGCGCAAGAGGAAGAGGGCGAGCGCAAAGGTCACCGCCGACACGCCGATGATGATCCAGTTCTTCGCCCGGTTACGGTACATGCCCCACATGAAGGCGAGCATCACGACCGCCATCACCGCGCCCATGACGAACATCATCCAGAACCGCGTCTCGCTCCAGAAGACATGGTCCAGCGCATAGGTGTTGAGATACATCAGGCCGAGCATGATGACGGTGGAGGTCCCCACCATCGCCATGAAGCGTGCGTAATTGCCCAGTCCGTTCTTGTCGTTGTGATCCATGGTTTGCCCTGTCAGTGCCTATTTTCTTGAGCCCGCGAACAGCTCGACCAGTTCTGCGAATTTCTCTTGCTGTTCTGCCGCATCGCCGCTGGCGATGGCTTCGGCCACGCAGCAGGCGGCATGGCTTTTCAGCACCTCGCTCTCGACCCGGCCCAGCGCTGCGCGCACCGCCTGAATCTGCTGGAGGATGTCGATGCAGTAGCGGTCATCCGCCACCATCTGCGCCACGCCGCGCACCTGGCCTTCGATCCGGTTGAGCCGGTTCTGGATATTTTTCGTGTTGCCCATTGCGTCAAGCCTCAAAATCCATATACCCCCTCCGGGTATGGATATATACCCCTTTGGGGTATGTAGCCCCGACAGTGGTTGAAAGGCAAGCCTTCCATGAAGCAGATGATTTCAAGGCGCGGATTCCTGGGCAGTTCGATGATCGCCGCCAGCGCCGCAGCCGGTGCCGCTCCGGCCTGGGCGCGCGGCGAAACGATGCACGAGGCGGCCAAGGGGCCGGGCACGGTTTCGGGTGAGGATATCGACCTGACGATAGGCCACGCCCGCTTCTCCACCGGGGCTCAATCGGGCAAGGCGATCGCCATCAACGGCACGATCCCCGGCCCTTTGGTGCGCCTGCGCGAAGGGCAGGACGTGCGGCTCAACGTCACCAACACGCTGGACCATGACAGTTCGAT
Organism: Alteriqipengyuania flavescens; assembly: GCF_030406725.1. NCBI lineage: Bacteria > Pseudomonadati > Pseudomonadota > Alphaproteobacteria > Sphingomonadales > Erythrobacteraceae > Pseudoblastomonas > Pseudoblastomonas flavescens. The sequence goes on along the minus strand of NZ_CP129107.1, from coordinate 1,170,510 downwards.
CCACTGGCATGGCCTCTTGGTCCCGTTCCAGTTCGACGGAGTGCCAGGCGTAAGCTTCCCCGGCATCGCACCGGGGGAAACCTTTACCTATGAATTCCCGATCCGGCAGGCGGGCACATACTGGTGGCACAGCCATTCCGGCCTGCAGGAACAGATGGGCCATTACGGGCCGATCGTGGTGGAGGCGGCAGACGGTTCCGATGCCCGCTTCGATCGCGACTATGTGGTCCTGCTAAGCGAATTCACGCCGATGCATCCGCACGATATCATGCGCAAGCTGAAGGTGTCGGAAGGCTATTTCAATTACACCAAGCAGACCGCGACCGAAGGCGACATGCCGGTGGCCGACCGCGTGATGTGGGGCGGCATGCGAATGAACCCTCGCGACATTTCGGACGTCACGGGATCGACCTACACCTATCTTGTCAACGGCCACGGACCGCTGGACGACCTGGAATATCTCTTCACACCGGGAGAGCGGGTGCGGCTGAGGATCATCAACGGCAGCGCGATGACCTTCTTCAACGTACGCCTGCCCGGCGTTCCGATGACCGTGATCCAGGCCGACGGGCAGGACGTGCAGGATGTCGTTGTCGACGAATTGCAGATCGGCACGGCGGAAACCTACGACGTCGTCGTCGAGCCTGGCGCTGGCGCGCACACCATCGTGGCGGAGGCGATGGATCGCAGCGGCATGGCCATCGCCACGCTGACCAGCGAGAGCGGCCGAAAGGGCATCGTACCCCCGCTGCGCGAAGTTCCGACGCTGACCATGGCCGACATGGGCATGGCGATGGACCATTCCGGCATGGCAGCCGGCGGAGAGATGGCCGGTATGAGCGGGGAAATGGATCACCCCGCCGGCCACGCCATGGGCGCGATGGATCACGACATGCGCAAGACCGAAAACCTGCCGCCCGATGTCGAGGCCGGGCCGGGGGTCGACATGGTCGCGCCAATGCCGGCGGACCGTATGGATTTTCCCGGGCTCGGCCTCGACAGCGTCGACCACCGCGTGCTGCGCTACACCGATCTGAAGGCCGTGCGACCCAATTCGGTACGACCGCCCGAACGGGAAATGGAAATCCACCTCACCGGCAACATGGAACGCTACATGTGGTCCTTCGACGGCAAGGTCTTCACCTCCGTCACCGACGACCCGATCCGTTTCGGCTTCGACGAGCGGGTTCGCGTGACGCTGGTCAACAACACGATGATGGCCCACCCGATCCACCTGCACGGCCATTTCTTCGAACTGGTCAACGGTGCGGGCGAAGCGCACCAGCCGCTGAAGCACACGCTGGTCGTGCAACCGGGTAGCAAGGCGACGTTCGACCTCACCGCAAACGAGCCCGGCGACTGGGCTTTCCATTGCCACCTGCTGTTCCACATGCATGCCGGGATGATGCAGGTCGTCACCGTTCGCCCCTTCCCGGAGGCCGGATGATGCGCAGCCTGCCGATCTTTCCAGTAGCGATGCTGATTAGCCTGTCCGCGCCCGCGGCGGCGCAGGACCATGCGCAGCACCCGCCTGCCGGGCCGCAGGAAATGGACCATTGCGCGATGGGCCATCTGCCGCCCGAACAATGTCCTCCAAAGGACGCACCGCCGCCCCCTTCCGAGCCCGCCATGCCTGAGCCAGCCATGCGGGTCCCTGCGGAAATGGATCACTGCGCAATGGGCCACCTGCCGCCCGAACAATGTCGGCCGAAGGACGCTGACGATCCGCACGCCGGTCACAGGATGGAGGGAGGGACCCCCGCTCAAGGCGATGCGCATGCCAGCCATGCGATGGGGGCTGCGATGGCTTCCGCCCCGGAAGCACCGCCCCCGCCGCGCGCTTTCGGCGGGCCGCGCCACGCTGCCGACGCCATCTGGGGCGAGGCTGCAATGGGACGGGCGCGCGAACAGCTGGCGCAAGAGAACGGCGGCCAGGCTTTCGGTACGCTGATGGCGGAGCGACTGGAATATCGCGCGGGCGAGGAAGACCTTTACCTGTGGGACGTGCAGGGTTGGTACGGCGGCGATCTCGATCGCCTGTTCCTCAAGTCCGAAGGCGAAGGAGAGTTCGGCGGCGGACTGGAAAGCGCCGAGGTCCAGGCGCTGTGGAGCCACGCCATCGGCCCGTTCTTCGATCTGCAACTGGGCGCGCGATACGATTTCGCGCCGCTCGACCGGACCTACCTCGTCGCCGGCGTTCAGGGCCTCGCGCCTTACATGTTCGAAGTGGATGCCGCCGCCTTCCTGTCGGATGAGGGCGACCTCACCGCGCGGATCGAGGCGGAGTACGACCAGCTGATCACCCAGCGCCTCGTCCTGCAACCGCGCGTCGAAATCGGCCTTGCTGCGCAGGATGTGCCGGAGCTCGATCTGGGCTCCGGCATCACGAAGGTCGAGGCGGGGCTGCGCTTACGCTATGAAATCGCGCGCGAATTCGCCCCTTACGTGGGCCTTTCCTACGAGGCGGCCCTCGACCGTACGGCGGATTTCGCCCGTGACGACGGGCGCGATCCGGACGGGATGGCGCTGGTTGCCGGGGTGCGCGCCTGGTTCTGACGCGCACCCGAGTGCGGCAAATCAGCCCCCGTTGCGGCTTTCTTCGATCGCGTCCTGCGGCCAGGTGACCTGCGTCTGCGTCTGCGGGTTGAAGACGCCGCCGGGATAGATCGCGGCCTTGGCCGCGTCGATCTCGGCCTGGCTCAGGAACTCGCTCGGCGTCAGTTCGAACACGTCGAGGCCGCGGGCGATTTCCGTGCCGTAGATCTTGCCGTCGTACCAGTAGGCCGACCAGTAGCCGCCCATCGTCAGGCGCGGTTCGAACACCGGGCCGCGGTCGAAGAAGGCGATTTCGAACGGATTGGCGGGATCGGTGAAGTCGATCACGCTGATGCCGCCCTGGTACCATGCCTGCACGAAGATATCGCGGCCCGGCACCGGGATGATCGAACCGTTATGCGCGACGCAGTTTTCCTTGTCGCTTTGCGGCGCGGGCATCTTGAACTTGCCCTGCTGCACCAGCGCGCGGCCTTCGACGGAATAGAACGCGTCTGCGCCCCAGTCCATCCGGTCGCCGGCCTGGCACCGCGGACGGCCACCGCCGCCCCACTCGTCGGTGAACAGCACGACGCTGCCGTCGTTGTTGAACGTGGCGGAGTGCCAGTAGGCAAAGCCCGGATCGGTCACGGCGTCGAGGCGGACGGGGTTCAGCGGATCGGTGATGTCCATCAGGATGCCGTTGCCCGAACACGCGCCGGCGGCGATGTTCTTGGCCGGGAACACGGTGATGTCGTGGCACTGGTCGGTCCGGTAGGTGTCCTGCGTACCGTTGCCGTGGTCGCCGCCGGTCCACAGGCCCGCGACCTCGCCCGTTTCCTGGTTGGCGAAGACGCGCGGGCTGCGCACGATGCGCGCGGCGGCGGGATTGGCCACCGGCACTTCGATCACGTCGATGCTGAAATAGGACGTGCCGTCGCCACCCGGGATTTCGGTGCAGCCGGGCAATTCCTCGCCGGAACGCACGCGCGCGGTGCCGGAGTTGTAAATGACCAGCCGGTCGGCATCGGCGCTGACGATGGAGTGGGTGTGCGAGCCGCGGCAGGTCTGCACCTGCCCGACCTGCACCGGCGCCGTCAGGTCCGAAATGTCGAAGATGCGCAGGCCGCGGAAACGCTCTGCGCTGACATCGCCCTCCACGCCCTGCCGGCCGCAATCGACGCGGCCGCGGGTCTGTTCGACCGACATGATGAGGAGGTCGCCCGCGATCGAGACGTCGCCCTGCCCGCCGGGGCAGACGACCGAACTGATCAGCTGCGGTGCGGCATCGTCGGTCAGGCGATAGATGTTGAAACCGTGGTAATTGCCCGCGACCATGATGTCGTCCTGGAACGCCATGTCGGTCTGGCTGAAGCTCAGGAGCGGGCTGCGCGGGCTCCATTCGGTGCCGGCGGCGGGATCCTCTGCGGTCGCCTCGCTCGCTTCGCCTTCGGCTGCGGCCATCGCCCGCTGCTTGGCGAGCGGCAGGCCGGCGGGGTTGTCCGCATCGAAGAAGCCGGCGGGCTTGGGAAGGCTGGCGAGCAGCGTCATGTTGGAAATCGCCGTGCCCGCGTCGCGGAAGCCGGCAGAAAGGCCCGCGCGCGGATCCTCCGAAAGGCCGGCGAGCAGCACGTTCATCCGCTCGATCTCGCTCGACTGGTCGTTCTTCACATCGCTGGTGAAGCTGTAGAGCTGCGGATCGTAGGCCGCGCCGGGGGTAGAGAACAGCTCGTCCACCATGGTGATCGCGCCCCTGTGATGCGCGGTCATCAGCTGCAAGAACAGGCGGTCGAACTCGGTCCCGTTGAGGCTCGCCAGCCGGGCGATGTCCTCGGCCGAGGCCATGCCCTCCATTGCAAAGCCGCCGTGCATTGCGTGCATCGCGTGGGGGCCGCTGGCGGCGGGGACGGCGAAGCCGCGATCGGCCAGCCAGGTGTTCATGAAGGCGATCTCGTCCGCCTGCCCGGCAAGGATGCGGTTGGCGATCGTGATCACGTCATCGTTGCTGGTGCGCCCGTCGACCAGTTCCGACAGGACGACCGCCTGGCGGTGATGCGGGATCATGGCCTGGAGGAAATGCCCGTCCGCCTCGATGAAGCGGGTGTCGGCGATACGGGTCGCCTCGTCCGCGGTCAGCGCGCGGCCCTGAGCGCCCGGGGCGCCGGGCTGTACGATCGGCACGTCCTGTGCCATTGCTGTGCCGGCCATCAGCATGGCGGCGATTGTGAAACCTGCGCCCATGAAACATGTGTTGGCGCGCCGAAGGGTCTTGGTCGTCATAAAAATATTCTCCCAGCTCGGCGCGACATAGGCACGCCTTGGCCCCTGCTCGTCAAGCGGCCATGCAACTTTGGTCGGCGAGCATCGTTGGTTTGTCGAAGACATCAATGCAGACGAGGAGAATCCGAATGGAATTGCCGCACAATTCGCACGTTGCCGTGGTCGATGGGGAACGCTTCGTGCTGTTCCGCAACGCAGGCAGCTCGGCCGAACCGCGCCTTGAAGACGCGCAGGAGGTTTCGGTCGAAGGCGAGAATTTCAGTGCCGGCGTCAAGCACCAGGACCCGGTCAGCCAGCGGCACGGGCGGACGGACCTTGAAGAACTCGCCCACGCGACCGCTGCAGCCGAATGGCTCAACCGCGCCGCTCTGGACGGCACGATCGAGAAACTGGTGGTGATCGCCGACCCCAAGTCGCTCGGCGAAATGCGCCGCCACTACCACGGCAAGCTGGAAGAAATGCTGGTCGGGGAAGTCGACAAGACCATGACCGGCGAACCCGCCGACAAGATTGCAAAGGCCATTGCTGCCGCCTGAGTGGGCCGCTGTAACGTCGTTTCGTCCGGCTGAAGGAATCGGCCCGTCGCGCATGCATTGTGCGCGGCGGGCCGTTGCGGTTAATATTTTGCCAACGACCAATCTGATAGCTTGCGAATCATGACCTTACCAACCTTGCGCAAACTCTTCCTTTCCCTTGGCGCGATGGGCGCCGCCCTCGGCCTGCCAGCAGTCGCCGCGGCCGACGATCTCAAGGCCACGTTCGATGCCTCGCTCGGCACCGAAGTCCGCGCCCCGGCCGATTTCAGCGCGCAGTACCGCAGCGAACTCGAACGCCGGATCGCCGCCATTGCCGACGGGTCGCGTGGCCGCATCGGCGTGTTTGCGATGGATTTGCAAAGCGGGGAGACGGTGTCGGTCCTCGGCGACCAGCGTTTCCCGATGGCCAGCACCAGCAAGATCGCGATTGCCGCGACGTTCCTCGAAGGGGTCGATCAAGGGCGCTGGAGCCTGACGAGTGAATTTCCGCTGCTGCACCCGACGCGCTCGGCCAAGTTCAGTTCGTCCGTCGCGCCGGTGCGCACCGGCGACTATCTCAGCGCGATCAAGCTGATCGACCTGATGATCACCCGCTCCAGCAACCCGGCGACCGATGCGCTGCTGCGCGTCGTCGGCGGGCCGCAGGCGGTCAACGACTGGATGCGCCGTGCAGGCATCGACGAATTCACTCTCAGCCGCGACATCGCCACGCTGGTCCGCGACGACGGGGAATACGATCCCGCCGCGATCATCGACCCGCGCGACAGCGCCACGCCGCGCGCGATGGTCCAGCTGATGAGCGGGATCTGGCAGGGACGCTGGCTGAGCGATTCCAGCCGGCGGGTCATCATTTCGGCGATGGAGCGTTGCCGCACCGGAACGCGCCGCATCCCGGCCCGCATGCCGAGCTACGTAACGGTCGCCCACAAGACCGGCTCGCTCAACAACACGTCGAGCGATATCGGCATGCTCACCGGGCCCGACGGGCGGACGATCGCGGTGGCGATCTACGTCACCGGTCAGGGCGCACGCGGCAATCGCGAGGCACGGATCGCGGAAATCGCGAAGGAAGTGTTCGACGGATACCAGCAGCCGGCCCGCGTCTGGACTTCGGCCACCTACGCCAACTGATGGGTCAGCGGCCTTGCGGCCCACATCGGTCGCACTTTCTCCGTCCGCGCATAAAGAAAGGGCGCGGCCTTGCGGCCACGCCCTTCCTGAAACGCTAGAAGCGAGCTGGGCTTAGTCAGCTTCAGCTTCGGCAGTCGTTTCGTTCTGCACTTCAGCTTCGGCTTCAGCAGCAGCTTCGTCGACTTCGGCAGCACCTTCAGCAGCCATCGCGTCAGCGTCGGCAGCCATTTCGTCGGCGCCTTCGGCCATTGCGTCCATGTTGGCTTCAGCGTCGGCAGCGGCCGAATCGGCGGTTGCTTCTGCGGACTCTTCGGTGCCTTCCGAGCAAGCGGCGAGCGACAGGGCGGTGGTGGCCACAGCGGCCAGTACGATCTTACGCATAGGTCAAATTCCTTGAACAGCGATTTTAAATCGCCCCGCCGAGCGGATGCCGCGGCGTTTTGGGCGGAGCCTGCGAAACCGCAGGACACGCCCCCTAAATAAAGGCGGAAATGTGGCAATGCAAGCCCTATGCGCAAAATCGCAGTTTTCCGCGATTCCCAGGCCCGTGACGGCGCATTTATACACAGGCGATGGCACAATTATGGCAGATTGTGTCGTGATTCGAGCATCCTGTGTCCGACATCCCGCGAAATCCGGCTGACCTCGGCCCTGCGCACTGCTAGCACCGCCGCCATGAGCGACAACAGCAAGCAGCATCTCTACCTGGTCGACGGGTCGGCCTATATCTTCCGCGCCTATCACCGCCTGCCTCCGCTGACCAATCCGGAAGGCACGCCGGTCGGCGCGGTCTATGGCTACACTACGATGCTGTGGAAGCTGGCTGACGACCTCGACAAGGCGGACGGCCCGACGCATCTCGCCGTGGTGCTGGACAAGTCGAGCAAGTCGTTCCGCAACGACATCTACCCCGAATACAAGGTGCACCGGCCCGACCCGCCCGAAGACCTGGTGCCGCAGTTCCCCCTCATCCGCGATGCCACCCGCGCATTCAGCCTGCCGATGGTCGAGGAACCCGACGTGGAAGCGGACGACATGATCGCGAGCTATGCCCGCGCGGCGCAGGATGCCGGCTTCGACGTCACCATCGTCTCGTCCGACAAGGACCTGATGCAGCTGGTCGGCGAGAAGGACGGCGCCAAGATCGACATGCTCGACACCATGAAGGATGCGCGCATCTACATCCCCGAAGTCGAGGAAAAGTTCGGCGTGAAGCCGGAGCAGCTGGGCGATGTCCTGGCGCTGATGGGCGACAGCGTGGACAACATCCCCGGCATCTTCGGCGTCGGCCCGAAGACGGCGAGCAAGCTGATTTCCGAAAACGGCACGCTGGAGGCCGCGCTCGATTCGGCGGGGGACATGAAGAAGTCCAAGCTGAAGGAGCGCCTGCTGGAAGGGCGCGACATGGCGATGCTGAGCCGCGAGCTGGTGGAACTGCGCTCCGACTGCCCGCTGCCGATCCCGCTCGAAGACATGAGGCTGGACGGCATTCCCGACGCGCCGTTGGCCGAATTCCTCACCCTGCACGGCTTCACCTCGCTGCTGAAGCGGCTCGACGCCGGCTCCGGCAGCCCGGCGCGCACGACCAATCTCGACCCGGCAAAGGCGGATACGAAAGCCGCCGAGGCGCAAGCAGACGGCGCGCGCCAGCCGTTGCCGGATTTCCCCGCCGTCGACCGCTCCGCCTATGAATGCGTGCAGGACGAGGTTGCGCTGGATGCATGGATCGCCCACGCATTTGCCGCCCATGCGGTGGCGGTGGATACCGAAACCAGCGCGCTCGATGCCATTTCCGCCGACCTCGTCGGCATCAGCCTCGCCGTCGGCGCGAACGAGGCCTGCTACATCCCGCTCGCCCATTTCAACGAAGGTGGCGGCGGTGAAGACATGTTCGCCGAAAAGCCCAGGCAGGTGGACCGCGACGTCGCGCTCGCAAAGCTGAAGCCGCTGCTGGAAAGCGATGCGGTGCTGAAGATCGGGCAGAACATCAAATACGATCTCAACGTGCTCGCCCGCCACGGGATCGCGGTGGCACCCATCGACGACACGATGATCGAAAGCTTCGTACTGGATGCCGGGCGCTCGCTCGACGGGATCGGCGGCGGGCACGGGATGGACGAGCTGGCCGAACGCCACCTCGGCCACACCTGCCTGAAATTCAAGGACATCTGCGGCACCGGCAAGAAGGCGATCCCATTCGGCGAGGTGCCGCTGGACAAGGCGACCGAATACGCGGCCGAGGATGCCGACGTGACCTGGCGTCTCCACCAGCACCTTTCCTACCGCATGGCCCCCGAAGGCGCGGTGACGATTTACGAACGCGTCGACCGCCCGCTGATCCCGGTCGTCGCGCAAATGGAGCGCGAAGGCATCAAGGTGGACCGCGACCGGCTGGCGAAGCTGTCGGGTGAATTCGCGAAGGAAACCGACCGGCTCGAAGGCGAAATCCACGACCTGGCGGGCGAGGAGTTCACCATCGGCAGTCCCAAGCAGCTGGGCGACATCCTGTTCGACAAGATGGGCCACAAGGGCGGGCGCAAGGGCAAGAGCGGCCAGTATTCGACCGACCAGGCCACGCTGGAGAAGCTGGAAGCGCAAGGCGTGCCGATCGCGCGCAAAGTGCTGGAATGGCGCCAGCTGACCAAGCTGCGCAGCACCTATACCGACGCACTGCAGGCCGCGATCAATCCCGATACGGGCCGCGTCCACACCAGCTACAGCCTGGTCGGCGCGCAGACCGGGCGCCTGTCCTCGACAGATCCGAACCTGCAGAACATCCCGATCCGCACCGCCATCGGCCGCCAGATCCGCGAGGCGTTCGTGCCGGAAAAGGGCAACGTTCTGCTCGCCGCCGATTACAGCCAGATCGAATTGCGGCTGGCGGCGCATATGGCCGATGTCGACGCGCTGAAGGACGCTTTCGCGAAGGGCGAGGACATCCATAACCGCACCGCGCAGGAAATGTACGGCGAGGTCACGCGCGATACCCGCGCGCAGGCGAAGACGATCAATTTCGCCATCCTCTACGGTATCTCGCGCTGGGGCCTGGCGGGGCGGCTGGGCGTGGAGGCGGACGAGGCGCAGGCGATGATCGATCGCTATTTCGAGCGTTTCCCCGGCATCCAGCGCTACATCGCCGAAACGATGGAGACCGTGCGGGCGCGCGGCTATTCCCAAACGCTGTTCGGGCGCAAGACGTGGTTCCCGCGCATCAATTCGAAGAACCAGGCCGAACGGCAGGGCAGCGAGCGCGCCGCAATCAACGCGCCGATCCAGGGCACCAGCGCCGACATCATCAAGCGCGCCATGGTGCGCATGCTCCCCGCCCTCGCCGACGCCGGCCTGCCCAATGTACGCATGCTGTTGCAGGTGCACGACGAGCTGGTGTTCGAGTTGCCGGAAGGCGACGTGGCCGCAGCGGGCCCGGTGATCGAGCGGGTCATGGCCGAAGCCGCCCTGCCCGCAGTAGAGCTTAGCGTACCGCTCGGCATAGAGATCGGCACGGGGCCGAGCTGGGACGCCGCGCATTGATGTGAGCGCGGCCATTCTTTAAGGGCGCCGCCATGTTCGAACGCTACAATCCCGCCAACTGGACCATCGCGTGGGACGAGGTGGCCATGGCCGCGCTCGCCCTGCTAGTCGCGGTGACGATCGCCTATGTCTTCTACCGCGTCGTCTTCGCGGTAATCTTGAAGCTGACCTCCATGTCGGAAACGACGGTGGACGAGATGGTGGTCAAACAGATCCGCCGCCCGATAAAGTGGGCGCTGATCGCGATTGCCGTCACGCTGGTGGCCCAGACAAACCCCGCGCTGTCCGCCGTGTGGGAGCCGCTCGGCCAGTTCCTGCGCCCGGCGCTGCTCGGCTGGATCGCCTACACGCTGGTCAAGGCCTTCACCGCCGCGCTCGAATTCCGGCTGGAGACGAGCCACGATCCCGTCGCGGTGCGCAGCCGCCGGACGCGCCTCGCCATCTTCAGCCGCACGGCGACCTTTGCCATCGTGTTCATCACCGTAGGCCTGATGCTGCTGACGATCCCCGGCGTCCGCTCCATCGGCACGACGCTGCTCGCGTCCGCCGGCCTCGCCGCGCTGGCCATCGGCGCAGCTGCGCAGCCGGCACTGAAGTCGCTCATCGCGGGCCTGCAGATGGCGATCACCGAACCGCTGCGCATCGGCGACCTCGTGGTGATCGACGGCCACACAGGCCGGGTCGAGGAAATCCGCATGAGCTTCGTCATCGTGCGCACGTGGGACGAGCGCGCCGTGGTGGTGCCGACCAACCAGTTCCTCGACCAGAGCTTCGAGAACTGGTCGCGCAAGTCGGAAAAGCTGACCGGACCCGTCATGCTGCACCTCGACCCCATCGCCGAGATCGCGCCGATCCGCGAGGAGTTCCAGCGCTACGTCCAGGCGCATCCGCTGTGGGACCAGCGCACGGTGCAAATGGTGATGACCGAGGCGCATCCCGAAAGTATCGAGCTGCGGCTGGGCCTCAGTTCCAACACCATCGGCGACCTGTTCCAGCTTCGCTGCGACGTGCGCGAACACATGATCGGCTGGCTGAAGGCGAACCAGCCGGAGGCGCTGATCCGCCACCGGCTGGAAGTGGAATCGGCCAACCAGCGCGCGGCCGGCGCCTGATCGCCCGGCCCCTACGCCAGCCCCTGCGCCAACCCTTGCCCTAGCCCTCTTCGGGCGCAGCCTCCTCGTCCGCCGCATCGCCGCCGTGCTTGCGGTCGCGCGTGGGGGTGAGCATTCCGTCGGACAGGAAGCCGATCGGCATGATTTCCGCCGCGCGCTTCTTCAGCTCGCCGCGCATCTTGCGATATTCTTCCTCCATCTTCGACGTCACGGTGGCGCGGCTGTCCTCCAGCGCCCCGTCAAAGTCCGCCATGGTGACCGTGTCCGCCGCCTCGCCGCTGCGGCCGATGGCGTTGAGGCCGGCGCGGCGCACCACGTCTTCCAGGTCCGCCCCGGTGAAGCGCGCCGTTTCCTTCGCCACCTTGTCCAGATCGACATCGTCCGCCAGCGGCATGTTGCGCGTGTGGATCTTGAGGATGTGGACGCGGCCCTTCCGGTCCGGCGTGCCGACATAGACCAGCTCGTCGAAGCGGCCCGGGCGCAGCAGCGCGGGATCGACCAGCGTCGGCCGGTTGGTCGCGCCGATCACGACGATGGACTGCATCTCTTCCATCCCGTCCATTTCGGCGAGGATGGTGTTGACCACGCGGGCGGTGACCTGCGGCTCGTTGCCGCTGGTCCCGCGCGCGGGCACCAGGCTGTCGATCTCGTCGATGAAGAGAACACAGGGCGCAACTTGCCGTGCGCGGGCGAACAGGCGGCTGATCTGCTGCTCGCTCTCGCCGTACCACTTGGAGAGGAGGTCGCTCGATTTCACCGAGATGAAATTGGCCTCCGCTTCCTTGGCAACCGCCTTGGCGAGCAGGGTCTTGCCGGTGCCCGGGGGGCCGTAGAGCAGGAAGCCGGTGGCCGGGCGGATGCCCAGCCGGCGGAAGGCATCGGGGTTGCGCAGCGGCAGCTCCACGCCTTCGCGCAGCTTCTCCTGCGCATCGTCGAGCCCGCCGATGTCGGCCCAGCCGATGTCGGGCACCTGCACCATCACCTCGCGCATGGCGGAGGGTTGCACCCGCTTGAGCGCGCTCATGAAATCCTCGCGCGTGACGCTGAGTTCTTCCAGCACTTCGGGCGGGATAGTCCGCTCGTCGAGGTCGAGCTTCGGCATGATCCGCCGCACCGCATCGATCGCCGCCTCGCGGCCCAGCGCGGCGATGTCCGCGCCGACGAAACCGTAGGTCGCCTTGGCCAGTTCCTTCAGGTTCACCTTGTCGCCCAGCGGCATGCCGCGGGTATGGATTTGCAGGATTTCGAGCCGCGCGCCTTCGTCCGGGACGCCGATGATGATTTCGCGGTCGAAGCGGCCGGGGCGGCGCAGCGCCTCGTCGATGGCATCGGGCCGGTTAGTGGCGGCGATGACGACCACGTTGGCGCGCGCTTCCAGCCCGTCCATCAGCGTCAGCAGCTGGGCGACGAGGCGTTTCTCCGCCTCGCCCGGCACACGGTCGCGCTTGGGGGCGATGGAATCGATTTCGTCGATGAAGATGATCGCGGGCGCTGAACGGGTCGCTTCCTCGAACACCTCCCGCAGCCGCTTCTCGCTTTCGCCATAGCCGGAGCCCATGATTTCCGGGCCGTTGATGACGAAGAATTCGGCATCGCTTTCGTTGGCGACCGCCTGGGCGAGCCGGGTCTTGCCGGTTCCGGGCGGGCCATGCAGCAGCACCCCGCGCGGCGGATCAACGCCGAGGCGGGTGAATAGCTCCGGATAGCGCAGCGGCAATTCGACCATCTCGCGCAGCTGCTGGATCGTGCCTTCCATGCCGCCGACATCGTCGTAGTTGATGATCGCGCGGGCATCGCGGGGTTCCTCGAACTCGGCGCGCATCTCAACCTCGGTGTCCTCGTCGATATGGACGATACCCTTGGGGCTGGTGGAGACGACCTGCAGGCGGATCTGCGTCAGCGCAAAGGCGGGCGCGTTGAACATGCGGCGGATTTCCGGCGGCATGTCGGCGACCGGCTGCTGGCCCTGCGTCGCGACGAGGTCGCCGGTAACGATCGGCTTCTTGAAGAAATTGCGCTTGAGCGCCTGCGGCGGGCCCTGGATGCGCATTTCGCGGCGCGCAGGGGCGAAGACGACGCGTGTGGCCGGGCGCGATTCGGCGCGGGAAATCTCCACGTGCTCACCGCTACCGGTTTCCGCATTGCCGCGCTGCAACCCGTCGAGGCGGACCACGGCAAGGGCCTCGTCCTCCGGATGGGCGGCGACGGCGATGGCCGCCGTCGTGCGCTTGCCTTCAATCTGGACCACGTCGCCTTCGGTGATGCCCAGCTCCTGGAAGGCGGAGCGCGGCATACGGGCAATGCCCTGCCCGCTTTCGGCCTGCCGCGCGGCGGCAACCTGCAGGCGTACGGTGTTGGTTCGTGTTGCGGTATCGGCGTCGTCGGCCATGAATGCCCGTCCCTCGTGATCGTTTTCGTTTTCGCTGCAGGCGAGATGGGATCGCCCTTCAGGATTGCAAACGGGCACGGCGCGCGGGGTTTCCGACGGGAGCCAAGAAAAAGGCCCGGTCGGACAAGCCAACCGGGCCGGAAAGTTTTGGGAGAGGATGCCTAAAAGGCACGAGGAGATATGCGCGCGGCGGCTCCATCTCGCAAGTGCGAAAGAAAGAAGCATGGTTGCATCCTTTGCAACTGAGAAGCAGATAGTTGAATTTGCACGGGTTTCGGGAGAAGTCTGCGAACTTCGCATTCGAATGCATTGCATTGCAGCACAAAATCACTCTCGCCCGGTGCACCGGGGTTGGGGGGGTGACACACGGCGGGCACGCTCCTAACAGTCGGGCTTAGCGCCAAACGCTCCGGAGGCCCGATGCAGAAGCTTTACCCCGATGCCGCCGCCGCCCTCGAAGGGCTGCTGACCGACGACATGCTGATCGCCAGCGGCGGCTTTGGCCTGTGCGGAATCCCCGAGCGGCTGCTGGTCGCGATCCGGGAAAGCGGGGTCAAGAACCTTACCTTCGCCAGCAACAACGCGGGGATCGACAACGAAGGCATCGGCATGCTGCTGCGCACGCAGCAGGTGAAGAAGATGATCTCCTCCTACGTTGGCGAGAACAAGGAATTCGAGCGGCAATTCCTTTCCGGCGAGCTGGAAGTGGAATTCTGTCCCCAGGGCACGCTGGCCGAACGCATGCGCGCGGGCGGTGCGGGCATCCCGGCCTTCTACACCAAGACCGGCGTCGGCACGCAGGTGGCCGAAGGCAAGGAGGTGGCGCAGTTCCCCAATCGCGAGGGCGTGATGGAGGACTATATCATGGAGCGCGGCATCTTCGCCGACCTCGCCATCGTGAAGGCGTGGAAGGCGGACGAGACCGGCAACCTCGTTTTCCGCAAGACCGCGCGCAATTTCAACCTGCCCGCCGCGACCTGCGGCAAGGTCTGCGTCGTCGAGGTGGAGAAAGTGGTCAAGGCGGGCGAGCTCGACCCCGACTGCATCCACTTGCCCGGCGTCTACGTCCAGCGGATGATCGTGGGTGCGCCCTACGACAAGAAGATCGAGTTCACGACTACCCGCCAGCGGGAAGCGGCATGAAGTCCGCGCCCGCCTTCGCTCTCGCTCTCGCGGCCCCGATCGCGCTCGCCGGCTGCGCCATCAATTCGGGCGACGTGTACAACGCAGGCCCGGTTGCCGCGCCAGCGGCCGACCCTGCCGACGTCGCGGCGATCGATGCCGCGCTGGACGATGTCTACGCGGTCATTTCCGGTCCCGCCGGTCAGGAACGCGATTTCGAGCGGATGCGCACGCTCTTTATGCCGGACGCGCGGTTGAGCGCGATTACCCCGCGCGGGCTCAACGGCATGACCGTGGACGGCTATATCGAGCAATCCGGGCCGTTCCTCGTCTCGAGCGGCTTTACCGAACGCCAGCTTGCCCGCCGGATCGAGATCTACGGCGACCTTGCCCATGCCTGGTCGAGCTACGAAGGGGCCTTTACCCGGCCCGACGGGAGCCCCGGCAGCGTGCGCGGCATCAACAGCTTCCAGCTGATGCGGCAGGATGACGGGCGCTGGCTGGTCCAGTCGATCTTCTGGCAGGCCGAAAGCCCGGACAACCCCTTGCCCGCGGACATGGCGGGCAACTGAAGCAGCGTGACGACGAGGCGTTTCCTGGCTGTGCGGATGGCGGCGCTGCTGCTGGTTCCGGCGCTGGGCGGCTGCGTGGCGCTGGCCGGGCCGCTGGTCGGCGGCGCGATCGCGGCCACCGCCGCTCCCTCGAACGGTCGGGTGACGGTGGAGGAGCCCGCGCCGGTGCCCACGGAGGCGGTGCAAGCAGAAGCGCCTTATGAAGTCGTGGCCGGTGCCACCGCCCTGCCCGCACCCCTCGCTGCGCCCCCTGCACCCGCGCCGGCGGCCGGGGCACTGGCGGACCTTACCGCGTTCGCTGGCGAGCAACTGGACCGCGACCCGGTACTGCTGCCGCGCCTTTCGGCGATCCTGCGCGAACCGTCCGAACTCGACGGCTTCCGCACCTTCTGCGGCGTGATGCCGCCGGCGATGATCGTCGATATCGACAGTGCAACCGGGAAAGCCGTCGCGCCCTCGACCCTCTACGGCGCGGAATTCTCGGCGGCGCTGGCCAAGCTGCGCGAAGGCGGCATGGCCATCGCCTGGCTGTCCGACGCGCCGCAAGCCGAAGCGCAGGATGTGCGCGCGAGGTTGCTGGCGGACGGACTGGCAGAGGCTGCGGAGGACCGGTTGCTGCTCGACGGCGGACAGCGCAAGCAGCTGCGCCGCCTCGCGCTGTCGGAAACGCATTGCGTCGTTGCGATCCTCGGCACGGAGCTGGGCGATTTCGACGAGTTGTTCGATTATCTCAAGGATCCGGCCGCCGCGTGGCAGCTGGAAGAAATGATGGGCGAAGGCTGGTTCCTGCTCGGCGACAGGCCGACCGGACGAGCCGCGCTTGCAACCAGGGAAATGGAGACCGATTGATGTCAGGCGAAACCAGGGGCTGGACCCGCGACGACATGGCCGCCCGCGCCGCGCAGGAGCTGGAAGACGGGTACTACGTCAACCTCGGCATCGGCATCCCGACGCTGGTCGCGAACCATATTCCAGAAGGCATGCAGGTCACCCTGCAGAGCGAGAACGGCATGCTCGGCATCGGACCCTTCCCCTATGAGGGCGAGGAAGATGCCGACCTCATCAACGCCGGCAAGCAGACCATCAGCGAGCTTGCCCACAGCGCCTATTTCGACAGCGCGGCAAGCTTCGCGATGATCCGCGGCGGGCATATCGACCTCACCGTGCTGGGCGCGATGGAAGTGGCCGAGAACGGCGACATCGCCAACTGGATGATCCCGGGCAAGATGATCAAGGGCATGGGCGGCGCGATGGACCTTGTCGCCGGGGTGAAGAAGATCATCGTGGTGATGGACCACACCGCGAAAGACGGCAGCGCAAAGTTCATTCCCGAATGCACCCTGCCGCTGACCGGCAAGGGCGTGGTCGACATGATCATCACCAACCTCGCCGTGTTCCAGCGGCCCGATCACGACAGCCCGTTCAGGCTCGTGGAACTCGCCCCCGGCGTGACCGCCGACGAAGTCGCCGCCAGCACAACCGCCCATTACGTCAGCTGAGGACGGGCAAGCCTGCCCCTTCGGGATGACCGCCAGTCTCGATTTTGAGCGTCACGGCGCGATGCTTTGTCGCGGCTTGGCACTCCCGATCCTACCTGATTGTGATGTAGCGTTTCGATCGATAGAGCCGCCGCGAGCGGGGACCCGGTTGTACGATCGGATACTGCCGATATCCGTGATTGGCGCCGCATCGCCGATCACCCAGGTCGTTCGTCAGAGACTTGGCCCGAAGGCTCGCCCGGTGCGGGCTGTATTCTTCGACAAGCGGGCGACTTCCAATTGGGCGCTTGGTTGGCATCAGGATCGGACAATTTGCGTCGCGGACCGTCACGAAGTGCCGGGGTATGGCCCCTGGTCTAGGAAGCTCGGCCAATGGCATGTGGAACCCCCGTTCGCCATTCTTGAAAGGATGGTCACGGTCCGGATTCACCTGGACTGCGTCGACAGAGAGAATGCGCCGCTGAAGATTGCCCTCGCCTCGCACCTCAGGGGAAAAGTCGCAGCCGTGAACGCGGCGGATGTGGCAGCCGACTGCGCGGTGATGGAATGCCTCGCGGATAGGGGGGATATGTGGGTCTACGCGACACCCATCCTTCATGCATCGGATGCAAGCCGAAGCGACGCCGGCCGAAGGGTTTTGCAGATCGATTGGTCTGCCGACGATCTCGCGGAAGGGCTTCAATGGAGGGGGCTGGGACCGGGAGCACCCTGACCGTATCCGCAATTTCTGTAATTACAGAAACACAGGAAGCAAACCGAGCCGCCATGAACCCGATGGGCATCCCCGAAGCCCGCGCCTTCATCCTCAACTGGGGGGAGATGGGCACAGAATGAGGCGTCAACCGCTCGGTCGCGCAGATCCATGCGCTGCTCTACCTGTCCGACCTGCCGCTCCACGCCGAAGAAATCTGCGAGCGGCTGGAGCGTTTTCGGCGCATCTCTGGCGCTCTGCCTGACTGGCAGGGCCCGCAAGCCTTCGTCGCACCCGTCGCACAAGCGCGAGAATCCCGTCCACGACCTCACTCACTGAAGGAGACGGAGAAATGGTCGAAATCAGCCTGGTACTTTACCTCGTCATCAGCATCGCGCTGACGGTCTGGGTCGCGCGGACGCTGTCGAAGAACGGCATCGTCTTTCTGATCGAATGCTTCGGGCACTACGAGGTGCTCGCCCGCTAGACCAACCACTTGCTGGTCGTCGGCTTCTACCTCGTCAATCTCGGCTGGATCCCAGGCGGGCTGTGCCCTGCCACGCAAATGAAAAGGGCGGCTCGCCGGCCGCCCTTTTTCGTGTTTCAGCCCAGTGCAGCCTTGAGATCGTCCACCAGGTCGGTGCGTTCCCAGGGGAAATGGTCGCCATCCGCATCGCGGCCGAAGTGGCCGTAGGCGGCGCTCTTGCGGTAGATCGGCTTGTTGAGGCCCAGGTGGGTGCGGATCCCGCGTGGGGTCAGGCCGCCCAGCTTCTCGATGCCTTTCAGCGCCTGCTCGATTGCCGCGTCGTCCACTGTGCCGGTGCCGTGCGTATCGACATAGAGCGACAGCGGCTTCGAGACGCCGATCGCATAGGCGAGCTGGATCGTGCAGCGCGTGGCATAGCCTGCCGCGACGATGTTCTTGGCGAGGTAGCGCGTGATGTAGGCGGCGCTGCGGTCGACCTTGGTCGGGTCCTTGCCGCTGAACGCGCCGCCGCCATGCGGGGCCGCGCCGCCATAGGTGTCGACGATGATCTTGCGGCCCGTCAGGCCGGCATCACCGTCCGGCCCGCCGATCTCGAAGGCGCCGGTCGGGTTGATGTGCCACTCGGTCTCGTCCGAGAGCCAGCCTTCGGGCAGGATCTCTCCGACCACGCGCTTAACGTAGGACTTGAGCTCGGCTTCCTTGTCGCCCTCGTGATAGCCTTTTGCGTGCTGGCTGGAAACGACGACGGCGGTGCAGGCGACCGGCTTGCCGCCTTCGTAGCGCAGCGTGACCTGGCTCTTGCTGTCGGGCTCAAGGAAGGGCGCGGTGCCGTTCTTGCGGTCCTCTGCCAGGCGGTGCAGGATCTTGTGGCTGTAATCGAGCGGGGCCGGCATCAGGTCGGGCGTCTCGTCGCAAGCAAAGCCGAACATTATGCCCTGGTCGCCGGCGCCTTCGTCCTTGTTGCCGCTGGCATCCACGCCCTGCGCGATTTCCGCCGACTGGCCGTGGAGGTGGTTTTCGAAGGTCAGCGTTTCCCAGTGGAAGCCATCCTGTTCGTAACCGATTTCGCGCACCGTGTTGCGCACGACCTGCTCGATTTCCTCGAGCGCGCCATCGGCCCATTCGCCGTTCTCGAACACGCCCTTGCACCGGATTTCGCCGGCCAGGACCACACGCTGGGTGGTGGTCAGCGTTTCGCACGCCACGCGCGCTTCGGGGTCCTTGGCGAGGAACAGGTCGACGATGGCATCGGAAATCTGATCCGATACCTTGTCGGGGTGGCCTTCGGACACGCTTTCGGACGTGAACAGGTAATTGTCGCGCATCAATGCAAACCCTTTGGGGAGCGGCGCCCCGCGCTGCACCGCGGGGGCGCACCGGAACGATAGGTAGATGCGCGGCTTAACCGCCCGTCCGCCGCCTGACAACCGCTGCAAGGAGCATAAGCAACAGCGACCAGCCCACTGCCAGCCAGTTGCCTGCCTGCGCGAACGGCGTGGCCGCGTGTGCCGGCGGCAGCAATGCGTCGATCCGGCCGCGCTCCTGCCACGGCAGGTGCTCGCGCAACACCCCGCGCGCGTCGATGATCCCGCTGATCCCGGTGGTGGTGGCGCGCAGGACCGGCAGGCCTTCCTCCATCGCCCGCAGCCGCGCCTGGGCAAGATGCTGCGGCGGGCCCCAGCGGCCGAACCAGCCATCGTTGGAATCGTTGAAGATGAAATCTGGCCGGTTACCGTCCTCGACCGTCTCTCCGCTGAAGACGATTTCGTAGCAGACTTGAACCCCGACCTTGCCGAATTCGCCGAGGTCGAGCGTGCGCGCGCCGGGGCCGGGGAAGAAGTCCAGTGTGCCCGGGACCAGCCGGGTGGCGCCGAGCGGCTCCAGCAGCCAGCGCAGTGCGAGATATTCGCCGTAAGGGACGAGGTGCGCCTTCTGGTAGGTGCCGCGGATCGTGCCTGCGTCGTCGATTGCGTGGACGACATTGTAGGCGCCAACCGCCTCCCTGTCCTCCAGCGCAAGGTCGATCGATCCGGTGAGCAGCAGGCTGCCCGGCCCGATCAGTTCCGCCACCCGCGCTCGGGCAAGCTGGGCGCTGCCGCCCCAGTTCTTGCGCAGGTAATAACGCTCCGGATAGCCGTCCTGCAGGTAGTCGACCATGCCGGATTCCGGCCACAGGACGAGGCGCAATCCGTCCGTGCCTTCGCGGCGCCGGCTCAGCGTCGCGAGCTTCTGGTAATTCGTTTCGTAGAAGCGCGGATCGGCCAGCGTCGGCTGGCGGATGTCGGGCTGGGCGATCGTGACGCGCGTGGTCCCTTGCGCGCCCTCGCCGGCCGGTACCAGCATGCCGATCGTCACCAGTCCCGCGATCAGGCCGGCCGGAATCCAGCGGCCCTTCGCGGCCAGCAGCCAGAACAATGCGCCGAGCAGCATGGCGAGGGCCGACAGCGCATAAGTTCCGGTAAAAGGCAGCACGGCGGCAAGCCCCGGCGTATCGTATCCGCCCAGCAGGATCGAGCCGAGCGGGTTCCATGCGAAGCCCGTGAACACCCAGCCGCGCAGCCATTCGGTGACGCCCCATGCCCCGGCCATGGCGAGGGCAAAGGCCCAGCCGCCGCGCGGCCCGGCCAGCCAGCGGGCCGCAAACGCGCCGATGGCAGGATAGGCCGCGAGATAGACGGACAGGATCGGCACCGCCGCCCAGCCGAGCGCGGCGGGCATGTTCGACTGGTAGGTAAAGGCGGTCGCGATCCAGTTCAGCCCGACGGTGAAATGGGCGAAACCGAACCACCAACCGAGCCAGGCCGCAGCCCCTGGACGCTCCGTTCGGGCGACCAGCGCGCAGAAGATCGCCAGGCAAAGCAGCGCGAGCGGCCAGAGCGACAGCGGCGCAAAGCCGGTCGCCGACACAGCGCCGAGCAAGGCGGATGCGATGCGCGGGTGGCGCGCGATGCGGGTTGCGACGGGATCGAAGCGGCTCATCACGGCCCGCAATGGCGGCGCACTGTTACCGTTTCAAGCCGCTATGCGCCCTGCTCAGCCCAGCGCCTCTCGCGGGCCGTCGTCGTCGGCCGCCTTCTTGCGGACCGCGCGGCGACGGGGGGCTGGCTTTTCGACCGCATCATCGCCAGATTCGTCGCCTTTGTCATCTCCGGCAATGGCCGGCGGCAGCACGGCGAGGTCGAGCGAGGCTTCGTCGCTGCCCTTCCCGTTCGCATTGCCGTTTGCATCGGCCTTGCGACGCGGGGTGCGGGCCTTGCGCGGCTTGTCGTCGCGCGGTTCAGGGCGCGCGCTGCGCTCTTCGCCTTCGTCGGCGTCATCGCCATCGTCGTCGTTGTCGCGCGAGCGGCGGCGGGGCTTGCGATTGTCGTCCTCGTCGTTCCGGCTGCGGCGCGGGCGGCGGTCCTGCCGATCATCCTGCCGTTCAACCTGTTCACCGTCGTCATCGTCGTCCGACTGGTTGCGCCCGCGCTCTTCGTCGCGCTTGGCCCGGGCCTCGTCCTGCCGCGCCTTCGTGTCGGCGACGACGCGGAAGTAATGGTCGGCGAATTGCAGGTAATATTCGGACTGCACCCGGTCGCCGTTCATCGAGGCGTCGTGGGCCAGCTTCTTGTACTTGTCGAGCAGCTGCGGAGCGTTGCCCCGCGCGCGACTGTCGATCCGGTTGGCCTGGTTGGGATTGCCGCCCCCGCCGCGGTTGTTGTTGCCGCGGCCCCGACGCCGGTTGTTGTTGTTATTACGGTTGTTGTTCAAGGGAAAACCCGATCCTTAAGCAATGTCGCGCGGGCAACTCTCCATTTGCACCCGCGCCCATGACGCTTGCAGTCCGGCGCGCGCCGCATGCGCGCAGCCGGTTTCTCCTCGCTTGCGATGTGCACAGGCACCCGGCCCGCGCGTTACCGCAAATTTTGGAGTACAGCCGCGCCGGAGGGGAATGTTCGTCCCTCGGGAGGCCGTGAAACAGGAGTTAGCTACCGATTCAACCCTTGCCAAGCCCTAATTACCGGCTTTCCCCACGGTCAAGCGAGAGAATCAGCGCCCGCGGACGCCCGCCGAGGTCTTGCCGCAGCGTCGTGGAAAAGCCCGCTGCCGCCGCGATGGCGCCCACGGCCTCTGCCTGTGTGTGCCCGATTTCCAGCACGGCGACTCCGTTCCCGGTCAGCAGGGCGGGCAGCTGCGGTATCAGGACGCGGTAGTCGTCCAGCCCGTCCGGTCCGGCAAACAGGGCGCTGGCCGGCTCGTACTCGCGTACGTCGCGCTGCAATTCGGCGTCGTTCTCGACGTAGGGGGGATTGCAGATGACGAGGTCGAACCGGCCAAGATCGTCCGCCCAGCCGGCTTGCGTCCAGTCGCGCGCGCGAAACTCCGCGCGTTCGGCGACATGGCGGTTCACCAGCGCGTTCTCGGCCGCAATCTCCAGCGCCGCCGCAGAGGCATCGATTCCCACTCCCGTAGCTTCCGGCAGCTTCCTGAGCAGGATGAGGAGGAGCGCGCCCGACCCGGTGCCGAGATCGAGCACCCGCGTTGCACCGGGCGCCGCCTCCAAAGCTGCATCGACCACGCTTTCGCTGTCCGGGCGGGGGATGAGAACATCGGGCGTCACCCGGAATGGCCGGCCATAGAATTCGGCGGATCCGACGATGTAGGCCAGCGGCTCGCACGCCGCCCGCCTGTCCACCAATGCCTTGAAACTGTCCGGCGCGTCCCAGTTCTCCACCGCCAGACCGCGAAGGAGGAGGTCCGAGCGCGAGACCCTGAGCGCGTGCGCCATCAGCAACTCGGCATCGAGCCGTGCGGTGTCGCTGGTCCCGGAAAGCCGAGCGGTGGCGGCGCGGATGGCTTCGGCGGCGGTCATGCTCGCGAGCCTCGTGACTGTCCTTCGGAAGCGAAGCTGTCGTACTGCGACACCGGCTCAGGACGAGCGGGGCTTTTCCCGCACGTTAGAATCCATGCCCGCGCAGCCTGAGCCTGTCGAAGGCCACATTCAATTGCTTGTAAGCCCGTCACCCGTCCATCGCCGCCAGCCGCTTGGCCTCGTCCTCGGCGATCAGCGCGTCGACGAGTTCGCCGAGGCCTGGGCCGGCGATGATCTGCGGCAGTTTCTGCAAGGTCAGGCCGATGCGGTGGTCGGTCACCCGGCCTTGCGGATAGTTGTACGTGCGGATGCGTTCCGACCGGTCGCCGCTGCCAACCATCGCCTTGCGCGCCTCGGCCTCCGCGCCCTGCGCCTCTTCGCGCTGCTGTTCGTAGAGCCGCGCGCGCAGGACCTGCATTGCCTTTTCGCGGTTCTTGTGCTGGCTACGCCCGTCCTGGCAGGTGACGACCGTGTTCGTCGGCAAGTGGGTGATGCGGATCGCGCTGTCGGTGGTGTTGACGTGCTGGCCGCCCGCGCCGCTGGCGCGATAGGTGTCGATCTTGAGCTCGGTCGGATCGATCTGGACATCGACCTCGTCCGGTTCGGGCAGGACGGCCACGGTGGCAGCGGAGGTATGGATGCGGCCGCCGCTTTCCGTTTCCGGCACGCGCTGCACGCGGTGGACGCCGCTTTCGAACTTGAGCTTGGCGAACACGCCGGTGCCGGTGACGTTGGCGACGATTTCCTTGAAACCGCCGACTTCGCTGGCGCTCATGCTGACCGGTTCGACTTTCCAGCCCTGTTCGGCGGCGAAGCGTTCGTACATGCGGAACAGGTCGCCGGCGAACAGCGCCGCCTCGTCACCGCCGGTGCCGGCGCGGATTTCGAGCATGGCGGGCTTCGCGTCGGCGGAATCGCGTGGGAGCATTGCGATGGCGAGCTGCCGTTCGGCTTCGGGCAGGCGCGCGCGAATATCCGCCAGCTCCTCCGCGGCCATGTCCTTCATTTCGGGGTCGGCGAGCATCTCTTCCAGCCCGGCGATTTCACCGCGCATGTCGCGCACGCCCAGCGCCAGCTTCGCGACCGGCTCCAGCTCCGCATAGTCGCGGCTCGCCTGCACGAACTCGTCGCCTTCCAGCTGGCCCGACGCCATCCGCGCCTCGAGCTCGGCGAAGCGATGGGCGATCTGGTCGAGGCGTTCGGCGGGGATGGTAGTCACTGCACTCTTTTCATTCGTCATCCCGGACTTGTTCCGGGATAGTGCTTACTTTTGGAGCGGTACTTGAAAGAAGCACCACCCCGGAACAAGTCCGGGGTGACTAATAGGGGGTCGTCAGCTTTGTGGTTTGGGTCTCGAGCGGACCCTCTAAGTCTGCAAGTAGGGCTTCTACCCTTGGGCGAACCATGTGATCTCCCACAATTCGCATTCTCGCGACACCCTGTCTAGCATCAAAAACCAACAGCACCGGAGGCGCCTGTTTAGCGGCTTTGTCGAATCGCTTTCTAGGTGAGCCAGTAGCAAACAATTCAGCTTCAATAAGGTTTGCTCGAAGAATTTTCGTCGCAATAATCCCGGTTGCCAAACAAGCATCGTTCTCAACAACCACGTTGACAGTTGCCGGTGGATTCTCCCGTTCCCCCACCAGCATCGCCAGTCGCTCGATGCCCGCAGCCCAGCCCACAGCCGGCGTCGGTGCGCCGCCGAGGCTTTCCATCAGCCCGTCGTAGCGCCCGCCGCCGAGGATGGTGCTCTGGCTGCCGAGCTTGCCGGCGGCCTCGCTGCCCTCGTCGGGAATGAACTCGAAGGCGGTGTGGCGATAGTAGTCGAGGCCGCGCACGAGGCTTTCCGCGCGAGCCCATTTCACGCCAGCTGCATCCAGCCCGCTGGTGACCGCGTCGAAGAAAGCGCGCGCCTCGTCCGACAGGAACTGGTCGATCTTTGGCGCATCGGCCACGAAGCGTTGGTCGCGGCGGTCCTTGGAATCGAGGATGCGCAGCGGATTCTTCTCCAGCCGCTCCTGCGAATCTTCCGAAAGCTCGTCTTTCACGGCGCGGAAATGCTCGACCAGCGCAGCGCGCCATGCCTCGCGGCTGTCGCCGTCACCCAGCGTGTTGAGGTGCAGCGTCACGCCCTCGATGCCGAGCTCCTTCAGCAGCTGGTCGGCCATCGCGAGCAGCTCGACATCCGCCTGCGGCTCTGCCGCGCCGATGATCTCCGCATCGATCTGGTGGAACTGGCGATAGCGCCCCTTCTGCGGCCGCTCGTAGCGGAACAGCGGGCCGTGGGTCGCAACCTTCAGCGGCGCGTGCTGCTGCCAGCCGTTGGAGAGCCACGCGCGCGCAATCCCCGCGGTGAATTCGGGCCGCAGGGTCAGCGAATCCCCGCCGCGATCCTCGAACGAATACATTTCCTTCGACACGACATCGGTCGTCTCGCCGATCGCGCGGCTGAAGACCTCGGTCTTTTCGAACACCGGCATTTCCACGCGGCGGAAGCGGTAGAGCTTGCGGACGCGTTCGAACGTATCGACGACGAAGGCGAACGCCTCCGCTTCGGCGCCGAAAATGTCCTGCGTCCCGCGAATTGCGTGAGGTGTCTTTGCCATGGCCGCGCAATTAGGCGAGGCGCGGGCATTCTGCAATCGCGCTGCCGAAACACCCTTTCGCAAGTGCAGCATCGCGGCTAGAGCGCGCCCCACTATGGACATCAGCAAGATCCCCACGGGCGACAACCCGCCCGAGAGCCTCAACGTCATCATCGAAGTGCCGACCGGCGGCGAACCCGTTAAATACGAGTTCGACAAGGCATCCGGCGCGCTGTTCGTGGACCGCATCCTGCACACGCCGATGCGTTATCCGGCGAACTACGGCTTCGTGCCCCACACGCTCAGCCCCGACGGCGACCCGCTCGACGCGCTGGTCATCGCGCGCAGCCCGTTCATCGCCGGCAGCATCGTGCGCGCCCGGCCCATCGGCGTGCTCAACCTGGAAGACGAGCATGGCGGTGACGAGAAGCTGATCTGCGTGCCGGTGGACACCACCTTCCCCTATTACTCCGACGTCGGGGAAACGAAGGACCTGCCGAGCATCATCTTCAGCCAGATCGAGCACTTCTTCACCCACTACAAGGACCTGGAAGCCGAAAAGTGGGTACGCGTCGGCAACTGGGGCGACGCAGCCGAAGCGCGGCAGATAGTGCTGGAAAGCATCGAGCGGGCCAAGGGTTCGTAATCCTCCCTGCCATAAGCCGCCAGGATTGCGTCCCGGCGGCGGGGCAGGTCCGGGCGGTCGCCCTTTGGTAGCTTCGCTACATTCGCAGACCTATTCCACCGGCCTGCCGCTATCGAGCAGGTCGGTCTCGCCCCCTGCGGCGCGTTCGCTGTCGACCATGCGGGCGACTTCGTTGTCCGGCGCGACATCGTGGTCAGCGGCGTCGGGCGAAGGCTCGGGCGCGGGCTTCCTGGGCTGCGGCGCCGGTTCCTTCGGTTTGGCTTGCGACGCCTCGATATTCTCGAACGGCAGGGTGGCGCTGCGCGGGTCGAAGCGCAGGCGATAGATCGGCTCGGGCAGGCCGAACCCGGCCTCCTCCAGCGCGTCCTTCACCGCGGGGATCGTGCGGCTGCGCGCCTTGTGCCAGTCGGTCTGCGACTGGTCGATCCACGCCAGCACCTGGATGACGACATTCGAATCGCCCACCGCGGTAATGCGCGCCTCGGGCGGCGGATCGCCGAGCACGTAGGGCAGGCCTTTCAGCGTCTCGATCGCCAGTTCGCGCGCGGCCATGGCATCGTCATCCGCATCCACGCCCAGCTCGAACTCGAAGCGGCGTTGCGGATTGCGGGTGTAGTTGAGGATGATCTCCTTGAAGACCTGTCCGTTGGGGATGCGCAGGTGGTTGCCGTCCAGCGTCATCAGGATGGTGGCGCGGCTGGTCAGGCGGATGACGCGGCCTTCCTTGTCGCCGATGATGACGTGGTCGTTGGCACGGAACGGCTGGCGCAGGCTCAGCATCAGCGAGGCGACGTAATTCTCGACCGTGTCGCGCATCGCGAAACCGAGCGCGAGGCCGATGACGCCCGCCCCGCCGAGCACCGCGCCGAGCAGGGCGGAAGCGCCCAGCATGTCGAGCGCGATGACGAGGCCGCCGACGATGAAGACGAAGCGGATCGCCGTCTGGATAACGCCGACCATGAAGCTGTTCGGGGCAACCCGGGACCACAGCGGCTTGAACCCGGCAATCAGGTAACCGAGCATCGCGATCAGGAAAGCCACCGCCAGCGCCGCGGCGATGAGCGGCAGCATGGCGACGAAATCGCGGAACTTCTCCGCCACGCCGCCGAGCCCGAAATCCTGGCCGAGCGAGGTATCGCGCGCGATATCGTTCTGCACCGTCACGACGTCCTCGCCGCGGGCGGCAATTTCCTCCGCCCGGGTGATCGATTCGGCATCGGGAGCCAGCCCGCCGAGTGTCACGACGCCTTCGTTGACGCTGACCTCGACCTGCTCCAGCGCCGGGATCGCGGTGTAGATCGCACGTAGGCGGGCGGCGGTCGCCTCGTCGGCGCTGGCGTCGCGGGTGCTCGAAATGGCGCCTTCGGGTTCTGCCGTCGCTTCGGCCGGCGCCGGGTCGCCCAGCGGAATGGCTGCCTGGGCGGATGCGACAGGGATGATGGCCAGCGCGATTAGC
Source organism: Alteriqipengyuania flavescens (assembly GCF_030406725.1). Taxonomy (NCBI): domain Bacteria; kingdom Pseudomonadati; phylum Pseudomonadota; class Alphaproteobacteria; order Sphingomonadales; family Erythrobacteraceae; genus Pseudoblastomonas; species Pseudoblastomonas flavescens. The sequence continues at coordinate 1,143,089 of NZ_CP129107.1, read as the reverse complement.
ACGAGCACGGCGAAAAGCGCGGCTCTGGCTCGTTGATATGGGGCGCGCTGGTACAGGATGGTGAGCCAAAGCATGGCCGGCGAACGGGCGGCCGCTGACATAGGTTCCGCGTCGTGTCGTCTCAGGCGAGAAGGACCTTTGCGAGCGCCGTGAGGGCGAAGGGCAGGCCGATGGCCACGCCCCACAGGATCAGGACATCGCGCGTGAAACGCGATTTCACGTTGGATGCAGCCTCTCCCTGTTTGTCGAACGCCAGCCAGCGCGCTTCGAACTTGCGGCAGGCCGGGATGATCAGCGCGACGAGGATGACGAGCGAGAAATAGGGGAGGAGCGACGTGGAGCTGCCGCTCTTGTCGAGCGCGCCCATGGTGACGAAGATCAGGAGGCCGGTATAGACCAGCAAGGCGTAGGCGACATGGTCGCTCATCCGCTGGCCCAAGGTCTTGTGGTGGCGCTTGCCGGTCGTTGCCAGTGCGTCGCGATGGACCGTACGACGAATTGCCTCGCCCATGGCTCTCTCCTCTCTCTGTCCCACCGGGCATCCTGCGCCCGCCAGGGGCACCTCGTCAAGGGCAGTAACCCTATGGGCGTGCATACGTGTTCGCAGTTGCAAAAATACGGATGTTTCGCCATGAGGGGATTTCACGACATTTTCTGGGCGTAGCGGTCGGGAAATCGTGCCATAGTTGCAATTGTAACTATCGGCCCGCTTCCCGCTCAGGCCGCCGCTTCGCCGATAAAAACCGCCGGAAGGCCCCGTATTCACGCCTCGCCAGGGCAGGAGAACAAATGGACCGCACGCTGCGCCTCGATCACACGACCCGGGACGGCCTGTACGATTCCCGGAACGAACACGACGCGTGCGGGGTCGGCTTTATCGCCCATATCAAGGGCGAGAAAACGCACGACATCGTAACGCAGGCGCTGCAAATCCTTGCCAATCTCGACCATCGCGGCGCGGTCGGCGCGGACCCGCTGCTGGGTGACGGTGCGGGCCTGCTGATGCAGGTGCCCGATCCGCTGCTGCGCAAATGGGCCGATGGCGAAGGCGTCACCCTGCCGCAGCCGGGCGACTATGCCGTGGCCATGTGCTTCCTGCCGCAGGACGAGGCCGCGCGCGATTTCGCCGTGGCGCAGCTTGAGAAGTTCGTCGCCAAGGAAGGCCAGCAGGTCCTCGGCTGGCGCGACGTGCCGACCACGCTCGACGGGATCGGCAAGGCGGTGCTCGAATCGATGCCGGTGATTCGCCAGTGCATCGTCGCCCGCGGAGACAATTGCGCCGATCAGGACGCGTTCGAGCGCAAGCTGGTGGTGATCCGCAAGCAGACGCTGAACCCGCTCGCAGCGCTGGCGGAAAAGCACGACCTGCCCGGCCTGAAGCAGACCTACATGCCGAGCTTTTCCAGCCGCACGCTCGTCTACAAGGGGCTGCTGCTGGCGACTCAGGTAGGCGCGTTCTACGACGACCTGCGCGATCCCGACTGCGTGTCGGCGCTCGGCCTCGTCCACCAGCGTTTCAGCACCAATACCTTCCCCAGCTGGCGGCTCGCCCATCCTTATCGCTTCATGGCGCACAACGGCGAGATCAACACCGTGCGCGGCAACGTGAACTGGATGAACGCGCGCCGGCGGACGATGGAATCCGAACTGCTCGGCCCCGATCTCGACAAGATGTGGCCGCTGATCCCGCACGGCCAGAGCGACACGGCCTGCCTCGACAATGCGCTCGAGCTGCTGGTCGCGGGCGGGTACAGCCTCGCCCACGCGATGATGATGCTGATCCCGGAGGCATGGGCGCGCAACCCGCTGATGGATGCCGATCGCCACGCGTTCTACGAATACCATGCCGCGCTGATGGAGCCGTGGGACGGGCCGGCGGCAGTCGCCTTTACCGACGGGCGCCAGATCGGCGCGACACTGGACCGCAACGGCCTGCGGCCGGCGCGCTACCTGGTGACGAAGGACGACCACGTCATCCTCGCCAGCGAAAGCGGCGTGCTGCCGGTCGCAGAAGAAGACATCGTGCGCAAGTGGCGCCTGCAGCCCGGCAAGATGTTCGTGATCGACCTGGAGCAAGGCCGCATCATCGAGGATGCCGAGCTGAAGGCCGAGCTGAGCAGCGCGCACCCCTATGCCGAATGGCTGGAAAAGGCGCAGTACAAGCTGGCCGATCTCGACACGATCGATCCCGAGCTGGCGGAAACGCCCGAACATTCGACCACGCTGCTGCAGCGCCAGCAGGCGTTCGGCTACACGCAGGAGGACCTGACCAAGTTCCTCGAGCCGATGGCGATCCACGGCGAGGACCCGATCGGGTCGATGGGCACCGACACGCCGATCGCCGTGCTGAGCGAGAAGAGCCGCCTGCTCTACGATTATTTCAAGCAGAACTTCGCGCAGGTCACCAACCCGCCGATCGACCCGATCCGCGAAGAGCTGGTGATGAGCCTGCTGTCGATGATCGGCCCGCGCCCGAACCTGCTCGGCCGGGATGCCGGCACGCATAAGCGGCTGGAAGTCAGCCAGCCGATCCTGACCAACGAGGACCTCGCCAAGATCCGCAGCGTGGAAAGCGCCCTCGACGGCGCGTTCCGCACGGCCACGGTCGACATCACCTGGGATGCCGCGTCCGGCGTCGAGGGCATCGGGCTCGCGATCAAGGAAATGTGCTGGGCGGCGACCGAAGCGGTGCTGCAGGACCACAACATCCTGATCCTGTCCGACCGCGCGCAGAGCCGCGACCGGGTGCCGATGCCCGCGCTGCTCGCGACTGCGGCGGTCCACCACCACCTCGTGCGGCAGGGCCTGCGCATGCAGACCGGCCTCGTCATCGAAACCGGCGAGGCGCGCGAAGTGCACCATTTCTGCGTTCTTGCCGGTTACGGCGCGGAAGCGATCAACCCCTATGTCGCGCTGGAAACGCTGGAAGACCTGCGCGCCCGCAAGTTCCCGACTGTCGATGCTGACGAGGTGCGCAAGAACTACATCAAGGGCGTGGGCAAGGGCATCCAGAAGGTCATGTCCAAGATGGGCATCTCGACCTACCAGTCCTATTGCGGGGCGCAGATCTTCGACGCCGTGGGGCTCAACCACGATTTGATCGACCGCTATTTCACCGGCACCGCCACCACGATCGAAGGCATCGGGCTGACCGAAGTCGCGGAAGAGGCGGTCCGCCGCCACGCCATCGCGCATGGCGACAACCCGATCTACAAGTCGATGCTGGATGTGGGCGGCATCTACCAGTACCGCCTGCGGGGCGAGGATCACGCCTGGACCCCGGCCAACATCGCCAACTTGCAGCACGCGGTGCGCGGCAACCTGCCGGAGAATTACAAGGCCTTCGCCCAGTCGCTGAACGACCAGGCGGAACGTTTGCTGACCATCCGCGGGCTGATGGAATTCCGGCGCGCCGACAAGCCGGTGCCGCTGGAGGAAGTCGAGTCGGCCAGCGAAATCGTCAAGCGCTTCAGCACCGGGGCGATGAGCTTCGGGTCGATCAGCCACGAGGCGCACTCCACGCTCGCCGTGGCGATGAACCGCATCGGCGGGCGCAGCAACACCGGCGAAGGCGGGGAGGAGCCGGAGCGCTTCCAGCCGCTGCCGGGCGGCGATTCGATGCGCAGCCGCATCAAGCAGGTCGCCAGCGGCCGCTTCGGCGTGACGACCGAATATCTCGTCAATTCGGACGATATCCAGATCAAGATGGCGCAGGGCGCGAAGCCCGGCGAAGGCGGCCAGCTGCCCGGCCACAAGGTGGACAAGCGCATCGGCAAGGTCCGCCATTCGACGCCGGGCGTGGGCCTCATCTCGCCCCCGCCGCACCACGACATCTATTCGATCGAGGATCTGGCCCAGCTGATCCACGACCTGAAGAACGTGCAGCCGAGCGCGCGCATTTCGGTAAAGCTGGTGTCCGAAGTGGGCGTCGGCACGGTCGCCGCGGGCGTTTCCAAGGCGCGCGCCGACCATGTCACCATTTCCGGTTACGAAGGCGGCACCGGCGCATCGCCGCTGACCAGCCTGACGCACGCGGGCAGCCCGTGGGAAATCGGCCTTGCGGAAACGCAGCAGACGCTGCTGCTGAACGACCTGCGCAGCCGCATCGCGGTGCAGGTCGACGGCGGCCTGCGCACCGGGCGCGATGTCGCCATCGGCGCGCTGCTTGGCGCGGACGAGTTCGGTTTCGCCACCGCCCCGCTGATCGCGGCAGGCTGCATCATGATGCGCAAATGCCACCTCAACACTTGCCCCGTGGGCGTGGCGACGCAGGACCCGGAATTGCGCAAGCGTTTCACCGGGCAGCCCGAACACGTGATCAACTACTTCTTCTTCGTCGCCGAGGAACTGCGCGCGATCATGGCGGAGATGGGCTTCCGCACGCTGCAGGACATGATCGGCCGGGTCGACCGGCTCGACATGCGCCGCGCCCTGTCGCACTGGAAGGCGAAGGGCGTGGACCTCGGCCGCATCCTCCACCAGGTCCCGCTCGAAACGGGCGAGCATTATTACCAGACCGGAACGCAGGACCACGGCCTTGCCGCCGCCATGGATGTCGAGCTGATCGAGGCGGCGAGGGGCGCCATCGACGGCGGCGACCCAGTCGTGCTCCAGCGCACAATCGGCAACACCAACCGCACGGTGGGCACCATGCTGTCGGGCGAGATTGCGCGGGCGCATGGCCATCGCGGGTTGCCGCAGGACGCCATCCGGATCGAGCTTACGGGCGTCGCCGGGCAGAGCTTCGGCGCATGGCTCGCCCACGGGGTGACGCTCAGCCTGACCGGCGATGCGAACGACTATGTGGGCAAGGGCCTGTCGGGCGGCCGAATCGTGGTCCGCCAGCCCGACAGCGTCGGGCGTGAGCCGACCGAGAACATCATCGTCGGCAACACGGTGCTTTACGGCGCGATCGCGGGCGAAGCCTATTTCGCCGGCGTCGCGGGCGAAAGGTTCGCGGTGCGCAATTCGGGCGCCGTCGCGGTGGTCGAGGGCGCAGGCGACCATGCCTGCGAATACATGACCGGCGGCGTTGTCGCCGTGCTGGGCGGGACGGGCCGCAACTTTGCCGCGGGGATGAGCGGCGGGGTCGCCTATGTCTACGATCCGGACGGCGATTTCGCGAAGCGTTGCAACACCGCGATGGTCGATATCGAGGCGATTTCGCCCGCGCGCGACGAGGAGGACGGCACCGGCCGGCCCAGGCAGCGCGCCGCCAGCGTGGACGATACCGGCATGGGCGACATGCTGCGCCACGATGCCGAGCGGCTGCGCATCCTGGTGGAGCGGCACCAGCTCCACACGGGGTCGGCCCGTGCCGCCGCGTTGCTGGAGGATTGGGACGCCGCGCTCGGCAAGTTCGTCAAGGTCATGCCCCGCGATTTCCGCGCCGCGCTGCAGGCGCTGGAAGCGGAGCGGGAAGAAGCTGCCAGCGTGGCGGCGGAGTAGGTAATATGGGCAAGGAAACCGGATTTCTCGAAATCGAGCGGCGCGAGCGGGACTATCTCGCGCCCGAAGAACGGCTGAAGAACTATGACGAATTCGTCGTCTCCCCGCCGGAGGACATGCTGCAGGGGCAGGCCGCGCGCTGCATGAACTGCGGCATCCCCTATTGTCACAACGGCTGCCCGGTGAACAACCTGATCCCGGACTGGAACCACCTCGTCTACGAAGCGGACTGGAAGAACGCGCTCGACCTGCTGCATTCGACCAACAATTTCCCGGAATTCACCGGTCGCATCTGCCCCGCCCCGTGCGAGGCGAGCTGCACGCTCAACATCACCGACCAGCCGGTGACCATCAAGAGCATCGAATGCGCGATCATCGACCGCGGGTGGGACGAAGGCTGGGTCAAGCCGCAGCTGCCGCAACGCAAGACCGGCAAGTCGGTCGCCGTCGTCGGCTCCGGTCCCGCCGGCCTCGCTTGCGCACAGCAGCTGGCGCGCGCCGGCCACGCGGTCACCGTGTTCGAGAAGAACGACCGGATCGGTGGGCTGCTGCGCTACGGCATCCCCGACTTCAAGATGGAAAAGCACCACATCAACCGCCGTGCAGTGCAGATGGAAGCCGAAGGCGTCGAGTTCCGCACCAGCACGGAAGTGGGTGTGACCGTCAGCCTCGCCTCGCTGCGGGAGAATTTCAATGCGGTGGTGCTGGCAGGCGGGGCGGAAGAACCGCGCCAGCTCGATATCCCGGGCGCGGAGCTACCCGGTGTGCGGCTGGCGATGGAATTCCTGACCCAGCAGAACAAGCGCAATGCGGGCGACGACGAAGTGCGCGCCGCGCCGCGCGGCAGCCTGACCGCGACCGGCAAGCACGTGGTCGTGATCGGCGGCGGCGACACCGGCAGCGACTGCGTGGGCACATCCAACCGGCAGGGCGCCAAAAGCGTCACCCAGCTGGAAATCATGCCCAAGCCGCCGGAAAAGGAAGACAAGGCGCTGACCTGGCCCGACTGGCCGCTGAAGCTGCGCACATCGTCCAGCCACGAGGAAGGGGCGCAGCGCGACTGGGCCGTGCTGACCAAGCGCGTGGTCGGCAAGAAGGGCGAAGTCGCCGGGCTGGAATGCGTGCGCGTCGAATGGAAAGACGGCCGCATGCAGGAAGTCGAGGGCAGCGAATTCACGCTGGAAGCCGATCTCATCCTGCTCGCCATGGGCTTCACCGGCCCCAAGCGCCGCGGCCTGCTCGACCAGTCGGGCGTGGCGCTGACGGAGCGCGGCGCGGTTTCGGCGGACGAGATGGCCTATGCCACCAGCGAGGCGGGAATCTGGGCCTGCGGCGACATGCGCCGCGGCCAGAGCCTGGTCGTCTGGGCGATCCGCGAAGGCCGCCAGGCCGCCCGCGCGGTTGACGAGGCGCTGATGGGCAAGAGCGAACTGCCGCGCTAGAATGCAGCCGGCGTTTCGGGCGCGCTCAGTCTTGCACCAAGGCGGCACACAAACGGCGTGGCATCCCGCCAGCGTCACAATGCGTGGCCGATTTGTGGAGGATTCGTGACGCCTGTCCTTCACGCGGCCTATATCAAATGATAGTCAAGCCGCGATGGAGGCCGACCACGCCTCCGACACTGCATTCGTGATCAAGGCCGTCGACCTGGCGGCGCTCAACTTTCTCCCCGACAGTCATCCGCGCCCGGTCGAGTCCGAATGGATCAATCGCGCAACCGACCAGGTGCTGCGGCCTATGTCGGTCGAGCAGATGCTGCGCACGCTGCACCGGCCCCGCCTGTCGGAAAGCGCTGCCCGGCTGCGGGAGAATGCGGGCCTGCGCCTGTGGTTCGCCCACGCAGCCGCGCGACACTCGTTTGCCCGCGATTTCGCCGCCGCGCACGAGGCCTTGTCCACGCTCGACGAATATACCGTGCTCGCCGTATTCGAGCGGCGGCAGCAGGCCGACTACGCCATTGCCGAACTGCTGCATGCCGGGGTCCCCAACGATCGGATCAGCAAGTTCTGGCGCGTCAGCCGCTTCATGGATACCCAGATCGGCTGGCAGCAGGGACACAGCCCGATGCAGGTCGCGGGCACGGTTGCGGGCACCGGCCTTGCGGGCGCGTTGTTCGGCCTCGCGGTGTTCTCCATCCCCGGGGTGGGGCCGGTTGCGGCTTCCGGCGCCATTCTCGCCTCGACCTATGGCTCGATGGCGACGGTCAGCGGCATGCTCGGCGCAACCGGCGGGGCGATCGCGCGCATGCTCGACGATGTCGACGTGGACGAGGTCGCGGCGAACCACCTCGAAAGCCAGATTCGCACCGGCAAGACCTTCCTCACCGTCGATACGCGCAGCCTGCATGCCGAGCCGGCAGACGTCGCAGCATTGCTGCGCGCGGAAGGTGGCGAAGTTATCTGAGGCCGGGGCGAAGGCGGCGCGCGGTCAGGCAGCCAGCTTTTCGTCGCTCGCCACCAGTTCGCGCAGCGCGGCAAAACATTCGGGATCGACCGCCTTGCCGACCTCGCCCGCCATGATGCCGAGCGCCTTTTCCACCGGCATGGCCCCGCGATAGGGGCGGTTGCCCGGCTTTTCCAGCACCGCGCTGGAGACGCCGAGCTTGCCGATATCGTGCAACGCCGCCGCCCGGCGCAGCTGGCGCACGCGGCCTTCGGGAACATGGAGCTTGCGCGCCAGCCCTTGGGCAAAGTCGGCGACCCGCGTCGAATGACCCGCCGTGTAGGGGCTCTTCGCATCGACCACGCGCCCGAACGCGGCGGTGACCGCGTCGAGGTACTCCTCGTCCACCGCGACGAGATCGCGCGGGGCGCATTAGGCCCAAGCGGCTTGGCAAACCCTCCCGCAGCATGGTTAACGCGGGGTATGCAGGAGCGCGTTTTTCAGGGACGCCAGTCGATCCCGCCGCGCCCCTTCGCGTCGAGGAAGGCGTTGGCGCGGCTGAACGGGCGGCTGCCGAAAAACCCGCGCCGGGCGGAAAGCGGGCTGGGATGCGGGTTCTCTATCACCAGATGCCTCCCGTCCGAGAGGCCGGGAATGCGGGCGGCTTTCTTCTGCGCGTGGCTGCCCCACAGGATGAACACCGACGGCGTGTCCTGCGCCGCGACGGCGGCGACGCAGGCGTCGGTGATCGCGTCCCACCCCCGGCCCGCGTGGCTGCCTGCCTTGCCGTCCTCCACCGTCAGCGTGTTGTTGAGCAGCAGCACGCCGCGCTGGGCCCAGCGCGTCAGGTCGCCGCGGTCGGGCCGGTCGATGCCGAGATCGCTTTCCAGCTCGGTATAGATATTGCGCAGCGACGGCGGGATGCGGACGCCTTCGGGCACGGAGAAGCTGAGCCCCATCGCCTGCCCCGGCCCGTGATACGGGTCCTGCCCGAGGATGACGACCTTGGCATCCTCCGGCGCGGTCAGCTCCAGCGCGCGCAGCCGCTGCCCGCGCGGCGGGTAGATCGCCTTGCCCGCCGCCTCCTCGGCCTGCAGCCAGCCGCCCAGCGCCCGCGCTTGCGGAGACGCGAGCACCGGCTCCAGGATTGCGCGCCAGGCGGGGGGGACGGGATCGTCGGTCATCGGCCCGCCCTGCCTAGGCCCGCCGCAGCGCCCCCGCCAGCGCCTCTTCCCCTCAATCCCCATGTCGCCTAAGGCGCTCAGCCTATGGCTGTATATTTCCACGAAGAAGACCTGCCCGAAGGCGTGCTCGCGCCGGGCCCGATTGCCGTCGATACGGAGACGATGGGCCTCGTCACGCCGCGCGACCGGCTCTGCGTCGTCCAGATCAGCGACGGGCAGGGGGACGAGCATCTCGTCCGCTTCAACCCCGGCAGCGATTACGACGCGCCGAACCTCACCGCCGTGCTCGCCGATCCGGAGCGGCTGAAGCTGTACCACTTCGCCCGCTTCGACCTTGCCGCCATCGAATATTATCTCGGCGTGATGGCCGCGCCGGTGTTCTGCACCAAGATCGCCAGCAAGCTGGTGCGCACCTACACCGATCGCCACGGGCTGAAAGTGCTGGTGGAAGAGCTGGTGGGCGAGAATATCTCCAAGCAGCAGCAGTCGAGCGACTGGGGCGGCAAGGAGCTGTCCGAAGCCCAGCGCGACTATGCGGCGTCGGACGTACGCTATCTCCACCGCATGCGCGAAAAGCTGGTCGAGCGGTTGGAACGCGAAGGGCGGACGGAACTCGCGCAGGCCTGTTTCGATTTCCTTCCCACGCGGGCGCGGCTGGATATCGCCGGCTGGGCCGACCACGACATCTTCAGCCACATGTAAGGCGACAGGGACCACACACAGCAGATGACCGCAGCCGCCGACCAGATGCGCAACCGCCGCCAGCGCCTCGCCGCGCCGGGCGGCGCGCACGACCGGCTGGTGCGCATCCTCGCCGTGGCATTGCCCGCGGCTGTCGGGGTGGTCGCCGCGCTGATGGTGGTCACCCCGCTGGCGCCGCGCGGGGAAATCAGCTTCCTGCTCGATCGCAACAAGGTCGCCATCGCGCCCGACCGGCTGGCGGTGCGCCAGGCAATGTACCGCGGGCAGGACGACAACGGCCGGCCGTTCTCGGTGATGGCGGCCAGCGCGGTACAGGAAACCAGCACGGACACCACGGTCGAGATGGGCCGGCTGGAAGCGCGCATCCTGCTCGATGCGGGGCCCGCCATCCTGCAGGCGACCGGCGCGGTCTACGACTTCGCCAAGGAACTGATTTCGGTGGGCGACACGGTCGAATTCGAAGCGGCCGACGGTTACCGGATGACGGCGCGCAACGTGACCGTCGACATTGCCGAACATACCGTCATCGGGTCTGGCGGTATCGAAGGCGCCATTCCCGCCGGCAGTTTCAGCGCCAACGCCATTCGCGCCGACCTGGATGCGCGCGAGATCACCCTGTCAGGCAATGCGCGGCTGCGCATGGTGCCGGGCAAACTGAGGATGCCGTGATGACCGCCTACCTCCGCCGCTTCGCTTTCGGTTTCCTTGCCGCCACCGCAGCGCTGCTGGGTTTGCAGCAGGTCGCGGCGCAGGCGATCGCCGACCATAACTCCAACGCGCCGGTGGATTTCGCCGCCGACCGGATCGAGCTGCAGGACCGGCAGAACCGCGTGGTGCTGTCGGGCGATGTCGTCATCAGGCAGGCGGGCCTGACGCTCACCGCAGCGAACACGATCATCAATTACACCGACGCCGGCACGTTGCAGATCCAGCGCATCACCGCGACCGGCGGCGTGAACGTCACCCGCGGGAACGAGGCGGTGCGGGGCAATGTCGCGGTCTACGATTTCAACCGCCGCATCATAACCGTGTCGGGTGCGGTCGGGATCGATCGCGGGTCCGACCGGCTTCGCGGCGGCAACCTCGTCATCGACCTGCGCAGCGGCCGTTCCGCTATCGAAGGCAGCGGGGCCCCGGCTGCCAATGGCGAGCCGTCGGGCCGCGTGACCGGGCGCTTCTCCGTCCCCGACTGATGCAATGAGCGAGGCCGCGCGGACCGCCCTGCTCGCCCTTATCGGCGGCGATGCGGGACCGGCGGGCGCGCTGGACGAGCGCGAATGGAGAGTGCTCGCGGCGATGGCTGCGGACCACCGGCTCGGCCCCCTGCTCCACCACCTCCACTCCGGCAACTTGCCTGCACCCTTCGCGGCGGAATGCGCCGCCGCCCATCGCCGCTCCGCTCTGTCGGCCATGGCGCTCCAGCGCGCGCGGCTGGCTCTGCGCGACGTGCTGGGCGAGCGGGGCATCGAGCCGTTATTCCTGAAAGGGAGCGCGCTGGCGCTTCATGCCTATGCGGAGCCTGCGCTTAGGCCGATGCGCGATCTCGACGTGCTCTTCCCGGCAGACATGGCGCAAGCCGCGTGGGATGCGCTGCTCGCTGGCGGGTACGAAGCTGCCGAGCCGGTCCGGCACGATTTCGCAACGCTCGCCGCGGCGCATCACCACCTCCCGCTGCTTGTCGGGCCGGACGGCGTGGAGGTCGAGCTGCACATGCGGCTGTGGAGCCGGGCGGACGACCCGCTGATGCCGCAGGAACCAGAGGATGTCTCCGACAAGGCGGTGAGGGTCGATGGCTTGGCCTTCCCGTCACCCGAACACCAGTTCGCGCATCTCGTGGTCCATGCGGTCCATGTTCATTCGCTCGACGTCGGGCCGCTGGTGCTGGTCGATATCGTGCGGCTGGCGGAGGCGCATCCGCTCGACTGGGACGCGATCTGGTTCGAGGCCAAAAGGGCAGGCTGGGCCCGCGCGGCTGCCCTGATCGTGACGCTCGCCGAAAGATGGGTGGCGCCGGGACTGCTCGCCCGGAGTCGATGCCCGCAGCTTGTACCCGACAACGTGGTCGCGGCGGTGCCGGACCTGCTTCTCCAGCCTCTTGCGGAGCGGCATCGGTCCATCATGCTGGCCGGGCTTGGCAAAAGCGAGCTGCCGCAGACCCGTGCCCCTGCCCCGCGGCCCTGGGGCGATCCGCGATGGCTGGCGAACCGGGCGGTGCGGCTGGCCGGTGCAGTCACGGATGCCGGCGCACGGCGCAGGGCGGCGCAGATGACCGCGCTGCACGCCTGGCTGGGCGACTAATTCGGGATCAGTCGCGCGCGATTATCGGCGGGGTGCCGCCTGCCGGGCGATCGCGGTCAGTTCCTGCACCAGCAGCACGTCGGCGCTGCGGCTGTCGCCCAGCATCCGGCGATGGAGGTCCACCAGCCGCTGCGTCAGCCGCGCCAGTTTCGGCCCGCGCCATGCCCTCAACTGGACGGCGAGATCCCGTTCGTCCTTGAAGAAGATGCGCCGGGCGCGCTTTTCGCCTTCTATGAAGGACTGGATATCGCCGCGCGGCCCCATCCGGGCGGCAAGGCCCGCCAGCTGCGCCGCGCGCCGTTCCATCGCCAGCACCAGCCCGACGGAATTCAGCCCGATTTCGCGCATCCGCCGCACTTCCGCCGGCAGCTTGTGCGCCTCGCCCGACAGGACCGCGTTGACCAGGGGCATGAAGCCATCCTCCTCGGTCGTCGCGCCGATGGCACCGAGGACTTCCGCATCGACTACCTTGGGTGACTGGATCGAAGCGTCGAGATATAGCGCCAGCTTGTCGATCTCGCTTTGCGCCAGCCGCGAATCGAGGCCCGTGCCGCGCGCGATCCGCTCCGCCATGTCGCCGTCGAGCCTCAGGCCCGCCTTGTCCGCCATCTGCCGCACAACGGGCGTGAAATCGTGCAGCGTCGGCTGGTAGAACATCGCCACCAGCGCATCCTTGCGCTTTTCCAGCAGCTTGGCCGTGCGCGACTTGTCGGTGGCGGAGGTCGCCACGACCAGCACCGGGCACGGCTCCACCCCGTCGGCCTCGACCTGCTCGATCAGCGTGCGCAGCGGCTCCGCCATTTCATCGCCGCTGGCGCGCACGCGGATGTGGCGGGTCTCGCCGAACAGGGAGGAAGACCGCGCCTCGTCGCCCAGCAGGGCGGGGTCGCGCTTGAGGTCGCCGCCGGACAATTCGACCTTCTCGCCCGGATCGTCGAGCATTCCGGCGAGCGTGTCTGCAGCCGCCGCGGCTCCCGCTTCGTCGGGCCCGCAGAAAAAGAAATAGCGGCATTGCGCCGCAGCCCCCTTCGCGGTGCGGGCGAAATCGCGCTGGGTCGCCTTCACGGCTCGCGGAGTTCGAGGCTGAGGCGGGTGACGATCCGGTCGGCCACTTCGAGCGCGAGGTTCTCGAGCGCCCGCTCCTCCGCCGCGACCGTCGCATATTCGGACGAGACGACGTCGATCCCCGCATCGGACCCGGCAGTCGCGTCGAGCAGCACGGTGTCGCTGGCGACGTCGACCAACTGGTACCGCGCGCGCAAGGTGCGCCGTTCGCGGCCGATGGTCTCGTCGGTCAGCAGGCCGAGCCCTTCGAGCTGGTCGTCCAGCACGATGTCGAGCCGGTAGCGGGCCGAACCCTGGCCGGATGTGCCCAGCCGGTCGATCAGGGCATTGCGGACCAGCCAGCCCGCCCGCCCTTCGATCGCCGGGACCTCGATATCCGCCAGCCCGCGCACCACCGCCCCGTCCCCGCCGCCGGCATAGAGCGGCTGCAATCCGCACGCGGGCAGCGCAAAAGCCATAGCGAGGGCAGCGAAGGGGGCGGCAGCAATTCGCATCAGGTGACGATATTCACCAATCTGTCGGGCACGACAATGACCTTGCGCACCTCGGCCCCGTCGATCGAGCGCTGGACCTTGTCGCTATTCAGCGCGCGCGCTTCCAGTTCCTCTTTCGCGAGACCCTTGGGCACGGTGAGGGTGTCGCGCAGCTTGCCCTTGTGTTGGACGGCGATGGTCACTTCGTCCTCGACCAGCAGCGCCTCGTCCACCTGAGGCCACGGGGCATCTGCGACGAGACCGGTCTGGCCCATCGCAGCCCAGCCTTCCTCGGCGAGATGCGGCATCATCGGCGCAACCATCTTGAGCAGCGCCAGGATCGCCTCGCTGCGCGACGCGGACGGCGCGGCTTTCTCCACCGCACCGGCCAGCTCGTAAATTCGCGCCACCGCCTTGTTGAAGCCCAGCGCCTCGATATCCGAGGCAACCGCGGCGATCGCCTGGTGGGTCTTGCGGACCAGCGACTTGTCCTCGCCCGCGGCAGCCGCATCGTACTGCCCGAAGATACGCCACAACCGCTGGACGAAGCGCCAGCAGCCTTCGATCCCGCTGTCGGACCACGGCAGGTCGCGTTCCGGCGGGCTGTCGGACAGCATGAACCAGCGCACCGCGTCCGCACCATAGCGGGCGATGATCGTGTCGGGATCGACGACATTCTTCTTCGACTTCGACATTTTGACGACGCGCCCGGTGGTGACCGGATACCCGTCTGCCTTCAGCACGACGGCATCGCCCTTCCGCTCAACTTCCTCGGGCAGGAAGAAGGTCTGCTGGCCGCCGTCGGGATCGCGCCGGTAATAGGTCTCGTGCGTCACCATTCCCTGCGTGAACAGGCTGGCGAAAGGCTCGGCGAAATCGAGCTTGCCGATGTGGGCGAGCGCACGGGTCCAGAAGCGAGCGTAGAGCAGGTGCAGGATCGCATGTTCGATCCCGCCGATATACTGCTCCACCGGCAACCACTGAGCCACCTCGTCCCGGTCGAAAGGCCTGTCCGCCGGCTGGCTGGCGAAGCGCAGGAAATACCACGAGCTGTCGACGAACGTGTCGAGCGTATCGGTTTCGCGTAACCCGTCGCCGCCGCAGCCGGGGCAGGTAACGCTCTTCCAGCTGTCGTGGCGCGCCAGCGGGTTACCGGGCTCCTTGAAATCGACGTCTTCGGGCAGGGTGACGGGCAACTGGTCCTTGGGCACCGGAACGATCCCGCAGGCATCGCAATGGATGAAGGGGATCGGCGTGCCCCAGTACCGCTGGCGCGACACGCCCCAGTCGCGCAGGCGCCACACTGTCTTGCCTTCGCCCCAGCCTTCGGCCTCCGCTTTGGCAATCACCGCGGCCTTGGCCTCGTCCACGCTCATGCCGTCGAGCGCGCCGGAATTGACCAGCACGCCGTCGCCAGGCTCCGCCTCCGTGCCGAACTTCTCGTCCGCCTTCGACGGGTCGCTGGCAATCACGCGCAGGATCGGCAGGTTGTATTTCATCGCGAATTCGAAATCGCGCTGGTCGTGGCCGGGCACGCCCATCACCGCGCCAGTGCCGTAGTCCATCAGCACGAAATTGGCGATGTAGACGGGCAGCGTGCGCCAGCTTTCATAGGGATGGCGCGCGGTGATCGTGGTCCGGAACCCCTTCTTCTCGGCCGATTCGACTTCCGCCGCGGTCGTGCCGCCGCGCTTGCATTCGGCGATGAAGTCGGCCGCCGTGGCATCCTTTTCCGCCGCTGCCTGCGCCAGCGGGTGGTCGGGCGCGACGGCGATGAAGCTGGCGCCGAAAATCGTGTCGGGCCGCGTCGAATAGACCGCCACCGTCCCGCCGTTCGACAGGTCGAAGGACAGCTCCAGGCCGCGCGACTTGCCGATCCAGTTTTCCTGCATCAGCCGCACCTTGTCGGGCCAGCCGTCGAGTTCGCCCAGCCCCTCCAGCAGACCCGGTGCGAACTGGGTGATCTTCAGGAACCACTGCGACAGCTTGCGCTTCTCGACCTCGGCACCGCTGCGCCAGCCGCGCCCGTCGATGACCTGCTCGTTGGCGAGTACGGTCTGGTCGACGGGGTCCCAGTTGACCTCGCTTTCCTTGCGATAGACGAGGCCCGCTTCGTACAGGTCGAGGAACAGCGCCTGCTCGTGGCCGTAATATTCCGGATCGCAAGTGGCGAATTCGCGCGTCCAGTCGAGCGCGAAGCCGAGGCGCTTCAGCTGCGCCTTCATGTTGGCGATATTGTCGCGCGTCCAGCCGCCCGGATGCACCCCCTTTTCCATCGCCGCGTTTTCCGCCGGCATGCCGAAAGCGTCCCAGCCCATCGGGTGGAGCACTGCGTGCCCGGTCGCCTTCTTATACCGCGCCAGCACGTCGCCCATCGTGTAATTGCGCACGTGGCCGATGTGGATGCGCCCGCTGGGATAGGGGAACATCTCGAGGATATAGCTCTTGGGCCGCGGATCGGCGGCGGGGTCTTCGGGCGCGACGAAACACGCACCTTCTTCCCAGGCACGCTGCCACTTGCCGTCGGCCTGCGACGGATCGAATTGCTCAGTCATTCGGTTTGCCCCCGTCCGGTCCGGATCGCGCGCGGAAATGTGCGGCGGCGATCAGCCGACCGCGTTGCGGCGCAATTCGCGGGCGCGGGTCAGGATGATGTCTTCCAGCTTCTGCACGGTGGCGGCCTGGACCGGTGCGGCGACCCATGTGCCGCCCTGGTTCACCTGCCGCGTGGCGCCGACCCGCAGCGCATCGGCGCGCAGGTCCGTGTCGAGGATTGCGACGGACAGCTTGACCCGTTCGTTCGGGTTGCTCGGCGGCGAATACCAGTCGGTGATCACGATGCCGCCGGCCGCATCGGCCTGCAGCAGCGGGGCGAAGGACAGCGTGTCGAGGCTGGCGCGCCAGAGGTACGAATTGACCCCGATCGTGTTCACTTGCGCTGCCGCCATGGTGGCAGCCGGACGGTCGCCGCCGCCGCAAGCAGCAAGTCCGGCAAGCGCCGCAGCACCGATCGCGCCGCGCAGCAGGGTCCGGGTGAACGAAGGGGTGGTGATGGCGGTCATCGCAGGCAAACTCTCTTTATACGCGGGGGCCGCCGGGCAGCCCGTCCGATTGCATGTCGCCAGCGTCTCTACCCACCCCGCGCCCGCGCCACAAGCCCGGTGGGGCGCATGCGGGAACGGCCGGCGGACCGGCGCGGGTCGCGGCAAAGCCGCCAGGGCGTGAACGCTCGCTGAAGCGACGCCCCGGGCCGGGCGCCGATGTTGACAAAGGGCAACACTCCGGGCCGCGATTGCCGCAATTTTTCGTTAAGGACTCGCCAGTTGCCCGGCACGGGCGTAACGCTATCGACTCGAAGGGGCGCTTGCCGATAGCGGCAAGCCGAAATCAGGAACCGTTCATCGCCTTCGGGTATTGAATGGTTGCTCGATATTTGGCGGGCAACGGCCCTGAACAATTGGCGGGCAATAGCCCGGACAGGGGACGAGAGAGCAACGATGGCACGGCTTGGAACATCGGCAAGGGCAGGCGGTTTCGCCGCAGGCTTGCTGTGCGCCGTCACCGCGTTTGGCCTCGTCCTGCCCGCCTCCGCCCAGGTCCGCAGCGTGGCGAGCGATGTGGTCGACCTGGCGGCACGCGGCAGTTTCGCCTCTTTCACACCCGCATCGGTTGACGATCGCCTCGCCGCCTATCTGGCCGAGCGCAGCACCGGCAAGGGCCGGATGATGCGCTTCACGCCCGCAGGCTCCGCCAGCCGTCCCGACCGGTCCGTCACCGTGGCCGTCCGCGTGGACGAGGAAACGGCCCGCGCCATCTCGGTCCGTAGCGCGATCCGCCAGGTTGCCGAACGGCCCCCGACCGCCGCGACGCTTGCCGTTGCGCCGACCAGCTACAGCCTCGGCATTGCGAAAGATTACCAAAGCTTCGCGCCGACGCAGGTCACCCTGCCCGAGAGCGTGGCCAAGGTGCAGATGCCCGACCTGTCCAAGTTCCGCCCGGCTCGCGGCGAACAGGGCAAGCCGAGCCGCTTCGGCGCGGATATCTCGCTCGCCAGCGAAACGCCGGCCGGCCGCGCGCCGCGCTCCATGTCCGGCCTCGGCGACCAGAGCGTCGATATCGAAGGCCGCTATAGCGTGACCCGCAATCTCGACGTGACCGCCGGGGTCCGCGTGTCGCAGGATCGCGAACGGCTGGCCCCGCTGGAAGACAGCAAGGATGCCGGCGCCGTCTATGTCGGCACCAAGCTGCGCTTCTAAACCGCTTCCGCCATATCGCTGAATTCGTATGAGCGCGCCTGCGCTTGCATCCCCGCGCTTGCCGCGAATCCTCCCCATGCCGTAACGTCACCTGACCCAAGCGACCGCAAAGCGGCGCGGCATCTGAGAGGACACCCATGGCACGTATCGCAATCGTCACCGGCGGCACCCGAGGCATCGGTAAGGCCATCTGCCTTGCGCTGAAAGAGGATGGCCACACGGTCGTCGCCAACTACGGAGGCAACGACGATGCGGCGAAGCGCTTTTCCGACGAGACCGGCATCCCGGCGGTAAAATTCGATGTCGGCGACCACCAGTCGGTGCTGGCTGGATGCGAGCAGGTCGCGAGCGAGCACGGCGATGTCGACATTGTCGTCAACAACGCCGGCATCACGCGCGACGGCACGCTCCACAAGATGAGCTGGGAAGACTGGAACGAGGTGATGCGCATCAACCTCGGCGGGTGCTTCAACATGGTCAAGGCGTGCTTCCCCGGCATGCGGGAGCGCGGCTGGGGCCGGATCGTCAACATCGGCAGCATCAATGGCCAGGCCGGCCAATACGGCCAGGTCAATTACGCCGCCGCCAAGTCCGGCATCCACGGCTTCACCAAGGCGCTGGCGCAGGAAGGCGCGCGGTCCGGCGTGACGGTCAACGCCATCGCCCCGGGCTATATCGACACCGACATGGTCGCCGCCGTCCCGCCGCAGGTGCTGGAAAAGATCGTCGCCAAGATCCCCGTCGGCCGGCTCGGCCAGGCGGAGGAAATCGCCCGCGGCGTGCGCTTCCTGGTGAGCGACGAGGCCGGCTTCGTCACGGGCTCCACCATGAGCATCAACGGCGGCCAGCACATGTATTGAACTGGCGCTGCCGGCGCGGCGTCACTCGACGAAGACGCCGGCAACCCGCCATGTGCCGCCTTCGCCGACGAGCGATACGGTCTCGGTCATTGCCGCCTCGCGGTTTTCGAACCGGGTGGCGAATTTCACGATCGTGTAGCCCTGCGGCGTGGGCGGCGTCTCGACCGAAACGAGCTGGCGCGAAACGGTCGCACCGAGCAGCATGCGGACGGACGCGGACACACGGGTCCGCGTTTCCAGCGTGTTGAGTTCGCGGAACGCCTCGCTCGTCAGGGCATAGCTTGCCTCCGCATTGGCGGCATCGACCAGTTCCAGCCAGCTGCGCGCAGCCGCCTGCGTCTCTTCCTGCCGCACTTCTTCGGGCGCCGGTGCGTGGCCCAGAGGGGAAGGGACGACGCCCATGGCGAGTGCTGCGAGTAAAAGGGTCATGAGCGTTACTCCTGCGAGAATGAAAAGCCGGCGCCGGCCGTGTGCCGGGCCTTGCTTGGCCTGAGCCCGGTCTGCCGCAGCCGATCGCCCGACCGCATCCCCCAATTCTTTGGGTACGAGCGAATCGGGGTGCGCTCCCTCCTCTTCCAGCAGCAGGCGCAGCGGCTCCTTTTCCTTCACGGTCAGCTGCGGCGTGTCGCTTGCCATGGCACCGGACTATGGCCGCAGCGGTTTTCCGGCCACAACAAAAAAATCGTAGGTCCGGCGGGCAGCCAGCGGCTAGGCTGAAGACCGATGGCCACAGACTACCACCCGCCGGTCAAGCGCTCGGTCGAAATCGCCGGGCACAAGACCTCGATCAGCCTGGAACCCGTGTTCTGGGACCTGCTGCGCGAGGCGGCGGAGACCGAGGGCGTTCCAGTCAACGCGCTGGTCGCTCGGATCGATGCGGAACGGATCGCCGCAGACCTACCGCCCGGACTTGCAGGGGCGGTGCGGCTGTGGCTCGTCGCGCGCCTGACGCGGGGCGATTAAGCCACGATTCACGGGTGCGGTCGCAATTCTCCGCCAGAAACGGAGGGGAGCCTTTCATGCGAGCAATTTAGGTGCTGCTGGTGGCGGCAATGGCCCTTGGCGGCTGCGCGGGCGCAATTCGCGACCGGATCTACCAGCCGATCCCGCTTGCCGACACGCCGGTCGAATTCGCCGGCGAAGCGCCGCGGTCGGTCAGTACGACCACTGCCGACGGCTTGGTCCTGCAAGGATATTACTAGCCGACCGAAGAGGGCGACGACACGCTGGTTGTCTATTTCCACGGCAACAGTTTCAACCAGCTGGTGAGTGCGCGGCGGGCCGAGCCGCTGCGCGCGGGCGGTCACGGCGTGCTGGTAGCGTCCTATCGCGGTTATGGCGGCAACCCCGGTCCGCCGAGCGAGGCCGGCCTTTTCACCGACGGCGAGGCGTGGCTGGCAGAGGCGCGCAGGCTGGCGCCCGATGCGCGCATATTCCTGTTCGGCCATTCGCTGGGCGGTGCGGTGGCGCTGGAAATGGCCGCACGGCAGGATGTCGAGGCTGTCGCCACGCTGCGCACCTTCGCCCGCATGGCCGACCAGGCCCCTGCGCTCGCGCGCGGGCTCGGGCCCGACCGGTTCGACAATGTCGCCGCGATCGCCCGCGTCAGCGAACCGGTGCTGCTGCTTCACGGCACGGAAGACGAGGTGGTGGATCCCGCAGCCGCTACGCAGCTGGAGGCCGCCGCGACCGGTCCCGCCACTTTGGTCCGCCTGACCGGCGCCGGACACCAGGTCGACCTCGCCAAGATCGCCGGGAGGCTGTGGGAAGCCTGGCTCGGCGACTGACACGAAAAGGGCGGCACGATGGCCGCCCTTTTCACGTGCTTCGTCGAAGCGTCAGTATTTCGCCGTCGCGTCGCTGGCCGGATAGGTTTCATCCAGCGCCTCGTCGGTGGCGCTCATCGGCTCGTGGCTTGCGGTCGACTCGGCGCCGGCGTTGCGGAAGGGGCCTTCCGGCTCGCCATCGGCGAATGCTGCGGAGTTCTGGTCCGTCTTGTGCTGCTCGTAAGCCTTGTACCCGAGGTAACCGAGGGCGCCGAGCGTTGCGAGTTTCAGAATTGCCATGTGTAGTCTCCTTTCCCCACCAACGCGCGAAAGGAAATTCGGGTCCGGAAAGTCACTCCGATAGTCGCACAGCCCGCACGACATAGCGCCCGCGCGGCAGCGCCAGTCGCACGTCTTCCCCGGGTTCGAAATAGACGCGGTCTTCGGGCACTGCGTCGAAAGGCTCCCCTTCGCGAAAGGCTTCGACGACAAGCGGTGCGGCCGAGCCGGCAAACTTCTGCGGAATGGCGACGACCTGCTTCCCGTCGAAACGCCATTCAGCGCGGCCGTGGACGAAAGCGGTAACAGGATGATCTACAATGAGGTCGGAAAAGCCCGCATAGTATCCCTCCGCCGTCGATAGGCGCGTCGTCGCCCCGCTGCCACGACATACAGTTTGCGCGATCGTCAGCGGGTCGATGCCGGTCAGCCGTGCAAGGCGGGCTGCCATCCATGCGGTTTCGAAGCCGTCCTCCTCGATCTCCACCGACTCGCGCGCGTGCGAGTAACCGACATGGACGACGAGTTTTTCCTCGTCACCCATCTCGGCGAGAATGGCCGCGAGATTGGCGGCTTGCGCGCTTTCTCTCAGCGCTATGCTGCGGTTGCGGTCCATGCCCCTGATTTCGGTCGGAATATGGACCTGTTCGTACGCAGCCAAGCGGAAACCGAGCGCCCGTGCACGCATGACCAATGCGCCATACGAGGGATCGGCAATGTAGTAACCGATACCCGTCGGAATCCATGAATTGCCGTCGAGGAGGTCGACTGAATCGGGCCCTTCGTCGACATTGACGAAATCCTCGGCTGCGAAAACGGTGTAGCCGAGCGGGCGGAGGCGCTCGATCAGGCGGCGCGTAAAATCGCGGTGCCGGGTGACGTAGTGGCTCTCGTTGACGATGACGATACGGGTGTCTCGCGCGCGCGCGGTGATTTCATCCAAAACCGCCTCAAGGCCTTCGACGGCTGGCTTTGCCGGAGGGCAAGTATGTGGACGATACTCGTCAGCACCGCGATAGGCCGCGCCGATATCTTCACGCCCCAGCATGCTCCATGCTTGCGCATAGCGACCGCCATCGTGCGCAACTTCGGGCAATGCCGGTTTCTCGTAAATCCACGCCGCTCCAGTCTCGCTAGCCGCGATGGGCGGCCCCGCAACCTGCAGGGACACTCCGTTTCCGGCGGGCACCGACGCACATGCACCCAGCAATAATCCGAGGAGAGGTAGTCCCCGGCGCACCCTATTATTCCGCGCCGACGCGCTCGATATCGGCGCCCACCAGCTGCAGTTTCTCTTCCAGCCGCTCGTAGCCGCGGTCGAGGTGGTAGAGGCGGTTGACGTTGGTCGTGCCATCCGCCGCGAGACCGGCGATCACCAGGCTCATCGAGGCGCGCAGGTCCGTCGCCATCACCTCCGCACCGGTCATGCTGCCCACCCCGTGGACGATCGCCGTGCGGCCCGACGTCTCTATCCGCGCGCCCATGCGGGTGAGTTCCGGCACGTGCATGTAGCGGTTCTCGAAAATGGTTTCGGTCAGCACGCTGGTGCCTTCCGCGCGGCACAGCAGCGCCATCAGCTGCGCCTGCATGTCGGTCGCAAGTCCGGGATAGGGCGCGGTGGAAAGGTTGGTAGCCAGCAGCTTGCCGTTTGCGGCGATGTGGACGCCGTTCTTCACCTCTTCGCACTCCACGCCGATATTGCGCAGGGCATGGAGCGTAGCGGCCATGTCGCCCGCCTTGGCCCCGTCCAGCGTCACCTCGCCGCCGGTGATGGCGGCGGCGCAGGCGTAGGAGCCTGCCTCGATCCGGTCGGGCATGACGCGGTAGGTGGCGCCGTGCAGTCGCTTCACCCCGTGAATCGTGAGGTCGGAGGACCCGATGCCCTCGATCTCCGCGCCCATCGCGACGAGGAGGTTGCACAGGTCGACGATCTCCGGCTCGCGCGCGGCGTTGCCCAGCCGGCTGGTGCCGTTCGCCAGCGCCGCTGCCATCAGCGCGTTCTCGGTCGCGCCGACGGAGACCACCGGAAAATCGAAATTGCCACCGGGCAGGCCGCCATCGGGCGCATGAGCGCGGACGTAGCCTTCGGCGAGCTCGATCTCCGCCCCGAACGCTTTCAGCGCTTCCAGGTGCAGGTCGATGGGCCGGTTGCCGATCGCGCAGCCGCCGGGAAGCGAGACGGTCGCCTCGCCCATGCGCGCCAGCATCGGGCCGAGCACGAGGATGGAGGCGCGCATCTTGCGCACGAGATCGTAAGGCGCGACCGTGTTGGTGACGCGCGTCGCCTCGTAGGTGACCACTCGGCCGAAATCCTCCGGCCGGTTGCCCTGGATGCTCACGGTAACGCCGAACTGCCCCATCAGGTGTTGGAAGCCGTCGATATCCGCGAGCCGCGGCAGGTTGCGCAGCGTCAGCGGCTCTTCGGTGAGCAGCGCGCAGGGGATGAGGGTGAGAGCAGCGTTCTTCGCGCCCGAAATCGGCAGCGCGCCCGACAGGCGGTTGCCGCCCTTGATGACCAGTTTGTCCATGGCGAAGCGTTTAGCGCGAATCGCGCACCTCGCAAGGTCGGCGGTTGCGGCAGGCGCCATGCCGACCTATCGCGAGACCCCATGACCAATCCTAAACCTATCCGCAAAGCCGTGTTCCCCGTTGCCGGGCTCGGCACCCGCTTCCTTCCCGCCACCAAGGCCATCCCGAAGGAATTGCTTCCCATCGTCGACAAGCCGCTGATCCAGTACGCGGTGGACGAGGCGCGCGAAGCGGGGATCGAGCAGATGATCTTCGTCACCGGGCGCGGCAAGACCGCCATCGTCGAACATTTCGACATCGCCTACGAACTCGAAACCACCATGGGAGAGCGCGGCAAGGACATGTCGGTGCTCGATTCCAGCCGCTTCACGCCGGGCGACATCATCACCGTGCGCCAGCAGGTGCCCATGGGCCTGGGCCATGCGATCTGGTGTGCGCGGGCGATCGTGGGCGACGAGCCGTTCGCCATCCTCCTGCCGGACGAGATGATGTGGGGCGAGCCGGGTTGCATGAAGCAGATGGTGGATGCCTACGCGGAAACCGGCGGCAATCTCGTCAGCGTGCTGGAAGTGCCGCGCGAAGACGTGTCGAGCTACGGCGTGATCGACCCGGGCGCGGAAAACGGCGCGCTGACCGAGGTGAAGGGGCTGGTCGAGAAGCCGCCGGTGGACGAGGCGCCGTCGAACAAGATCGTCTCCGGCCGCTACATCCTGCAGCCCGAAGTCATGCGCATCCTCGAAGACCAGGAAAAGGGCGCGGGCGGCGAAATCCAGCTGACCGACGCGATGGCCAAGATGATCGGGCAGCAGCCCTTCCACGCCGTCACCTTCGAAGGTCGCCGGTTCGACTGCGGCAGCAAGCTCGGCTTCGTGGAAGCGACGCTCGCCATCGCGCTGGAGCGCGAGGACATGGGCGGCGACGTGCGCGAAATGGCGCACCGCATCCTGGGCGATTAGGGCGGCCTAGCTGGCGGTAAAGCGGATCGGCAGGGTTTTCAGCCCGCCGACGAAGCTCGATTTCGCCCGTGCCGGTCCACCGGCGAGTTCCACCCGGTCGATCCGGTCGAGCAACGTCTCGAACAGGATGCGCATTTCAAGCCGCGCAAGGTGCAAGCCAAGGCATTGGTGCGCCCCCGCCCCGAAGGCGAGGTGCCGATTGGGCTTGCGCGATGCATCGAAGCGGCGCGGATCGTCGAATTGCGCCGGATCGTGGTTCGCGGCGACGTAGTTGAGCATCAGCCAGTCACCGGCGGCGATCTTCTGCCCGCCGAGCTCGGTGTCATGCGCCGCCGTACGCATGAAATGCTGCACCGGGCTGGTCCAGCGGATCGCTTCCTCGACAATGCCGGGCAGAAGCGAGCGGTCCGCCTTCACTTGTGCGAACTGCACCGGATCGCGGGCCAGAGCGAGCATCGCGCCCGCCGTGCTCGCGCTCGTGGTATCGTGCCCGGCTGCCGCAACGATGATGTAATAGCCCATCATGTCGCGATCGTTCAGCGGCTCCCCATCGACCATCGCATTGGCGATGGTGCTGGCGACATCGTCGGTGGGGTTGGCCCGCTTCTCGGCGGTCAGTCGCGCAAAATAGGCTTCGAAATCCTGCACCGCGCCGGCGACCAGCTGCGTGATCTGCTCGGTCGTCAAGTTCGTCATGCTCGACTGGTTCAGATCCTCGTCCTGCCCGCCGAACATCTGCTGGGTTAGCATCAGCATCCGGGCCTCGTCTTCCTCCGGCACGCCGAGTATCTGCATCACCACATGGAGCGGGTAGGGAGCAGAAACCAGCTTCACGAAGTCCGCTTCCGGTCCCGCGTCGACCAGGCGCTGCACCGTCTCGCGGGCAAGGCTTCGCACCTCGTTTTCGATCGTGCGCAGGTTCTTCGGCATGAACCAGTCCTGCGTCAGCTTGCGGTATTTCATGTGGATCGGCGCGTCGAAAGTGACGAGGCTGGCGACCATGTGCGGGCTGCCGCCGGTGAGGTTGCGTGCGAATTCGATCCCCTCGGTTAGCGAGAAAACAACCGTCTGCGGGTTGTTGAGAAAGGTCGCGTTGTCCTTCGACACGGCCATCACGTCGTCATAGCGCGTCACCAGCCAGAACGGAGGATGCATGCCTTCCGGCCCCTCGATCCACGCAACGGGCGTGTCTTCGCGCAATCGGTCGAACGTGTCGAGCAATGGGTCCCATGCAGCGTAGGCGGCAGGATCGACGACCTGTCGGGCCACGTCGGGCGACACGCTCGGCCGGGGGGTCACGAGGCCGCCTCCGCCGCGAATTCCTCTCGCAGTTTGCGCTTGTAGAGCTTGCCGTTCGCCTCGCGCGGCAGTTCCGGGCGGAAGTGGAACTGCTTGGGCATCTTGATGCGGCTGAGCTCGCGGCCGAGGAAGTCGCGCAGTTCCCCCTCCAGCGCATCGCCCGCATCGCCCATATCGACCGGCTGTACCACCGCGACCACGCGTTCGCCGAGGTCGGCATCGGGCGCGCCGATGACGGCGGCGTCCATCACCTTGTCGTGGGTGACGAGCAGGTTCTCGATCTCCTGCGGGTAGATGTTGACCCCGCCGGAAATGATCATGTGGCTGGCCCGGTCGGTGAGGTAGAGGTAGCCGTCTGCATCGACATGGCCGATGTCGCCGATGGTCATCCAGCCATGGCGGTGCATGGCCTCTGCCGTCTTGCCCGGATCCTTGTGGTATTGCGGCAGGATCTCGTTCTCGAAATAGACGAGGCCGTCGGCTCCGGCAGGCACCTCTTCCCCGTCAGCGCCGCAAATATGCAGCTTGCCGTAGATCGCCTTGCCGACAGAGCCGGGATGGGCGAGCCAGTCTTCCGCCTTGATCAGCGTCATGCCGATCCCTTCGGACCCGGCGTAGTATTCATTGATGATCGGGCCCCACCATTCGATCATCTCGCGCTTTACCGGCACCGGGCACGGCGCGGCAGCGTGGAGTGCGCGTCGGTGGCTGGAGAGATCGTACTTGGTGCGCACCGCCTGGTCCAGCTTCAGCATCCGGACGAAATGCGTCGGCACCCATTGGCTGTCGGTGACCTTGAATTGCTCAATCGCCGCCAGCGCGGCTTCGGGATCGAACTTCTCCATCACGACGACCGTACCGCCGAGGCGGTGCACCGTGCTGCACCAGCCGAGCGGCGCGGCGTGATAGAGCGGCGCGGGCGAGAGATAGACCATGCTGCCGTCGGCGGGCATGCCCGCACCCATCGTGGCGAGGCCCATCAGCGCGACCGGCGCCGTGACGTCGTCGGTCGGGGGCGGGGCCGGGCGGATGCCCTTGGGCCGGCCGGTCGTCCCGGAGGAATAGAGCATGGTGAGGCCGGGCGCCTGGTCTTCGATCGGCGCATCCGGCTGAGCAGCGATGGCGGCATCGAGATCCTCGCCATCAGCCCCGCCCATGACCAGCACCGGCAAATCGGGCAGCAGCTTGCGCACTTCCGCCACGACGCCGGCATAGGCGGCCGATGTCACAAGCAGGCGGCTATCGCTGTCTTCGAGGATATAGGCGATTTCTGGCGCGGTCAGGCGGGTGGCGACCGGCACCATCATCGTGCCCGCGCGCTGCGATCCCCAGACGAGCTCCAGGCTGCGCGGATGGTTTTCCATCAGCACCGCAAAACCATCGTCGCGCTTCAGGCCGCGGGCGCGGAGCAGCTGCGCGATACGGTTGGCCTGGCGATCGAGCTCGCCATAGGTGACCGTCTCGCCGCTGCCCGCCATGACGATGGCAGGATGGTCGGGGCGCGCCTGCGCGTGAAGGATGGGGTGCATGGTATCAGCCTCTCGTGCGCGCTCTTCATGGCGCGTCATGGGGCGAGTTTAAGCGATCGATTAAGACGCGCAAGGGGCGAAGACTCCCCCCGGTGCCCGCGCAAAGAAAAAGGCGACGGCTCGTGAGCCGTCGCCTTGCAAGGTAAGCACCCTCTCCAAAGTGCTTGCGAGGCTGGTTAGCAGCCCCGCCCTGTCGGTGCAAATGCGGTCAGCTTATTCCGCGCCGCGGATGGTGCCAGCGCCGTTCGAAGCGACGCGGATCGTCGCCGGAGCGTCTTCGATCATGTAGGGGCGCGGATCGACGGCAACGCCGGCGATGCGGATCTCATAGTGCAGGTGCGGGCCGGTCGAGCGGCCGGTCGAGCCGACGTAGCCGATAATGTCGCCCTTGCGCACGCGCTCACCTTCGCTGACGGCGAGTCGCGACATGTGCGCGAAACGGGTCTGGATGTCGTCGCCATGCTCGATCGATACATAAAGACCGTAGCTGCTGAAGCGGTTGGCGCGCGATACGATGCCGTCGGCGGTCGCGTAGATCGGCGTGCCGGTGGGCGAGGCAAGGTCCACGCCCTTGTGCGCGGCGCGGCGACGCAGGACCGGATGGTCGCGCATGCCATAATCGCTCGACAGGCGGGTATCGACCACCGGCATGCCCGACGGCACCATGGCCGAGGGACCGGCCGAATAGCTTGCCGCCATTTCCGGCTCGTCTTCGCTCTGCCAGTCGGCGAACAGTTCACGGAATTCACCGTCCGATTCGCCCAGCGCCGACTGGGTATTGTCGACAATCAGCATGTCGTTGCCCTGCGCTGCGGCCGGTGCAGCGAATGCGCACGTGACGGCTGTGGCGGCGAGGGTTGCGGCGGTGCGTAGCGACTTGAGCATCCGGGCGAGTGTCCTTCCCGACGTGCGATCCAGCACGTCTGTTGCGTCCCTGCGCAGCATGTTGCCTGCTGCGCTTCACAAATTTTCCCAAGGAAGGAACAAATCCCCTCCCGTCCTGTTGTGATGGGTAACCGGAAGTTCTTACCGTGCAACCGCCGCGTAGAATTCCCGCGACAAACCGGCTGCCTGACGCGCTGAGTCGTTGAACGGTGGTTTCAGCGCGCCGCGAAAATGCCGGTTTACTAACAAATTCCAAAGATTCGGGGGGTTCTGCCCGCGTCGTGACGCCACCCGCAGAAAGTGCTTCGTGCCGTAGGCGACATGGCGAATCTCGTCGTCAAGGATTCGCTGGAGGATGCGTGCACCGGCCGAATCGCCCTGTGCCGCCACGCGGTCGCGCGTTGCCGGCGTGATGTCGAGGCCGCGTGCCTCCAGCACCATCGGCACGATGGCGAGCCGCGCCCCGACGTCATGACGCGTCTCTTCTGCCGCCTGCCACAGCCCCGCATGGGCCGGCAGCGCGCCGTAATGGCTGCCGTGATTGCGCAGCTTGCGCGCCAGCAGGCCGAAATGCATCGCCTCGTCCGCCGCGACATCGAGGAAATCGTCCACGAACTCCCGATCCATGTCCGCCCCGAATCGCCCGGCCATGTCGAGCGCGAGGTCGATGGCGACGAATTCGATATGGGCGAGGCTGTGCCACAGCGCGATCCGTCCCCGCTCCGATCCGCCCTTGCCCCGCCGCGGCATGTCGCGGGGGGCGAGCAGCTCGGGCCGGTCCGGCCAGGCGGGCCTGTCCGGCATCGCGGTTTCGAAAGCGAAGGCCAGCGCGCCGCGGCGCCAGTCCCGCACCAGCGCGCGCGTCGCCATCGCCTTGGCGTGGGGATCGGGCGTCAGCAGCACCGCGCGGATCGCGGCAGAGACGGTTGCGTGTGACGTCAAAGCGCCTTCGCGGCGGCGAGCACCTCGTCCGCGTGGCCCTTCACCTTTACCTTGCGCCAGACGCGCGCGATCGTGCCGTCCGCAGCTAGGAGGTACGTCGTGCGCTCCATGCCCATGTAGGTGCGGCCGTACATCTGCTTTTCCACCCAGATGCCGAGCGCGTCCGCCAGACCATTGGTCTCCGGATCGCTGGCCAGAGGGGCAACGAGATCGTGCTTGGCGATGAACTTGCCGTGCTTCTTCGGCGGGTCCTTGCTGATGCCGAGCAAGGTCACGCCGGCGGCATCGAATTCGTCCTTGAGCCCGGAGAAATCCTTATTTTCGGTCGTGCAGCCGGGCGTGTCGTCCTTCGGGTAGAAAAAGACGACGGCCTTGCCAAGGCTCCCGGTGTCGATGCTGCCGCCATCGGGCGTTTCAAGGGTGAAAGCGGGAAAGGCATCGCCTTCGCCGGGTTTGTCGGTCATGGTCTCAGCTCCAGTGTTTGCCCGAAAATGTCATGCCATTCGCGCGCGATGTCGCGGCGCGCCCCCGCTATCCGATCGTGCAGTGCATCGCCATCCCCTACCCCGCATGCGCGCGCGAGGGCGAGCATGGCGGCGGGGTGCGCAGCGACGCCATCGGGCGCGAGCAGCCGCCCGCAGACGAGAACGCGGGTGAGGAAATCGTGCGCGCGGGAAAGCGACGGCGTCACTGTGCCGGCCGCCTCCAGTTCCGCAATGGCGTCATGCAGCGCGGGTTTGAATGCCGCGGCGTCGCGCAACTGCAGGAAGTGGACGAGGAATTCGCAATCGACCAGCCCGCCGCGCAGCAATTTGACGTCGAGCGGGCCGCGCGGCGGCTTGTGCTCCGCCATCTCGGCCCGCATCGCCAGCACGTCCTTGCGCAAGCCGTCCACATCGCGCGGTCGGCACAGGACTTCCCGGACAAGGCCGGCCAGTTCGGCCCGCCGCGGGTCGGAGCCGTAGACCGGCCGCGCACGGCACAGGGCCATATGCTCCCACGTCCACGCGTCATCTCGCTGATAGCGGGCGAAGCTTTCGAGGCTGGCGGCGAGCGGTCCCTGCTTGCCCTGCGGCCGCAGCCGCGTGTCGACCTCGTACAAGGCGCCCTGCGCGGTCGGCACGCTCAGCGCTGCACCGGCACGCTGGGCGAGGCGATTGAAATAAAGCGTCGGGCCGAGCGGCTTCGCCCCGTCCGATTCCCCGTCGAGCGATCCGGTGAAGAGATACACGATGTCGAGGTCGCTGGCGTAGGTGAGCGACCCGCCGCCCAGCCGCCCCAGGCCCAGCACCAGCAGCTCACGTCCGGCGAAGCGGCCGTGCCGCGTGGCATATTCCGTCTCCGCCGCCTCGGTCGCCACGATCAGCGCAGCCTCCGCCACCCGGCCCAGCCCGGCAGCGACATCGAGCGGGTCCTGCGCCGCTTCGATCAGCTGTACGCCCAGCATGAAGCGCTGCTCGCCCACCGTGCGGCGCAGGCGCTCCAGTTGCGCCTCGTAAGCGGCATCGGGCGGGCTGCGCATCCGCTGCGCCAGTTGCCCGACCGAACCCGGCAGGGCGAAAGCGCCCTTGTCGATCAGCGCGTCGAGCAGTTCGGGCCGGCGCGACAGCTCGTCGGCGAGGGGCGGGGCGAGAGTGAGGATGCGCATCAGCTGGTCGGCCAGCGCCGGGCGCGCCTCCAGCAGGCGGAACAGGTTGATTGCGCTGGGCAGGCGCTGGAGCAGGGTCTCGAACCGGGCAAGCGCGGTTTGCGGATCTCGTGCTTGCCCCAAAGCTTCCAGCAAGCCCGGCAATACCGCGCGAAAGGCGGTCTGCGCCGCGGTGGAGCGTAGAGCCTGGTAACGCCCGTCCTGCCATTTCTCGATGCGCGCGCTCAGCGCTCCGGTGTCCGCCAGCCCTGATGCCGCCAACGCCTCGCCCAGCGAGGGCGCGGCATCGTCCTCGCCATCGATCAGCTCGCCGTAGATGCGCGCCACCCGCTCGGTGTGTTCGTGGAGGTGCGCGCACCATTCCTGCGCGCCTGTGAACCCTGCCAGCCGCGCGACATTGGCAAGCTCTTCCTCCCCGCTCGGGAGCGTGTGCGTCTGGCGGTCCTGCACCATCTGAAGCCGATGCTCCGCCGTGCGCAGCGCAACATAGGCTTCGCCCATAATCCGCGCGCTGTGCCCGTCGATATGACCCGCCACCGCGAGCGCCTCCAGCGCCGGGAGGATGCGCGGATCGCGCAGCGAAGGATCGCGCCCGGCGTGGATCAGCTGGTGCGTCTGGACGAAGAACTCGATTTCGCGGATGCCGCCCAGCCCGCGCTTCACGTTGTAACCGGGTCCGGGCTGCGCCGGACCGCCCTGGTCGGCGCGGATGCGGGCCGTCAGGCGGCGGATTTCGTCGATCGCCCCGAAATCAAGGCTGCTGCGCCAGATGAACGGCCGGATCGCTTCGAGGAAGCGCGCGCCGAGCGCGGTGTCGCCAGCCGCCGCGCGCGCCCGCATGAAGGCCGCGCGCTCCCACGTGAGGGCGGAGCTTTCGTAATGCGAGGTCGCCCCGTCGATTGGCAGCGCCGGCGGCGTGACCTCTGCAGCGGGCCGCAGCCGCAGGTCGACCCGGAAGACGTAGCCGTCCGCCGTCACGCGGCCGAGCGTCTCGACCACGCGGCGGGCGATGCGCTGCGCTGCCTCGGCAGGCTCGTCCCGCTCGCGCCGCGGCAGGGTATGAGGATCGTAGATCAGGATCGGGTCGATGTCGGAACTGTAGTTGAGCTCGCGAGAGCCATGCTTGCCCAGCGCGATGGCGGCAAAGCCCTGCGGCCGGGCATCGGGCGTGCGGTGGCGGATCGCTTCCGCAATCGCGGCATCCAGAGCGCGGTCGGCGAATTCGGACAGGGTCGCGGTCACGCGCTCGAGTGTGAAGGCCCCGGCCAGGTCGCCGATGGCCAGCGCCAGCGCCAGCGCGCGTTTTTCCCGCCGCAGCGCCACGCCGATGTCCTCGATGCCTTCGCCCGCGTTCTTGGCCGCTGCCAGCGCCGCGTCCCCCTCGCCCGCAAGCAGCAGGTCCCGCAAGGCCGGCATGTCGTCCAGCGCGCGCGCGAGGAAGGGCGAATGCGCCTGCGCCCGCGTGATCGCTTCCTGCCAATCGCCTGCCATAGGCCACGCCTGCCTGCGCCCGGCCCCGCACGCAAGCCCCACACGCAAGCCCGCTTGCCGCCCGCCGCGCCCTCTGCCAGACAGGCGCGCAGCAATACGACCGACCGGACGGGGACCAGACCGACATGAAACGCACATTCCTTGCCATCACCGCCGCGCTCGCGCTGGGGGGCTGCGACATGGCCGCGATCGATGAAAGCGGCAGCGAAATCCCCTCGGTCGAGCCGGGCGACATCTCGCAAGAAACCATGGTCGAGGTCACCCGCACGCTCAGCGGCGACGATTTCGAAGGCCGCGCCCCGGGCACCGAGGGCGGTCGCAAGACCATCGCCTACCTCATCGAACAATTCGAGGCCGCCGGCCTCCAGCCGGGCAACAACGGTTCCTGGACGCAAGACGTGCCGCTGGTGGAAATTACCGGCAAGAATTTCACGCCGCTGACCGTTGCAGGCGAAAACGGCGAGCCGATGGAATTCCAGTACGGCAGCGACTGGGTCGGCGTGACCTACAAAGAAGAGGTCGACACCAAGCTGGAAGACAGCGAGCTGGTCTTCGTCGGCTACGGCATCAACGCGCCGGAGAAGGGCTGGAACGACTACGAAGGCATCGACATGGCGGGCAAGACCGCCGTGATCCTGGTGAACGATCCCGACTTCGGCACCGAGGAACTGGATGGCCCCTTCGGCGGGCGGGC
The DNA here is from genome assembly GCF_030406725.1 of Alteriqipengyuania flavescens. NCBI lineage: Bacteria > Pseudomonadati > Pseudomonadota > Alphaproteobacteria > Sphingomonadales > Erythrobacteraceae > Pseudoblastomonas > Pseudoblastomonas flavescens. The sequence continues at coordinate 1,110,403 of NZ_CP129107.1, read as the reverse complement.
CATGACCTATTACGGGCGCTGGACCTATAAGTACGAAGAAGCCGCGCGGCAGGGCGCGGCCGGCGCGATCATCGTGCACGACGAAGCGCCCGCAGCCTATGGCTGGGGCGTGGTCGAATCGAGCTGGTCCGGCCCGCAGGCCTATGCCCAGCGCGGCGAGGATGCGCCTGCGACCACGATCATGAACGGCTGGGTGCAGAAAAGCGTGGCCGAACGGATCATGACGGCGGCGGGGCAGGACCTCGGCAAGCTCAGCATGGCCGCGAAGAAGGACGGTTTCACCGCCGTGCCGCTGGGCCTCACCGCATCGACCAGCTTCCGCAACGACATCCGCAGCTTCTCCTCGCAGAACGTGATCGGGATGCTGCCGGGCAAGACGCGGCCGGAGGAATATGTGCTCCACACGGCGCACTGGGACCACCTCGGCCGCTGCAAGGCCGACGAGACAGGCGACGACATCTGCAACGGCGCGGTCGACAATGCCACGGGCACCGCCGCGCTGGTCGCGCTGGGCGCCGCCCATGCGAAGGCGGGCGCCGCCGACCGGACGCTGGTGTTCCTGGCCGTGACGGCGGAGGAATCGGGGCTGCTGGGCGCGGATTACTATGCCGCCAACCCCGTCTTCCCGCTGGCGCAGACCGTGGGCGGCATCAACATGGACGCCTTCCTGATGGCAGGCCCGGCTAACGACGTCACCGTGGTCGGTAGCGGGAAAAGCGAGCTCGACCGCTTCCTCGACAAGGCGCTGGGCGACGAGAACCGCGTCGCCACCCCCGAACCGACGCCCGAAAAGGGATACTACTACCGCAGCGACCACTTCGCTTTCGCCAAGCGCGGCGTGCCGATGCTGTATGTCGACGGGGGCGAGGACCTGAAGGACGGCGGCAACGCTGCCGGGGCCAAGGTCGCCAAGGATTACACCGACAACCGCTATCACGGACCGAAGGACGAATTCGACGAGAACTGGGACTGGTCGGGCGTGATGGCCGACCTGCAGCTGTTCTATCGCATCGGCCGGATGCTGGCGATGAGCGAGGACTGGCCGAACTGGGTCGAAGGCGACGAGTTCAAGGGTATCCGCGACGAAAGTTGCGCCGCGGGCCAAGCGAAAAAGTCGACTTGCTGACGCGCAAACCATGAGCGTGACGATGCCGCCCGAATGGGCGCTGCAGGACTGGCTGTGGATCGGCTTCCCCCACGATGCGGAGGAGTGGCCGGACACGCTGCCGCGCGCGCAGGAACAGATCGCCGCTTTTGCCAACGCGGTCGCCGACAGCGGGCAGGAGGTGCGGCTGCTGGTCCGCGACGCGGCGAACGGGGTGCGAGCGCAAGACCTCGTCTCGCCCGCCGTCACGCTGGAGCGACGCGAATATGGCGACATCTGGCTGCGCGATACCGGGCCGCTGGTCGTGCACAGTGACAACGGGCTCGTCGCGCGGCGCTTCGGTTTCAACGGCTGGGGCGGCAAGTTCCTGATGGACGGCGACCAGACCGTAGGGGCCAAGCTTGCCCGCGAGGCCGGCCTGCCACTCGAAACCGCGGAGTGGATCCTGGAAGGCGGCGCGATCGATACCGACGGCACCGGGCTGGTCGTCACGACCGAGCAATGCCTGCTGAACCCGAACCGCAACCCGCAGCTGTCCCGCGAAGATATCGAGATGCGCCTTGCCCGCGACCTCGGCTTTGACCGGGTGTTGTGGCTGGGCGACGGGTTGCTGGGCGACCATACGGACGGCCACGTCGACAACCTCGCCCGCTTCGTCGGCGAAAACACGCTGGCGCTGCCGGTGCCGAGCGGGGCGGACGATCCCAACGCCGGTGTCTATGCCGACGCGCGCGCCCGGGCCGAGGGGTTCGGTGTGAAGGTGGTGGACATCCCATCCCCCGGCCTCGTCAGCATGGGCGAGGACGCTGAGCCTGCCAGCTACATGAACTTCGCGATCACCTCGAACCTCGTCGTGGTGCCGACCTATGGCTCGGTGCATGACGAGGCGGGGGTGGCGGCCATCGCCGCGCTCTTCCCCGACCGCGCAACCATCGGCCTGCCGGCGGACGCGGTGCTGGCGGGCGGCGGCAGCTTCCACTGTGCGAGCCAGCAGATGCCTCGCGCCTGAGGCGTTTACCTTTCGTTAGGCCGCGGCTGGGAAAATGCCCGCATGAGCAAGGCCATCGCACTCGTCCGGCAGACCGCCACGCAGGCATCGCTGGATGCCGCCGACCTGGCGCGCACCGTCATCGTCGGCGCTTGCGCCATCGCGCTGATCGCCGCGGGCCCGTTCCTGCCGCTCTAGTTCAACAGCTTGATCAATGACGCCAGCGCCGTCGCCCCCAGCACGGCGGCGGTGAAGCCGCGCCACGCCTTGTCGCCGACGCGGCCCGATGCCGCCATGCCGATGCGGTTGCCGATCAGGATGAACGGGAACAGCAGCAGCGCGAGGCCGAGGAAGCGCCACTCGAACGCCCCGATGGCGAGCCCCGAACCGAGGCCCGCCAGCGCGGCCACGGTGAAGATCAGCAGCATGGAGGCCTTGGCGATCTTCCGGGCGATGTCGCGCGCGACGTAATAGGGCACGACCGGCAGGCCCGGCATTCCCGCGAAGCCCGTCAGCAGCCCACTCAGCACGCCGGTAATGCCCGTGACGACCGGACCGGGCGGCGTTGCCGGGCGCACCGGAAACAGGACCGCCCCGAACGCCGTCATGGCGGCAATGGCGATCAGCACGCGGGCAATGTCGGGCGGCGTGGCGGCAAGCAGGACCAGCCCCGGCGCGGTGGTCAGGATCACCAGGCCGGAAATGACGAGCGCGGATTTTTCCGCATCGCGAACCAGCCGCACGAATTCGGTCGCGCCGATCATCACCGCCAGGCAATTCGTGACCAGCACCGCTTCCACCGGCAGCATGGCGAGTGCGAGAACCGGCACCAGCAGGATCGCCATGCCGAAGCCTGCGAGCCCGCGCACGAAGGCCGCCGCCAGCGCGGCGATGACCGCCAGCGCGAGCTGCCCCGCGCCGTATCCTGCAAGGATTTCCACCCGGCCGGTCGAGTCAGGCGAGGTCGGGCGGGGTCGCGGCGGCGGTCAGCATGGCGATCGCTTCGTCCAGCGTCATCACCTTCTGGTGCTGTTCGCCCAGCGTGCGGACGGCGACGGTGCCTTCCTCCGCCTCGCGCTTGCCGACCACCAGCAAATGCGGGACCTTGGCGAGCGAGTGTTCGCGCACTTTGTAGTTGATCTTCTCGTTCCTGAGGTCGCTTTCGACGCGGATTCCTGCTGTGGCCAGCTTGGCGGCGACCTCTCCTGCATAGTCGTCGGCGTCGGACACGATGGTCGCCACCACCGCCTGCACCGGGGCGAGCCACACGGGCAGCTTGCCGGCGAAATGCTCGATCAGGATGCCGATGAAGCGTTCGTAGCTTCCGAAGATCGCGCGGTGGAGCATCACCGGGCGGTGCTTATCGCCATCCTCGCCGATGTAGCTCGCATCGAGGCGTTCGGGCAGGACGCGGTCGCCCTGGATCGTGCCGACCTGCCAGGTGCGACCGATCGCGTCGGTAAGGTGCCATTCCAGCTTTGGCGCGTAGAACGCGCCTTCGCCCGGAAGCTCCTCCCAGCCGAACTCCTCGTTATCCATGCCCGCTTCGGCCACGGCATCGCGCAGTTCCTGTTCCGCCTTGTCCCAGTCCGCCTCGCTGCCGAAGCGCTTTTCCGGCCGCAGGGCCAGCTTGACGTGGTAGCTGAAGCCGAAGTCGCGATAGACCTCGTCCGCCAGCTGGCAGAACTTGCGCACTTCCTCGACCACCTGGTCTTCCGTGCAAAAGATATGCGCGTCGTCCTGCGTGAACTGGCGCACGCGCATCAGCCCGTGAAGCGCGCCGTGCGGTTCGTTGCGGTGGCAGCAGCCCATTTCGCCGAGGCGGATCGGCAAGTCGCGGTAGCTGGTGATGCCTTGCTTGAAGACCAGCACGTGCGCCGGGCAATTCATCGGCTTGATCGCCATCCAGTCGGCGTCCTTGGCCACCGACGGATTCGCCGGACCGTCTCCCAGCTCGTCCACCTCCGGCACCATGTCGGGCACGGCAAACATGTTCTCCGCATATTTGCTCCAGTGGCCGGACTGTTCCCACTGGCGCACGTCCATCAGCTGTGGCGTCTTGATCTCGCGGTAACCGCCGCGGTCCATCTTGCGGCGCATGTAGGCCTCCAGCTCGCGCCAGATGCGATAGCCCTTGGGGTGCCAGAAGACGCTGCCGTGCGCCTCTTCCTGCAAGTGAAACAGGTCCATCTCGCGGCCGAGCTTGCGGTGGTCGCGCTTGGCGGCCTCCTCCAGCCGCACGAGGTGCGCGTTCAATTGCTTCTTGTTGAGCCAGCCCGTGCCATAGATGCGCGTCAGCTGCGCATTGTTCTGGTCGCCGCGCCAGTAGGCGCCGGCCACGCGCATCAGCTTGAACGCCTGGGGATCGAGCTTGCCGGTGCTGGCAAGATGGGGCCCGCGGCACATGTCGAGCCAGTCGTCACCCGAATGGTAGACCGTCAGCTCCTCGCCTTCGGGCAATTCGCGGGCCCATTCGGCCTTGAACGTCTCGCCGTCGGCTTCCCATTTCGCGATCAGGTCCTCGCGGCTCCAGACCTCGCGGCGGAGCGGCTTGTCCGCCTTGATGATGCGGCGCATTTCCTCCTCGATCGCGGGGAGGTCGTCCATGCTGAAGGGCTCGCGCCCTTCGGGTGCCTTCACGTCGTAATAGAAGCCGTCGTCCGTCGCCGGGCCGAAGGTGATCTGCGTGCCGGGGAACAGCGACTGGACCGCTTCGGCCAGCACATGCGCGAAATCGTGGCGGGCGAGCTCTAGCGCATCCTCCTCGTCACGGGCAGTCACCAGAGCCAGCTCGGCATCGCCTTCGAACGGGCGATTGATGTCGCGCAGCTCGCCATCCACGCGGGCGGCGATGGCTGCCTTGGCCAGACCGGGGCCGATGGCGGCGGCGATGTCGGCGGGGGTCGCCCCGCGCTCCACTTCGCGCACCGATCCGTCGGGCAGGCTGATCTTGAGCAATTCCGTCATTCTCTCTCGTCCAATCGCATTGCGCACACGCCATGGCATAGCGGCGCGCGGGCTGGAAGGCGTCTGTTGCTGTCGGGATCGGGAAGGACGCCGCGCCACCCGGTCCCGGGCGGCACGGTCGGGCGAATCAGGCCGCGATCATACGCCCAGGGCAAGGCCCGGTGGTGGTAGTGGTCGTGGTCAGGATCTTGATCCGCATGGGAGCGATATAGCGCCCCTGACGCCCCCCGCCAACCCGCGGAAATCCGCCATTCCTGACAAGCTCGGCAATCATTTTGTAAATGACGCTTGACTTGTCGGGATGGGAAGTCTAGTTTCCTTGACATCAGTTAAAGGGAGTTTGACACATGAAATTCGACAAGCCTTCGCTCGGTATCGGTATCGCCATCCTGATGGTTGCCCTGATGAACTACATCGGCGTGCTGACCGACGATCTCGCCTACACCGGCTTCATCCTCGTGCTCGTCATGGGGTACGCCACGGCGCGGCAGGAGGTGTGCCGGCTCAAGTCCGCGCGGACCGCAGCATGAGCGGCCTAGTGCAGAACCGCAGCGGGCTCTACGGCGGCCTCATGCTGGCCACGGCCGCGATCATTCTCGGCCTGCGGTCGAGCGGCGCGATCAATGCGACCACGGCCTATATCCTCGCCATCGTGCCGGTCGGCTTCATGCTCGCGGTGCTCCGCCAGGCGACCCGCGCCTCGAACAAGGGCGGGCACGCCAACAGGGCGGCGCTGCGATATACCAAGGGCATTATCGCGAGTTCGCTTGCCTACATGCTCGGCCTCGGCATCGCGATCTGGGTCTGGCGCAATCTCGATCCATCGACCGGGCTGACCTGGCTCCTTGCCATGCTGCCGGTGATCCCGATCTTCGCCATGCTGTTCGTCATGGGCCGCTACATCGTGGAGGAGCAGGACGAGTATCTACGCCATCGCGCCGTGATGGCTTCGCTTGTCGGGCTCGGCGCGGTCCTCGCCATCGGCAGCTTCTGGGGCTTCCTCGAAACGTTCGAGCTTGTGCCGCACTTTCCGGGCTGGTGGGCGGTGCCGATCTGGGCGATGGGCATGGGTCTCGGCCAGGCGTGGCTCACGATGCGCGACCGGTCGGGAGACGACGCGTGAAGAACCGCCTCAAGGTCCTCCGGGCCGAGCGCGACTGGAGCCAGCAGGACCTCGCCGAGCGGCTGGAGGTCAGCCGCCAGTCCGTCAACGCCATCGAGACGGGGAAATACGACCCGTCCCTGCCCCTCGCCTTCCGCATCGCCGACCTGTTCGACATGGCGATAGAGGACATATTCCTGCGTGATTAGGCCTCGAACCGCCGCGCGCCGGCCGGGGCCACCATGCGGTGCGTCCCGGCCAATTGCGTGGAGCGTTCGCGCACCGTGTCCATGAAGCGCCACTCGCACGCGGCATGCTGCGGCGTCAGCTCCACCGCCATGTAGCCGCGCTGCGACGTGTCGGCCCATTTGAGCTGGTCGTTGCGATCGACAGCCGCGCGGGCGAACTGGTCGGCAGGCAGGCCGGGCAGGTAGGTTTCCGCCCCCGGCGAGGTGACCGAGTGGCCCGCAAACTCCACCCCGGCGGGGCTACCATCGAGGTCGAGATCGAACGCCCAGGCGTTGTGCGAATCGCCCGCCAGCACAACCAGCTCCGCCTCTGCCTCCAGCGCCGCTTTCAGCAGCCGTTCGCGCGCGGCGGGATAGCCGTCCCAGGCATCCATGTTGAACGGCAGGCCCGCCCGGCTCGCCGCGACGCCCGCCTGCACCCGCGCCTTGTAGGCATTGGGCAGCAGCGCGGCATAGGCTGACAGAAGGTCGGGCGGGGCGGACAGGTGCCCCATGATGACCTGCTGCGCGAGCACCTGCCAGCGCGTGCCGGCGGCTTTCGACTGCTGCATGCCGCGCGCCAGCCACGCCTGCTGGGCGGCGCCCATAAGCTCGCGCGACGGATCGGCGTAATCGGTCTCGCGGAACCGGACGAGCGCCCCTGCGACATCCTCCGGCGAGGATTTGCCGGCGAGCACGGTCGCCAGGTCGAGCGGCTTCGCACGCGCTTCCAGCCGGGTTTCGAGGCGATAGAGCGTGGCAAGGTCGCCGACCTGGTAGCTGGCCCACGGATCGTCCGATACCGGCAGCCATTCGCGATAGGCGCGCATCGCCGCGCGCTTGCGCACGTCCCACTCGCCTTCCGTGTCCGGCTGGTGGTTTTCCGCCCCGCCGCGCCAGCTGTCGTTCGCGCTTTCGTGGTCGTCCCAGACCGAAATCATCGGATAGAGCTGGTGCAGGCGGCGCAGGTCTGGGTCGGAACGGTAGGCCGCGTGCCGCAGGCGGTAATCGGCCAGCGCGACCGTCTCCCCCGCCGGCGTGATGTCGCGTCCGCCCAGCGCCTGCTCGGCGGAAGGATAGGTGCCGCGGCCGTATTCGTAGAAATAGTCGCCCGTGTGCACCGCGCAGTCGAAATCGTCCGCCGCGGCGGCGTGGGCATAGGCGTTGAACCAGCCAAAGCCGATATTGGAGCAGGAGAAGACCGCCATCCGCCAGCGCCCCGTCGGCCCGGTCGGCAAGGTGCGCGTGCGGCCGATCTCCGACATCCGGCCGTCGGGCGCGACAAAGCGGTAGTAGTACCACCGGCCCGCTTCCAGCCCTTCGGCAAAGGCCTTGGCGCACCAGTCGCGATCCGGGCTCGCCACCGCTTCGCCCACTGCGCGGGCGCGGGCGAAATCGAGCGTGTCGCTGACTTCCATCGCCAGCCGCGTCTCCGCCTCCGCCACGAAGCGGGTCCACAGCAGCACCCGGTCCGCCCCCGGCTCCCCGCTGGCGACGCCGTGGGTGAAGCCGCTGGCGAGCTGGGCGGAAAGCGGCGCGGCGGCGATTGCCAGCGTGCCCCCGGCAAGCCCGAACAGCGAGCGGCGGGTGAGGGCGGAAAGCGGCGGCTGGCCGCCTGTGGGACCATTGGTCGAAGATATCATGGCGGCAGTCATGCGCGCCCGCGATGACATTGTGAAGTCGCTTCTGTAGGGCCCTTGCGTGATGACCGATACGCAATTCCTCCAGCTGGCCGATGGCGGCCGCATCGCCTTTCGCCACACCGCCGGAAGCGGCCCCACCATCGTCTTCCTGCCGGGCTACATGTCCGACATGGCGGGCGGCAAGGCGACCGCGGTGTTTGACCGGGCGCAGGCGCGCGGGCAGGCCTGCCTGCTGCTCGACTACAGCGGCTGCGGGATAAGCAGCGGGGACTTTGCCGACGGCACGCTTTCGAAATGGCGGGGCGAAGTCCTTGCCGCACTGGACCATGTCGGCGCGGACCGCGTGCTGGTGGTCGGCTCTTCCATGGGCGGGTGGCTGATGCTGCTCGTCGGCCTCGCGCTGAAAGAGCGGCTGGCGGGCATGGTCGGCATCGCCGCCGCACCCGACTTCACCGATTGGGGCTACGACGAGGCGCAAAAGGCCAGCTTGCGCAGCGGGGAGACGGTGTTCGAGGAAAATCCCTACGGCCCCGAGCACACCCCGACCCATGCCGCGTTCTGGCAGGACGGCGAGGCGCACAAGGTGCTGGACGGCACGATCCCCATCGATGCGCCGGTCCGCCTGATCCACGGACAGCAGGATGCCGACGTTCCATGGGAAATTTCGCTTCGCCTCGCCGCGGCCTTGCGTTCAAGCGCGGTGCAGGTCTCGCTTGTAAAGGACGGCGAACATCGCCTGTCGCGCCCGCAGGATATCGCCCTGCTGCAAACGGCCATAGACGACCTGCTGGAGCTTTAGCCACGCATGCCCTTTTCCGCCCTTCTCGTGTCCACCCTCATGATTGCCCAGGTGGTGCCCGACGTGCCGACCGATGCAGCCGAGACAAGCCCCGCTGCCGCGCCGATGACCACCGAGGAAGCGCGCCTCACCGCGTGCATGAACATGCTGCGCGACGACGTGCCGAGCGCGATTGCTGAGGCCAGCCGCTGGGCCAGCGAGGAGCCGGGCGCAGGTCGCGCGCTGCCGCTGCAATGCCTGGGCACTGCCTATATGTGGATGGGCCGCCACGCCGCCGCGGCCGAGGCTTTCGGCGAAGCGCGCGATATCACGCCTGCCGAACAGCGCGCGGCGCGCGCCCGCTACGGCGCGATGGCGGTCATCGCGCTGGAAGCCGCCGGCGACATGGCAGGCGCGGTCGAGGCGGCGACGGCGGCGGAAGCCGATGCGATCGCAATCGGCGACACCGTCCTTGCCGCGGCGATCGCCCGCGATGCGGCGAGCCCGCTGGTCCAGCTCGGCCGGGTGGAAGAGGCGGATGCCGCCCTCGCCCGCGCCCGGGGCAACAACGCGCAGGATCCGCTCACCTGGCTGATCAGCGCCCGCTTCAGCCGCAGCCAGGAGCGGCTGGCCGAAGCGCAGGGCTTCATCCAGACCGCCGCCGCACTGAGCCCGCGCGATCCCGAGGTCGGGCTGGAAGCGGGCATCATCGCCGCGCTGGCCGGGCGCGACGGGGCCGCACGCCTCAGCTTCGCCTCGGTCATCGAAGTCGCGCCGGGATCCGCGCTGGCGGAACGCGCGCAAGCCTATATCGACCAGCTGCCCGCGCCCGAAAGCCGCTAGTCCCCCCGCCGCCCGTTTGCCGTGGATGCCGTAAGGGCATCGGGCCTTTCGTGCATACGAATGAATTATCGCAATTGCACCTGTTGCCGCCGCTGGCTCACGGGGGTAAGGGCGGGCCGATTGCTGCCGGCAGCGGCAATTTTGTTGCGGCAATCGTGCCGCTTCCCGCCGGCACGCCAGGGTTCTTGAGGAGCAGCGCAGATGGGTAAAGGCCGGACGAAGCGGACGGACGATGTGCCCGGCAAGCTGGTCGATGCGCTCGGCAAGCAGATTTCCGCCTCGCTTCTTCTCGGCGACCCGGCCTTCCCCCCTGCCGCGCGCAAGGATGCCGCCACCTTCCTGCTGGCGGCGGCTGCCGGCCGCAAACCGGGCAAGCACAACATCACGCTGGAATCCGCTTCCGAAGAGCGGCGCTTCATGCGCATTGCTATCATCAACGACGACATGCCTTTCCTGGTCGATTCGGTCGCGGCCGCCATCGCGGAACACGGATTGACCATCGACCGGCTGGTCCATCCCGTGGTTCGCGTGTCGCGTGACGAAGGCGGCGCCATCGACGGGATTTCCGCTTACGACCGGCGGGAGAACGGCAACGGCGCGGCTGCGGAATCGATGATTTATGTCGAATGTTCGCGCGCCGATGCCCGCCAGCGCCGCGCGCTGTGCGAACATCTGGCCGAAACGCTCGACGATGTGCATGCGGCGGTGAAAGACTGGCCCAAGCTGCGCGCCGCGATGCAGCGCGATGCCGCCGCACTCGACGGTTGCAAGGGTGAAGGCGCGGAACTGATGCGCTGGCTGGACGACGGCAACCTGACCCAGCTCGGTCACATCATCTACCAGCGCGGCGGGGAGACCAAGGCCCCGCTCGGCATCTGCCGTGCCAGCGCGAGCCCGCTGCTGGCCCCCGAATCGATCGAGCGCGCCTTTGCCTGGTTCGCCGACCGCGATGCGTGCGAGGCCGCGCCGCTGGCGATCAAGGCCAACCGGATCAGCAACGTGCACCGCCCGGTCCCGCTCGACCTGTTTATCGTGCCGCTGTTCGCGGAAGACGGCACGACGGTGAACGCGCTTTCGATCCATGCCGGCGTATGGACCAGCGCCGCGCTCACCACCCGCCCGCAGAACGTCCCGCGCATGCGCGCGCAGCTGGAAGCGCTGGCGGGCAAGCTGGGCTTCGACCCGCAGGGCCATGCCGGCAAGTCGCTGGTCCATTCGCTCACCACCTTGCCGCACGATTTGGTGATCGGGTTCACCGACAAGGACGTCGAGCGCGTAGCGACGACGATGATGCGGCTGGTCGACCGCCCGCGCCCGCGCCTCGCGCTGGTGGAAGCGCCGCTGGCGCGCCACCTGTTCGTGTTCGTCTGGCTCCCGCGCGACCTCCTCAGCACGGCGGTGCGCAACCAGGCGCAGACGCTGGTCAGCGAGGCGGCAAACGGCAAGCTGCTGGACTGGAGCCTGGAAGTGGACGGCGGCCAGCTGGCGACGCTGCGCTTCGTCCTCGACATCCGCGAAGGCGGCAGCGTGCCCGATGCGGCAAAGCTGGAAGAAGAGCTGGAAGCGATGCTGCGCGGCTGGGGCGAGGCCGTGGAGCGCGAGCTCGGCAAGACCGAGGAAGCAGGCCGCGCCGCCGCCATCGCCGGGCGTTTCGCCGAAAGCTTCCCGCAAGGCTACCGCCTGCGCAACACGGCGGCCGAAGCCGCGCGGGACATCACCGCACTGCGCACGCTCGACGGCAGAAGCGAAGGCGCGCCCGATCGCGGCGTCCGCCTCTATCGCAAGGACGACGACGCCGACGGGTCGCTGCGCCTCAAGGTCTACCAGCAATCGGGTAGCCTGCCGCTGTCCGACGCCGTCCCCGCGCTCGAGAACTTCGGTTTCCGCGTGCTGGAAGAAGTGCCCACCCTGCTCGACCGCGGCAAGCTCGGCACGATCCACGATTTCCATCTCGACCTCGGTGCGCAGCAGGATACCGATGCCTTGCTGGACCGCGCGGGCGATATCGAGGCCGCCATCGCCGCGGTGCTCAATGGCGAAGCGGAGGACGATGCGTTCAACGTCCTCGTCACCACGACCGGCGTCAGTGCCGCCGCGACCGGCTGGATGCGCGCGTTCTACCGCTACCTGCGCCAGACGGGCATGACTTTCGTCATCTACACCGTGGTGGGCGCGCTGCGCGGTGCGCCGCAAGTCACCCACGCACTGATCGACCTGATCCACGCGTTGCACGATCCCGATTTCAAGGGCGACCGCGAGGAAGCCGCCGCCGATGCCCGCCGCGCGATCCGCACTGGGCTGTCGCGCGTCCAGGCGATCAACGACGACCGCCTGCTGCGCCTTTATCGCGACACGATCATGGCGATGCTGCGGACCAACATCTTTGCCCCTGCTGCGGCGGAAGCGCTGGCGTTCAAGTTCGATTCCGCGAAGGTGCCGGGCCTGCCCAAGCCGCTGCCGTGGCGCGAGATCTTCGTCTATTCGCGCCGGGTCGAAGGCATCCACCTGCGCGCCGGCCCCGTGGCGCGCGGCGGCCTGCGCTGGTCCGACCGGCGCGACGACTTCCGCACCGAAATCCTCGGCCTGATGAAAGCCCAGCGGGTGAAGAACGCGGTGATCGTGCCGACCGGCGCCAAAGGCGGTTTCTATCCCAAGCAATTGCCCGATCCCGCGCAGGACCGCGACGGCTGGGCGGCCGAGGGGCAGGCGAGCTACGAGGTCTTCATCCGCACCCTGCTGTCGATCACCGACGACCTCGACGGCGACAAGGTGATCCACCCGGAACGCGTCGTCATCCGCGACGGGGACGATCCCTATTTCGTGGTCGCGGCGGACAAGGGCACCGCGCGCTTCTCCGACGTGGCCAACGCCATCGCCGAAGACCGGGATTTCTGGCTGGGCGACGCTTTCGCCAGCGGCGGCTCCAACGGATACGACCACAAGGCGATGGGCATCACCGCCAAGGGCGCGTGGATTTCCGTGCAGCGCCATTTCCTCGAAATGGGCGTCGACGTGCAGTCCGATCCGGTCCGCGTGATCGGTTGCGGCGACATGTCGGGCGACGTGTTCGGCAACGGCATGCTGCTGTCGAAAGCGATCAAGCTGGTCGCCGCCTTCGACCACCGGCACATCTTCATCGATCCCGATCCCGATCCGGCGAAAAGCTGGAAGGAAAGGAAGCGCCTGTTCGACCTGCCGCGGTCGAGCTGGGACGATTACGACAAGGACCTCATCTCCAAAGGCGGCGGCGTGTTCCCGCGCGATGCGAAGCAGATCAAGCTGACCGCCGCGATGCGCAAGCTGCTGGATATCGAGGACAAGGCGATGGAGCCCGAGGCGCTCATTTCCGCACTCCTCAAGTCGCCCACCGACCTGCTGTGGTTCGGCGGCATCGGCACCTATGTGAAAGCCTCGGCAGAAAACAACGCCGCCGTGGGCGATCCCGCGAACGACCCGATCCGGGTGAATGGCGACGAGCTGCGGGTGAAAGTGATCGGCGAAGGCGCGAACCTTGGCGTCACGCAGGCCGGGCGGATCGAATTCGCGCTGAATGGCGGGGCGATCAACACCGACTTCATCGACAATTCCGCCGGGGTCGATTGTTCGGACAACGAGGTCAACATCAAGATCGCGCTCGCCGCCGCAAAGCGCGCGGGCAAGCTGAGCGAGCCCAAGCGCGTCAAGCTGCTGGAAGAGATGACCGACGAGGTCAGCAAGCTGGTGCTGGAAGACAACCGGCTGCAGGCGCTCGCCCTGTCGATCGCCGGCATCGGCGGCGCGAACGCCACCGGCTCGCAGTTGCACCTGATCGAGACGCTGGAAGACGGCGGCAACCTCGACCGGCGGACCGAAGGGCTGGCCGACAACCAGGCGCTGCAACGCCGCGCGAGTGACGGGCGCGGCCTGACCCGGCCCGAACTCGCCGTGCTCCTGTCCTCCGCCAAGCTGGTGCTGCAAAGCGCGATCGAGGCGAGCGACCTGCCCGACGATCCGGTGCTGCACGATCTCCTGCTGCGCAGCTTCCCGGAGCCGATGCGCAAAGGCTTCAAGACGCAGATCGAAAACCACCGGCTCCGCCGCGAGATCATCGCGACCAAGCTGGCGAACGCGATGGTCAACCGCCTGGGCATCGTCCACCCGTTCGAACTGGCGGAGGAGGAAGGCGTCGAGCTGGCGCAGGTGGCGGCCAGCTTCGTGGCCGTGGCGCACCTGTTCAACCTGCGCGACCTCTGGGCCGAACTCGACACGGCCAGGATGGAAGAAAGCGCGCGCCTGTTCCTGTTCGACCGGCTGGCGGCCGCCTCTGCCAACCTGATGTCGGACGTCCTGCGCACGGCAGCCGGGCGGGTGCGTCCGGCTGCCATGGTGAAGGAGCTGGGCAAGAGCGTGGACGTGCTAGCGAGCGACACCGAGCAGTTGCTCGGCCGCGAATTGAAAGCCCAGTCCGCCAGGCTGCGCCAGCGCTTCACCGAAGCGGGCGCCAGCGATGCGATGGCGGCGCAGGTATCGCGCATGTTCGAATTCGACGGCGCGGTCGGCCTCGCCCAGCTGGCGAGCGACAGCGACATCCCGGCCCGCCAGATCACCCATGGCTTTACCGAAATCGGCTCCGCGCTCGGCATCGACTGGGCGCAGAGCACGGCGGCGACCATGAACCCGTCCGATGTGTGGGAGCGCCTGCTCGTGTCCGGCCTCGCCCGCGATTTCCAGCAGATGCGCTTTGAATTCCTGCGCCGCCTGTCCCGCCGCAAGGGCGCGAAGGAAGATCCGCAGGGCGCGGTCGAAAACTGGGTCGAGCAGAACGAGGAGGCGATCCGCCAGTTCCGCTCCATGATCACCCGCGCGCAGAATTCGGTCGGCGTGGCCCCTGCCATGCTGGCGCAGATCGCGAGCCAGGCTCGCAACCTGCTGCAACGCTGACGCGGTTAGAGCCGGGCCGCCGCCCAGTCGGCGGCCTCGGCAACCACCGGGTCCGGATCGCTGCGCAATGCCTCCACGGGTGCGCGCAAATCCGCATTGCCGCTGTTGCCCGCGGCAATCAGGCAGTTCCGCACGAAGCGACTGCGCCCGATGCGCTTGATCGGCGATCCGGAGAACAGCTGGCGGAAGCCCGCATCGTCCAGCGCCAGCAACTCGGCGAGCCGCGGTGCGACCAGCTCCGCCCGCGGGACGAAAGCCTTGTGGCGGGCTGCCGCGTCGGCGAACTTGTTCCACGGGCATACCGCCAGGCAGTCGTCGCAGCCATAGATGCGGTTGCCCATCGCCTCGCGGAATTCTTCCGGAATGGGGCCGTGATGCTCGATCGTGAGATAGGAAATGCAGCGCCGCGCATCGATGCGGTAGGGCGCCGGGAAGGCATCGGTGGGGCAGGCATCCTGGCAGGCCCGGCACGACCCGCAGCGGTCGGCGTGGGCCTGGTCCGGCGCGAACGGCAGGGCGACGTAGATCGCGCCGAGGAACAGCCAGCTGCCATGGTCGCGGCTGACGAGATTGGTGTGCTTGCCCTGCCACCCCAGGCCCGCCGCCTGCCCCAATGGCTTTTCCATCACCGGCGCCGTGTCGACGAACACCTTGAGTTCCGGCGTTCCCAGCCCATCGCGCTCGGCTTCCGCCACCAGCCAGCGGGCGAGCGCCTTAAGCGCCTTTTTCACAGTATCGTGATAATCGCGCCCCTGCGCATAGACGGAAATGCGCGCCCGCTCGTCATCGCCGTCCAGCGCCAGCGGGTCGACCGAAGGCGTGTATGCCATGCCGAGGGCGATGACGCTTTGCGCGGCGGGCCACAGGACTTGCGGATCGGCGCGCTGGTCCTTGCGCGCCTCCATCCACTCCATCGAACCGTGGTGCCCGTCGCCCAGCCACTCTTCCAGCCGGGCCTTGCGCACAGGGTCGCCCGCAGCGTCGGCAAAGCCCACAGCCGCGAAGCCGAGTGCCGCCGCCTGCGCCCGCAAGCGGTCCTGCAAGCCTGCCAAAGAGCCCGAATTAACCAAACTTGCAGTTGCTCCCGTTCACTCGCGACGGTTAAGTCGCTGCAATGCTTACCGACAGCGGAGCCGCCGTGCCAACCCATTCCCCCGACGAAACCGGCGAAGCGCTCGCGCGCAATGCCATCGTCGCGCGCGGGCTGGTCAAGCGGTTCGACGAAACGCTGGCGGTGGACGGGGTCGACCTGACCGTGCCGGAAGGCGCGATCTACGGTATTCTCGGCCCGAACGGCGCGGGCAAGACGACGACGCTGCGCATGCTGCTGGGCATCATTGATCCCGACAGCGGGACGCGCGAATTGCTTGGCCACGCCAACCCCCGCGATGTCGCGCGGCTGGTCGGCTACCTGCCGGAAGAACGCGGGCTCTATCCTTCGATGAAGGCTTACGAGGCTATCGGCTTCATGGGCGCACTGCGGGGCCTTCCGCTGGCCGAAGGGCGCCGGCGCGGGCGCGAATTGCTGGAAGCGCACGGCCTCGGCCACGCGGCCGAGCGCCAGATCCGCCAGTTGTCGAAAGGCATGGCGCAGACCGTCCAGCTGCTCGGCACGCTGGTCCACCGCCCGAAGCTGGTGGTGCTGGACGAGCCATTCTCCGGCCTCGATGCGATCAACCAGGGAAAGCTCGAAAAGATGATCCGCGGGCTGGCAGATGCCGGCACGACGGTGATCTTTTCGACCCACGTCATCAGCCATGCCGAGCGCCTGTGCGAATCCATCGCCATCATCGCCGGCGGCAAAGTGCCGTTCGCCGGCTCGGTCGACGTGGCGCGGGACCGGATACCGGCGCAAGTCCATCTGGAAACCGCGCGCGGCGAGGGCGCCTGGCGCGCCGCGCTGCCGCCAAGCGCCGACCATGACCGCAAGGCGGGCGGCGGGCATTTCTGGTCGTTCGACCTGCCTGAAACGGGGGTCGAGCCCCTGCTGCGCGCCCTGATCGAAGGCGAGGCCGGCATCCTGTCGCTCTCCATCGAGCGCGCGGGCCTGCACGATGCATTCGTCGCCATCGCGGGCGAAGCGGCAGCTGCCGAGATGGCGGGCACCGGCGAACAGGACGGCCCGGCATGAGCGCGGGACACATCGAAGGCCGTCTGCCGGTGTGGCGCGCGGCATGGGTCGTCGCCCGGCGGGACTTCCTTGCCGTATTGATGAGCAAGACCTTCATCTTCTTCCTGCTGGGCCCGCTGTTCCCCTTCGTTATCGGCGGGCTTGCCGGCGGTATCGGTGCGGAGGTGCGCGACACGGTCGACCGGCCTGTGCTGGGCATCGCCATGGCGCCGGCGGCAACGGTGCAATTCGAGCGCGCCCATGCGCAGCTCCGGGCCGAACTGGGCGACTATATCCCCGGCCTCGTGCGCGTGGATGCAAGCGGCGATTTCGATCCCGGTGCGGCGCTGCGAGGCAGCGAGGTCAACATGGGCGCCATCGTCGGCGGCACGCTGGAGAAGCCGCAGCTTTACGGCCCGGCGGAGCAGGTCGCGGCGTGGCAGGGCCGCGTCGGCCTGATCGCGCGGGAAGCGCGCAGCGGCGGCGCGGCGCCCCTGCCGCAAGTCGCGAGCACGACCACGCAGGGCAGCACCGCGGGCGAGACGCGCACCCGCCTGTTCACCGCGCAGGGCGGGCAGCTGCTGTTGTTCATGCTGACGATGCTGCTTGCCGGGATGGTCCTGTCCAACCTCGTCGAGGAGAAGGGCAACAAGATCATCGAGATCCTGGCCGCGGCGATCCCCATGGACGCGGTCTTCCTCGGCAAGCTGTTCGCGATGCTGGCGATCTCCTTCGTCGGGATCACCGTGTGGGGCTTGGTCGGCGGCGGGCTGCTGTCGATGGCGGGGCGCTCGCTCGCCGACCTCAGCCCGCCCGCCGTGGGCTGGCCCGCCTTCTTCGGGCTCGGCATCGCCTATTTCTCGATGGCCTACCTCCTGCTCGGTTCGGTCTTCCTCGCGATCGGATCGATGGCGGCCACCGTGCGCGAGGTGCAGACGCTGTCCATGCCGGTGACGATGATGCAGCTCATGGTGTTCCTCTTCGCCAGCTACGCGATGGCGCAGCCGGGGTCGGGCGTGGAGATGGCGGCAATGGCGTTTCCGCTGTCCTCCCCTTTCACCATGATCGCCCGCGCCGCCCAGGACGCAATGCTGTGGCCGCATGTGCTCGCCCTTGCCTACCAGGCCGTGTGGGTCGCGATTTTCGTGAAAGTCGGCGCGGGCTTGTTCCGCAGCCGCGTGATGAAATCGGGCGCGCAGGACCGGCGGCCGCTTTGGCGCAGGATGCTGACCCGCCGCAGCCGGCCCGTTCCCGCCGCGCGGTGAGACGTTTGTATAAATCCGTCGCATTTCGAAACCCGTCTTGACGGACGGCGCGGCGCAGTGAACACTACGCCCACCCATTCCGCAGGCATGTACCGGCAGGAGGGCGAGGAGATAAAAGGTATGGCAACGCAGGCACCCCCGCAGGCTCCGATGAAGTTCCGGTCCTCCCCTACGGCGGTCGAGGTGCTGGACGCCCACCTTGCGGCGAACCCCGACCAGGTCTGGACGCACGAAGACCCCAAGGACGTTAGCCGCAGCGACATCTATTACGAGGATCGCTGGCAGCCGATCTTCCGCGAAATGCGCGAGGAAGGCCCGCTCCATTATGTCGAGCGCAGCCCCTTCGGGTCCTACTGGAACGTGGTTCAGCACAAGGCCATCCAGCACGTCGAATCGCTGCCCGAACTCTATTCCTCCAGCTGGGAATACGGCGGCATCACCATCCTCAACCGCCTCGACGACGAGCAGCTGGCCAAGCAGGGCCGCGAGCGCTTCGAGCTGCCGATGTTCATCGCGATGGACCGGCCCAAGCACACCGGCCAGCGTCGCACGGTGGCGCCCGCCTTCACGCCCGCCGAAATGAAGCGGATGGAAAGCGAGATCCGCGCCCGCACCGGCGAACTGCTGGATACGCTGCCCGAAGGCGAGGAGTTCGACTGGGTCGACACGGTTTCGATCGAGCTTACCACCGGCATGCTCGCGATCCTGTTCGGCTTCCCGTGGGAAGACCGCCGCCTGCTCACCTTCTGGAGCGACTGGGCCGGCGACACGGAGATCGCGCTGGTCCGCGATCTCGACGAGATGCGGCAGGGTATCCTCCTGGAAATGGGCGCCTATTTCCAGCAGCTGTGGGCCAGGCGTTCGCAGGAAGAGCCGGGGCCCGACCTCATTTCCATGATGATCCATTCGGAGGCCATGGCCGAGATGGACCCGCAGGAATTCATGGGCAACCTCGTCCTCCTGATCGTGGGCGGCAACGACACCACCCGCAACACGATGAGCGGCATCGTTCATGCCTTCGACCAGTTCCCAGACCAGCGCGAACTGTTCGAACAGAACCCCGACCTCATCCCCAACGCGGTGCAGGAATGCATCCGCTACCAGACCCCGCTCGCCCATATGCGCCGCACAGCAACCGAGGATGCGCAGCTGTTCGGGGAACAGATCAAGAAGGGCGACAAGCTCGTGATGTGGTACCTTTCCGCCAATCGCGACGAAGAGATGTTCGAAAATCCCGACAAGCTCGACATCACGCGCGAGAATGCGCGGCGGCACATAGCCTTCGGTTATGGCATCCACCGCTGCGTGGGTGCCCGGCTGGCGGAATTGCAGCTGCGGGTCCTGCTGGAAGAAATGCACGCCCGGCGCATGCGCATCGCGGTGACGGGCGAGGTGGAGCGCGTGCGCGCGAACTTCGTCCACGGCTTCCGCAAGCTTGGGGTGACCATGTCGCGCTTCTGACGCGCCGGAATGCAACCGTTCAGCCTGCCGATACGTATATCATGGCAGAGACACGCATGACTTTGCCCACACGACACGACCAGGGCCCAGCCAGTTCCGACCGGCGCGGCTTTCTCAGATTCCTGGGCATCGGCACCGCCCTGCCCGTGCTTGCCGCCTGCGGTGCGAGCGAGGCCGAGGCGCGCGACTGGCCGGTGACAAAGGCGGACGCCCAGTGGCGCCGCCAGCTGACGAGCGCGGAATACCGCGTGCTGCGGCAGGCGGGAACGGAGCGCCCCTATTCCTCCCGGCTCAACAGCGAGAAGCGCGCCGGCACCTATGTCTGCGCAGGCTGCCAGAACCGGCTCTATGCCTCGTCGACCAAGTTCGAGAGCGGCACCGGCTGGCCGAGCTTCTATCGCCCTCTGCGCGGCGGGATCGCGACGGATACCGATTACAAGCTGGGTTACCCGCGCACCGAGGTACTGTGCGCCGATTGCGGCGGCCACCTGGGCCATGTGTTCGATGACGGACCGCGCCCAACGGGCAAGCGCTATTGCATGAACGGCGTGGCGATGGACTTCATTCCGTCCTGATCCGCCACAGGGCGAGATCGGCGGGGCTGCGCGGCGCGATCACCGGCTCCAGCCATGCAGGCGCGTTCCCGCCGCGCAAGGCGCCGGCCAGCGTCTCGCCACCTTCCAGCGCGTAGAAATAAAGCTCGTGATGCCCGGTGCAGGTGGCAACCCACTTCGTGCCGCGCGCCGCCAGCATGGTGCGGGCCTCCTGCGGTGACGCGGCGAAAATCTCCAGCAAGACCTTGATGCCGCGATCCCCGCGGTGGTGGCTCGTCGCGACCACGCCTGCGGGGCTGCGCAGCAGGATCTGCGGGCCGAGGTCGAGCGGGGCAAGCACTTCCTCGCCGCGCCCGGCCTGTTTCGCAAATGCGGCCCAGTCGGCCTCGCACGTCTCCAGGATGTCCGGCGCTGCGCCTGGCGACGCATTGACGGCAGAGGATGTCAGCAGCGTGCCCAGCGTGAACGGCAGGGCGGGCACCAGGATCAGCGTGCAGCCCGCGATGGCGGCAATGCGCTGGCGCGGCACCGGCGAGGTGCGCACCACCTCCACCCAACGCGACAGCTGCCAGCCCAGCACCGGGGCGGCAAAGGCCACGGTGACCGAACCGGCGCGGCTGACCAGCATGGCGACGCCCAAGGCGGCGAGCGTCAGCGCGGCATACTCGAGCCAGAAGCGGCGCAGCCACGAATGGGTCAGGCTGGCGTGGTGCATCATGCCCCAGATGCCCAGCGCGGCAGGCACCACGGTGAGCAGGATGATGGTCGGTTCCTGCTGCCACATCGGCAGGCCTTCGGCGATAGTGGCAAGCCAGCCCTCGCGCACCGCCGGATCGACCTGGGCGAAGCCGCCGGTCGCGCACTCCGGCGCGCTGAACGCGAGCAGGGAGAATGCCGCCGCCGCAGTGGCGGCAAGCCCGCCCAGCCGCACGGCAACGCTCCGGGGTTCGAGACGGGCAAGGCCGAACAGGCTCGCCGCGCCAAGTAGGAACACCGACAGGTGCACCGGCCCGATCGCATCGCAGTGGGCGGCAAGGTCGGTGAAGCCGCGCGTAAAAGCGAACAGCAGCGCACTGGCAGCGGCAAGCGCGGCCATTGCGTGGGTCATCAACGCAGCGTCCTGCGGATCGCGCAGCCAGCGCAACGCGGCGATGCCGATGAATGCGGCAGCGAGCGGCAGGCCTTCGATGGAGATCGCCATCCACGCCGCCAGCGCCGTGCCGAGGACAAGGCCGCCCTTTCGCTCGTCACGCGCGATAAGTGCGTTGATCGCCACCAGCGCTAGCGCGATCTGCCAGCCGTGGTGATCGATGCGCCCGGGCCGCAGCTGGTTCGCAAGCGGCGCGGCGACGGCAACCACTATGCCGGTGGCGACGACCGCTTTCAGGCCCAGCATCCGCCAAGCGATCCGGCCGGCCAGCAGCATCACTGCGAGCAAGGTCAAGACCGGCACTGCCGCGAGCGCAACCACTTCTGCCGCATCGTGCCCGATCAGCGGAGCCAGCAAGGCAGCGATCAGGATTATTGGCGCATCGACGAGGCGCGACCAGTGCATCGCAATGCCGCCGCTCGCCGCGTCGATCCGGTACTGGGTGAGATCGAACCAGCCCTGCCCGGCCAGAAGGTCGCGTACCTGCACCAGCCGCAACGCATCGTCCGGCCCCGGTAGGTCGAGCGCGGCAAGCTTGCTCCATGCAAATGCGAGCGACAGCGCGATGGCGGCGAGCCAGACGGCGGCAACGCGCACGACCATCTCCCGCCCGAACAGCGGCCGCCGCCGGTCGAGACCGCTCATGGCGTGCCCGCGGTGCGAAAGACGAAATGGTTGCGCAGCAGCCAGGTGGTGAAGAAGCTCACCACGATGGCCGCCAGCTTGGCCGCGCGCGGATCGATCCCCGCTGCCGCTCCGCCAGCCACGATCGCGGTGGTGAGGGCGAGGCCGACGAGCGCCGAAGCAACGAACAGTGCCTTTTGCCGCGTACGGGCAGGGCCGCGGTCCGCCACGTCGGTGCCGAACACGGTCCGGCTCGACAGCAGCCAGTGGGCCAGGATGCCGAGCGAATAGCCGGTCGCGGATGCGGCCCACGGCGCGGCCGACAAGGCGAGCAGTGCGAGGAATGTGCCGACGTCGACCGCCAGCGCGCCGACGCTTGCCAGCACGTAGCGCGTGAAGCGGATGTCGATCAGGCGGCGGACGATGGGCGCCATGGCGGTTTCGTCAGGCGGCCTTGCTACCCGCAGCGGGCTTCACCCGCTCCGGCACGTCGCGCATGGAATTGAGTGCGGCGGCCTGGTCCTCGCTCACCGTCTCGCGGGCTGGTAGAGCCTTCTCGGCGCCTTCGTCACCGGCCTCGTGATACTCGGCATCCTCGTTCACGCACCAGATGTCGTACACGCGGCGGTCGGCGAGGATGTTCTCCACCGTCAGCATCGCGGTCATCATCGCGTGGTCCTGATTGTTGTAGCGGTGCATGCCGTTGCGGCCCACCAGGTGCAGCGTCGGAAACCTGTCCTCCAGCTCGGCGCGCATCGCGGCGACGTTCGCTGCATAATCCTCGTCATAGACGGGATAGGCCTTTTCCTGCCGCACCACCGCGCCGCCCTTGACCTTCTTGGGGTCGAGCAGGCCGAGCATGTCCATCTCGCGGGTCGCGAGCGCAACGAGATCGCCGTCGTCCATTTCCCACAGGCCGTCCCCCTCGAAACAGAAATATTCGAGGCCGACGCAGGCCATTTTCTCGTCCGGCACCATTTCGGGCGACCAGCTGCGGAAGTTCTGCACCCGGCCGACCTGCGCCTTGCTGTCGTGGATGTAGATCCAGTTGTCGGGGAAAAGGTCCTCGCCTTCCACCATCAGCGCGACGGTGAGGAAGTCGCGGTATTTCAGCTTCGAGCCATTGAGCGTCGTGTCGGGCAGCGGATGCAGGCGCGCGGCGAGCTCGCGCATCGGCGCGCTGCTGATCGCGTGTTTCGCGCGGATAATCTTCTCGCCATCCGCACCGCTGGCGGTCATGCGCCAGCCGCCTTCGCCATCACTGGCTAGCTGCTTCAGCGCGTGGCCCATCAGGACCTCGCCCTTGCCGCTCGCCACGATCTTGTCGCGCGCGGCTTCCCACATCATGCCGGGGCCCTGGCGCGGGTAGCGGAAGCTTTCGAGCAGGGTCTTGGCACCCATCCCGTCATTCGGTTTCTTGTTGAGGCCGAGGCTGCGCTTCAGCCCGTCGACCACCGCGCTCCACAGGCTCAGGCCCTTGATCCGCTGCGCCGCCCAGTCCGCGCTCATTTCGTCGCAGGGCATGCCCCACACCTTCTCAGTGTAGGTCTTGAAGAAGATCGAATAGAGCTTGCGGCCGAACTGGTTGGTGGTCCAGTCCTCGAAACTGCGGATGTCCTTGATCGGGAAGAGCTTGTACCTGAGGTAGCTCGCCATGCAGACGGTCGAGCGCCACAGGCCCAGGTTGCGCAGCGCTTCGAAGGCGCGCAGCGGGTAGCTGTAGAACTTGCCCTCGTAATAGATGCGGCTCATCCGCGGGCGCTGGATGAAATCATCGGGCAGGATTTCGTCCCACAGATCCACGACAGCAGCGCTTTTCGAAAAGAACCGGTGGCCGCCGATGTCGAAGCGATAGCCGTCGTGCTCCACCGTGCGGCTGATGCCGCCGACGTAATGCGCGTCCTTCTCGATGATCGCGACCGACTTGCCGGCCTTGGTGAGGAGGTATCCGGCGGTCAGCCCCGCGGGACCAGCCCCCACGATCGCCACGTCAACTTCGATTTCACCGCTGTTCTTGCGCGTTCCCGCTGCCATTCCTGCCCCCGTTGGCCAACCTGTCCGGATGTCTTGGTCGGGAGTGAAGGAAAATGGTTATCCAATGGTTAAACCGCGGTCAGATCGCGGCGACGAGCTGGGCGAATTCCTCGAAGCGGAGATAGTTTTCGAACGTCACGCCCGCCGCCCGGCTGTGCGACCAACACACATTGGCGTCCAGCTCGGGCAGGCCCCTTGCGCCTATGCGGATACGGCTGTGGACCGGCAATCGCCGTTCGCATTCCAGCCGCGCACCCTGCTGCGAGATATTGGTGATGAGCGCCATCTCGCTGCCGAAGATGCCCTCTACCGTGACCGGCAGCGTGACCGCCAGCCGGGTTTGCCGGCGGCGATAACGGCTCGGCTCCTCCACGATGCGGGTGACGTCCGGCTTGCCGACGAATTCGCATGCCAGCAGCATCGGTTCGCGCCTGACGGGCGTCAGCTTGAACCGGTCCCCGTTGCCGAGCACCAGCTCCAGCGTGTCCGCCTTCGGGATATCGTGGAAGACGCGCAGCGAGATGCCCTTTTCGGAAACGTCGCGGATGACGCAGAGATATTCGCGCGCGCCGATGACCAGCTTGGCGCTGCGGATCAGCATCGTCTGGCGCGGCTTGGCGCGGCGTTCTTCGGGATGCGGAGCGTGAGGATGGGCGTGCGAGGCCCTGTGCCGGTCCACGTCCTGTCCCTCGTCGATGATCGGTAGCTGCCAGGCCTGCCCCATTCTGTCGTCCCCGTTTCCTGATCGCCGGAAGATTGGCGACACGCAGAGGTCTGGGCGCGGATTGGCTAAAAAGCGGCGGCGGAAGGGTTTGGGGGAACTACCTAGTGCGGGTGCGGACGGGAGTCGGCGATGCGTTGGCTGGGCTTGGCTTTGCCTGGGACTGCTGGGCCGATAGGGGTGCCAAAATCAAGGTTGGCGCACCTTCGCTTCGCTCGGGAGTTTCAACGGAAACCATCCCCCGGATGGTTTTCTCTAGTTGAAACTGGTGCGGGCGGTGGGACTCGAACCCACACGAGCAAGGCTCAGGGGATTTTAAGTCCCCGGCGTCTACCATTCCGCCACGCCCGCGTCTTCGCAGCGCCTAGCGCGGCTGCGGCGCCGCCACAACGATGGCAATGATAGAGAGCCGGGAAACCGCGGTCAGTCGCGGTTGAGGCGTTCGCGCATATCCTTGCCGGGCTTGAAGAACGGCACGCGCTTGGCGGCGACGTCCACTTCCTCGCCCGTGCGCGGATTGCGGCCCTTGCGGGCCTCGCGCTCGCGCGTGGAAAAGGCACCGAAGCCGCGCAATTCGACCCGGCCGCCTTCGGCCAGCCGTGCGCTGATTTCGTCGAAGAAGAGCTCGACCACCTGCTCGACTTCCTCGTGGCGCAAATCGGGGTTGTCGTCGGCGAGGGCCTGAATGAGTTCCGATCTGATCATGTCACACCCCTTGAGTTGACCACGAAACCGCTTTTTTCGCCTGTTTATAAGCGGCTGTCGAATCCTGCGCGCCTGGCTTTCCTTGCCAGACGCGGGCGCACGGGGCAACCTTGCAGCATGAATTGTTAAATTAGGCCAGGGGGCCGATCAGCAATCGGCGAGCAGGTCGCTGGCCGCGATCCCGAGCCGTTCCATCCGCGCGCGGATATCCGGCCACTCTTCGGACAGGAACTCGTCGCGCTCGCGCGCCCGCAGGCGGCTGGCCGCGCCCGAAACCACGAACATGCCGACCCCACGCTGCACCTCGACCAACCCATCGTTCTGGAACTGCTGGTAGGCCTTGGCCACCGTCAGCGGGTTCGCCCCCTGCTCCGCCGCGAAGGCGCGGACGGACGGGAGCATCGCACCCTCCTCGTAGCGGCCTTCGATGATCGCGGCGGCGATCAGGTCGCGAAGGCGCAGGTATACGGGTCGGTTGGCTTGGTTCATGTCGGTCCCCGATCGGCCGGTAACCCGACCGATTTCTTGCGCGACCATGGCCCAATCCGCCGGCCGCAAGGTGTTTCAGTGCCATAATACGGCGCAGCGCGTCAAGAGTTCCCACGCCATCGCGGTTACACGGCGGCGGCTCCTTCAGGTCACAGAAAGGCGGTTTCGTCTGCAACTTGTCGCTTCACAGCGCCGATTCATCCGCTAGGGTGCGCGCTTTCCACGGGGAACGGCGCGGGACAGCGCTGCACCCGACAGGGACAAGAGGGATTATTCGATGGCATCGCAATCGCTACCGCACGGAGATTCGGCGGGCACTTTCCTGGGGCATCCGAAGGGGCTTTTCGTCCTCTTCTTCGCCGAGATGTGGGAGCGTTTCTCCTACTACGGCATGCGTGCCCTGCTGATTTTCTACCTGACCAAACACTGGCTGTTTTCGGATAGCGACGCGGGCATCATCTACGGCGCCTACACGGCACTGGTCTACATCACGCCGGTGGTCGGCGGCTATCTGGCCGACCGGTACCTGGGGCAACGCAAGGCGGTGCTGTTCGGCGCGGTCCTGCTGACCCTGGGCCATTTCTTCATGGCCTTCGAAGGCGAGCCGGGAGCAGGCAATGCCGATAATCCGGTCATTTACGTCTTCTGGCTGGCGCTGGCGCTCATCATCGTCGGCTCCGGATTCCTGAAGGCCAACATCTCGGTCATCGTGGGTCAGCTGTACCCCCGCACCGACGTGCGGCGTGACGGTGCCTACACCATCTTCTACATGGGCATTAACCTTGGTGCGGCCATCGGCTCCCTGCTGTGCGGCTATATCGGCGAAACCTATGGCTGGGCCTATGGCTTCGGTCTTGCAGGTATCGGCATGCTCGCCGGCCTGATCGTCTTCGTGCTCGGCAAGGGCCTGCTTCTCGGTCGCGGCGAGCCGCCGAAGGCTCTGGCCAAGAGCAAGGAGATGAGCGTCTACCTCGTCGGCCTGCTGATGGTGGCATTGTGCTGGATCGCCATCCAGAACCAGGACGCGGTCGGCGTCTTCCTCGGCACCTTCGGCGCGGCGCTCGTTTGCTACGTCCTTTCGATCGCGGTGTTCCAGCTGCCTTACGGAAACTACAACGCTGCACCTTCGGCTGCGTTCTATTCGTTCGTCGGTCTCAGCGCCTTGCTGATCGTGTCGATGTTCTTCGTTTCGCAAGGCAATGCCGGCTGGCAGCTGCCCGCGACGATCGGCGCAGGCGGCGTGCTGAGCGTGATGATCTTGCAGATGATCGCCAAGACCGACCATGACCGCGACCGGATCGTCGCGGCGATGTTCCTGATCTTCGTGTCGATCATCTTCTGGGCGCTGTTCGAACAGGCCGGTTCCAGCCTCAACCTGTTCACCGATCGCCATGTCGACCGCGGCGGCGTGCCGGCATCGGTATTCCAGTCGATCAACGCCATCTACATTATCCTGCTGGCACCGGTGTTCGCCACGCTGTGGACCGTGATGGGGCGCAAGGGCATCGAACCTTCGACCCCGTTCAAGTTCGGCCTGGGCGTTATCCAGGTCGGGCTCGGCTTCCTGGTCCTGGTCTGGGGCGCGCAGTCGGTGGGCATCGACGTGCCGGTGCCGGTGATCTTCATCTTCCTGATCTACCTGCTCCACACGACCGGCGAATTGTGCCTGTCGCCGGTCGGCCTGTCGGCCATGAACCGGCTGGCTCCGGCGCAGATCGCATCGCTCATCATGGGCACGTGGTTCTTCGCTTCGGCCACCGGCAACTTCGCCGCCGGCCTGATCGCGGCAGCAACCGGCGCGGAAGGCGTGGGCGAAGAAGCGGGCAAGCAGGTCGTGCTCGACGTTTACTCCTCGGTCGGCTGGTGGGCCATCGGGATCGGTGTCGGCGTGATGGTCGTCAGCCCCTTCATCAAGAAGCTGATGCATCTCGATACGCTGGCAGACGACAACTTGGGCGACGACCTGGAAGGCCAGGCCGAAGGTCCGGGCGAACCGCAGGGCGCGGGCATCCACCCGGCCACCAAGCCGAATTGATTGATGAGGGGGCGGGGTCCGGCAGGGTCCCGCCCTTTGCATCTGCAGGACCGACATTTCCGATGGGGGGAACCATGACCACAGGCCTCAGGACAGGCTTCGCGGCACTGGCTGCATTCGCGCTCGCGGGCTGCGCAACGACCGGAACGGGCGAGGAGGCGGAAACCGCAGACGCGCCGGCCGAAGTGCCGTTCGCCAGCACCTATTCCGCCTATCCCGGCACGCCGACCGCGATCGTGGGGGCGACTATCCTCGACGGGGCGGGCAACCAGATCGATGGCGGCACGGTCCTGTTCGCCGATGGTGAGGTTGTGGCCGTGGGCGACGCCTCGCTCGCCATCCCGGCCGGCTACACCCGCATCGACGGGACGGGCAAATACGTGACCCCCGGCATCATCGACATCCATTCGCACCTCGGCGTCTATCCCAGCCCCGGCGTGTCCGCGCAGAGCGACGGGAACGAGGCCACTTCCCCCATCACCGCCGACGTTTGGGCCGAACATTCGGTCTGGCCGCAGGACCCGGGCTTCAGCCGCGCGCTCGCCAACGGCGGCATCACGTCGCTTCAAATCCTGCCCGGCTCCGCCAACCTCATGGGCGGGCGCTCGGTCACGCTAAAGAATGTCCCCAGCCGCACGGTGCAGGGAATGAAATTTCCCGGCGCGCCCTATGGCTTCAAGATGGCATGCGGCGAAAACCCCAAGCGCGTCTACGGCAGCCGAGGCCGCCAGCCTTCCACCCGCATGGGCAATTTCGCGACCAACCGCGCGAAGTGGGCCGCAGCCAGGGAATGGGCAGAGGGCAAGCGCGAGAAACGCAATCTCGAAATGGAAACCCTGGCCGGCGTGCTCGACGGCGAAATCCTCGTCCACAACCACTGCTACCGCGCCGATGAAATGGCGCTGGTGCTCGATATGGCAAAAGAAGCGGGCTACCGTGTCAGCGCCTTCCACCATGCGGTAGAAGCCTACAAGATCAGCGACCTGCTGCGCGAGAACGACGTCTGCAGCGCGATCTGGGCCGACTGGTGGGGTTTCAAGATGGAATCGCTCGACGGGATCCCGGAAAACGCGGCCCTGCTCTACAACCAGGGTGCCTGCGTGGTCATCCACTCCGACGATGCGAACGGCATCCAGCGCCTGAACCAGGAAGCTGCCAAGGCGTTAACCGACGGGCGCCGCATGGGCATCGAGATCAGCGATGCGGAAGGCATCCGCTGGATCACCTACAACGCCGCCAGGTCGATGGGGATCGAGGCGATGACCGGCAGCCTGGAAACGGGCAAGATGGCCGACGTGGTGCTGTGGAACGGCAATCCCTTCTCCGTCTATTCGCGGCCCGAGCGGGTATGGATCGACGGCGCCCTGTTGTTCGACGCGGCCGATCCGGCGATGCGCCCGGTGAGCGATTTCGAGCTTGGGCTGCCCGGTGAAGGAGACGTGAAATGAAGCACCTGCTGTCCGCCGCCGCCACGCTCGGCCTTGCCCTTTCGGCAGGCTCGCTCGCCGCGCAGGATTTCACCGTCACCAACGCCACCGTCGCCACGGGTGACGGGTCGGAGCCGGTCGAAGGCGGCATTGTCGTCGTCACTGGCGGGCGCGTGACCTATGCCGGTCCTGCCGGCGGTGCCGCCCCGGCGGGCACGGTGGTCGATGCGGGCGGGGGCTGGGTCACGCCCGGCATCTTCGCCTCGCTCACCGACCTCGGCCTGTACGATGTCAGCGGGGTGAGCAATTCGAACGACCTGTCTGCTCGAAGCTCGCCCTTCAGCGCGGCGCTCGATTTCTCGACCTCGATCAATCCGGCATCGACGCAGGTCGCGGTCAGCCGCGCGGGCGGGGTGACCCGCGCCACGGCCATCGGGACCGCAGGCAGTTCAATCTTTGCCGGCCAAGGTGCGATCATCGACCTCGGCGACGATCCCGAGCCCGTGGTCCGGCCGCGCGCCTTCCAGATGATCGAACTGGGCGAACGCGGCGGTGCGCTGGCGGGCGGGTCGCGCCCGGCGGCGCATGCGCTGCTCCGCAATGCCCTGCGTGAAGCACGGCAATATGGCGAGGCGTCGGGCATTTCCGGATCGCGCCGCCGCCCGGCCAGTATCGACACGGGCGACGACGTGCCGATCGACCCGCGGCTGGTCGACAGCGAGGCGGAGCGTGACGATGTGCTGCTGTCCCGCTTCGATGCCGCCGCGCTGGTGCCGGTGGTGAGCGGGCAGCAGCAGCTCTACATCCGCGCCGAACGGGCCGCCGATATCCGCAGCGTGCTGGCGCTGAAAAGCGAATTCCCCGCGCTCGACCTGGTCCTCGTCGGCGTCAGCGAAGGCTGGCTGGTGGCAAGGGAGATCGCGGCGGCGGGCGTGCCGGTGATCGCCGACCCGCTCGACGACCTGCCGTCCAGCTTCGAGCAGCTCGCCGCCACGCAGGACAATGTCGGCCGCATGGTCGATGCCGGGGTGACGGTGGCGGTCGGCAGCTATTCCGACATGGAGCAGCCACGCTTTGCCCCGCAATATGCCGGCAACCTCGTCAGCTTGGCCCGCGTGCCGGGCCGCACCGGGCTGACGTGGGGAGAGGCGCTGGCATCGATCACCTCCATCCCGGCGCAGATCGCGGGTGTCGGCGGGCGCTACGGCGTGCTCGCACCGGGCGCGGTGGCGGACGTGGTGATCTGGGACGGCGATCCGCTGGAGCTGTCCAGCCGCCCGACTCGCGTCTTCATCGACGGCATCGACCAGCCGCTGACGAACCACCAGACGCGCCTGCGCGACCGCTATCGCGATCTCGACGAAAGCGACCTGCCGAAAGCCTACGACCGATGACCGGAACCAAACGCAAAAGCACTTCTTCCATGCGCACCACGCTGGCCATGCTGGGCCTCGCCATCGCGGCGAGCGGGGCGGCGGTCCTGGCGCAGGACCGGGCGCCCGATTATTCGCAGGATATCGCCTGGCAGCAACAGCAGCAGACCGCGCTCCATTCGCGCACATCTGCGGACGGCTGGACGGTCATGGACGGCGGCCTGCGCTGGCGGCGGATCGCGGGCGACGGCGTGGGCGAAAAGCCGAGCGTCGCGGACACGGTCACCGTCCATTACGCCGGCACCTTCGTCGACGGCACGGGCTTCGACAGCTCCTATGACCGGGGGGAGCCTGCCAACTTCCCGCTCGGCCGGCTGATCCCGGCGTGGCAGATGGCGATCCCGCAAATGGCCGTGGGCGACACGATCGAGCTCGCCGCGCCCGCCACGCTGGCCTACGGTCCGGAAGGCAAGGGCCCGATACCGGGCGGCGCGACGCTGTTGTTCAAAGTGGAACTGCTCGCCATCGAGTAACGCGCGGCGGGAGGAGGCATCATGGAACGCGACCTGATCGAACTGATTGCCGCCAGCATCGCTTTCGTCGGCACGCATTTCGCCATGTCGCACCCCTTGCGCGCCTCGCTCGTCAAGCGGCTGGGGCAAGGCGGCTTCATGATCGCCTATTCGTTGGTCAGCGTCGCCTGCACGGCGTGGATGTATTTCGCCTTCACCGGCGTACACTTGCCCATGACGCCGCTGTGGTCGGGCTTCGACGATGTGAGCTGGGCGGTAGCGAGCGTGCTGACGCTGGTCGCCATGGTGCTGATCACGGGATCGCTGATGGGCAACCCGGCCTTGCCAGCACCGGGTGCGCAGGAGCTGGCGATGAGCAAGTCCGCAAACGGCGTCTTTGCCGTCACCCGCCACCCGATGATGTGGGGCTTCGCGCTATGGGCCCTCGCCCACATCATCGCCGCGCCCACCGCCCGCACGCTGGTGGCCGCGGGCGCCATCGGTTTCCTCGCCCTCGTCGGCGCGCATATGCAGGATCGCAAGAAAAAGGCCCTGATGGGCGGCGCCTGGCGCGAGTGGGAGGGCAAGACGACCTACTGGCCGCGATGGAGCCGGCTGCCGAAAGCGGGGGTGATCCCTTGGGCAGGAGGCACGGCAATCTGGCTCGCCGCCACTTACGCGCACATGCCGCTGGGCGGCTGGACTGCGGGCATCTGGCGGTGGATGGGTTGAAAATCTTGCTCTTCAAGAACCGAATGTTTGCTCAAACATTGTCGGTATATCGTTCGGCGAGAAGAGATGTACTCCAGTCGAGTGAGCTAACGCTTTCGCACTCGATGTAAAACCCGCGTTCGAAATAACGCCAACCTTCTGCACTCCATGAAAAGGACGGCCCGCATAGGCTTCTTGCACAGCCTTGTTACCAACCGCCGAGCCGTATAACTTGCATTGTAGCCCGAGACTTCGGCCGTCACGCTTTGCGATGACATCCAATCCCTGGTCTCCACCAGCCGGTGTCGTTTGTGCCTCCCAACCAAAAAGGACCAGTGAGTTCGCCACCCAAATTTCAAAGTCGAGCCCATCAGCAGGTAGTAAGTCAGGCTCAAATCCATTCACTAGAAAACGCGCACGACAGGTTTCTAGATGTTCATAGGTGATGTTGGCGGCCTCTTCAAATTCGAGTCGATCGGTTTGAAGATCAATGCTGTCAAAGAATTCTCGAAGAGCCGCATTTCGGTTGTCTTCAGTGATCATACCATAATCATTTTGACGAACCGCCCGGTGCAAATTTCGCTCAAGCGCAGGGTGATGCATCTCGATCGCTGCAATAAGTTTTTCGCGCTCAAAAAAGCGAAGTTGAGATGACAATCGGATAGCATTCTGTTCGTCAGCAAGGCGAACAGCGTTCGCCTCCTTTTCGCGAACTCGATCAAATTGCTTGTAGACGATGAATGCTGAAATAATTGGGCTGAAGAAAAACGCAAACGCGCCGATGACTACTGCAGCGGCTGACCACCCGCTCAACTGACCGGCGTTCGTTTGCGCCACGATAATAACTAATGCCATGCCCCCCGCGGCAAGAGCTATAGCGTATAGGACGAAATTCAACGCAGCCTTTATTGTAAACAGTTTCACCATACGCTGCTTTAATCAGAATATCTTGCCAATTCGGCTTCTTAAGCCCGCGCCTCCTCCACGCCGGCGCTGTTGTGGCGGAGCGCTTTCAGCACCGTGTCCACGATGTGCGGGGCGTTGAGGCGGGCTTCGTCGTATTGCTTTGCCGGATCGTCGTGGTCCTGGAATATGTCGGGCAGGCGCATGGTGCGCACTTTCAGCCCAGCATCGGTCAGGCCCTTGTCGCTGGCGTGGGTGAGGACATGCGCGCCGAGGCCGCCGATGGCGCCTTCCTCCACCGTGATCACGACCTCGTGGCTTTTCATCAGCCGGTCGATCAAGTCGGTGTCAAGCGGCTTGGCGAAGCGCAGGTCGGCGACGGTGGTTGAAAGGCCCTTGGCCTCCAGTTCGTCAGCCGCCTTGTTGGCTTCGGCGAGCCGCGTGCCGAGCGACAGGATCGCGACCTTGCTGCCTTCGCGCACCACCCGGCCCTTGCCGATTTCCAGCTTCTGCGGCGTTTCGGGCAGCGGTACACCGACGCCGTTGCCGCGGGGGTAGCGCAGGGCAATGGGTCCGTCATCATATTCGGCGGCGGTGTAGGTCATGTGGACCAGCTCCGCCTCGTCCGCCGCGGCCATCACCACGAAGTTGGGCAGGGTGGCGAGGTACGTGATGTCGAAACTGCCCGCATGGGTCGCCCCGTCGGCGCCGACCAGCCCCGCGCGGTCGATGGCGAAGCGCACCGGCAGGTTCTGGATCGCCACGTCGTGGACCACCTGGTCGTACGCACGCTGGAGGAAGGTGGAGTAGATCGCCGCGAACGGGCGCATCCCTTGCGCGGCGAGGCCGGCGGCAAAGGTCACCCCGTGCTGTTCGGCGATACCGACGTCGAAGGCGCGGTCGGGATGCGCGGCGGCGAACTTGTCCACCCCCGTCCCGCTCGGCATGGCAGCGGTAATCGCGCAGATGCGGTCGTCGGTTTCGGCCAGCTTCGCCAGCGTTTCGCCGAACACGTTCTGGTAGGCGGGCGGGCCGGCCTTGGACTTCGCCTTTTCGCCCGTGACCACGTCGAATTTCGGCACGCCATGGTACTTGTCGGCGCTGTCTTCGGCGGGCTGGTAGCCCTTGCCCTTGGTGGTCACGACATGGACCAGGATCGGGCCCTGCTCGCTGTCGCGCACGTTTTCCAGGACCGGGACGAGGTGGTCCAGATTGTGTCCGTCGATCGGGCCGACGTAGTAGAAGCCCAGTTCTTCGAATAGCGTCCCGCCGGTCACCATGCCGCGCGTGTATTCCTCGGCCTTTTCGAGGCCCGACCACACGCGGCGCGAAAGTTTCTTCGCCGCCTTGGAGGCCAGGTTGCGCAGGCCGAGATACTCGCTCGAGGACACCATCCGCGCGAGGTATGCGGACAGGCCGCCTACCGGGGGCGCGATGCTCATGTCGTTGTCGTTGAGGATCACGACCAGCCGGTTGCCCGCCTGCTCGGCGTTATTCATCGCCTCGTAGGCCATGCCCGCGCTCATCGCGCCGTCGCCGATGACGGCGATCGCCTTGCCCGGCTCTCCCTTCAGCTTGTTGGCGACGGCAAAGCCGAGCCCGGCGCTGATCGAGGTGGAGGAATGCGCCGCGCCGAAGGGGTCGTATTCGCTCTCGCTCCGCTTGGTAAAACCGGACAGGCCACCGCCCTGCCGCAGCGTGCGGATCCGGTCCCGCCGCCCGGTCAGGATCTTGTGCGGATAGGCCTGGTGGCCGACGTCGAAGATCAGCTTGTCGTCGGGCGTGTTGAAGACATAGTGGATCGCGGTGGTCAGCTCGACCACGCCCAGCCCGCTGCCCAGGTGCCCGCCCGTGGAGCCGACCGCGTCGATCATTTCCGCGCGCAATTCGTCGGCCAGCTGGCGCAGCTGTTCGGGCTTCAGCTTGCGAAGGTCTTCCGGCGTGTCGACAGTGTCCAGAAGCGGCGTATCGGGGCGTTGGCTCATGGCTTTCGGCTTAGCGCCGCGATGTGTGCTTGTCGATGAACGCAAATGATTTGCAGGCGACGGCCCTCAGGCCGCGCATTTGTCGCACAGGCCGCGCAGTTCCACGACCGGGCGGATGCCCGCGAAGCCC
This sequence comes from Alteriqipengyuania flavescens, assembly GCF_030406725.1. Taxonomy (NCBI): domain Bacteria; kingdom Pseudomonadati; phylum Pseudomonadota; class Alphaproteobacteria; order Sphingomonadales; family Erythrobacteraceae; genus Pseudoblastomonas; species Pseudoblastomonas flavescens. Next base: position 1,075,641 of record NZ_CP129107.1, on the reverse strand, counting down.
GCGTCCTTGCCCGCTTCGCGCAAGGCGCCGGTGACGCGGTCGTCGTCGATATGGGTTGCCGCGCCGCAATCGTCGCAGATCACGAAGATGCAGTCGTGGTTGCAGCCCGGATGGGTGTTGACGAGATAGGCGTTGGCGCTCTCGATCCGGTTGGCGAGGTTGGTGCGCACGAACAAATCGAGGATGCGGTAGACGCTGTTGGGGGCCACGCGCTTTTCGCGGCGGCGGGTCATCTCGTCGGCAAGATCGTAGGCGGAAACCGGCTTGTCCTCGCTCGCCAGCGCGCGGAACACGCCTTCGCGCATGGCGGTCCACTGCTCGCCGTGCTCGGTCAGCGTGGCGCGCGCGGCCTCGACCAGCGCTTCGCCGGAATGTTCCTGGTGGTGGGTATGTGCGTGACTGGCCATGCCGCCGATATAGGGCGCCCGGCAGCCGCTCGCAATCGGGCCGCGATCAGCCGGTCTTGAAGCTGCTGCGGTGGTGCTGCGGCAACAGGCGGCGCAGCGCAGCAACCTTCGGCGCGTCCCAGCGCACGATATAGGAGTGGCGCGGGTTCTTGTGCGCGAAATCCTGGTGATAGGGTTCGGCCGGGTAGAACCGCTTCGCCGTCTCGATCTTCGTGACGATCGGCCGGTCCCAGATGTCCGCCGCTTCCAGCTGGTCGATATAGGCACGCGCGACCGCGCGCTGATCGGCGCTGACGGGGATCAAGGCAGATCGGTAATGCGCACCGCGATCCGGCCCCTGGCGGTTGAGCTGGGTGGGATCGTGGACGACCGAGAAGAAAATGCGCAGCAGCTGGTCGTAACGCACGATCTTGGGATCGTAGGTGACCTTCACCGTTTCGGCATGCTGGCTGACGCCGGAACTGACGATATCGTATTTCGCGGTCGCCGCATTGCCACCGTGATAGCCGCTGACGGCGCTCGTCACGCCGGGCACGTGGCTGAACACGGCCTCCACGCCCCAGAAGCAGCCCCCGGCGAAATAGGCGTTCTTCAGTCCTTCGCTTTCGCGCGAAATCCGATCAGCCACCGGTGCGCGCACCGTCTCTTCCGCAGCGACGGCTGCGGGCATGGCTTGGCTGCACGCCGCCGTGGCCAGCGCGACGGCGGCAAAGCTGGCGCGGATGCGGTTCATGCAAGCAGGTTGAACTGGCTCGCCATGATGAACGCGGTCAAGCCGAAGCCTGCGGCGAAGGCGATGTAGGAATCGGTTTTGAAAAGGCCCATCGGTCGTGCTTTCGATTTTCGTCATCGTCCGGCACCTTCTACCGCATGGCCGCTTGCAAAAAGGTGAAGCTGCCTGTCGTGCGGTGTTCAGCTTGAAATTGCGATGAGGCCGTGTGGGAGTGGAAACGACATGTCGTTGAGTATGCGAACAATATGTGTGGTTGGCGCGCTGACCGCGTGCCAGCCGGTCGCCTCGACCGGAGAAGCGATGCAACAGCGTGCTGCATCAGGCGACGCGATGGACGATGGCACGTATCTCGAGCGAATCGATCCCCTCGGCGACACTTGGCTCTTGCGCACACTAGCCGGCGATGACGTTTCGGACCGCGAAGGGGTCCTGACCGGCAGCGGCGGTGGCTTTCTCAACCACCACGCGCAATGCGGCGGAGGTCATCCGGCGTTCTACCAGCTCGACGGTCAGTCCATTTCGGTGATCAGGCGCGAAGCGGTGCAGATCGGCAAATGCGGCAACGCGGCAGGTGCCGCCGATTTCGAGCGCCGATGGGCCGATTTCATCGACAATCTTGCGACTTGGCGGCGCGAAGGCGACGTTCTCCGCTTGGCCGATGCGAGCGGCACTACGGCCGTGCTGGAACGCCCGCCTTATGCCGTTTCGGCACTTGCCGGCAGATGGCTGGTGGACGCTATCGGCGGCGAGCCATTCGCCATGGAGCGACGGGCTGCTGCGGAGATCGAATACCGTTACGCAGGAGTATTTGCCAGCGCCGAATGCAACACCGCCTATGGCGACGTCAGCACGACCGGGCGGATCGATCTCGGCGCTGCGACGCAGCAGGGTTGCAGCAAGGAAGACGCGGCCGAGGATGCACTGCTCTTCTCCGCCTTGGGCGCGGTGACGGGCTATCGTATCGACAGTGATCGCCTGACGTTGACCGGTGGCCCCGGCCTCACGCTGCGCCGCCCGCCTTACCCAGACCGGACGCTGGCAGGCGAATTCCAAAGCTGCGGCAACACGCTGCTCGGCGCATATCAGGCGGGACCGATCACGCTTTCGATTGCCCGCGACACCATGACTGACCAATCCGGCTGCCGTGCGACCTACTCTTCTGAGGGGCCAAACCTCTCCCTGGCGCTGGAAGACAGTGTGCAATGTAATGAGGTCCCGAAGCCGTACGTAGCGGGGGAACCGATCGAGATCGGGGGGGGGCTCTCGTTCCTCTCCCTCGCGACGCCCGACGCCTTTGCCTTTACCGACCGCGGCCGGCTGGTGTTGCGCACACCGCGCGGCCTGCTGCACATGTGCCGCAAGGGCGATCCCGACGCGATGCGCTTCTGAAAGCGCGGGATCAGTGGTTGAAGTGCCGCATCCCGGTGAACACCATAGCCAGGCCCTGTTCGTTCGCAGCGTCGATCACTTCCTGGTCGCGCATCGAGCCGCCGGGCTGGATCACGGCCGTCGCGCCCGCTTCGGCGGCGGACAGCAATCCGTCGGCGAAGGGGAAGAAGGCATCCGACGCAACGGCGCTGCCCACGGTGCGCGGCTGGTCCCAATCGTATTTCCCGGCCGCTTCCTGCGCCTTGATGGCGGCAATGCGGGCGCTGTCGCGGCGATTCATCTGCCCCGCCCCGATGCCTGCGGTCGCGCCGTCCTTCGCATAGACGATGGCGTTCGACTTGACGTGCTTGGCCACCGTCCAGGCGAACAGGCAATCGTCCAGCTCCTGCTCGGTCGGCGCGCGCTCGGTGACCACTTTCAGGTCGTCGCGCGTGATCCGGCCATTGTCGCGCGACTGCGCGAGGATGCCGCCGGTGATCGACTTGATCGAAAGGCCGCCGCGCGCCGCATCGGGCAGCTCGCCGGTCAGGAGCAGGCGCAGATTCTTCTTGGCCGCGAAGAACGCCCTCGCTTCCTCGTCCGCATCGGGCGCCACCACGACTTCGGTAAAGATCTTGCAGATCGCCTCTGCCGTCCTGCCATCGAGCGGCGTGTTGGAGGCAACGATCCCGCCGAAGGCCGAAACGCTGTCGCACGCCAGCGCGGCTTCCCACGCCTCGATCTGGCTGCCCGCCTGCGCCACGCCGCACGGATTGGCGTGCTTGACGATCACGATGGCCGGGTCCTGTCCGGCAAATTCGCTGACGAGGTTCAGTGCCGCATCGGCATCGTTGTAATTGTTATAGCTCAGCTCCTTGCCCTGCACCTGCTCGGCCTGCGGGATGCCGCGCGCCGGGGGGCCGGCCGGGATATAGATCGCAGCCGACTGGTGCGGGTTCTCGCCATAGCGCAGCTCGTCCGCCTTGCGCCCGTTGGCGAACAGGCGGTCCGGCAGGCCCTGCCCCTGGTCGGATTGGGCGAACCAGTTCGCGATCATGGAATCGTAAGCGGCGGTCGCGGCAAAGGCCTTCGCTGCCATCGCCTTGCGGAAATCGTAGGAGGTCGCCCCGTCGCGGTCGGCCAGCTCGCCCTGCAGTGCGGCATAGTCGCCAGGGTCGGTGGCGATGGTCACGTAAGCGTGGTTCTTGGCCGAGGAGCGGACCATGCTCGGCCCGCCGATATCGATGTTCTCGATGATTTCGGGCCGCCCTGCGCCCTTCGCCACGGTCGCTTCGAAGGGATAGAGATTGACCACCACGAGGTCGATGGCGCCAATGTCATGCTCTGCCATGGCGGTGGCATGGGCGGCATCGTCGCGCACGGCGAGCAGCCCGCCGTGGACCTTGGGATGCAGCGTCTTGACCCGCCCGTCCATCATTTCGGGAAAGCCGGTGAGCTCGGAAATATCCTTTACCGCCAGCCCTGCGTCGCGCAGCGCCCTGGCCGTGCCGCCGGTGGAAACGAGCTCCACGCCGCGCGCCGCCAGGTCCCGGCCCAGTTCGACCAAGCCGGATTTGTCGGACACCGAGAGCAGCGCCCGCTTCACCGTGACTGCATCCGTCACAAAATCACCCCATTCGCTTGAGCAGCCAGGAGAAATTCGCCCCGCTGCGCGAGATCATCCCCGCGATTACCAGTTGTTCGATCGCCTGCGGGCGGCCGTCACCGTCCGACCACATCGAATCCTCGATCGACAGCTCGCCTTCCGTGGTGCGCAGCTGCCAGTTGGTGCCGTCAGGCAGCGCAAGCCGCGCGCCCTTGCGATCCTTCGTCAGGCTGAGCTCCACGCCCGGCCCGACATGGAAGCGGATCGCATAATTGACCTTGCCGCGTTTGCCCTTGCGGCCCGAGGGCACGAGCACGTCTTCGCCGCGCAATTCGTCGCCCTCGTCGCTCAGCAGCAGGATGCGCCGGTGGACCAGGCCAAAGCGGCTGGCATAGCCGTCATGGCTCGCTTCCACCCGGGTTGCCGGCTTCTTGCCGCCCACGCTGCGCCGGTCGATTTCCACTTCGCCGACGCCTGCGCCCAGCTTACCGCCGATCAGCACGGCAGTGGAATTGGCATCCTCCAGCACCAGCGTCGAATGCGCTGCCGTGGCGCGCAGGCCCTGTTCGATGCGCACGGGAATCTGTCCGCCGGCCATCGCAGCCCCGCCGCAATTCACGATCAGCCGATGCGCACCGCTGGAAAATTCGAACGCCAGCGTGGATGCGCAGCCATAACGGGCGTGGCGCGCCAGCGGCGGCGGGGCGGCGTCGAATTGCAGCACCGCGCCCTTGGCCGCGACCCGCTGGTAACCCCAGCCGCGCGCCTGCCTGAGCGGGCGGGTGCGCACCCGGGTCGCCTCCACCAGCGCGCGCAGCGTGTTGGCGCTCGTAGCGCCCGATCCCTGCCAGTTGCCGAGCGACCCGTCGGCATGGGTCAGGGTAAGGAGCGGCGGCACGAGCAGGCGCATCATCGCCTCCAGCGCATCGGGCGGATCGCGGCGCACCGCCTCGTAACAGGCGCGGCAGTCGACCAGCAGGCGCAGCGCTTCCATCTGGGCATAGGGGCTGCGCGACAGGACGCCGCCATCTTCACCCACCAGTTCGCCCAGCGCGTGCACAAGACCGGCTTCGCCATAGAGGCGGCGCGGCTTGCCATCGGGCAGCAGCAGGCCGGCGGCGGTGATCGCGCACCACGCGGCGACTTCCTCCAGCCGGTCCTCTGCCTTGCCATGGTTGCGGTCGAGCCAGCGCGCGGTCTCGGCGATCTGGGCGAGCAGCTTGGTGCGCACGCCCTTGTCGCCCGACATCACCAGCGGGGCGTGGACCAGCCATGCGAGCATCCGGCGCGCCGCCAGGCCGACGCGCCACGGCATGCCCTTGCCGACCTGCGGATTGGCCTTCAGCCACGCGGCGGCGATCCGCTCCGCCACGCCGCTGCATTGTTCGCGCGGGGCGGAGGAGGAAAGGTCGCGCAGCCACGTGAAGCCGTGGATCGCCTGCTCGAACGGCGGGGTGAGCCGCGCGCTGGGCGTGAAATCCATCTGCGAAATCGGCGCCTTGACCCCGTGGACGAGGAAATGGCCGGCCCTCAGCGCGACGCCGCTGGGCCGGCGGCCCGGCAGCGGGCTTTCGACCGTGGCAAGCAGGCGCAGTGCGGACGGCTTGCGGAACGGACCGGACAGGACCGAGCCCGGCACGCCCATCCGGTATGCCATGCGCATCAACCGCTCGCCCGCGCCGACCGACGGCGGGGCGAAATCGGCGAGCGCCAGCGCGCGGCTGGCGCCGGCGGCGTGGTCCACGGCAGCGGCAGCGGTGGTCGGCGGATCGGACCGGCGCTTCGTTTCCTCGCGGACCAAGCCTTCTTCAGCGCTCCTCAGCGGGATGGCGCGCGCATCGTCCTCGCCCGGAACCTGCGGATCGCCGAGCGGCAGCTCGATTGTGTCCGGCGCGGTGCGGGAGAGGCTATCGGTCATCCTATCCGCCCTTCAGGCCGGCAATGTTGGCGGCATAGCGATCGGGACCGCCCTTGAAGGTGGCCGACCCGGCAACCAGCACGTCGGCCCCCGCCTCGACGCATTGCGGCGCGGTCTGCGCATCGACGCCGCCATCGACCTGCAGCCGGATATCGCGTCCGCTCGCGTCGATGCGGCTCCGTATCTCGCGGATCTTGCCGAGCTGGCTGGGAATGAACTTCTGCCCGCCGAAGCCGGGATTGACGCTCATCACCAGCACCAGGTCGACCATCTCGACCAGGTAATCGAGCGTGTCGACCGGGGTTGCGGGATTGAAGACGACGCCCGCCTTCTTGCCCAGCGCCTTGATCGCCTGCACCGTGCGGTGGACGTGCGGACCCGCTTCGGGATGCACGGTGATGATGTCCGCGCCCGCATCGGCAAAGGCTTCGAGATACGCATCCACCGGCGAAATCATCAGGTGGACGTCGAACAGCTTGTCGGTATGGGGACGCAGGGCCTTCACGACGGCAGGGCCGATGGTGATATTGGGGACATAATGCCCGTCCATCACGTCGATATGGATCCAGTCCGCCCCGGCCGCGTCGATGGCGCGCACTTCCTCGCCCAACTTCGCGAAGTCGGCAGAAAGGATGGATGGCGAGATCAGCGGGGGAGCCATGACTATCCCCGCCGGTTACGCGCGCGGCGAATCGCCGACAAGGCGCAGGCGCGGCCTTTTCCACACCGCTCCGGCCCGCAAACGCATGGCTGAGCGGGTTATGCACAGCAAAGATGCGCTGGCGCTGCTGGAGCACGAGCTGCAGCGAACGACCGGCCGTGTGGAAGCGGCGCTGGATGGCGAGGCGCTGGGTCAGCGGACGTATATGCTCAAGCCGGGCGAACTGCTGTTCCGCATCCCGCCCGACACGCTCGTCCATTACCGCTTGGGCAGCGGGCTGACGGTCGATCCCAGCAAAGGGACCCACCCGGCCGAGATCGACCTCTTCTGCGAAGGCAGTATCGCGGCGGCGGTGGCGGCACTCGCCGGGCTCTACCCGTTCCACGGATCGGCGGTGGCGGTGGACGGGCGCGCCGTCATCCTCACCGGCCCGTCGGGCGCGGGCAAGACCACGCTGGCGACGGGGCTCGCGCTGGCGGGCATGCCGCTCCTCGCCGATGACCTGAGCGTGATCGTGGAAGGCGAAAGCGGCCCCGAAGTCCTCCCGTGGCGCAAAAAGCCCAAGCTGTGGCCCGATGCCTTCGCGATGACCGGTGCGGCGAAGGGCGAGCAGGTCTCGCCCGAATACGCGAAGTTCTTTGCCGAGGGCCTGCCGCGCGCGGACCGGCCCTTGCCGCTCGGCGGGGTGGTCCTGCTGGAAGAGGGCGGCCGGTCATTCCGGCCGCTCGGCGGCGCGGCGGCAATCGCGGCCTGGTCGGCGGACCATTACTGCAGCGAGTTCCTCGCGCTCGCCCGCCGGTGGGACCGCGCTGCCGTTTTCGCCGACGCCGCGGCCAGGGCGCGCAGCGTCCCCGCATGGCGGCTGTGGCTGCCGCACGGGGCCGGCGAATACACCGCCAATCTTGACTTCGCGCGCCACGCAATCGAGCGTGCGATGCGATGATTCCGCGCAAGACCAGCGACTTCGCCGAAACGGCCTTCGACGACGAAACCGTCGTCATGCGCATGTCCGACGGCGATTTCTTCGCCATGGAAGGCAGCGCGCACGCGATCTGGAACCTGATCGATGGCGAGCGCAGCCGTGACGAAATCCTCGCCGGACTGCAGCGCGACTATGCCGGCGATCCGGCCATGGGGGAGGATCTCGACGCCTTCCTCGCCAGCCTGCGCAGCGCGGGACTGCTGGCGTGACGCGACGGGTGCATGGCTGGCTGCGCACGGCGGAGGCTGCGCTTGCGCTGGCGGTCGCACACGGCCTCGTCCGTCTGGTGCCCTTCCGCACATGGCGGACCTGGTTCGCGCGTGGCAGCGGCCCGACCCGTCTCGCTCCCGACGCAGCGACCTTGCGACACCGCTCCGCGGCCATCGAGCGGGCCGCTGCGCGCATGCCGGGCGATGCCCCCTGCCTGCCCCGCGCCCTGGCAATGGCGCTGATGCTGCGGCGGCGCGGCTTCGGTTCGCAGCTTCAGATCGGCGTGCGCCCTCCCGCCGAACGCGACGGGCACGAGGACCTGCATGCGTGGCTGACCCATCGCGGGCAGGTCATTTACGGGGAGCGGCGAGGCAGCGACGTGGCGTTTGCGTCCCATGCGCTGGGATCGCATTGATTAACAGAGCATCGTTGGCAGGCGATTCGGTGTCTGTTATGCTGCATCGCAACGCCGCATCCCCGCGGTCCGTCATGGAGGCGAATGTGAAAGAGCAGGGCACGGATGCCAAGCGATGGTCGACGCCCCGACTGGTGCCGATGGGCACCTTGCGCGACGTGGCGGGGAGCCGCACTGCAAGCGACCAGGGCAACAGCAAGAATTCCACGAACCGCAGCTAACGGTTTCGGGGCCGGGGCATGATTGCGCTCGGCCACCACTGGTCCGCGGCCTCGTGGCTCGACACGTCGCGGATCGCCCCGTCGCTGGGGCTATTCACCGGTCATCCCGCCAGTAGCGCGCACACGCCCGCCGGGCTCGCCGCAAGCCTGCCGCACCCGCGCGCCGCACCCGATCGCAGCTGGACGCCGGCCACCGGTCCCGACGGATCGCTGTGCCTCTTCTGCGGCTGGATCGACAACCACCAGGATCTTGCCGAGAGCATCGACGTCGCCGATCGCGACGATGCGCATGTCTTTGCCCACCTCGTCGCCCAGCACGGGGATTTCGCCGACCGCCCCGTAATCGGCTCCTACGCCGCCATCGTCATCAAGCCCGACGGCACGCTGAGGCTGTCGCGTAGTGCTTGGGACGCCCCCTCGCTCTTCTGGGCGGGCGACGACCACGCCGCCGTCGTCGCCTCGGTCCCGCGCGTCCTGTTCGCAGCGGGCTTCCCGCGCCGGCTGCACCGGCACCGCTATGCCAACATGCTGTTCGGTATCGAGCACACCGGCACCGAATTCTGGTACGACGGGGTCCACCGCGTGCCGCAAGGCTCGATCGTCACGCTGGGGCCCGACGGGTTCAAGGTCGACCGGTGGTACGATCCGCACGCCCTCCCGCCCACGAAATTGCCCGACGACGCCGATTACCTCGCCGCTGCCGATGCGTTGCTGGACGAGGCTGTCGCCGCCGCGCTGGACGGCGCGGAGAAGCCGGGATTGCTGCTGTCCGGCGGCCTCGATTCGGGCATCGCGGCGGAGGCGGTACTACGCCAGCTGTGGGAATCGGAACGCCTGCCGAGCTTCACCGTAGTGCCGGAGGCGGGTACTGCGCGGGACCGCCGGCCGGGGATTGTGACCGACGAGCGCGCCGCGGTCGAGGCGTTCGCCACCATGCATCGGCGCATCGACGCAAACTTCGTCGGCACCGCCGAATTCGACAATCTTGCCGAGCGTTTCTTCACCGCGACTTCCACCGGCCGGCCCGGACAGGCGGCGGCCAGTTTTTACCACAACGCCTACAGCGCGGCGGCGCGCGCCGGCTGCGACGTCCTGCTGACCGGATTCATGGGCAACGACACGCTCAGCAACGACGCGCCGTGGGCGCCGGTCGAATTCCTGGTGAACGGCAAGTGGCGACAGCTGTCCGGATTGCTCGCCCATCCTGCGCCAGGCGACGAACGGTCGCGGCTGCGCCGGTTCGCCGCGCAATCGCTGTTGCCGATCATGCCGGAGGGGTTTCGCCGCTTCGTCCGCAAGCGGGTTCATGGCGAGCCCGATTTCATGCCCGCCAACGGCAGCCTCGTGCGCCCGGACGCAATCGACAAGCTGGACCTGCGCGAGCGGGCGCGGCGCAACCACTGCCTGCGAACCGGGGAGCGGCCGGCGACCCGCCGCCAGTGGCTCGACATGGTCTGGCATGGCGCGGACGCAGGCGCGGAAATGCACCACGGGTTCGAGCAGGTTTTCGGTATTCGTCAGCGCGATATCTATGCCTATCGCCCGCTGATCGAATTCTGCATCACCTTGCCGACCAGCCAGTTCGTGCGCGGCGGCGTGACGCGCTATCTTGCCCGCCGGCTTGCCAAGGGCCGCCTGCCCGAAGCGCAGCGGACGGAGCGGCGGCTCGGCATGCATAACGCGGACCGCCATGCCCGCCTGACCCCGCGGCGCGAGGAATTGCGCGAAAGCCTGCGCCGCATGGAAGCGCATCCGGAGCTGGGCGCCGTCATCGACTTCGACCGCGCCTACTCCATCCTCGACAACTGGCCCGCACGCTCGCCCGCCGGTCATGCGGAGGCGCAGGCGCTGCTGCTGGCGCTGCCGGGCGTGGTGCTGGCAGGCCGGTTTGCCGACCACCTGGAAGGGCGTAACTAGGGCCGATGGATTCCGCGATCCGCGATCACTTGCCGGCCTGCAAGGCGCTCGTTCTTGCCGTTCTGACTGTTGCGGGCGCCGGGCTTGAGGCGCTGGGCGCCATTGCGCTGGTGCCGCTGTTCGCGCGGTTGGGCGGGAATGCTGGCCGCGGGGCGGATGGCGGCAGGCTGCTCGAATGGGCCGCTGCCCTCAGCCTACCGAGCGTGCTGGGCCTGTTCGTGGCTCTCGTCGCCCTGCGCGCGGCAGCGGCGCATTTGCGGCACGTCGTCGCGCTCGATATCGAGATCGCGGTGGTCGACGGCCTCCGGCTGCGCGCCTTCCGCTCGCTGCTCGCCGCCGACTGGCGCGCGCTCTCTGCCTCCCGCCAGAGCGAGCACCGCGCCCTGCTGATTTCCGGCATCGCAAGGGTCGGCCATGCGGTGCAGGAAGGGGGCAGCGCCCTAGCTGCCGCCACGACCCTAGCCGCGCTGAGCGTGGCCGCGTTGTTGCTGTCGCCGGTCGCGGCGGTGACAGGGATTAGCGTAGGCGCTGGTGCTATGCTGCTGCTGTTGCCGCTGCAACGTCGCGCCCGCCATCTGGGCCTCCAAACCGGCGCAGCCTACGACGCGATTTACGAACGGCTCGAGACCAGCCTCGACGGGTTGCGGCTCGTGAAGAGCTTCGGGCGCGAGGATGCGGCAGCGACTGGTCTGGCGAATGAACTGGCGCAATTGCGAAAGACCGAGCGAGCTTACCTTTCCGGCACCGCATGGGCGCGCACCGCGCTCCAGTTGGGCGGGGCGATCATCCTCGGCGGCGTCGTGTGGTTCGCGGCCGATACGCAGGGGCTTGCCCTTGCCATCGTCCTGCCGCTGGCCGCGATCCTCCTGCGCAGCGTGCCGCTGCTCGGCGCATTGGTTGAAAGCCTGCAGCGGTGGAACAACGCAGTGCCGGCCATCGGCGCGGTCGAGGACCTGCTTGCACGGATGGACGCGGCCGCCGAGAACGCAGACGCGGATAATGTCGCACCGCCCCTGACGCGGGCGCTCGCGCTCGATGGTGTATCCGTCACTTACGAAGGCTCGCGGCCCGCGTTGTCGGGCATTTCGCTTACCATCGCGGCTGGCGAAATGGTTGCGGTGTCCGGCCCTTCCGGCGCGGGCAAGAGCACGCTGGCCGACGTGCTGGGCGGGCTGGTTGCCCCCGACGAAGGGGCGTTGCTGGTGGACGGCACGCCGCTGCCCTCCTCGGCGCGCGCCGCGTGGCGCCGCCGCGTCGCCTATGTGCAGCAGGAGCCGGTGCTGTTCCCCGGCACCATCGCCGGCAATCTGCGCATGGCGGCGCCGGACGCTTCGGACGACGTTCTTGCAGCGGCCCTGCGCGATGCCTCGGCCAGCTTCGTCCTCGACCTGCCCGGCGGGACCGGGCACCGGCTCGGCGATGGCGGGCGCCAGCTGTCGGGCGGGGAGCGCCAGCGGCTTGCGCTTGCCCGCGCGCTGCTGCGCAATCCGGACCTGCTCATCCTGGACGAGGCGACCAGCGCGCTCGACGGGGACAATGAACACGCCATCGCCGGGGCGATCGCCCGGCTGCGCGGCTCCGTCACCATCCTGGTCATCGGCCACCGGGGCGCGCTCGCCGCGCTGGCCGACCGGCAGGTGCGGATCGAGAACGGCCAGATCGTCTCCTGATCCTGGCCTCGCCGCATGCAAGCAGCGGAGCATTGACCCTCGCCGCGATATGTTGTTAACGTTCACAAAGAGAGTGAGAGAGGGCCGCGCGCCTGCTGCGGCCGCCTGTAAAGGGATGGGGATTGCCGTGAAATTTGCCAGGATTGCCAAGCTGTTGTGTGCCGCCGGGTCGGGCCTTGCGCTTGCCGCATGTGCCACCGTCGAAACGCGCGGACCGAATCCCCAGGTCGCCGATGGCGACGCGTTGGATGCCCCGCGCGAAGCGGGCGTCGCCAATCCCGGAATCTGGCCGGCGTACGAATATCCGGTCGAAGTGCCCGCGGCAGAGCAGGCGCGGATCGACAGCCTGCTGGCGCGCATGACGCTGGAGGAAAAGGTCGGCCAGCTGGTGCAGGCAGACCTGTGCTGCGTCTCTCCCGAAGATGCCAAGGCCTATAACCTCGGCTCCATCCTCGTCGGTGGCAATAGCGGGCCTTACGGTGACGACCTGGCCCCGGCACCCGAATGGCTGAAGGCGGCGGACGATTTCTACAACGCATCGATCGACACCAGCGATGGCGGCGTCGGCATCCCGATCGTGTGGGGCGTGGACGCCGTGCACGGCCATTCGAACATCATCGGGGCGACCATTTTCCCGCACAACATCGGTCTCGGCGCGATGCGCGATCCCGAACTGATCGAGCGGATCGGCGCCATCACCGCCCGCGAAATCCGCGCGACGGGGCAGGAATGGACTTTCGCACCTACCGTGGCCGTGCCGCAGGATTTCCGCTGGGGCCGCGCCTACGAAGGCTATTCCAGCGATCCGCAGCTTGTCGCGTCCTATGTCGGCGCGATGGTGCGCGGGCTGCAGGGCGAGCCCGACAACTGGAACATGCTCGCGGGCGACAAGGTCATCGCCTCGACCAAGCATTTCCTGGCCGATGGCGGCACCGACGACGGCGTTGACCAGGGCGATTCCTCGATTTCCGAAGAGGAGCTGCGCGATATCCACGGCCTGCCCTATGGCCCGGCGATCAGCGAAGGCGTGTCCACCGTAATGGTCAGCTTCTCCAGCTGGCAGGGCAAGAAGATGACCGGCAACAAGAGCCTCGTCACCGATGTGCTGAAAGACCGGATGGATTTCGAAGGCTTCGTGGTCTCCGACTGGAACGCCCACGGCCAGGTGGCCGACTGCACCAACGACAGCTGCCCGCAAGCGCTGCTGGCCGGGATCGACATGTACATGGCGCCCGACACGTGGAAGGCGATCTACACCGACACGCTGGCCAAGGCGCGCAGCGGCGAAATACCGATGGAGCGGATCGACGAGGCGGTCGCAGCGATCCTGCGGGTCAAGGCGCGGCTCGGCCTGTTCGAGGCGGGCGCACCGTCCACCCGCCCCCTCTCGGGCGAGTTCGACCTGCTTGGCGCCCCCGCCCACCGCGAAGTGGCGCGCGAAGCGGTGCGCAAGTCGCTCGTCCTCCTCAAGAACGACGGCGTCCTGCCGATCGCACCGGGCGGGCGGCTGCTCGTCGCGGGTGAAGGGGCCGACGATATCGCCCGCCAGTCCGGCGGCTGGACGCTGAGCTGGCAGGGCACCGGGCACGACAACAGCCAGTTCCCCGGCGCGACCTCGCTCTTCGCGGGGCTGAAATCCGCGGTCGAAGCGGGCGGCGGCAGCGCCGTCCATTCGCCCGACGGCTCTTTCGAACAGCGCCCCGATGCGGCGGTCGTCGTTTTCGGCGAAAAGCCCTACGCCGAATTCCAGGGCGATCGGGCCACGCTGATGCTCGATGCCGACCTCACCGGCCCCTATGCCACGATGGAGCGCCTGAAAGCGCAGGGCATCCCGGTGGTCGCGGTGATGATCACCGGCCGGCCGCTGTACGTGAACCCGGCACTGAACCGAGCCGACGCGTTCGTCGTCGCCTGGCTGCCGGGCAGCGAGGGCGCAGGCCTTGCCGACGTGGTCGTCGCCGGGGCGGACGGCGCGCCGCGCTACGACTTCACCGGCAAGCTGCCGACTGCATGGCCCGCCACGGGCAGCCTCGACGACGGGGCGCTGTTCGACTTCGGCTACGGCCTGACCTACGCCTCGCCGGCGACCGCATGGGAAACGCTGGCCGAGCTCGATAAGGCCGAAGCCGGCGACAGCCGGACATGGTTCGCCAACGGCGTCCCGGCGGCGAGCTGGTCGCTGCTGGTCAATGACGAGGGCGAGATCGACCAGACCCGCATCACCACGGTCCCCGCCGGTGCGCTGGGCGGCCGGATGCGCGTTACGGCAGCGAACTACATCGTGCAGGAAGGCGCGCGCCGCTTCGAGATCGCTTCGGGCGACGCGAACGTGGTGCTGCACAATTTCGATGCAGTCGACCTGTCGCGCGAGGCTGCGGGCGACGTCATGCTTCTGGTGACCATGCAGGTGACCGACCCGGCGGACAGCTTCGCTCTGGCGGTACAAGGCGGGAGAACCCAGGCGACCATCCCGCTCGACATTCCGGCCAGCGCAGGCTTCGTGCGCTACGGCATCCCGCTGCGCTGCCTTGCCGGGGCCGGTATCGACATGTCCCAGCTGACCACCATCATGCTCCAGACGAGCGGCGCCGCAGACTATGCGCTGGCCGAGGTGCGCGTGGGCAACGATGCGGAGACGGTGCAGGCCTGCCCGGCGAGCTGAACCGAGGCCGGACGGCAACGATACGCCGAGGGGCGGCGATCTTTGAAAGACCGCCCCTTGGCGCACCCGACACGAATATGGTGGGCACTGTAAACAATGGGAAATTCTTGTCGATCGACGGAATATGGTGTTCAAATGAGCCAGACGAGCACAGTGGCGTTAGTATGCCAGCCGATGCTCGGGGATTACGTCCAGTAAGTAGTAAGTGCGCCCCGCATCGTCGAGCGAACCCTTATCCGCGCCTATTTCTCTCTGCCCCCATTCCTTCAAGACTTCGGCCGCTTTCTTAATAGGGGGCCTGCCTTCTCGATCGCTACGCTCCCACACGCTTTCTTCGTTCGTTGTGAAGTCCTTGTCGTGGAGAATGTTCTGCCTCAACATGAACAGAAGGTCTTGGGCCTCTCTGAAGGTATCTGGCGCTTTGGGGCTCAGTTCGTAAGCTGGCATCGCAGTATGCTCACGAAGCGGCCGCACTGAACGAGGGTCACGCTCCTCAATAAGCATTTTAATCGTTTTTTCGGCTTGGAGATAGCGTAGAATGGCTACTGAAACCGTTTGGGTAGCGCTCAACCCCGAAAACCAAAACGCGTTGAAGCTTGTCGCCATTCCATTTCTGCTGACCGGTTGGTGCAAGATCGCAAGGTATGTCAGATTTTTAGAGACCGGATTATTCCGCATGAACCTGATTAAGTCGTCGATTTGCGATCGGTGACTGAGCAGGTTGGTGCCTGTTTTCTTCGCTTCATACCTCACTTGGTTGGCCAAAGACCGCAGCGATTCCCGATCAGGAATTTCCTCGGGCGGTAACTTTCCGCCAAGTTCTTCGCTCAGCGTTGCATATTGTGCCAGAAGTGAGTTCAGCGTGGCCGCTTGTCTGCGAGACTGGTTTGCGATGTTTTCGGGCTTCATCTGGATCATGGTGGAGCTAGCGAGGCTCTCGAAGGGATTAGCTTCTGCTGCATGCGCTCTCGCTGCGATTAATTGCAAATCATGCAGACAATAGATCAGCCCATGCTCCGCAATCACGGCGCGGATGTGATGCGGCTTCAGCACTGATTCTGGCGTTCTTTGGCTTAGAAGGTCCAGCGCAGTCTTGTGCCGGCCACATAAAATCGCCTCAAAAAGCTTCGGGTGATCTGCTTCGATTTGCGCCAGCGCGCGGGCATGAGCATCAAGGTGCCTTAAGGCATTTTGCTGCGCGGTGACCTGCATCTTTCGAAAAGCTGCCCGGTCCACAGAACACGTTTTCCAACCAGCCACTGCGTAGGCGATGTAGCTTTTGTCCCCCGATACGGAGATCATCCGCCGGCAATGGCGCAAAATTTCTGAAAATCCGGAAGGAACCAATGCTCGCGGAAGCATACATTCCTTCTCGGTCAGCAGACCGATCGGCAAATCTGTGATCGCCTTCAGGGTGGGTGAGAAAATGGCTGACGCCTTGTCGTCGTTACTCACACCACAATTTTCGGATAGGACGAGCGTCTCGATATATTCATTAAGATTCGCCGGAAAGGAGATACTTCCTCCAAGTAAACTTAAGTCCGTCCGCATGATCGCAGATCTCGTTTTCGATTCCCGATTCTTCCTGTTCTTCAGTTCTCTCGGCGTCTCTTTTGCAACCTTTTCCTGTCTTGGATCTTTATTCGAGAAACCCTCTTGGTTCCCGTGCTGGCGCTTGTGGTAATCCGCCTCCCTGGCGATTTCAGACGGAGACTTATTTATCCTCTTCTCGCCCACGAAACACTCCTTAAGAATGAAGTTCATTCCTCACCAAACGCCGACCTGACTGATTGGTGGCGCATACTCTTTGATCCTAAGGTTTAATGGCCATCTCAATGCGCCCTATTCGAGAAACGACGCAAGCTGCGTTTGAAGATGATCCGAAAGGAACTCTGCTATCTGCGCGACTTCCGCTGCGATCTCGTTAAGCCGATCGAGCTCAGATAATCCGGTATGTCCATCTGCTAGAGCGGCCTCGACTGCAGCCGACGCGTTCAGGAACTCCCGTTCCTTTTGGCTCAGCAGAGCAGCTGCTTCGTCGATTGGATGGGAGACTTGATTGATCATGAACTCATCAGAGGCATAGGAGCAGGACGCGCTAAAAACCTTGGGTTACCGCCGCGCTCGCGAAGCCAATCGAAAGCTTGCCCTTTCGTAGTGAGCGTTGGATTTTCGATGCTATCGAGCTTGCAGATTTCACTGATCAAGTAGTTTTGGGCGGCTGTGATGGGATCGCGGCGCCATCTTGCTTTCAGTCCGCATTTTTCGGAAGAAATGAACGCGTTGACCTCAGCCTCATACAGTTGGCGCATTCGACTCCACGCTAGGTGTTGGCCCCACTCCGCACATCTGCCAGCTCGTTCCTTGTCATCTAAGATCAAGCGGATGATGTTTGCCAAAGTCCCCGCTCCTGTCGATGCCCGTGCTTCGATTGCCCACACGAGCAAATGGTCGGGATGCGCCAGCAATCCATAAAGCGCATGATAATCTAGTGTATTGAGATCCAAAGAGAACATCAGGCCGCCGAGCGTATATCGTTGTTCGTCTCGCGAACGCCGTTTTGCTGCTGCGGCAGCCTGTCGCTTCAGCTCCGCAAGCCTCTCGGACTCGCGAGGCAGCACAAGTTGCCCCAGCGCGTCGATGGCAGTCAGCTTCTCCAGCAGTTTATGGAAAGGATCATTTTGCACATCGCCGATATCGGCATTGCGAAAGGGCAAGTGTGCATCCTACCCCCAAAAAGTCTCAGAAGCTCCAAAATCTTACGATTGCGAAGCCCGAAAGCTCAATCGGACGAGAAGCAGACCTCCAGCTGGTTAGGCCAATCGTGGTTGAGCACAGTATTCGTCCCTAATCGCACAGCAGTCATTTCTGAAGCCAAATTCGCGGTTCCTAGGGGACCGAGCCACCGCCTAGCTCGCAACGCAACTTCCGAATTTGGACCGACAGCTGTCTGTCGGCTTTGGGGTTCATGAATGCAGATAGCGGACACCGGAGTGCCTAGCATTGCGCGATGCCAAACGCTTGGTATCTAGCTCTCGCCGGCAGCTTTTCGTTTTTACGCGGAATGTCCCGCCCTACAAACTCGAGCGCCCCGTCGCCTTCCTCAGAACCTTCCAGAATGCCCGGCTTGGGCTATCAACCCTTCATCGCAGTCCGCTGCTAGGCAAGCTTCCAGCGTTGCATGCTCGATGTTGAAACGAGAGGAGACGTGCTGTCGCACCGTTCGCTTCAGGTCTTCGAACCGTTCGAGTGACGGGCTGGATGGCACGATATGCACTTCGAGAGCACGGCGGTGCTCTCCCAGGTTCCAGACATGCAGATGGTGGATGCTCTCGACCCCATCGATCGCCTCGAGTTCGTCCATGATTTCTTGCAGCTCGACGTCATCTGGCACCGCACCCATAAGCAGGCGAACCGTGCGCGGCATTAACGAAAGCCCCTGCCAGATCACATAGGCGGCGATGATGACGGTGATGACCAGATCGGCCACGTAGAGATCGTATAGCAGGATCAGGACCCCTGCGACGATCACACCGACAGAGGCCATGGCATCGGACACATTGTGCAGGAACGCCGCCTTCATGTTGATGCTGTCCTTGGCGCCGCGGTGGGTGATGAAAGCGGTCACCAGATCGATCACCAATGCCACGCCCGCAACGGCGATCACCGTCCATCCTTCGATTGGTTGCGGATCGGCGAAGCGGTTGATCGCTTCCACGAGCAGATAGAAGCCGATGATGAGCAGCGTCGTCAGGTTGATGAGCGCAGCGACGACCTCGCCCTGCGCATAACCGAACGTCATCCGTCTGTCGGCGGGACGCCTGCCGATCCTTCGGGCGAACCACGCGAGGCCGAGCGAGGCGGCGTCACTGAAGTTGTGAAGGGCGTCGGCAATGAGAGCGAGCGAACCCGAGACTATCCCGCCGACGATCTGAGCGAGCGTGAGCAGGACGTTGATCGCGACCGCGAAGATCAGCTGGCGATCGCTCAGGTTCTCCTCGCCGTGGCTGTGGCCGCCATGCCCACCATGTGTGTGTTGATTGCTCATGTCCGGAACTGATCCCCCTTCCGATGCTCGCTTCCTTCCTCGTCATGGATATCCATGTGGGCATCGCGCAGGATCTGGATGCCGCCATAAAGGGCAATGCATGCCACAGCGACGCCTACCACCAGGTCGGGCCAATTAGCGCCGGTAAGCATCACGACGATGCCTGCGATGATGATCCCGCCATTGGCGATGAAATCATTGAAGCTGAAGGTCGTCGCTGCGCGCATGCTGACGTCCTTGTCCTCCGTCCGCTGGAGCATCCGCAGGCAGATAAGGTTCACCACGGCTGCGACTGCCGCCATCGCGAGCATCATAAATCCACCTGGCTCCGAGCCTTCCACGAACCGACGCACGGCATCGGCAATGACACCTGCCGCGAACACCAAGAGCATGACCCCGGAGAACCGCGCCGCACCACGCTGCCAGATGCGCGAGCGGGCCAGCGCGAGCAGGCTGAGCGCATAGACTATCGCGTCGGACGAGTTGTCGAGCCCGTTCGCCAAGAGCGCGTTCGAGTCCGCGAAGTAGCCGACGACGAAAAACCCGATTGCGATCGCAACGTTCAGCCAGAGCACGACCCACAGCGTCCGGCGCTTCCCGGCCGAACCGAGATCGATATCATGGTCACCACTCATGCCGTGTCCTCCCCGGAGCGGACCCAGCTCTCGGCAACCTGATGCTGGGAGGATTCAAAGAATTTCATTTCGGCGCGGAAGAGCGGATCGGAGAGTCTGGTGCCCCACTCTTCCCATTTCGCATCGCCGACGATGGCGATCCTGCCGAAGCTGTCCTGATGACGCGCGTCGAACTTGAGATCGCGCCATAGTCCGGGCAGATCCCAGCCTGCAAAATCGGACGCGAGTTCGATTACAATCGGCAGCTTGCCGGGCTTTCGCCCGACAAGCTGTTCGAACCGAGGCACGAAGTCATCGTAGTCCGAGCTTTCGAGTTGGCCACTCGCGCGTATCCGCAGCAGTCCGTTCTCTTCGTCTATCTTCAACATCGTATTCTCCTTTCCCGGACCATCATGCGATGTCCGTCAGTTCGCGCTGCTCGTCGCTGGTCACGTTTCGACGCAGGCGATCCCACCACTTCTCGCGCCAGCTGCGCTCATCGTCCGATCGATTGAGCACGAGCCGCGCGATCGCGGGCAGGACGAAGAGCGTGAGCGCGGTCGCGGTAATCAATCCGCCGATCACGACAGTGGCGAGCGGACGCTGGACTTCCGCGCCCGTGCCGGTCGCAAGGGCCATCGGCACGAAGCCGAGCGAGGCCACCAAGGCTGTCATCAGCACCGGTCGCAGCCTCGCCAGTGCGCCATCGGAGATCGCCTCATCGAGAGGCATTCCCTTGTCGAGGCGCTGGCGTATCGCGGTCATCATCACGAGGCCATTCAATACCGCGACCCCCGATAGGGCGATGAACCCCACTGCGGCCGACACCGAGAACGGCATCCCCCGTAGGGCAAGCGCGAAGACCCCGCCTGCCAGCGCCATCGGGATCGCGCTGAACACCGCCAGCGCTGGCACCCATCCGCCGAGCGCCATGAACAGGAGCAGCAGCACCAGCGCGAAGCAGACCGGAACGACGAGGGCGAGCCTTGCCTGCGCGGCCTGGAGGTTCTGGTATTGTCCGCCCCATTCGATGAAGGAGGCGGCCGGCAATCCGACGTTCTCGGAGACGCCTGCGCGAGCCTCCTCGACGAACGAGCCGAGATCGCGCTCGCGCACGTTCGCCGACACGATCACCAGTCGGCGACCCTGCTCCCGGCGAACCTCCGCGAGACCATCGACCACCTGGAAATCCGCCAGTGTGCGAAGCGGAACCGTGACCCCGCTTTCGAGGACTATGGGAAGAGCTCCGAGCTGATCGAAATCGTCCCGGGTCGCATCCTCGAGCCGCACGACGACATCGAACCGGCGGTCACCCTCGAATACCAGCCCCGCTGGCCGACCACCCAGCGCGATGGCAACGGATTGCGCGACCTCCTCCACGGTCAGACCGTATCGGGCGATCGTCGGACGATCGAAGGCGATGTCCAGCGTAGGAAAGCCAGTGACCTGCTGGACCTTGACGTCTGCAGCACCCTCGACGCCGCGCAGCACCTCGGCCACTTCTCCGGCTGACCGGGTCAGTGCGGTCAGGTCGTCTCCGTAGAGCTTGACCGCCACGTCGCCGCGAACACCCGCGATCAGCTCGTTGAAGCGCAGTTCGATGGGTTGGCTGAACTCGTAGAGGTTGCCCACCAGACCGCTGAGCGACTCCTCCATCTGCGCGACGAGTTCATCCTTCGACAGGTCGGGATCGGGCCACTCTTCGCGCGGCTTCAAGATCACGTAGGCGTCGGACGCGTTCGGCGGCATCGGATCACTCGCGACCTCGGCCGTGCCGGTGCGCGAGAAGACCAGCTCCACCTGCGGGAAGGTCTCGAGCCTGTCCTCCACCTGTCTCTGCATGGCGAGCGAGCGCTCGAGCGAAGTCGACGGTATCCGCAGCGACTGAACCGCGATGTCGCGCTCATCCAGCTGCGGTGTGAACTCACTGCCGAGAAGGGTGAACACGAAAGCCGCTACGGCGAAGAGTCCGGCGCCCGCACCGATCACCGGCCAGGGACGTGCGATGGCGCGGCGCACTGCCGGGCCATAGCGTTCCTTCGCCATCCGAACGGGCTTGACCTCCTTCTCGGTCAGCTTGCGATTGAGGAGCACCGCGATCATCGCCGGCACGAAGGTCAGGGACAGCACGAAGGCGGAGGCGAGTGCCAGCATGACCGTGATGGCCATTGGCGAGAACGTCTTGCCCTCGACCCCCGTGAAGGTGAGAAGCGGCGCATAGACCAAGAGGATGATCGCCTGACCGTAGACGGTCGGCTTGATCATCTCCTGTGCAGCCAGCCGTGTCTCCGTCAGCCGTTCGCCGAGGCTGAGCAATCTACCTTCACGGTGCTGCCTGGCGGCGAGCCGCGCGACGCTGTTCTCGACGATGATAACGGCGCCATCGACGATAAGCCCGAAGTCCAGTGCCCCGAGGCTCATCAGGTTGCCGGAGACTCCAAGCCTGTTCATTCCCACGGCGGCCATCAGCATGGATATCGGAATGACCAATGCGGCGATGATCGCAGCACGGATATTGCCGAGCATCAGGAACAGGACTGCGATCACCAGAAGCGCGCCCTCGACGAGATTCTTCTCGACCGTGGCGATGGTCGCATCGACGAGCGACGAGCGGTTGTAGACGATCTCGGCGACCACTCCGGCAGGGAGCGAGGCGCGGACTTCTTCCAGTCGCTCAGCCGAGGCGGCAGCCACGGTGCGGCTGTTCTCGCCGCTGCGCATGAGGACCGTGCCCACGACCGCCTCCTCTCCATTGAGCGAGGCAGCACCGGTTCGCAGATCGCCGCCGATGCGAACCGAGGCGACATCCCCTATCCGGATCGGAACACCCTCGCGGGTCGCGACCACCGCCTGTTCGATGTCCTGGGTGCCCCCAAGCCGCGCATCGACGCGGACGAGCAGAGCCTCTCCGGCACGATCGACAAAGTTGGCGCCTTCGGCGAGGTTCGCCGCTTCCAGAGCATCGATCAGGGTGTCGAACGACAGGCCGTAGCCGGTGAGACGAGCAGGATCGGGCTGGACCAGAAACTGCTTCTCATAGCCGCCGATCGAATCCACCCCGGCAACACCGTCGATGGAGCGCATGAGCGGAGCAACGACCCAGTCCTGCACCGTGCGAAGATAGGCTGCCTTGGCGACCTCGGTGTCGAGGCGATCACCGCGTTCGGTGATGAAGCTCCTGTCCGACTGCCAGCCTGTTCGACCACCCTTGGGCGCATCGCGACCTCCCGGATACTCGTATTCGATCGTATACATGAGCACCTCGCCCAGGCCGGTCGAGATCGGTCCCATCGTGGGCTCCGCTCCTTCCGGCAGCGACGCACCGATCGGGGCTAGCCGTTCGTTCACTTGTTGCCGTGCGAAGTAGATGTCGGTGCCTTCTTCGAAGATCGCGGTGACCTGGCTGAAGCCGTTACGCGAGATCGAGCGGGTCATCTCGAGCCCCTCGATCCCGGCAAGCCCGGTCTCGATGGGGAATGTCACCTGCGTCTCCACCTGCGACGGGGAGAGCGCGGGCGCGCTGGTGTTGATCTGCACCTGCGTGTTGGTGATGTCCGGCACCGCATCGATCGGCAGGCGCAAAAGGTTCATGGCGCCGTAGATCGCGGCGAAGACGGTGAGGACGATGACCGCCCAGCGGAACCGCACGGCGATGTCGAGGATAGCCCCGATCAAACCGTGGCGATGGCTGGCCGAACCGGTGTGGTTTCCCACCTCGGGCGTGGGCCGTGTCTCAGTGACCATGTTCGGCGCCCTCCTTCCCGAGTTCGGCCTTGAGCAGGAAGGCGTTGGCGACAGCGATCCGCCATCCCTCCTGGAGGCCGGAGAGAATTGTCACCATGCCCGCAGACCGAGTTCCGACTTGGACCTCGCGGGCCTGGAACCCGGTCTTCGTCCGGACAAAAACGACATCGCGCCCCTCGACCACCTGGATAGCGTCCTCCGGCACCGCGATGCGGTCGCGGTCGATCTCACCCGAAGGTCTGATCCGCGCCTGGAGAAACGCGCCCGGCTGAAGGCCAGGAATACCGCGCGACAACGACAGGACCGCAGTGGCACTGCGGCTTTCAGGATCGAGAGAAGGCGTGACCGAACGCACCCGGGCGCCAATTTCGCGGCCATCGCCGACGACCAGCACGGCCTCGTCACCAGGCTGGATGCGGGAGGCTTCAGCGGAAGGGAGCGCCACCTCGATCTGAAGCCCGTTCGGATCGACCACGCTGTAAAGCTCCTCGCCGGCGTTCACGAAGGCTCCGAGCACAATGGGTGCCGCGGTGATTCTGCCGGCCAGAGGAGAGGTGACTGCCAGCGATCGCCCATCACCGCTGACACCGGCTGCTGCTACCGCCGCCTGCGCCCGTTGCAATTCCGAACGCGCTACGCTGAGATTGGCTTGCGCGGCTTCCAGGTCCTGGCGGGCGGTGACGTTTGCTTCGAACAACCGCCGTTCGCGTTCGTAGGCGGCCGACAGCTCGCCCACCCGCGCACGCGCGGCACTGAGCTGCGAGGCGAGAGCCGCAGCGTCCGCGCTTTCGATGCGGGCGACGGTTTCCCCGCGCGACACATAGTCGCCGAGCGTCTTGCCCACCGAGCGAACGACGCCAGAAGCACGGGCGTCGATCCGCGCGGAAGCGGTGGGGCTTGCAGCGACGGTCGCCGGGAAGACGAGCTCGACAGCGGCGCCAGACCGCACGGCGGTCAGCTGTATCGCGGCCTCGCTGATCTGCTCCTCGCTCAGCGTGACCACCCCCTCGGGTGTCTCCGCCTCCGCTTCCTCCTCCGTATGGACGTCGACTTTGGCGGTCGGCCAGAAGATCAGCGTCAGCGCGCCGATCGCGATTACGATACCGACGAGGATCGCCAGATTTCTGCGTGTCATGGATGTATCTTTCATTGTGCGGCCAGCCCGATCAGTTCGGCTGCGGCCAGGCCCCTCTGTTCGCGGGCGGCGATGAGCGCCTCGCGGATCGTGTCACGCGCCTCGGCGGCAGCGAGAACTTCGATCAGGGGGAAACGGCCGTTGCGATATCCGATGCTCACGAGGCGCAGCGCCTCCTCCGCCTGCGGGAGCGATGTTTGCGACAGGGTGTCGACGCGCGCTTCGGCACCAAGATACCTCGCCCGGGCGGTGGCGACCGCCTGCTCGTAGTCGGCGAGGGCCACGGCTTCGCGAGCGTTCGCTGCACGCAAAAGAGCCTCGGCAGCCGCAACGTTGCCCTGGTTGCGATCCCGAAAGGGAAGCGGGATCGAAACACCGACGAGGAAGGCGTTGTCGCCGCTTTCCCCGAAGCGCCGCACGCCCGCGGAGACTGTCGGATCCGGAATACGCAGACTTCGCTGCCGCTCAATTTCCGCTGCAGCAGCCGTGCTTTCGGCACGCGCGACCCTGTAGGTCAGACTTTCCGTCGCCCCGGCCATTAGGGAGGCGGGCGGAAGAACATTCGGAAATTCCGCCGGAACGAGCGGCGCTTCACCGCCCGCCCATAGAGCGGCGAGCGCAGTTCGAGCCGACAGGCTCTCCGCCTCGGCCTCGACCAGATGTGCGCGCGCTTCGGCGAGGGCTGCATCCGCTCTCAGCGCGCGCAGAGGCGGCTCGCGGCCGACTTCCACAAGGACGCCAGCTATACGCGCCAGTTCTTCATTGCGCGCGACCACATCCTGCGCAAGTTCGACCCTGGCAGCTGCGGCAACAGCTGTGAGGTATCGCTCGCGCACCAGTTGGCCGAGTTCGACCGTGGTCAGATCGGCCCTGAGGGATGCGAGTTCCGCCTGGGCTTCAGCCGCATCGACCCGGGCAGAACGCTTGCCGCCGAGCTCCAAACGCTGGCCGACGGAGAGCGTATATTCGGTAGACTGGAGACCCGAGAATGCCCCGCTGCCAGCGACGTTCTCGACCTCAAAGGACACTTCGGGATTAGGCCGGAGACGGGCTTGATCGACAAGCGCGACCGCCGCGTCTGTTTCAGCGCGGGGCCCCACGAGGCGGGGGTTGGTGGTGGCGGTATCGGCCTCAGCGGCGACCCCGCTGAGTTCAAGGGCGTCGTCGAGCGTGACGACACGCGGGTCCTGCGCGCTGACAGGTCCCGTGGACAGGGCGAGTATCAGCCCCCAGAGGGGGGCTGCTCGCCACGATATGGCGAACATGGATGGGTATTCCTCTTCTGACGTTCAGTTCGGCATCGGAAAACAGGTCCGACGCGCGGCGAACGTCAGCCGCGAGGAGGGGGCGTTGCCAGTTCGGTCAAATTGGACGCAAAAGAGGGCTGGTCGCCAGCGCGCAGGGCACCCATGACCGAGCCAAAGGCAAAGACGTCAGATGACCGCCCGACAGCCTGCGAAGCATGATGGCAATGGCCATGAGCACAGGCGCCGTGCTTCTCCAGGCCACGATCATCATCGCCGGGCTCGTCGTGTTGCTCGAACTGCGATGCTACCGGAGGCTCCCCCGCGCATTCGGCCGCTTCCGCCACCGGAGCCCACAGCACACCGAATGCAGTGCACAGCGTGATTAGCTGAAGCAAGAGGGAGCGGGCGAAAAGCCGGGTCATAGGGTGTCCGGTAGCAGCGGAGGCTCGGCTGCGAAAGAACTATCTCGCCAAGTGGAATGTGATTTCATAACAATACCATCGATTTACGCATCGGTTTTCTTCGGCGTGCAATCATTACCGCACGGCGATTGACCAAGCACACGCCTCATCTCCGGTTCTATTTCCATCCTGGCGAATGCACTTACGTTCGAACGGCCACTGTTTCCGGTTGGAAGTCTGCTGGTGATGTTTCCTATGGGGGCAAGGGAAAGCCGGAATATCTGACCGAGAAGTTCGCGCCAATCACGCGTCTTCCACGCAAGCTCAAGCATACGCCAATGCGAGGCGCAGTGCGGTCCCAAGCAATCTTGGGCAACAACGTGAGCCCGCTCCAGATGGTGCCAGGCTTCTTCGAACTTCTGCTCCTCCATGGCTTTGTCCGCGCATCGGTATTCCTCTGCGAGAAATTCACCCCTGCTGGGAATTGCACCCCTATCCATGAGCTAGTTCCTGGCGTGCCTGGCCGAAGACTTCGACGCTGCCCCAGATCGCAAGCCCCGCCATGATCGCCGCCACAAGTAAATCGGGCCATGCTTGTTCTGTGCCGAACACCCCTAACGCCGCGCCAAGGACCGCAATGTTGCCGATCGCGTCATTGCGCGAGCAGATCCAGACCGATCGCATGTTGGAATCGCCTTCGCGGTAACGGAACAGCAACAGCGCGACGAATACGTTGACCACCAGCGCCATCGTTCCGATCACACCCATGGTCTGGGGCTCCGGATTCGACCCTACGACCAGGCCGTAGATTGCGTAGCCGATCACCCACAAGCCAAAAGCGAGCATGGTTGTGGCCTTCACGAGCGCGGCTTTCGTGCGCCAAGAGAGCGCTAGGCTCGCAACTCCAAGGCTGATCGCATAGTTGGCCGCATCGCCGAAGAAGTCGAGCGCGTCAGCCTGAAGTGCACGCGAGTCCGCGGCGACCCCAGCAACGATCTCCACCACGAACATCGCTGCGTTCGCGATCAGCGCGATCCAGAGTATCAGGCGCCAGCGTGGATTGTTGTGCGCAATGTCATTGGGTTCGGATGTCTGACAGCAGGACTTGCTCATGCCGCTCTCCTTGCAACGTTCGAGTCGCAGGAACATATGCACCTTGTAGCAACTACAAGGTCAAGCGATGCGTATAGGCGAACTGGCAAGGGCCACCGGCACGAAAGCGGAGACGATCCGTTACTACGAGCGCGAAGGAATCCTGCTAGCGGCCGACCGGACAGACAGCAACTATCGCGACTACTCCACCGACCATTTGGCGGCACTTACCTTCGTGCGCCGCGCGCGCGAGCTCGGGTTCAGCATGGCACAGGTTCGCGAACTGCTCGCCCTGTCCGATCACGACGAAAAGCCGTGCCTGGATGTCGACCTGCTGGTCCAGCAACAACTGGCCGAAGTCGAGCGCAAGATCGCCGATCTCTCCGCGCTGCGTGACGAGCTGGGACAGATGTTACGGTCCTGCCAGGCGGACAAGATCGGCGAGTGTCAGATCATCGGGAGCCTGGGGCGCCATGCCATAGCGTGAGGGCCCAACGGACGTCCGGTTTCGGGCGTTAAAGGGAAGGAGTAGAACGGCCGAAATGAGGGCGCAAAGCAGCCATAATGGTTTCAAAGAGTAAAGAGGCCGCCACCGCTAGACAGTGGCGGCCTCCAATTCTCTCTTTCCAGACGATATCCCGCAAGACCGGCATCCTGCGACATATTTGATCAATAGTGCCCGACGATCTCACATCTGATTATCGAAACATTGATGATGTCTGGCGCGACAACTTGCGAACGAACATTGTTGCAAGCCCTCATCAGACTTTGCACCACATTGCGCTTCCAGTGATGCGGATCTTCGGCCACAAATTGCGCTGATGTTGAGCGCTGATCTTATAGAAGATCTTGTCCGCGTAGAGTGGGTCCAAGCGAATCCTCCCAATCCAATCTGCGCACGTCACAAGCATTTATCGAGGTGGTCGTCCCAAAATTCGCGAAGGATATCCTGGCCTCCGTCGCGAAGCAGCTCCTGATCATATGCTCCGTGGGCTAGGCCAAGCCCCGTAAGCACCTTTGGCACGATACAAAGATGAGCATGCAAAGGATATGGGGCGCCGATAGCTCCGGGGGAATGTAAAATGACCACCGAAGCGACGTTACGAGCGTTGGCTAACGATACGGCGTAAGAACGCGCTCGCTCCCAACCCGTATGGAGGCGATCCACATCTCCCAAGGGCAGAGTAACGTATGTCAGGAGACCTGCTTCGGTGGGAGACGCGAATTCATCCGCTTGCCGTAGCAGGACGTCCGGATCACTCAGGAGGTCGTCCGCTTTGGCCGGAAGAACTACCTCAACCTTCTCGACGTTGGGGGTCCAGACTGAACGATCATCGACATTGATATGGGCACCCACATGGCATTTGCGCCAACCAAACTCATGCGCCGAATTCTCCCGCCCTCGAAATGTCTTGCGCAGAACTCCGAAAGTGAAACCATCAGTTGAACCCTGCGGGTTGGTGTAGAGCCAGCTCAGCGGGTTTTGCTCACTGACCTTCTGCGGTGATTTGGCCGCTTTCGCTCGCGGACTGCGTTTCTTGGCGGCCATCAGAACGACACCCCCTTGAGGAAGCGAGCGATTTCAGCATCCGCGCGCTGACATCCCATAAACAGCTCAGCTTCCGATGTCGGCGCTTGCCAGTGAACCTTAAGACCGTTCTCTCCGACGGACACATAATGCCCACCCCGCTGCGGAACGAGCCAAAACGAGTGATCGAACCGGCAAGGAAGCATTCGAGTCAAAAGCATCGGCTCGACTGGCGACGACAGCACGATGTCCGCTTCGCACGGACGCTCGCCAGACAACAACCTGAGCAGCAGAATATCGCGGTCCCGATCGACCGACGTTTTCAGCATTGCCAGATCCCTCCGCTCCGCATCTGCGGTGCCGCACAATACGAGACGACATTCGGGGACGTCGAGCGTGCCTTTCGGCAGGCCAGGTAGATTCCAAGTCGCCACTGTTGAGGCAGTCAACTCCATCAAAGGGATTGCGAGCAGCCGTTCGCATGGCGGGAAAGGCCGCGAGGTATGTTTAGACATATAGTATTTGCTTTCACTGGAGGGTCACCGGCCATCGTTGACCAGATCAGGCTGCCTAAATTTTCATCTTCAGGACAACTTCGCTTGCTCCGATCCAGCTTTCCTGACCGCAAGTTTTGCGGTCGCCTTTCTGACACTATCCTTCGCTTCCGCCTTTCTGGCTCAGTTATGCCGCGAAGCACATGGTGACGCGCACTGCTGCGTGGCGATTGGCCAAAAGTCCTTTACCGATGTCGAAAGAGCGCCCCGGGGACTTATGCGAGGAAACAGTCGTTCCGAGTGCTAGCGTTCGTGCCCCTTCTTGGGACTCTTCCAGTCCGCTATCGCCGACGAAACTTTCCCCTTGCTGAAAACAGGTTCCGGTGGGACGCGCTCTTCGATAAGTTTTTTATCACGCTCGTTATGCGAAGGAGCCGCCGGTCCCGCGCCGGGCTTACGAGTGAGCGGACCAGTGTCGGAGACGACTCCGCTGTTTAGCCGGTTAGGCTCGCTATTCGTTTGCAAGGTTCGCGTCGGCGGAACGACGGTCTTACCCAGAGTTGGCACCGCGGACGATTTGGAGCCGAGAGCTTCCATCGGCGTCAGGCCACCTGACGGTCGGGCAATCTGCGCCTTTTCCTTCTCCGCGATTGCTTGGGCCCGTTTAACGGCAGCCTGCCGTGCGTAATTTACGTCCAGATTATCCTTCCGCTTCGCGCCGACACTGGTTTCCAACTTCTTACGTGCCATCTCGGCTAAATCTTGTTTCGTCAGCGACTTTCCTGAAGCCGATCCGGGGTGCTCAGATCGTGAGAGTGACCTATCATCGCCGTTGATTTCTGTCTTTGTAGCAATTTCTGTTCTGTCCTTCTGGGCCCTAATGCCGGAAACGGGTGAATGGTCGGACGACAATGTGTTGCCCTTCGTCACATCCGTGCTTGAGGAGACGAACTTTTGGGTAGCCGAAGCCAGCGGCTTTTTTAGCTTGGCTTCCGGAGTGAGGGTTGGAGCCTTCGATGATGGCTGCAAAGCGTCGCCCTTAGCCAGAACACTATTGTTTCCACTGGCAAGTGCTTTCCGCTCCTTTCTGGGAGCTTGCTTCACCGTTGAATGATGGGGCGTCTCAATCCTCTCTTGAACTGACACGAGCCGAGGATCTTCTGGCGCTTTGCCGGATCGAGAAGAGACATTAGCCGCCCGCACGGAGCTCGTCGCTTCGACCCTTGGCTCCAAGTCTTTGCCTTCAGTAGATCGGACCGGCGCCAGCCTGTCGGTCGCTGGAATAGCCTTGATCAATGGCTGGGGCAGTTGCTGGGCAGATTTGGAAGCGTCACTGATGGTAGGGCGCGCCTCTGCGGATTCCGAGTTGAGCGGGACCTTGGCAATGGGAGACACCGGAACGGATCCTGCAAACATCTCTTCGAAGGCGGCGGAAGCCCGCGTGCTGTGTTGTTTGACCATGCGAGCCGTTCTGGCTCGATCGACCCTTTCCGCCATTTCGGACAGAACTGTTGCGCGCTGACGCTCATGTTCGGCGATCTCATGTGATTTCTTGCGAAGCTTGGACGTAACGCGCTCCTCCGCTTTTTTGATCGCCTGTTGAACACTCACGACGGTCGCACGAAGATCCGCCGCCATTGCGAGTAACCGATGGATCTCATCAACCTTCTGTTCTGCAGCGAGCAGACGCCGCTTCGCCCAAGTCTTCTTCTGACCGACCTTCGTTTGGGAGGAAGGTTCAAGCCCTCGTGCACCATTCGACAAGGCGGTATAGCGCTTGCCTATATGCGCAGCGTGCAGAGTCGCATTAATGTCGCGAACCACACAGCGCCTTCGCTCTCTGATGCCGTCCGCGGTATTGATATCGCTGACCTTGCTGATCCCGAATTCCCATTCGTGCGCGGCGATCCGTTCGGAAGGACGCAGGCTATACATTAGATGCAGATGGAAGTTACGCTGATCCCCGCCTCGGTCCGGTTTATGGATCGCAGCCACGTAAGCCAGACCTCGTCTCTCAAGCCGGGTGGCAATCCGCCTCACCATCCGCCGACGAAGGCGCGGGGAAGCCTCGCATGGAAGCTCAATAATCTCGGCGACGTAGACATTGGCGTTTGCGCGATCATGCCTCTCGGCGGCTTCGAGCACTCGCCAGAAGTTGCGAAGTTCGTTTCGATCATCTGCGACGTTGCTGTGCCAGCCGAGTTCGCCGTCCTCCAAGCTCTCGTGCGCGGTGATGTAGAGACTGGCACGCTCTGCTTCACCGGCGCGCCAAAAGCGGCCTTTCTTTGACGCAAAGCCACGCGGCACGAAGTCGAAGTGAATCGAAGACAGTCCGTCCGCGCCGCGCTGGGAGTTGGCGCCCCAGGTCCCAGCGTAGACTTCTTTGATGCTCCTGTTGGTCAGCTTGCGCGGTGTGCGGTTTGACCCACGGTATCGATCTTCTGGTGCGGCACGAACTCGCACCCGGCGCCGCATGAAGGCCTCGGCTTCGCGATCCGAAATCCGTTTGCGACGCCGACGCGCGCTCTCGGCGATCCTTTCTTCGCGCTCATTTGACTTACGCGTCTTCAGGTTCTGGGCGCTGCGAGCAGCGGCAATTGCGGCCCGCAACTCCGGCGATCCAATCCTGATTTGACGCATCGACAGCTGCACAGCGAGACCGGGCTTTCTGATCTTATTTCGAGGGGGGTGGGCGCATTTGGGTTTCTCGACAGAAAAACCCTTTGTTGCGCACCACCCCCTCTTCCTTCCTTGATCTAGGATAGCCTTACTGAGAGTGGTGCATCCTACCCCCGCGACGCTTGAGGTATCTCTTGGTGTTCCGACGATCATCTACGGGTGTGGGGCAGCCTTTATTCGGCTGTGACACCGTCAGCTTTGCGCCCTATTCAAAGTCTTAGGAGCGTCTGGTGTTGACCCCCGTTAGCGGATATTCTGAACCTGGTTTGTGACACAAAGAGACAATGAACCGCTCCTCTATCGAGGGCGTCGAACTTCCGCCTGCCGGACATTGCCACTTGGTCTAGGACCCGCCTCGCTCTATGAATTGGCCCGACAAAGTCTGAGTGGGAGTAGTCGTCCAGTCCGGCCTACCATTCGGGTATTTGGAAAAGTAGAACGCCGAACGGGCGAAAAACTCAGAGGGTGATCTTGCAGACACGGAAGGTAGAAAGGCTCACCAAGAGGAAAAGGGACGGCACTCCCTACACTCGACGTGTCGAAGTTGAGATCGCGCTGACATCGCTAGTCCACCTATCTCGCGATGAGATCCTCGAAAGGCTGAAGGTGCGAGACCCCACCTCGCCAAACCACGTGCAATCAGAGTGCATTGTTTATTTGATCCGTGCCACTCGTGACGACAACGATGAGCGGTATTTCAATGAACTATACCGAGAA
Source organism: Alteriqipengyuania flavescens (assembly GCF_030406725.1). NCBI lineage: Bacteria > Pseudomonadati > Pseudomonadota > Alphaproteobacteria > Sphingomonadales > Erythrobacteraceae > Pseudoblastomonas > Pseudoblastomonas flavescens. Next base: position 1,043,172 of record NZ_CP129107.1, on the reverse strand, counting down.
CTCATGCGGCGTTTGGCGTCCGCCCTTCCCCGCGTCGAGGGCGAGCGGGCCGGCGGTCCTGAGAACGTCGACGGGGCAGACGCACGGGATCGCGTGCGCGACATCTTCAGGCTCAGGCTGGTGGAGGATCGTGCGGCTCCTGGATCCGCGCTCGACTACTTCGAAGTCATGTTCTCGAGCGCGGTCGCCGCGTTGCGCAAGACCTCGATGGGCCGGGCGCGACGGCAGATGGCGAGGAGGGACGCCATCGACGACGAGGAGAGCGGCGAACCATCGATCGCGGTGGAGAAGGCTGTCGGTAGCCTCGACGTCCAACAGGAGTTGCTTTCCGACGACCCGAATTACCGGTTCAAGGTCGCGAAGGCGATCAGAACGCTACCAGACAAGCAACGCAGAGTTATCGAGATGCTCCTCCAACGCATGCCCATCGATTCGATCGACGACGATGTGCTCACCATACGCAAGGTCCTTGGCGTGAAGTCGGAGAAGACCGTTCGCAACAGACGCGACGCCGCCATCGCGACTATGCGGGAGCAACTCGGGATCGGAAGCCGGAATGACTGATCAATCCTACCATGACGCCGAGGAGATCCTGATGGCATTCGCCGTCGAACCGGAGCACGATCTGGGCACGCTGGAACGATACCTGCGCCTCTACCCCGAACTTGCCGAGGACCTGATTGACCTGTCGATGGAGCTGCGGCTCCAGCGCGCGACCGTAGATGTCTCGGAGCCCGTCGACGAGGCTTGGATCGAGGCATCGCTGGCGGATTTTCATGCCGCGGCGCCGGCACGCCCGGCAGCACAAGGAGCCGATCCGTTCGCCGCGGTCGCCTCCGACGAACTCGTCACCCTTAGGCGCTCGCTCGACGTCCCCAGTAGCGTCATACAAGGCTTCCGCTCCCGGACGGTGGACATCGCCACCGTCCCGGCCGGCTTCCTGGCGGACCTGGCGCGTGGCCTTCGCACCGGGGTCGGCGAGCTCAACGCCTTCCTTGCGGGTCCGCCGAGGCTGACCCCGGGCCTGAGCTACAAGTCCGACCACGCGCCGAGCGCGGACGGGGGCAAGGTGACCTTCGAGACGCTGCTCGAGCAGTGCAGAGTGCCGGAGGACAGGCGCAGGCAGCTGCTGAAGCCGCGGAACTGACCGGTGGACGCCGTCGAACTCGCTCGGCAGCGCGCCGCTGCCCTTCACGATGCGGCCGTCGCGGGTGGTGCGGACCCTTGGAACCCGATCGACATCGTCACGGCCGTCGCCGCCGACAGAGGTCTCGATGTCGAACCGGTCGACGCGGGAAGTCCCATCTTGGCTGGCGGCCGCGCGCATTTCGATCCGAGCGACCGGGCCATCCGCCACGAGGACACGGGTGACGCTTTCGCAAGGGCGTTTCTGATTGGTCACGAGCTTGGGCATGCCACGCTGGGTGACGACCGCGCGGAGCACACCGCCTTGGAGGTCGACCCCGCCCGTGCTGCCGAAGCGGCGCCGGTTGGGGAGGACCGGATCGTCGACTACAGTCGGCGGGAGCGCCGCGAGATTCAGATGGATCTCTTCGGTCGGGAGCTGATTCTTCCCCGCGCACGCGCGCGATTCCTGCATCTTGGCGGCATGACCGCGAGCCAAATAGCCGAACGTCTCGGCGCACCCTTCGATGTCGTCGCGATGCAGCTCCTTGACGTCCTACTGCTCCCCGAGATCGAAGCCGCTCCGCCACAGCCGCCGGCATCCCCACCCAAGCCCCTCAACCCGGAACAAGCCGAAGCCGCACGACATCGCGGCGCTCCCTACCTACTTGAGGCCGGACCCGGGACCGGCAAGACGCAAACGCTCGTCGGGCGCGTCGCCGATCTGGTCGACGGCGGTGTCGATCCGCGCTCCATCCTAGTGCTCACCTTTTCGAACAAGGCCGCCGGCGAACTCTCGGACCGGATTGCGGCGCTGCGCCCCGACGCCGCACCGGCAATGTGGATCGGCACCTTTCATGCGTTCGGGTTGGACATCGTGCGGCGCCACCATCGCCAACTAGGCTTCTCCAAGGAGCCCCGTATGATGGATCGAAGCGAGGCGATCGCCATTATGGAGCGCGAATACCTCGCCCTGAATCTCCAACACCACCGCGAATTCATGGATCCGGCGCGCCCGCTCAAGGAAATGCTTGGCGCGATGTCGCGGGCGAAGGACGAGGTCGCCGATGCCGAGCGCTTCGCCGCCCTCGCTCAACAGATGATAGACAACGCCATTGATGCGGACGCCCGCAAGGCGGGGGAGCGGTGCGCCGAGGTGGCGCTCGTCTACAGGAGATACGAGGAGCTGAAGCAAGCAGCCTGCGCGGTGGACTTCGGCGACCTCGTGGCACTGCCAGTGAAGCTACTCGACGACGATCCGCAGACGGCGGCCGCACTTCGCGCCATCTACTCACACATCCTCGTCGACGAGTATCAGGACGTGAACCGCAGCAGCGTCCGGCTCCTCCAAAAGCTCACCGACGCCGGCAGGAACCTCTGGGCCGTGGGAGACGCGCGGCAGGCTATCTACCGATTCAGGGGCGCCTCATCCTTCAACATGTCCCGGTTTGCGACGAACGACTTCCCGGGCGCATCGGTCGGCCGACTTCGCGTCAACTACCGCTCGACGCCCGAGATCGTCAGCGCGTTCTCCAGGTTCGGCGAGAGCATGCGGGCAGGCACCGGCGATGCATCGCTCGACGCCTTCCGCCCGTCCATCGGGATTGCACCCGAGCACGTCCCTTTTGGCGACAACGACGACGAGGCCGACGCGCTCGCCGACGAGATCGCGCGGATCTCACCGCAGGTGCCGTTTTGCGATCAGGCGGTGCTCTGCCCGGGGAACGATCGGCTCACCCGCGTCGGGCGTGAACTGGAACGGCGCGGCATTCCGGTGCTTTACCTCGGCAACCTGTTCGAGCGCCCTGAAGTGAAGGATCTCCTTTCCGTCCTCTCGCTGCTGGTCGACCGTCGCGCGATGGGCCTCGTCCGGAAGCCTACGCTCGAAGGGCTCGCGACGGGCCTGAGCCTTGCCGGCGCATCGGCAGTCGTAGAGAACCTGCGTGCCACTGACGCGGGGCCGATGGCGTGGGCGTCCGCGACGACTCGGGCGCCGCACCTGGGCCAGAGCGACGCTGACGCGCTCGATCGTGCCGCCGAAATGCTGGTCGGCTTCGGCATCGACGCGAGGCCCTGGACGGTGCTCGCCCACCTCCTGCTCGACCGGACGCGGACGGCCGCACTGCTCGACTCGGCGGATGACGTCTCAAGCCGCGCCATGGGCGTGGCGATCTGGCAGCTGATGGGCTTCCTGCGCGCGGAACGATCGGGACCCGGCCTACCGATCCAGCGCACCCTCGACGGGATCAGACGCCTCGTCCAACTCGCCGACGAGCGGGACCTCCGCCAGCTCCCTGCGGCGGCGCAGGGCATCGACGCCGTGCGGCTGATGACAATCCACGGCAGCAAAGGGCTCGAGTTCCCCGCAGTGCACGTCATGGGTCTCAACAAGAACGCGATGCCGAGCACGGCGCGCAAACCCGTCTGCCCGGTCCCGGACGGGATGATCGAGGGAGGACAGGGCGGCACCGTCGCCCTCGCCGCAGCAGACCACGCGCTCGAACAAGAATGCCTGTTCTACGTGGCCGCATCCCGCGCGCGCGACCGGCTGCTGCTGTATTCGGCCACCAGGACGGCGAAGGGGGCCCGGCGCGACGCCTCCCCCTTCATAGCCCGGCTGGGGGTGACGAACGCACGCCCGGCGATCGCGCATGCGGAACGTGCAGCCGATCCCGAGACCCTGCCGCTTCCGATCCGCATCGGGCCGCCTGTGCGCATCACCACCACGCAGCTGGACCTCTACTCCCGCTGTCCCCGCCGCTTCCTCTACACGCACGTCCTCGACGTGGGCGGGCGGCGCACGCCGACCACGATGAGCAGAATGCATGACCTCGTGCGAGGCGTGGTGAGGGAGCTCGCCGCCACCGATCCCTCCGCATCCTCGATGGCCGAGATGGAGGCGCTGCTCGAACTGCGCTGGTCCGAGGGTCCCCTCGCCACCGAGGAATATCGCCTCCATCGGGAGGTCGCCACGCTCCTCCTCCGACGCTTCGTGACGATCCGCTCGGGAGAGGCCCGCGCCGACGCGGGGCCGCTCGTGGCGTCGATCGGGGGCGACGAGGTGACCGCGGTCGCCGACGACGTCGTCACCGCGGGGGGCCGGCACGTGGCCCGCGTCGTCAGGACGGGGCACAGATCGTCTTCCACCGGCAAGGCGCTCGCCGACGCGGCCTTCCAGATGGCCGCCGCCGCGTCGCTGCCCGGCTGCGTCGTAGAGATCATCCACCTCGGCGATGACGAGCCGATCATCGCGCTTGCCTTTGACAGCAAGGCACTAGGCAGGAACCTAGGCAAGCTGACGGAGACCCTGGAGTCTATCGCCTCGGGCCGGTTCGAACCCGAGCGCTCCGACCGCACTTGCCCCTTCTGCCCCGCCTTCTTCACCTGCGGTCCCCTCGCCGAGGGGAACCTGCAAAAGAATTTCTGATCAGGATTACCGGTCGGCCCGGGCTGGCGAGATTGACCCTTCGAGACTGACGCAGATCCGCCGACGTCCGAAGAGGAAAAACAATACCATGACCATCATCGACCACCCCGACATCGACGACGTCGAGAGCGCCGTTCAGGAGGGCCGCGCGCTGCGTCCCGGGCGCTACCGCGTCTCCTTCGCGCTCGACGACCTCGCCTACCAGCCTATCGTCCTCGACGATCCCGTGCCCCTCGGCCGCCAGATCCTGAAGGCGGGCGGCATCAATGACGTCGACGGCCACGCGCTATTCATCATCACCCCCGAAGGCGACTTCGAGGACGTTCGCGCCGACGAGGAGGTGGACCTGCGCGACCGCGCCGCCCACCTGTTCGTCGCCTTCAGCACCGACCCGCTCTACCGCGTGAAGCTCAACGACAGCCGCATCGTGTGGGGCTGTCCCTCCATCCCGGAGGCGGTGCTTCGCTCGCTCGCCGGGATTGGCGACGACGAGGCCGTGTTCCTCGAGGTGCGCGGCGGCAAGGACAAGCTGATCGAGCCGGGCAGCGAGGCCAACCTCGCCGGCGCCGGCGTCGAGAAGTTCATCACCGCGCCTAACAGGGTCACCTACACCTTCTTCGTCAACGGCAAGCCCTACGAGACCGACAAGAAGAAGGTCACCGGCGAGCAGATCAAGGCGATGGTGCCCGACTGGGATCAGACCCACGACCTCTCCCTCGAAGGTGCGGGCGACGATCCCGATCGCATCATCGGCGACGACGAGACGGTCAGCCTCGATCCCAAGCACGGCGTTCGCCGCTTCTCGTCGGTCCCCAAGGCGAACTTCGGCTGATGTCGAGCATCCTCAGCATCCAGCTCGAGCAGCTGCGGGAACGCTTCGGCGAAGCGCACGACAACGCGATGGCGAGCGGCACCACGCTCGTCACCGTGCCGGGGGTGCGCCTGCCGGAGGGGTGGTCGAGGTCCTCGACCACCATCCGTTTCCTCGTCCCGCCCGGCTACCCCTTCACGCAGCTCGACTGCTTCTGGGCGGATCCCGACCTCCTCCTCGCCCACGGGGCCGCGCCGCAGAACGCGGCGCTGAACGTCATCCCCGAGACCCAACAGCAGGGCATGTGGTTCTCGTGGCACCTCGCGAGCGTCTGGAACCCGAACCGCGACACCTTGTCGACGTGGATGAACGTGGTGATCGACCGGTTGAGGCAGGTTCGATGAGCGGCCTGCGCTTCGCGGCGCTGGCCTATTCGGCGCTGGCCTCCCGCCTGCTCGACGCCAACGGTTTCGAGAGCTGCGCCATCGGCTACGCCCACCACGATCCGGTGAGCGGGTCCTGGATCGTCGCCGACGTCGCTCCCGTGCCAGACGACGCCTACGAACGCCGCGACTGCGTCTCGGCTGTCCTCCAGCCTGGTTTCCTGATCGACGTGGCCAATCGCAGTCGGATCACCGGTATGGCGGTCGTGGCGATCCACACCCATCCCGGCAGCCGCGGCAACCCGCACTTCTCCGCAACCGACGACGACGGTGAGGCCGAACTCGCGTCCTATCTCAACAGGCGCGGCGCACCGGTGCCACACGTCGCACTGGTGATCGGCTCGGAGGGCGCGCGCGCCCGCATCCTCGGCGGCGACGAGGATGTGCCGGTGTGGGAGGTGGGCGAGAAGCTCGTCCTCCACTCGCCGCTCGCAGGCGGGGCCTCTCACGGCCGTGACGACCGCCAAGTCCGCGCCTTCGGCGAACCGGGGCAGCGCCTGCTCCGCCGACTCCGCTTCGCGGTGATAGGCGCCGGCGGCACCGGATCGCTCGTATGCCAGCAGCTCGCCCACCTCGGCGCGTCGTGCATCACCGTCATCGATCCCGATCTCGTTGAGGAGACGAACCTCAATCGCCTCGTGGGCTCGATCCCCTCGGACGTGGGCCGGCCCAAGGTGAAAGTCGCCGAGCGCATGATCCGCGCCATCAACTCGGCCGCCAAGGTGATCCCGTTGCAGGCGGACATCGTAGACGAGCATGTCGCTGCCCTTTTGGCGACGTTCGAATTCATCCTCCTGTGCACAGACTCGCATGCCAGCCGCGCCGTAGTTAACCAGGCCGCCTACCAGCACTTGGTGCCCGTGATCGACATGGGCGTCAGCATCACGGTCGCAAACGGGGCGGTGAGCCACGTCACCGGACGGGTGCAGATGCTATCCCCCGGCCTCCCGTGCCTGACCTGCTGCGGCGCACTCGACGCCGACGCGATCCGTCGCGAGATGCAGACGCCGGAGCAGCGCGCAGCCGATCCATATGTCCACGGCGTGCGGGAGCCGCAGCCCGCCGTGCTCTCCATCAACTCGACGGTGAGCTCGCTCGCAATGACGATGGTCCTCGGCGCTGTGACGCCGGTGCCCGTCAAGCCGCGACACCAGACTTACGACGGCATCCGCGGAAGAGTCCGGGAGATGGCCGTGGCGGTGCAGCCGGGCTGCGTCGTGTGCTCCCACGCGGGCGCCTTGGCGAAGGGTGCGGCCTGGAGCCTGCCGGTCCGACCGGGTGCGAGCGAGGGAGACGGACGATGAGCCCGCCGACGCGCAAGGTGCGCTTGGTCGGCGACGCCGAATACCGGGATCAGGCTGAGGCGAACCTTGGCCAGCCGGGTGACGCATCGCTAATCCTCCGGGGAAGGCCGCGGGCGATCGTGATGGCCTGTCCCGACGGTTGCGGCGAGACGCTTGTCGTGAACCTGGACGGGCGCGTGGGGAAAGCATGGCGCTTCGACATGCGCGGCGGGCTGACCCTTTATCCTTCGGTGTGGCGGGAGGGCGGCTGCGGGAGCCACTTCATCGTTTGGCGTGGCCATATTCTGTGGTGCGGTCGCTTTGAACGAAATAATCTCGAACCCGACTACGATGCGGCAATCGAGCAGTTTGTCTTCGATGCCATGGATGTCGAGAAGCCCCGAGATGCGGTTCAGATCGCAGACGCCATCGACGAACTGATCTGGGACGTGAACCGCGCGGCTAATCGACTGGTTCGTCGCGGAGACGCCAAGTCGTGGAAGGCGGACGATCGATGGGTGTTTACCCGCTCAGTCTAGGTTGCGAGCCCGCCGGCATGGGAAAGAGAAGCAAGCCGGTTGACATGCAAAACCCCGCGATCATCGGTCGCTCGATGTCGACATAAAGGTGCTCTATTTGACTGCGGACGCGATGGACAGACATTTCACGGCTGAGTGGTTGTGCCACGCACTGAAGGGCAGATTTTGCCCTTTTCGAACGGAATGCTGCTAGTCCGCAGCCGGCCCAGCTTCTGCCACCTTTCAGAACCTGAATGATAGACCAGTGTCAGGATGCTGAGAAGCCACCGCAGAAGTAAGGTGATGGGTATTCTCATATTCTTCCTGCGCACAGGATACTGGTTGGGCCCATCCCAATCGAAGGCGGCGGCTTTCGTGTGGCCATTTGGGGGTAGAATGCACTTCGTCTTTCGTCGCCATCCTAACTCGGGTGTATGGCGGCACGACCAGAGAAAAACGAAACTTACACGCCGAGGCCGGATACGTCCCCGAGCGTAGTCGTTCGTTGGCTCCCGCCGCATATTCCGGTAATAGAGAACGAGGTCCGCTTTCTCGATAATCTCATAGGATCGGAATTGGCGGCTCTGTTCGACGAGGAATTCTGACGATGGCTCTTCAGTCCCCCATGCGAGTTTGCATCTATACGCGTGTGTCGACCTCGCGCCAGGCGGACAACGAACTGTCGCTTACCGATCAGTTCGAGCGAGCACAGCAATGGTGTGATCAGAACGGTGCGGTGGTCGTTGACCAGTTCGTCGAACCGGGCGCGAGCGCGATGGACGACGACCGTCCGCAGTTCCAGAAGATGATGCAACGCGCGACGAGCGACGAGCGACCCTTTGACGTCATTCTGGTGCATTCCCTCTCACGGCTCTTCCGGAACGCTGAACATTTCATGGTCTACCGGGCCCGCCTCAAGCTCGCAAAAGTCAAAATTGTCAGCATCACGCAGCCGTTCGGAGATGACCCCGCATCAGAGCTCGCAGTCGGAATTCTCGCGCGTTTCGACGAGTATAATTCGAAAGAGACCGCCAAACACGTGCGTCGGACGATGATTAAGAATGCGGCCCTGGGGTTTTGGAACGGTCAAACTCCACCTCTGGGTTACAATACCTACGAAGCCGATCGCATCGGAGGCAAGAGCAAAAAAAAGCTGGAGATCAAGGATGAGGAAGCCCCGATCGTTCGCAAGATCTTTGATCTCTACCTCGTCGGTCCGAAAGGAGGAACGCCGCTCGGAATTACCCGCGTTGCTGCCTGGCTGAACGAAAACGGCTTCAAATATCGCGGTCATAAGTTTCACGTCTCCAACGTCCAAGCCGTGCTGCGGAACAGCGCTTATGTCGGTGTGGCGATGTATAATAAGCGGGACTCCAAGAGCCGCAAACTGCGCCCGGAGTCCGAGTGGGTGCCCATCCCCGTGCCAGCAATCATCAACGAGGATGATTTCGCCGCGGCACAGACGAAGCTGAGCGCGAGCCGCGCGGTGAATACACCCGCGCGGGTGACGACCACCAACAACCTCCTCATCGGCGTCGCCGTATGTGGGTGCGGTGGAGACGGCTGCGGCGGCGGCATGGTTGCCGCAACCGGCAAGTCAGGAGCGTATCGGTATTACGCATGCTCCAACAGGATGCGCGCTGGGCGGACCGCTTGCACCGGACGCCGTATTCCGCGGGAGCAATTAGACGATATCGTCATGAAAGCACTCAGCAAGCGTTTGCTTACATCAAGTCGCCTGGAGAACCTGCTGAATGATTGGCTCGACATGTCGGAAAAGGCAGTGACGAACCGGCGCGAAGAGTTGCGCCAACTACGCGCACGTAAGACGGACCTGGAGGCGGGTATCGACCGTCTGCTCGATCTCGTCATTCGTGGTCAGATGTCCCAGAGCGACGAACTTTTCTCGAAGAAGCTTCATCAACTGAAGCAGCAGTTGGCTCAGGGGAAAGCCGACATCGCCATGACCGAGCGTCAACTCGCCGGTAGCACTCGCAAGATCACGCCCAAAGTCATTGAGCGGTTCACCCTTCTTATGAGGGAGCGCCTAAGCGACGCAGACCCGGCGATGCGGCGTTTCTACGTCAACGCTTTGGTGGGACGGGTCGAAGTCGGAAACAAAGAGATACGCATATCAGGTAATGTTCGCGCATTGGAGAAAGCCGTCGCCGCAGATCTCAGCGCGCCCGTATCCAAAGTTCGCAGCATCGAACGGAAATGGTGCACCCGACAGGATTCGAACCTGTGGCCTCTGCCTTCGGAGGGCAGCGCTCTATCCAGCTGAGCTACGGGTGCTTCGCCATGGCGTAGGTGCGGCGCTCTAGCAGCGGGTTTGCCCCTCGCCAAGCGCGTTTCCACCGGCCTGCCCCCGGCGTCAACGCTTTGGCAATCGGTCGCGCGTTATGGGGGCATCATGAACGCGATGTCCTTTCCCGCAGGGGCCCAGCAGGGCCAGGGCTCCCACGCGATGCGCTGGGGAGCGCTGCTCGACGCCGGCGCGGTGCTGGCCGATCTTGCCGGCGTGGCGCAGGAGCGGCCCGATGCCGCTGCCAAGGCCTTCCCGCTGGCGATGAGAGAGGCCGAGGGGCGCCGCCGCGCAGCCATGGAAGGCGCCTTGTCCGATATCGCCGCGGTCATGGAACCCGGCATGGCGGCCCTGCTCGCCGTGCTCGCCCGCGGGGCGGATGCGCGCCCGGCCGCCCGCGCGCTGTGGAGCGAATTCGCCGCCTCGCGCGATGCGCTGCTGGCGATGGTCCCGGCCGGCAGCAACGGCCCGCGCCGGAGCGCTTGACGAGGTTCCCTTTTCGTTCCAACACGGCGGCATGACCGAAACGCTTGCCGCTACCCCCTCGCCCGACGATCTCGATCCCACCCGCTGCGACAGCGGTGCGGTGGCACGCGGGATCGCCCGGCTGTTTGCGCGCAACGACACCTGGCTGCTGCCCGAAATGCCGCTGCGCAACGGGCGGCGGGCCGACCTGATGGGCATCGATCCCAAGGGCCGCGTGGTCATCGTGGAGATCAAGGTGGCGCGCGGCGACCTGATGGGCGACGCGAAATGGCCCGATTACCTCGACCATTGCGACCGCTTTTACTGGGGCCTCGCCCCGTCGCTGGACCGCGGCTGCATGGAGACCGAGGCGTTCCAGCCGGATTGCTGCGGGGTCATCGTGGCCGACGGTTACGACGCGGAAATCCTCCGCCCCGCGCCGCTGCGCCCGCTCGCCGCCGCCCGCCGCAAGGTCGAGATCGAGCGGCTGGCCCGCACGTCGCTGCGCCGCCAGGTCGTGGCCGCCGATCCCTATTGCAGCCCGTGGGACGAAGCGGGCTGACCGGCGAAAGGCCTGCCAACAGGGTACTGTCCCGTTAACCTGCCCTGCGCTATAGAACGCCGCCATGGGAACGGGGACGACACTGGCGATAACGATCGCGGCGATGGGCGCGATCATCGCGCTGCGCTATTTCGCGACGAGCGGGATCTTCGCGCTTGCCACCAGCCGGGTGCGCCCGGGCCTGTACGCCTCGCTCCGCTCGCAGATCCTGCGCGAAATCGGCTGGTCTCTCATCTCGGCGCTGATCTTTGCCGTGCCGGCCGGTATCGTTGCATGGGGTTGGCAGGAACACGGCTGGACGCTGATCTACGACGATATGGCGGCCTATCCCTTGTGGTACATGCCGGTGTCCGTGCTCGCCTATCTGGTTTGCCATGACACGTGGTTCTACTGGACCCACCGGCTGATGCACCACAAGCGCATCTTCCCTGTCGCGCATGCCGTGCACCATGCCAGCCGCCCGCCGACCGCATGGGCCGCAATGAGCTTCCATCCGGTCGAGGCGATCACCGGGGCCGTGGTCATACCGGCGCTCGTCTTCCTGATCCCGATCCATGTCGCAATGCTGGGCACCGTGCTGGCGATCATGACCGTGATGGGCGTCAGCAATCACATGGGCTGGGAGATGTTCCCGCGCGCGCTCGTTCATTCGCGGTTGGGGGGCTGGCTGATAACCGCCAGCCATCACAACCGCCACCACACGCTCTACCGCTGCAATTACGGCCTTTATTTCCGCTTCTGGGATCGCCTGTGCGGAACCGACCGGGGCCTCGACACAGACTTCGCCAGGACACCGACGACGCCATGACATCACGCATCCTCGCCGCACTCGCCTTCCTTGCCGCAGCACCCGCGGTGGGAGCCGCTGCACCGGCACCGGAAGACGGGACCAGCGTCGCCGTGTCCGTCAACAACATCCGCAATGCGAAGGGCGTGGTGCGCGCCTGCATCACCGACCAGTCGCGCAACTTCCACAAGTGCCAGGGCGGCAAGACCCAGCGCCTGGTGGTCGATGCCAAGGCGAGCGTGACCTTCACGTTCCGGAACGTCACGCCCGGCCGCTGGGCGATCGCGCTGCTGCATGACGAGAACAACAACAACAAGGCCGACAGCGTGCTGGGCATGATGCCGAAGGAAGGCTTCGGCTTTTCGCGCGATGCGCCGGTTCGCATGGGCCCGCCCAGCTTCGGTAACGCCGCTTTCACGGTGGGCGACGAGCCGGTCAGCCAGTCGATCAAGATGCGCTACATCCTCTAGGCCCCACCAAGGTCCGGCGGCGGGAGCACACAAACCCGCTCGCACTTAACGGCTTGTTTACCATGGTCCGGCACAACCTCAGCGAATGACCGAACTGGGGGCACGACGCCATGGATACGCTTAGAGGCAATTTTGGGAACGACGCCGATCCGCTGGATGGCGGCGTGGAGCCCGATATCCACGAGGACGAGACCGGGCGCGAGGATCCGCCCGCAGCGATCGGCGCGGACGAGCGCCGCATGCAGGTGCGCGCCTACAATCATTGGGCCGGCCTGCTGGAAGATCGCAACTTCCCCTCGATCGAGGACCTCGATCCCGACGCCCTGCCCGATTTCGGGCCCTATTCGGTGCTGCTCGATTTCTCGACCGGGATCGAGAACCCCGGCATTTCCTATCTCGGCGCCAAGCTGGCCGAGGAATGCGACGCCGATACGTCGAACATGGCCAAGCTGGACGACATTCCGGCCCGGTCGCTGCTGAGCCGGATCACCGACCACTACATGCAGATCCTGGCGAATCAGGCGCCGATCGGTTTCGAGGCGGAATTCGTCAACCAGCGCAGCCAGACGATCCTCTATCGCGGGATCCTGCTGCCGTTTTCCAGCGACGACGACACGATCGATTTTATCTACGGCGTCATCAACTGGAAGGAGCTCGCCGACCCGGAGACGGCCGACGAGCTGCTGCTGCAGATCGACCAGGCGCTCGACGAGACTGCCGGGACTGCCGAGCCGGTGCCCGGCCTTGCCGCGGAAATGACCGACTGGGCCGACGGCCCCGCCTCGCCCGTCGAATCAAGCGCCGAACCGCTCGAACTGACGGCGGGCGATGTTGCGGTTCCCGGCGCTACGGAGACGGTCGATGACATGGGCCTTCCGCTGCCTGCCTATGGCGATGCAGGCGAAGACGACTTCAACGCCATGGATCAAGGCGCGGAGAGCGACGAAGACGAACTCGATTACGCGCCCGACAGCGACTTCGTGCTGGAATATGACGACGAGGACGAAGAGCCGAGCGACGAATACGGCGAGCCCGAGGAGCCGGTCGACACGGGTTCCTTCGCCTCGCTGACCGAACATCTTTCCGGCCTCGGCTCCCCGCGGACCAAGAAGACCGCGACCGAACTGGGCGTGGTCCAATCCGACCCGGCGCTGGCCGACGAACCGATTTCGGACGGCGAATTCAACCTGGCCTCCTACGGCCTGTCGGACGACGACGAGGAACTGCTGGAAGACGAGGGCGCGGACGACGCAGCCTTCGGTTCGCTCGGTGCGCTGCTTGGCGGCGGCACGGACGACGAAGAACCCGGTGACGGATCCGCCGAAGAGCAGGACATCCATGCCGAGGAAGAGGATTTTGCCGACGACGCAGCCCTCGAAGACCTCGAAGCGTCCTTCGAACCTGCTGCCACGCAGGAAGCGGCGCCGGCAGCCGACACTGCGTCTGAGAATGAGCCCGAGCCCGAGCCTGAGTCTGGGTCTGTCTTCGAAGGCCCGGTCATCGAAGCGCCGCGCCCCGAGGACATGGAGCTGGGCGACTGGCTCGCCGTGGCCCGCGAACAGGCCGAGGCAGCCAGCGTCCGCGAGGATCGCTCGCGTGCCGCGCTGTACGAAGCGGTCGGCCGCGCGCACGACTTTGCGATTGCCGCCAGGCAGGCACCCGAAGATTTCGCCGAACTGGTCGAGGACTACGGCCTCACCATGCAGGACCGTGCGCCGATGACTCCGGTCGTGAAGCTCGTCTTCGGCGCCGATTACGACAAGACGCGCATCACCGAATACGCCACCGTGCTGACCCACGCCGAGCGCGTCGGCGTCGGCCGCGGTGAACTGGCGGAGTACCTCGCCAGGGCCGACGGCGGCCTCAAGGGCGTGGTCGCGGAAGAACGGGCCTGGAAGCGCGAGAAAGACGGCAAGCCGGCCGCGCCCAAGACCGAAATCAGCAAGGCGCTGGCGAAGCAGTTGCGCGCCCTGCCGGTCCAGCATTTCAGCGAGATTCCGTCCGACGGCGAAGAATTCGCGTTGGTCGCCATCCGCCGGATGGGCGACGGGACGGTCGCCGTGATCGGCGAAGTGCCGCACGACGCCAAGCTGGTCACGAAGGCGGCACGCAGCCTGCTCGATCGCTGACCGGGTGAAATCGGGGGTGGGTTCCGGCGGCATGGCCCGCTAGGGCTGCCCCCGATGCCCATTTTCCCGACCGCGCCCGCGCAGATCCACCCCTTCTTCGGCTATCGCAGCGAAACGCGCCTGATGCTGCGCGCCCGCGCGCTGCGTTCGCGCAGGAATGAGCACAACACCGGCGGCCGCTGGCAGGCGATCCGCACGCTCATGTTGCATTACGCTTCGCACGAGGTTAAAGGTCTCGACGTCCGGATGGACCTCGAATCCCCGGACGGGGAAGTTGTCAGCCACCGCGCCGTTACCGACAAAGAGGGCTATGTCGTGTTCGACATCGGCCTGCCGGGCGAATGGCCCCTGGCCGATCGCCCGCGCTGGGAAGTGGTCGAGCTCCATTGGGAAAACGACGAAGGCGCGCAATGCGTGCCCGCCCATGTCCTCGCGCCAGGAGCGGAGACGCATCTCGGGGTGATCTCCGATATCGACGATACGATCATCGAAACCGGTATTACTGGCAGCCCGCGCGCGCTGCTGCGCAATTGGCGCCGCCTGCTTGCGCAGCACCCCGAAGAGCGGATCGCCGTGCCGCACGCCGATACGTTCTACGGCGCGCTGGGCGGGGCGCGGTTCGACCCGGAAGAAGCGAGCCATCTGGGCGAAAGTCTCCCGGCGACGCAGCGGCCGTTCTTCTTCGTCAGCTCCAGCCCGTGGAACCTGTTTTCGTATCTCGTCGCGTTCAAGAAGGCGAAGGGCCTGCCGCTGGGCCCGATGGTGCTGCGCGACTGGGGCCTCAACCGCGAGACCTTCGGCTCCTCCAGCCACGGCGGCCACAAGGTCGATGCCATCAAGCAAATCGTCGGTTTCTATCCCGACATGCGGTTCGCGCTGGTTGGCGACGACACCCAGGGCGACGTGACCGCATTCGGCGAGGTGGCCGAGGCAATGCGGGGCCGGATCGCGGCAATCTTCATCCGCAAGGCCGCCGCCGACCCGCTGTCGCCGGAAGAAGTGGCGGCCAAGGCGAGCATCGAGGCGCTGGGCATCCCCATGTGGCTGGGCCCCAGCTACGATGCGGGCAAGCAATTCCTGCGCGCAACCGGGCTGGTCGGCGATAAGGACGCAAAAGATATCGTGGACACGGTCGAAGAGGCACAGTGATGGCAACGGGGGCAGCGCAGGGTGGCAAGACGTCGGAGAAACCTCGTTCGAAAGGCAGGCGCGCGATGATCTGGACGCTGGTGGTGCTGGCGGTGATCGCCGCGATCTTTTTCGGCATCTGGCGCTGGGCCGTGGCGAACCAGTCCGTCTCAACGCTCGACCGGATCGACGGCTTCTTCACCTCCGGCGACGCGGCGCTTGCTGCCGGGCCGGTCAGGTTGGGCGAGGCGGACCGCCAGCGCCTCTATGTCTGGAAACCTTCCGGCGAAACGGACGGCCTGCGCCCGGTGGTGGTCTGGATCCATGGAGGCGGCTGGAACGCGGGCGACCCGGCCGATTACGCCTTCATCGGGCGCAATCTCGCCGCCCAAGGCTATGTCACGGTGGTCGCCGGCTACCGGCTGGTGCCCGGCGGCGAATACCCCGCGATGCTGGAAGATACCGCTGCCGCCGTCGCGTGGACCTATCGCAATATAGCGCAGCATGGCGGCGACCCGGAAAAGATCGCCCTGATGGGCCATTCCGCCGGCGCCTACAACGTGGTGCAGGTCGGGCTCGACCGGCGCTGGCTGGGCGACGAGCGCCTGCCCGACAATGCCGTCGACGCTGTGGTCGGCCTTGCCGGGCCGTACGACATCTTCCCCTTCACCAGCGATTCCACGCGCGCGGCGTTCGGCGGCTGGTCGCGGCCGGAAGAGGTCGACAGCTTCACCTATGTGCGCGGCGATGCCGCGCCGATGTTGCTCGCCACCGGCGGCGACGACGAAACCGTCGACCCGCGCCATTCGAGCGAACTTGCCGCCGCGATAACGAAAGCCGGCGGGACCGCGCAGGCGATCAGCTTCGACGGCATGGGCCATGCCGGCATTCTCATGGCACTCGGCCGCCCGTTCGACCGCGACGATCGCGTGAAGACGAGCGTCTACAGCTTCCTCGACGGGATTTTCGCCCAGCCCGCGATGCCCGACGCCCGCCCGGCGTCTGACGCCGCGGGCGCGCGGGACGGGACGGAATAGCCCGCAGCGACACTTCAGTTCCGGTTCAGCCCCGGATGGGCTACAGCTGCCCCCGCATGATGCGCCCCATCGCCCGGATCCTCGCGGTTTTCGCGGTCTTCTCGCTCGTCGTCCAGCCGGCCGCGGCGCAAAGCGTGCTGCGCGATGCCGAAACCGAGGCACTGCTGGAGGACATGGCCGCCCCGCTCGCCGAAGCGGCCGGTCTGGAGGATGTCGACATCGTCCTCATCAACGACCCGTCCATCAACGCCTTCGTTGCGGGCGGGCAGCGGATCTACATCCATTCCGGCCTTCTCAATGCGGCCGAGGATGCGGGCGAAGTGCAGGGCGTGATCGCGCACGAGCTGGGCCATATCACCGGCGGCCATGTGCTGCGCCATTCCGAGGGCGCGAGCACGGCCGGCAACATCACCATCCTCTCCCTGCTTCTCGGCCTCGCTGCCGCGGCGGCCGGTGCGGGCGAAGCGGGCATGGGCATCATCGCCGCAGGCCAGCAGGCCGCGATGGGCAATTACCTGTCGTTTAGCCGCGTGCAGGAAAGCTCTGCCGACGCGGCCGGGGTGGAATATCTCAGCAAGGCCGGCATTTCGGGCCGCGGTTCGCTCACCTTCTTCGGACGGCTGCTGAATCAGGAATTCCGCTATTACCGCAACCAGTCGGACGAGGCCGAGTTCTACCGTACCCACCCGCTCTCCGGCGACCGTATTTCGCGGCTGGAGGCGGATTACCGGGCCGATCCGGCGTGGGACATGCCGACCGATCCCGCGTTGCAGGCGCGCTTCGTGCGCGCGAAAGCGAAGCTTTACGGCTTCCTCGCCAAGCCGCAGGACACGTTCCGCGCCTATCCCGACAGCGATGGCAGCGTGCCCGCCCGCTATGCGCGCGCCTACGCCTATCACAAGGATGCGCGCACGCCGGATTCGCTGCGGGAAGTCGACGCGCTGCTGGCGGCGGAGCCCGACGACCCCTTTTTCCTCGAACTGAAGGGGCAGGTGCTTCTGGAAACCGGCCAGCCGGACGCTGCGCTGGCGCCGCTTCGCCGGGCGACAGAACTGACCGGCGCGCAGCCGCTGATCGCCTCGATGTTCGGCCACGCGCTGATCGCGACCGAGGATGCGGAGCATTTTGCCGAGGCGGAGCGCGTGCTGAAAGCCTCCGTCGCGCGCGACCGGCTCAATCCCTTCGCGTGGTACCAGCTCGGCCAGATCTATGCGGCTCAGGGGGATATTCCGCGCGCGCGGCTGGCGAGTGCGGAACAGCAAGCGATGCGTCAGCAATGGCCGGAGGCGCTAACCAGCGCGCAGGCTGCGCAGGCGGGGCTGGACACCGGCACGCCGGACTGGATCAGGGCGCAGGACATCGAATACCAGGCGCGCGACGCGCTGGAACGCGCGCGGGATCGGCGCTGAAACGGGGCAATCTATGACGGAGAGGAACAACATTTGGCCGAAACTGGCCGCGGTGGCGGCAATCGGCGCTGTGGCCGGCTTCGGCGGCGGCTGGGCGGCGACAACGCTTGGCGGACCGGCGGACGAGGATTTCGAGGCGTACCTGCTCGCCAATCCGGAAATACTGCCTGAGGCCATGCAGGCCCTGCAGCAGAAGGAAATGGCCGCGCGGCTGGATCCCGTGCGTGAAGCCGTCATGACGCCCTACCGCGGCGCGGTGCTCGGCAATCCAAACGGCAGCAAGGTCCTTGTCGAATTCAGCGACTATGCCTGCGGTTACTGCCGCCAGAGCGCCAAGGATGTCGAAGCGCTGGTGGCCAGGGACCCCGAACTGAAAGTCGTGATCCGCGAATTCCCGATCCTGTCGGAAGGCAGCGTCCACGCTGCGCGCATGGCGCTCGCGGCTGCCGAACAGGGCAAGTTCGAAGCTTTCCATCACGCCATGTTCGCCGGCGGATCACCCGACGAGGCAGGCGTGGAAGCGGCGGCCAATGCGGCCGGTCTCGACATAGAGGCCGCCAACAGGGCGATCGCTGCGGGCAAGTACGATCAGGAGCTGGCTCAGAACCAGCAGCTCGGCCGCGTCCTGGGTTTCGACGGGACGCCCGCGTGGATCGTCGGCGATGCTGTACTGGCCGGCGCGGTCGGCGAACGCGAGCTCGCCGAAGCCATCGCCGAGCAGACGGGCTAAGCACGCCGTTCCTTATTCGCGCTTCAGGCCGGCGCGTGTTCCTCCAGCGCGTCCTTGACCGGGCCCGCTAGCGGCTTCGTCATCACCCGCTCCACCATCGGTTCGAAGAATTCGAGCGGCAGGCTGTCGTAATCCGGGTCGAAACTCGCCTGGTCGTACTTCTCGCAGAACTCCGCACAGGCATCGAAATGCGGGTGATCGCGGAACTGCTCGCGCTGGTCGCGGTCCATGCCCAGGTAATGGAAGTAGTAATAGCCTTGGAACATGCCGTGGTTCTGGCAGATCCAGTGCAATTCCTCCGATACGAATGGCTTGATAATCGCGGCGGCGATGTCCGGGTGGTTGTAGGCTCCCAGCGTATCGCCGATGTCGTGCAGCAGCGCCATGACGACGTAGGCCTCGTCCCGCCCGTCGCGGTGGGCGCGGGTCGCGGTCTGGAGTGAATGTTCGAGCCGGCAGACGGGAAAGCCGCCGTGGTCCCCTTCCAGCAACCGCAGATGCGCCAGCACCCGTTCCGGCGTGTGGCGCGCATGCTGGCCGAACTCGCGCGCGATCAGCTGCCAGTCTTCTTGCGTGCCTTCGGTCATGGCGGTGAATTTCGCCCGCTCTGCCACGCCGTGAAGCGTATCGTTGTCGACGTCCATGCTGTGCTCTCCCGGACACTCAAGATGACGACGAATCCTATCAGAGCTGCGCCCGGTCGCCAACGGGGCGCAAAAACCCATGTGACGAAGCCGCCCGCTATCGGCTAGGGTGCGCATAATCATGGTTGCCCTGCCTTTCCGCCCCACGCCGTTCTTCAGGGACAAGAGCCGTGCGTTCTGGAACCTGCAGTTCGTGGGTTGGACGGGCGCGCTGCTGCTGCGCACCGGCGGCGCGCTGGCCGGCGGGCAGGATTACGAATTTTTCGTCGTCCTGCTGATTGAGGCGATCACCGGCTTTTCCATCAGCCTGATCCTGGCGGTGGTGTTCAAGACGCTCCTCGACCAAAAGCCGATCGTCACCTGGGTCGCATCGGGGGCCGTGCTGCTGCTGGCGGTCAGCCTGTTCGCTTTCGTCATGGCGTGGGTGATCGGCCTCTACCGCACGGAGACGGAGACGGCCTTCCTCCAGCTGTTCATCGGCTACTACATCTTCCCGCTCACGCTGCTCGGCGCGTGGTCGGCGCTGTATTACGCGATCAATTTCTTCCTGCAGATCGAGGAACAGGCCGACCAGCTCGCCCGGCTCGAAATGCAGGCCACCAGCGCGCAACTGGCCATGCTGCGATACCAGCTGAACCCGCATTTCCTGTTCAACACGCTCAATTCCATTTCCACGCTGATCCTGCTGAAGGAAACCGCGCCCGCCAATGCGATGGTGACCAAGCTGTCCTCCTTCCTGCGCCACACGCTGGTGAACAAGCCCAGCGGCACTGTGACGCTGGCGGAGGAAATCGAGACGCTGAAGCTTTATCTCGGCATCGAACGGATGCGCTTTGCCGAACGGCTGCGGACGGAATTCGATATCGCGCCCGAAGTGGAAAAGGCCTGCCTGCCGTCCCTGCTGCTCCAGCCACTGGTCGAAAACGCGATCAAATACGCCGTCTCCCCGCAGGAAGAAGGCGCGGAGATCAAGGTTCGCGCCCGGCAGCTGGGCAATCGGTTGCAGATTTCCGTTATCGATACCGGTCCGGGCATCGATCCGGGCCGCGACCCCGCCAGCCTGCCCGGCAGCACGGGCGAGGACGACCGTTCCACCGGCGTTGGCCTCGCCAACATCCGCGACCGCCTGCAGCAGGCCTATGGCGAGGAGCAGCGTTTCGACATCGTTGCCCCGCCGGGCGGCGGATTCACCGTGACGCTGGAATTGCCGTACGAAATCGCCGAAGAGGCCGACAAGGCCGCCGGCCAGGCTGGCCGCGCCACCAAGCCGGCCATCGCCGCCCCGTCATCCCCGGCGGAACGCCCCCTCACCCCGCCCCAACTTGGACAAGCCACATGACCATCCGCACCATCCTCGTCGACGATGAAAAGCTCGCGATCCAGGGCCTGCAACTCCGGCTCGAACCGTTCGAGGATATCGAGATCATCGCCACTTGTGCCAACGGGCGCGAGGCGATCCGCGCGATCAAGACCGAAAAGCCCGATCTCGTCTTCCTCGACATCCAGATGCCGGGCTTCGACGGTTTCTCGGTGGTGAAGGGCGTGATGGAGATCGAGCCGCCGCTGTTCGTCTTCGTCACCGCGTTCGAAGAACATGCAATCCGCGCTTTCGAGGCCAACGCCGTCAATTACCTGATGAAGCCGGTGGACGAGGACAGGCTGGCCGACACGATCGAGCGCGTTCGCCAGCGCCTCGCCGAAAAGAAATCGGCGGAGGATGCCGAAAAGCTGCGAGAAGTGCTCGCCGAAGTGGCCCCCGACGCGGCCGAAGCCGCAGCCGAGGAAGAGGACACCGGCAGCCGTTACGAGAAGCTGATCAACGTGAAGGACCGCGGGCAGATCTTCCGCGTCGATGTCGCGACGATCGAACATATCGAGGCGGCGGGCGATTACATGATCATTTCCACCGGCGACAATTCGCTGGTCCTGCGCGAGACGATGAAAGACCTGGAACGCAGGCTCGATCCCAAGACCTTCCAGCGTGTCCATCGCTCGACCATCGTCAATCTCGACCTCGTCCGGCAGGTGAAGCCGCACACCAATGGCGAATGCTTTCTCGTGCTCGATAGCGGCAGCGAAGTGAAAGTCAGCCGCAGCTACCGCGACGTGGTCGCGCGGTTCGTGCACTGATGGGGTTCGCGCTGCCCGGCTTCGATCTCGACGCCTTCGTTGCCGATACGCTGGCCGAGGATCTCGGCGACTGGGCCGAAGGAGGAGGGAAAGATGTGACCGCTGAAAGCGTCATTCCCGCAGAGGCGCGGTTTTCCGGCGTGATGGACAGCCGCGATCCGATCACCGTGGCCGGCCTGCCGGTGGCGGAGGCTTTCTTCCGCCAGCTCGACCCCGACATGCAAATCGACATCCTGGTCGAGGAGGGGGCGCAAGTCGCGGGCGGCACCGACCTGATGCGGCTCAAAGGCAATGCCCGCGCCATGCTGACGGCAGAGCGCAGCGCGCTCAACACGGTGCAGCACCTTTCAGGCATCGCGACGATGGTGCGCGAGTATGTCGATGCGATGGCCAATCCCCATTGCACCCTGCTCGACACCCGCAAGACGATACCCGGCCTGCGCGTGCTCGAGAAATACGCCGTGCGGATGGGCGGGGCGAGCAACCACCGCATGGGATTGTGGGATGCGGCGATGATCAAGGACAACCACATCCTCGTCGCCGGCAGCGTGGGCGAGGCGGTCCGCCGCGCGCGCGATGCCGGGGTGAGCGACATCATCTGCGAAGTCGACCGGATCGACCAGATCGAACCGGCGCTGGAAGCCGGGGCGACCCGCCTGTTGCTCGACAACATGGGCCCTGCGACCTTGCGCGAAGCAGTGGCGCTGGTTGCCGGCCGCGTGCCGACCGAGGCGAGCGGCGGCATCAACCTCGACACGATCGCTGCCAAGGCCGCGACCGGCGTCGATTACGTTTCCGTCGGGCGCCTGACGCAGAGCGCGCCGGCCGCCGATATAGGGCTCGATTTCACTCCGCTGGACTGACCGTGCTCAGGACTTGTCAAGCACCTGCACCGGCGATCCGAAATCGGCCAGGCGCTGGCGCACGAAGGCCCGCATCAGCGGTAGGTCGAAACGCGCGTATTCACTCGGCGAAACGCCCATGAAATGCTTGAATTCGCGCGTGAACTGGGCGTGGTCGGTATATTGCGGGTCCATCACCTCGGTCCAGCAGGTTGCGCCCTTGACGAGGTAATCCGCCAGCACCCGCATCAGCCTCTGCCGCCGCAGCAACAACTTGGGCGGGAAACCGAAATGCTTGCGGCAAACCCGCTCCAGCGATCGCACATGGGTGGCGCTGGCATCGGCCAGCTGCTCGACCGTCTTGATTTCCGGGTCGAGCAAGGCCTGCTGCACCGCCTTCACCGTGCGCAGATCGGGCGGATCGCTGGCGAGCGAGGCCAGCCACTGGGCGATAAGACCGAATTCGCGCTCGTCGTCGGGCGGCGCGGCGAGGATGGCGTCGGTCAGGGCACCGAGGCCAGGAAAGATGCGCTGCTCACGGCCATCGAACAGCGTGTTGGCGGCACCGTCCGCCGGCGTGCGCGCCATGCGCGCCCAGCCGCACGGCTTGATGCCGATGCCCCACAGGCGGGCCGAACCCATGGTGAAATGCGCCGGGTGGCTGGTCGGCCCGCTGACGTAGCAATCCGCGTCTTCAAGCACCGGGCCATCGCCGATCCGGCTGACCGGCAAGCTGCCGCGCATGATGCGGACGTTGGCCAGTTCCGGCTGAAGCGCGTCGCTGAATTCCCGGTCGCCGGGCAAGCGGATTTCGACCCTGTAAACGCTGGTGATGCAGCAGAAGACTTCTTCGGGAAGCGCGAAGAAGCGCGTGTCGAAACTCGGCTTGTCCATTGCTACGGCTGCCCTGCCCCCTTGGCATAGCTGACGATATCGCGGCCCCTTGATGGCTGAATAGCACATGGCCCCAGGGGGCTGGCAAGTTTGGTGCTTTGCAACATCGCCGGGTGCAATTGTCTTTCGCCGCCGTTAACCTCGTTTGCCAACCGTGCGCGATGGCCGACCGATGGAACCTCGATGATATCCGCATGTTCGTCCTCTCCCTCTCGGTGCAGAGCGAGACGGGTGGCAACCTTGCCGAAATTCTGCAGAACCTCGCCGACGTAATCCGCGAACGGGCCAGTCTTTACATGAAAGTCCGCGCGCTCAGCAGCGAGGGGCGGATGACCGGCTGGATGCTGACCGCCCTGCCCATCGTCGCCTTCGTCGGCATGTTCAGCGTGAACCCCGAATTCTACCTCGCCACGGCGGACGAGCCGATGTTCCTGTTCGGCTTCATCAGGCTCGGCATCCTCTACACAATCGGGTTCATCTGGCTCCGCAAGCTGATCGACTTGAAAGTCTGAGCCCATGGACGTCATCGCCACCAGCAGCGCCGCCCGCCTCGCCGTCCTCCTGGCGATCTTCGCGATCGTGGCGATCGTGGCGTTCACGGCCATGGCCTATGCCTCGAAGCGCGCGACGATGCGTGCCGGTCTTAAGACCATCGCCGGCAAGCCGACAATCCAGACTGCCGCCGGCACTGCCAGCCTGCGCGCCGACGAGCGGGCCACGAGCTGGGGCAAGCTGGCCGAGTTGATCGAGCGCACGGGCCTCGACCTCACCGACACCAAGAGCGACCGCCTGCGCGAAAAACTGGTCGCAGCCGGCTATACCTCGCCCGCCGCACCGAAGATCTTCACGCTCGTGCGGCTCGGGATGATCTTCCTGATCCCGGCGCTTTACGTGCTGCTGGCGTTCTCCGGCGACGATCCGCCCAGCTTCCTGCGCGTCTACATCATCGGGGCGCTGCTGGCGCTGCTCGGCCTGTACTTGCCCAACCTGTTCGTTCGCGCGCGGGCCGACCGGCGGCGCGAGGCCATCATCAACGGTTTTCCGGACTGCCTCGACCTGATCCTCGTTTGCGTCGAAGCCGGCCTCGGCATCGAAGCCGCGCTGGACCGGGTGGGCCGCGAAATGGTCCATTCGCATCCCCTCGTCGCCAACCTCCTGGGGGTGACGACCTTGCGGCTGCGCGCCGGCGCGACCCGCGAGGAGGCCTTCCGCAAGCTGGCGGACATGGTCGCGGTCGATGAAATCCGCTCCTTCACCACGCTGCTGATCCAGTCCGACAAGCTGGGCACCTCGATCGCCTCGACCCTGCGCGTCTATGCCGCCGAAATGCGCGAGCGGCGCCGGATGCGGGCCGAGGAAAAGGCGCACCGCCTGCCGGTCCTCATTTCCATTCCGCTCGTCGTCTTCATGCTGCCGACGATGATCGGCGTGCTGATGCTGCCCGCCAGCATTCGCGTCGCCCGCGATATTTTCCCGATCATGCAAGGGGGATGATCCCATGAAGAAGCCCGCCACCATCGCCATCCTCGTCGCCGCGCCGCTCGCGCTGGGCGCATGCTCGGCCATGACCACGCCGGGCGGCACGCAAAGTGCGGAGAACGCATCCGGCGCCTCGCTCGACGAATATTTCGCCGAGCGCCTCGAGGCAGGCCGGACCCACCTCGCCCATGGCCGCGTCACCGCCGCCATCGATGCTTTCCGGCAGGCGGGCGTGCACCGCGACTATGCCGCCGATGCGGCGAATGGCCTGGCCGTGTCCTACGCGCGGATCGGGCGGGAAGACCTGGCCGAACGCTATTTCCGCGAAGCCATCGCACTTGCGCCGGAGAACGAGAAATTCGCCCGCAACCTGGCCCGCCTCGAAGGTAGCGTCACCGTGGAAGCGCCCGTATTTGCCGAGGCCCAGGACGCGCCCACAGAAACCGCTCCCGCCGACGTGCCGGCAATGCCGGAAGCTGTCAGCAGCATGGGCTTTGCCGCGGCATTCGAGCCTTTCACGCCGACCCGTCCGGGCGCCGAAGCCCGGCCGAACACGATCATGGTCGCGGCGCGAGCAGAGCAGCCCGCACGGCCCCTCGCCGCCGCGACTCAGCGTCCGCTCGAAGTCCGCGTCGGTTCGGGAGCACCGCAGGTTGCCGCCGCAAATCGCGAAGTGTTCATCACCACCCAGGGCGTGACCCGGGTGACGGGCCCCCAGCCCTATCGCCGCGGCGTGCAAGTGGCGCAGGGCGGCGCGGGCGGCCGCTATCCCGTGCGCATCCAGTTCGGCAACTGATCGCACGTGCTGGCAAACGCAGGCATCCTGGTCGGAGGAGCGATCTTCGCCCTCCTGATCGCGGTCGGCGCGGTTTCGGACCTGCGATCGCGGCGCATCCCCAACTGGGTCAGCTTCGCGCTGCTCGTAACCGGGCTGGGCTTTACCGCCTACGCCTCGGGCTGGTCCGTCACGGGCAACCACGCGCTTCATGCCCTCGCGGCGCTGGTCGTCGGCATGGCGATTTATGCGATCAAGTTCTGGGGCGGCGGCGATGCCAAGTTCTATACCGGGATCGCCGGCTGGTTCGCGCTCGGCGAAGCGATCCGGCTGCTGGTGCTCGTCGCACTGTGCGGCGCGCTCCTGGCGGGCGTATGGTGGCTCGTCGCGAAGGTTCGAGGCAGCGGCGATGCGCAAGGCGCCATGACCCTGCCTTACGGCGTCGCCATCGCGGGCGGAGCAGCGGCGGCGATGTTCGCCCCGCTCTCCTCCATCAAATGATGCTTTATCCGCGCGGGGCCATCCGCTAC
Source organism: Alteriqipengyuania flavescens (assembly GCF_030406725.1). NCBI lineage: Bacteria > Pseudomonadati > Pseudomonadota > Alphaproteobacteria > Sphingomonadales > Erythrobacteraceae > Pseudoblastomonas > Pseudoblastomonas flavescens. The sequence continues at coordinate 1,017,249 of NZ_CP129107.1, read as the reverse complement.
GCGTCGGCTTCGTGAGGGGGCCACCACAATGCAAAAACCGCCATCGATACGCTTTTTCAACGCCCTTTTCTGGCTAGGCGTAATTCTGAATATCTGCGCGGCGATCGTGAACCGCGAGCTTTCTACTGAAGCGAGCGGCCTTGCCGAATCGGGCGCCGATCCGGCGCTTTTTCTGGCAGCCGGCGTCTTGTTCCTGATCGTGCTGTTCGCTGCCCTCTGGTTCTTCATAGTCCTGCGGGCAAGCTCGATCGCGCGATGGATTTTCACAATATTCGCGATGGTCGTGCTCGCCCTCACCGCCGCAAACGCGCCGCTGCTCGCCGCCAGAATGGGTGCTTTCGGCACTTCCCTGGAAATCGCGCGCTTCGCCATCTGGGTGCTCGCTGCGCTCCTGCTTTTCCGCAAGGATGCCGAGAACTATTTTCGCGCGAGCCGGGCACCGGGCACCGTCATCGACGAATGATAAGCAAAGCGTCGGCAAGCGTTCTATTCGTCGCCTTGTCGTCGTGGGTCGCTTGGCCGCCTGCCGATGCCTTGGCGCAAGCCTACCAGTGCAGGGCCCCCGCGCGGATCATCGTCCCGCCCGTGCGGCGCGACGGCCCCGTGCGGGTCATGCCGGTAACGGGCTATACCCTCGCCGCAAGCTGGTCGCCGGAATTCTGCCGGACGCGCACGCGGCAGGCCTCACAGGCGCGCCAGTGTTCCGGGCGCAGTGGGCGCTTCGGGATGGTATTGCATGGCCTGTGGCCGGACGGGCGCGGGGGCCGCTGGCCGCAATGGTGCCCGACAGCGCGCCAGCCCTCCCCCACGCTTCTCGGCGCGCAGATGTGCCGCTCGCCCTCCGCGCGGCTGGCGGCCCGGCAATGGGCGAAGCACGGCACCTGCATGGTGCGCCGGCCGGATACTTACTTCAAGGTGTCGGGCATCCTGTGGAATTCGCTGCGCTGGCCCGATCTCGACCGGCTATCCCGCGAAGACGGGCTGAACGCGGGGATCCTTCGGCAACGGTTCGCCGAGGCGAACCCGCCCTTCCAGCCTTCGATGGTCGGTATCAAGGCAAATGCGCGCGGTTGGCTGCAGGAAGTTCGGCTCTGCTACGGGCGTGACTTCATGCCGGTACGATGCGATCGCACGCGCTACGGACTTGCCGACAACGCGCCGCTCAAGATCTGGCGCGGCCTCTAGCCCCGCCGCTCGGCAAAGAATTCGCGCAGCAGGGCAGCCGCCTCGTCCGCCGCCATCCCGGAATAGACTTGCGGGGCGTGGATTGTCTGGGCCTGCGCGAACAGGCGCGCACCGTGCTCCACCGCGCCGCCTTTCGCATCGGAAGCCCCGTAGTAGAGCCGCGCGATCCGCGCGTGGGCGATGGCACCGGCGCACATCGCGCACGGCTCCAGCGTGACCCACAGGTCGCAATTGCCCAGCCGGTGGTTGCCAAGCGTTTGCGCGGCATCGCGCAAGGCGACGATTTCCGCGTGTCCGCTGGGGTCATGGTCGGCCAGCGTGCGGTTGCGTCCGCAGCCGACAATGGTGCCGCCCGAAACCACCACGGCGCCGACCGGCACCTCGCCCGCCGCCGCCGCTTCGCGCGCCAGCGCCAGCGCCTCGTTCATGAAATGCGAGAAGGGGTGCGCTGCCATCGCCTTTCTGCTAGTGCCCCCGGGCAAGCGCCGCAATGGCGCTCGTCGCTTGACGATTCGCACGGGCGCCGCTATGCGCGCGCCTTTCCTGTGAAACCCGAAGATTTGAACGAGAACCAACCATGTCGCGCATCTGCGAACTGACCGGCAAGACCCGCCAGGTCGGCAACAACGTAAGCCACGCCAACAACCGCACCAAGCGTGTCTTCCTGCCCAACCTGCAGAACGTGACGCTGCTCAGCGAAAAGCTGGACCGCAGCTTCAAGTTTCGCGTCACGACGCACGCGCTGCGCTCGGTCGAGCACAATGGCGGCCTCGACAACTGGCTGATGAAGACGCCCGACGCGAAGCTGTCGGCCCGCGCGCTCAAGGTGAAGCGCGAGCTGAAGAAGAGCGAAGGCGCCGAACAGGCAGCCTGACCGGTTGCGGGCCCACGGCCCGCGCCGCAAGTGCAAGAAGGGCGCGCCATGACGGCAGCGCCCTTTTTGCTGTCCGTCATCCGCGCGGCGGCGGGCGATAGCGCAGCCGCATCAGCACCGTGCGCTGCAACTGCACGCCGTTGTCGTCGCTGACCAGCCAGACGTCGAGCGCACCGTCGGGGCGCGGCGCCACCGCGATCCCTTCCATATTGTCGACCGGCGCGGGTGCGGCGATGCGGGCGATTTCGACGCCCGACCAGACCGCGCCCTCGCGGATAGCCTCAGGGTCCGCCAGAACGATCTTAGCAAGGAAGCCGGGGGGCATGACGCGCAATCCACGCAGCAGGATGAGCACTCGCCCGTCGGGCAAGGTCGCCGCATCGGTCGTGCGGTAGCCAAGCGGCGGGCGGAGAGAGAAGCGCAGTGGCGCTGCTGCCAAGTCGCTATAAAGCACGGCGCGCGCGGCCCTGTGCGCATCGGTCGCTTCTTCTACGAGGAGCAGTTCGCCGCCAGTCAGGAAGATCATCGTTTCGGCCCCGCCGTTGGCAGGCCAGTCTGCGGTCCCGGGGGTTTCGACATAGCGCCACGGCTCGCGCGCCGTAGCGCGCCAAGCGAGCTTGTCGGCGCCTTCGAAAGCGACCCATTCGCGCCCCGCGGGATCGATGGCGACCGCTTCGAGATCGCGCAGGTTCTTGACGACTTGCTTGTCGGATACGGCTTCAAATACCGGGTCGGGCCGCGCGGGCGGCGGGGCGAAGCCGATGCGCATGCCCTGGTCGCTCACCGCCACCAGCCGGCCGCTGCGCTGCACGGCTAGGCCGGACAGGCTGCCGAAGCCGGTAAACGGGCTCGTGATCTCCCACGCCTGTTCGAGCGCGATGTCCGCTCCGCCGCGCGCGACAGCGACGGCGGGGTCGAGCGGAATCTCCGCCAGCTCCAGCCCGACGCGGTCGTTCGAAGGAGGCGGTTCGTGCCGGATGCACTGCCCCGGCGCGGCGGCGAGCGCCAGCAGCAACGCTGCGCCAAGGCGACTGCGCGAAACCGCCATCGCGGGCGCTTTACATGGGGCCGGTCAGGAGGATGGGATCGAGCCGCGCCGCGCCCCACTTTACGCTCCAGTGCAAGTGCGGGCCGGTGGCCGAGCCAGTCGCGCCGATCCTGCCGAGATACTGACCCTGCCGCACGGTTTCGCCTTCCCCCACCGCCAGTTCGCTTGCGTGGAGGAACGCGCTGTTGAGGCCGTTGCCGTGGTCGACGATGAGGAGCTTGCCTTCGAGCGAGAATTCCTCGGGCGCAGCGAGCACTACAACTCCGTCCGCCGGCGCGACGAAGGGCACCCCGGCACCCGGCGCGATGTCGATACCGGAGTGGTAGCTGCCGGGAACGCCGCGATAGATTCGCTGGGACCCGAACATGCCGGAGATGCGGCCTTTTACCGGCCAGACGAAGTCCTGCCGCCAACCGTCGATATCCGAGCGGACGTCGCGCGCGGCGTTGATCCGGGCCAGTTCCGGCGCGCGGCGGCGCATGAATGCCTCGCTGGCGCTGCCGGTGGGACGGGCGAGATTGACCCGCTCCAGCCGCCATTCGCGCGGTGATACCTCTATCGTCTCCCGTAGGATGCGCCCGTCTTCCAGTCTCGCGACGAGTGTGGCGCTGCTTTGGGAATCGCGATTGATGCCGGCAAAGAAATAGCGGTCCACACCGAGCGCGACCTCCGCGTCGTCGATGGTCAGTGCGACCGTCCCGACAGGGGCGTAGCCGCGCACGAAGCCGCCTTGGGTGAACTCACCCTCCAGGGCGGTGAATTCCGCAGGCACGGGGATAGCGACCGCCGGCGGAGGGGCGGCAACCTGCGGCGTGATCGTCGGAGCGGGTGCAGGCGCCCTGCCAGAGGTATCGGCGGTGTCCACTTGCGGGATGCAGGCGGACAGCAACGTGGCCGTGGCGACGCTCGCGAAAAGCCTCATTCGCCCTCGCCCATCAGGCGCTGCGTCGCGGCTTCGGCCGTGGCGTAGGCTTCCTGCAAGTCGACGCTCCAATAACGCAGCGCCTCGAGCGGGATTTCCGCTTCGGTCGCGGCGCAGAAGACGAATTTACCGGGGCGCACGATGCGGAAATCGTTGGCGCTGTAGACGAGTTGGGCGGGGCCATCCTGGCGGGAAAACAACATGTCGGACCATGTAGGGGTCCGGCGACGCTAAAGCAATTTCGGTTGGTCCGCACCGGGAGGCTTTGCGGGCGCGCGCTTCGCTTTCGGCCTGACGGTGGGCTGGCTGACGGCCGGCGCGCTGCCGGTTGTCACCTCCACTGTGTCGTCCTTGAAGCGTAGCACCAGCGAGGCTTCCTGCCGGGCAGCGGCGGCCGACGTCCGCGGGTTGCCGTCAAGCCCGGTGACGAGCGCGAAGCCGCGGTCGAGCGGGCCGAGCGGGCTGAGCGTCCCGAAAACGCGCGCAAGACCGGCGAAGCGTTCCTGCGCAGTGCGCGCGTTGCGCTGGAGCAGCCGAGGTGCGAGCTTCGCCCGGTCCAGCTGCCGGCGGCGTTCCGCGATGCCGCGCTGGGCGAGGCCCGATTGCAGCCTACCCGCCCAGCCTAGCAGCGGCTCGCGCGCCTTCGCCGCCCGGTCGGCAAGGCCGCGCCGCAGCCTTTCGCCGAGATCGTCGAGCTTCTGTGCGGCTTGCTGGGTGAGGGCTTCGGGCCGGGGCAGGCGCTGCCAGCGCGCCTCCAGCCGTTCGCGCCCCAGCGTCACCGGACGGGGGGCGAAGCGGCGCTGGCGCAGGGCGAGATCGTCTATCTGCAAGGCAAGTTCCGCCCGGACGGGCACCGCCATTTCGGCCGCTGCTGTGGGTGTGGGCGCGCGGCGGTCGGCGGCGAAATCGGCCAGCGTGGTGTCGGTTTCATGGCCGACCGCGCTGATCAGCGGGATGCTGCATTCCGCGATGGCGCGCACCACGACTTCCTCGTTGAAGGCCCACAAATCCTCGATCGAGCCGCCGCCGCGGCCTACTATGAGCAGATCGGGCTGCGCGAGGGGGCCGTCTTTTGGCATGGCGTCGAAGCCGCGGATGGCGGCGGCGACCTGCTCCGCCGCGCCCTGCCCCTGCACGATGACCGGCCACAGCATCACGTGGACCCGGAAGCGGTCGGCCAGTCGGTGGAGGATGTCGCGGATGACCGCCCCTGTAGGAGACGTCACGACGCCGATCCTACGCGGCAGGAACGGCAGCGGCTGCTTGCGCGATGCGGCGAACAGCCCCTCCGCCTCGAACCGCAGCCGGTTCTTTTCGAGCAGGGCGAGCAGCGCGCCCTCCCCCGCGATCTCCATCCGTTCGATCACGATCTGGTATTTCGAGCGGCCCGGATAGGTCGTCAGCTTGCCGGTCGCGACGACTTCCAGCCCGTCTTCCGGCGCGAACGCGAGCCGCTGCGCGGTGCCGCGCCACATCACCCCGTCGAGCACCGCCTTGTCGTCCTTCAGCGCGCAATAGACGTGGCCCGATGCTGCCCGCTTCACGCCCGAAAGCTCCCCGCGCAGCCGGATGTAGCCGAATTCGCCCTCCACCATGCGCTTCAAACGCGCGGATATCTCGCTGACGGAAACCGGCTCGGCGTTGTCCCCGCGCACGCCCTTCGCTACCAGATCGCCATTCGGAACATCGGCATCGCTGCTATGGGGGTCGGCCATGAATATCCTGCTCATCGGTTCGGGCGGACGCGAACATGCGCTGGCATGGAAGCTGGCGCAATCCCGCGTGCTGGGCGGCGGTACGCTTTTCGTCAGCCCGGGCAACCCGGGGACGGCGGAATGCGGGCGCAACGTGCCGCTCGACGCCAAGAATCACGGTGAGGTCGCCGCGTTCTGCGCCGAGAACGACATCGGCCTGGTGGTCATCGGGCCGGAAGCGCCGCTGGTCGACGGACTGGGCGACAGCCTGCGCGCCAGCGACATCCCCGTGTTCGGGCCCGACAAGGCGGCAGCGCAGCTGGAAGGCAGCAAGGCCTTTACCAAGCGTTTGTGCGACCGGGCAGACATACCCACCGCGCGTTATTTCGAAGTCGCGACCTACGACGAAGGGCTCGCCGCGCTCGAGAAGCTGGGCGAGCCGCCCTATGTCATCAAGGCCGACGGGCTGGCGGCGGGCAAGGGCGTTGTCATCGCAGAGAGCGCGAGCGAAGCGCACGAGGCGCTAGCCGAAATGTTCGGCGGCAAATTCGGCGATGCCGGGTCGCAGGTCGTGATCGAGGAATTCCTTACCGGCGAGGAAGCCAGCCTGTTCGCCATCACCGACGGCGAGACCGTGGTGCCGTGCGGCAGCGCGCAGGATCACAAGCGCGTGGGCGACGGCGACACCGGCCCCAACACCGGCGGCATGGGCGCCTACAGCCCCGCGCCCGTCCTGACGCCGGAGCTGCGCGAGCGGGCAATGGCGGAGATCATCCGGCCCACGGTCGCCGCAATGAAGGCGGAAGGCACACCCTATTCAGGCGTGCTCTATGCCGGCCTGATGCTGACGACAGACGGCCCCAAGCTGATCGAATACAATTGCCGCTTCGGCGATCCCGAATGCCAGGTGCTGATGACCCGGCTGGAAAGCGATCTCGGCGAACTGATGCTCGCCTGCGCGAGGGGCGAACTGGCCGGGATCGGCGCACCGCAGCTGTCGCCCGACACCGCCATGACGGTGGTGATGGCGGCCGAAGGCTATCCCGGCACCCCGGCACGCGGCGGCACGATCGACTTGCAGGACGCCGAGGCTGAGGGCGCCAAGGTCTTCCACGCCGGCACGCGGATGGAGGACGGCGCGCTGGTCGCCGCGGGCGGGCGCGTGCTCAACGTTACCGCCACCGGCCCGACGGTCGAGGCCGCGCGCGATGCCGCCTATGCCGCCGTGGCCAGGATCGATTTTGCGACCGGCTTCTACCGCAGCGACATCGGCCACCGCGAGATCGCGCGCGAGCGGCAACGCAAAAGGGCCTGAGCGTGGGCATCCACGGCCCCGAATACGAGCTGATCGCGCGCACCATCCCCGGCGACCATGCGCGCACCTCCAGCGCGGAGGACATGGTCGCCGAGGCGCTGGCACGGTGCGGTGCGGACGCGCCCAGGGTGCTCGACCTGGGCTGCGGCGACGGGCGCGGCCTCGACCTCATCCGCGCCCTTGCGCCCGGGGCAGACTACACCGGCTGCGATATCGAGGTTTCGCCCGAAGTCGCCAGTCGCACGCGCGAGGACGGCAGGTTCGTCAGCTACAGCGGCACCGATTTGCCCTTTGCCGACGACAGTTTCGACATCGTCTATTCGCGGCAGGTGTTCGAACATGTCCGCCATCCCGACCGGGTGGTGGCGGAAATCGCCCGCGTGCTGAAATCGGGCGGGATCTTCGCCGGCTCGCTGTCCAACCTCGAGCCGTATCACTCGTTCTCGATCTTCAACTACACGCCTTACGGCCTGTTCCGCATCGTCGAAGACAACGGCTTGGTGCTGGACGCGATGCGCCCGGGGATCGAAGGCATGGCCTTGATCGCGCGGCAGCTGTCGATGCGGACCATCGGCCGCCTGCCACTCGCCTACCCGCTGTTCGCGGTCGCCGCGAAGCTTAAAGGCTGGGATGCGCGCACGCAGAATTACGCCAAGCTGCGCTTCTCGGGCCACATCTGCTTCTTGGCGCGAAAGGGGTAAGGGCGTTCGGAACCACAAACAGGGCGTGCGCCTTGTCAATGCCGTTGCGAAATAACCGGCAGCCGTGACGCTTGCGCCTCGCCACCCTGCCTATCTGGGGTCCCGCTGCGTTCTCGGCAGAGACGCTCGCCCGCATAAAAAGCGGGACCCCGGCTCGGTGGCCGGGGTGACGCGAGGGAACAGGCGCGCGGTGTGTAGTGTCTAGCCCAGCTTTTCCGCCATCAGCGCCTTCATGTCGGCTTCGGGCCGCGGGCCGTAATGGCTGATGACTTCGGCAGCGGCGATGGCGCCGCGCTTCAGGCAGCGCTCCAGGCTCTCCCCCTTCGCATGGCCGGACAGGAACCCGGCGGCGAACTGGTCGCCCGCGCCGGTGGTGTCGACGACCTTGTCGATGGGCTCCGCCGCCACTTCGGCCCGTTCGCCGTCATGGATGGCGACCGCGCCCTTTTCGCCCTTGGTCGCGACCAGCAGAGGCACCTTGCCGACGACGGCGGCGATGCCCGCCTCGAAGTCGCTTTCGCCCGTCAGCGTTGCCAGTTCGTGTTCGTTGACGAACAGGATGTCGATCACACCGTCGTCGATCATGGCGCGGAAATCGTCGCCGTGGCGGTCGATCACGAAGCTTTCGCTCGCAGTGAAGGCGATCTTGCGCTCGGCGCTGCGGGCCACGTCGATCGCGCGGCGCATCGCCTTGCGCGGTTCTTCCGGATCCCACAGATAGCCTTCGAGATAGAGGATCGCGCCGCTGGCGATCAGGTCCTCGTCCAACGCGGATGCCGGCAGGAACTGGCCCGCGCCGAGGAAGGTGTTCATGGTCCGCTCGCCATCGGGCGTCACGAAGATCAGGCAGCGCCCGGTGGGCGGCTCGTCGCTGAGCGGCGGCGTGTCGAAATCGATGCCGGTGGCGCGCATGTCGTGGGTGAAGACTTCGCCCAGCTGGTCGTCGCACACCTGGCCCACGAAGGCGCATTGCAGGCCGAGCAGCGAGGCGCCCGCCAGCGTATTCGCCGCCGATCCGCCGGAAACTTCGCGCGCCTGTCCCATCGCGTCGTACAGCCGCGTCGCACCCTCGGCATCGACCAGCGTCATCCCGCCGCGATTGAGGCCAAGCTCGGCAATGAGTTCGTCGGAGCAGCTGGCGATGACGTCGACCACGGCGTTGCCGATGGCGATAACGTCGTAACGGGGTTCGGACATGGAATTTCCTGCAGGTTGGGGCGCCGGAACCGACTTGGGTGGACGGGCGCCTGAAGTGACTGGCGGCGCGATAGGCGGCACCGGCCCGCCGTGCAAGCATCGCTCCCGGCAAATGGTTGCGTGGAGGCCGGGCCGTTGCGCGCCGCTCGATGGGTAATTGACAGCGTGGCGGGGGCGGGCGAGTGACCGTGGCTTCGATGACCGCCCTCCCCGCCTCCTACCTGCTCGCGCTGCGCCAACTGTTCGATCCGCAGATCCTGCGCATCCTGCTGAAATCGGTGCTGGTTTCCCTCGCGATCTTTGCGGTGCTCGGCCTTGCTGGCTGGTTCGCGATCGACGCGCTGCTGGCAGGCGGCGGTTTGACCGATACGGTGGTGCCCGGGGCAGGCGGTATCCGCGGCGCGCTGGCGTTTATACTCTCGCTGATCGGGCTGTGGCTGCTGTGGCGCATCGTCGCGATGGCGGTGGTGCAATTCTTCGCCGACGACGTGGTCGCGGTGGTCGAGGCGAAACATTATCCCGGCCGCGCCATGTCGGCCCGCACCATACCGATGGGCGAACAGGTTCGCGCCAGCCTGCGCGCCGCGGGTCGGGCGCTGCTCGTCAACCTGATCGCCCTGCCGGTTGCCCTCGCGCTGCTGATCACGGGCATCGGCACGGCCTTCGTGTTCCTGTTCGTCAACGCGATCCTGCTGGGGCGCGAATTGCAGGACATGGTCTGGAACCGCCATGCCGCGCCGGACATGCGGGACCGGTCGTCGGTGGGGCCGCCGGTCGGGCCGTTCCAGCGCTTCGGCCTCGGCGGTGTGGCGGCGGTCCTGCTCAGCCTGCCGGGCGTAAACCTCGTCGCACCGGTTCTGGGCGCTGCGGCCTCGACGCACCTCGTCCATCGCAATATGGGGCATGGCGATGACCCTGCGCGCTAGTATTCCGATCTTCCTCCTGGCCCTGTTGGGGGCTTGTGCGTCTACATCGCAAAGCGGGCCGCAGACGCGCTCGCAGGGGGGGGGCGTGCGCGTCACCTATCCGCAGGCACCGGTGCCCAGCACGCCGACCGTGCCGGGCGTGCAGGTGATGCAGCTTCCCGGCCTCGAAACGGTGATCGGCGCGACGGCCAGCCAGCTGAGCTCGCAATTCGGTGTTGCCGATCTCGACGTGGCGGAAGGCGACGCGCGCAAGTTGCAGTACCGCGGGCAGGCCTGCGTGCTCGAATTCTACCTCTACCCTGCGGAAAACGGGGTCGCTATCGCCACCTGGGTGGAAGCGCGGCGGACCAGCGACGGGCTGGATGTCGACCGGGCTGCCTGTATCCAGGCCCTCCGGCGCTAACCCGCAGCCAGACGGCGCTAACCGCGAATTAACGCCGTTTGCCTATGGTTCTCGCCGGATAATACCGGGGGACCAGCCGCACATGAGCTTGCATTTCGCCACCATCACCGAACGCGCCAGCGCCGACGGGGTGATCACGCCCGAAGAGGTCATGGCCCTGCGCCGCGTGCGTCGGCGCGCGCGAGGCGGAGCTGCTGTTCCGCCTCAAGGACGCTTCGCTGGGACAAGCCAACGATCCCGAATGGAAGCGCCTCTTCGTGCAAGGCGTGGCCAATTTCCTGATGGGCTTCGTCGGCGCAAATGCGCAGATCAGCCGCGAACGGGCGATCGAGCTCAACGCCGTCATCGCCGAGGATCGCGGCGGGATCGGCAGCATGATCGGCCGGGCGTGGAATGCGAAAGGCAACGTCCTGGGCGACGCCGCATGGGGCGTGAAAGTCGCCTTCAGCGGCGATCCGGAAAAGCACCGTATCGCAGCGCGTAATGCCGGGGTGGAGCGCGAAGCCGCGCTGGAAGACCACGAGCTGGAGTGGCTCTACGCCCGCATCGAGGCGGACGGCGAAGTCGACGAATACGAGCAGGCGCTGCTCGATTTCCTTGCCGAGGAAGAGGCCGCGAACCGCTGAGGCCCGCCGCGCCCCTACACGTCAGACCATGAAGCTTTCGCCGCAGCCGCAGGCGCCCTTGGCGTTCGGGTTTTCGAAGGTGAAGCCGGCGGAGAAATCGTCTTCCACCCAGTCCATCACGCTGCCGACGAGGTAGAGCACGCTCGCCCCGTCGATGTAGAACGTGCCGCCGGGCGTTTCGATCTTCTCGTCGAACTTCGCTTCCTCGCTGACATAGTCGACCGAGTAGGCGAGGCCCGAACAGCCCCGGCGCGGGGTCGACAGCTTGACGCCGATCGCATCGGCGGGCGCCTTCGCCATCAGCTGCGCGATCCGCGCCTCGGCGCGGGTCGTCAGCACGACGGCGGCTTTGGGGGCGGGGCGGGTCTTCGTTTCGGCCATCACAGCATCCCCAATTCGAGGCGCGCTTCGTCGCTCATCTTGGCCGGGTCCCACGGCGGGTCGAACACGAGATTCACCTGCGCATCGCGCACACCCGGCACCGCGCCGGCGCGCAGCTCCACCTCGGCAGGCATCGATTCGGCGACCGGGCAGTGCGGCGTCGTCAGCGTCATGGTGATGACCACATCCGCGTCGGCCGACACGTCGACGGCGTAGATGAGGCCGAGGTCGTAGATGTTCACCGGGATTTCCGGATCGTAGATTTCACGGACCGCCGCGACGACCGCCTCGTAAAGCTCGCCGCCCGGCTCGCCCGAAGGCACATTGGCGGGCTTCTTCGCAAGGAAGCCTTCGAGATAGTCGCGCTTGCGCTCGAGCTTTTCCGCCAAATTCTCCGTGGGCGCTTCCTCGTCCACCGCATCGGACACGCGCGCGCGCGGCGGCTTCATCGCCTCCTGCTCGGTGGGCGAGGGTGCGGCGATGAATTCGCGCTTCGTATCGGTCTGGCTGTCGGTCATCTGTCTTGTCCTAGCCGAAAATCTTGAGGGTGCGGTCGATCCCGCGAACCAGCGCCGCAATATCGTCCTCCGTCGAATAGAGGCCGAAGCTGGCGCGCGCCGTCGCCGGCACACCGAGATGCTGCATCAGCGGCTGCGCGCAGTGGTGGCCTGCGCGGATCGCCACGTTTTCCTCGTCCAATATGGTGCCAAGATCGTGCGGATGAACCCCCTCCATCACGAAGGAGACGATCCCGGCGCTTTTTTCCGGGCCGAGCAGGCGGACCGAATTGAAGCGCGACAATTCCTCGCGCGCCGTGGCGGCAAGGCGGCTCTCGTGCTCGAACAGCGCTTCCATGCCGCCCTCGCCCGCGGCCTCTTCGACATAGTCGATGGCGGCGTGGAGCGCGATCGCCTCGGTGATCATCGGCGTGCCGGCCTCGAACCGCTGCGGCGCGGGGGCATAGGTCGTGCCGCCGAAATCTACGCACTCGATCATCGCCCCGCCGCCCTGCCACGGGGGCATGGCCTGCAGGATATCCTCGCGCGCCCACAGCACGCCGATGCCGGTTGGGCCGTAGAGCTTGTGGGCGGAGAACACGAAGAAGTCGCAGTCCAGTTCCGCCATCGAAAGGCGCATGCGCGGCGCGCTCTGGCAGCCGTCGAGCAGGATCTTCGCGCCGACCGCATGGGCCGCTTTCGCCGCCCGCTTCGCGCCCAAGATCGAGCCGAGCACGTTCGAGACATGCGCCAGCGCGACGAGCTTGTGCCGCTCGGTCAGGTTGGCTTCCAGCCAGTCGAGATCGATGCGGCCATCCCCGGTCAGCGGGCAGACGTCGATTTCCGCGCCCGTACGTTCGGCCAGCAATTGCCAAGGCACGATGTTGGAATGATGCTCCAGCTGGCTGAGCATGATCCGGTCACCGGACGCGATATTCGCATCGCCCCAGCTTTGCGCGACGAGGTTGATGCCCTCGGTCGCGCCGCGCACGAATACGACTTCGTTTTCGGAAGCCGCGCCGATGAAATCCGCCACCCGCCGCCGGGCCGCTTCGAAGCCCAGCGTCATGTTGGCGGAGCGCGAATAGACGCCGCGGTGCACGGTGGCGTAGTCGCGGCCGAGCGCGCGGCTCATCGCGTCGATCACGGCCTGCGGCTTCTGCGCCGTCGCGGCAGTGTCGAGATAATGCCACGTCCCGCCGTCCGCGGTCAGCAGGCCGGGGAAATCGGCTTTGGAGCCCCTCCCCGTGCGGGGAGGGGTTGGGGAGGGGCCTGCGCCCTCCCGGTCCAGGCCAGCCTCCCCGGCAAGCCCCCCTCCATCTCCCCCCGCACGGGGGGAGGGTTTCAGGTTCGCGCTATCGCTCACAGATGCGCGTCCAGTTTCGACAGGGCGAGATCCATCAGCCGCTCGCTTTCCGCCTCGTCGTCCAGCGCCACGAAAGCATCGCCGAGGAAGGCGCGAACCAGCAGCTTGCGCGCCAGTTCGGGCGAAAGGCCGCGCGCCGCCATGTAGAAGCGGGCTGCCTCGTCCAGCTGGCCGACCGTCGCGCCGTGGGCGCATTTCACGTCGTCGGCAAAGATTTCGAGCTGGGGCACGGCGTTCACGCTTGCACCCTTTTCCAGCAGCAGCCCCTTGAAGTCCTGCGCCGCGTCGGTCTTCTGCGCGTCGCGCACGCAATCGATCCGGCCGAGGAAATTGCCGGTCCCCTGCCCCCAGTGGACGGCGCGGATAACTTGGTTACTGGTTGCTTCGGGTTCTGCGTGAACCACATGGGTTACAAACTCGCGCACCGTCTCCCGTCCGCCGACGGTCACGCCGCCAAGTTCGAAATGGCTCCCGCGCGCCAGCGTTACCTCAACCTCGACGCGGGCGTAATCGCCGCCCGCGATGACGCCGAAAAGTTCGCACGTCGCGCCTTCGCCCACGCGGATGCGCAGGCGGCGCACGTCGGTGCCGTGGCCTTCGATCGCGAAGGCGTCGCGGAAGGTTTCGCCCGGCCCCACGTCGATGGTGCGCCAGTCGTCCAGCGGCACATCGCCCAGCGCTTCGACGGCGGAGTAGCGCCAGGCTTCGTCCTTGCGGGTCGGCCGGGCGCCGGAAAGAGTTGCTGCGTCTGCCATTACGCCGCCATCACCTCGTCATAGCCCTGGTCCTCGAGCTGGCGTGCCAGCTCCGGCCCGCCGGTCTTCACGATGCGGCCGTCGGCGAGGATGTGGACGAAATCGGGCTGCACGTAATCGAGCAGGCGCTGGTAATGCGTGATCAGCAGCACCGCCTTGTCGGCTGAGCGCATGATCGAATTGATCCCGCTGCCGACGATCTTCAGCGCATCGATGTCGAGCCCGCTGTCGGTTTCGTCGAGGATCGCCAGCTTGGGGCCGAGGATGCCCATCTGGACCATCTCGGCGCGCTTCTTCTCGCCGCCGGAGAAGCCGACGTTCACGTTGCGCTTCAGCATGTCCATGTCGAGCTGCAGCAGGCCGGCCTGTTCGCGCGCCAGCTTCAGGAAATCGCCGCCCGACAGCGGTCCCTCGCCGCGCTCCCCGCGCTGCGCGTTCAGCGCCTCGCGCAGGAACTGGACGTTGGATACGCCGGGAATCTCGACCGGGTACTGGAAGCCGAGGAACAGGCCGAGCGCGGCGCGCTCGTGCGGCTCGAGGTCCAGAAGATCCTTCCCCATGAAGGTCACGCTGCCGTCCGTGACCTCGTAGCCCGGGCGGCCGCCCAGCACATAGGCCAGCGTCGACTTGCCCGCGCCGTTCGGCCCCATGATGGCATGGACCTCGCCCGCGTTCAGTTCGAGGCTGAGGCCCTTGAGGATCGGCTTGGCGTTCTCGCCTTCCCCGACCGTGGCGTGGAGGTTTTCGATTTTCAGCATGTCAGGCAGTCAATCCGGTTAGGTTGGCAATGATGCGCGCGATCTCGTCGTTGAGGGCGCGGACGGCTTGGTCTTCGGCTTCGTCGCGGGCGGGGCCTTCGAGGCCGCGCGTGGCAGCGGCGACGCGGTGGTCCTTCACTCGCCCGATCTGTGCCCCGCACAGGGCGCGCAGTGCGACGACGGCTTCGACGAGGCTGGTGCGGGGGGCGCCGGCGGCGCCCGCTTTCAGGCAGGCATCGAGGCGGCGCTCGGCCTGGGCGGGCGAACCCCCGTCGTCCGGTTGTGCAGCGGCTGACTGTCCGACCGGGCGACCGGCGATTTCGCAGGCACGCGCCAGCGCGATGCCCGCCGCGCTGTTTTCGGCCACGGGTTCGTGCTTGGTGGGATGCGGGGCGTCCTGCCAGCTCTCGAGAGTTTCGCCGTCCGCGTCGAAGCTGGTCGAAAGCGCCACTTGCGAAGTCCGCTTGTCGCACTGGAAGGACCAGATCTGGAAAGCGCTGGCAACCCCATCGTCCATCGGCGTGTCGAGCGTGATCATCACTTCCGCGATCAGCGAGCCGCGCCCGCTGTCGCGCACGCTGCGGGGGTAGAGTTCGAAAGTGACCCCGTCGTCGGTGACGAGAAACGTCTCGGCGGGCGGCGTCTGCGGGGCTGGCGTTGCGACAAGCAGGGCGGATGCGAAGAGGGCCATCATTGGCGTTCTTCCCGCGGGCGCGAATTGCGGCGGTGTTCGCGGCGGGCCTCCTGCTTGTCCGCGATGCGCAGGCGCATGCCGGCGGTGATGCGCTGGAGCACCGCATCCATGTTTTCCAGCACGTCCTTGGCCGCAAGGTGCATGGTGCGGATGCCGACCGCTTCCAGGCTCTTGTCACGGCGGCGGGCGATTTCTTCGGGCGTGTCGTCCTCGTCGATCACGATCGCCATGCCGAGCTGGTGGCAGTTGAAATCCACGATCGCGCTGCCGACCACGGCGAAGCGCTTGAAGGAATAACGCCCGAAATCGGCCCTTGCGAAACGCTCGGCCAGCGCCTTGTGCGCGTCGGACGGATGCCGCCGCATCTCGCGCGCCTGGTCGTGCAGCCGGTCGAGCCGCTTGTCGGAAATCTCCCAGCCACGCCCGCGCTTCTTGAGCGCGGGCGCCTCGGTGGATTCGCGCAGGTTGAGGGTTTTGCGGTCAGTCAATGCTTATGTTTCTTTCGCCAAGTCCCGTCTTTATTTTTTGCGCGGACCAAACCTGCATTCGGTCCGTCTTTCACTTTGGGCCCCCCGGCGTTCTCGCGATCATTTCCATGGCGGTCACGCCGCGGCTCGTCTTCATCACTACCGAACAGAAAGCTAAAAAGACCCATCATCCATTCTCCTTCTTTCCACCGCTCAGCAATTCATCTGTGCCTTTCCCAGTCCGGATCTTCCCACCAACTACGTAAAGCGCAACCACCACAAAGTAATGGATTATCGAGGCAATTGGGTGGAATTCGACGTGCGAAGACAGGAATATGAATGCCGCAAGCAGAAGGGCGCTCACAAGGTAGGGTCGCCTACCTGCGAAGAGCCAGCCTGCTGCAATTACAGGAAGGAAAGAAAGAGCGATTAAGCCAACCAAGATTGCTAGGAATCCACCCATCACCCCACACTCCCCTCAAGCGAGATCGCCAGCAGCTTCTGTGCTTCCACGGCGAATTCCATCGGCAGTTGCTTCATCACTTCCTTGGCGAAGCCGTTGACGATCAGCGCCATCGCCTCTTCCTCGCCCAGGCCGCGCTGCATGGCGTAGAACAGCTGGTCGTCGCTGATCTTGCTGGTGGTGGCCTCGTGCTCGATCTGCGCGGTGGGGTTCTTCACCTCGATATAGGGCACGGTGTGCGCACCGCATTCGCTGCCGATCAGCAAGCTGTCGCATTCCGTCCGGTTGCGCACATTGTCCGCATTCGGCCCCACGCGGACGAGCCCGCGATAGGTGTTGTTGCTCTTGCCCGCACTGATTCCCTTGGAGATGATCGTGCTGCGGGTGCCCGGCGCGTTGTGAACCATCTTGGTTCCCGTATCCGCCTGCTGGTGGTTATTCGTAACCGCGACCGAATAGAATTCGCCCACGCTGTCGACGCCGTTGAGCACGCAGGAGGGATATTTCCACGTCACCGCGCTGCCGGTTTCAACCTGCGTCCAGCTGATCTTGCTGCGCGCGCCCTGGCACAATCCGCGCTTGGTCACGAAATTATAGATCCCGCCCTTCCCCTCGGCATCGCCGGGGTACCAGTTCTGCACGGTCGAATACTTGATCTCCGCATCGTCCATCGCGACCAGTTCCACCACCGCGGCGTGCAGCTGGTTCTCGTCGCGCATCGGCGCGGTGCAGCCTTCGAGGTAGCTGACGTAGCTGCCTTTCTCGGCGACGATCAGCGTGCGTTCGAACTGGCCGGTGTTCTCCGCATTGATGCGGAAATAGGTGGACAGTTCCATCGGGCAGCGCACGCCTTCGGGAATGTAGACGAAGGTGCCGTCCGAAAAGACCGCGCAGTTGAGCGTGGCGAAATAATTGTCGCGCTGCGGCACCACCTTGCCGAGCCATTTCTTCACCAGCTCCGGATGCTCGCGGATCGCTTCGGAAATCGACATGAAGATGACGCCGGCGGCTTCCAGTTCCTTGCGGAAAGTGGTCGCCACGCTGACGCTGTCGAACACTGCGTCCACAGCCACCTTGCGCGCACCTTCCACCCCGGCGAGCACTTCCTGCTCCGCGATCGGGATGCCGAGCTTGTCGTAGACCGCCTTGATCTCCGGATCGAGCTCGTCGAGCGAATCCAGCTTCGGCTTTGCCTTGGGCTCGGCGTAGTAATAGGCATCCTGGTAATCGATCTTCGGATAGCCGAGCTTGGCCCAGTCCGGCTCTTCCATGGTCTGCCACAGGCGGAAGGCCTTGAGGCGCCAGTCGAGCATCCACTCGGGCTCGCCCTTCTTGGCGGAAATGAAGCGGACGGTGTCTTCGTTCAGGCCCTTGGGCGCGAAATCCTGTTCGATGTCGCTGGCCCAGCCGTATTCGTAGTCGGCGGCCCTGGCGGCGGCTTCGCGCGCCTCGGCGTCCATCACGGGGTTTTCCTGAATGTCGGTATCCTGGCTCATGCCGCTTCCCTGGAGTTCGTGTCCGCAGCCTGCGCCAGCTGGGTCAGGCTGATGCCCGCCAATGCGCCGCGCAGGGCGGAATTTATCATCGGCCAATGCGGCCGGACATAGCATTCATGACCTACTGCGCAGTCGCTACCCTCGACGCAGGCGGTCAGCGCGATCGGCCCTTCCACCGCCTCGACGATGTCGGCCAGCGTGATCGCCGCTGCCGGGCGCGCCAGCTGCAACCCGCCGTTCGCGCCGCGGGTGGAGCGCAGCAGGCCGGCTGCCGAAAGCTTGCTGACCAGTTTCTGCACGGTGGGCGCAGGCAGACCGGTTTCGCCGGCCAGCTCCGCCGCGCTGGTTCGCCCGTCGCCGCAATGGCGCGCGGCCTGGCTCATGGTGAGCACAGCGTAATCGGCAAGGTTGGACAGTCGCATAGGGAGCTCGGCTCTGCGGTCCGCATCAATTCGGACCAATTCGTTCCGAATAGCAGCTAGGCGCGCAAAACCGCCCTTTCAAGGCGAAAACCCTTGTTGCGAGTCGTTCTTAAATGTCGGTATCGCCTTAGTTTTTCGCCAGCCCGCCGATCTCGCGAAAGTTCTGCGTATCCAGCATTTCGCTCAGGAAAGGGCTCGCGTCGTCGCTCAGCCGCGCAGGCGTGCGCCCCACGAACAGGCCGATCTCGCGGATCCTGTGCGGCTGGTCGAAGAAGGCGTCGTAGACCTGGCGCTCGAAGTCGGGCGCAAGTTCAGGCAGGGACAGCAGGGCGGCTGCCCGCAAGGCGCGATACTTGCGCTTCAATGCCACCGGAGGCAGCCCCAAATATTGTTCCAGCACGCGCTGCACCTGGCGGCGCGAATAACCGAGGCTGTCGTAGAGATCGTCGAGGTCGGGATCGAGGTCGGCAGCCAGCCACCGGTTGGTCGCCGCGATCAGGTCGCGGTGCCTGGCCGGCACGGTTTTCGAATTCGCGCCGATATAGTCCGCCAGCGCCGCTGCGATGTCCTGCGCCGACAAGGCGCCGCTGCGATAGCCTTCGCTCCAGATCTCGCCGAGGCGGCCGATCTCCCCGCCCAGCGTATCCTCGGCGCGGTAGATGTGGTTGCTGTGCTGCGCTGCGTGTAGGCCCGTCAGCCCCGCCCAGCCCAGCGGCGTGAGCGCCGCACCGATCGGGTGGAACGGCCCCTGCACTTCGAACGGCGCGGCGATGGATAGTGGCGTGAGCAGGCTCATGCGGTGAGACGGCTCGCTCCGCTCCTCGCCGAAGTACATGGTGCCTTCGCCCTTGGCGAACAGCGACAGGTGGCCGATCGAGGCGGGCTGGATGTCGGATATCTCGCTATCCTCGCAGCGGAACCAGTACATCGTTGTAATGTAATCGAATAAATGTGTCGGAACGGGCAAGTAATCGACCGTGAACGACGCGCTTGGCGTAAGTCCGCCGCGCTGCTTGCCCCAATCGGACGGAACGCCAGACTTGGGTTCCCGTCCGTCGAAGCTCATCTTTAGTTCTCCAGAGCGACCCGGTTAACTACGATGCCGGGTGCCTATTGGAGAAATTACAGAGAAAGTCAATTGATTGGGCGTTTCCCGCCCTGTTCGACAGCATGAAGGTCGATGTTGCCGTAACCACCGGTGCCAAGCGTCTCGACCCCCAGGTGTGGCTCGTCCGGCGAGAGACGCTTGGGCGTGCGACCGGTATAGCGCTGGATCTCGTGGATCATGTGCGCTTGGTCGTAATAGGCATCGGTCACCTTGGAGCGCAGCTCCGCCGTCAGATTGGGATCGGCGAGGATGGTTGCCGAGCGAATCGCGCGGAATCGAGTGACCACGCCCTTGGTCGGGCGACCGAAGAAGCGGCGGCACAGGCGCTGGAGCTGGCGCGCCGACAGGCCCAGTTCCTTTTCAAGGTCCGCGATCTCCGGATTGAGGTCGGAATTGAGCCAAGCGAAGGTCCGCTCGATCATCTGGACGTGCTGCGGGCGCAGCGGCTTCAGCCCGTCGCGAACCACTTCGGCCATCAGCCCGGCCGCCCCTTCGGCATCGATCTCCCCGTCTCGCAGCGCCGGGGCGATCGCCGTGAGCCGGTCCGCGAGATCGCCCTCCAGCACTTCGGCCGCATCCATCGTCCGGTTGCCGTATTCGTCCACCGGCATGCCCGACAGCGCAGCCCAGCCGCGCGCGGTGAGCGAAACGCCGGCGGCCCGCACCGGGCCCGACAGGTGGAACGGTGCCGCTTCCAGCAGCGGGGTGAGGAAATAGGCTTCGCTCGACCGCCCGGTGCCGCCGCCGGGCATTTCCATCGTCGCCTGCCCGCGCGCGTACACAATCAGCTGCGCCGAATAGGCGGGCAGAATGTCGTCGATCTCGCTGACATCGGTTTCGAACGTGTACAGCGAATCGATGAACGGGGAGAGCCCTTCGGGCGCGGGCAGGAAGCGAAAACGGAACTTGTCGGAATCGACCATGTGCGTGTTTCCCCCAAAACCGCAGAGCGCCCGACCCGGATGTGTAAGGACGCGATAATTGTGGCATATGCACTAAAATGCGCCGGAATGCCACCGGCTTGGCGCCCATGGGCTGCGTAAGATTGCCACATACGCCCTTTCGCCGCATGAGGGCGCCCATGCTGTTCGACCTCGTCCGCCCGGCCATTTTCGCACTCGATCCCGAGCGCGCTCACCGCCTGACCATCAACGGCCTGAAAGCCCTGCCGCCCGGGACGCCGCCCGGCAGCGATCCCGCGCTGGCGAGCGAGGTCGCAGGCGTCCGCTTTCCCAACCCGGTGGGCCTCGCCGCCGGATACGACAAAGACGCCGAGGTGCCCGACGCGATGCTGGGCTTCGGCTTCGGTTCGGTCGAGATCGGAAGCGTCACCCCGCGCCCGCAGGCGGGCAATCCCAAGCCGCGGCTGTTTCGCCTGGTCGAAGACGAGGCGGTCATCAACCGGATGGGCTTCAACAACGCGGGCGCCACCGCCGCCCTGTCGCGACTACGCAAGCGGGCGGGGCGTCCGGGCGTGGTCGGGGTGAATATCGGGGCGAACAAGGACAGCGAGGATCGCATCGCCGATTACGCGAAGATGACCCAGCTGATGGCGCCGCTCGCCAGCTACCTTGCGGTCAACATTTCCAGCCCCAACACGCCGGGCCTGCGCGCCCTGCAGGACGAAGGCGCGCTCACCGCCCTGCTGGATGCGGTGTTCGAGGCGCGCGGCGGCGACGGTCCGCCGGTGTTCCTGAAAGTGGCGCCCGACCTCGAACCTGCCGATATCGATGCCATCGCGCGCATTGCGATCGAGAGCGGGCTTTCCGCGCTGATCGTCTCCAACACCACGATTGCGCGACCCGACCTTGCCTCGCCCCACCGGATCGAGAGCGGCGGACTGTCGGGCGCGCCGCTGCGCGACCTCGCCCTCCAGCGCATCCGCGATTTCCGTCAGGCGACGGGCGGGCGGATCCCGCTGATCGGCGTGGGCGGGATCGCCAGTGCCGACGATGCGTGGGCACGTATCAAGGCCGGCGCCAGCTTGGTCCAGCTGTACAGCGCGCTCGTTTACAAAGGGCCCGGTCTGCCGCGCCGGATCAACGAGGGGCTGCTGGCGGCGATGAAGCGGGAGGGGTACTCCGCCATTGCCGAGGCGGTCGGAAACGAATAGCCAACGGCGCATGACATTCCGGACCGCGCTCACCGCCCTTTCCGCCGCGTTTGCCAGCCTGGCTCTGGCATCCTGCCAGACCATTGCCGGGTCCGCCCCCGGCAATCCCATCGCACAGACCGAGCGCGCCGGGATCGTGTCCGCCAACGACCCGCGCGCCACCGCTGCGGGCGAGGAGATGCTGGCGCTGGGCGGCAGCGCGACCGACGCGGCCATCGCCACCATGTTAGCGCTCACCGTCGTCGAGCCGCAAAGTTCCGGCATCGGCGGGGGCGGTTTCCTTGTCTGGAGCGACCGTGCCGGCAACGTCGTGACGCTGGACGGGCGCGAAACCGCGCCGGTCGCCGCCACGCCCGACTGGTTCCTCGACAACGCCGGCAACCCGCGCAGCTTCGCCGATGCCGTGGCCACCGGCCTTGCCATCGGCGTGCCGGGCAACGTCGCCCTCGCCGCAGAAGCGCACGAACGATACGGCCGGCTGGACTGGGCCACGCTGTTCGGCCCCGCCATCCGCCTGGCGCGCGACGGGTTCGCGATGAACCCGCGGCTGCACGGCGCCCTGACCGACGAGAAGGGCCGCGGGGCCCTCAGCGCGGATGCGGCGGCGATCTTCTACCGGCCGGACGGCAGCGCGAAGCCCGTCGGCACGGTGATCCGCATCCCCGAACTCGCGGTCACGCTGCAGGCGATTGCCGATGGCGGTGCGCAAGCTTTCTACAGCGGCGACAGGGCGCGCGAGATGGCGCAGGTGATCTGGCAGGCCACCCCCGGCGCGCGCGGCATGACGGCGAGCGATATCGAGGCCTACACTGCCCGCCAGCGCCAACCGGTATGCGGCATGTACCGCGCCTATCGCATCTGCGGCATGGGTCCGCCCTCTTCCGGCGGGGTGGCAGTGCTCCAGATGCTCGGCCAGCTCGAGCGGTTCGACATTGGCGCGATGGGCCCTGAGTCGCCACAATTCTGGAGCCTGTTCCTCGATTCCCAGCGCCTCGCCTATGCCGACCGCGAGCTGTACATCGGCGATAGCGATTACGTGTTCGTGCCGACCGAAGGGCTGGTCGACCCGGCCTATGTCTCGGCACGCGGTGCCTTGCTGAGCGCCGAACGCGCCCTCGACCGCGCGCTGCCCGGCATGCCGCCCGGCGCACCGACCGCGCAGGCCGACGGGGACGAGCCGGTCGAGTCGGGCACGACGCATTTTGTCGCTGCCGACGGGGCGGGCACGGTGGTCAGCTACACCTCCACCATCGAAAGCGCCTTCGGCTCCGGCCATCGCTTCGGCGGGTTCTACCTCAACAACGAACTGACCGATTTCAGCTTCAGCCCGGACGTGGACGGACGGCCGGTTGCGAACCGGGTGGAGGCGGCAAAGCGCCCGCGCAGCTCGATGGCGCCGACCATCGTCTTCGCACCCGATGGCGCTCCCTACCTCATCATCGGCGCGAAGGGCGGGCCGACGATACCGGTCCAGACCGCGCGCAGCATCATCGGGGTAATCGACTTCGGGATGGAGCTGGAAGACGCGCTCGCCCTGCCCTTCGCCATGTATTACGGCGACCGCCCCGCGCTGGAACAAGGCACTTCGCTTGCCGCGCTGGCGCCGCAGCTGGAAGCGATGGGCCATGCCGCCCCGCGCCTCGTCCCGCTCAACCACTGGACCACCGGCGCGCGCTGGAACGGGGAGGCGTGGGAGACCGCGATCGACCCGCGCCTCGCCCCGCAGCTGGTGATGCCGGACGGGGAGTGACGGGGCACAGGCCGCGCACGCTTGCGGCGGGCACGGCGGAACCCTAAACCCCGCCATCCGGTTGCCATTGCAACTATTGCATGTCGCACAGAACGAGAGGTGCCGCTTTGGCCGTCATCGACATCGAAGCCATGGACCGGGTCAGCAGCCTGGTCGAACTGTTCTTCCAGCGCGCCGACGCCAAGGGCGACGCCCCGTTCCTCGGCGCGAAGCGCGAGGGCGGCTGGCAGACGATGAGCTGGCGCGAAGTGGCGGACCAGGTCTGCAACCTGGCCGAAAACCTGCGCAGCCTGGGGCTGGAGGCTGGCGATCGGGTCATGATCGTGAGCGAGAACCGCCCTGAATGGTGCATCGCCGACCTCGGCATCATGGCCGCCGGCTGCATCACCGTGCCCGCCTACGTCACCAATACGGAACGCGACCACCAGCACATCCTCGACAATTCGGGCGCGCGGGCCGTCATCGTGAGTTCCGACAAGCTCGCCCAGCCGTTGATCCCCGCCATGATGCGTTCCGGCGCGGCGGAACACATCATCCCGATCGACGGCGTGAAGCGCAGCCAGTCGATGGGCTTCACCTGCCACGCATGGAGCCAGATGGTCAGCGGCGACGCGGCCGCCAACCGCAAGGCGGTGGACGAGCGGATGAAGGGCATCGGCCGGGCCGACACCGCCTGCATCATCTACACCAGCGGCACCGGCGGCGCCCCGCGCGGCGTGTTGCAGCACCACGGCGCCATCCTGACCAACGCGACCGGCGCGGCCGACATCCTGCAGGAAGACTTCGGCATCGATGAAGAGCGTTTCCTGTCCTTCCTGCCCCTCTCCCACGCCTACGAGCACACCGGCGGGCAATTCCTGCCGATCGCGGTCGGCGCGGAAATCTACTATGCCGAAGGGCTGGAGAAGCTCGCCAGCAATATCGAGGAAACGCGCCCGACGATCATGGTCGTGGTCCCGCGCCTGTTCGAAGTGCTGCGCACGCGCATCATCAAGCAGGTCGAGAAGCAGGGCAAGGCGGCCAATTACATGATGGATCGCGCGCTCGGCATCGTGGAGCATTCCCGCGACGGCAAGACGCGGCTGCGTGACAGGCCGATGGACTTCATCCTCGAAAAGACGCTGCGTCCGAAGATCCGCGACAAGTTCGGCGGGCGGATGAAGGCGATGGTTTCGGGCGGCGCGCCGCTCAATCCCGAAGTCGGCAATTTCTTCCAGGCGATGGGCCTCACCATGCTGCAGGGCTACGGCCAGACCGAAGCCGCGCCGGTAATCAGCTGCAACCGGCCCGCTGCCGGGCTCAAGATGGACACGGTCGGCCCGCCGATGCGCGGGGTCGAGGTGAAGATCGCCGACGACGGCGAGATCCTCGTGCGCGGGGAACTGGTGATGCAGGGCTATTGGCAGAACCCGGCGGAAACCGCGCGCACGCTGCAGGACGGTTGGCTTCACACCGGCGATATCGGCCATTTGGACGACAAGAACCGCATCGTCATCACCGACCGCAAGAAGGACATGATCGTCAACGACAAGGGTGACAATGTCGCCCCGCAAAAGGTCGAAGGCATGCTGACCCTGCAGCCGGAGATCGCGCAGGCGATGGTGGCGGGCGACAAGCGGCCCTACATCGTCGGGCTGATCGTGCCCGATGCCGAATGGGCGGTGGAATGGGCGCGCGCCAATGGCGAGAAGTTCGACATGGAAGCGCTGCAGCAGCTGCCCGCCTTCAAGACCGCCGTGCGCGCCGCCGTCGACCGGGTGAACAAGGAACTGTCGGTGATCGAGAAGGTCCGCCAGTTCGCCTTTGCGGACGAGCCCTTCGCCATCGAGAACGAGGAAATGACCCCCTCAATGAAAATCCGCCGCCACAAGATCCGCGACCGCTACCAAGAACGGCTGGACGGGTTGTACCGGAGTTAGCTTGCGACAATCACTACCGAAAATCGTCGCCTGCACTGCGTTGGCGCTCCTGGGCGGCTGTGCGACCGCGACCGCTCCAGGAAGCGATTCCCTGCCCGGCGCACTAGAGGCCGGGTGGGCTGGCGAGAGCGTGTGCGAGGGCCTTTACCAGACTTCCGACCGCCGGGTCTTGCGCTGCACCTTTCCGCCGGGTGTCGGGCACGAGCGGCATTTCCACCCCGCCCATTTCGGCTACGCCCTCAGCGGGGGGACGATGAAACTCGTGTCCGCGGACGGAGAGCGCACGGCGACCATCGAGACCGGCTCCAGCTATTCGAGCGAGGGTGTCGCCTGGCACGAAGTGGTCAATGTCGGCGACACTACGGTCACCTACCTGATTTTCGAAGAGCTGAACGGGGAGTAGCCCGGCTCAGGCCGCGTCCAGCTCGACCTGTTCCGGGAAGAACTGCGGCTCGGTCTCGCTCCAGCCGGGCGCGGTGGCGGCGGCTTCGCTGAGCGATTGCAGCAGGTCCTTGCGGCGCGGCGGGTCAATCTGCGGCAGGGCGGCGGCCGCGCAGAAGGCGGCCGGCAGCCACGGGCGCACGGCAGCACCCAGCAGGCGTTCGTACAGGAAGCGAAAGGCCGAAAAGCTCTGGATCGCGCCGCACGACAGGTCGAACCGGGCAAGGCCGATCAGCTCCGCCATGAAGCAATCGAGCTCGTCGAGCGAATAGGCCGCCGGGATCGTGCCGCGCAGCGCCTTCAGCTGCTGGTAGGCGATGTAGTGGCGACGCGTTGCAGTCGCATCCTTGCCCATCGGGTCGCGGAAGGCATCGCGCCGGGCGAGGCCGATGTCGAGCGCGCGTTCGATATAGGCCTGCTCGGCCCCGCTGAAGCTGGCGAACTCCCGCCACTCCGCGATTGCCAGCGATCCGTTTGCCATAACGCCCATCGTCGCATTCCCCCCTGAAATTCCAAGGGAGACTGTCGCGCAATATGGTTAGCGAAGCGTAAACGCGCGTCGGGGGGCATACGGAAAGGGCCGCGGTAATCCCCGCGGCCCCATTCGTGTCAGCTATGGCTTTCGATCAGATGTCGTTGCCGAGCGCGCCTTCGACTTCGCCCTTCACCTGCTGGGCTTCGCCCTTGCGTTCCTGAGCGCGGCCTTCGGCGCGGGTTTCGGGATTGCCCGATTCCTGCTTCACGTTGCCGATGGCTTCGTTGGTGTTGCCTTTGATCTTCTCGGTCAGTTCGCCCATGATATGTCTCCGTTCTTCGAGGGTGCAGCGGGCCTGGGGGGCGGTCCGGTGCAAGTCGCCGGGGGGCGGCTCGAATAGTTAACGGTTTGAAACGGGGCGATGTTCCGCCTGCTTGCGACGGATGGAAAGCCTGTTGCGCTCAGATGAGGCCGGCGAGCGGGCTGCTGGGATCGGCGTATTTCCGCGTGGCCATACGGCCCGCAAGATAGGCCTCCCGCCCGGCTTCCACCGCCAGCTTCATCGCGCGGGCCATGCGCACCGGGTCCTTCGCTTCGGCGATGGCCGTGTTCATCAGGACGCCGTCGCAACCCAATTCCATCGCCACGGCCGCATCGCTCGCCGTGCCGACCCCTGCGTCGACCAGCACCGGCACGCTCGCGCCTTCCACGATGAGGCGGATCGTGACGCGATTCTGGATGCCGAGGCCGCTACCGATGGGTGCGCCGAGCGGCATGATCGCGACCGCGCCGGCATCTTCCAGCTGCTTCGCCGCGATCGGATCGTCGGCGCAGTAGACCATCGGTTGGAAACCCTCTTTCGCCAGCACCTCGGTCGCTTTCAGCGTCTCGCGCATGTCGGGATAGAGCGTGCGCGCTTCGCCGAGCACTTCCAGCTTCACGAGATCCCAGCCGCCCGCCTCGCGCGCCAGGCGCAGCGTGCGGATCGCCTCGTCCGCCGTAAAGCAGCCCGCGGTGTTCGGCAGGTAGGTGACCTGCTTGGGATCGATGAAGTCGGTCAGCATCGGCGCCTTGGGGTCCGAAACGTTGACCCGGCGCACCGCCACGGTGACAATTTCCGCCCCGCTGGCGGCCAGCGCGTCGGCGTTCTGGCGGAAATCCTTGTACTTCCCCGTGCCTACGATCAGGCGCGAGGTGAAGGTCCGTCCGGCTACGGTCCAGCTATCGGTGGCTTGCTTGTCGGAATTGGGGCTTTGGGTCATGGGTGCGCGATAGGCGCAGGGCCCGGCCAAGCCAACCCTCTTGCCCGCCGCTTACTCCCTATCCGCCGCCGACGAAGTGGACGATTTCCAGCACGTCGCCGTCGCCGAGCGGGGCAGCGCCGAGCGTGGAGCGCGGCACGATCTCCCCGTTCCGCTCGACCGCGATCTTCGCGGGATCGATCTCCAGCTCCAGCGCAAGTGCGCCGATCGTCGCCGCCACAGTGGAGCGCGGTTCGCCGTTCAGGATGATGCTGCGGGGTTCGGCCATGTTGCCGAGATAGGCGCTAGTGGGAGTGACGCAAGTTCAGGATGTGGCCGATGGCCACCAGGGTCACGCCGATCACGGTCAGCACCGCCTCGTCCGTGCCGTGCCCCACGGCCAGCGCGCCACCCATGAAGGTCAGGCCCATCATGGCGACCACGAAAGGCAGCGGGCGATTGTGCCGCACGGCGCCGATGCCGATGGCCACCGCGACGATGAGCATGGCGATGGCGAGGCCGATTTCGTGAAAGATCGGATCGAGCAGGAACGAACCGCCCAGACCGATTCCGGCCACCAGCAGCACGCTCAGAACGCAGTGCACCGCGCACAGGGCGGATAGCCAGATGCCGGCACGGTCGAGCCTGCGGCGAATCGGGGTCTGGGTCTGCGTCATGACTTGGTGGCCTATTTATGTGATACCATAACACGTTTCAAGGGCGCCACGGTTCCGGGCGAAATGCGCAAGCCGCGCAGGTAACGCTCTTGCGCGGGGGCGCGGCGCTCCCCATGGATGCCGCATGGGCGCAGCGACCGGGCAGATATCCGCAGATTCGATAGCGACAGGCGGCGCGCGGCCTTGGCCAATCGCGCGCTGGCTGCTGATCGTCGCCGCGATGGTCGTGCTGATCGTGGCCGTGGGCGGGATCACCCGCCTCACCGAATCGGGCCTGTCGATCACCCAGTGGCAGCCGGTGACCGGCACGCTCCCCCCGCTGACGGAAGCGCAGTGGGAAGCCGAATACGCCGAATATCGCGCCACGCCCGAATACCGGCTGGAGGCGGGCCCGGCGGGCATGACGCTGTCCGATTTCAAGTTCATCTTCTTCTGGGAATGGTTCCACCGCCTGCTCGGCAGGCTGATCGGCATCGCCTTTGCCGTGCCGCTGGCGGTCTTCTGGGTGCGCGGCATGATCCCGCGCGGGTACAAGCCGCGCCTGCTGGCGCTGCTCGCGCTCGGCGGGCTGCAAGGCACGTTCGGCTGGCTGATGGTCCGCTCCGGCCTGTCGGGCGAGATGACCGACGTCAGCCATTTCTGGCTTTCCATCCACCTCCTGACCGCGCTCTTCACGCTGGCCGGTCTGGTGTGGACGGCCCTCGACCTGCGCGCGCTGGCCCGCGACGGGGCCTCCCGCCCGGCGCGCCTGACCGGCTTCGCGGCGATCGTCGGGCTCGTGCTGTTCGTCCAGTTGCTGCTGGGTGCGTGGGTCGCGGGGCTCAACGCCGGGCTCGCGTCCGACACGTGGCCGCTGATGCAAGGGCGCCTGGTCCCCGAAGTCGACTGGTCGCGCGGCGCATGGAGGGCCTTCACCCACGATCCGTTCTGGCTCCATTTCCTCCATCGCTGGTGGGCATGGGCTGCGGTCGCCGCCCTGGTCGTGCTGGCGCGCAAGGCCAGGCCTGCCGACCGCCGTGCATCGGTGGCGGTCCACGCCGCGTTCGGGACGCAGATCCTGCTCGGCATCTTCACCGTGACGAGCGGCGTGGCCCTGTGGCTCGCCGCCTCGCACCAGGTGGTGGGCGCGCTGCTGGTGGCGGCGACCGCCTGGGCCGCCCATGCCATTGGCAGGCGCGCATGAGCAGCGCCATGATCTGGTGCCCTTTCGCGACGCTCGAGGATGCAAGGGCGGCCGCGCGCGAATTGCTCGACCGCAATCTGGTGGCCTGCGCCAACATCGCTCCCGGTGTCGAATCGCTCTTCCGCCGGGAAGGGGAGGTGCAAACCGCGCGCGAGGTCGGGGTCTTTTTCAAGACGAGCGAGGCACGGCTCGCGGCGGCGTGCGAAATCCTCGCCGAAATCCACCCTTACGACGAGCCTGCCGTGATCGGGTGGCAGGCCGATGCCGTGCCGGGCGTGACGGGGCAGTGGCTGGACAGCGCGACGCTCCAGGACCTTTAATGATCGTCCCGGCGCCCAAATAAGGCGCGCGATTTTCGCGACGGTATTATTTTACCTCTCCGCAAACCCGCTGTTTCGCTTGACTTGCGGCGCTTTTCTGCAAGAAGCGCGCCTTCGAAACGGATGGCAGCCCGGATTCGCGCACGCAGTCCAGCCGCCCGCCGCTCGCCCATTCATTCCAGCAACGGAAACCACCAGCCATGAAGGCGCTCAGCAAGCAGACCCGGTCGATCAAGCCGGCCGAGGTCGAGAAGAACTGGCACATCATCGATGCCGACGGCCTCGTCGTCGGCCGCCTCGCCGCGATCATCGCCAATCACCTGCGCGGCAAGCACAAGCCGAGCTACACCCCGCATGTCGATTGCGGCGACCATGTCATCGTCATCAATGCCGACAAGGTGAAGTTCACCGGCAAGAAGATGAACGACAAGGTGTATTACAAGCACACCGGTTATGTCGGCGGCATCAAGGAAACGACTCCGGCCAAGGTGCTGGAAGGCCGCTTTCCGCACCGCGTGCTGGAAAAGGCCGTGGAGCGCATGATCCCGCGCGGTCCGCTCGGCCGCCAGCAGATGAAGGCGCTGCACCTCTACAACGGCACGGAGCATCCGCACGACGGGCAGAAGCCCGCCACGCTCGACGTTGCCTCGATGAACCGCAAGAACAAGGCTTCCGCGTGATGGCTGACGAAAAGAACACCGTGTCCGACCTGTCGGACCTGAAGGACATCGCCGGCGACGCTCCGGCAGCCGATGCAATCGCCGCGGCCGAAGGCGCTGCCGAAACCAGCTCCGCCCCGCTGCGCGAGCAGGAAGTCGACGCCCAGGGCCGTGCCTATGCCACCGGTCGCCGCAAGGATGCGGTCGCCCGCGTCTGGCTGAAGCCCGGCAGTGGCCAGGTCACCGTCAACGGCCGCGACCAGGAAGTCTACTTCGCCCGGCCGACCCTGCGCCTGGTTCTGAACCAGCCGTTCCAGGTGACCGAGCGCGAAGGCCAGTACGACATCGTCGCCACCGTCAAGGGCGGCGGCCTGTCGGGCCAGGCGGGCGCCGTGAAGCACGGCATCAGCCAGGCACTCGCCAAGTACGAGCCGGCCCTGCGCAGCACCGTAAAGGCCGCCGGCTTCCTCACCCGCGACAGCCGCGTGGTGGAGCGCAAGAAGTACGGCCGCGCCAAGGCGCGTCGCAGCTTCCAGTTCAGCAAGCGCTGATCCTTCCGCGCGATACGGATACGAAAAGGGCGGCTCCTCGCGGGGCCGCCCTTTTTCCGTGTCCGGTCCGGATGCGCGTTATTTTTGCAGCGACATGATCCCCCAGGCGAGCAGCGTGCCGATGCCGAACAGCGGCCACGACCACAGCACCGTGTGATCGACGATCTCGATCGGCCTGATATCCAGCTGGCCGCCCGATGCCCCGCCCGAGCCTGCAAAGATGCACACGACCCACGTCAGCAGTCCACCGAGCGGGATGGCCTTGAAGAAATTGATCATTTCGCCCCCACGATGGTCGGAGGCAAACTCGCACACGGCGGTTAAGAACGCGTTAGTGAACCGGCGGGTCGGTGCGCGGTATGCGGCCAACCGGGGCCACGGGCTCGCCCGGCTCGCGCGGGGGGAGCGCATCTTCGGGCACGTCGTCGATCATCATATCGCGGCTGGAAACGTGCTCCAGGTTGCGGACGGACACGTTCAGCTCCTGCCCGTCCCAGCGCAATTCGTTGAAACTGGGCGGGGTCGAGCGCGTCCGCTTGGACAGGGTGCCGGCTCCGATCATCCGCACCGGACCGTTGGGCGTCGGCTCGACCAGGTCGAAGGCGTCGTGCACATGGCCCGACAGGACCGCGAGCACGTTGCGCTTCGCAAGCTCCGCCAGCGCCCGCTCGCCATTTTTGGTCAGGGCGGTGCCTTCCGTGCCCACCTCGCGCAGCGGATGGTGCACTGTCACCAGCGCGCTTGTGCCGGGCGGCAGGGCGTCGATCGCATCGAGGCATTTCTTCAACGCCCGGTCGGTGACCCAGCCCTTCGACCAGTTGAGGCGCGGTTGCGCGCGTACCGCGGTCTTGAGGGGGATCACCGCGATGCCGGGCAGGTCGACCTCGCGCTCGACCAGCTGCTCCATCCCCTTGAACCGACTGTACGGCGCGAAGAACCGCTCGATCGGATTGAAATAGGGCATGTCGTGGTTGCCGACCTCGACCGTGACCGGCGCTTCCAGCGACAGGATCCAGTCCTTGGCAGCGGCGAATTCGCGGTGCCGGGCGCGCATGGTGAGGTCGCCGGTGATCGCCACCGCGTCGGGGCACTGACGCGCGATCTCGTCCCTCGCCCAGTCGAGCGCCTCGTTGTCCTCCAGCCCGAAATGAATGTCGGAAAAGTGGAACAGCAGTGCTTTATCGCGGCCTTGCGGGCCGTTGCCATCGGTCATGCGCGGGTCGCTACCAGATCGACACCGGACCGCGCCACGACAAATGTTTCCTCGCGCTTGCCCTCCTGCGGCTCGCCATCGACCGACAGGGCGATATCCTCGTCCGCGCCCAGCGACACGCTGTCGGCATGGCCCAGTACCTCGTGCGGTCCTTCGCGGAATTCGCGCTTCAGCATGGCCCACCCCTGTTCGAGGTAGCCGCCCAGCGTCGCGGCCGTGAAGGCAACGATGCGGATTCCCTCCTCGCTCGGTTCGAGTTCGATGAGTGGATAGCCGGTGTCGCGGCCGAGTGCAGGTTCCACGCAGTGCACGAAGGGTCCCACAATGGTGGCGCTTGCCGCATCGGCTGCATCACCGACCAGCTGGCCGATGGACAGGTCGCGCATGTCCTCGCGCACGTCGTACCACTTGGCGCCGGGTCCGGCGGATATGCCGACGAGCGCCTGCCGTTCGCCATGGCAGATGATCGGCATGTCGCGCGCCGTCACCTCGCCTGCCAACCGCGCGACGATCTGGCATTCGTCCACTTCGCCGTGGAGGCGACCGGAGAGCAGGTTCATCGTTCCG
The DNA here is from genome assembly GCF_030406725.1 of Alteriqipengyuania flavescens. Classification (NCBI taxonomy): domain Bacteria; kingdom Pseudomonadati; phylum Pseudomonadota; class Alphaproteobacteria; order Sphingomonadales; family Erythrobacteraceae; genus Pseudoblastomonas; species Pseudoblastomonas flavescens. The sequence continues at coordinate 984,842 of NZ_CP129107.1, read as the reverse complement.
CCGGGCAGCACCAGCACCTTGCCGCCCCATCCGCCAAGCCCGGCCACGATCGAGCTGATCGTGCCGTCGCCGGTGAAGATCGCTGCCAATCGGATCTCCGCTTCGTCGAATTGCGCGGGTGTGGGCGCCTCGTCCGTGGGGATGCGCACCATGCGGCGTGCCGGAAAGCCGGCGGCGTCGAAGGCTTCAGCCAGCGCCTGCACGGCGTCCTCGCTGAAGCTTCCGCTCTTTTCGTTGACTATCAGCCAGATGGGTTGCGGCTCTATGCGCATGCACGGGGAACGAGCCGCGGTTCGCGCGGTTCCGCTCCGCCCGCGGTCAGATCCGCTGCGACAGCACGAGCCAGGCCGCCACCCCGTTCGCCCCGCTGTAGATGGCGTAAGCCCAGATCACGCCCGGCGAACCGTTCGCCGCAAAGAGCATCGCGGCGAGGAGCACGGCGAACTCGAAGCCGAGCGAAACCATGCCCTTGCCGCCGAACAGGCCGGGGAACTGCGCCACCAGCTCGTGCCCGCTGTCCAGCACGGCGCGGTTGAGCGCGAAGTTGGCGATGCCCAACGCGAAGATGATGGCCACGATCATGCCGCCATCATGCATATTTTTCGTCGCCTGTCATCGGCCGCTGGTGGAGCGGATCGGGGCGTTGGGCGGAAGCGCGGGTCCTTGGTCGATGCGGCGCACGCGGTGATCGAGCAACAAAAGCCAAGTGGCGCCCCGTTGTCTAGGAACATTCCTGCGCCGCGGCTCTCCCAGGCCCTTCTTGCCGCGGCGCACCCTGAAACGAGGAGACGACCAATGAAAACTATCGCCCTCTTTGCCGCAGCAGCCGGCATCACCCTCTCCCTGGCAGCCCCCGCGACCGCGGGCACCCGCTCCATCGAGCGCACCGTGCACGTGGACACGTCGGATCTCGACCTGTCGCAGGCGAAGGATCGCGCGAAGCTGGAGCAGCGCGTCGACATCGCGGCGCGCAGCGCATGCGGCTTCGGCCAGACAAGCATGCGGCAGATCGACCAAGCCGCGGCGCGCGCCTGTTACGAGGGGGCCAAGGCAAAGGCGCAGCTGCGCATCGCCGCGATCGAGCAGGAGCTTGCCAAGGGCGGCTGAGCCCGCCCGGCCCTATCCTGTCCCAAGCAAAAAGGCGCCCCGCAGCGGGCGCCTTTTCCTTCCGCCAAGCGGTGGGCGCGTCAGCGACCGGCCATCGACTTGACCCTGGCAAGATAGGTCCGCCCGATGCGGATCGGCTCGCAGTGGTCCATTTCCGCACACCACACGCCCATGCCCTCGTGCCGCAGGCCGGTGATTTCGCCGCGCTTGAGGATGGTGGAGCGGTGGACGCGGATGAATTCGTCGGGATCGAGCTTCGCTTCCAGCCCGGCGATGGTCTGCAGCATCAGGAAACTGTGGTCGCCGACATGCAGGCGGACGTAATCGCGCTCCGCGTCGATCCGCCAGACGTCGGCGGTGGGGATCCGTTTGAGTTCCGAGCGATGCGGCACCCAGAATTCGCGTAGCCAGCTTTCGCCGCCGCCCGCCCCGCTCCGCCGCCGGTCGAGGGCGCGGCCGATGGCGCGTTGCAGCCGCTCCGCCGTGACCGGCTTCAGGACATAGTCGATGGCTTCCAGGTCGAAGGCCTCGACCGCGAAATTGTCGTGCGCGGTGACGAAGATGACCGCCGGTGAATTCTCCAGCTTGCCGAGCGCGGCGGCGACCGTCAGCCCGTCCATTTCGGGCATCGTCATGTCGAGCAGGACGAGATCGGGCTTCAGCGCCTCGACCAGCCGCAGGGCGGACGCGCCGTCGCTGGCGGTGCCCTTGACCTCGATATGGTCGATCCCGGCGCAGATGACCTGCAGCCGCTCCACCGCCAACGGCTCGTCGTCGACGATCAGCGTGGTCAGGGTCCGAATGGTCGTATCGTCAGACATCGGTATTCACCGGGATCCGCAAGTGGGTGGCGTAGCCATCGCCCGTCACGCCGGAGACGATGTGTGCTTCCTCCCCGAAACGGGCGTGGAGGCGCTGGCGGACGTTGGCGAGGCCGATGCCGGTGCCGTGGGCTTCGCCCGCGCCGTCTTTCAGCCCGGGGCCGTTATCGGTCACGCTGACAACCAGCCGGCCGTATTCCTGCCGCGCCGAAATGGTGATTGTGACCGGCCCCGTGCTGCGCGCCACGCCGTATTTGACCGAGTTTTCGACCAGAGGCTGCAGGATCATGCCGGGCACGCGCAGGTCGAGCAATTCTTCCGGCACGTCGATCGCCGTGCGCAGGCGCTTGGGAAATCGCATTTCCTCGATCTCGAGATAGAGCCTCTGCAGCGCGATCTCCTCTTCGAGCGTAACGTCCGCGGTCGGCGCATCGTTCAGGCTCTGGCGGTAGAATTCGGCAAGCGTCTGCAGCATCGCCTCGGCCCGGTCGTTCTTGCCCGTCAGGATCAGGCTGGAGAGCGAATTCAATGTATTGAACAGGAAATGCGGGTTCACCTGGTAGCGCAGCGATCGCAGCTCTGCCGCGCGGGCGGCGGCGCGGAATTCCGCCTCGCGCCGCTCCGCCATCCGGGCCCGCTCGCCCGCCAGCATCGCGAAATAGAGCGCGCACCAGGCGAGCATAACGAAATAATGGCCGAGCCCGGTGTCGATCAGCTGCTGCCAGCGGCTGCCGGCAAAGCGCGATTTGGCAGGGGGCGCGGTGTTGTCGGCCTGGTCGCTGCCAGCGCTGGCGCGAATGGCCGCCGTGTCGAGTTCGAGCTGGCCTTCCTCGTTCCGGCGCAGCGGCACGTTCTCGGCCTCGGCCCGCTCGGTAATGATGCGCTCGTTGATCGGAGTGAACAGCGTGACGCTCGCCTGCGCGAGGCACAGCGCGACCGGCAGGGCGACCACCACCGCGACTCCCACGCGCACCGGCAGGCGGAAGCGGTCAAACAGGCGGATGATGACCCACAGGCCCAGCGTCAGCGCCACCGCGATGGCGAACAGCTGCAGCCGCAGGAAGACCAATTCGCCCTGGTATTCAAAATCGAGCAGGATCGCGCGGATCGTGATGAAGGCGAAATTGAGGAACCACAGGATCGCGATCGAGCCGATCACCACCCGGAAGGGCACGCTCGGCGACTGGTCGCTCGCGGGAGGCGCGGCCTCTTCGGCACGGATCTGTGTCATCACGTTCATCTCGCGCTCATGTGCCAAATCGGCGGAAAGCGCGCCAGTCCCGCCGTCGAGCGGGCAAAGGCGTTGATCGAAAGCCGGCTCAGCCCTTTTCGAGCAGTTTTTCCTTCGCGATCCGGTCCTTCCAATGCGCCGGGGCGAGCGTGTGAACATTGTTGCCGCGGCTGTCGACGGCGACCGTCACGGGCATGTTCTCGACCGTGAATTCGTAAATCGCTTCCATGCCGAGTTCCTCGAAAGCGACCACCCGCGCCTCCTTGATTGCCCGGCTGACGAGATAGGCCGCACCGCCGGTCGCCATCAGGTATGCGACCTTGAAGCGGCTGATCACTTCGACCGCGTTGTGCCCGCGCTCCGCCTTGCCGATCATGGCGAGAAGGCCGAGGTCGAGCATCATTTCGGTGAACTTGTCCATCCGGGTGGCCGTGGTCGGGCCGGCGGGGCCCACGACTTCGCCCATGACCGGATCGACCGGGCCGACGTAGTAGATCGCGCGGCCCCGGAAATCGACGGGCAGTTCCTCGCCCTTGTCGATCATGTCCTGGATGCGCTTGTGCGCGGCATCGCGCCCGGTCAGCATCTTGCCGGAAAGCAGCAGGCGGTCGCCGTTCTCCCAGCTTTCCACCTCTGCCGGTGTCAGATTGTCGAGATCGACGCGCTTCGCCTCCGCATCGGGCTGCCAGTTGACCTTGGGCCACGCGTCGAGGTCAGGCTTTTCGAGATAGCTCGGCCCGCTGCCGTCGAGCGTGAAATGCGCGTGGCGGGTGGCGGCGCAATTGGGGATCATCGCCACCGGCTTGCCCGCGGCGTGGCACGGCCAGTCGAGGATCTTCACGTCGAGCACGGTCGAAAGCCCGCCCAGCCCCTGCGCCCCGATGCCCTGCGCGTTCACCGCATCGAAAATGTCGATCCGCAGCTGCTCGATATCGCTTTTCGCCCCGCGCGCCTTCAGCTGCCCCATGTCGATCGGTTCCATCAGGCTCTGCTTGGCGAGCTTCATGCAGTGTTCCGCGGTGCCGCCGATGCCGATGCCGAGCATGCCCGGGGGGCACCAACCGGCGCCCATGCTGGGGAGCTGTTCGACCACCCAGTCCACGATATTGTCGCTGGGGTTCATCATCTTGAACTTGGACTTGTTCTCGCTGCCCCCGCCCTTGGCGGCGACATCGATGCTCACGGTGTTGCCCGGCACCATTTCGACCGACAACACGCAAGGGGTGTTGTCGCGCGTGTTGCGGCGCGTGAAGGCCGGGTCGGCAAGGATGCTGGCGCGCAGCTTGTTGTCCGGATGGTTGTAGGCGCGGCGCACGCCTTCGTCCGCAACCTCCTGCAGGCTGCGCGAGGCGTCGAGACGGCAGTCCTGCCCCCACTTCACCATCACGTTGACGATGCCGGTGTCCTGGCAGATCGGCCGGTGGCCTTCGGCACACATGCGGCTGTTGGTGAGGATCTGCGCGATCGCATCCTTGGCCGCCGGACCCTGCTCCGCCTCGTACGCCTCGCCCAGCGCGCGGATGTAGTCCATCGGGTGGTAGTAGCTGATGAACTGCAGCGCATCGGCGATGCTGTCGATCAGGTCGTCCTCGCGGATGGTCACCATCGCGGCAGGGGATTCGGTCGCGTCGTTCATCGGTCCACCTTGGCTTTGCGCAGAAAGAGGGTTCCTCTAGTCCTTGTGTACCCCTCTGGTCAAAGCGCTTGGAAGCAACCGGCCTTGTCTCTATTGCAAGACCTGTTGCCAAGGCGTATTATGGTGATAATACAGTGCGCCGATGGTCCGATGGACGGCCATGAAAAGGAATGCGAATGACAACCGTCGCCGAAGACGCCGGGACAGCCGCCGGAACAGGGACTGCTCGCCGCGCCATGATCGACAGCCAGCTGCGCACCAGCGGGGTCACCACCCCGCGTGTCGTGCGCGCGATGGAAGCGGTCCGGCGCGAGGATTACCTGCCCGCCGAAAAGCGCGGCCATGCCTATATCGACCGCGCCATCCCGCTGGCCGATGGCGGCGCGCTGGCGGCTCCCGTAGTGCAGGGCAAGATGCTGGAGGAAGCCATGCCGCAGGCGGGTGAAAAGGTGCTCGTGCTGGAAAACGGCAGCGGCTATCTTGCCGCGCTGGTCGCCGAAATGGGCGCCGAGGTGACGAGCGAGGCGGCCGCATCCGCCGCGACTTCGAAGAAGAAGGGCGATTTCGACCTCATCCTGGTGGACGGCGCGGCCGAACAGCTGCCGCCTGCCATCGCCAAACGGCTCGGCCCGGATGGGCGCATCGTGACCGGGATCGTCGAGAAGGGCGTCACCCGGCTGGCGCGCGGAAAGCTGGCCGGCAAGTCGGTCGCCCTCCTCCCGGTCGGCGATGTCGGGATGCCGGTGATCGCTGCCTTTGCGGCCGAGAAAAGCTGGACGTTCTGACATGGTGAAGGGGGGTTTCGCTCTTTTGTGCGGCGCGGCGCTGGCTGCTGTCCTTGCCGTGCCGGCCTCTGCCGACACGCTGAAGGAAGCGTTGGCGGAGGCTTACCGGAACAACCCCACGCTGGAGAGCGCGCGGGCCCAGCAGCGCGCGCTGGACGAGAACGTGCCGATCGAGCGCGCCGACGGGCTCCCCTCGGTCTCCGGCACTGCAAGCTATTTCGAATTTCTCGAAGGCCAGGGCAACGCCGCGCGTAGCGCGGGTGCCGGCATCGATCTGGGCGTGCCGCTGTACACCGGCGGCGCGGTCCGCCGGTCGGTGCAGGCGGCCGAAACGCGGGTCGAGGCCGGCCGCGCGGATTTGCGCGGCACCGAAAGCTTCCTTTTCACCCAGGTCGTCGGCGCCTACATGGACGTGATCCAGAACGAGGCGATCGTCGGCCTTTCGCAGGCCAACGTGAACGTCCTGCAGGTCAATTTCGAAGCCACGGGCGACCGCTTCGAAATCGGCGACCTGACGCTGACCGACGTGGCGCAGTCCGAATCGCGCCTTGCCCTGTCGCGCAGCGACCTGCGCTCCGCCCAGTCGAACCTTATTAATGCGCGCGAACGCTATATCCAGCTGGTCGGCTCCGAACCCGATGACCTGCAGCCGCCGCCGCCCCTGCCCGGCCTGCCCACCTCCCCCGAGGAAGCGGTGGCCATCGCGCTCGACAACAACCCGGACCTGATCGCCGCAGTGGAACGCGCACGGGCCGCCGGGCTAGACGTCGATATCGCGCGTGCGGGCCGCCTGCCGAGGGTCGAAGGCTTCGTGAACGCAGGCTACGACAACACGCTCGGCTCGGTCGATACGGACGGGCTGCCGGTCGGCGTGGTCGTGACCGACGGTTCCACCACCGTGACCGCGGGCGTGCGCGCCTCGATCCCGATCTTTACCGGGGGGCGCACGGGCGCCTTCATCCGCCAGTCGCAGGCCCGGCGCGAAGCCGCGCTGGAGCAGGTCATCGCCGTGGAGCGCGACATCATCGCGCAGGTCCGCGGCGCCTATGCCAGCTGGGAAGCGGCCAATGCGATCATCGCATCGACGCAGGTCGCGGTCGACGCGGCGGAGCTGAGCCTCGAAGGCGTGCGCGCGGAAAACAGCGTCGGCAACCGCACCGTGCTCGACGTTCTGAACGCGGAACAGGAGCTGCTCCGCAGCCGCGTCCAGCTGGTGACCGCGCGGCGCAACGCCTATGTCGCGGGCTTTTCGCTGCTGGCCGCGATGGGCCGCGCCGAGGCGCGCGACCTGGGGCTGGAGGAATACGGCCCGCTTTACGATCCGGCGCTCAATCTCGAGCGGGTTCGCGGGCAGGTGTGGGACTGGTCGAACGATCCCGATCCGGTCGCCAGCGCCACAAGGACCGTTGACACCGAAGCGCAGGACGGCGAAATCTCCGACCAGCCCTGAGTCATGGTTAACCGCCATCGGGGCAGTGTCGGGGCCAACCGGGGACAAGCCATGCCGCACGAAAGCGAACCGTCGGTCGAGGAAATCCTCGCCTCCATCAAGCAGGTGATCGCGCGCGACAACCGCGACGCGGCGCAGGCGCGCAAGGAACGGCTGGGCGACCGGATGGACGCCGTGCCCGAACCCGTCGATGCGGACGAGGCCGAAGACATCCTCGACCTCTCCGATGCCGGCGAGATGGTGTCCCGCGAAGACGACATCCCCCCGGAAGGCGGCCTGATCGACGAGCAGGTCGAACGCGGCATGCGCGACAGTTTCGCCGCGCTCTCCATGCTCGCCGAACCGGGCGCGAAGCCGCAGATCGTGCGCTCCGGCGAAACCTCGTTGGAAGGGCTGGTGCGCGAGATGCTGCGCCCGATGCTGGCCCAGTGGCTCGACCAGAACCTGCCGCCGATGGTGGAGCGGATGGTGCAGGCCGAAATCGCGCGTATCGCGGGCAAGCGCGGCTGAACTACGCCGCGCAAAGGCGCCCTCCCCCAATCTGTTAGTTTGCCAGCGCGCGCCGCGGTGCTAGTCAGGCGCGCATGAAAACGTTCCTGTCCAGCGCCGCCGTTGCGCTCGCCCTCACCGCCGCCCTCGCCGCTTCCCCCGCCTACGCCGACGACCATGACGACGATCCGCGCCCGATGACGGCTCTGGACCTCGTCACTGCGCCCCGGCTCGGCTCCCCGGTCGTCTCCGCCGACGGAGCCATGCTGTGGACCGTCACCACCACCGACCCGGAAAGCTTCGCCCGCAGCACCGCGATCCATTACGTCCCCACCGGCGGCGACACCGATGCGCCGATGACGCTCAATTTCGCGGGCGACGCCTCCAGCTTCGAATTCGCGCCCGACGGCTCGGTCTATTTCCTCTCCTCGCGCATGGAAGGGCGCAGCCAGCTGTTCCACGCGGTGCTGGGCAGCGATGGCGTGTCTGCCATCCACCAGGTTTCCCGCGTCGATGGCGAAGTGGCGGGCTTCGACCTGTCGGGCGATGGCAGCAAGGTTGTGCTGATGGGCACGTTTTCGCGCGAATGCGCCACTTTCGGCTGCGGCACACCGGCAACCAGCCTGCCCGGCCCCGGCACCGGTCGCCTCTATGACGGCGAGGGCGGCTTCTACCGCCACTGGGACGGCTGGGAGCAATCCGGCATCTACAACCGCGCCTTTGCCTTCCCCATCGCCAACGTCGTGACCGGCGCGGGCACCCCGCTCGACGGGCCGGCGGGCGACGGCGCGCTCGTGGCGAACACGCCGACCATGCCTTTCGGCGGGGGCGAGGATATTGCCTGGGCTGCCGACGGCGGCAGCGTGTTCTTCGCCGGCCGCGTGTCCGACGGCGGGGAGCCCGCCTCTACCAACGTCGACATTTACCGCACGGACCTTGCCACCGGCGCGGTCCGCAACCTGACCGACGCGAACGATGCCACCGACACGATGCCGGCGCCGTCGCCCGACGGGCGCTACCTGGCCTATCTCGCGATGGCGCGGCCCGGTTACGAATCGGACCGGCTGGTGGTGCAGCTGCACGATCTGGCGACCGGCGAGACCCGCGCTCTTACGCAGGATTTCGACCGCAGCTTCCATTCGCTCAACTGGACGCCCGATTCGCGCTGGATCGTGGCGACGGCAGGCGACGTGCTGGACGATCCGGCCTTCCGCATCGATCCGCGCAGCGGCGAAGTCACCCGGCTCGACCTCGTCGAAGGCAACGAGGCGCGCATCGGCGTGGCCGCCATCCTGCCGGGCAACCGCATCGTTTTCACCCGCAATTCGGTCGCCGCGCCGAGCGAGATTTACCTCTCGGACGGCTGGCAGGGCTCCCGTCGCCTGACCGACGTGACTGCGTCCGATTTCGAGGCGCTGGCGCAGGTGGAAACCACCCGCTTCAATTTCGCAGGCGCCGGCGGCGATACCGTTTGGGGCATGATCCACAAGCCGGCATGGGTCGAAGGGCCGCTGCCGGTCGTGCTCTACGTGCACGGCGGGCCGCAGGGCTCTTTCAACGACGGCTGGTCCAGCCGCTGGAACCCGCGCGTGGTGGCGAGCCAGGGCTATGCCGTGGTCTCGATCGATTTCCACGGCTCCACCGGGTACGGCCAGGCCTTCACCGACAGCATCAACCGCGACTGGGGCGGCAAGCCGCTGGAAGACCTGCAGCTCGGCCTTGCCGCCGCCCTGGCGGGCGACAGCCAGCTCGACGGCACCCGCGCCTGCGCCATGGGCGCGTCCTACGGCGGCTACATGATGAACTGGATCGCGGGGAACTGGGCCGACCGGTTCGACTGCCTGGTCCAGCATGACGGCCTGTTCGACATGCGCAGCTTCTATTACACGACGGAAGAGCTGTGGTTTCCCAAATGGGACTTCGGCGGCAGCTATTCGGAGCAGAAGGCGCTATACGAACGCTGGAACCCGGTGAACTATGTCGACAACTGGCAGACGCCGATGCTGGTCATTACCGGCGAGATGGATTTCCGCGTGCCCTATACGCAGGGTTTGGCCAGCTTCACCGCGCTGCAGGAGCGCGGCATCGACAGCCAGTTGCTGGTCTTCCCGGACGAAAACCACTGGGTGTTGAAGCCGAAGAACTCGCTGCAATGGCACAACACGGTGTTCGACTGGCTCGACAAGCACCTGTCGCAGTGAGCCAGCGGTCTTGAGTCATTCCAAGAACGGGGGCATCGCCAAGGCGGAAAAGGCGCTGGCGAAGATCGGTGGCGGCCAGATCGAGCGCCACATCTTCATCTGCGCCATTTCCGACAAGCAGAAATGCTGCAAGCGCGCGGAAGGCGAAGCGGCGTGGAAGTTCCTGAAGAAGCGGATGAAGCAGCTGGGCCTCGCCGGGCCGCGCCGCGATCCCGCGCTCGGCAAGGGGCCGGGCGGCTTCCAGCGAACCAAGGCAGATTGCCTGCAGGTGTGCGAGCAGGGGCCCATCGCGGTCGTCTGGCCCGACGGCATCTGGTACCACAGCTGCGACGAGACCGCGCTCGAGCGGATCCTGCAGGAACATTTCGTCGGCGGCGTGCCGGTGGAGGATTACCGGCTCCGCCCGGCCGTGAAGGAATAGGCGCTCAGTCCTTCTTGCCCCAGTCGCCGTCTAATTCGTCTTCCAGCGGGTCTTCGACCGATTCGTCGTGACCGGTGCCGCTGGAAAGGAACACCAGCCCCATCAGCGCCGATGTCGCCAGCATGGCAAAGCCGATGCCAAGCGCGGTTGCGATGTAGAAATGCACCGAAATCAGCCCATTACTGCGGTAAAGCAGCACGAGTGCGATCACGACGACGCCTATCGTGATTGCCAGCATCAGCCGCATCAGGCGGCGGAACCGCGCCCAGGCGAAGGCGGCATTTTCGGGGCTCTCGAGCGGCGACTTGCGCTTCGGTCGTCTGGGGGTCTTGTCGGGCATGGCTGCACAGATGGCGGTTCTGCGCGCGGTTTTCTAGCCCCGCCGTTACTCGAAGCCGGGGCCAATCTGGCAAAGCGCACCGATTTCTGGCATGCTCCTGTCACCCGGAAGTGAGGAGGCAGCCCATGAAGATTTCGCAATTGCTCGGCCAGATGGAGCGCGAAGTCATCGGCTGTTCGACCGGGGAGACCATGGCCGAAGCCGCAATGATCCTCGCCGACAAGCGGATCGGAGCCATGCCCGTGTTCGATTCGGGGCAGGTGGTCGGCATCGTGTCCGAACGCGACATCCTCTACGGCATCGCCAACGAAGGCGCGGCGATCCTGCAGAAGACGGTCGGCGAATGCATGACGTCGCCGCCCATCACCGTCGATCCCGAAGCAAGCATCAACGAAGCCCTCGGCCTGATGACGCGGCGCCGCATCCGCCATTTGCCGGTGATGCGGGGCACGGAGATGATCGGCTTCCTGTCGATCGGCGACCTCGTCAAGAACCGCATGGACGAGATCGCGGGCGAGGCCGACGCGATGCGCGAATATATCGCCACGGCTTGAGCGCGCGCCCTTCCCTCCCTACATCGTCTCCATGGCCGATACCCAAGCCCCGACCCTGACGGATTCCGCCGCCAAGCGCGTGGCGTGGATCGCGGAGCGGCAGAACAAGCCCGCGATCCTGCGTCTTTCGGTCGAAGGCGGCGGTTGTTCGGGTTTCCAGTACAAGTTCGATCTCGCCGAAGGGCAGGAAGACGGCGACCTCGTCAGCGAAACCGCCGGGGTGAAGCTGGTCGTCGACCCGGTCAGCCTCGATCTCGTTTCCGGCAGCGAGGTCGATTTCGTCGAATCGCTCGGCGGCGCGGCGTTCCGGGTCGAGAACCCGCAAGCGGCGGCCGGCTGCGGCTGCGGCTCCAGCTTCGGTATCTGACGCCCCTCGTGCGCATCGCCAGCTTCAACATCAACGGCATCAAGGCGCGCTTGCCGCGGTTGAAGGAATGGCTGGAGGAAACGCGGCCCGCCGTCGCCTGCCTGCAGGAAATCAAGACGATGGACGAAGGCTTTCCCGCGTCCGAGTTCGAGGAGATCGGCTACAAGGCGATCTGGCACGGGCAGAAGAGCTTCAACGGCGTTGCCATCCTCGCCGACGGCACGGCGCCGGTGGAAACGCAGCGCGGCCTTGGCATCGACGGCCCGAAGGAGGGCGAGGGCGAACAGGCCCGCTATCTCGAAGCGGATGTGAACGGCATTCGCATCTGCAACCTCTACCTGCCCAACGGCAATCCGCAGCCCGGGCCGAAATTCGACTACAAGCTTGCATGGATGGAGCGGCTGCGCGCCCGCATGGCGGAGCTTTCCGCGCGCGAGAAGCCGACCGTCGTGCTCGGCGATTTCAACGTCATTCCGCGCGACAGCGATGTCTGGTCGGTCAAGGCCATGCAGGACGATGCGCTGATGCAACCCGAATCGCGCGATGCCTTCTTCCGCATGCTCGGCGACGGGTGGACGGACGCCATCGGCAGCCTGAACCCGCGCGGCGGCGTGTGGACCTATTGGGATTACCAGGCCGGCGCGTGGCAGCGGGATCACGGCTTTCGGATCGACCACCTGCTCCTTTCGCCCGAAGCCGCCGACCGGATGGTAGCCGCCGGGGTCGACAAGGAATATCGCGGGCGCGAGAAAGCGAGCGATCACACGCCGGTCTGGGTCGAACTGACCGACTGATGCATGAAAAACCCCCGCCCGGGCGAACCGGTCGGGGGCTGCATTGGAATTGCGCTGAAGCTCAGCGGTAGAAGATGTGGTTGTTCACTTGCGCCACGCGGGTCAGGCGCCAGCGCGGATTGACGTAGACCGCATGGAAGAACGTCGCGCCCTTCGCCGGGCTGTCCCACAAATCCTGGTGCGCGACGCGGGCGATTGCCTTGGCGTCGCGCCAGGCCTTGCTCGACGTGTTGATCGCGGGGATCGCCCCGCCGCGCACGAAGGAGAACTGCGAACGCTGCAGCACCACGCCGCAATAGCTGTCGGGCCAGCGGCTCGATTCGGTACGGTTGACGATGACGCGGCCCACGGCCAGCTGGCCGGCGAGCGGTTCGCCCTTGGATTCGAAATAAATCGCGCCAGCAAGGCAGTGCATGTCGCGCGAAAGCTCGCCCGAGGTGTCCATACCGGCCACTAGTTCACGCAGCGAGGCGGCCTGCGCCGGCGTCGCGTTGGCGGCCGCATCGGCAGCGACCTGCTCGGGATCGAGGGGCTGGACCACCGGCTCGGACACAAAAACGATGTCGCTTTCGTTCGTTTGCGCCTCGGTGGCCGGATCGGCGGCTGCGCCTTCAACAGGGGCCGCCGTGGAAACAGTGGTTTCGCTTGCTTCGGTCGCCGCATCCTGGGCGAGGGCGCCGGGGCCTTCGGCCCCTGCAAGCGTGGCAAAAATCGTGGTCGCCACCCCGAGGGTGACGGCGCGCTTCATGAACTTCATTTTCCAGAATACTTAGGGCGGTGGTCGGACCTGCGCAGGCTGACGGTTACCGGCCGCATCCCATTCGCGGCTTATATTATGGGTTCCGTCGTTCTTCGGCCTGCCGGCCGGCCCCCGTCTGCGTGCTAATGCTGCTCACCGAATTGTGAGCGCGCACCGCCTGCGCATCCAAGTTGCGGGTGGCCAAGTAGCGGCCTTTCCCCAAACGTCAACTTTCGGTTCCCGTAATTCCGACGAACCGTTCACCATTGTCGATATCCAGTTCCAGGACCCAGCAATCGGGATCCGATTTAGCCCTGCGCTGCCAGTATTCGGAAAATTCCAGAGGTTTTTCAAAGCCTTCCGATTTGGTCAGGGTCCATTTGCGGCCGCCGTCCAGATCAGGCATCCGTTCATAAAGTCTCCCGTTACGGCCGTTCTCGCAACAAATGACAAGGATTGTACCGGCGTCGCGTTCACCTTTGGAAAGCACGCTCGCAAAACCGCCTTCAGCCTGGACCGCGCGGATTAATCCCGAGATTTCGACGTGGGCGGGCAGGCGCGCTTCTCCGTCGTTCATCCGATTCGCCTCAACGGGCGGGGCCATAGCCGGGCAGGCCCGACAGCGGGATCCGGCTGCGCATGAAAGTGCCGGTACCGCGCCCGATTTCCTCGCCATCGGCATCGACCAGCCGCGATTCCGCCACCAGCACGCGCCGCTTGCCGCTCACCCAGCGCCCTTCTGCGGTCACCAGTCCTTCGCGCACCGGCTTGGTGAAATGGAGGTTGAAACCGGTGGTCAGCAGGAAGCGGTCGCTCACCAGCGTGTTCGCGGCATAGAACGCCGCATCGTCGAGCATCTTGAAATAGATCGTCCCGTGGGCCGCGCCGGCGGCGTGGTAGACCTTGTCGGTCACTTCGAAAGTGATCCGAGCCTCGCCCTGTCGCTCGATTTCCAGCCGGGAGGCGAAAAGTTCGTTGATCGCGGCAGATGCGTAAAGGCCTTCGAGCGCGCGCCAGTGGCTCGCCGCGCCTGCGGCAAGGGCGGGATCGCCTTCAGGCGGCATCGCGCTCCCCGGCATCGGTCATCACGCCGCGCAGCGTATCGCTGGTTTCGGCCGCCAGCAACCGCTCCAGCAGCGCATCGTCCCTGAGCATGCGGGACATGGCGGCGAGGGCATGGAGGTGCGTGGCGCCCGCATCGGTGGGCGAAAGCAGGGCGAAGACCAGTTCCACCTTCATCGCATCGGCGGCGGCAAAGTCGATCGGCTCCGGCAGGCGGACCAGGGCGGCGACCGGGCGCTTCAGCCCGGCGTAGCGCGCGTGCGGCATGGCGATCCCGCGCCCGAAGCCGGTGCTGCCCAGCCTCTCCCGCTCTTCCAGCCCTTCGAGCACGGTAGCGGAATCGAGCTCGTAAACCTCGGCAAAACATGTCGAGAGCAGGCCCAGGATATCGGATTTGGTCGCAATCGACCCGTCGGCGGCCAAACGGATCGCCTTGGGGTCGAGCAGGAAATTGGCAGGCATCGCGTAAACTTCGTCGTATTCGATCGTTCCGCAGCGAGGGGCGGGCCACGAAGCGGGCCCGCAAGCGCTGCACCTTTCGGTGGGGTCCGGCCTCGCTCTCCCAGCAAGGCCGCGGCGTCAGGACGGTTCGACCCAGCCGATCGATCCATCGCGGCGGCGGTAGACCATATTGTGCGAGCCGGTGCCAGCATTTTTGAAGAACAGCGCGTCCGTGTCGCGCAGGTCGAGCATCATCACGGCATCCGAGACGCTCGCTTCGGGAATGTCGCAGCGCGTTTCCGCGACGATAGCGGGCGCGTCGGCAATTTCCTCCACCTCGTCCTCGTCACTGTCGTCGCGCGCGGCGAAAACGGTGTAGGCCGCCTCCTCCTCGCGCGCGCTGAACTGGGCACGTTCGTGGTTATCGGTCAGGCGGCGCTTGTAGCGGCGGACCTGCTTGTCGATCTTGGCCGCCGCCTGGTCGAGCGCCTGGTGCGCATCATGCGCTTCGGCATGGGCTTTCAGCACCAGCCCCTGGATCACGTGGGTCACGATATCGCAGGCAAACGCACCGGCGGGCGCCTTGGAGAACGTGACCTGCGCGGAAATGGCCTTGCTGAAGTACTTCTCGACAATGGAGGACAGCCGCTCCTCGGCATGTTCCTGCAGCGCTTCGCCGGTTTCGACCTGGTGGCCTGACACGCGAATTTCCATCGTGGTTCTCCTTCTTCGATGGCCCGGTGGGGACGGGCCGGTGATTGCGTCCGCCGTCAGCTTTGCCAGGCGGGCTTGTCCATCCTGCCGATAAACTCCGCATGGCGGGCAAGTTCCTCGGCGCTGGCGAAATGGGGGCGGGCAGGGCGCACCTCGCGGTCCGCGCGCGGGGTGTAAACGTGGCGCTCGGGGGTGGCAGCGCCGCTCTCTTCCGCGGCAAGCTCCAGCCCGATCTGCCGACCGCCGGTCAGCTCGACATAGACCTGCGCCAGCAGTTCGGCATCGAGCAGCGCGCCGTGCTTCGTCCGGTGGCTGCGGTCGATCCCGTAGCGGGTGCACAGCGCATCGAGCGAGAGTTTCGCGCCGGGGTGCTTCTTGCGCGCGAGCGCCACCGTATCGACCATCCGGTTGAGCGAGACTTCCTCGGTATTGCAGAGGCGCAGTTCGTTGTTGAGGAAGCCGAAATCGAACCCGGCGTTGTGCGCGACAAGCGGGGAATCGCCGATGAAATCGAGCAATTCGCGCGCCTTTGCGGCGAACAGCGGCTTATCGGCCAGGAAGGCATCGCCGAGCCCGTGCACCGCCTCGGCCTCGACCGGCATGGTCCGCTCGGGATTGAAATAGGCGTGGTAGGAATTACCGGTCGCAACCCGGTTGACCATCTCGATACATCCGATCTCGACCATGCGGTCGCCCGTCTTGGGGTCGAGGCCGGTCGTTTCGGTATCGAAGATGATTTCTCGCATCGGTCCTGTCGATATCGGCGCTGCATGGGCCGCTTGCAAGGTGCCGAATCAGCCTGCGCGCAATTTCGCGACCAATTCGCGCACCGCCTGCCGTGTTTCGGCAAGGCTGGTGCCGGTGTCGACGACATGGTCGGCCCGCGCGCGCTTTTCCGCATCGGGCGTCTGGAGAGAGAGGATATGGGCGAACTTCTCCGCCGTCATGCCGGGGCGGGCGAGGACGCGGGCCCGCTGCACGTCGTCGGGCGCGGACACGACCACGACCGTGTCGACCGCCGCATGGCCGCCCTTTTCGAACAGCAGCGGGATGTCGAACACCACCAGCGGCGCGCCGGCATGTTCCAGCAGGAACTCGGCCCGCGCCTCCGCCACCGCGGGATGGACGATGGCCTCCAACCGGGCGAGCGCCTCGGGGTCGGCGAAGACCTGCCCGCCGAGCGCGTTGCGGTCCACGCCGTCCTTGCCCGTCGAGCCGGGAAACGCGGCTTCGATCGCGGGGAGGAGCGCGCCGCCGGGGCCCTGCATCCGCCGCACTTCGGCATCCGCATCGAACACCGGCACGCCTTCTGCGGCGAACATGGATGCAACGGTCGACTTGCCCATGCCGATCGAACCGGTGAGCCCGACGATGCGCGGATGGCTCATGCGACCAGCCGCTCGCGCAATTCGGCATCGTATTCGCGCGGGGCTGGCTGGCCGAAGAAGCGTTCGAAGGCGGCGGTCGCCTGGCCGACCAGCATTGATACCCCGTCGATGGTTTGAAAACCGGCCGCGCGGGCATCGGCCAGAAAGACGGTTTCGACCGGGTCGGTAACGATGTCGTAAGCGATGCTGCCGGGCGGGGCATGGCTCCAGTCGAAGGGGAGGGCGGGCTGGCCCCGCATCCCGAGCGGAGTCGCATTGACGACAAGGTCGCAGCACCCCTCGCGGTCGTCGAAGGCAAAATCGGTCGGCCCGGCGAAATGGGCGAGCGGGGCGGCGTGATGTTCCCCCTGCGGTGCAAGTTCGGCGAGCAGCAGGTCGGCCTTCGCCGGATCGCGCGCGGCGACCACGAGGGTGAACCCCGCATCAGCCAGTGCGGCGACGATCGCCCGTGCCGCGCCGCCTGCGCCGAGGATGCGCGCCATGCGGAAATAGTCCCGGCCGGCCAGGGTTTCGCGCAAGGGCTCGAGGAAGCCCCTCGCATCGGTGTTGCCGCCGACCAGTGTCTCGCCATCGCGATAGACTGTGTTCACCGCGCCGATGCGCCGCGCGATATCGTCAATCCGGTCGAGATGCGGCAGGATCGCCTGCTTGTGCGGCATGGTGACGTTGCAACCGCGCCAGTCCGGGTCGGAACGCCGCGCGGCGACATATTCTTGGAGTTCGGCCGGCGCGACACGATGGGCGCGGTAGTCCGCATCGATACCCAGTTTCTCCAGCCAGAAATTGTGGATGGCGGGCGATTTCGACTGGGCGATCGGGTCGCCGATCACCTCGGCGTAGGGCCTGCTCATGCCGGCAGCTCTTCCAGAGCCCGCAGCGCGCCGAGGACCGGCAGCAGCGGCATTCCGAGGACGGTGAAGTGGTCGCCTTCGATCCGTTCGAACAGCTGCACGCCCATCGCCTCGATCCGGAACACGCCGACGCACTGGCCGACCTCCGGCCATTCGGCAGCAAGGTAGCGGGTTATGAAATCCTCGCTCAACGGGCGCACGACGAGCCGCGCTTCTTCCACGTGGCTCCAGCGCAAGTGCCCGCCGAGCGCGAGGGCCGCGCCCGAATGGAGGTGCATCGTCTTGCCGGAGAAGAATCGCAAATGCTCGGCCGCCTGCGCGCGGCTGGCCGGCTTGTCGAAGCGGCGTCCGCCCACCGACACCACGGAGTCGCTGCCGAGCACCGGTCGCATCCCGCCGTCGGCCGACAGCGCTTTCGCTTCTGCCAGGGCGAGCGCCACGCTTTCCGGCGGGACCGCGCCCAGCGACGCTTCCAGCGCGCGTTCGTCCAATGCGGCAGGCACGGGCGTGAAATCGACCCCTGCGGCTTCGAGCATGGCGCGGCGCGACGCGCTCTTGGAAGCAAGCACGATCATCCCGAAATCCCTACTCTGTCGCCTGCGGTCTGCGCATCGCGCTCGCTGATCAGGCGGATGATCGCCGCGGCGGTTTCCTCGATCGAACGGCGCGTGACGTCGATCACCGGCCAGCCGTTATCGGCGAACAGGCGGCGGGCGAAGCGCACCTCCTCCTGCACGCGCTGCGCATCGATATAATCGGTCTGCTCCTGTTCGTTCAGCGACAGCAGGCGGTTGCGGCGGATCTGCACCAGCCGTTCCGGCGCCGTCGTTAGGCCGACGATCAACGGCCGCTTCAGGCTGAAAAGCTTGTCCGGCGGCGGGCTTTCCACGACCAGCGGGATGTTGGCGGTCTTGTAGCCCCGATTGGCGAGGTAGATGCTGGTCGGAGTCTTCGAGCTGCGCGACACGCCGGCGAGTAATATGTCCGCTTCCTCCCAGTTCTCCCAGCCGATCCCGTCGTCATGGGCGATGGTGAACTGTATCGCCTCGACCCGGCGGAAATAGGCGGCGTCCATCGCGTGCTGGCGGCCCGGCCGACCTTTCGCTTCCTGGCCAAGGTGGCTGGAAATCGCGTCCGTCACCTTGTCGAGCGCATCGACCGCGGGCAAGCCGAGCGTCCGGCACTTCTCGTCCAGCGCGCGGCGCACGTCGGGATTGACGAGGGTATAGATGACGAGGCCGGGCTTCGCCGCCACATCCTCGATGATCCGGTCGAGCTGGGCCTGGCTGCGCACCATAGGCCAGAAATGCCGGACGACATCGGTGTCCTCGAACTGCGCGAGGCTGGCCTTGGCGATCATTTCCAGCGTTTCGCCGGTGGAATCGGACAGGAGGTGGAGGTGGGTCTTGCTCAAGCGGAATCCGGGTCTTCAGCGGGGCACAAAGCCCCTGTGCACAGACATGGGCATAAACCACGGGATATGCCTGCCGACAAGTTCGGGACGGATTTGCTGCCCGTTTCCCGCTTACGGGCGAGCAGGGTTGCACCCATGTGGGCGGGCTTTTGGACAGGCTGTGGGCAACGGGGACAGGTTTCGTTTGACTCCGGAGTCAGCCAGAGTCGCATCGCCTCCGCCCCCTGTTCATCGCGGGAGAAATCGGGCAGGGCGCTGCAATCCCCGCTTTCCACAGGGCCAACAGACTCCATCTACCTTTCATAAAATCATTTTTAATTGGATTGATCACCTCGATGCCTGGTCCTCTCCTCGACACATTGCGCGGAAATATCGCGTCCACGCCCCCGGTCTGGTTCATGCGACAGGCAGGACGCTACCTGCCGGAATACCGCGAATTGCGGGCAGAGAAGGGCGGGTTCCTGGAACTGGTCTACGACACCACTGCCGCGGCCGAAGTGACCGTCCAGCCGTTGCGCCGCTTCGCTTTCGACGGGGCGATCCTGTTTTCCGACATCCTGATCGTGCCCTACGCCATGGGCCAGGACCTGCAGTTCCTTGCCGGCGAGGGGCCGCACCTGTCGCCCCGGCTTGCCGATACGGCGCTGGAGGACCTGTCGCCGGCGATGGAGCGCCTGTCGCCCATCTATGACACGGTGAGGCAGGTCCGCAGCATGATCGCGCCGGATTGCACTATGCTGGGCTTTGCCGGCTCCCCGTGGACGGTCGCGACCTACATGGTGAACGGCGAGGGATCGAAGGACCAGATGGCAGCGCGCAGGATGGCCTATGCCGACCGGGACCGCTTCGCCGCGCTGATCGACCGGATCGCGGATGTCACCGTGGAATATCTGTGCGGCCAGATCGAAGCCGGTGCGGAAGCCGTGCAATTGTTCGACAGCTGGGCGGGCAGCCTCGCCCCGCGCGAATTCGACCGCTGGGTGATCGAGCCCAACGCGGCCATCGTCAGCGCCGTGCGCAAACGCCATCCCGACGCGCCTATCATCGGCTTTCCCAAGGGTTCCGGTGCGAAGCTGCCCGATTATGCCGCGGGGACCGGTGTGGACGGCCTGGGCCTCGACGAGACGGTCGATCCCCAATGGGCCGTGCGGGTCCTGCCCACCGGCCTGCCGCTGCAAGGCAATCTCGATCCCCTGTTGCTGCTTGCAGGCGGGGCCGCGCTCGATCGCGGGGTCGATGCCATCCTTGAGACGTTCGCGGACCGGCCGCATATTTTCAACCTTGGCCACGGCATCGATCGGACGACACCCATCGCCCATGTCGAACGCGTGCTGGAGCGGGTTCGCAACCGCGCCTAGAGCGCCTATAGGCACGCGTCATGGACCTGCTCAACACGCTCTATTTCTGGCTCAAGGCCGCGCACATCATCTTTGTCATCTTCTGGATGGCGGGCCTGTTCATAGCGCCGCGCCAGCTCGTCTACATGCACGCCGCACCCGCAGGATCGGACGAGGAAGCCCTGTGGGCGGAACGCGGGGCGACGCTGCGGCGCGTGATCCTGACGCCGTCGCTGGTGGTCGTATGGGTCATAGGCCTGCTGCTGGCGGTCACAATCGGCGCATTCGACCAAGGCTGGTTCCATGCCAAGCTGCTACTGGTGCTGGCCATGTCGGCCTATCACGGCTGGATCGTCAGCCGCTCCAAGGCGATGGCGCGGGGTGAGCGGCCGCTCACCGAACGCCAGCTGCGCCTGTGGGGCGAGGTGCCGGCAGTGCTCGTGACGCTGATCGTCATCCTGGTGATCGTGAAACCCTTCTGAGCCGGTAAAGCGGCAGGTCGTGCCGCGCATACCGCCGCGCGATGCCGCGGTGAATTGACGGGCCATCCCGGGCGGCCTATCTCGAACCGACCGGTGGACTCGCAACTTTCGTTCGCGATGTCCGGCCTGCTTTCTCCAAGCCCTTACGGCCCGCCGGCTCTCACGACTTTCGAATACGGAAAACACGACACATGCATCTTAAAGAACTCAAGCAGAAAGCGCCCGCAGAGCTGGTCGCGATGGCCGAGGAAATGGGCGTCGAGGGCGCCAGCACCATGCGCCGCCAGGACCTGATGTTCGCCATCCTGAAAGAGGTGGCGGACGACGGCGAGGAAATCATCGGGATGGGCACGATCGAAGTGCTCAACGACGGTTTCGGCTTCCTGCGCAGCCCCGAGGCGAACTATCTGGCCGGGCCCGACGATATCTACGTCTCCCCCAACCAGGTCCGCAAATGGGGCTTGCGCACCGGCGATACGGTGGAAGGCGAAATCCGCGGGCCGAAGGACGGCGAACGCTATTTCGCGCTGACCAAGCTGCAAACGGTCAATTACGAAGACCCCGACCAGGTTCGCACCCGGACCAATTTCGACAACCTCACGCCGCTCTATCCGGAAGAGAAGCTGAATCTCGACACGCTCGACCCGACGGTAAAGGACAAGTCGGCCCGCGTGATCGACATCATCAGTCCGCAGGGCAAGGGCCAGCGCGCACTGATCGTGGCGCCGCCGCGGACCGGTAAGACCGTGCTGCTGCAGAACATCGCCAAGGCGATCACCGACAACCATCCCGAAGTGTTCCTGCTGGTCCTGCTGGTCGACGAACGGCCGGAGGAAGTCACCGACATGCAGCGCAGCGTGAAGGGCGAAGTGATCTCCTCCACCTTCGACGAGCCTGCCACGCGCCACGTGCAGGTTGCCGAAATGGTGATCGAGAAGGCCAAGCGCCTTGTCGAGCACAAGAAGGACGTCGTCATCCTGCTCGATTCCATCACCCGCCTCGGCCGTGCCTACAACACCGTCGTGCCGAGCTCGGGCAAGGTGCTGACGGGCGGTGTCGACGCCAACGCCTTGCAGCGCCCGAAGCGC
The DNA here is from genome assembly GCF_030406725.1 of Alteriqipengyuania flavescens. NCBI lineage: Bacteria > Pseudomonadati > Pseudomonadota > Alphaproteobacteria > Sphingomonadales > Erythrobacteraceae > Pseudoblastomonas > Pseudoblastomonas flavescens. The sequence goes on along the minus strand of NZ_CP129107.1, from coordinate 963,130 downwards.
TTCTTCGGTGCGGCGCGCAATATCGAGGAAGGCGGCTCGCTGTCCATCATCGCCACCGCGTTGATCGATACCGGCAGCCGCATGGACGAGGTGATCTTCGAAGAGTTCAAGGGCACCGGTAACAGCGAAATCGTGCTCGACCGCAAGGTGGCCGACAAGCGCATCTTCCCGGCACTGGACGTCGGCAAGTCCGGCACCCGCAAGGAAGAGCTGCTGGTCGACAAGGACAACCTGTCCAAGATGTGGGTCCTGCGGCGCATCCTGATGCAGATGGGTACGATCGATTCGATGGAATTCCTCCTCGACAAGATGAAGGATTCCAAGACCAACGAAGATTTCTTCGCCACGATGAACCAGTAAGGGAAACGCGCGGTGGCAGCGGACATCGTCATGGTGGTCGGCTGCACCGGCGCGGGCAAGACGACCTATGCGCGGACCCTGGCCGACGAGATCGGCGGGGTCCGCTATTCCATCGACGAATGGATGAAGACGCTGTTCTGGGCCGACAGCCCGCAGCCGAGTGAGTTCGCCTGGACGATGGAGCGGGTGAACCGCTGCGAAGCGCAGATTTTCGCGCATGTGCAGCAACTGGCGAGCCGCGGGGTGCCCGCCGTGCTCGACCTGGGCGTCACGAAGAAGGACCACCGCGACAAGTTCCGTGCGCTTGCCCATGACACGGGACTCTCGGACGTGGTGCATTTCGTCGACGTTCCGGCTGATGAGCGCTGGTACCGTGTCAATCGCCGCAACAAGGAGCGCGGCGAGACCTTCGCGATGGAAGTCACCCGCGACATTTTCGGCTTCATGGAAGGCCTGTGGGAGCCGCCGGACGAGGCCGAATGGAGCGACGGTGGCGGACGCCGCGTCGACGGCTCCTCCCCGCGATGACCCATTCCCGCCCGAACTTCGCCGTGGTCACCGGCGCGCCGGGCGGGGGCAAGTCGACCTTGCTAGATGCAGTCGCGGCCAAGGGGGTCACAACCGGACCCGAAGTCGCACGGACCATCCTGCAGGCACCCGGCGGGATGGAGCTACGCGCGTCCGATCCCGTGGGCTTCGCGCATGCGATGCTGGACGCGCAACTCGAAAGCTGGACGCGGTTCTCGGATAGCGACGGACCCGTCCTGTTCGACCGCGGATTTCCCGACATTGTCGGCTTCCTCCGCGTCGAAGGCCTGGCGGTGCCGGGCGAGATCGATCGCGTGTGCCGCGAATATCGCTATGCCGGGCCGGTTTTCCATGCCGCCGCGTGGCGGGACATCTACCGCCAGGATGCTGAGCGGATACAGACATGGGAGCAAGCCGTCGCCAGCGATCGTGCAGTTAGGGCCGCGTGGCGCGGCTATGGCTACAAGCTGATACCGTTACCCGAAACGGACCCGGTGGACAGGGCCGCTTTCGTTCTCGAACGGTTCTGATCAGCCAGCGGGCTGGCAGTCGAAACTCTCCGCACTCGCCGCGTTCCATGCAAAGGCGAGCGGGGTGGAATCGGCATCGTCCAACAGTTGGCCGGGCTCCACGAACGTGTAGATCCGGTCGATGGCCGAAGATTTCGCACCGTTAAGCCGCTCGCGCATGTCTGCCGGGGTGATCGACCAGGGATCGGGTAATCCCATCGCCACCACGATTTCACGCAGGGAATGCAGGGTCTGTCGCTGAAAGCGGGCAACGCGCGGTGCCTTGTCCTCGATCACGAGGCCTTGTTGCCGCCACGACTCCTGCGTCGCGACGCCCGTCGGGCAGTTGCCGGTATGGCACTGCATCGATTGGACGCAGCCGAGCGAGAACATGAAAGGCCGCGCGGCGTTGCACCAATCGGCACCCAGCGCGAACATCTTGGCCATCTGCGCGCCCGAGTGGATCTTGCCCGAAGCCGCGATCTTCACCGCATCGCGCTGACCCGTCCCGACGAGTGCGTTGCGGACCCAGATCAACCCTTCGCGCAGCGGCATGCCGACCGAATTCGAGAGCTCCAGCGGCGCCGCGCCCGTTCCGCCTTCGGCCCCGTCCACGGTAATGAAATCCGGCGTGAGGCCGGTCTTCCGCATAGCCTTGGCCAACGCCATCACCTCGTGCGGCTTGCCCACGCACAGCTTGATGCCGACCGGCTTGCCGCCGGACAGCTCGCGCAGGCGGGCCAGCCATTCCAGCAGCTCGATCGGCGTCGAGAAGGTCGAGTGTGCCGCCGGGGAGTTCACCGTCTGGCCCACGGGAACGCCGCGTGCCTCGGCAATCTCTTCCGTGACCTTGTCGCCGGGGAGAACGCCGCCGTGGCCCGGCTTTGCGCCCTGGCTCAGCTTGACCTCGATCATCTTGACCTGCGGATCGGCGGCATTGTCGGCGAATTTGGCTGGATCAAAACTGCCGTCGTCCGCGCGGCAACCGAAATAGCCGCTCCCGATTTCCCAGGTCAGGTCGCCGCCGTGCTTGCGGTGGTAGCGACTGATGCTGCCTTCGCCGGTGTTGTGCAGGAAATTGCCCTGCTTCGCGCCCAAATTGAGCGCCTCGATCGCGCGGGCGGACAGCGAGCCGAAGCTCATGGCGGAAATATTGAGCAAGGCGCTGGAATAGGGCTGGGCGCAAGTCCCCCGCCCGATGTCGAGCCGCCACGTATCGGGAACGTCGGCCTTGGGCACGATCGAATGGCTCAGCCACTCGTATTCGTCGGAATAGACGTCGAGCTCGGTACCCATGGGATGGGCGTCGAGATCGCCCTTGGCACGGGCATAGATGAGGGCGCGTTCCTGGTGGCTGAAAGGCCGCCCGTCGAGATCGTCCTCCACGATATAGGCCTGCGCGAACGGCCGCAGGTCTTCCATGATCCAGCGGATGCGCGCGACGAGCGGGTAATTCCGCCTAAGCGTATGATCAGACTGGAAAAAGTCCCAAATCGCCAGCGCCAGCGCCGGGCCGAGAAGGAACAGCGACGGCCACCACAGCCATGCCCCCAGCGCACACAGCGCCAGCAAGATCAGCGGGATTGCGTGGCGCCAAGGCATCGCCTGCCTGCCTTATCCCAGGTGCTCCTTGAAGAAGGCATCGGTGCGGCTGTCAGCAAGCTGCGCACCTTCCTCGTCACGCCGCTCCCCGAACTGAGTGGCGAAGCCGTGGTCGAGGCCGGGATAATCGTAAAGCGTCACCTTGGGGTGGTCGTCCAGCCCTTCGTGCATCGCCTTTTGCGTGTCCTTGTCCACGAAACCGTCTTCTTCCGGGATATGCAGCATCAGCGGGTTCGCGATGGAGGCTTTCTCCCCCAGCAGGTTGTCCACCCCGACCGCGTAGTAACCAACCGTCGCGTCACTGTCGGTCCGCGCCGCGGTCATGTAGGCGAGCCTTCCGCCGAGGCAGTAGCCGACCGCGCCGACCTTGCCGCATCCCTCGTTTTCACGGATATGCTTGATCGTCGCCTCGATGTCGCGAACGCCATGATCCTGGTCGAATTTCTCGAAGTAATCCAAGGCCTTGTTCATTTCCGGCTCGATATCGGGGTCGAGCTCGATGCCGGGTTCGAACTGGTGGAACAGGTCGGGCGCGACGGCGAGATAGCCTTGCTCGGCCAACAGGTCGCACTTGCGCCGGATACCCGCATTCACGCCGAAGATTTCCTGGATCACTACGATGGCCGCAGTCGGCGTGTCGGCCGGCCGGGCAACGTAGGCTTCGAACGTATGGCCGCCATCGAAGGAATTGATGGTAACGTTGGTGGTCATCTCGGCTGGTCCTTCCCGCTGGTCAATTATCGCCGCCCGCCCTTGGCAGGGGCGCGTGTTTCCACCATCTAAGCGTCATGTTGCAAAGGGGGTTCCCATGAAAGTCAATATCGAGATCGACTGCACACCTGAAGAAGCGCGCCAGTTCATGGGGCTTCCCGATGTCGACAAGGCCAACGCGGTGTATGTCGAGCAATTCACGAAAGCGATGAAGGGCGTCTCCAACCTCGACCAGCTGCAGGACTATGCCCGGCAGATGGCGCCGATGGGCCAGATGGGCCTGAAGCTGTTCCAGGATTTCGTCCAGGCGAGCTCCCGCCCAGCCGGCGGCAAAACCGACAAGACCGACGACTGAGTTCGAATTCACGGCAGTGACGGACACGATCTACGCCCTGTCGAGCGGCGCGCCGCCCGCTGCCATCGCGGTCATCAGGATCTCCGGCCCCGCCGCGGGTGAGGCGCTGTCGAGCCTGACGGGTCGGTCTTTCGAGCCGCGTCGCACCGCCCTCGCTCGCCTGCGCGATGGCGCGGGTGCGACGCTCGACGAAGCACTTGTGCTGTGGCTGCCGGGACCGGACAATGCGACGGGCGAGGATACGGCGGAACTCCATTGCCATGGCGGGCGGGCGGTCGTCGCGGCGGTCACGTCGGCGCTGTCCGAGATGGAGGGCCTGCGTCCGGCCGAGCCGGGCGAGTTTACCCGGCGCGCCTTTGCCAATGGCCGGCTCGACCTGGCCGAGGCGGAAGGGCTGGGCGACCTGCTCACCGCGGAGACGGAGCTGCAACGCCGCGCCGCGATGGATTTCGCCGGGGGAGGGTTCTCGCGTCAGATCGGGGCATGGAACGAGCAGGTTCTTCGCCTGTCGGCCGAAGTCGAAAGCGCGCTCGATTTTTCCGATGAGGACGATGTGCCGGAGCCGGACGCCGAATTTCGGCGGCGGGTGGCCGCACTTCGCAGCGAACTGGACACGTGGCTGGAACGGCCTGCGGCCGAAAAGTTGCGCGAAGGATACCGTGTTGCGCTCGCGGGTCCGCCCAATGCCGGGAAATCGACGCTTTTCAACGCTTTGATCGAGCGGGAAGCAGCGATCGTCTCCGACATCGCGGGTACAACCCGCGACGTGATTGAGGCCCCGGTGGCGCTCGGCGGAGTGCCGTTCACTTTCGTTGATACCGCCGGACTGCGGTGCGAGACCGACGACGTTATCGAGCGCATCGGCATCGATCGCGCCGATGCCGAATTGGCGCGCGCCGACTGCGTATTGTGGCTCGGTGAAGAAGGCGGGGGGCCCGACAGTGCCGTCGAGATTTCGCCATTCGCGGATCTGGCGGGTAAGGGCAAGGCGGACGGTCTTTCGGTATCGGCCATCACGGGGCAGGGTATCGGCGAGTTGAAAGCCATCTTGATCGAACGGGCGCGGCAGGCGTTGCCGAAGCCGGGGGAGGCCGCCCTCAACGCGAGGCAGCGGACGCATCTGGTGGCGGCTGCGGAGGCGCTCGGACGTGCAGCCGGCAAAGCGGACTGGATCTTGCTCGGCGAGGAATTGCGGACCGTCCGCGCCGCGTTCGATCGCTTGCTCGGGCGCGCCTCTACCGAGGATATGCTCGACACCCTGTTCGCGCGCTTCTGCATCGGGAAATGATGTTCCACGTGGAACACACAAGTCTTTGACCGCCCTTGCCGACGCGCCTATTGCGTCGCCATGCAAACTTTCGATGTCCTTGTCGTAGGCGGCGGTCACGCTGGCTGTGAGGCGGCTGCTGTCGCGGCGAGGATGGGCGCGCGCGTTGCCCTCGTCAGCTTCGATCTCGAAAAGATCGGCGCGATGAGCTGTAATCCCGCAATCGGCGGCCTTGGCAAGGGGCACCTGGTCCGGGAAGTCGACGCATTCGACGGTCTCATTGCACGGGCGGCAGACGCCGCAGCGATCCATTACCGCATTCTCAATCGTTCCAAGGGCACGGCCGTGCAGGGGCCGCGCGTCCAGGCCGACCGCGAGCTTTTCCGGGCGGCGGTTCAACGGGAACTCGAGTCGCTTGCGAACCTCGAGCTGTTGGAGGGAGAGGCGGCCTCATTGATCCTCCCCGGCGGGCGAGTGAACGGCGTCGCCTTGGCCGATGGCACCAGGGTTGAAGCACGGTCGGTGATCCTGTGCACCGGCACATTCCTAGGCGGCAAGCTCTTCCGCGGGGAAGAGCGTTTGGAAGGCGGACGCATCGGCGAGGGCGCTGCCCATCGCCTTGCCGCACAGCTTCGCGATGCCGATTTGCCGCTGGCGCGCTTGAAAACCGGCACGCCGCCACGCCTCGACGGGCGAACGATCGACTGGGCCGCACTCGATGTGCAACCGTCCGACAGCGAGCAGTGGACCATGTCCGCTGCGACCGATGCCCGGATCAATCCGGAAGTGTTTTGCGCCATCACGCGCACAAATGAGCGCGCGCATGACATTATTCGCGCCAATCTCGACCGTTCGCCCTTGTTCGGCGGCGATATTGCCGGGCAGGGGCCGCGCTACTGCCCCTCGATCGAGGACAAGATTCATCGCTTCGGGGACCGCGACGGGCACCAGGTGTTCCTCGAACCCGAAGGTCTTCGCACCCATCTGGTCTATCCTAACGGGATCAGCACCTCGTTGCCGGTCGACGTGCAGCTCGGCATGTTGCGGGCGATGGACGGCCTGCAGGCAGTGGAGATGGTGGTGCCGGGCTATGCGGTCGAATACGACCATATCGATCCGCGCGCTCTCGATCGCTCGCTTGAGGTTAAGGCCCTGCCGGGGCTCTATTGCGCCGGCCAGATCAACGGCACGACGGGTTACGAGGAAGCGGCGGCCCAAGGCTTGGTGGCGGGGATGAATGCGGCGGCCGCCGTGCTCGGCAAGGATGCGCCCGCGCTCGACCGGGCAAATAGTTACATGGCGGTGATGATTGACGACCTGACCCTGCAGGGGGTGAGCGAACCATACCGGATGCTCACGTCGCGCGCCGAGTATCGCTTGTGGCTGCGGGCGAACAATGCAGTGACGCGGCTGTCGGGGATTGCCGGGCAGCTCGGATGTCTCGGCGCCGAACGGCGCGGGTGGCTGGAGAGGCGAAAGGCCCGTTGTTCCACGTGGAACAATGCCTTGGGCGTTCCGGTCTCCGCCAACGCGCTCGCCCGATCGGGTCTTCACGTCCGGGCGGATGGCGGTAGCAAGACGCTGCGAGAGTGGCTGGGCCATGCGGATATTGGCTTGGGCGACTTGGCAGCATTCCTGCCTGAAGGTTTGCAACCTGACGACGCCGTGGGCGAGGAGCTGGCGGAAGACGCGCTCTATGCGCCGTATCTCGCCCGCCAGGCCGCGGAGCTTCGCGATCTTCGTGCGAATGAACACGTGCCTCTTGCGGCGGATTTCCCTTATGCGTCCGTTGCCGGCCTGTCGTCGGAAATGATCGAGCGGCTATCCGCTGCTGCGCCGCCCACGCTTGCCGCGGCGGGCCGCGTTCCCGGCGTGACTCCTGCTGCCCTTGCAGCGCTTCTCGTTCACGCGCGCCGGGCGCAGGCCCGCGCCGCATGATTGCCAGTGAAGAGCAGGCCCGAGCCTTCGTGGCGGGTATTGGTGGCGAGGGCGCCATTGCGAGGCTTGACCAATTTTCCGCCATGTTGCGGGTGGAAAATGAGGAACAGAACCTTGTGGCCCAAGCGAGCCTCGATAACGTCTGGGTCCGCCATATCGCCGATAGCGCCCAGCTCGTCGTTCATGTTTCACGTGAAACATCCCCGTGGCTCGACCTGGGCACAGGCGCGGGTCTTCCCGGCCTGGTGGTGGCCATTCTCTGCCCCCAGCGAAAAGTCATCCTCGTCGAGTCGCGTCGCCGCCGGAACGACTGGCTGGAGCGTTGCATAACGGGACTAGCCCTCAATAATTGCCGGGTGGAGGGGAAGCGCCTCGAGTTCGTGGATTCCTTCGAAGCCGCGGTAATCTCGGCGCGCGCCTTCGCTCCGCTGCCCAAGCTGCTCGATTTATCCGCCCGTTTCTCCACAGCACGCACCGAATGGGTCTTGCCGAAAGGCCGCTCTGCCGAGCAAGAATGGGCTGCGCTGAAGCCGAAGCGCCGCAAATTGTTCCACGTGGAACAATCTTTGACGGATGAAGAGGCGAAAATCCTCGTCGGGAAGGGAAGAGTCGCACCATGATAACCATTGCGGTCGCCAACCAGAAGGGCGGGGTGGGCAAGACCACTACCGCCATCAACATCGCGACGGCCATGGCGGCGACGGGCTGGAAAACGCTGCTGGTAGATCTCGATCCGCAGGGCAACGCGTCAACGGGAGTGGGGATTTCCAGCGACCGGCGTACTTCTTCGAGCTACGAGCTGATCGTTGACCAAGCGCCGCTCGGCGAATGTATTTTCGACACCACCATCCCCGGCATGCAGGTCGTCCCCGCTACGGTCGACCTGAGTGCGGCGGAAGTCGAGCTCGTCGGTATCCAGGATCGTTCCTATCGCTTGCGGGATGCGCTGGCCGGGCATCGCGGCCATGACGTGTGCCTGATCGATTGCCCGCCATCGCTCGGCACGCTCACGCTGAATGCGCTGACCGCCGCTGACACGCTCCTGATCCCGCTGCAATGCGAATTTTTTGCGCTCGAGGGGTTGAGCCAGCTGCTGCAGACGGTCGAGCAGGTGCAGCAGTCGCTCAATCCCAATCTCGGCATTATCGGGGTTGCGCTGACCATGTTCGACCGCCGCAATCGCCTGACCGATCAAGTCGCCGACGATGTGCGCGATTGTCTTGGCAATCTGGTGTTCGAGACCGTGATTCCGCGCAATGTGCGCCTGTCGGAAGCGCCGAGCCACGGGTTGCCCGCGCTCATTTACGACCACAATTGCCGGGGAAGCCGCGCCTACATGGCGCTGGCGCGCGAGTTGATCGGGCGCTTGCCGAAGGAAAGGAAGGCCGCATGAGCGAGGACACCGACAAGACCAAGCCGGCGCAGCGTCGCAAACTCGGCCGGGGCCTCGGTGCCTTGATGGGCGAAGCCCGGCGCGAAGAACCGCTGGTGGTGTCGACCGACAGATCGAGCAGCGAGGGCGAAAACGACCTCAAGACCATCGCCGTGGCTTCCATTGAGCCGCATCCCGAACAGCCGCGCCGCTATTTCGACGAAGATGCGCTGGCCGAACTGGCCGCTTCCATCGCGGCCCGCGGCGTTATCCAGCCAGTCATTGTCCGGCCCCTGAGTGGCGGTCGCTTCCAGCTGGTGGCCGGCGAGCGGCGCTGGCGCGCGGCGCAGAAGGCGCGGTTGCACCAGATCCCCGCGATTGTACGCGATCTGGAAGAGCGCGATGTGATGGCCCTCGCGCTGATCGAGAACATCCAGCGCGAAGACCTCAATCCCATCGAAGAAGCGCAAGCTTATCAAAGGCTTGCCGAATATGAGGACATGACTCAGGCGGACATCGCCAAGCTGGTCGACAAGTCGCGCAGCCATGTCGCGAACCTCCAGCGTCTGCTGTCGCTCCCGCAGGAGGTGATCGATCACGTCGCGGAAGGGCGGCTATCGATGGGCCACGCCCGCGCGCTTGTGGGCCATGACGACGCGGCCGAACTGGCCGAGACGGCCATCGCGAAGTCGCTCAACGTCCGCGAGCTGGAAAAGCTCGTACGCGGCGGTCGTCCGGCGAAATCGCGCAAGTCTGCGGCAACTGCCGGCGCAAGCGAGGCCAACGCCGACATCCTCGCCGTGCAGCAGCACCTCGAGGATTTTCTGGGACTGTCGGTGAAGATCGCCGCCGATGCCGACCCGCGATCGGGTGCGGTGACGATCCGCTATCGCACGCTCGACCAGCTCGACCTGGTGTGCCAGCGCCTGACGGGCGAAACCGTTTAATTCCATGTAGATACGAAAAATCGCGCCGCGCGAAAAGTTGCGCGGCGCGATTTTCTGGCGCTCGGCATATGAGTCCGCTTTACTTGCGAGAACGCAGCCGCTTGGTCGGCTGGGTCTTGATCTCGACGCGCTTGGTCGGTTCCGGGGCGACTTCTTCGCGAACCGTTTCGTAGACCACGTCCTCCACCATCACCGTCTCTTCGATTTCTTCCTCGAAGATGTCTTCGGCATACTCGACCCGGCCGAAGCGATAGGTTGTGATCGGGACCATGCGGGTCGCCATGTAGCCCTGGCAACCGCAGCCGGCGTAGTAGCCGGAGTGGCCATATCCATAAGCCGACTGGTAGCCATAGCCGCCGTGACCGCTGGCCATGTAGCGGTCCAGATAGGCCTCGCATTCGTCGGCATAGCCGCCTTCCGCGCTATCGATGGCCGCACCCGCCGCAGCGCCCACGACACCGCCGACGACAGTGCCGATCCGACGGTTGCCTTCGCCCGCGATCCGGTTGCCGGCGATCCCGCCGATCACGCCGCCGATGATGGCGCCTTCGATATTGCTGTCGCGGTCGCGGCTGCGGCATTCGTCGAGCCAGGCGTCGCGCGTGGCCGGATCATAGTAGGGACGGTCCCGATAGGCGGCGGGCCCGTCATAGGTGCCGGTCCATTCGCCCTGGTAGCGGTCGTCCTCGACCCACTCGCCCTGCCATTCGCCTTCGTACGTGGTCTGCTCGGTGCCGGGAAGCGGCGGCAGCGGGTCGTAATCCTGCGCGGCGGCGGGCGCTGCAGCGGCAAGGCCGGCAGCGGCAAGCACGGCGGCGAGCTTGGGGTGGGTCATGCGTGGCTCCTCTCAGGCATAGCGGACGGGGAGCCACAGCGGCGCCGCAGCCCGATCCATTAACCCGAAACTTACCATCGCGATCCGCACGCAACCAAGGGTTTGCGCGGGCGTGCCCCGATTCGGAACGCTAGTGACGGACCGGCGTCAGCCCGAAACCGCCGGGGCGATGCGCTGCGCGAGCGCCTCTATCCCCGCGCGGTCATCCTGGTCGAAGCGGGCGAGAGAGGGGCTGTCGAGGTCGATCACTGCGATGACCTCGTCGTTTGCCATCACCGGGACCACCAGTTCCGACTTCGTCTCGCCATCGCAGGCTATGTGGCCGGGAAACGCCTCGACATCGTCCACCAGCTGCGTGCACCGTTCGGATACGGCCGTACCGCAAACTCCGCTGCCGACCGCGATGCGGATGCAGGCCGGCTTGCCGACGAAGGGGCCTAGCACGAGTTGGCCGTCGACCATGCGGTAGAACCCGGCCCAATTCAGGTCGGGCAGGAATTGCCACAGCAGGGCGGCAATGTTGGCCATGTTAGCGACCGGGTCGCGCTCACCGGCGACCAGGGCACCGGCCGCGCTCAGCAAGTCGTCGTACAGGACAGCCTTGGGCTGATCGGGATCGGGCTGGAAATCGAACATGGGTGCGACATAGGGCGGTGGCCCATTGCCGCAAGTCCCGCCCGGGTCTATTCCGCCGGGCATGAAGAAAAAGCTGCTGATCACCCTGCTCGTCATCGCCCTGATCCTCGCCGCGCTGTTGGTGTGGATCTGGCGCGGTGACCCGGCGGAACTTTCGGTGGACGAGGTTTCGGGCACCGATCCGACCCTGGTCGAGGGGGATTCGCAGATGATCCCGACCGTCGCGATCGCGGAACCGGTGGGCTGGGCCGAGGGAGAATTGCCCGACGCGCCGGCCGGCTACACCGTGAACCGCTTCGCAGAGGGGCTGGAGCATCCGCGCGTGCTTTACACACTGCCCAATGGCGATGTGCTGGTGACCCTCACCCGCGCGCCGGCGGGCGAGGGCGGTGGCTTGATGGGCTGGATCGCGGGCAAGCTGATGAGCCGCGCTGGGGCAGGGGGTGTTTCGCCCGACCAGCTGGTGCTGCTGCGCGATGCGGACGGTGACGGCGTGGCGGAAGTGCGCACGGTGCTTCGTGACGATCTGGCGTCACCTTCGGGCGTCGCGTGGGAAGACGGCAAGCTGTGGATTGCCAACCACGATGCGCTGCTCGAATTCGATTACGCGCTGGGCGCACCGAAAGTCACCGGCACGCCTCGCAAGCTGATGGACCTGCCCGCGGCGGGCAATCACTGGATGCGCAATATTGCCAAGGATCCGGACGAGCCCCTGCTGTACATTGCGGTCGGGTCGGCCTCCAACATCGGCGAGAACGGACAGGAACCCGAAGAGGGCCGGGCGATGATCTGGTCCTACGATCTCGACAAGAAGCGCCAGGCGCCGTGGGCGGTCGGCTTGCGGAATGCGAACGGCCTCGCCTTCGCGCCGTGGTCGGGCCGCTTGTGGACCACGGTGAACGAGCGTGACATGCTCGGTTCCGACCTCGTGCCGGATTACCTCACCGATGTGCCCTTCGGCGCGAATTACGGCTGGCCGTGGGTCTACTGGCGGTTCGAGCGCGACATGCGGGTCGACTGGCCGATGCCGCGATTCCTCGAGGAATATGCGCGCAAGCCGGTCTACGCCATGGGCCCGCACGTCGCGGCGCTGGGCCTTGCCTTCACGCCGGAAGGCCACCGGATGGGCGAGACCTTCGGCAGCGGCGCGTTCGTGGCGCGGCACGGGTCGTGGAACCGCAAGCCGCCGTCGGGCTACGACGTGGTTTTCGTCGATTTCGACGAGCGCGGTCGACCGGTCGGCACCCCGCAGACGGTGCTCGGCGGCTTTTTGACCGGCGAGGGGACGACGCGCGGGCGGCCGACCTGGGTTGCATTCGACAACACCGGTGCGCTCATCGTCAGCGACGATACGGCGGGCATCATCTGGCGCGTTATCAAAGAAGATGCGGAGCCTGCCCCCGCCATCGAGCGGCTGAATTACGGCCGCCTGCCGAGCCGTGCGACCGGTGCAAACCCGGCCGGCGCGAGTTTCGGCGAGGACTACGCCCGGACCAACTGACGGAAGCGGGGCCGTGCTGCCTCGCTCCGCAGCCTGCGGTCAGGCCACCAGCGCGTCGGCGTCGAGTTCGTATAGTAGCGTCGCGCCGTCCATCGCTGCCGCTTTCAGGCCGCGCGCTTCGGGCACGACGTGGTCGAGCATGTAGCGGGTGGTAACTGCCTTGCGCTTGGCGATCCCGGGCGCAAGCTCCGGCGCAGCCGCGGCCTGCTTCGTCATCTGCCACGCGGCAACCGCGACCGCGGCCATGGCCGTGAAGGGCACGCTCCCGGCCAGCCTGTCGTCAAGCGATGCGTCGTCCAGCATCCAGCGGCCGATCGCGGTGCAATCCTCTGCCAATGCCTTCAGCGCCGGTTCTCCGGCGGCATCGCGGGCAATCTCGCCCATCAGCGCTTCCAGCACGCCGCCATTCTCGAAGCCCAGCTTGCGCGTGACGAAGTCCGCGGCCTGGATGCCGTTCGTGCCTTCGTAAATCGGCGCGATGCGCGCGTCGCGGTAATGCTGCGCGGCGCCCGTTTCCTCGACGAAGCCCATCCCGCCATGGACCTGCACGCCAAGGCTGGCGACTTCGATGCCGCTATCGGTCGCCCAGGCCTTGAGCAGCGGCACCAGCAAGTCGCCGCGCGCCTTTGCATCGGCGTCGCCCAGCACGCCGCGATCGGTCTGGCCGGCGGTGTAGTAGAGCAGGCCACGCATCGCTTCGGTCAGGGCGCGCATGCGCAGCAGCATGCGGCGCACGTCGGGATGCTCGATGATGGCCACCGGCGATTTGTCGGGCGATCCGGCGCGCGCGCTCTGGATCCGCTCGCGGGCGTAGTGTTGCGCCTGCTGCAGCGCGCGCTCGGCAATTTCCACGCCTTGCGCGCCGACATTGATACGCGCGTTGTTCATCATCGTGAACATGGCGGCAAGACCGCGGTTTTCCGCCCCGATCAGCTCGCCCACGCATTCACCGTTGTCGCCGTAGCTCATGACGCAGGTCGGCGAGGCGTTGATGCCCAGCTTGTGTTCCAGGCTGACCGGCCGCAGGTCGTTGCGCGCGCCCAGCGAGCCATCGTCCTTCACATGGTACTTGGGCACGAGGAATAGCGAGATCCCGCGGCTTCCTTCCGGCGCGCCGGGCGTGCGGGCGAGCACGAGGTGGATGATATTCTCCGCCAATTCGTGATCGCCCCATGTGATGTAGATTTTCTGGCCCTGGATCGACCACTTGCCGGCATGCTCGCCGTCCTTGATCGGCCTCGCGGTGGTGCGCAGCGCGCCGACATCGCTCCCGGCCTGCGGTTCGGTCAGGTTCATGGTGCCCGACCACTTGCCGCTGACGAGGTCGGGGAGGTACTTCGCCTTTTGCGCATCCGCCCCGTGCGCCTCCAGCGCCTCGATCGCGCCGACCGACAGCATCGGCAGCAGGTTGAAGGCCATGTTCGCGGTGCCGAGGTTCTCCAGCACGTTGCACGACAGCGTGAAGGGCAGGCCCTGTCCGCCATATTCCACCGGGCCCGAAATCGCGTTCCAGCCCTGCTCGACATAGGAGCGGTACGCCTCGGCATAGCCATCGGGCAGGCGGACCACGCCGTTTTCGAGCTTCGCGCCCTCGGTATCGCCGATACGGTTGAGCGGGGCGAATTCGCCGGCGGCGAACTGGCCGACGCCTTCGACGATGGCTTCGACGAGATCGCTTTCGGCCGCCGCGAAACGCTCCGCCTCGGCCAGCTCCCCGATCCCCGCATTCACCCGAATGGCGAGCAGCTGGTCCTGGGTGGGCGGGGTGAACGTATCCATCTTTGCGGTCCTCTAGTCGCGGTTTCCGGCGGAAATCCTTGGCTTCGGCGTGGTCCCGATATAGCGCGCGAGTCATGGCCGACAAGCACGCCGCTGCCGACGTTACGGAAACCGTGCCCGCCGACGCGGATGGCATCGCGCGGGCGGCCCAAATCCTGCTCGACGGAGGAATCGCGGCTGTCCCGACGGAGACGGTTTACGGCCTCGCCGCCCGGGCCGACAGCGCCGACGCGGTTGCGGGGATCTATCGCGCCAAGGGCCGACCCAGCTTCAACCCGTTGATCGTGCATGTCGGATCGGTGGACCAGGCGCGCCGAATCGCGGTTTTAGGCGAGCGGGCTACGCAACTGGCTGCGCAATTCTGGCCGGGGCCGCTGACGGTGGTGCTGCCGCTGCGCGAGGATGCCGGCATCGCGCCCGCCGTCACCGCCGGGCTGCCGACGATCGCCCTGCGCATGCCGGCCCATCCGGTGATGCGGCAGCTGCTGGAGGAATGCGGCGTGCCACTCGCGGCGCCCTCCGCCAATCGCAGCGGCGCGGTCAGCCCGACGAGCGCGGCGCATGTCGGGGCGACGCTTGCGGGGAGGGTGCCGCTGGTGCTCGATGGCGGCGCGACGTCGGCAGGCCTTGAATCGACGATAGTTGCGCTGCGCGACTCCGGCTGGTCGCTGCTGAGGCCGGGTCCGGTTACGCTCAGCGCACTGACCGAGCTGCTCGGGCCCCCCACACCGGTCGTCAGTGCGAAGGTGGAAGCGCCCGGGCAGCTCGCCAGCCACTATTCGCCGGGGAAACCCGTGCGGCTGGACGCGGTGCAGGGCAAGGCGGACGAATTCCTGATCGGTTTCGGGCCGGTCGCGGGCGATGCGAGCCTGTCGGCCTCCGGAGACCTGGCGGAGGCCGCGGCCCGGCTGTACGCGCTGCTGCATCGTGCCGCCGCCTCGGACAAGGCGGCGGTGGCTGTGGCGCCCATTCCGGACGAGGGGATCGGCGCGGCGATCAACGACCGCCTTCGCCGGGCGGCCGCCGACCCGTCGTAAGGGCAGGCGGCATCCGGATCAGGCGTCGGGGGGCTTGCGGAGCGTTCGGGCTTTAGGGAGCGTCGGGCGACTCGCCTGCTTCCGGCGGTTCGGTTGCAGCAGGGGCGGCTTCGGCGGCGCTGCGGCTTTCACCCGCCTTGCAGCGCAGCGTACCCGAACCCATCGAGCTGACTTCGCACGTGGCGCTGCCGCGCAAAGTGATGTTGCCGAACCCATGATGCTGGCATCGACCTTGCCATCGGACGCGAATTGCGCATCGCCCGATCCCATCACATTCACGCCGGCATTGCCGACCTTGAGGCCGGAAAGGTCGCTGTTGCCGCTACCCATGATCGACATTTCGAGCTTGTCCGCCGTGCCGGACGCCTTCAGCGATCCGGAACCGGCGATGTTGATTTCCAGTTTCGAGGCCGCGACCTTGGCCACGTCGACCCGGCCCGATCCTAACACGTTGATCTCGGCCTCGTCGTCCAGCGATTCGCTGGTGATGGTGCCCGAAACGGTGATCGCGAATTCCGAACCCTCGGTGATCGTGACGATGTCCGGCCCCATCAGCGCAACTTCGGTCGGCGCCGGGCCTGAGAGGTCGATCTCCGCCAGCGGCTTCCCGTCGAAGTCGCTGCCATTGATGTTCATCTTGATATTGTCGCAGCCCGACACGCCTGCCGCGAAGGCCATCGCGACGACCCCTCACTGTATTAACTGCATAAAACAGTAAGGCGGTCGGGATTTCATTGATAGTGATCCGTCGCCGAACGTCCGACCGGCGCGCACGAACGGACTTTCATCGCCAGACCGGGTACGAACAAAAAGGGCCACCCGTTGCGGGGCGGCCCTTCGATCAGGTTGGCGGAGGGATTACTCCTCGTCGCCGTTGTTGTAATACTGCGGCGCGTGTTCTTTCAGCACGTCCAGGATCTTGGCGAGCGCGGTCGGCTCGTCGGTCTTTTCCATCGCGGCCAGTTCGCGGGCGAGGCGGCTGGAGGCCGCTTCGAAGATCTGCCGTTCGGAATAGCTCTGCTCCGGCTGGTCTTCCGGGCGGAACAAGTCGCGCGTGACTTCGGCGATCAGGACGATTTCGCCCGAATTGATCTTCGCTTCGTATTCCTGGGCGCGGCGGCTCCACATCGTGCGCTTGACCTTGGGCTTGCCTTTCAGCGTGTCCATCGCTTCCTTCAGGGTCTTGTCGCTCGACAGCTTGCGCATGCCGATCGCTTCGACCTTGTTGGTGGGGACGCGCAGGGTCATGCGCTCTTTTTCGAACCGCAGGACGTAGAGTTCCAGCTGCATGCCGGCGATTTCTTCGTTCTGGAGTTCGATCACACGGCCCACGCCGTGCTTGGGATAGACGACGTAGTCGCCGACATCGAAGGCAATGGCTGCCATAAGGTACCTTTCTGTGTCCGGCGCCCGTTGCAGCGTCAAATCGGTGCCGAGGCCGACAGATCCCTGTCGCCTTCACCAGCGAATTGTCCTGACTGTGGGGCTGCCTTTCCGTACTCACCCGGCCGCGCGGCGGAAAACCGGGCGGCGTCGGCCTATTATATAACAGATTCGCAACAAAATTGCGAGTCGCTGAAATTGCTGCGCTCCGGTTGGCTATCCGGTTACTCTGCGGCGCGGTCCGCAGCGACCAGTTCCGCCCCGATCAGGAGCAGGTAGGCAGACAGGTAGAACCACGTTAGCAGCACGATCACGCCGCCCAGCGCACCGAACGTGGCGTTGTAATTCCCGAAATTGGCGACATAGGCGCCGAACGCCGCGGTGAGTACAAGCCACCCGGTTGCAAAAAACACCGCACCCGGCATCACTTCCCGCCAGGTCGGCGTGACCCCGTGCGGCACCAGGCGATAAAGCGCCCCGCCGCCCAGGACTGCCCCGCCGAGCAGCACGGCATAGCCGAGATACTGGCCGATACCGTTCTCGATCGCGACCACCGCCGCAATCGTCACGGCCACCAGAACGATGCCGGCTACGCCGGCAATGGTGATACCGATGGCGACCAACTGGCTTTTCAGGAACCCCCGCCGCTCGCCGGTCTCGAAAGCTATGGTCAGGCCCCGCGCCACGGCGCCGCCGGCGTTCCGCGCGCCAAACAGGGCGAGCGCCAGCGCTGCCAGTAGGCCTAGCCCGGCCTTGGCGTCGTTGCTCTGCGTGACCGCACGCAATTGCCCCGCGATCAGATCGGCTGCGGATTGCGGGAGATTATCCGCCAGCGCCCTGATGTGGCTCGCCACCGTTTCCGGATCGGCGAAGACGCCGTAGGCGAGCACGCAGGCTGCGAGCATCGGCACGAGTGCGAGGAAGGCGTAATAGGCAATGCCGGCGGCGATGATGCTGGCATCGTGGCGACCGGCACGATCGAGGGCGGCCTTGAAACGGGAAAACTGCATGGCCGGGGAAGCGGATGGCGTGCGGGGTTGTTCCCGCGCGTCCCACGACCGCGATCAGGGCAGGCTCAGTCGCCTTCGCCGGGATCTTCGGTGAAGTATTTCTCGAACTTGCCCTCTTCGCCCTTGTGCTCGTCGGCGTCCTCGGGCGGATCCTTTTTGGTGGTGATGTTCGGCCACTCGGCAGAAAGCTTCGTGTTGAGCTCCAGCCATTTTTCAAGATTGTCTTCGGTGTCGGGCAGGATCGCCTCGGCCGGACATTCGGGTTCGCACACGCCGCAGTCGATGCATTCGCTGGGGTTGATCACCAGCATGTTCTCGCCTTCGTAGAAGCAGTCCACCGGGCAGACTTCCACGCAATCGGTGTATTTGCATTTGATGCAGGCGTCGGTGACGACATAGGTCATTGTGCGTCTGGTCCCCTATCCGGCCCCCATGCGGGGCCTTCGCCGCCTGATTGGCGAAGCGGGCGGCCAGCGTCAAGCACGCGGTAACATGCAGCAGCCTCATCCTTCGGCCCGCGCCGCACCGGCAGGGCGAGGAGCTCCACCACCATCACCTTGCCGGGAAAGGGCAGCGTGAGGACGTCGCCGGCACACGCATGCCGCGCCGGATCGTTCACCCGCTCCCCGTTGCGGCGGATGTGCCCTTCGCACACCCAGTCGTGCGCACGGGTGCGCGACGGGGCGAGGCGGAGGAAATAGAGCAGCCGGTCGAGCCGGAGCCCGCTCGCCCGCCCCTCGCTCAACGCAGCAGGTCCGCCAGGCTGTCGAACGCGCCGCTGCTGCGGGCGGGGCCATGATCGGGCTTGCGCCCTGCGCCGCGGTCATTCGTGCGCGGCCTGTCCCGGTCCCGACCTCGGCCCTGGCCCTTCTTGCCGCGCGGCGTTCGCTTGTCGTGCGCTTGCTGCCGCGGTCCGCCCTGGCGATCCTTGCCGAGCGGGCGCCACTGGTAGAGGTGCGGTGCAGGCGGCCCGAAAGCCCCTTCGGCGAGGTCGGTGCGCGGCTGGGCCTTGAAGCCGCCTTGGGAGAGCAGGCGCACCAGGCTGGCCTCGGTCAGGCCGATCGAAATGCCGAGCGCGTGGTCGACTGCGAACTTGCGCGCCTTCGACTTGGTCCGCGCATCGTGCGCGCTGCGCAGGATCCGCTCGCCCATGTCCATGCGGATCGCCTGCTTGCCGCAGGGCCGGTAGCCCGCGGGTGCCTTGCCATCGAGCGTGACGACGGATTCCATGCCGGGATTGAGCGGCCTGCGATCGAGGCCGAGCAGGCTCAGCATCGCGCGCGCGGCAGGCTTGAGCAAGGCGGGCACGAAGATGTCGAGCGCGCCGATATGCACGCCCAGCTTGCGCAGCACCTTGCGCCGGTCCGCGGGCAAATGGGCGAGCCCGCCGTCCTCGCGCCGGATCGTGCCGTTGCGGTCGATCAACGTGAGCAGCAGGGCGCGCGCCTCGCTCCCGGTTTCAGCGCTTTCGGCCGCTTCTTCCAGCAGGCGTAGGGGCGCGAGCGCCTGCAGTTGCGTGTCGAGCCACATTTGTAGCGCGTCTGCCAGCTCAGCACGCTTCGCTTCGTCCAGCGGGGCGAGCTCTTTCGTCAATAGCAGTCGCGGCGCGCTGCGATACTTGCCGGGTTCCAGCACGGCGATCGCCTGTCCGCCGCGGCGCACTTCGCCGTCTTCCAGCACCAGGTCGCCCAATTCCTCGTTCACCAGTTTCTCCGCTTTCAGCGCCAGCAGGCGCGGCATGTGTCTTTCGGCAGCCGCCAATAGCAGCTTGCGATCTTCCGCGCGCGCATCGCGATCGACCCGGAAGCGAAATCCGTCGAGCCGGCCGATCGCCTCGCCTTCGACCAGCACGTCGCCGGATTGCGCCAGCTCGACCTTCAGCAGCGCCGTGTCCTTGCCGATCGCTTTCATCAGCACCGATGTCCTGCGGTTGACGAAGCGTTCGGTCAAGCGGGCGTGCAGCGCGTCCGACAGCCTAGCCTCCACCGCGCGGGCGCGGGCGGCCATCTCGTCGCGGGCCAGAACCCAGTCGGGTCGCTGGCAGATATAGGCCCAGCTGCGAATGGCGGCGATGCGTCCCTGCAGCGTGTCGATATCGCCCTGCGGCCGGTCGAGGTCGGCGATGCGTGCCGCCACGAAGTCGGCACCGATGTAGCCACCGCGCAAATCCTGCCACAGCCGCGCGACGAAGCGGGCGTGCTGGTCCGCCCCTAGTTGGCGGAAATCGGGCAGCTGGCAGGTCTCCCAGAAACGCTGCACCGCGCCTGCCCCCTTGACGCCATCGGCAAGCCGATCGTCCGCCAGCTTGCGCAGGACGGCGAGGTCGATCGCTTCGGGCGCGGCTTTCAATTCGGGCCGGTCGGGCTTCATCGACAGGTCGGCGATAAGCCGGGCGATGCTGTCGAAGCGCGGTTCCGGGTTGCGCCAGTACATGTGGGTCAGCGGGGCGAAGCGATGTTCCTCGATGGCGAAGATCTCGTCCTCGGTGAACTCGCTTGCATGGCCGCCCGACAGCGTACCGAACGTGCCGTCCTTGTGGTGGCGGCCCGCCCGGCCCGCGATCTGCGCCATTTCCGCCGGGGTAAGCCGCCGTTGCCGCACGCCGTCGAACTTGCCGAGCGAGGCGAAGGCGACATGGTTGACGTCGAGGTTCAGCCCCATTCCGATGGCGTCGGTGGCGACGATGTAGTCGACCTCGCCCGACTGGAACAGTTCGACCTGGCGGTTGCGGGTTTCCGGGCTGAGCGCGCCCATCACCACTGCCGCGCCGCCGCGGTGCCGCCGCAGCGCCTCGGCCATGGCGTAGACCTGCTCTACGGAGAAGGCCACGATGGCGCTGCGCGGCGGCAGGCGGGACAGCTTGCGCGGGCCGATATGCGAGAGGGTGGAAAAACGCGGCCGCTCCGAAATCTCGGCCTTGGGCACGAGCGCGCGGACCATCGGCTCCAGCGTGGCGGAGCCGAGCAGCATCGTCTCCTCCCGCCCGCGCGCATGCAGGAAGCGGTCGGTAAAGATATGCCCGCGCTCGCGATCGGCACCGATCTGCGCTTCGTCCAGCGCGATGAAAGCGGGGGCATGGGGGCCGGAGACGACCGGCATCGCCTCGGCCGTGCACAGGAACCACCGCGCACCGGGCGGCTCGATCCGCTCCTCGCCCGTGATCAGCGCGACTTCCCTGTCGCCCTTGATCGCGCGGACCCGGTCGTAGACCTCGCGCGCCAACAGCCGGAGGGGAAATCCGATCGCCCCGCTCGAATGGGCGCACAATCGCTCGATGGCGAGATGCGTCTTGCCGGTGTTGGTCGGGCCGAGCACCGCCTTGACCGTGGAGGGTCCGCCGCGTGCCGTGGTGTCGGGAGGGAAATGCGCCACGCCCTGCTTGTAGGCGCGATGTGCGGGGTGCTGCAACCGGCGCGCATTTCGCCGCAGACATGCGTCGGCTGGCCTTTTGTTAGCGCGGAATTAACTTTAAACGCACCAAATCTGTGCAATTGGGGTCGCGGATCGATCGAGGTGATATCTCGAAAGGGGCGGGATTACGGTGTTTTTCAGGCCGGGCAAGCGGGACGAGGCAATCGATATTGCCGGCGGCAGCGGCGCTGCCGCTGCGGGCAGTGCGCTCGTGCTCGTCCGCCGCCCGTCGCTGGCCGAGCGTTACGATCACTGGCGCGAAGGCGTCTCCGCCCGGCTCCGGGATGTGGAACTGGCACCCGACCTCGCCCGCGACATCGGCGGGGCGAAGTGGTGGCGCGGCGTCGCCACGATGGTCGGCCTCGGCGCGCTGGCGCTGGCAGGCTGGCCCGATTTCGCGCCGCTTTACGCCGCGCCGCCGATGGACCTGACTGACGAGGCGCGCGACGAATTTCGCAGCCAGGTCATCATGCCGCTGGCGCTCGGCGCCGACAGTGGCCGCCGGATGGGCGCCTCGACCGCCGTCGCCGCGCTCGAAGCCGCGCCGGAACGCCCCTCGATCGAGGTGGTGGCGACGCTGGCGCAAGGCGACAGTTTCGAACGCATGCTCCGCCGCGCAGGTGTGGGGCGCGAGGAAGCGCAGCAGGTCGCGGCACTGGTCGGCAGCTCGGTCGGCCTCGACGAGATCGAATCCGGCACGAAAGTCGATATCACTCTCGGCCGCCGCACCAGCGTTGGCCAGCCGCGCCCGCTCGATGCGCTGGAATTCCGCGCGCGGTTCGACCTGCGGCTGGTGCTTGCGCGCATGGACGGGCGGCTCAGCGTGCGCCCGGTGCCGATCCGGGTCGATTCGACCCCGCTGCGCATTCGCGGCACGGTCGGCGACAGTCTCTTCCGCTCCGCCCGCGCGGCCGGCGCGCCCGGCCCGGCGGTGCAGGCCTACCTGCGTACGCTGCAGACCCAGATCGACGCCGGCCGCATCGGTTCGGGCGACACGTTCGACATGGTGATCGATTACAAGCGCGCCGAAACGGGCGAGACCCAGACCGGCCAGCTCCTTTTCGCCGGGCTCTTCGGCGCCGACGGCAAGCCGCGCGCGCGGCTGATGCGCTGGGGCAGCGAGGGCCGTTTCTTCGAAGCTTCGGGCGTCGGCGAGCAGCGCGAAGGCCTCGTCGCCCCCGTATCGGGCCCGATCAGTTCCAATTACGGCATGCGCCGCCACCCGGTGCTCGGCTATCGCCGGATGCATGCGGGCATGGACTTCAAGGCAAGCTACGGCACGCCCATCGTCGCCGTGACCGATGCCACCGTGACGTCGGCCGGGCGCGCCGGGGGTTGCGGCAACGCGGTGCGGCTGGACCACGGCAACGGCCTGTCGACCCGCTATTGCCACATGAGCCGGATGGCCGTCAGTCGCGGGCAGCGGGTCCGGCGCGGGCAGGTGATCGGCTATGTCGGCTCGACCGGCCTCTCCACCGGCCCGCACCTCCATTATGAAATGTACAGCGGCGGGCGTGCCATCAATCCGGCCAGCGTCCGCTTTGTCACCCGCGCCCAATTGAGCGGCAGCGAGCTCGAGGCATTCCGCAGCAAGCTGACCGGGCTGATGCGGATCGAGCCGGGCTCTGCGCTCGAAAGCCTTGCCCCCGCCAAGCCCGCCGATACCGCACCGGTGCGTGAAATCGACCGGGTGCAGAAAGCCCGCGAGATCGGCTGACGCGCGCTTGTGCACCTGTGCCGATTGCGGCAGGAACCCGCCAGCATGACCCGCAGCTTTCCCAACACCCGCCTTCGCCGCACGCGCGCCCATGGCTGGAGCCGTGCGATGGTGCGCGAAACTACCATGACCAGCGCCGACCTCATCTGGCCGCTGTTCGCCACCGAAGGGGGCGAGGAGCAGCCCATCGCCAGCCTGCCCGGCGTCTCGCGCTGGCCGCTGGCCGATCTTGCCAGGCGCGCGAAAGAGGCCGTGGATCTCGGCATTCCGTGCATCGCCCTGTTCCCGAACACGGCACCGGACACGCGCAGCGAGAACGGGGCGGAGGCCTACAACCCAGACAACCTCATGTGCCGCGCGATCAAGGCCGTGCGCGATGCCTGCGGCGACGATATCGGCATCCTGACCGACGTCGCGCTCGATCCCTATACCAGCCACGGCCAGGACGGGGTGCTGGACGCGTCGGGCTACGTCGCCAACGACGATACGGTCGCCATCCTCGTCGACCAGGCGATCGTGCAGGCGGAGGCCGGGGCGGACATCGTCGCTCCGTCCGACATGATGGACGGACGCATTGGCGCCATCCGCGTGGCGCTGGAAATGGCCGGCCACCACAATGTCCAGATCATGAGCTACGCCGCCAAATATGCGAGCGCATTCTACGGGCCGTTCCGCGATGCCGTTGGCAGCGGCGGGCTGCTGAAAGGCGACAAGAAAAGCTACCAGATGGACCCGGCCAACGGTGACGAGGCGATGCACGAAGTCGCGATGGACATTGCCGAAGGCGCGGACAGCGTGATGGTGAAGCCGGGCCTCGCCTATCTCGACATCGTCTGGCGGGTGAAGCAGCGCTTCGAAGTGCCGGTGTTCGCTTACCAGGTGAGCGGCGAATATGCGCTGATCGAAGCCGGCGCGGCGGCCGGGGCGGGCGACCGCGACGCGCTGCTGGTGGAAAAGCTGCTCAGCTTCAAGCGCGCCGGGGCGAGCGGCGTCTTGACCTATCACGCCCCGGTCGCGGCGCGCATCCTCAATGGCTGAATCGGCAAGCGATGCTTTCCGGCACGAGACCGAACGACTGTTGCTGCGCGACTGGCGCGAAGACGACTGGCCGCGTTTCTGGCAGCTGACCAACACGCCCGCCGTCATGCGCTGGCTCGGCGACGAGGCTGACGAAGCCACCAAGGCAGGCGCGCGGGAGCGGCTGGAAGGCTACCGGCGCGACCACGGCCACACGTTCTGGGTGCTGGAGCGCAAGGACGACGGCGGCCACCTGTCCGGCGAAATGCTCGGCTTTTGCGGCCTCAAGCGCTCGAATGTCGAAGGGGAAGCGGTCTTCGGCATGATGGAGGTCGGCTGGCGGCTGCGCGAGGATGCGTGGGGCCACGGCTATGCCAGGGAGGCCGCGATCGCTTCGCTTGACCTCGGCTTCGATCGCTTCGGCGCGGACGAGATCGTCGCCCTGACCGTGGACGGCAACACCGCCAGCTGGGGCCTGATGAAGCGATTGGGCATGACCCGGCGCGAGGATCTCGATTTCGAGGATCCGCGCTGGGGGCCGCACCTCAACCCGTCGATCGTCTATTCCATCACGCGTGACGCTTGGCAGAGCCAAACGCGATGACCGGAAGGGCGCGGCTCCTCTTCGTGGTCACGATCCTGACGGGCAGCTTCCTGCTGTTCCTCGTCCAGCCGCTGGTCGCGCGCATGGCGCTTCCCCTGCTGGGCGGGGCGCCGGCCGTCTGGAACAGCGCGATGCTGGTTTACCAGGCTTTGCTGCTGGGCGGATATGCCTATGCCCACGCCCTGTCGCGGCTGGCGCTGCGCAAGCAGGCGATGGTGCATGTCGCGCTGCTCGGCCTCGCGGCGCTGACCCTGCCGATCGCGCTTGCCGACCTGCCGCCGCCCGCGCCGGGCTGGGAGCCCGTGTGGGTGCCGGGCCTTTTCCTCGCCACTATCGGCCCGCTGTTCTTCGTGGTCTCCGCACAAGCGCCGCTGATGCAGCGCTGGTATGCCGCCGATGCGGAGGCGGGCGATCCGTACTGGCTGTACGCAGCATCGAATATCGGCAGCTTCACCGGCCTCCTTGCCTATCCGATTCTGCTGGAGCCCTGGTTCCCCATCGCGCAGCATTCGATGCTGTGGGCGGCGGGCTACGGCCTTCTGGCGGTTCTGGTGGTGCTGGTCGCCCGCTCGCGCTGGAACGCGGCCCCGGCAACAGGGCAAGGCGCAGTGGCTCCGGAGGAAGGAGCGGGCGAAGCGCCGGGTGCGAAGACAATCCTGCTCTGGCTCGCGCTTGCCGCCGTGCCGTCGGGCCTGATGCTTTCGACCACCACGCACCTGACGACCGATATCGTCGCCATGCCGCTTTCATGGGTCCTGCCGCTCGGGCTTTACCTGCTCAGCTTCACTTTCGCCTTTGCGGAGCGTAGCAGCCTTGCGAACACCTGCGTGCGGATCGCGCCGCTGACGCTGCTCCTCGCCGGATCGCTGGCGATGGTCAGCAACGGCCACGGCACGCTGTCGGTCGCGATTGCGACGCTGCTCCTGATGTTCATCCTCGCCATTGCGCTGCACCGTCGGCTCTACTGGCTGCGCCCCGCGCCGGAGCGGTTGACGCTGTTCTATCTCGTGATGAGCGCGGGCGGCGCGCTGGGCGGGCTGTTTACCGCCCTTATCGCACCGGTCGCCTTCGACTGGGTGTGGGAGCATCCGATCCTGCTCCTTGCCGCCGCGGCGTTGCTGCCCATCGTGCCTTTCTTCGACTGGATGGGGCGGCTGGGCATTGCGAAAGACCGCCGCCGCACGGCCATTCTGGCCGTGATCCTGGTGGCGGCGATCATCGGCGTGTGCATGATCCTGGCCCTGCAGCGGGGGCACGACAATCTGGTGCTCCTCGGCACGGTGGGCATGGCACTATGCGGCATCCTGGTGATGGAGCGGCGCTGGGCGCTGCTGCTGGTCTTCGCCGCGCTGATGATCGCGCGCGGCGGGTTCGAAACGATCGAGACCAGCGTCGCGGGCCTGCGCGAACGCAGCTATTTCGGTATCTATACGCTCAAGGACAATCCGGCGGAGCGCACGCGGTCGCTCCTCCACGGCACGACCATCCACGGGCTGCAATATACCGATCCGCAGCGGCGGAATAAGCCGACCAGCTATTACGGCCCGTCGTCCGGCGTCGGCCTGGTGCTGTCGGCAGCGCCGCAGATCGTCGGCGGGGATGCGGCGGTGGGGGTGGTCGGGCTCGGCACCGGGACACTCGCCTGCTACGCGCGGCCGGGGCAGGACTGGACCTTCTTCGAGATCGACCCGGTGGTCGCCGAATACTCGCGCGACGGGACGTTCACTTTCCTGCACGATTGCACGCCGGATGCCTCGATCCACATCGGCGATGCGCGGCTGGTGCTGGAAGACCTGCCGCCGGCGAGCTTCGACGTGCTGGTGATAGATGCTTTCAGTTCGGACGCCATCCCGCTCCACCTGCTGACGACCGAGGCGCTGGAAATCTACGAACGCGCGCTGAAGCCCGGCGGGATCGTGCTGTTCCACATCTCCAACCGCTATATCGACCTGCAGCCGGTCTTCGCCGCCCATGCCGGGGAACAGGGTTGGGGCGCGCTGCTGCGCGACGGGCGCGGCTCCGGCAGCGACGCCACGACATCGTCGTTCTGGATTGCCGCGGCCCGCACGCCCGAACCGCTGGCGAGGATGCTCCAGGCCCATCCGCAGGAGCAGTGGGTCAGCCTGCCCGAGCCGGCCAGCCGCCCGTGGACGGACGATCACGCCTCCATCCTGCCTTTCATCATGTGGCGGAATGTGCTCGGTAGGTAGGATGACAGCACCCCAGCCCGGCACCCGCATCATCCCCATCCACGGCAAGAGCCCGCGCATCCACGACAGCGCGTTCATCGCGCCCGGCACCACGATCATCGGCGATGTCGAGATCGGGGAGGACAGTTCGGTCTGGTACAATTGCGTGCTGCGCGCCGATGTCAGCCGCATCGTGATCGGCGCGCGCACCAATGTGCAGGACGGCAGCGTGCTCCACTGTGATCCGGAACGTCCGGGCGATCCCGACGGCAGCCCGCTGCTGATCGGCGACGACGTGCTGATCGGCCACATGGCGATGATTCACGGCTGCCGGATCGAGGATCGCGGTTTCGTGGGTCTGGGCGCCATCGCCATGAACAAGGCGGTGATCGGCAGCGATGCCATGCTGGCCGCCGGCGCGATGCTGACCGAAGGCAAGGTCATGGGCACGCGCGAATTGTGGGGCGGCCGCCCGGCGCGCAAGATGCGCGACCTGGACGATGCGGCCATCGCCGGCATGCGCATCGGCGTCGCCCATTACGCCGAGAACGCAAAGGCGCACCGCAAGGCCATCGACGCCGCCGGATAAGTTGCGCAAGGCGACTTTGCCGCGGCTCAATCGCGGATCAGGGCGCGCAAGGCCTCGATCCGGTCGGCTTCGTGCACCGGCTTGTCCCAGCGGATGCGGTGGATGCGCGGGAAACGCATGGCGAGGCCGGACTTGTGGCGCTTGCTTTCGTGCACGCTGTCGAAGGCGACTTCGAACACCAGGCTCTTGTTGGTTTCGCGCACCGGGCCGAAACGGTTGGTGGTGTTCTGCCGCACATGGCGGTCGAGCTTCTTCAGCTCGTCGTCGGTGAAGCCGGAATAGGCCTTGCCGACGGGCAACAGCTCCCCGCCTGCATCGGGATCGCCGTCCCAGCAGCCGAAGGTGTAATCGGAAAAGAAGCTCGATCGTTTGCCGCTGCCGCGCTGGGCGTACATCAGCACGCAATCGATCAGCAGCGGATCGCGCTTCCATTTGTACCACAGGCCGGTGCGGCGCCCGGCGACGTAGGGGCTGTCGCGGCGCTTCAGCATCAGCCCTTCGATCGCATCGTCGCGCGTACCCTCGCGGATTTTCGCCAGCGCGTCGAAATTCTCCGCTTCGACGATGCGCGAGATATCGAAATGCGTGTCGGGCAGGCGCGCCATGAAAGTTTCGAGCCGGGCGCGGCGCTGCTCCCAGCCCTTATCGCGCAAGTCCTCGCCATCCAGGATCAGCGCGTCGTACAGGCGCACGAAGGCGGGGCTTTCGCGCAGCATCTTCTTGCTGACCGTCTTGCGACCCAGACGCTGCTGGAGCGCGTTGAAGCTAGCCGCGCCGCCTTCCGCACCGCCTTGCGTGTCTCCCCGCACCAGCAATTCCCCGTCGAGCACCGCCGGGATCGCCAGGGCATCGACCATTTCCGGGAAAGTCGCGGAAATATCGTCCCCGCTGCGCGAATAGACCCGCGTTTCGCCGCCCGCGTGGACCAGTTGCACGCGAATGCCGTCCCACTTCCACTCCGCGGCATAGTCGGCAAGGTCGACGACCGTGTCCTCCAGCGGATGGGCGAGCATGAAGGGGCGGAAGGTCGGCAGGTTGGCGATGTCAGGCGGATCCGCGCCATCGGCGGCCCAAGCGAACAGCTCCGCATAGGGAGGCTGCAGCCCGTGCCAGTACTCCTCGACATCCTCCACCGATACGTCGAACGCCTGCGCGAACGCGACCTTGCCGAGGCGCGAGGACACGCCGATCCGCATCGCGCCAGTGGCAAGCTTCAGCAGGGCATAGCGGCCCGAGATATCGAGCCGGTCGAGCAGTTTCGGCAACTCGGTCATCACGTTGGCGCGGGTCATCTTGCCAAACAAATCAACGGTTTCGCCGACCGACGGTGACTTCGTGCCGTCATGTGCCGGCGCAGGCCACAGCAGGCTCGCCGTTTCTGCCGTATCGCCCACGAAATCGCGGCTGAGCGTCCACAGGACCGGATCGACCCGCTCTTTCATCACGTTGCGGATGGTGCTCGATTTGACCGCGGGGAAGTCCAGCCCGTCGGTCAGCGCGGTCAGTGCCCAGCCGCGATCGGGATCGGGCGTGGCGCGCAAATATTCCGCGATCAGGCGCAACTTCTCGTTGCGGCTGCGGGTATAGACCAACCGGTCGATCAGGGCGGCGAACTCTTCCATCAGATCGCTTCGAGACTGGGTGGCTGTGCTTCGACAGGCTCAGCACGAGCGCGGCAGAACGAGGAAAACCGGAAAAATTTCCGCTCATCCTGAGCTTGTCGAAGGATGTCGCGCAACCTAGTCATCCTCGTCATCGTAACCGACCAGCGCCAGGGCCCGGGCGCGGCGCTGGTGCAGCTGGTGCCAGCGCAGCAGCGCTTCCTCGCGCCCGTGGGTGATCCAACTTTCGACCGGATCGACTTCCTGGATCGTGCGGGTAAGCTCGTTCCAGTCGGCATGGTCGGAGATGACCAGCGGCAGCTCCACGTTGCGCTGGCGCGCCCGCTGGCGGACCATCATCCACCCGCTCGCCATGGCGGTAACGGGATCGGGCAGGCGGCGGCTCCAGCGGTCGTTGAGCGCGGATGGCGGGCACACGATCACGTGGCCGCGCATTGCGTCCTTGTCCGCATCGCTCACCAGCTTCAGGTCGCCGAGTGCGACCCCGTGATCCTCGTACAGGCGGCACATCCGTTCCATCGCGCCGTGGAGGTAGATGGTCCGGTCGTGGCCCGCGGCGCGCAGTTCGGCGATCACGCGCTGCGCCTTGCCCAGCGCATAGGCGCCGACGAGCACGCAGCGATCGGGATTCTCCTTAAGCGCCGTCAGGATCTTGCCGATTTCCTGCTCGACCGGCGGATGGGTGAACAGCGGCAGGCCGAAAGTCGCTTCGGTGATAAGGATGTCGCACGGGGTGACTTCGAAAGGCGGGCAAGTGGGGTCGGCGCGGCGCTTGTAGTCGCCGGTGCAGATCACGCGTTCGCCCGCATGCTCGAGCAGGATTTGCGCGCTGCCGAGGACGTGGCCGGCGGGGATGTAGGTCGCATCGACCCCGCCTTTCAGCCGGATCGTCTCGCCATACTCGATCGGCACGGCCCGGTGCGGAATTTCCCCCGCATCGTCTTGCGCCCCGGTGCGATAGCGCAACTCCATGATTGCCAGCGTTTCGGGTGTGGCGACGGTCTCGCCATGCCCGCCACGCGCGTGGTCGGCATGGCCGTGGGTGACCAGCGCGTGCGGTACCGCCTTCGACGGGTCGATCCACGTGTCCGCCGGGACCACGTGGATGCCCCACGGCTCGGGCCGGATCCAGGAGAACGGTGCTGCCATCTCCCGGACAAGCGGGCGGTGGCAGCGATGGTTCCTGTCAGCCGCCGCGGCGCATGCCGCGCTGCTGCATCATCCAGGTCTGCCATTCGTCGATGGCTGGGCTGAAGCGCAGCACCTTGTTCATCGGATCGAGCACGTAATGCATGCTGTCGGAACCGAGCGAAATGCTGCCGGTGCCGCCCGTCATGGGGACGGTTTCCAGCCGGCCGTCGAAGCGCACTTCGACCGGCATCGGGAAGGGCTCGCCGCTTTCCCGCTCCCAAGCGAGCTCCAGCGTGCCGCCGTTGCGCGTCGCGGTGAGGACGGGAAGGGCGGCTTCGCGCAAGTAGGCGTCGAAAAACCAGTCGAGATCGCGCCCGCTTTCCTCTTCCGCGATACGCTGGAAATCGTCCGTGTCGGCGAATTGCGGCACGAAATTGCCCGGGCGCGGGTCGGGGCGCCCATAGACGATGCGGCGGATGGTGGTGAAGAACGCCTCGTCGCCGATCAGCTGGCGCAGCGTGTGCGCCATCTCGCTGCCCTTGCCATAGATGTCGCGGCCCCAGCCGGCTTCCTCGTCAAGATAATGCGCGCTCGTGATCGGTGCTGCCGGCACGACCGGCGACCGGTTGAGCAGGCCCTGCCGCTGGGTGACGAGCGCCGCCTGGTAGGCCGCCTCGCCGTCGCGCCATTGCAAGAACAGGGGCTGCATGTAAGTGCCCAGCCCCTCGTGCAGCCACATGTGGTTGGGCGCGGTGTTGGTCAGTTGGTTGGCGAACCACTCATGGCTGAACTCGTGCTGCGCCAGCCAGTCGTACCCTTGCGGCGATGGCTTGAACTCATTGCCGTAGGCGTTGATCGTCTGGTGCTCCATGCCGAGATGCGGCGTTTCGGCCAGGCCCACCTTCTCGTCGGCAAAGGGGTAGGGTCCGATCATCTCCTCGAAGAAATCGAGGTAGCTCTTCATTTCCTCCAGCAGTTCCGCTGCATCCTCGCCGTGGCCGGGCAGGTGCCAGAACTTCAGCGGGATCGTGTTGCCGAAGCGGCTGGCATATTCGGTGCTGGCCAGTTCGTAGGGCCCGATGTTGAGCGCTACCGCATAGGTGTTCGGGTTGCGGGTGGACCAGTTCCAGCTCGTCCAGCCGTCTTCGGTCGAGCTGCCCACCAGCTTGCCGTTGCCCGCCGCGGTCAGGCCTTCGGGAACTACGATGGTGCTGTCGAGCCGGCCGATTTCCTTGATCGGGTGGTCGATGCACGGCCAGAAGAGGTCGCAGCCGTTCATCTGCACCGCCGTGGCGATCCACGGCGCGCCTTCAGGGGTTTCGCTCCACACGAAACCACCGTCCCACGGGGCGCGGCGCGCGACATGCGGTGCGCCGTTCCAGGCGATGGTGACCTTTGCGGTCTGGCCGGCGCGCAAGGTTCGGCCGAGGTCGATGGACAGGAACCCGCCATCGTTGGTCCAGCGCCCAGGGCGGCCGTTCACCGTGACCGAGGTGATGGCGAAACGGGGGTCGAGGTCGAATTCGGCGCGCTGCAAGGGCGCGGTCGCCTTCACCGTGTAATCGGCCATCCCGTCGATCGTGCGGGTCGCCGGGTCGACTTTCAGCATCAGGTCGAGATGCGGCAGATCCGTCGCGGCTTGCGCTGCGGTGAGCGCGAAGCCGCTGGCCGAGGTCCGCTCCGCCAGCGGGGGCGCCTGCAATTCGGCGGGCGTATCCTGCGCGGCGGCAGGCAGGACAGTGGCCGGCAGGGCGGCAGTGGCCAGGAGGGCCGGCAAAAGGACGTGGCGCAAAGAAAATCTCCCCCGAAAACGAATTCGGGGGAGACCTTAATGCTGCTGCCGATCCGGCGCAAACCGCGCTCGACGAGCGTCGCTCTGCGCCGGCGCAGCGTCAGTCCTGCGTATCGGTGCAGCCGTCGTCGCCGCCAATATCCTCGCCGGTGGCATCGGCGGCGGGCTTCGTCTTCGGCGCGGCCTTCTTCTTTGCCGCCGGCTTGCGCTTGGGCTTGGGAGCAGACGGGGTCAGCTCGAAGGCGAGCTTGTCGTCCTTCACGCTCACCGCGACCTCACCGCCGTCGGACAATTTGCCGAACAACAGTTCTTCCGCCAGCGGCTGCTTGACCTTTTCCTGGATCAGGCGGGCCATCGGCCGGGCGCCGAACAGCTTGTCGTAGCCGCGCTTGGCCAGCCAGCCGCGCGCATCGGCATCGAAAGTGATGTCCACGTTCTGCTCGGCCAGCTGCAGTTCCAGCTGGAGGACGAACTTGTCGACCACCCGGCTGACCGTGTCGGTGCCCAGATAGGCGAAGGGCACGATGGCATCCAGGCGGTTGCGGAATTCCGGCGTGAAGAGCTTCTTCACCGCTTCCTCGCCCGCATCGGCCTTCGACACGTCGCCGAAGCCGATCCCGCGCGTTTCCATCATCGCCGCCCCGGCGTTGGTCGTCATGATCAGCACGACGTTGCGGAAGTCCACCGTCTTGCCGTGATGGTCGGTCAGGCGGCCGTTATCCATCACCTGCAGCAGGATGTTGAACAGGTCCGGATGCGCCTTCTCGATCTCGTCGAGCAGCAGGACGCAGTGCGGGTTCTGGTCGATCGCATCGGTCAGCAGGCCGCCCTGGTCGTAACCGACATAGCCCGGAGGCGCGCCGATCAGACGGGAGACGCTGTGGCGCTCCATGTATTCCGACATGTCGAAGCGCTTGAGCTCGATCCCCATGATGCTGGCGAGCGAGCGGGCGACTTCGGTCTTGCCGACGCCGGTCGGGCCGCTGAACAGGAAGCTGCCGATCGGCTTGTCCGGATCGCGCAGGCCCGCGCGCGACAGCTTCATCGCGCTGGATAGCACCTCGATGGCCTTGTCCTGCCCGAAGACGAGCCGCTTGAGGTCCTTTTCCAGCCCTTCGAGCGCCTTCTTGTCGTCGGTGCTGACCGATTTCGGCGGGATGCGCGCCATCGTCGCGATCACGGCCTCGATCTCGCGCGCGGTGATCTTCTTCTTGCGGCGGCTGGGCGGGACCAGCATCTGCATCGCGCCCACTTCGTCGATCACGTCGATCGCCTTGTCGGGCAGCTTGCGGTCGTTGATGTAGCGGGCCGACAGCTCCACCGCGGTCTTGATCGCGTCGGGCGTGTATTTGACCTTATGGTGATCCTCGAACGCGCTGCGCAGGCCCTTCAGGATTTCCACCGTATCCTCGATCGTCGGTTCGTTGACGTCGATCTTCTGGAACCGGCGCAGCAGGGCGCGGTCCTTTTCGAAGTGGTTGCGGAATTCCTTGTAGGTGGTCGAACCGATGCAGCGGATGCTGCCGCTCGACAAAGCGGGCTTGAGCAGGTTGGAGGCGTCCATCGCCCCGCCGCTGGTGGCGCCGGCCCCGATCACCGTGTGGATCTCGTCGATGAACAGCACTGCTTCGGGCATGCTCTCGAGCTCGTTCACGACCTGCTTCAGCCGCTCCTCGAAATCGCCGCGATAGCGCGTGCCGGCGAGCAGGGCGCCCATGTCGAGCGAATAGATCACTGCGTCCTGCAACACTTCGGGCACGTCGCCTTCCACGATCTTGCGGGCAAGACCTTCGGCAATCGCGGTTTTCCCGACGCCGGGATCGCCGACGTAGAGCGGGTTGTTCTTGCTGCGGCGGCAGAGGATCTGGACCGTGCGATCGACTTCCGGCCCGCGGCCGATCAGCGGGTCGACCTTGCCGTCTTCCGCCTTCTTGTTGAGGTTGACGGTGAACTGGTCGAGCGCGGTTTCCTTCTTGCCGGCCTTGGCATCCGCCTCGTCCATCGCGTCTTCGTCCGCGCCTTCGGGCGTGCGGCTTTCCAGCTGCTTGCCGCCCTTGCCGATGCCGTGGCTGATGAAGCTGACGGCATCCAGCCGGCTCATGTCCTGCTGCTGCAGGAAATAGACGGCGTAGCTGTCGCGTTCGGAAAACAGCGCGACCAGCACGTTCGCGCCGGTGACGGTGTCCTTGCCGGAAGACTGAACGTGCAGGATGGCGCGCTGGATCACCCGCTGAAAGCCGGCGGTCGGCTGCGGATCGCTTTCGCCCTCCACTTTCAGCGACTGGTATTCCTGGTCGAGATACTGGCGCACCACGCCGCCCAGTTCGCCGAGGTCGACGCCGCAGGCTTTCATCACCTCGACGGCATCGTCATCGTCGATCAGCGCCAGCAGCAGGTGCTCCAGCGTGGCATATTCGTGGCGTCGGTCGCTGGCTGCGGCGAGCGCGTTGTGGAGGGACTTTTCGAGGCTTTGTGCGAAACTTGGCATTACCTATCCATAGGTCTGACGTGGAAAGCGTTCCTGTCGGGGCGTGCTTAAGCCCGATGGTGAATCGCCGGGAGTAGAATGGCAGGGCGGCCTGAACGGCGCCTGCATCGTTAACGACAATATGGGGTGCCGATCGGCAATTTCGAGAGGGGCGGCGCTCATCCCTCGCCGGCGGGCTTCCCGCCGCCGAAAAGCGCGTCGGCGGCCTTCATATGGGCCGATGCCTTGTCGCGGTGCGCCTCGACGCGGGCGATCTCCGCTTCCAGCAGATGGATCCGCGCGTCGAGCTCGTGCCGCGAATAGCTGTCCAGATCCTCGCGCCGAAGCTGGTCGGCGGCATCGCCCTTGCGGCGGGGCAGGTCGTCTTCGTCCATCGCCAAGGAAACTTGTGACCGCCCCGGGATTCTGTCAATGGCAGGGCAGCGGCAAGCGGGGGATGCTTGACCGCGACAAGATGGGCCGCGAGCAGATGGGGTGGGGGCGATGTCCGACACGATGACCGATACGATGACCGCCATCGGTTACGACGCGCCGGGCGAGCCGCAAGTCCTGCGGCCCGAAGAGCTCGACATGCCGCGCCCCGGACCGGGCCAGGTGCTGGTCCGCGTGGCGCATGCCGGGGTCAACCGCCCCGACGTGGTCCAGCGCAAGGGCTTCTACCCGCCGCCTCCCGGTGCGCCGAAGACGCCGGGCCTCGAAATCGCGGGCGAAATTGCGGAGCTGGGCGACGGGGTGGCGCAATGGTCGGCCGGCGACCGCGTCTGCGCGCTGGTCCCGGGGGGAGGCTATGCCGAATACTGCCTTGCCCACGCGGGCCATTGCCTGCCGGTGCCCGCCGGACTGCCCCTGCACGAGGCGGCGGCCCTGCCGGAAACGCTGTTCACCGTGTGGCACAACGTCTTCCAGCGCGGCATGGCGAAGGATGGGGAGACGATCCTGGTCCACGGCGGCACCAGCGGCATCGGCACCACCGCGATCCAGCTTGCCAATGCGTTCGACATAGAGATCATCGTCACCTGCGGCAGCGACGAGAAATGCGCCGCCGCCCGCCGCATCGGCGCGGCCCATGCGATCAATTACAAGACGACCGATTTCGCCGCCGAGGTGGAGCGGATTACCGAAGGCGCCGGCGTGCACATGGTGCTCGACATGGTGTCGGGCGATTACGTGGCGCGGAACATCAAGTGCCTGAAGCCCGGCGGTCGCCATGTGACCATCGCGGTGCAGGGCGGGCTGCAGGCGGAAATCAACATGGCGCAGGTGATGCAGAAACGGCTGGTCCTGACCGGATCGACGCTGCGCCCGCGCGACGACACGTTCAAGGTGCTGCTCGCGAACGATATCCGCGAAAATGCCTGGCCGCTGGTCGAAGACGGGTCGCTGCGCCCGATCATGGCGAAACGCTTCCCGCTGGCGGAGGCCGCGGCTGCCCACGCCTATATGGAAAGCGGCGATCTCGTCGGGAAGATCGTCCTCGACGCCTAAGTATTGGGCCTTGGGTAGCGGGGCCTGAGAGCGGGGCGGCTTACCAGTCGCTGGGTTCGGGCGAGGCGCCCTTTGCCGAATCGCCGCTGACGAATTCGCCGCGCGGTTCGCTTACTTCCACTTCGGTGCCCTCGACTTCGCGGAATTCCGGCCGCGACATCGCTTCGTCGCCGTTGTCCCAGCGCGACGGGCCGCCATCGTTCCAGCCCGGTCCCTCGCCGAAGCCGCCGCTCTCCGCGAGCGCGACGGCGCGGCGGATCTGCTCGGGATCGGTGGCAAGCGCGGTCAGGGCGATGGCCCGGTCGAGGCCGTCGCTCGCCTTGCTCGGCGGCTGTCCGGTTTCCAGCGCGCGCTCCATCCTGCGCAATTGCGAATGGAGCGCGTTGCGGACCAGGCTTTCGCTGAGGACCTTTTCCTGCCCTTCGATCTCCGCCCGGATGGGGGCGATGTCGACCGTCATGGCGACGGTGGCGGATTGGGGCCCGGTTTCCTCGATCGTCAGGACGATATGCGAATCGGCGTTTCCGTTCCGACCCTTGATGAGGTAGGACACGGTGTTGCCGTCCGTGGTCTTTACCACCGGAGGCGAAGTCAGCAGGCCTTCGAGGTTGATCCGCCCGTCCACGCGGGCAAGCGTTTCCTTCACGACCGGGGCAGAACGCTCGATCGTCACGCTGCTCGATCCGCCCCCGCACCCTGCCAGCAGCGCCGCCGCTGCCAATGCCAATCCTGCAACCCCTTTCATAGCCCGTCCCCTTTACCGGCCATCCGATTCCATGCGGGGCAGGGTAGGCGCGAAGGGTTAAACGGCGGTTAGCCCACGGCCCGCTTGCCGATGCGGGCAAATCCGCCTACATGGAGGGCCAACGTGGCCGCTCCGAAAGGGGCGGCCCTTCTATTTTGCGCCGGAGAAGACACACGTGTCCCAAGCAACCCCGCTGATGCCGCACGCGACCGCCCAGTGGCTGGTCGACAACACCGCCCTCACCTTCGAACAGATCGCCGAATTCTGCGGCCTGCATATCCTCGAAGTGCAGGCGATGGCGGACGACCTGGCCAGCAGCAAGTACACCGGCCGCGACCCGGTCCACTCGGGCGAACTGACGCATGAGGAGATCGAAAAGGGCCAGAACGATCCCGAACACGCGCTGGTGATGCAGCGCGCGCCGGTTTCGGTCAGCCGTACCAAGGGCCCGCGCTACACGCCCGTGTCGAAGCGGCAGGACAAGCCGGACGGCATCCAGTGGCTGCTCAAGAACCACCCTGAAGTCTCCGACGCGCAGATTTCCAAGCTGATCGGCACCACCCGCAACACCATTGGCGCCATCCGCGACCGTTCGCACTGGAACATCCAGAACATCCAGGCGAAGGATCCCGTGACGCTCGGCCTGTGCTCGCAGCGCGAGCTTGATGCCGTGGTCGCCAAGGCGGCGAAGAAGGCCGGCCTCGAAGCGGCACAGGAAGATGTCGGCAAGGCCGCCGACGAGCGCAGCGCGCTGATCGAGGAACTGAAGGCGGAACGCGAGCAGGCGGTGAAGGATGCCGCCGAAGCCGCGCAGGAAGCCGAGGCCGAAGCATGGCTCGCCCGCAAGCGCGAGGCCGAAGACGGCGAAGCCTGAGGGCGCTTTCCGACTGAAATTCGCGAAAATCGAGCGGCGGCAGGCCTTTGCGCTTGCCGCCGCCGTTCCGTCGTGCAACTTTAATTGACATGACTGTCAATAAGGCCGCGCCCGAACATCCTGCCGCATCCGATTACCAGCATCCCGGTAACTGGGACCTGGACCTGCCGCCGCTCACCATGCCGGAGATGTTCCTCGGCAGCGCGGCAAGGCGCGGCGATGCGCCGCTGGCGGATTTCATGGGGCGGCGCTTCTCCTATTCGGACATGGCGCGCGAGGCGCGGCGCTTCGCCGCCGGCCTGGCGGAGCGCGGAATCGGCAAGGGCGACCGCATCGGCTTGTTCCTGCCCAACGTGCCGATCTACATCGCCGCCTATTACGGCACGATGATCGCCGGGGCGATCGCAGTGAATTTCTCGCCCCTCTACACGGTCGAGGAATTGTCCGACCAGGTCGAGGATTCGGGCATCACCCTGCTCGTCACCATCGACAGCGCCGCGGTTCTGCCAACGGCGCTCAAGGTGCTGGACGCATCGTCGCTCAAGGGCCTCGTCGTCGGGCGGCTGGCCGATGCGCTGCCCACCGTGAAGAGCCTTGCACTGCGGCTGCTCGGCCGCAAGCAGCTGACCGCGATCCCCGACCGCGCCGATGTGCACCACTGGGCGGATTTCCTTGGCTCGCAGGAAGCGGATCCGGTCGCGCTGGACGCCGAAACCGACCTTGCGCTGCTGCAATATACCGGCGGCACCACCGGGCGGCCCAAGGGCGCAATGCTCAGCCACCAGAACCTGACCGCCAACGCGCGGCAGGTGAACGCGATCGACCCGTTCGATCCGGAAGACCCCGACGTGATCTTGGGCGTGCTGCCGTTCTTCCACGTCTTTGCCAACACCTGCGTCCTCAACCGCACCGTGCTGAAAGGCGGGATGATCGCCATGCTTCCGCGCTTCGATGCGAAACAGGCGCTCAAGACGCTGGAGCGGGTCAGCGCGACCAGCTTCCCCGGGGTGCCGACGATGTACCAGGCGCTGCTCGACCATCCGCAATTCGCGAAGACCGATTTTACCTCGCTGCGCATCTGCATTTCGGGCGGCGCCCCGATGCCTGCGCCGGTGCAGGAGAAGTTCGGCGCGGCCACCGGTGCGCGGCTGGTCGAAGGCTATGGCCTCACCGAAAGTTCGGGCGTGGTCTCGACCAATCCCTACGAAGGCGAGAACCGTAGCGGCACGATCGGCCAGCCGCTTCCGGCGACCCGCGTGAAATTGCTCGACAAGGAAAATGCGGAGCTGGACGCGCCGGCAGGCAAGCCGGGCGAACTCGTCATCGCCGGGCCGCAGGTCATGTGCGGATACTGGAACCGGCCCGATGCGGACGAGACCGCATTCGCCAGGCGCGGCAACGACACGTGGCTGCGCACCGGCGATGTCGCGGTGATCGACGCGCAGGGCTACCTCCAGATCGTCGACCGCATCAAGGACATGATCTCCGTCGGCGGGTTCAAGGTGTTCCCGAGCCATATCGAGGACGTGCTGCTCGAACACCCGGCGGTGAAGGAGGTGCTCGCGCTCGGCATTCCGGACGATTATCTCGGCGAGGTGCCGGCAGCCTATGTCACGCTGCAGCACGGCGACGACGCGGAGATCAGCGCGGACGGCCTGCGCGAGTGGACCAACGCCCGCGTCGGCAAGCACGAGCGGCTGAAGCTGGTGGAGATCCGTGCCAGCCTGCCCAAGACC
This sequence comes from Alteriqipengyuania flavescens, assembly GCF_030406725.1. Lineage (NCBI taxonomy): Bacteria > Pseudomonadati > Pseudomonadota > Alphaproteobacteria > Sphingomonadales > Erythrobacteraceae > Pseudoblastomonas > Pseudoblastomonas flavescens. The sequence goes on along the minus strand of NZ_CP129107.1, from coordinate 923,960 downwards.
ATGATCGGCAAGCTCGACCGCAAGGCCCTGCGCGCCGAAGTGCTGGGTTAATCGGTCCAGACAAGGAAAAACCCCGCCGGGTTGCGGCGGGGTTCCTCTCCAACTCGTGGAACTGGTGCTGCGGCGGTTCAGCCGGCCAGTGTGATGTGCGGCTTCTCGTCGCTGCCGCCTGCCTGTGGCGCGGTCTTGGCTGCCACCGGCTGGGATCCGGCCTGCGCGAAGGTGCCCTGCACGACAGCGCCCTGTTCGATGGTCAGCGAATCGTAATGGACATCGCCTTCGATCCGCGCCGAGCGCAGGATCGCGAGGTCGCGCGCCTTGATCGTGCCGCGCACCGTCCCGGACAGGCGTGCCGTTTCAGCCTCTACGCCGCCGACGATCTCGCTGCCTTCGCCCTGCACGATGGAAGCGCAGCGGATGTCGCCTTCGACCTTGCCATCGACATGCAGGTCGACCGACGCGTCGATATCGCCGCGGACGGTGACATCGGCGCCCAGCACCGAGAAGGTGGAATTGCCGCTCGCCATGGTCCTAGCGCTCCGCTGCGGTGCGGGCGCGGCCGGCCCGTCGGACTTTTTCGAGAACATCGGGGGCGGTCTCCAGGAAGGGGCGCGGGTCGACCGCGCGATTGTTGATGCGCACTTCGAAGTGAAGGTGCGGGCCGGTCGAACGGCCGGTGCTGCCGATCGCGCCGATGCGGGTCCCGGCCTCGACCGCCTGGCCGACGCGTGCGCCGAAGGCGGACATATGGGCATAGCGGGTCATCAGGCCGTTGCCGTGGTCGACTTCAACCACCTTGCCATAGCCCGACTTGGTGCCGACGAAGCTGACGCGGCCGGCGGCGGCGGCATAGATGGGCGAGCCCGTGGGGCCCTTGAAATCGAGCCCGCTGTGCATTGCGCCTGCGCCGGTGAACGGATCGCGGCGATAGCCGTAGCTGGAGGAGACCATCGGACCCTTGGTGGGCGAGACCTGCGGGATGGCGCGCAGCCCGTCTTCCAGGGCGCGCATGCGGGCAAGGCTGAGGCCGAGGCGCTCGAAGCGCGGATCGACGTCGCCGGCGGAAATGAACGGACCACCCTGTGCGGTCTGCGCGTCGGCGAGCATGGCGCGCGGGTTGAGGCCGAGTTCGCGGATCGCAGCCTCGGCTCGGCGGGCGCGCTGGTCGGCGAAGCGGGTCATGCGTTCCGCCAGCGCGATCTGGCGCGCTTCGATCTTCGCCAGCGCTGCGGCTTCCGGGATGGACGCGCTGATCTTGTCGACCAGTTCGGCGGCTTCGGTGCTGGAATCGCTGACCGTGTCGGCTTCCGACTTCACGTCGTCGGGCAGGGCACGGCTCATCTCCTCGAGGAAATCCTGCCGGCGCTCCAGCGTCTCGGCGACCTCGTCCACGTTTTCGCGATAGGCTTCGATGCGGCTGCTGGCGGTGGCGACTTCCGCCTCGCGCTCCAGCAAATGCTGCTTGTTCGCCTGCTGCATGTACTGGTCGATGGCCATGTAGCCCATCGAACCCAGCCAGGCGCTGGTGGCGACCACCGCAACCGATGCGGCGACCATTTGCAGCTTTGAACTGATCTTGATGAAGCGGACCTGTCCCTCGGATCGCATGAAGAACTCGCGATCCGGAAACCAGCTCCGCAGGCGGTCTTTGATGCCGCCCTTGGCTGAGTTTTTCAAAGCAACCCCACGTTGTGATTACGTCCCGTCGGCGGGGCCGGTAGCATGGTTTCGGGCGTGGAGTCGGTCGGGCATGGTCACTTTCGGACGAATCGAAGCTGTTCCGCGACGAATTGTTCAAATCCGACATTTTCTGTGGGAACCATCCGCTGGAAACGTTCACATGGTTGCTATCCGGTTCACTTTCTCTCCCCCGAATTCGCCAATCGGCGGGCCCTTTGCTAGGTCCGTCGCGAAGCCGCCTTGCGGAGGAGCCAGTCGCTTGATTCCCAATCGGAAATGCCTGTGAAATGCGCGTCGGGCCAATGGACTGGCTTGCTCGGCGGCAGCTTCAATCCGGCACATGGCGGCCACCGGCGAATTACCCGATTCGCCATGTCGGCCCTCGATCTCGACGAGGCGTGGTGGCTCGTTTCGCCCGGAAACCCGCTGAAACCGAAGGCCGGGATGGCGCCGCTCCACGCGCGCGTGGCCTCGGCGAAGCGCCAGGCGCGGCGCGCGCCGATCAGGGTCACGGCGATCGAGCGGCAGCTTGGTTCCCCTTATACAGTGGACACGCTGCGCACACTGGTGCGGCACTATCCCAAGCGGCAATTCGTGTGGCTGATGGGGAGCGACAATCTCGCCCAGTTCCACCGCTGGCGCGACTGGCGGGGGATCGCGCGGACGATGCCGATTGCGGTCATCGCCCGCCCCGGCTATGACGGGGATGCCCTCGCGAGCCCCGCGATGGCCTGGCTGCGGCGCCACCGCGTGACTGCCGCCGGTTTGCGCGAAGCCTGCCAAGGGAGCCTGCCCGCCCTCGTGTACCTGCGGTTCGATCCGGACACTCGCTCGGCAACGGCTATCCGCCGCTCGAACCCGTACTGGCACCGGCAATATGCAGGCAGTACCCCGCGCGATTCACTGACATTCGATCCGATCGGAGGCGCTGCGGAATGAGCGCCCCTATCGCTCGCGACTCCACATTCCCGACCGGAGGCCTATATTTCCGCGATGAATATTGCGCATACCACCGAAACGGGCGCCCACGGCGCCGGCACCGCCACCATGACTGATACTGCGGCCGGAACCGACCCGATCGAGGCCGAGGCGGGATCGCTGCACGAGCTCGTCATCCATTCGTTGGACGAGGACCAGGCGCAGGAAGTCGTCTCCATCCCGCTCGAAGGCAAGAGCTCGATTGCCGACCATATGGTGATCGCTTCGGGTCGCTCGACGCGGCAGGTCGCCTCGATGGCCCAGAAGCTGGCGGAGCGGGTGAAGAAAGGCGGCTTCGGGCCGGCGCGGATCGAAGGCTTGCCGGCTGCCGACTGGGTGCTGATCGATGCGGGCGACGTAGTCGTCCACCTCTTCCGCCCGGAAGTGCGCAGCTTTTACAACCTGGAACGCATGTGGGGCTTCGGCGAAGAAGGCCCCACGATGGGCCGCGCCTGATTTCCTGAGCCTTTTACGATGAACTGGGGGAAACCCGCGCCGTGATGCAATTGCACGTCGTTGCGCGGGGCAAGATTGCCCGTTCTCCCGAAGCGGAACTCGTCGATCGCTATGCAAAGCGGATCGCCTGGCCTCTGAAACTGACCGAATTGCCGGAAACGGGCGGCAAGGTGGCCGAGCCGCCGAGCCCGTTCCGCACCGTCCTGCTCGATGAGCGCGGGCGCGACCTTTCCTCCGAAAAGCTCGCCGACGTGCTCGGCCGGTGGCGCGACGACGGGGTACGCGAGGCGCGCTTCGTGCTCGGCGCGGCGGATGGCCATTCCGATGGCGAGCGGGCGGAGGCCGACCTGCTGCTCGCTTTCGGCAGCGCGACCTGGCCGCACCTGCTGGCGCGGGCGATGCTGCTGGAACAGCTTTTCCGTGCCACCTCGATCCTTGCAGGCCATCCCTATCATCGGGCAGGGTAGCGCCATGTGGCGCACCGTCCTGTTCCTTGCCGTTATCGCCGCGCTGGCCGCAGGCGGGTGGAGCTTGCGCGCCGATGCGCAAGGCACCGGTGTCGCCAACGCGGGCGACGCGCGCGAAGCACTCGCCCGCGCCCGCGAACAGGGTCGCACCGCCGCCGCGCGGGCGGAAAAGCTTGAGGCCGAGGCTGCGAGTGCACGGGATGCCGCCGCCCGCACCGCACGCGAAAGCGCGGCGCTGGCGGCCCGGATCCAGCAAAGCGAAGCGCGCATCGCCGCTGCTGAAGCGCGGCTCGCCCTTCTGGCCCGCGAGCGCGCCCTCCTGCGCGGGCGACTGGCGGAGCGGCAGCAGCCGGTCGTGCGTTTGACCGGCGCCTTGCAGCAATTCGCCCGCCGCCCGGTCGCGGTGTCCGTCCTGCGCCCCGGATCGCTGAAGGAAGCGGTGTACCTGCGCGCGATGCTCGCTTCCACCATTCCCGAAGTCTCCGCCCGCACGGCGGACCTGCGCGCCGAAATCGAGCGCGGCCGCGCGCTGGAGCGCGAGGCACGGCAGGCTGCCGGCGTGATGCGGGCGGGCGAAAGCGAGCTTGAGGAAAGGCGGCAGGAACTCGCCGCGCTGGAAACGCGCCAGCGCCTCGCCTCGCGCGACAAGACGGGCGCTGCGGCGCGCGAATCGGACCGCGCGCTGGCACTGGCCGAAGAAGCCCGCAGCCTCGATGCGCTGGTCGGCCGGCTGGAAGATGCCGGCTCCCTGCGCGCAGACCTGGCCGCACTTCCCGGCCCGCGCCTCCGTCCGCGCCAGCCGGAACTGGCAGAGGCGTCCGCGCCCGCCACTGCCTCGCCCTCGCCGGAAAGCGCAAGCGTGGGAGTCCCCGGTTACCAGTTCCCCGTGTCCGGCCCGATCACCACCGGCTTCGGCGCGGTCCGCGGCGGGGTGCGCAGCGACGGGCTGACATTCTCCGCTCGCGACCGCGCGCAAGTGGTCGCCCCAGGCCCGGGGCGGATCGCCTTCGCCGGCCCCTATCGCGGTTACGACCGGATCGTGATCATCGAGCACGCGGGAGGGTTCACCAGCCTCGTCACCGGCCTGCTGACGCTCTATGTCGAGACAGGCGAAGAGGTGGTGGCCGGCGCGCCGCTCGGCCTTGCCGGGACCGGGGCGGGCAATGTCACGCTGGAACTGCGTAAGGATGGCGAGACGGTAAATCCGCTGTCCCAGATCCGGTAATCGCCCACGCCTTCCTGCCCCTTTCGTGTCCCGCATCGGGCCGTCCCGGCGCTTCATCGATGGCGGGGAACGGATAAGCTGGCATTAAGCTCGGCCGCGCTATATCCTTCCGCCCATGGCAAAGACCTTCTCCGCGCGTAAACTCGCTGCCGTCGCCCGCACCGCCGCTCTCGTGACAGCGGTCGCGCTGGTTCCCGCCACCACGGCCAGCATCGCCCAGGTCGATGCCCGCGCGGGCAGCGAATTCAACAAGATGTTCGCGGTCTACCAGCGCATCAAGGCATCCTATGTGGAGCCGGTGGAGGACGAGGTCCTGGTCCGCGGCGCGATCGACGGCATGCTTGGCGCGCTCGACCCGCACAGCGGCTATATCGACGGCCAGGCCATGGAGCGGATGAACCAGCTGATCGACGGCAATTACCAGGGCCTCGGCATTTCCATCCAGATGGAAGACGGCGCGGTGAAGGTCGTCTCGCCCTTCAAGGGCAGTCCGGCCGAAGCCGCCGGCATCAAGGCGGGCGATTTCATCACCCATGTCGAAGGCGAGCTCATCTACGGCGAGGATATCGACTATGCCGTCGGCAAGATGCGCGGTCCTGCCGGCACGCCGGTCAACCTGACCATCGTACGCGCCGGCCGCGACGAGCCGATCGAGCTGACCGTGACCCGCGGGCTGATCGAACTGGAGCCGGTGACCCACGAACTGATGGCGGGCGGCATCGGCGTGGTTTCGGTCAACGAATTCAGCCGCGATGTCGGGTCCGACGTGTTCGAAGCCGTACGCCGGATGGAAAAGGAAAACGGCAGCAAGCTGAGCGGCCTCGTCCTCGACCTGCGCCGCAACCCGGGCGGCTCGCTGGACGAGGCGGTGACTCTGTCCGACCTGTTCCTGACCGAAGGCCAGATCGTGTCGCAGCGCGGGCGCAACCGGCAGGACAACGCCGTCTACCGCGCCGAAACCGCTTTCCGCGGCGACGTGGCGGCCGACGTCCCGATGATCGTGCTGATCGATGCGGGCTCCGCGTCCGCCAGCGAGATCGTGGCCGGCGCGCTGCAGGACCAGCGCCGCGCGGTCGTGATGGGCGAACGCAGCTTCGGCAAGGGCAGCGTCCAGTCGCTGCTGCCGCTGACGCGCGACACCGCGCTCAAGCTCACCACGGCGCGCTATTACACGCCCTCGGGCCGCAGTGTGCAGGAAGGCGGGATCGAGCCGGACATCAAGGTGCCGCAGCTGTCCGATCCGGACGCCGCCCAGCGCGCGCGCTTCCAGCTGCGCGAAAGCGATTTGCGCGGGCGCCTGATCAACGAAGTCGACCTCGACGAGCGCGAGCTCGAGCGCGACCGCGCGCAGGATCCGCGTTTCACCCAGACGGCAGAGGAACTCGAAGCCGCCGGGATCGACGATTTCCAGCTCGACTACGCGATCAAGACCCTGCGCCGCACCACCGGTACCGCCACCGCACGCCGCGGTAACTGATCGGTGGCCATGGGGCGGACGGGGTTGGAAACGCCGCGGGAAAAGCTTGCGCGTCGCCTGGCGCTCGGCGTGCCTGCATTGCTGCTGGGCGGCGCATTGATCGGCGAACATGTTTTCGACCTCTACCCGTGCGAAATGTGCTGGTGGCAGCGCTGGCCGCATCTTGCCGCCATCGCGCTGGCGCTGGTCGGGGCATTCGCGCCCTATCGCCGGTTCTGGATCGCCATGGCGGCGGGCGGCATCCTTACCTCGGGCCTGATCGGCGGGTTCCATGCCGGGGTCGAATACGGCTGGTGGGAAGGAATCACCGGCTGCGCCACCTTCACGCCCGACCTGTCCGGCTCGCTCGACAGCCTGAATGCCGCGCCCACCACCCGCTGCGACCAGGCGGCGTGGACGCTGGCCGGGATCAGCCTTGCGGGGTTCAACTTCCTGATCTCGTGCGTTAGCGCCCTGACGATCTTTGCCCTGCTGCTGGGCGGAAAGGCGAAAGCTGCATGACGATGGGACGTGACGAGGAACTCGACCGGATGATCCGCGTCGACCAGGCGGGCGAATTCGGCGCCACGCGGATTTACGAAGGCCAGCTCGCCGTGATGGGCAGCCGCGGACCGCAATCGGCCGAAATCCGCGCAATGGCCGCGCAGGAGGAAGGCCACCGGGAGAAATTCGATGCGCTGATGGCCCGCCGCGGAGTGCGCCCCACCGCCCTGCAGCCGTTCTGGAACGTCGCCGGCTTCGCGCTCGGCGCCGGGACCGCCTTGCTCGGCCCCGAAGCGGCGATGGCATGTACCGCCGCCGTCGAAACCGAAATCGACAAGCATTACTCCGACCAGCTCGACCGGCTGGCAGAGCGGGGCGACGATCCCGAACTGTCCGCCATGATCGAGGAATTCCGCGAGGACGAGCGCGAGCATCGCGATGCCGCGATCGCCCACGGTGCGGAAAGCGCGCCGGCCTATCCGCTGTTGTCCGGCGCGATCCGGCTGGGCTGCAAGATCGCCATCCGCCTGTCGGAGCGGATCTGACTGCCCGTATCGCCGGAACTGCCATGGGGCCTCGCGCGCTGTTTCAGCACAGGTTCACGGGGCATCGCGCCCTATTCACGCAACGGCGACCTATTCGCCACGGAGATTACGCCATGATCCGCCCGCTGCTCGCCCTCTCCGCCGCCGCCATCGGCGCCGCCGGCCTGTCCGCCCCCGCCGCGGCGCAGGACGGCGACGTGAAGATCAACCAGATCTACATCCAGGAAGGGGAGGAATGCCCCGCCTCGACCGACGAGATCATCACGGTCTGCGGCGTGCTGGAAGATCCCTACCGGATCCCCGCCAACCTGCGCCGCAGCGACAGCCCGCAGAACGAATCCTGGGGCGAACGGGCGAAAAGCTTCCAGATGGTCGGCGAATTCGGGATCATGAGCTGCAGCCCGACCGGCTCAGGCGGCTGGACCGGCTGCACGCAAAAGATGATCGAGGAAGCCTATGCCGAGAAGCGCAATTCCGATGGCGTGTTGTTCAGCCAGCTGATCGAGGAAGAGCGGCAGAAGCGCCTCGCCACGATCGATGCGGAAGCGGCCGAGGAACAGGAGCGGGTCGAAATGATCGAACGCGAATACGAAGCGCGCCTCGCTGCCGAGCGCGGCGAGCCCCTCCCAGACGAAACGCCCGATACCGGCATGATCGACCCGTCGCAGCCGGTCGAGCTGGACGCAAACGGCGGACCGGCGGAAGTCGATGCGGATGGCAACGCGGTGGACCCGGCCAGCACGCAGTTCATCGGCTGACCGCGGGTCAGGACCAATGGCAAGGCAAACCGCAGGGCAAATGTGCCCTTAACCAATCCGCGCTATGGCCCCGGCCATGACCCCTGCCATTATCCCGGCCACCACCAAGCGCATCCTCACGATTTTCGGCACGCGGCCCGAAGCCATCAAGCTGTTCCCGCTGGTCCATGCGCTGGACGCGGACGACCGCTTCGACAGCCGCGTCTGCGTCAGCGGGCAGCATCGCGCCATGCTCGACCAGGTGCTGGATATCGCCGGTATCGCACCACATCACGACCTTGCGGTGATGCAGCCCGACCAGTCGCTCGATGCGCTGACCGCGCGGCTGCTGACGGGCATCGGCGACGTGCTCGACGCGGAACAGCCGGACTGGGTGGTGGTGCAGGGTGATACGGCAACCGCCATGTGCGGCGGGCTGGCCGCCTATTACCGCAAGATTCCCGTGAGCCATGTCGAGGCGGGCCTGCGTTCCGGCGACCTGTATCATCCGTGGCCGGAAGAGGTGAACCGCAAGATCATCGGCAGCTTTGCCGCGTTGCACTGCGCCCCGACGGAAACGTCGCGCGATGCGCTGCTGCGCGAAAACGTCGATCCGGAAAGTGTCCATGTGACGGGCAATACGGTGATCGACGCGCTGCACTGGATCGTGGACCGCGTGGAGCAGGAGCCGCAGCTGGCCGCCGGCCTGGCGGATCTCGAACGGCGTTTCGCGGGCAAGCGCATCATCGGCATGACCAGCCACCGGCGGGAGAATTTCGGTGGCGGCATGGCATCGATTGCCGAGGCCGTGAAGAGCCTCGCCGCGCGCGCTGACGTCGCCGTGATCTTCCCCGTCCACCTCAATCCCAACGTGCGCAGCGTGATGAACGATGCGCTGGCGGGCCTCGATAATGTGGCGCTGATCGAGCCGCTCGATTACCCGCATTTTGCGCGCCTTCTCGACATCGCCGACCTCATACTGACCGACAGCGGCGGGGTGCAGGAAGAGGCGCCCGCGCTCGGCAAGCCGGTGCTGGTCATGCGCGAGACGACCGAACGGCCCGAAGGCGTGGCGGCGGGCACGGCGAAACTGGTCGGCACCGATGCCGACACAATCGTTGCCGAAGCATCGCGCCTGCTGGACGACGCGGAAGCCTATGCGGCCATGGCGCGGGCGCACAATCCCTTCGGCGACGGCAAAAGCGCGCAGCGCATCGCCGACCTGCTGGCGGAATAGGGCGCATCCTTACCGTTTAATTTACCTCATTCTGCGATTGATCCTCCCGAACAAACGGGAGTTTTTGGTAATGCGCGGAGAAACCGCACCCACCGTCTGCGTCGTCGGCCTCGGCTACATCGGCCTGCCTACGGCCGCGATCATCGCCCGCAGCGGGATGGACGTGACCGGCATGGATGTGTCGCGGATCGTGGTCGATACGATCAATCGCGGCGAAATCCATATCGAGGAAGTCGATCTCGACGGGCTGGTGCAGGCGGTGGTCAAGAACGGCAAGCTGCGCGCATCCACCGAAGTGGTGCCCGCAGACGTCTTCGTGATCGCGGTGCCGACTCCCTTTGCCAAGGATGGGCACCACACGCCCGACCTGTCCTATGTCGCAAGCGCCGCCCGTGCGGTCGCTTCGGTGCTGAAAGCAGGCGACACGATCATCCTTGAATCGACCAGTCCGATCGGCACGACAGAGACGATTCGCGATCTCGTGGCCGAAGCGCGGCCGGACCTGGCGATGCCGGGCCTGGCCGATGGCACGCCCGACATCGCGATCGCCTATTGCCCCGAGCGCGTGCTGCCGGGGAAGATCCTTGAAGAACTGACCCATAACGACCGCTCGATCGGCGGGATCACGCCGCGCTGTGCGCGCAAGGCGCTGTCCTTCTACAAGCGTTTCGTGCGCGGCACCTGCGTCACCACCGATGCCCGCAGCGCGGAAATGACCAAGCTGGTCGAAAACGCCTATCGCGACGTGAACATCGCCTTCGCCAACGAATTGTCGATGGTGGCGGACGCGATGGACATGGATGTGTGGGAGGTGATCCGCCTCGCCAACCGGCATCCGCGCGTGAACATCCTGTCGCCGGGCCCCGGCGTCGGCGGCCACTGTATCGCGGTGGACCCGTGGTTCATCGTCCACGGCGCGCCGGAGCAGACGCCGCTGATCCGCACCGCCCGCGGTGTGAACGACGGCAAGATCCACCACGCGATCCGCCAGGCGAGCGCGCTGGTCGATGCCCATCCGCACGCAAAAATCGCCTGCCTCGGCCTCGCCTTCAAGGCGAATATCGACGATTTCCGCGAAAGCCCCGCTCGCCTCGTCGCGGCAACGCTGGCGCGGCGTTACGGTGAGCGTGTCAAGGTGGTGGAGCCTTACGCAGAGAAACTGCCGATCGAATTCACCGACACCGGGGCGGAGCTGGTCGACATCGATACCGCGCTCGAAACCTGCGACGTGCTGGTGGTGCTGGTCGACCACGACCTGTTCCGCTCCGTGCCGCTGGAGGAACGCAGCGCCAAGGCGGTATACGACACGCGCGGCATCTGGCCTGACCAGCCGGCTGCGCAAACCCCTGCGATTGAGGAGCGGCGCGCGGCAGGCTAAGCCCTGCCGCCATGCTGGATGCGATCTTCATCCTCGGCATCGCGGCCGGGCTCTACGTACTCGTGCGGGTCGGCTGGCCGGATTTGCTGCGGCTGGTGAAGGGCACGCGGCGCGCCTTCGGCACGGTGTCGAGCCACGTGCTGGAAGACGGCGGCTTCCTGGCCGTGATCTCTTTCGAGGACGGCAGCATCCGGCGCGAGACGCGGGCCGCCTTCAATTCCGCCGTGCCCGACCCGCCGCTGGGTGCGAAGGTGCTGCTGCAATGGCCCGCCGGATACCCGCAGCTGGCGCGGCCGCGCGCGCCCTTCAAGACCGGCGTGTTCTATGTCTTCGCATTGGTGTGGATCGCGCTGTTCTACGACCTGCTGACGGGCAAGCTGCTTTAGCGACGCGCGCCTAGTCGAGCGCGATATCGGGCGCGTCTTCCTGCTTCATGCCGACCACGTGGTAGCCTGCATCGACATGGTGCGTTTCGCCGGTCACGCCGCTGGACAGGTCGGACACGAAATACAGGCCCGACCCGCCGACATCGTCGATCGTGACGTTGCGGCGCATGGGCGAATTCAGCTCGTTCCATTTCAGGATGTAGCGGAAATCGCCGATTCCGCTGGCGGCAAGCGTCTTGATCGGGCCGGCGCTGATCGCGTTCACGCGGATGTTCTGCGGGCCGAGGTCGTTGGCAAGATACTGCACGCTGGTTTCCAGCGCCGCCTTGGCCACGCCCATCACATTGTAATGCGGGATCACCTTCTCCGCGCCGTAGTAGGTCAGCGTTACGATGCTGCCGCCATCGGTCATCAGCGGCGCGGAGCGCTTGGCTGCGGCGACGAGCGAATAGGCGGAAATGTTCATCGTCATCAGGAAATTGTCGAGGCTGGTGTCGACATATTTCCCGCGCAGTTCCGACTTGTCGGAAAAGCCGATGGCATGGACGAGAAAATCCAGCTTGCCCCAGCGCTGCTCAATGGCGGCAAAGGCGCGGTCCATCGCGTCCATGTCGGAGACGTCGCAGGGGATCAGGAAATCGCTGCCGACCTGCTCGGCAAGCGGTCGGACGCGCTTCTCCAGCGCCTCCCCCTGGAACGAGAAGGCCAGTTCCGCGCCGTGCTCGTGGCACGCCCTGGCGATCCCCCATGCCAGCGACTTGTCGTTCGCCAGCCCCATGATGAGGCCGCGCTTGCCAGCCATCAAACCGCCCATATTCGCTCCGTACCCTTGGTCATGCCGCCTGCGCCGCTACCGCCTGTTCCTCGGGCGTTTCGGCCAGCGCTGCGTTCAATTGTGCGCCCACGACCATCCCTAGGCCCACCAGCCAGAAAAAGAAAAGGGCGATCATCGCCCCGGCAAGGCTGCCGTAGGTGAGATCGTAGGTGAACAGGTTGGCGAGCACCGGGGGCAGGGCGAGCGTCACCGCAACCCACCATGCCGTAACGACAAGCGCGCCCGGCCACTTGGGATAGCGCCGCACGCGGTAATGCGCCGGGGTGAGCGAGTAGAACAAGAGGTAGATCGACAGGAACAGGCCGAGCGCGGGCACGAAACGCGACAGGGCGAGGCTGGATATCAGGTCGGTCAGCCACGGGCTGGTCGCCTCGACAGCTTCGCTGATGGCGCCGATCATCACCTGCAACAGCAGCGAGACCATCAGCAGAACGACCGCACCGACAATCACGCCGCTGGAAATGAGGCGGTAGCGCCAGAAGCTCAGCGTCGCCTCCGTGCCATAGGCGCGGCGCAGGATGTCGCGGATGGTCTCGATCAGGCTACCGACCGTCCACAGGCCGAAGAAGCCGCCCGCCCACAGCAGCCAGCCGTTGCGGGCATCGACCACGTTGCGGGCGACCGGCTCGATCACGTTGGCGACCACCGGAGGCAGGGCGAACAGGATCGCATCGATGGCAGCGGCGCGGTCCCCGTCTTCGCCCACCAGGGTGAACAGCGCCGCGCCCAGGATGAAGAAGGGAAAGATCGCCAGCATGGCCATGTAGGCAAGGTTGCCTGCATGGATGAAACCGTCGTTATAGGTGCCGACGATTACGCGCTTGAATATGTCCCGGCCGCGCTCGATCGGGCCGCGATGCTTCTCCAGCCGGTGCATGAGCGCCGCCCGGCGGCGGCCTTCGGGCGTATGGTTGGGAACCGGCGGCCCGGCGTGAGGCTCTTCCTCCTCGCGGATCGCCTCGCTCGCCATCAGGCGGTAAGGTCCTTGCGCACGTCGCGGCCGTCGGTCCAGTCGCCGAGGCGGTCCTTCAGGGCGGAGACATCGTCGGGCAGCTGGATTTCCAGTGTGACGAGCTGGTCACCGCGCCCGCCCGATTTCTTCGAGAAGCCCTTGCCCGACAGGCGCATCACCGTGCCGCCATTGCTGCCCGGCTTGATCGTCAACATCACCGCGCCATCCACGGTGGGCACCCGGACCTTCGCGCCGTTCACCGCTTCGTCGAGCGTGATGGGCAGGTCCATGCGGATATTGTCGCCGTCGCGGCGGAAGAAGCGGTGGCCGTCGATGCCGATGGTGACGAGCGCGTCGCCGGCGCCGCCCGGCCCCTGCTCGCCTTTGCCCTTGAGGCGCATCTGCGTGCCGTCCTCGACCCCGGCGGGAAGCTTGAGGTCGATGGTCTTGCCGTCGGACAATGTGATGCGCTGGTCCTTGCGCGCGGCCGCATCGACGAAGGGGACGCGCAGCCGGTACTGCACATTCGCGCCGACCGGCGGGGGCCGCCGCGTGCCGGCGCTCTGCCGGCCGAAGCCGCCGCCTGCGCCCCGGGCGCCACTCCCGCCGCCGAACAGCCCTTCGAACAAATCGCCCAGGTCCACGCCTTCCGCGCCGAAATCCTGCGCGCGGAAACCGCCCTGCCCACCGGGACCGCCAGGCCTGCCGCCGCTGGGATTGAAGCCGCCGCCGAACCCGCCACCGGCGAACGGATTAACCGGCTCGCCATTCGCGTCGATCTCGCCCCGGTCGAAGCGCGCGCGCTTGTCCGCATCGGACAGGAGGTCGTAGGCGTTGGTGACTTCGCTGAATCGCTCCGCCGCTTGCGGATTGTCGGTGTTGCGGTCGGGGTGGAGTTCCTTCGCCAGCTTGCGATAGGCGGACTTGATGTCCTTCTCGCTGGCGGAGCGGGATACGCCCAGTGTGGTGTAGGGATCGGCCATGGTGTGTTAGTTAGGCAACCCACTCGCGCGCGGCAAGTGGCCTCGAGCCGCTTCCGGGCCTCTTGCGGGCGCCGCCTCGTGGCTGCGGCCTTTCCTCAGGCGAAGGGGGTGGTAAGGGGGTGCCATGATCCTCTTGCGACAACGCGTTATCCCGTTTGCGGGTCCCACGGCCACGGGGCAAGGGTTTTCCCGTGTCGGCTAGCGCGGCAGGCATTCCCGCCGCCGATCCCTTCGGCACGTTCGACGCGTGGCTCGCCGAGGCGAAGGACAGCGAGCCGAACGATCCCAATGCCATGGCGCTTGCCACCGCCACGCCGGACGGGGCGCCATCGGTGCGGATGGTGCTGCTGAAAGGTCACGGGCCGGATTGCGGCACGGGCGGCGGTTTCGTGTTCTACACCAACGCGGAAAGCCGAAAGGGGGGCGAAATCCTCGCCAACCGCCAGGCCGCGATGCTGTTTCACTGGAAGAGCCTGCGCCGCCAGATCCGCATCGAAGGCCCGCTGGAACAGGTGAGCGACGCGATGGCAGACGAATATTTCCATTCGCGCCACCCGCAATCGCAGATCGCCTCCGCCGCATCGGACCAGTCGCGCACCCTGCCTTCGCGCGAGGTCTATATGCGCCGCGTCGCCGAGCTGGAGGAGCGTTACGGCGCCGACGGCCCCGTGCCGCGCCCGCGGCACTGGACCGGTTTCCGCCTGTGCCCGACGCGGATCGAATTCTGGCAGGACCGCGAATACCGCATGCACGAGCGGCGCGTGTTCGAACGCGGCGGGCCGGATGTGGAATGGACCAGCCGGATGTTGTACCCGTGACCGCGCGCGCGCCAGCCGAAACGAGCCTCGCCAAGAGTGCGGCGGCAGCTTCGATCACCGTTGCCGTGGTGCTGGTGTCGCTCAAGGCGTGGGCTACGTGGAAGACGGGATCTGCCGCCATGCTCGGCAGCCTTGCCGACAGCGCGCTCGACCTCGTCGCCAGCCTCGTGACGCTATTCGGCGTCTGGTACGCCTCCCAGCCCGCGGACAGGGAGCATCGCTTCGGCCACGGCAAGGCGGAATCGATCGCCGCGCTGGTGCAGGTCATGCTGATCGCACTCAGCGCCTTCGGCATCCTTCTGCGCAGCACGCAGCAATTGCTCGCCGGCGCGAGAGTGGAGGCGCCGGCGGAAGGCATCGGCGTGTCGGTGGTGGCGATCGTGCTGACTTTCGCCCTGCTGGCGTGGCAGCGCTATGTCGTGGCGCGGACCAATTCGGTCGCGATCAAGACCGACCATGCCCATTACCAGAGCGACCTGCTGCTCAACCTTGCGGTGATCGCGGCGCTCGCGCTGGATAGCTATGCCGGGATCACCGGGGCGGACCCCGTTTTCGGCCTCGCCATCGCTGGCTGGCTGGGGTGGAATGCGTGGCAGGCTTCGCGCGAGGCTCTGGACCACCTGCTCGACCGCGAATGGCCCGAGGCGAAGCGGCGCCGGTTCGTGGAAGTCGCCGCGCGCCATCCGGAGCTCGCCAATCTCCACGACCTGCGCACGCGCACCGCCGGCCATGTCGATTTCGCGCAGTTCCACGTCGACTTGCCGGAGGAAATGACCGTGGGCCAGTCGCACGACATCATCGAGCGGGTCGAGGAAGACCTGCTGCGCGAATTCCCAGGTCTGGAGCTGTTCATCCACATCGACCCCGCGGGCCATGTGGACGAACCGGGCAACACGCTGGTGGAACAGGATGAATTTGCCGCGCTGGCCAGCGGCGAGGACGGCGCATGAAACTGCCGTACACCCACGTCAATGCCTTTGCCGACCGGCCCTTCACCGGCAACCAGGCGGCGGTGATGCCGCTGGAAAGCTGGCTCGACGACGAGGTGCTGCAGGCCATCGCGGCGGAGAACATGTTCGCCGAAACCGCCTTCGTCATCCCCGATGCGGGCGGAGAGACCGATTACGAATTGCGCTGGTTCACCCCGACCGAGGAAGTGCGGCTATGCGGCCATGCTACTCTGGCGAGCGGTCACGTTCTGCTGGGGCAGGATGGCGGCGACCGGGTGACCTTCCGCACGCGGCTGGCCGGCAATCTCGAAGTACGCCGGGTCGATGCGGGCTACGAAGTCGGCTTGCCGCTGATCGAAACCGCGCCGGAGCCGTGGGACGAGGCGGTCCGCCTGCTGGGCGTGGAGCCGCAGGAAGTCTGGCGCAACGACACGCGATACAACGTCTTCCTTTACGACAGCGCCGAAACGGTACGCGCGCTCGATCCCGACCTGCGCGGCCTTGGCGCATTGGGGAACGACCAGTTCATCTGCACCGCGCCGGGGGAAGGGAGTGACGTCCTCAGCCGCGTGTTCGTGCCGGGCGGCGGGGTGGACGAAGACAGCGTCACAGGCTCCGCCCATGCGGTGCTGACCCATTTCTGGACCGAAAGGCTGGAACGCGACAACTTCACCGCGCACCAGGCGAGCGCGCGGAGCGGTACGCTCACCTGCCGCCGCGACGGCGCGACGGCATGGCTCGGCGGCAATTGCGTGACGGTGGTCGAAGGAAGCTTTTACCTGGAAGGGTAAAGCTCGACGATGTCGCCCAGCGCCTTCACCAGCGGCGCGCGCTCGGCATCCTGCGTCTTGCCCAGCCGGACCACCGTCAGCCCCTGGTCGGGCGAGACGATGACATACTGGCCGAGGTGGCCGACCATCGAGAACAGCGTGTCCGCACCGGTGCCGGGGAACAGCACCGGATCGCCATTGGTCGGCTTGCGGTTGAGCCAGGTCTGCGCACCGTACTGCTCCTCGCGCGGGGAGGGGCGCGTCATGAACTCCACCCACGCCTTGGGCACCAGCTGCACCCCGTCGGCCGTGCGCCCCTTGCGCCGCAGGAATTCGCCGAACTTGGCCCAGTCGCGCGCGGTGGCGTGCATCAGGCTGCCGCCGATCAGCGTGCCGCCCGCATCGAATTCGGGCAGCATGGAATCCATACCGAGCGGACCGAACAGCTGTTCGCGCAAGTAACCCGCGACCGCCGCG
The DNA here is from genome assembly GCF_030406725.1 of Alteriqipengyuania flavescens. NCBI lineage: Bacteria > Pseudomonadati > Pseudomonadota > Alphaproteobacteria > Sphingomonadales > Erythrobacteraceae > Pseudoblastomonas > Pseudoblastomonas flavescens. The sequence goes on along the minus strand of NZ_CP129107.1, from coordinate 907,126 downwards.
CGCCGTTCTTCGGGGCTCGCATCCTGTCCCGCCAGCACCCGCGCGGCGATATCGGCGAGGATGACCGTGGTGTTGGAAGAATATTCGAACTTCGCGCCCGCGCCCGCTTCCGGCGGCTGCGCCTCGGCCCAGGCGGCCATGTCGTCGCGCCCGTCGAGGAACAGCATGCGAACCTCGTCCGATTCGTAGACCGGATCGCCCGCTTCCGTGTGGCGCAGGCCGCTGCGCATCTGCAGCAGCTGGCGCAGGGTGATGTCCCCGCGCGGGTCGCCTGTACGGCGCCAGGCCGGGATCGGCGGTCCGCGGTCGAGGTCGAGCTTGCCTTCCGAAACCAGCATGCCGATCAGCACGGCGGTGACCGTCTTTGCCATCGACCAGGAAATGAAGCGCGTTTCCGGCCCGTAGCCTTCGCCGTACCGCTCCGCCGCCAGCTCTCCATTGGCGACGACGATAACCGCGCGGGTTTCCGCCACCAGCGGATCGCTGAACAGGTCGTCTACCTGCCGCGCCAGCTGCTCGCGCGGGGCGCCGGCATTGTCGGTGACGGCGGCCAGCGCCTCTTCGGTCAGCGGCGCGGGGCCCGTTTCCGCCTCGGGAGAACAGGCGGCCAGCAGCAGGGCTGGCGCGAAGGCGGTGGCGGCGATAGGGGATAGGCGGCGCATCATTTCGGGGCGCTTCATTGGCGAGAGCAGGCAGGATGGCAACCGCAAAGCGCACACGAAAGACGGACAATACGCGCAGTCGTATCTGGCCTTACCTGTTCGTGGCAGTGCTGGTCGCCGTGGGCGCGGCGTGGCTCACCTATGAAGACACGGCGAAGGGCTATGCCATTGCCGGCACGTCCTATGGCGCGCGGGTGGCGTGTTCCTGCCGCTATGTCGGCGGGCGCTCGCTGGGCGATTGCGAAAAGGATTTCGAGCCCGGCATGGAGCTGATTTCGCTGAGCGAGGATGCGGAGGCGAAAAGCGTCACCGCCAGCTTCCCGCTGCTCGAAAGCCAGACCGCGACCTATCGCGAAGGCTATGGCTGCGTGCTGGAAAGCTGGGACGGCTGACTACTCTGCCAGCAAGCGTTCGCGGAATCCATCGGGAAGCTTGCAGCCGGGATTGTGGAGATCGTACGGCAACGGGGCGGGCGGGGAATTCGGCTGGCACGGTTCTGCCGGACGTCCGGCGGGCGTTGCAGCCTGCTTGGCGCGGCAGATCGCCTCGGCTTCCTGCCGCGCCGCCTCGTATCGCCGGTAATCGTCGCCCTGCGCCTCCAGCCGCTCCAGCGTTTCGGGCGAACACCACGCTTCGCGCGTCACTTGCGCGATATTGACCATGCGCTTCACGCCGCAGGCCTTCGCCAGCCCTGCCGGCGCTGGGATGTAATCGGGACGCGAGCAGCCGTGGCCTTCGTAAGTCCCGCCCCGCTCGCCCACCCGGATGCGGTATTGCGCCTCGCCTTCCGCCAGGCCGATGGCGAGGTAGCCTTCGGGATCGCGAAACGCTCCGGCTCCGGCGATCAGCGCCAGTGCGGGCGGCGCGCCCCTGTCGTCGATGAAAAGAAGGCACCCGTCGCGCAATTCGAGATGGCCTTGCCACATCGCCGGCCCTTCCAGCGTGCAGGTGATGACGCCGTCCTCGGGCGGATTGAGCCATGTGCGGACGGGGAAGGCGGCGAAGAACCGGGCGACATCGTGCGCAACGAGCGGGTCCGGGTATCGTCCCAGTGTCGAGCCGGGCGGCGGCTGAGTGGCGAGAGCCTGCGGGGCATCGGTCACTGTGCCGTACCCATTGGCGCCCAGCGTCATCCCTTTCGTCGGCGCGCTGTCCGCCTCGCCCGCGGGCACCTCCCACCGGGTTTCATAGCGCGGCGGTTCGTAGGCCTGCTGTCCGATTCCGGACCGGGGCAGGAAATAGAGCGCGAAGGGCAGGGCGAAGAACAGGCCGAGCAGGACGAGCGCGGCGGGCGGCACCTGCCCCGGCCTGCCGCGCCAGAAGCTCAAGCGGCGAGCGCCCGCGCCGCGGATTCGGTCGCGTCGATCCAGCCGCCACCGACCACCCGGTCGCCGGCATAGATCACCGCCGCCTGGCCCGGCGCGACGCCGTATTCGGGCGTCTCGAAAACGATGCGGATGTTCGCGCCGCCGCCGATCGCGCCGTCCAGCGTGACCGGCACCGGCTTCGACAGGCTGCGGACCTTGGCGGTCAGCGGCGCATCGGGCAGCGCGCCGATGCGGTTGGTTTCCACCACCGTGGCGGCGGTCACGGCGAGCAGGCGCTTGGGCCCGACCTTCAGCTCCGCCTTTTCCGCATCCACGCCAACGACATAGAGCGGTTCGGCCTGACCGCCGATCTCCAGCCCGCGGCGCTGGCCAACGGTGAAGTGGATGATGCCCGGATGGCGGCCCAGTTCCTCGCCCGTTTCGGCGTGGACGATCGGCCCGCCGCGCGCGCCTTCGGGCCGCATCTTCGTGACGATCCTGGCGTAATCGCCGTCGGGCACGAAGCAGATGTCCTGGCTGTCGGGCTTGGCCGCGTTGCGCAGGCCGTAGGCGTCGGCCAGCGCGCGCACCTGCGCCTTGGGCAGTCCGCCCAGCGGAAAGCGCAGGTAGTCGAGCTGGTCGTCGGTCGTCGCGTAAAGGAAATAGCTCTGGTCGCGCGCGGGATCGGCGGCGCGGTGCAATTCGGGGCCGCCCGCACCCATCACGCGGCGGACGTAGTGTCCGGTCGCGAGGCAATCGGCGCCCAGATCGCGCGCCATCTTGAACAGGTCGGTGAACTTGGGCCCCATGTTGCAACGGATACAGGGGATCGGGGTGCGCCCGGCGAGATACTCGTCGGCGAAATTCTCGACCACGTCTTCGCGAAAGGCGCTTTCATGGTCGAAGACATAGTGCGCGATACCCAGCCGGTCCGCCACGGCGCGCGCGTCGGCAATATCGTCGCCCGCACAGCACGCGCCCTTGCGCCCGGTGGCCGCGCCATAGTCGTACAGCTGCAGCGTGATGCCGATCACTTCCGCCCCGCTCGCATGGGCCAGCGCGGCGACGACCGAGGAATCGACCCCGCCCGACATGGCGACGACGATGCGGCAGTCGGCCGCCGCGCGCGGCAGGTCGAACAGCGCGGCAGCGTCTTCGGCACCAAGGCCGGCGGCAGGAATCGCAGGATTTGCGGGCATGCAGGCCCCTTACACCAGCGAAGGGGCCGCGCAAAGGGGGTGCGATGCGCGCGCTATCCGCCGGCCTTGAACTCTCAAGGAAGGGTAAAGCGCCATTTTACAAGTTCTTGACCTCTAGCGGGTAACAGCAGGGTCATGAACGAAGCCAACCACGATTCCTTCACGGCGATCGATGCGCCTGCGCTCGCCGACGAGGAGGCCCTGCGCCCGATCGCCTGGCCGGAGCTGACTGCGCGCCTCGCCGCCCAGCGGGAGCTGGCGCTGCTGATGCGGCCATCGGGTTGGCGGCGCCCGACCAGTTTCGGCAAGCTTGGCTCGCTGGACGACATCGTGCCTGCCGAACATGGCAAACGGCAAATTAACCAACACGCTTTATCAAATGGCAAAATCACGGGTGGCATTGCTGCCTCTCACCCGACAACGGCGGCCACCGGCGACCGAGGATACGAATGATCGAGAACCAGAAAATCCGCCCCGAACACGTGATTGGCCCGCTCGGCGAGCCGCTCTCGCTCAAGGACCTGCCCAAGCCGAGCACGAAGCGCTGGGTGGTGCGCCGCAAGGCGGAAGTCGTCGCGGCCGTAAACGGCGGCCTGCTGACGATTGACGAGGTGCTGGAACGCTACAACCTCACCCTGGAAGAGTTCGCCTCGTGGCAGCGCGCGGTCGATCGGTCCGGCATGCAGGGCCTGCGGGTCACGCGCATCCAGCATTACCGCGATCTCTACGATCGCCAGCTCAAGTACTGATCCGGGCCGCGCAGGCGGCATAATCCGACTGATCCGGCCTGCCGCGCGTCCTGCGCGGCGGGCCGTTTCCGTTCTCCTCCCGAAATGTTGCGCGACGAAATCGGGAACGTCTGCGGGACAATGCCGTTTCACCCGGCATAGGCCATGCAGGCCATAATAATAAACAGGAGGTACGTATGGGTTGGATTATTGCAATTATCGTCGGCGGTGTGGCCGGCTGGCTCGCGAGCATGGTGATGAACCGCGACGCATCGATGGGCATCATCTGGAACGTCATCGTCGGCTGCATCGGCTCGGTTATCGGCAATCTGATCGCCAACCAGTTCGGCGTTGCCGGAAGCGTGCAGGAATTCTCGCTTACGGGCCTGCTCGTCGCGATCCTCGGCGCCATCGTGCTGCTCGCCATCGTGAACCTGATCCAGCGCGGTCGGGTACGCTAACACACATTCTCTAGCTGTTTCGGCAGCTTTGGCAGGGGCGGTCCGGCAGTGCGCCGGGCTGCCCCTTGTCTTGCGCCCTGTGGCCGTTTCACGTCACTTGTCGAGGGAGTTGCACCCCCGGTCGGGGCGGCGATTGCTCAGGCAAACCACCCGGGCTAAGCGCGGAATGTTGCTTGCCGGGGGTGCTATATTAAGATAACACACGGCCCGATCCGCCATGGGGCACTAAGAGATGAATTACGAAACCGGCGTGGAAAAAGATAAATGGCGCCCGCAGCACGAGATTGCCGCGGATACGGACAGCCGTGTCGAAATCGACACTACCGACGATGCGGACCGGCGCAAGCGGCGGCGGATCATCATCATCGCCGTCGTTATCGCGCTGCTGGCGGCCATCGCTGCCTATGCCATGATCAAGGGCGGCGGCGCCCCCGCCGACACCGGCAATGCCGAAGAAGCCCCGGCAGTGACCGTCGTCGCGCCGGGCCGGACCACCATCGAAGGCACGCTGAGCGCGACCGGCACCATCGCCGCGCGCCGCGAAACCAGCGTCGGCGTCGTCGGTGAAGGCGGCCGCGTCGTATCCGTCAACGCCGATGCCGGCGACTGGGTGCGCCAGGGGCAGGTGCTCGTGAGCATCGACCGCTCCGTCCAGAACCAGCAGGCCGCTGCCGCCCGTGCCCAGATCGGCGTGGCGCAGGCCGATCTCGACCTTGCGCAGAGCAATCTCGAACGCGCCCTCAAGCTGGTCGAGCGCGGTTTCATCTCCACCGCCGATGTCGACCGCCTCACCGCAACGCGCGATGCGGCCCGTGCCCGGGTGCAGGTCGCCCGCGCGCAGCTGAACGAATTGCAGGCCCGCAACGCCCGCCTCAACATCTATGCCCCGGTCTCCGGCCTCGTCCTGTCGCGCAGCGTCGAGCCCGGCCAGACGGTTAGCGCCGGCACGCCCTCGCTCTTCACCATCGCCCGCGGCGGCGAAATGGAAATGCTGGCGCAGGTGGGCGAGGCCGAGCTGGCCCGCATCGCCACCGGCACCGCCGCCACCGTGCAGCCGGTCGGGACCGACCGCGAATTTTCCGGCCAGGTCTGGCAGATCGCGCCGACCATCGACCAGCAGAACCGGCAGGGCACGGCGCGCATCGCCCTGTCTTATAACGAGGCGCTCAAGCCCGGCGGCTTTGCCACCGCGACCATCAACAGCGGCACGCTGGTCGCGCCGCTGCTGCCCGAAAGCGCGGTGATGAGCGACGACGAAGGCAGCTACGTTTTCATCATCGGCGAGGACAACAAGATCGTCCGCCGCGCGGTGGAAACCGGCCTGATCACGCAGAACGGCGTGGCTATCGCCTCCGGCCTCAGCGGCACAGAGCGTGTCGTGCTTCGCGCCGGCGGCTTCCTCAACGAAGGGGAGACCGTGCGTCCGGTCGCCCCGCGCCGGTGATCGCAACGTGAATTTCCGCAACATCTCCGCCTGGTCGATCCGCAACCCGGTCGTCCCGATCGTCCTGTTCGTGGCGCTGACATTTGCCGGCATCCTCAGTTTCAATCGGATGGAAGTGCAGAACGACCCGGACGTCGATTTCCCGGTCGTCATCGTCGGCATTTCGCAGCCCGGCGCCGCGCCGAGCGAGCTCGACACGCAGATCACCGAAAAGGTGGAATCCTCGGTCAGCACGGTCGAGGGCGTGGACCTGATCGAATCGCAGGTCAGCGAAGGCTTCAGCCAGACGGTCGTGCGCATGCAGATCGGCGTCGACGTGAACGTCGCGGTGAACGAGGTGAAGGCGGCGGTCGACCAGATCCGCGGCGACTTGCCAGACGGCATTCTCGAGCCGCGGGTTTTCCGCGTCCAGAACTCCAGTCGTCCCTTCGCCAGCTACGCCGTGGAATCGGAAGACATGACGATGGAGCAGCTCAGCTGGTTCGTCGACGATGTCGTGTCGAAGCGGCTACTGGCGGTGCCCGGCATGGCCTCTGCCGGCCGGCGCGGCGGGGTCGACCGTGAAATCCGCGTCATCCTCGACCCGGCACGCATGCAGTCGCTCGGCGTCACGGCGGCGCAGATCAACTCGGTGCTGCGGCAGAGCAACCTCGATGCCGGCGGCGGCCAGGCGGAAATCGCCGGCTCGCGCCAGTCGGTCCGTGTGCTCGGCAATGCGGAAACCGCCTACGAGCTCGGCCAGCGCAATATCTCACTGGGCGGCGGCCGCACGATCAAGCTGACCGATGTCGCCGACGTGACCGATGGCAACAGCGAAATCACCTCCATATCCAAGGTCAACGGCAAGCCCGTGGTCACGTTCGGCCTGACCCGCGCGAAGGGCGAATCCGACGTCAGCGTCTATGACGCGGCGCAGGAAGTCATCAGGCAGATCGAGGAAGAGAACCCCGGCGTCGACATCGTCGAGCTCGATAACGAGGTGCAGTACACCAAGGGGCAGTATTCCTCCTCCATGGCGGCCATGATCGAAGGCGCCGTGCTGGCGGTGATCGTGGTGTTCTTCTTCCTGCGCGACTGGCGCGCGACGATCATCGCGGCGCTCGCCATTCCGCTTTCGGCGATCCCGACCTTCTGGTTCATGGACCTGCTGGGCTTCACGCTCAATTCGCTCAGCCTGCTGGCGCTGGGCCTCGTCGCCGGGGTGCTGGTCGACGATGCGATCGTGGAGATCGAGAACATCGTGCGCCACATGCGCATGGGCAAGACGGCTTACCAGGCCAGTATCGACGCGGCGGACGAGATCGGCCTCGCCGTGGTCGCCACCACCTTCTCTATTGTCGCGGTGTTCCTGCCGGTCGGCCTGATGCCCGGTATCGCGGGCGAGTTCTTCAAGAATTTCGGCCTCACCGTGGTGGTCGCAGTGCTGATGAGCCTTGCGGTCGCGCGCATGATCACGCCGATGATCGCGGCCTATTTCCTGAAATCGCACGGCCATGCCGACCACGCCAACGGGCCGTGGATCGACCGTTACGACCGGCTGTTGCGCTGGACGCTGGACCGCAGCGGCGCCGAGCGCATCCGTGCCGGGCTGGAGAAAGTCCACGCGCGCTGGTGGCAATACCCGTTCGGCATCGTGATTTTCACGGTTATCGGCCTCGTCTTCGCAGGCATCACCGGCTTGCTCTACTACCACAGCAACCAGTTCCTGCAGCCGATCATCGGCCTCGGCCTGATCCGGATGTTCCTGCTGCTGATCCTCGCCGCCGTCATCGCGTGGTACGTCACCAGCGGCTTTGCGTGGGTGCTGCGCAAGGTCATCCTCGGCATCTTCGGTTCGACCCGCTTCGGCGCGTGGTACCGCTGGCGTTCGGGCCGGTTCCGGGCGCGCTTTGCGGACAACCGGGTCAAGGTGATGGGCGTGGGCCTGATGTCCTTCGTCATGACCATCCTCGCCATCACGGCGACGCCGGTGCAGTTCTTCCCCGACGTGAACCTCGACTTCAGCCGCGTGCGCATCTCGATGGTGCCCGGCACCACGCTGGAGCAGACCGAAGCAGTCGCCGACCAGGTCGAGGACATCCTGAAACAGCAGCAGGAGGTCGAGGACGTCCTCGTCAATGTCAACGAAGGCGATGCCAACCTCAATGTCACCCTGCGCGAAGACCGCGTGCGCAACAGCCAGGATTTCGAGCGCGAGACGGCGCTGCTGTTCTCCGACATCGCCGATGCGCGGGTGAGCTTCCAGAACAATCAGGGGCCGGGCGGCGGTTCTGGACGTGACATCACTGTTTTGCTGCAGGGAAGCGATCCCGAATTGCTTTCGAATACCGCGCAGCTGGTAGTCGAAGAGATGCGCGGGCTCGATGTCGTGCGCCAGCCGCGGGTCGAGGCCGACTTGCAGCGGCCCGAACTCATCATCACCCCGCGCGCCGACCTTGCCGCTTCGCTCGGCGTGACCACCGTTGCGCTCAGCCAGGCCATCCGAATCGCCACCATCGGCGAAACCGACCAGTCCGCCGCGCGCTTCTCCCTGTCCGACCGCCAGGTGCCGATCCGCGTGATGCTGCCCGAAAGCGGACGCGGCAATCTCGACACGATCCGCAATCTCCCGGTGCCCACCGCGACCGGCGGCTCCGTGCCGCTGGAGCGGGTGGCGGAAATCAGCTTCGGGGCCGGACCAACCGAAATACAGCGCTACGACCGTCAGCGCCGCGTCTTCATCGGCGCGGACCTTGCGCCCGGCGCCGATCTCGGCACCGCGACCCAGCGGATCAACGCCCTGCCCGCGATGCAGAATCTGCCGACCGGGGTCAGCACCCAGGCGGCCGGCGGCGAGGAGTTCCTGGCCGATCTGATCGCCGATTTCCAGACCGCGCTCGTTACCGGTATCCTGCTGGTCTTCGCGGTGCTGGTGCTGCTGTACCAGCGGCTAATGAGCCCGCTGGTCAACATGGGTTCGCTGCTGCTCGCGCCGCTGGGCGGGATCATCGCGATCAACCTGATCGGCCAGCAGATCTCCATGCCGGTGTTCATCGGCATCCTGCTGCTGTTCGGGATCGTCGCGAAGAATTCCATCCTGCTGGTCGACTTCGCGATCGAGGAGATGGCGCAGGGCGTGCGCAAGTTCGATGCCATCATCGATGCGGGCCGCAAGCGCGCCCAGCCGATCGTGATGACCACGGTGGCGATGGGCGCGGGCATGGTCCCGACTGCCGTTTCCATCGGCGCGGACGGCGCATGGCGCGCGCCGATGGGTACGGTCGTGATCGGCGGGCTGCTGCTATCCACCGTGCTAACGCTGCTGATCGTCCCAGCGGGCTTCAGCCTGGCCGACGGCATCGAAAAACGCATGGGGCCATGGCTAAGCCAGCGTTTCCTGAGTTACAGGAAAGGTGATGATACCCGGACCATACAAACTCGCGCCGAAGACGGACTTCAGCCGGCCGAATAGGCCGCGGCCATGACCGCCGCCGCTTCGCCCCTGTTGCAGGACCGCGCCCGAAGGATGCGGATCGCCGCCACCGGCATGCTGGTGGTAATGGCCGCCGTCTTCCTCGTCTCCGGCCGGTTCGAAGGCGCGCACTGGGCATGGGGCTATGTCCATGCCTTTGCCGAGGCCGGCCTTGTCGGCGGACTGGCGGACTGGTTCGCGGTCACCGCGCTGTTCCGCCGCCCGCTCGGCCTGCCGATTCCGCACACGGCGATCATCCCGGAGAACAAGGACCGCATCGCCGACACGATGGCGGTCTTCCTGCGCGAGAATTTCCTCATCCCGCAGGTCGTGGCGCGGCGGATGAAGGACATGAACCTCGCCGGGGCGGCGGGCAATTTCCTGTCCGAACCGGGCCGGGAAGGACCATCGCGCATCCGTGCGGGCGCGACCGAGCTGTTCGCCGAACTGCTCGAATCGCTCGATCCCGAACGGCTCGGCACGCAGGTCCGCTCCGGTCTCGCCAGCCAGCTCGAACGGATCGAAGTCGCGCCGTTGTTCGGGCGGATGATGGAAGTCGCCATGGCCGACCGCAAGCACCTGCCGCTCGTCGACAGCACCATCCGCTGGGCCGGGCTGGTCCTGGAAGACAACGAGACGATGGTGCGCGACATGATCCACGACCGGGCGAATGCGCTGTTGCGCTTCACCGGGCTGGACGAGCGGCTGGCCAATTCCGTGCTCGACGGGCTTTACAAGCTGCTGGCCGAAGTGCTGGTCGATCCCAACCATCCGCTGCGCGACAAGCTGGAAGAGGGGCTGGAAACCCTCGCCCGCGACTTGCAGCATGACGAGGATTTCCGCGCCCGCGTGGAGAAGCTGAAGAACGAGCTGATCGCCAACCCGGCGGTGGCGGAATGGTGGCAGCGCGTGTGGGAGCGGATCCGCCAGAGCCTGATCAAGCGGGCGCGCGATCCGCAAAGCTCGCTCGGCGCGCAATTCGCCGAAAGCCTCGACGATCTCGGCAACGCCCTGCGCGAGGACGAACGCCTGCAGTGGCAGATCAACCGTTTCGCCCGCCGCACCGCCGTGGGCGTCGCCACCCGCCACGGCGACCAGATCGTGCAGCTGGTGTCGGAAACCGTACGCCGCTGGGATGCGCGCACGCTGACCGACCGGCTGGAAGGCGCGGTCGGGCGCGACCTGCAGTTCATCCGCATCAACGGCACGCTGGTGGGCGGCCTCGTTGGCCTGACGCTACACGGGCTGACGCAACTGTGGTGAGCGCGCCGTTCCTTGTGACCGAGCGGCTGGAGCTATGGCTGCCCGAGGCCGGCGACTGGCGCGAAACTCACGAAATCATCTCGCATCCGGAAACCGCGCGCTACCTCGGCCCGCCGAGCGAGCCTGCGCGCACTTTCGAACGTTTCCAGAAGAACGGCGGGAGCTGGCTGCTGCACGGTTACGGCATGCTGCTGGTGCGTGAAGCGGGCGAGCGGCGGATCATCGGCCAGGCCGGCATCTTCCACACCTTCCGCGATATCGGGGAGGATTTCGACGACGGCCCGGAAGCCGGCTGGATCATGCGGCCCGAAGCGGGCGGGAAAGGCCTCGCATCGGAAGCGATGCGCGCGATCTACGCGTGGTTCGATACCGAGTTCGGCCGCCGCAGCGTGTGCATGATCACTCGCGGCAATGCAGCCTCGGTAAAACTCGCCGAAACGCTCGGTTTCACCCTTATGCGGTCCATCGAAAAGGACGGCGACACGCTCGACCTGTTCGAACGCCGCGCAGCCCGCGCCGACACCCTATAGCTTGTTCGTCTGCTTCTCGATCATCTTGGAGCTGATCGTCAGCTTGTCCATGTAGGCAAGCAGCACGCCGCTGCCGACGAAGGCCATGTGGATCGTGACGAGCCAGAACAGCTGGTCCTGCTTCTCGCCGTTCACGATGCCGGGCTCCAGCGCCATGAAGTTCTTGAGCAGGTTGATCCCCGAAATCGCGACGATGGAAGCGACCAGCTTCAGCTTGGGGCCGGAGAAATCGACCTTGCCCATCCAGTCGGGCCGGTCTTCGTGGTCGGCGACATCCATCTTGGAGACGAAGTTCTCGTAACCCGCGAACAGCACCATCAGCAGCAAGTTGCCCGTCAGCGTGATGTCGATCGGCTAGAGCACGGCGAGCACCGCATCGGCCTCGCTCACGAACAGCGTATGGGTGACGATGTGCCAGCTTTCCTGCGCGAACTTGACGAGCAGCATGCCGAGCGCGCCGATCATTAGCAAGTAGAACGGTGCCATCAGCCAGCGGCTGGCAAACAGCGTCTTTTCGAGCAGGTCCTCCGCCCGCTCCAGCACCTGCGGCCGCGACCGCTTTACCTCGGTAGCACCCTCTACATCGATCTTTTCGTGACGCATTGTTGCGAAACCCCCGTAACCCTGTCGGGGCGGGGTTAGCGCGGTATGGTTAACGAGCGGGAATCGAAGGCTAGCGATTGCCGTCGCGCTACGTGAGAGTGCTTACGTAGGTGTTGTCGAACGGTCGCCCATTAAAGTCCACAGCAGGCACTATTCTCAGCGCCGCGCTGAAGCGGGCGCAGGAAATGCCGTCGCAGCGAGCGCGATGGACGTGAAAAAGATTATTGAGCGCATAGAAAAACCCCCGGTCCCCGCAGTAGTGGCGGGTCCGGGGGGTCAATCGTCAAGCTGTTGTAGTTCAGAGCTTTTCGGTCAGTTCCGGCACCGCCTTGTAGAGATCGGCGACGAGACCGATGTCGGCGACCTGGAAGATCGGAGCGTCTTCATCCTTGTTGATGGCGATGATGGTCTTGGAATCCTTCATGCCGGCCAGATGCTGGATCGCGCCGGAAATGCCGACGGCGATGTAGACTTCGGGCGCCACGATCTTGCCGGTCTGGCCGACCTGGTAATCGTTGGGCACGTAGCCTGCATCCACCGCGGCGCGCGATGCGCCGATGCCCGCACCGAGCTTGTCGGCGAGCGGGGTGATGATCTGCTCGAACGTTTCGGCATCCTTCAGCGCGCGGCCGCCGGACACGATGACCTTGGCGCTGGTCAGTTCAGGGCGCTCACTCTCGGCGATTTCCGCGCTGACGAAGCTCGACAGGCCGGCATCGCCGGTGGTCTCGACCGCCGAGACGCTGCCCGATCCGCCTTCCGCATCGGCCTTGTCGAAGGCCGTGCCGCGCACGGTGATGACGAGCTTCGGGTCGCTCGATTCCACCGTGGCGATGGCGTTGCCGGCATAGATCGGCCGGGTGAAGGTCTTGTCGCCTTCGACCGACAGGATGTCCGACACCTGCATCACGTCGAGCAGGGCGGCGACGCGCGGGGCGATGTTCTTGCCGGTGGTGGTGGCGGGCGCGAGGAAGGCGTCGAAGCCGTCCATCAGCTTGGCGACCAGCGGCGCGACATTTTCTGCCAGCGCGTGTTCGTAGGCGGCATCGTCGGCGAGGTGGACTGTGCCCACGCCCGCGATCTTCGCGGCCTGGTCAGCCACGGCGCTACAACCCGATCCGGCGACGAGGAGGTCGACGTCGCCCAGTTTCGATGCGGCGGTGACGGTCGCCAGCGTGGCGTCCTTCATTTCGCTGTTGTCGTGTTCGACCCAAACGAGAGTTTTCATGGTATCTTACCTCTGTTGTCCGTTCGCCCTGAGCTTGTCGAAGGGCGTTGGCGCGACCGTGCTTCGACAGGCTCAGCACGAACGGCGGTTGGGTGATTTGTCCTAGGCGATGCCCATGGCCTTCATCTTGGCGACCAGCGCATCGACGTCTTCGACCTTTTCGCCGGCCTGCCGCACGGGCGGCTCCGACACGTTGGTCGTGGTCAGGCGCGGCGCGATGTCGACGCCGAAATCCGCCGGGGTCTTGGTGTCGAGCGGCTTCTTCTTCGCCTTCATGATGTTCGGCAGCGAAGCATAGCGCGGCTCGTTGAGGCGCAGGTCGGTGGTGACGATCGCGGGAAGCGAAAGCTTCACGGTTTCCAGGCCTCCGTCGATCTCGCGCTTCACGGTAACGTAGTCGCCGTCGACCTCGACCGTGTTGGCGAACGTGCCCTGCGGCCGGTCCATCAGCGCGGCGAGCATCTGGCCGGTCTGGTTGCTGTCGTCGGAAATCGACTGCTTGCCCAGCATCACGAGGCCGGGCTGTTCGTCTTCGGCGATGGCTTTCAGGATCTTGGCGACCGCGAGGGGTTCGACCTCGTCATCGGTTTCAACGAGGATCGCGCGGTCTGCACCCATGGCAAGGGCGGTTCGCAACGTTTCCTGCGCCTTGGCCGGGCCGATCGACACGGCGACGATTTCTTCCGCCTTGCCGGCCTCTTTCAGGCGGATGGCTTCCTCGACTGCGATTTCGTCGAACGGGTTCATGCTCATCTTGACGTTGGCGAGGTCGACGCCGGACCCGTCGGCCTTGACCCGCGGCTTCACGTTGTAATCGATCACCCGCTTGACGGGGACGAGGATTTTCATGGGTGAAATCCCTTCTTTTCTGCGGTTGTGCGACCGTTTTAGCCGCTCGTTTAACGAATGATGCTGGAGGCTTTGCGTTCCGGATCGGCCAAGGTCAAGGGCGGCCCCCGCGCCCCCGCTTTACCGTAACGTCAACCGCGCATGGCCAAGGGGCCGGGGCTGGCCGGCGAATCGCACACGGGGGGATGGAAGCGCCCCGCAGGGCGCGCGCATCACGCGGCCTGCTTGACCTCGGCCACGATCTTGCGCGCCGCATCGCCAAGGTCGTCTGCCGCAACGATCGGCAGGCCCGAATTGTTCAGGATTTCCTTGCCCTTGTCGACGTTGGTGCCTTCGAGGCGGACCACCAGCGGCACGTCGAGCTCGACTTCCTTCGCTGCCACCACGATGCCTTCCGCGATCGTGTCGCAGCGCATGATGCCGCCGAAGATGTTGACCAGGATGCCCTCGACCGCCGGGTCCTTGAGGATGATCTTGAACGCCGCGGTCACCTTCTCGGTCGTCGCGCCGCCGCCCACGTCAAGGAAGTTGGCAGGAAACGCGCCATTGAGCTTGATGATGTCCATCGTCGCCATGGCAAGGCCGGCACCGTTGACCATACAGCCGATGTTGCCGTCCAGCTTGATGTAGGCGAGATCGTATTCGCTTGCTTCGACTTCGGCCGGGTCTTCCTCGGTCTCGTCGCGCATCGCCTCGATATCCTTGTGGCGGTAGAGGGCGTTACCGTCGAAGCTCATCTTGGTGTCGAGCACCAGCAGCTGGCCATCTTTGGTTTCGACCAGTGGATTGATCTCCAGCATCTCGCAATCGAGGTCCATGAACGCGGTGTAGAGCTGCTTCGCCAGCTTCTGGCAGGCCTTGTTGAGATCGCCTTCCAGCTTCAGCGCGAAGGCGACCGCGCGGCCGTGGTGCGGCATGAAGCCCTGCGCCGGGTCGATGGTGACGGTGGTGATCTTCTCCGGCGTTTCGTGCGCCACGTCTTCGATATCCATACCGCCTTCGGTGGAGGCGACCATGGCCACCTGGCCGCTCGCCCGGTCGACCAGCATGGCGAGGTAGTATTCGCTTTCGATGTCGACGCCGTCGGTGACGTAGAGGCGATTCACCTGCTTGCCTTCGTCGCCGGTCTGGATGGTGACCAGCGTGTTGCCGAGCATGTCCTTGGCGTCGGCCTCGACATCCTCGATGCTCTTGGCCAGGCGCACGCCGCCCTTGGCATCGGCGCTGAGTTCCTTGAACTTGCCCTTGCCGCGCCCGCCGGCGTGGATCTGCGCCTTCACGACATACAGCGGCCCGGGCAGCTTCTTCGCACCTTCGACGGCTTCCTCCACCGAGGTGGCGGCGTGGCCGGCGGGAATGCCGATGCCGTATTTCGCGAGCAGTTCCTTGGCCTGGTATTCGTGGATGTTCATGGCGGACTGGCCTTCCGGTTTGGATCGTGAAAGTGCGGCGCAGGGGGTGCGCTGCTGGTTTGCGGTGCGCTTAAGCATGTAGCGTGCGTGCTTGCAATGCGTTCCGGCGCGCGCCATCTGCCTCAGGGCAGGTCCCATGATCGACAGCATGCGTTTCGAACAGATCGTCCGCGAAGCCGGGCAGATCGCCAAGCGGCAATGGCCCGGTGACGGCCATCGCGTCGAATCGTGGGAAAAATCTCCCGGCAGCCCCGTTTGCGCCGCCGATATCGAGGTCGACAGCTTCCTGCGCCGCGAGCTGGCCGCACTGCTTCCGGCGACAGGCTGGCTGTCGGAAGAGACGGCGGACAAGCCCGCGCGGCTGACCAAGGGCCTGTGCTGGGTGGTCGACCCGATCGACGGTACGCGCGATTACCTGCGCGGGCGGCCCGGCTGGGCGGTCTCGGTCGCGCTGGTGAGCGGCGGACGCCCGCTGATCGGCACGCTCGTCGCGCCGGCACGCGACGAAGTGTGGAGCGCGACGGCGGGGAAGGGCGCGTGGCGCAACGGCGAGCGGCTGCGCGCCAGCAAGCGTACGAAGTTCGAAGGGGCGCGCATCCCGGCGGACAGCCTTCCGGCAGAAGACCGGATGCTGACCACCGTCGCCAAGCCCAATTCCATCGCCTTGCGCGTGGCGATGGTGGCGGCGGACGAGGCGGACATCCTCGCCACGCTGCGCTGGGGCTACGAGTGGGACATCGCCGCCGCGACGCTGATCGCGCGCGAAGCGGGCGCCGCGGTGAGCGACGCGTTCGGGAAGACGCTGGCCTACAACAAGCGCGATCCGCGAAGCTTCGGCCTGCTGGTCAGCGCACCCGGCATCCATGCCGCTGCGGCCGAGCACCTGGCGGACCGGGCCGGGCGCTACTCCCAGCCCACCTGATGGAAGGCGGCGCAAACGAAAAGGGGCCGGCCCGCGGGCCAGCCCCTCTCGATTTGGACCGGGCGTATTACTGGCTGCGCGCTGCGGCCACGTCGTCCTGGCTGATCGGGACGATCTTGATTTCCACGCGGCGGTTGAGCGGTTCCGACACGTTGTCGGCCGTCTTCACGCGCAGGTAATCGTACTGCTCGCCATAACCGGCGGTCGCCATGCGGTTGCGGGCGACGCCGCGCGCGGCAAGGTAGCTGGCCACGGCTTCGGCGCGCTGCACCGACAGGTTCTGGTTGAGGCTGGTCGAGCCGGTGGTATCGGTGAAGCCGTACACGTCGATCAGGCTGTTCGGATAGCGGACCAGCACGTCGGCCACGTCGTCGAGCGTCGCCCGGAAAGTCGGGCTGATGCTGGCCGAACCGGTGGCGAAGGTCACGCCGTCGGGAAGGCGGACGAGGATGGCTTCCTGGTCGCCCAGTTCTTCCACGTCCACGCCGGTGCCCTGCGCGATCTCGTCCAGTTCCTTGATCTGGTCGTCGAACTGCTTGCCGACCACGGCGCCCGCGGTGCCGCCAATGCCGGCGCCGATGATGCGGGCTGCGGTGCTGCCGCCGATCAGGTCGCCCAGCAGGTAGCCAAGCGTACCGCCGAGCACGCCGCCGGCGGCGGTGCGCGACCAGGTCTGCTTGCCGGTGTTCGGGTCGGTGACGCAGGCGGACAGCGAAACGAGCGAAAGCGCGGCGACCGATGCGGTCAGGGTCTTCTTGATTGTCATTATCTGTATCCCTCTTCAATCCTCGGGGCCGTGAGATATGGCCCGTTGCGACCCTGAAACTCGCGGAAACGGGGCCGGTTCCGGCAATTCAGGCAGCGCGAGGCTTTCGCAGGGCTGAATTTTCCGGCAGAGCGGGAAGCGTGACACCCTTTCCCTGGCCCGACCTCTTCATCATCGCCGGACTGATTCTCCTTAACGGGGTTTTCGCCATGTCCGAGCTTGCCATCGTGTCCGCGCGCACCGCGCGGCTCTCGATCGCGGCGGACAAGGGCAGCAAGGCGGCGCAGACCGCGCTCGCGCTGGCGGCGAATCCGGGCAAGTTCCTCTCAACCGTCCAGATCGGGATCACGCTGATCGGCATCATCGCGGGCGCCTATTCCGGCGCGAGCCTGGGCGGTCCGGTGGGTGAGCGGCTGGCCGGCCTCGGCATCGATGCCGATTTCGCGGACGATCTCGGCTTCGCGCTGGTCATTGCGGTGACAACCTACGCCAGCCTCGTCATCGGCGAACTGGTGCCCAAACAGCTCGCGCTTCGTTCGGCGGAAACCATCGCACTGGCCATGGCGCGTCCGATGTGGCTGCTTGCCCGGGTCGCCGCGCCGTTCGTGTGGCTGCTCGACAAGTCTTCGTCGATCATCGTCCACCTCCTCGGCATCCGGAAGAAGAGCGAACACGGGCTTTCGGCGCAGGAACTGCAGATGATCTTTGCCGAGGCAACGCGCACCGGCGTGATCGAGGAGGAAAGCGAGGCGTTGCTGGCCGGCGTGCTGAAGCTGCACGACCGCCCGGTGCGCGAACTGATGACGCCGCGGACAGAGCTCGACTGGCTCGACCGCGATGCCAGCGTGAAGGAAATCCGCAAGGCAATCGCCGCCAGCAACCATTCGCTGCTGCCGGTCGCCGCTGGATCGAGCGACGAGGTGCTCGGCGTGGTCAAGGTGCGTGAAGTGCTCGCCCTGTTGCTGGCAGATCAGGACGTCGATCTCGCCTCGCTGATGCGCAAGCCTTCGATCATTCCCGACCAGCTCGACGCGCTCGACGCGCTGCGCACGCTGCAGGACGCCGAAGTGCCGATGATGATGGTGCACGACGAATACGGCCATCTGGAAGGGATCGTCACCCCGGCCGACCTGCTCACCGCCATCGTCGGCGATTTCGCCAGCGTGCAGGACGAAGGCGAGGGCCCGATGATGGTGGAGCGGCAGGACGGCAGCTGGCTGGTATCCGGCGCATGCCCGGCCGATCGGCTGGCCGACCAGCTCTCGCTCGAACTCGCCGACGACCGCGAATTTTCCACCGCCGCCGGCTATGCGCTGTCGGTGCTGAAGAAGCTGCCCAAGGAAGGCGAACTGTTCCTCGACCAGGGATGGCAGTTCGAAGTGGTCGACATGGACGGCCGCCGGATCGACAAGCTACTCGTCACCCGCCGCGACGGGGGCGGCTGAACGCCGCAATCATCCGGACCATCGCAGGGGAGCCCGATGCCCATTCTCGAAATCGACCACGTGACCAAGCGCTTCGATGGCGTGACCGCCGTCGACGATCTCAGCTTCGCGGTCGAGCCGGGCGAAATCTACGGATTCCTCGGCGGGAACGGTGCGGGCAAGACGACAACATTGCGAATGGTGCTCGACATCATCCGCCCGACCAGCGGCCGCATCGCTGTGTTCGGCGAAGCGCCGGGTCGCCGCCATACGCACGAGATCGGCTTTCTGCCCGAAGAGCGCGGCCTTTACGGCACCATGAGCGCGATCGACACGATCGTCTATTTCGGGCGGCTGAAAGGCATGGAGCGCGCCGATGCCAAGGCCCACGGGCTCGAGCTGCTCGACCGCTTCGGGCTGGCCGACCGGGCGAAGTCGCAGATTTCCGATATGTCGAAAGGCATGGCGCAAAAGGTCCAGCTGGCGACATCGCTGGTGAACCGGCCGCAGCTGCTGATCCTCGACGAGCCGTTCTCCGGCCTCGACCCGGTCAACCAGGGCCTGCTGGAAGACGAGATCCTGCGCTCCGCCGGGACGGGCGCGGCCGTGGTCTTCTCGACCCATGTCATGCAGCACGCCGAACGCCTGTGCGACCGTCTGCTCCTGCTGGGCAAGGGGACCAAGCGCTTCGAAGGCACGCTCGAAAAGGCGCGCGGCGTGATGCCGTCGCGTATCTCCGCTGTCGCCCGCCAGTCGCTCGGCAGCATTGCCGGCGTCGCGTCCTCGCACGAGGCGCAGGCCGAAGGCGACGGCTGGACGCGCTACGATCTCGAGCTCGAACAGGGTGTCGCCGCCGCCGACGTGCTGGAGCGGATGTCCGGTGCGGGCGTGGCCTTGCGCGGGTTCGAAGTGCACCGCCCCTCTCTTCACGAGGTGTTCGTGCACCTGGTGGGTAGCGATCCCGAAACGCCCGCAGCGCAGATGGCCGCATGACCAACATCCTGCTCGTCGCCAAGCGCGAATTCCGCCAGATCGCCACGATGCGCAGCTTCTGGCTGACGCTGCTGTTTATCCCCGTCGCCCTGCTGCTCGGCCCCGTCATCGGCCGGGCGATGGATGATGACGAAGCGTCCCGCGTCATGTTCGTCGACCGGTCCGGCGGCGCGGCAGCGGCTGCGGTGGAAGAGCGGTTCGGCCGCGATTACGATCGGCAGGTGCTGCGCTCCCTCGCCCGTCATGCGCAGCGCTTCGACTTGCAGGATGCAGCGCCGGATGCCCCGTGGGCCAGCGCCGACCGGTGGTACACCGATGCCGACGTCGCAGCCTTCCGCGATGCGGGCGGGGTGGAAGGCGCGATTGCCGCCCTCGACCGTGTGATGGCGGAAGACACGCCGTCTTACGACCCGCCCGAACGCGACTTCGCCTTCGTCGATCCCCCGGCGACCCTGACCGGCGCGAGCGGGGAGGACTTCCAGCGAGAGGTCGATGCGCTGCTGGACGCGGAAGACGATAGCCAGGGCGCCGACATCGTCGTCCTTTTGGGCGAGGACTACGCGCAGAACCCGCAGGTGCGCCTGTGGTCGAACGAGCGCCCGCGCACCGATTTCGTCACCACGTTGCAGGACGAACTGACCACCGACCTCCGCAATCGCCTGCTGGCGCAGCAGGGCGTGTCGGCCGATACCGCTGGCCTGATCCAGCAGGCCGCACCGGCCATCGCCGTAACCACGCCCGAACCCGGCGGCGGCGCGCGCGAAGCGGTGCTGGTCCGCTCGATCATCCCGCTCGGCCTGTCCTATGTCCTCCTCATGAGCCTGCTGCTGTCGGGCAGCTGGATGTTGCAGAGCAGCGTGGAGGAACGCTCGAACAAACTGATCGAATCGGTCCTCGCCTGTGTCCGCGCGGACGAGCTGATGTACGGCAAGCTGATCGGCACGGTCGCCATCGGCCTGTCGATGGTGGCTGTATGGGTCGCCTGCGCCGCCGTGGCCGTGTTCTTCACGCAAGGCGCCATCGCCGACATGATCCGCCCCGCGCTGGCCCCGCTGACTTCGCCTTCCGTCGTGCTGGCGATGATCTATTTCTTCGTCGTCGGCTACATCATGATCTCGATCATCCTGCTCGCCATCGGGGCGATGTGCGACACGATGAGCGAGGCGCAGGGCTTCTTCATGCCGGTGATGCTCGCGCTGATGTTACCGGTCTTCTACCTTCTGCAGACAACGGTGATGGGCGGCGGCGGCTTTATAGAGCGGCTGCTGACGTGGATCCCGCTGTGGACGCCCTTCGCGGTGCTG
This sequence comes from Alteriqipengyuania flavescens, assembly GCF_030406725.1. Taxonomy (NCBI): domain Bacteria; kingdom Pseudomonadati; phylum Pseudomonadota; class Alphaproteobacteria; order Sphingomonadales; family Erythrobacteraceae; genus Pseudoblastomonas; species Pseudoblastomonas flavescens. The sequence continues at coordinate 886,580 of NZ_CP129107.1, read as the reverse complement.
GCGCGGCTGGGGACGGGGATACCGATGTGGGAAATGGCCGCGGTCGGCCTGCTGCTGGCCGCCTTCACCGCGCTGGAATTCATCCTCCTCGGCCGCCTGTTCCGCGCCAGCCTGCTGGCCCAGGGGCAGAAGCCGACGCTGAAAGTGCTGGCGGACCGCCTGCGCAGGGCGCAGGACTGATCCCGCAGGCGCTCAGCGTAAAGCCTGTTCCGGAGCCGATTGCAGAGGCGCTCAGGCGCCCGGAATGATCGCCTGCGCTTCGGCGCCCGCACCGGCGGGTGCGGCGATGATATCGCGCGTTACGGCGCCCTTGGCGACCGTGTTCGTTTCCTCGTCGCCCACGGCGCTGCGGATGCCCGGCATCGCGCGGCCCGCTTCGTTCAGGGCGCCGGTTTCCGCGTCACTGCGCGGGGCGGGGCCGCCGAACAGGGCCTCGAGCGCCTGCTGCGAGGCGGTGCCTTCGGCCGGGCGCGGGGCGCCGGGTGCGGGCGGTTCGAGATTGAAGTCGGGCGGGACCACCAGCGGCGCCTGGCGCTGCACGGCGAATTCGTCCGGCCGGTCGCGGTCCAGCACGTCGGTGCTGCCGCATGCGGCCAGCGAGGTGCTGCCGGCGGCGATCAGGGCGAGGGCGAGGGTGCGCTTGGTCATGTCGTCTCCTTTGGCGAAGCCTCGGAGGCCTCCGCCGCGTCGTCGTCCGGCTTCTCGCCCATGAACAGGCTGGTGGCAAGCAGGATGACGACGCCGATGGTGATGGCCGCGTCGGCCAGGTTGAAAATCAGGAAGGGGCGGAACGTACCGATGTGGAAGTCGGCGTAGTCGAGCACGTAGCCCCAGCGGAAGCGGTCGACGATATTGCCGAGCGCGCCGCCGAGGACGAGCGCAAGCGGCAGGATGTCGATGAAGCGGCGCTGGAAGAACATGTAGACGGCAACGGCGATGGCGATGGCGGCCGTCACGGCGACGAGGCCCCAGCGCATTTCCGGCGAATCCGCCTGCAGCATGCCCATCGACACGCCGTAATTGTGGACCCGCGTGAAATCGAAGAACGGGATCAGCTCCAGCTGGTCGCCGATGCGTTTCAGGCCGAGCGGGCCGTCGACCAGCCATTTCAGCCACTGGTCGACCACGAAGATCACCGCCGCGATGGCAAACCCGATCATCCGGTTGCGCGTGGTGTTGGCAGGCATGGGACCGCTCATGCCACCATCTCCGCGCAGCGACCGCACAGTGCGCCGTCTTCCGAAACCTCGGGCAACAGGCGCCAGCAACGGCCGCATTTGTGGTCGGTGGAGCGGGTGACGGTCACTGCCTCGCTATCGTCGCGGGTGACTGACGCAGTGATGAACAGCTCTGCCAGCTGCGCATCGGTGAAGCCGTCCGGCACGGCGGACGCGGGCACGGCGACATCGGCTTCGAGGCCGGAACGGATGGTCTTTTCCCGCCGCAAGGGTTCGATGGCTTCCATCACGCGTTCACGCAGGTCGCGCAGGGCGGTCCAGCGCGCGCTGTCGATGTCGCTCGCCGGCACTTCCGGCCATTCCAGCAGGTGGACGCTGCCCGCATCGGGGAAGCGGGTGCCCCAGACTTCCTCTGCCGTGAACACCAGCACCGGCGCGGCGTATCGGACCAGCGCGTGGAACAGCGTGTCGAGCGCGGTGCGATAGGCGCGCCGCTCCATGCTGCCGGGCGCATCGCAATACAGCCGGTCCTTGCGGATATCGAAGAAAAAGGCGCTCAGGTCCTCGTTGCAGAAATCGACCAGCGCGCGGACATACTGGTTGAAGTCGAAATCGTCCGTCGCGCGGCGCAGCGTTTCGTCCACGTTGCCCAGCAGGCCGAGCACGTACCGCTCCAGCTCCGGCATTTCGGCCACGTCCACCCGCTCGCTTTCCTCGAAGCCGTCGAGCGCGCCGAGGAGGTAGCGGAACGTGTTGCGCAGGCGCCGGTACTGGTCGCCGACGCCTTTCAGGATCTCGTCACCGATGCGGTGGTCTTCGGTGTAATCGACGCTGAGCGCCCACAGGCGGATGATGTCCGCGCCGTATTGCTCCATGACCTTGAGCGGATCGACCGTGTTGCCGAGGCTCTTGGACATTTTCATGCCCTTGGGGTCCATGGTGAAGCCGTGGGTCAGCACCGCCTCGTAAGGCGCGCGGCCGCGGGTGCCGCAGCTTTCGAGCAGGGAGGACTGGAACCAGCCGCGATGCTGGTCGCTGCCTTCGAGGTAGAGATCGGCGGGGCTGCGCAGTTCGGGCCACTCGTCCGATTCCAGCACGAAGGCATGGGTGGAGCCGCTGTCGAACCACACGTCGAGGATGTCGCCGACCATCTCGTAATCTTGCGCGTCGCGGTCAGGGCCGAGGAATTCAGCCGCGCGGCCTTCTTCCCAGGCATCGACGGTGCCGGCGGCGATGGCATCCTGGATGCGCGCGTTGACTTGCCGGTCGACCAGCAGCTCGCCGCTCTCCCGGTGGACGAACAGCGCGATCGGCACGCCCCATGCGCGCTGGCGGCTGATGAGCCAGTCGGGACGGCTTTCGACCATCGAGCGCAGGCGGTTGCGGCCTTTTTCGGGCACGAAGCGAACCCGCTCGATCTCGGTAAGGGCCGTGGAGCGGAGGGTTGAGCCCCTTCCCTTGAGGGAAGGGGTTGGGGATGGGTGTTCGGCACTTGCGGACGTGGCACCCCCCACCCCCGGCCCCTCCCCCGCGGGGAGGGGAGGTAGGTCGCGGTCGATGGCGATGAACCATTGCGGCGTGCAGCGGTAGATGACCTTGGCCTTGGAGCGCCACGAGTGGGGATAGGAATGGGCGTAATCGGCCGACGCGCTCAGCAGCGCGCCCACTTCGCGAAGGTCGGAGCAGATCGGTCCGTCGGGCGCGTTGAACGGCTTGTTGATGACGCTGCGGCGACGCTCGTCGCCATTATCGTTAAGGTCATTGGCTCCCAGCCACAGCCAGTCGTCGCGATAGCGCCCGTCGGACATGACCGCGAAGACGGGGTCGATCCCGTTCGCGCGGCACAGTTCGAAATCGTCCTCGCCATGGTCGGGCGCCATGTGGACGATGCCCGTGCCGCTGTCGGTGGTGACGAAATCGCCCGCCAGCATCGGGCGCGGCTTGGCATAGAACCCGCCGAGACGGTGCATCGGGTGGCGGACGATGGTTCCGGCCAGGTCGGAGCCTTTGATAGACTTTGCGTCTTCAAAATCGTCGAGCCGGTAGTCGGCGTCGCCAGTAAGGGATTTCAGCGAGGCATCGAGACGCTTCCCGAAATCTTCCAGAAGCGGTTTGGCAACCAAGATTTTCGGATCGGCTCCCAGATCGAAATTAGGGTTGGCCTGCAAGAAGGCGTCTCGCGCTTCATTCGCACCATGTGCGTTGATGTCGAGAGTAACCAGCACATACTCGATTACCGGCCCATACGCCAAAGCCTGGTTCACCGGGATCGTCCACGGCGTCGTCGTCCAGATCACCGCGTGCGCGCCGACCAGTTCCGGGATCGGCGATTCCACGATCTCGAACGCCACGTCGATCTGCGGGCTGTCGGTCAGGTCCTGGTATTCGACCTCGGCATCGGCCAGTGCTGTTTCTTCCACCGGGCTCCACATCACCGGCTTCGCGCCGCGATAGAGCTGGCCGGTTTCGGCGAACTTGTGGAGCTCGCGCACGATCTGCGCTTCGGCCTCGGGCCGCATGGTGAGATAGGGCTTAACCCACCGCCCGCCGATGCCCAGCCGCTTCAGCTGTTCGCGCTGCACATCCACCCAGTGCTGCGCATATTCGCGGCATTCGGCGCGAAATTCCTTGGCCGGAACGTCCTTCTTGCTGCGCTTCTTCTTGCGGTAGAGTTCCTCCACCTTCCATTCGATCGGCAGGCCGTGGCAATCCCAGCCGGGCACGTAAGGCGCGTCCTTGCCGGCCAGGCTCTGCGTGCGCACAACCATGTCCTTCAGCACATGGTTCAGCGCGTGGCCGATGTGCATGTCGCCATTGGCGTAAGGCGGGCCGTCGTGGAGGATGAACTTCTCGCGACCCTGCCGGGCCTCGCGCAGCTTTTGGTACAGCCCCTCTTCTTCCCAGCGCGCCAGAATGCCCGGCTCCTTCTGCGGCAGGCCGGCCTTCATGGGAAAATCGGTCTTCGGCAGGAAGACGGTGTCCCTGTAGTCTTTCCCTACGGATTTCTTGGAGGTGCTGTCGTCGCTCATGATGCGCCGCGCGTTAGGGCAAACGGGGCTGCGGATAAAGCCGTTAGTAATGGGCGAGCAGCCGCCGCGCCTCGTCGCAATCGCGCGCCATTTGCGCGGTGAGCGCGTCCAGCCCGTCGAACTTCGCTTCCGGGCGGATGAAATGGTGCAGCGCGACCTCGATCTCGCGGCCGTAGAGGTCCTCGCCGAAATCGAAGAAGAATGGCTCCAGCAACTCCTTGGGCGGATCGAATTGCGGCCGGATGCCGAGGTTCGCCGCGCCTTTCAGCAGCCGGTCCCCCGGCTCGCCGATGATCGAGGCGGTGACGGCGTAGATGCCGTATTTCGGGCGCAGGTAATGGTCGAGCGCAAGGTTGGCGGTGGGATAGCCGATGGTGCGGCCCACCTTGTCGCCGTGCTGCACGATGCCGCGAATGGCGAAGGGGCGGGTCATCAGCCGCGCGGCTTCCTGCGGGTCGCCCGCTTTCAGCGCCTCGCGGATGCGGCTGGACGAGACGATTTCCTCGCCCGCGTTCACCGCTTCGACCACGCGGGCCTCGATACCCGGATGCGCGGCCAGCGTGGCGACCGATCCCGCCGCGCCCTTGCCGAAGGTGAAGTCCGCGCCCGTCACCACGCCGTGCGCGCCGAAGCGTTCCACAAGCAGTGCGACGAAATCGTCGGGCGATGTCGCGGCCAGCCCGACCCCGAAATTGAACACCAGCATCGCATCGGCCCCGTGCGCACCGAACAGCTCCTGCCGCTGGTCCAGCGTGGTGAGGCGGAAGGGCGGCGTATCGGGGCGGAAGTGCCGCACCGGGTGCGGATCGAACGTGGCGACGATGGCCGGGCGGCTTTCCGCCTTTGCCCACGCGATCGCCTCGCCCGCCACGGCCTGGTGCCCGCGATGGAACCCGTCGAAATTGCCGAGCGCGACGATGCCGCCGCGAAAGTCTTCGGGGACAGGCTCGGTATGCTCTAGCCGCGTCGCGCTCAAGAGCTGCGCTCCAGCGTGATGAAGCTGTAGGCGGGCGTCTTGTCGGTGGCCGGGTGGTCTTCGCGCATCGTCAGCGTGAAGTCGTCGCCGGGGAAGGGCATCTGCGTGTCGCCGCCGTAATGCTCGTGCACCTCGGTGATCTCGACCCGGTCGGCCAGTGGCAGGAACAGCGCGAAGATTTCCGCCCCGCCGATGATCGAGGCGCGCGGGCCATGCACCGCGGCGAGCGCCTCTTCCACCGAATGCACCACGTCGGCCTCTTCCGCTTCCCAGTCGGTGTCACGGGTCAGCACGATGTGGCGGCGACCGGGCAAGATGCCGGGCAGGCTGTCGAAGGTCTTGCGCCCCATGATCATCGGCGCGCCCATGGTCAGCGCCTTGAACCGGCGCAAGTCGGCGGGGATGTGCCACGGCATCGCGTTGTCGTGGCCGATGGTCCCGTCCGCCGCACGGGCGACGATGCAGGTCAGCTTCGGCCCTTTCCTGCCGCCGGCGCGCATCACCCTTCCAGCCGGGTCACGTGGCCCATCTTGCGCCCTTCGGCGGCGCGGTTCTTGCCGTAGAGGTGCAGGTGCGCGGCGGGCTCTGCGCGGATCGTATCGATGCGTTTGATATCGTCGCCGATGAGGTTTTCCATCGTCACCCTTGGCGCGCGCAGCGATGTGTCGCCAAGCGGCAAACCGGCAACCGCGCGGATGTGGTTTTCGAACTGGCTGGTGACCGCGCCCTCTATCGTCCAGTGGCCCGAATTGTGCACGCGGGGCGCCATTTCGTTGAAGATCGGTCCGGCGCCGGTGGCAAAGAATTCGCACGTCAGCACGCCGACGTGATTGAGCGCGTCGGCGGCTTCGGATGCCAGCTTGCGGGCCTGCTTGATCTGGCCGGACAGATCGGCGGGGGCGGGCACGGTGGAGGTGCGCAAGATGCCGCCTTCGTGGACGTTGAGGGGCGAATCCCAGAACTTCGTATCGCCATCGCGTCCGCGTACCAGGATGACGGAGAATTCGGCGCTGAACTCGATGAATTCCTCGTAGATCAGCTGCTGTTCGGGCAGGCGCAGCCCGTCGGCGTCGCGGGCGGAGCTGAGGCGCCACTGGCCCTTGCCGTCATAACCGTCGCGCCGGGTCTTCAGGATGCCGGGCGCGCCCAGCCGGTCGAGTGCGCTTTCGAGGTCGAAGGGCGAATCGACCCGCGCAAAGGCCGCCGTCTTGCCGCCCAGGTCGCGGATGAAGTTCTTCTCGTAGAACCGGTCCTGCGCCTTTTCGAGCGCGATCTTCGCCGGCGCGAGCATGGCTGCCGGGATCGCCTCGACCGCGGCGAGCGGTACGTTCTCGAACTCCCACGTCACGGCGTCGCACGATTTGGCGAAGGCCGCGAGCGCGGCGGTATCGTCCCAGCGGTTGGTGAAGAAATCGGCCGAGACTTCGGCGGCCACGTTGTCGCCTTCGGGCGCATAGCCGATGCAGCGATAGCCGAGCTGCGCGGCAGCGACCGCCATCATCCGGCCGAGCTGCCCGCCGCCCAGGATGCCGATCGTGGCGCCGGGTTTCAGCATCAGCTTTTGGGCCTTTCGCTCACGGAGTCGCTGCGGGCCTGGCGCCAGTCCTTCAGCCGCTGCGACAGGCCTTCGTCCTGCAAGGCGACGATGGATGCAGCCAGCAGGCCGGCATTGGTCGCGCCCGCCTCGCCGATGGCGAGCGTCCCGGTGGGGACGCCGGCGGGCATCTGGACGATGGAGAGCAGGCTATCCATGCCGGACAGCGCTTTGGACTGCACCGGCACGCCCAGCACCGGCAAGTGGGTCATGGCCGCGATCATGCCCGGCAGGTGCGCCGCGCCGCCTGCCCCAGCGATGATGACAGCGATGCCATCGGCGTCGGCCCCCTTGGCGAATTCGACCATCCGGTCCGGCGTGCGATGGGCGGAAACGATCCGCGCCTCGTGCTCGACGCCCAGTTCCTCCAGCACCTTCGCGGCGCATTCCATGGTCGGCCAGTCCGACTGGCTGCCCATCACGATGGCGACCTTGCTGTTCACGTGCGTCCCCCTTCGGCCCTCTCAGCTATCCTTGAGGTAATAGCGTTCCCCGGGCTGCATTCCTGCGTCGAAATCGTAAACGATCGGCTGACCGGTCGGAATTTCCAGCCCGGTGATGTCGTCGTCCGAAATATCGGAAAGGTGTTTCACCAGCGCGCGCAGCGAATTGCCGTGGGCGGAGATGATCACCGTTTCGCCGCTTTCCAGCACCGGGAGGATATGGTCCTGCCAATAGGGCAGCACGCGCTCGATCGTCAGCTTCAGGCTTTCCGTGCGCGGCACCTCGATCCCGGCGTAACGCGGGTCACCCGTCAAATCGAACTCGCTGCCCGCTTCCATTTCCGGCGGCGGCACGTCGAAGCTGCGGCGCCAGATGTGAACCTGCTCGTCGCCGTGCCTGTCGCGGGTTTCCTGCTTGTTTAGGCCCGTCAGCCCGCCATAGTGTCGCTCGTTAAGGTGCCAGTCGCGCGTCACGGGGATCCACAGCCGGTCACATTCTTCCAGGGCAAGGTTCAGCGTCTTGATCGCGCGCGTCTGCAGCGAAGTGAAAGCGCAGGTCGGCAGCACGCCCTTTTCCGCGAGCAGGCGCCCGGCGGCCTTTGCCTCTTCCACGCCCTTGTCGGTCAGGTCGACATCCCACCAGCCGGTGAAACGGTTGGCGAGGTTCCATTCGCTCTGGCCATGGCGAACGAGGATCAGTTTGGGCATGTTTGCTCCGTATTTCGGGCCGCGGGGGAGAGAGCGCCGGACCTAGCTTTCCGAATCGCCTTTGGAAAGCGTCTTGGCCCCAGCGGTTTGCCGTTGGCCATCCGGCGCATCTTTCAGGGCGCGCGCCTGCGCCTTGCGGCGGTGCAGGTTCTCGCGCAGCTTGGCGGCAAGCCGCTCTTCGCGGCTAAGCTGGTCGTCGGATTTGTTCATCGGCACGGGCTGTGCCGCGTCATACGGCGCTTGACAAGAACCGCCCCCGTCGCCAATGCGCGCCCCGCTCTCTTCGCACAGGCGAACGGGGACGAAATGGCGTGCCGCGGTAGCTCAGTGGTAGAGCGCACCCTTGGTAAGGGTGAGGCCGAGAGTTCAATTCTCTCTCGTGGCACCATTTCTCTTTTCCTCCCGGCTGTTCTCTCCGGCGTTGGGGCCTTCGCTACGCTCGGCCGACGCCTGCGAGGCCGGTCCGGGCGCGCGGTCGCGCTTTGGCTCCCGTCGGGAGCGGGCGCTTGCCTCTCATAGGGGCGCGCTCTAGCCACAATCCATGACTTTCGACCTCACACCCGACCAGCGCGAGCTCCAGCAGGCTGCGCGGAAATTCGCGCGGGCGGAGCTGCCCGGGCTTGCCCGGCGTCTGGAGCGGGAGGATGCGCCGGTGCCGGCGGACGTGCTGCGGCGATATGGCGGACTGGGCTTCCTCGGCATCAACCTGCCGGAAGAATACGGCGGGCTCGGGCTGGGGCACCTGACCGCGCTCGCGGTGCTGGAGGAGTTCGCGCAAATCTCCGTCGCGGTCGCTTTCCCGGTGTTCGAGGCGCTGACCGGCCCGGTGCGCACGATCGAGCGATTCGGCTCGGCCGAACTGAAGGCGCAGATCATCCCGCAAGTCGTGCGCGGCGAGAAAATCGTGGCGGTCGCCATGAGCGAACCCGGCGCGGGCACCGCGCTGACCGACCTTGCCACCACCGCACGCGCGGACGGCGATCATTTCGTGCTCAACGGCACCAAGCGCTGGTCGTCGGGCGCGGGGCATTCGGATTACTACATCACCTATTGCCGGTTCGACGGGATCGAAGGCGCGAAGGGCATCGGCGCGGTCGTGGTGCCGAAGGATGCGGACGGGGTCGGCTTCGGCAAGCGCGAGGAGCTGATGGGCTTTCGCGGCATCCCCTCGGCCGACATCGTGCTGGAGGATGTCCGCGTTCCGAAAGGAAACCTCATCATTGGCGCGGGCGGGTTCGGGAAGCTGATGAGCGCTTTCGGGCTGGAACGGTGCGGCAACGCCACCATGGGCCTGGGGGTTGCGGCGGCGGCGCTGGAAGAGGCGCTGGCCTACACCCAGGAACGCGAGGCGTTCGGCAAGCCGATCGTCGATTTCCAGGCGGTGCAGCTGAAACTTGCCGAAATGGCGATGAAGGTGGAGGCCGCACGCATGCTGATCTGGCGCGCCGCCGCCCATGCTGACGCGCAGCCCTACGGCCTGCCGACGCAATACGAAAGCAGCCTCGCGAAATGCTTCTCCAACGAGATGGTGCGCGAGGTGACCAGCCTCGGCGTGCAGGTGATGGGCGGCTACGGCTATTCCAAGGAATACGCGATGGAACAGCGCCTTCGCGACGGGTTCGCCTGGGGCATCGCGGGCGGCAGTATCGACGTGCAGAAGACGAATATCGCCGCCAGTCTCGTCGGCCGCCGCTTCGACCAACGGCGCTAGGCCTTGAGGTCGCTCCATTCCGGATGCTCGGCAAACTTGCTGGCGACATAGGAGCAGGTCGGGCGGATCCTGAAGCCCTGTTCGCGGGCATCGCTGACCAGTCGTTCGACCAGCCGCGCCGCCACACCCTGTCCGCCGATCTCGCGCGGGACGAGCGTGTGGTTAGCGTTGCGGATATTCTCGCCCTCGTTCCGCCACGTCAGCTTGCCGGTGTGCGCGCTGCCTTCGGGCGTGGCGCGATATTCGCCGCCGCCGGCGGTTTCGTGCGTGGTAATCTCGAGCTTGTCCAACTGTGTTCTCCTTCTTGCGCTCAACGCCGCGCAGGCTAGGGGCGTTCCATGCGCTTCCTGTCCGACAACGCCGCCCGTGTGCATCCCGCCCTGTGGGAGGCGATGCGCCAAGCGGACGAAGTCGATTCCCCGTATGACGGGGACGGCGTGTCGCAGCGCCTCGACGCCGCGTTCGGCGAAGTCTTCGGCCGGGAAGTCGCGGCCTTGTGGGTGGCGACCGGCACGGCGGCGAACTGCCTTGCCCTGTCGGCGATGGTGCCGCCCCACGGCGGCGTGGTCTGCCACCGCGAGGCGCATATCGAGATGGATGAGGGCGGCGCGCCGGGTTTCTACCTCCACGGCGCGAAGCTGCTCCTGGCCGATGGAGAGGGCGCAAAGCTGACGCCGGAAGCCGTCCGCGCGGTGATCGACCCGATCCGTGACGATGTGCACCAGGTCCAGCCCCACGCGATCAGCGTCACGCAGGCCAGCGAATACGGCCGCAGCTACACGCCGCAGGAGCTGGCCGCCATCGGCGCACTGGCGCAGGAGCGCGGGCTGGGCCTGCATGTCGATGGCGCGCGTTTTGCCAATGCCGTCGCCTTCCTTGGCTGCGCGCCGAGTGACGCGGTCGGCCCGGCGCAGGCGCTCAGCTTCGGCTGCGTCAAGAACGGCGGGATGAGCGCGGAAGCGATCGTGTTCTTCGATCCGGCGATGGCCGACGCCGTGCGCTATCGCCGCAAGCGGGCGGGGCACCTGCAGTCCAAGGGGCGCTACCTCGCCGCGCAATTGCTGGCGATGCTGGAAGGCGACCTGTGGCTGGAGAATGCGCGGCTCGCCAATGCGGCGGCGCAGGCGATTGCGGAGGATGCGAAGGCCCGGCTGCTCCACCCGGTTGAGGCGAACGAGGTCTTCGTGCGCCTGACCGCAGAGGAACGCGAGGCGCTGCGCACCCAGGGCTTCGATTTTTACGACTGGGGGGCGGAGGCCGCGCGCTTCGTTGCCGCGTGGGACAGCGACCAGGATGCGGCCCGCGCGCTCGGCAAGGCGATCGCATCGCTATGAGGGCGAATGCCGGCGGGTCCACGGCGGATCACCCGCTGCTGACCCCTTCCGTCATTGTCCCTTTCCTGCTGACCGGCACGATCTGGGGTTCGACATGGTACGTCATCACCGGCCAGATCGACGGGGTGCCGGCGGCGTGGTCCGTGTTCTACCGCTTCGCGCTCGCGACGCCGGCGCTGTTCCTTGTCGCCCTGCTGATGAAACGGCGCATTCGCCTGACCGGACCGGAACACCAGCTGGCGATCTTCGTCGGCCTCGCCCAGTTCAGCGGCAACTTCCTGTTCGTCTATCATGCAGAGCTTTACGTCACCTCCGGCATCGTCGCGTTGATGTTCGGCCTGCTAATGGTGCCCAACGCCCTGTTCGCGCGGGGATTCCTGGGCGAACGGGTGAAAGGCGGCTTCATACTCGGCAGTGTGGTCGCGATCGTCGGCGTGTCCTTCCTGCTGTTCCACGAATGGCAGGCGAACCCCGACGCGGGCGTCATCGGCGGCAATGTCGGCTGGGGCATCGCGCTCGCCATGCTGGGCATCCTCGCCGCCAGCATCGCGAACGTGGTGCAGGCCAACCCGACAGGGCGCGGCGTGCCGATGGTGAGCCTGCTGGCATGGGCCATGCTGTACGGAACCGCCTTCGACCTCGGCTTCGCGCTGTTGACCGCAGGCCCGCCGCCGATCCCCGAGCGGCCCGAATTCTGGGCGGGGATCGTTTATCTTGCGCTGGTCGGGTCGGTCGTCACTTTCCCGCTGCACTACAACCTCGTCCGCCAGATCGGGGCGGGGCGTACGGCCTATAATTCGATCCTGACGATCTCCGTGGCGATGCTGCTGTCGACCGTGCTGGAGGGGTATCGGTGGACGCCGCTGACCGCCATCGGGATGGGGCTCGCGGTGCTCGGCATGGTCCTGGCCCTGCGCGCGCGGCGCAAGGCAGCGCCCCTTCAGACCAGCGAGCGCAGCCCTTCGCGATAGGTCGGGTAGCGCGGCTGCCAGCCCAGTATCCGCTTCGCCTTGCCATTTGCGACCCGGCGGTTCTCGGCATAAAATCCGCGCGCCATCGGCGACAGGCCGGCCTCGTCCATCGTCTGCAGCGGCGGGGGGCTGACGCCAAGCAGGCGGCAGGCTTCCGTGGTTACCGCATTGTGGCTCTCGGGCAGGTCGTCGCCGAGGTTGTAGGCGCCCGCCTCCCCGTCCAGCCCGGCGACCACGCCGGCGGCGATATCCTCCACGTGGATGCGGCTGAATACCTGTCCCGGCAAGTCGATGCGGTGGGCGCTGCCATCGCGCACCTTGTCGAGCGCGCTGCGGCCGGGGCCGTAGATACCGGGCAGGCGGAACACCCGCGCCCCGCGCGCCAGCCACTGCGCATCGCAAGCGGCGCGCGCGGTGCGCCGCCCGCCGCCGGTGGGGGATCCCTCGTCCACCCACGCCCCGCCGGTATCGCCATAGACCCCGGTCGAGCTGAGATAGCCGAGCCAGTCATGATCCAGCGCATCGCCATAGGCTTCCAGCACCGGGTCGTTATCGCTGTTGCGGTCGGGCGGGACGGAACTCAGCACATGGCTCGATGCGCCCAGCGCCTTGCGCACCGCGTCGCCATCGGCGAAGTCCAGCGCCCCGTCGCTGCCGGTGGCGACCACCTGCCAACCACGCGCTTCCAGCGCCGCTGCAATCCGCTTCGCCGAATAGCCGAGCCCGAAAATGAACATTTGCGCCATGCGTGCGTATTACCATCTGAGCACCCACGCGAAAGGATAGAGACGCACCCGACATGGACATCGCCCGCACCCCCAGCACCGCCGACGGCAATCCCCAGCTGGCCGACGCCCCGCCCGAGCCGAAGGAGCCCGCGATAATCCGGCGCAAGGATTACAGGCCGTTCGAATGGCTCGTGCCCGAGACCCGGCTGCATTTTGATCTCGACGCCAATAAGACAAAGGTCGTCTCCACCCTGACGGTCGAGCGTAATCCTGCCGCCGATGCGTCGCCCACCATCCGCCTCAACGGCGACGGGCTGGAGCCGGACTGGGTCGAGGTCGACGGAGAGGCAGTAAATAGCTGGACGATGGACGGGGACGACCTGCTCGTCACCCTGCCGGGCGACAGCCACACGATCTCCATCGCCACGACGATCGACCCGTCGGCCAATTCGCAGCTGATGGGCCTGTTCGCTTCCGGAGGGATTCTTTGCACCCAGTGCGAGGCGGAGGGTTTCCGCCGCATCACCTTCTTCCCCGACCGGCCCGATGTCCTGTCGACCTATTCGGTGCGCATGGAAGCTTCCAAGGCCGATTATCCGGTGCTGCTCGCCAATGGCAACAACACCGACAGCGGCGAGAGCGCGGACGGGCGCCACTGGGCCGAATGGCACGATCCCTGGCCCAAGCCGTCCTATCTCTTCGCATTGGTCGCCGGCGATCTCGTCGCCAATCGCGACAGCTTTACCACGATGGGTGGGCGCACCGTCGATCTCGCCATTTTCGTGCGCGAAGGCGACGAAGGGCGCACGCAGCACGCGATGGATTCGCTCAAGGCCTCGATGAAATGGGACGAGGAGACTTTCGGGCGCGAATACGATCTCGACATCTACAACATCGTCGCGGTCAGCGATTTCAACATGGGGGCGATGGAGAACAAGGGCCTCAACGTCTTCAACACGAAATACGTCCTCGCCGATGTCGAGACCGCGACCGATGGCGATTTCGACGCGGTCGAAGGCGTGATCGCGCACGAATATTTCCACAACTGGTCCGGCAACCGGATCACCTGCCGCGACTGGTTCCAGCTGAGCCTGAAGGAAGGCTTCACCGTCCTGCGCGACCAGCTGTTCAGCCAGGACATGAACAGCGAACCGGTGAAGCGGATCGAGGATGTACGCGTCCTGCGCAGCATCCAGTTCCCGGAAGACAGCGGCCCGCTGGCCCATCCGATCCGGCCCGATTCCTATCGCGAGATCAGCAACTTCTATACCTCCACCGTGTACAACAAGGGTGCAGAGGTGATCCGCATGATGCGCACCATGGCCGGGCCGGAGAAATTCCGTGCCGGGACGGACATCTATTTCGACACGCATGACGGCGAGGCCGCGACCTGCGAGGATTTCGTCGCCTCGATCGAGCGCGGGGCGGGGCTCGACCTCACCCAGTTCCGCCGCTGGTACGAACAGGCAGGCACGCCCAAAGTGACGGTCGAATCCCGCCACGAAGGTTCGACCTATACGCTCTCGCTGGCGCAGGAGGTACCGCCCACGCCCGGCCAGCCGGACAAGAAGCCCATGCCGATCCCGCTCAAGATAGCCCTGTTCGACAAGGCGAGCGGCACCCATTCAGGCGAGCAGCTGGTCGTGCTGGACGAAGCGCGGCAGGATTTCACCTTTAACGGCATCGACAGTCCGCCGGTCCTGTCGATCAACCGCGGGTTTTCCGCCCCGGTCCGCATCGAGCGGGATCTGTCGCGCGAGGAACTGGTCTTTCTCGCGGCGCAAGATGACGATGCCTTTGCCCGATACGAAGCGATGCAGGAGCTGGTGGTCGGGCATATCGTCGGCGTCGTGACCGGCAAGCTGTCGGGCACGGAAGAGGAAAAGGGGCGCGAGGCGATCCGTGAGGCCACGCTCTCCGCCCTCACCGACGAAGGGCTGGACGACCTGATGCGCGGCGAGCTTTTGATGCTGCCGGGCGTCACGTACCTGATCGAACAGGTCGACGCGGCGGACCCTGTCGCGCTCAGCGATGTGCGCGAAGACCTCAAAGCGTGGCTCGGCCGCGAACTGGCGAGCGAGTTTTACCGCGTGTACGAGCGGGCAGAGGCGGTGCCGTTCTCGCTCGAGGCGGAGGCGAAGGGCGCGCGCAAGCTCAAGACGCTGGTGCTGACCTACCTTGCCGCGAGCGATCCCGACAAGGCGGCAGAGCTGGCCGCACGCCAGTATGACCGGGCCGACAACATGACCGACCGGCAGGGCGCGCTGATGGTGCTGACCGGGCTCGACACGCCGGAGAGGACCGGCAAGCTGCTGGAGTTCTACGACCGGTTCAAGGACAACGCGCTGGTGGTGGACAAGTGGTTCGCGTTGCAGGCGACGTCGCTCCACCCTTCCGTGGTCGAGCACGTCGAGGCGTTGGCGGATCACCCGCAATTCACGCTGAAGAACCCCAACCGCGTCCGTTCGCTCTACATGGCCTTTGCCGGCAACCCGCGCGGGTTCCACCGGGCGGACGGTGCGGGCTACCGGATGATCGCCGACCTGATCCTGAAGCTGGATCCGATCAACGCGCAGACGGCGGCGCGCTTCGTCCCCGCGCTCGGCCGCTGGAAGAAGGTCGATCCGGAACGCTCCAGGCTGATGCGCGCCGAACTCGAACGGGTTGCCGCGGCGGACAAATTGTCGCGCGACACCTACGAACAGGTCCAGCGCAGCCTTGGCTGAGGCGCAGGACATGGCAGGCAACTGCGCTCCGCTGGCCGCCGGCGCCCTCGACGGCGTGCCGCACGGGTTCTTCACCCGCGACGGCGGCGTCTCGACCGGCGAGATGGGCGGATTGCAATGCGGCATCGGGGCGAAGGACGATCCGCTGGCCGTTGCGGAAAATCGCGCGCGGGCAACGGCCGCCATCGCGCCCGGAGCCACGCTTCTGACCCCGCACCAGGTCCATTCGCCCGATGTCGCCATTGTCAGGCAGGCTTTCGCGATGCGCGACCGGCCGCATGTCGATGCACTCGTCACCGCGGAGAGGGACCTGCTGCTCGGCATCGTCACGGCCGACTGCGCTCCGGTGCTGCTGGCCGACCGCGAGCACGGCGTAGTCGGCGCGGCCCACGCGGGCTGGCGCGGGGCGCTGCACGGCGTGCTCGCCAATACGGTGGAAGCGATGGTGGCGCTCGGCGCGCGGCGCGAATCGATTGCTGCCGCCGTTGGCCCGTGCATCGCGCAGGAAAGCTACGAGGTTGGGGAGGATATGCGCGGGCAATTCGATGCAGCCGCCGCCCGCTTCTTTGCGCCCGGCAAGCCCGGCCACCTGCAGTTCGATCTCGCCGGCTATGTCGCGAAGGCGCTGGCCGATGCGGGGGTGGAAACGGTCGATGTCCTCGGCGAGGATACTTACGGCCAGGAAGACCGCTTCTATTCCTACCGCCGCGCAACGCATCGCGGCGAGCCGACCTATGGCCGGCAGCTGTCCGCCATCGCGGTTGCATAGAAACGCACGGAATGTGGCAAAATCGCGGTTGGCAGGCGGCGACGCCCCCGCTATGTGCGCCGCAAAGCCGTGCGCCGCCGCGCATGTTCGCGACACGCGGCGCACAGCTTCCGGCGCTTCAGCGCTGCAACCGAATTTCCGATCCCGCGCCATCCGGTGCAGGACCGCAACAGGGCAGGAACCATGGCCGATACCACCGCCGCCGCAGACCCGCTGGATAGCGCCGGAGGCGACAGCGTCGAAAAGCAGACCGCTTACACCCACGTGGCCGAAGGCGACGGCGTGCGGCGACGCGATTTCATCAACATCGCGGCGGCCAGCTTCGGCGGCGTCGGCGCGCTGGCAGTCATCTATCCGCTAGTCAGCCAGATGGCCCCGTCGAAAGACGTGCTCGCCGAAGCCAGCACCGAACTCGATGTCGGGGCGATCGAGCCCGGCCAGGCGATCAAGGCGATCTTCCGCAAGCAGCCGGTTTTCGTCCGCCGCCTGACCGAGACCGAAATGGCCGAGGCGAACTCCGTGCCGGTCGGCAGCCTGCGCGATCCGCAGTCGCTCGAGGACCGGACGCTGGAAGGGCACCGCGACCTGCTCATCACCATGGGCGTGTGCACCCACCTCGGTTGTGTGCCGCTGGGCGCCGCCGAAGGTGAGAACAAGGGCGAGTTCGGCGGGTATTTCTGCCCGTGCCACGGCTCGCACTACGACACCGCCGGGCGCATCCGCAAAGGTCCGGCGCCGACGAACCTGGAGGTGCCCGAATACACCATCTCCGACACCACCGTGACGATCGGCTGAGGCAGGATACCATGAGCTTTCCCTGGGCAAAGGAATACACGCCGGCCAACGGCTTCACGAAATGGGTGGATGAAAAGCTGCCCCTGCCGCGGCTGGTCTACAACGCGGTGGGCGCGGGCTATCCGGTGCCGCGCAACCTCAACTACATGTGGAATTTCGGCGTCCTCGCCGGCTTCTGCCTCGTGCTGCAGATCGTCACCGGCATCGTGCTCGCGATGCACTATGCCGCCGACGCCAGCGTCGCGTTCGCGAAGACCGAACACATCATGCGCGACATCAACTGGGGCTGGATGATCCGCTACATGCACGCCAACGGGGCGAGCTTCTTCTTCGTCGTCCTCTACCTCCACATCTTCCGCGGCTTCTTCTACTCCTCGTACAAGGCCCCGCGCGAGATGATCTGGATCCTCGGCGTGGTGATCTTCCTCCTCGCCATGGCGACTGCCTTCATGGGCTACGTCCTGCCGTGGGGCCAGATGAGCTTCTGGGGCGCGAAAGTGATCACCGGCCTGTTCGGCGCGATCCCGCTGGTGGGCGAACCGCTGCAGATCTGGCTGCTGGGCGGCTATGCGCCCGACGACGCCGCGCTCAACCGCTTCTTCAGCCTGCACTTCCTGCTGCCGTTCGTGACCCTGGGTGTCGTCATCCTCCACGTCTGGGCGCTGCATATCCCGGGTTCGTCCAACCCGACGGGGATCGAGGTGAAGCAGGAAAGCGACACCGTGCCCTTCCACCCGTATTACACGGCGAAGGATGCCTTCGGCCTGGGCGTGTTCCTGATCCTGTTCTCGATCATGGTGTTCTACCTGCCGAATTACCTCGGCCACCCGGACAACTATATCGAGGCGAACCCGGTCTCCACGCCGGCGCACATCGTGCCCGAATGGTATTTCTGGCCGTTCTACGCGATCCTGCGCGCCTTCACCTTCGACTTCATCCTCCCGGCGAAGCTGTGGGGCGTGCTGGCGATGTTTGCGGCGATCCTGATGTGGTTCCTGCTGCCCTGGCTGGACCGCAGCCCGGTGCGAAGCGGCCATTATCGCCCGCTGTTCCGCAAGTTCTTCTGGTTCGGCCTGATCCCGGCGATGGCGGTACTGTTCTACTGCGGCGGCGCCCCGGCGGAAGAGCCCTACGTGATGCTGAGCCAGCTGGCGACGATCTACTACTTCCTCCACTTCCTGGTGATCCTGCCGATCGTCTCCTCGATCGAGCGGCCCGAGCCGCTGCCGTACTCGATCACCGAGGCGGTGCTGGGTGAGGACAAGAAGGCCGTGCTGGGCGAAAACACCGCTCCGGCGGTCTGAGAAGACGAGACAGGAAAGACAACGCTATGGTCCGCCTATTCGGAATCGCCACGGGGCTCGTTTTCGCCCTCGTCGCCCTGATCGCCTTCGTCACCGGGGCCTATACCTGGGCCACCGAGCCGGCCGAGGAATCGCTGGAGCATGCCTTCCACAAGCATCCCAAGCATCTCGACCTGAAGACCAACGGCGCCTTCGGATCGTGGGACATCGCGCAGCTGCAGCGCGGCTACAAGGTCTATTCGGAAGTCTGCTCGGCCTGCCACTCGATGAAGTTCGTGGCCTTCCGCGACCTGGAGCAGCTCGGTTACAACGAGGAACAGATCAAGGCGATCGCCGCCACCAAGCAGGTGCCCGGCATCGATCCGAACACCGGTGAAGCGACGACCCGTCCGGGCCTGCCGACGGATTACTTCCCCTCGCCGTACCCCAACAACGTGGCCGCCGCCGCAGCGAACAACAACGCGATCCCGCCCGACCTTTCGCTAATGACGAAGGCACGGCACGACGGGGTGAACTACGTCTATTCGCTGCTGACCGGCTATACCGACCCGGTGGGCTACAAGAATAAGGATGGCGAAGTGCTGCCGGAAAGCGCGCGGCCGGGCCAGAACCTCTACTTCAACCCGTATTTCGCCAACCTCAACCTCGCCATGGCCCCGCCGCTTACGACCACGGGTCAGGTCACCTATGACGACGGCACCGAAGCCACTATCCCGCAGATGGCCGCCGACGTATCCGCCTTCATGGAATGGACCGCCGAACCCATGCTGGTGAAGCGCAAGCAGACCGGCTTCTGGTGGATCATCTTCCTCGTCTTCGCGACCGTGCTGGCTTACCTGTCGAAGCAGCAGATCTGGGCCGCAGTGAAGCCGAAGGGCGCGAAGAAGGGCCCGCTGCAAGGGTGAGGGCAGAAGCGCTTGCCGCGCTGATCCGCACGGTGCCCGACTTTCCCAAGCCGGGCATCCAGTTCCGTGATATCTCGCCGCTCCTCGCCGATCCTTCGGGGCTGGCAGGGGCGGTTTCGCATCTGGCGGACCGCGTGGCGGATGACGGCGCGAAGCTCGTCGCCGGCATGGAAGCGCGGGGCTTCATCTTCGGTGCCGCGGTGGCCGCACGGCTGGGCATTGGCTTCGTGCCGCTGCGCAAGCCGGGCAAGCTGCCGGTCGAGACGCTCGGCGTCGACTATGCGCTGGAATACGGGACCGCCCGGCTCGAACTCGATCCCACCGTCATGCCGCAGGGCGGCAGGCGGCACGGTTGCCCTGGTCGACGACCTCATTGCCACGGGCGGCACCGCGCTTGCCGCAGCGCAGCTCGTCCGGCAGGCCGGCGGCTCGCTCACGGGCGCCCATTTCCTGATCGACCTGCCCGACCTCGGCGGGGCGCGTGCGCTCCGGGAGCAAGGGGTCGCCACCAGCGCGATTCTCGCTTACCCCGGAGACTGAGGCGGGGGGACTGAGGCGGGAACCTGCCGCGACGCAGGGCTTTAGTGTCACAATCGCGCAATCGCGACACCGGGGGAGCAATGGCCAATCAAGCAGTCGTGATCGCAGCCGTGGGCGTGCTGGGCATCGGTGCGCAATGGGTTGCGTGGCGCACCGGCAAGCCCGCCATCGTCCTTATGCTGCTGGCCGGCTTCCTCGCGGGACCGGTGCTTGCCTATTTTGCGCCGGGGCTGGCGCTGGACCCGCGGGGGACCTTTGGCGACTTGCTGGAGCCCATGGTGGCCGTCGGCGTGGCTCTGATCCTCTTCGAAGGCGGACTCAGTCTCGATTTCCGCGAGCTGAGGCATTCGGGCGAAGCGGTCGGAAGGCTCGCCACGCTGGGCGTAATCTTCGGCTGGGCCTTCGGTTCGGCTGCCGGCTATTACATCGCCGGCCTGCAACTGCCCGTCGCCGTGCTGTTCGGCGGCATCCTTGTGGTGACAGGCCCGACGGTGGTCATTCCGCTGCTGCGCCAGTCGGCAGTCAAGACGCGGCCCGCCTCGATCCTGAAGTGGGAAGCCATCGTGAACGATCCCACCGGCGCATTGTGCGCGGTGATCGCCTACGAATATTTCCGCAAGGTGGCCGAATCGCCCAGCGCGTCGCTGATCGACGTCGTCCCGCCGATGATCATCGCCGCCGTCCTTGCCGGCCTCATCGGCTATTTCGCCGCGCGAATCATTGCCTACGCCTTCCCGCGCGGGCTGGTGCCGGAATACCTCAAGGTCCCCGTGCTGTTCACGGTCGTCATCGGCGTGTTCGTGATTTCGAATCTGATAGAGCACGAAGCCGGGCTGGTCGCGGTGACCGTGATGGGCGTCGCGCTCGCCAACATGAACGTCAGCTCGCTGCGCAGCATCCATCCCTTCAAGGAGAATATCGCCGTCCTGCTGGTGTCGGGCATCTTCATCCTGCTGTCCTCCTCGCTCAGGATGGACGACCTCGTCTATCTCGGCACGACGTGGCGCTTCGGCGCTTTCCTGCTGACGCTCCTCTTCATCGTCCGCCCGGCGACCGTGCTGATTAGCCTGCTGGGCAGCAGCGTGCCATGGAACGAACGCCTGTTCCTCGCCTGGATCGCGCCGCGCGGTATCGTGCTGGTCGCTATCTCCGGCCTGTTCGCGCTGCGGCTGGGCGAGCTGGGCTTTACGGGCGGCGAGCTCCTCATCGGCCTCAGCTTCGCGGTCGTGGTGGCGACCGTGGTGGCGCACGGCTTCACCATCGATCTGGTCGCCAAACTGCTCGGCGTGAAAGGCGCGACGCGGCCCGGCCTCCTCATCGTCGGCTCCAACCGCTGGACCATCGCGCTGGCGAAACAGCTGCAAGGGCTGGAAACGCCGGTGATGATCGTCGATTCCAGCTGGCAGCGGCTGAAAGAGGCTCGCAAGCAGGGCGTGCCGACCTACCACGGCGAAATCCTTAACGAGGCGACGGAGCATAATCTCGACCTGACCCCGTTCCAGTCGCTGCTCGCTGCGACCGACAACGAGGCGTACAACGCGCTGGTCTGCAACGAATTCGCGCACGAGATCGGCCGCGACAAGGTCTACCAGCTGGGCGAGGATGCGGACGAGGAAGACCATCGCTCGCTGCCCGAAAGCCTGCGCGGGCGCGCAGTTTTCTCCGCTGGCCACGGGGTGGAGGATGTCCAGCGGCTGGAAGCGCAGGGCTGGACCTTCCGCAAA
Organism: Alteriqipengyuania flavescens; assembly: GCF_030406725.1. Lineage (NCBI taxonomy): Bacteria > Pseudomonadati > Pseudomonadota > Alphaproteobacteria > Sphingomonadales > Erythrobacteraceae > Pseudoblastomonas > Pseudoblastomonas flavescens. The sequence goes on along the minus strand of NZ_CP129107.1, from coordinate 865,145 downwards.
ACCAAGCTGTCGGAAAAGTTCGATTTCGAAGATGCGCTGGCGAAACTGCCCGAAGGTACGGAACGCCTGCTGGTGATCCGCGAGGGCGGGAATATCCGCTTCTTCACCCATGCCGCCACGCCTGAGCCGCGTGATGGCGACATTGTCATCACTTTCGCTCCGCCGGACGAGAACCGCGCGGAAGAAGTCAAGCAGCGCAAGGCGGAAGTGAAATCCCGCAAGCGCGATCCAGGCGGCGACAAGCCGCAGCCGGCATGACGGGGGACCGGATGAACACGACAAGGTTACGAACCGCTCTTGCAGCCTCCAGCCTGCTGGCGCTGGCGGCCTGCAACAACAGTGGGCAGGACAGCGCAGACCCGGAGCCTACCGCCACGCCCAGCGCGACCGGCACGGCCTCGATCCTGCGGCCCGACGTGGAGGCGGAGACCGCGGTGCCCATCGCGCTGGAGCCGCTGTCTGCCACGGTCGGCTTTCCCGAAGGCGGGGCCGAGCTTGCCGCAGAGGCCCGCGCGGCGATCGATAGCTTGCTGGAAAGCGAGCAGGTGGCGAAGGGCTGGCCGATCACCCTCGGCGGGCACAGCGACGCAGGCGGCAACGACGCCGCCAATCTGCGCGCCTCGGAAGCCCGGGCGCAGGCGGTTGCCGACTACATGGTCGAGAAGGGCGTGGCCGAAAGCCGGATCACCATCGTATCCTTCGGGGAGCAGAACCCGGTCGCGCCCAACGCGCTGCCCGATGGGGAGCCCGATGAAGAAGGCCGCGCCAGGAACCGCCGGGTAGATATCGTGATCGCGGAGAGCGGCGGGCTCGCGAATTTCGAGGCGGAGGCGGAAGAGGACGACGCACCCCAAGCGCAGCCGACCGAAACGCTGAGCGAGACGATCACCAAGGCCGTTACGCCGTCAGACTGATCGGGGCTGGCTGAACGGCGGCCTCGTGCGCCGGCAACTGGCGCTTGCGTGTCCGGGGATTGGATGGCAATGCTCGCCCCGCCTGACGGCGCCCGAGCGGGTATAGCTTAGTGGTAAAGCCCCAGCCTTCCAAGCTGGTTATGCGGGTTCGATTCCCGCTACCCGCTCCAGCCTTCTGAAAAAACCGCAGAAAACCGCCACTTTGGAGGCGGTAATGCGCACACCACCCATTACTTCTCACATGGCTTCTCACATGAGTTGTGTGATGGAAGCGGAAACACCGAACGCGTTCGGTGTCCGGGATCGCTGGGGTGGGTTAGCACAGCTATCTTGTGCGTCGCGGACCCCGCTATCACTTTCGCCGCAGAAATCCGGCCGTTTTGGCTGTAGCCATCCTATAAGCAAAGCGTTGGGCACAGCCGATCCGGTCGAGGCGCGTCGTCTCGTTCGTCGGCTGGCCGCGAGATGGGACGAGTTGCTTATGCTGATGACGCCGAAAATCGAGCGCGGCCATCTGACGATCGACGAGCAGCAAGCGCGCAGCGGGCCGCACCAATTACTTGCCGAAGACTCGCCTACCAGCCTGCGGTCAGCCTTTGGAAATTCTGCCCCTAATCCTCTGGATGCTGCCCGGGCTGACCCTGCGGAATCATCGCCTGCCCAGAAAGACGAGGGGAACCTGTTTTTCGCGAAAACCACCACCGTGCGATTCAGCGAGCAGTTGGACGAGTTGCACGATATGATGTTTGAGGCGAATGGCTCGCAACCGGACAATAACAAGACCCGCCATATGCTCGAGGCATTCGCCTGGCTTACGGGTGATAAGGTTATGTCGGATTACGGGCCTGCGGACATCGATGAATACGTCCGATTTCTGGCGCGTTTGCTGGTAAGCATGCCGACTACCATTCGCAGCGGACTTTTCACTATAGTGCAATGGCTGGCGAGGATGTGAGCGAAGCACTGCTTGCACGTCACGTAGGCCACAGCCAACGCACCACCGGCGGCCGAAACTACAATCGCCGTGCGCTTGCTCTTGGCGAAGAGCGGGAACTGGCCGAAAGGCTCGCGGTCCTCGAGCGCGAGGTGCCCAATGTCACCGGACATATCCCGACACCGCCCCGGGTAAATCTCCTGCACCTGAACAAGCGCTCGCGTGCTGGATCCGCGTCTGGGCGTAACGCAGCGGATCGGTTTCTGGCATGATCGAGGCGCTCAGATTGTTCAGCTTTAGTTCGCTAGCGTTTCTTTTTGTGGAGTGTCTAGGCACACAGGAATAGTCCTATGCTGTACCGGACTGGCGATGTCTGAATGTCTCCAGTCCGCCGCATTTGAAGGACGAAGCCTCAGGCCGCGATATCAAAACCCTCGGCGATCTTGCCGTGCATGCAATCGATGTACGCTCGCAATTCGTCAGCCAGCCCATGTTCCGGGCGTCGTCGCAAGAACCCCTCGACCAGTGTCACGATGGCAGGCTCAAGCCGCAGGCCATTCGTGCCCTGCGCAACTAACCATCCGACCTTCGCGATAGCGAGCAGGAGACAGTCCAGTTCGACATGATCGCGCAGGTTTCGCCATGCTCCATCGCTGGCCTGGTCTCGATCCGGTATGCGGCAGAAATCTCTTCCAGCACGCTGTTTGCGCATTCGAGCGGGAGAATATCGAGGTCCGGGCGGCCACGCTGAAGCAGTTGCAAGTCAGCTGGCGGCAGCGGCCCGCCGGCTGCAAATGCGTGCCGAAGGTAATGCTGTGATGTCTTGGATGCGCGCGCGATCACGGTCGCTCCTTCCGGAATGCGCTCGGCCAGTCCGGCCAGAATATCGGCCCGGTTCGCTGTCCGATCGAACGCGCGGTGATCGATAGCGAACCTTGCGCCGCCCTTTTGTTCGCGGCGGACAGTGAAGATGGCGGTCGATCGTATAGCGGATCGCGGGCTGCTTTCGCCGGGATCGCGGATGATCGCGAGCGAGCACAGCACCCGCGGATGGCGTCTATGGGAATGGGGCATGCTGAAAATCCTGTTCTGAAAAACGAGACAGGCGGCGCCTCCTGTTGGAGACGCCGCCTGCGTAATGGTGAAGGGAGATGTGAAGCCGGTCAGGCCATGAAGTCGGCGAAGGCCTGCGCATCGGTGAACAGGCTGAAATAGCCGGCTTCCCACAGCTCAGGATCGACCTCGACCGTGCTCATCGCAGCGCGGATGTCCTGCCATGCGCGTTCGACGCCGCGCTCGACCTTCGCACGCGATGGCACGGCGCACGATCGCAGCAGGCACCGTTTGTCGAGCCGGAAGGCCTGGCGTCGATCTGTCGTGACCAGCATAATCGGCTTGCTGCGGCTCATCCGGCACGGCTCGACCTGCATGATCTGCGCACCGTCCCTCGTCCGGTAAATGGTCGTCTTTATAGCCATATGGCGCCCCCTGTGCCTCGAACCTCCACGTTGGAGCGTCCATTGCCGCCAGAGCCTTGGCCATGACGGTTTCGCCGTCTGCGCAGACGTGGTCGAGCAATTCGACGAGCGCGAGGACATCGTCCTTCGCGCGATGAGCCCGAGGCATGTAGTAACCCGCCTGCATCAAAACGTACCCTTGCGGTCCTGGCTCGAACCCAAGCTTGCGCCACGGCACGTCAGCCATTGCGCAACCCCATGCCACGGGGACGTGCCGACCGATCAACTTTTCAAGGTGAGGCCTGTCAAAGCCCGTATTGAACACCATAGCGCCATCGCAGGATGCCAGCATTTCTGCGACTTGATCGTTGTCGATTGATCGACCGGCGAGATCGGTATCGGTGAGACCGGTCAGTTCCACGATCTCTACCGGCAGCGGGTGACCCGGATCGACCAGTCCGCTCCTGACGACTTCGACAGCGATGATGTGTCCGGCGTCGTTCACCAGCACGATGGCGACGCATAATTCGATGATCTGGTGGCGCTCAACGGCTAGGCCCGTCGTTTCGGTGTCGACCACGGCGATCCGGCGGACTGCGCTTGTCGCTATGGAGATGGCAATCGGTGCCGGTCTCGTCCGGTTGCTCGTTCAGCTTGTTCATTTTTGCCTCGTGTCACGAGGCCGCCGAAGGGCTTTTCCCCGCTACCTACCGACCTCGAACAGCGACGCTGGACGGACGGATTTTTCCCAGTGTGGTGGCGTGCGAAGGCATTTGAACTTCAGCGTCTGAACGACGGCTTTGCGCCCCAAATTCGGACATTGGGACTTTCCTCGAGTTCGCGTGAAAGCGGACCTTCAGCAGCGCTCCGGCAACGAGTTCCTCTGACCGATCATGGTAGAAAAGCAGCTTTTCTCAGTCGCAAGCCCGAAGGTCTTGGTGCATTTATTCTGGCGCCCCACCCACAGCCTGATAGAGCCCGACCAGCGCGGTCAGTTCATCGGCCCTGGTCTGCACCAGCGACAGCTCGACGCCCAGCAAGGCACGCTGTGCATCGACCTGCTCGATGTAGGGTGTGTAGCCGGCACGATAGCGGTTGCGAGCATGGCGCAATGCATCGGCCACGGCCACCTGCTGGGCCTCGAGTGCAGTTTCCTGCTCTTTCAGATTTGCCAGCACCGCCATGCGATCCTCTACTTCGCGAAATGCGTTGAGGACGGCTGAGCGGTAGGCCCAGGCCGCCTGGTCCCGTTGCGCTGTCGCACCATCGAGCTGTGCCTGAAGCTTCCCGCCCTGGAAGATCGGAGCAAGGATGCTGCCACCCAGCGACCAGACACTGATGGGATCGGCAAGCAGGTCGGAAAGCGCCACACCAGCCGCTGCCCCGAGGTCGATGGAGGGCATGAAATCGGCGCGGGCCACGCGCATTTGCGCATCTGCCGCCGCAATGCGGTACTCCGCTGCAGCGACATCCGGACGGCGGCGCAGCAGCTCTGATGGAAGGATCGCAGGTGCGGGTGGCTGGCGCAGGTCCGCCAGCGTCCCGCCCCGCTCGATGGTGCCCGGCAACTCGCCGGTCAGTACTGAGAGAGCGTTTTCCTGCCGCGCGATCTGCGCTTTGAGTTGCGGGACGAGCTGTGCGGTGGCCTGATACTCGGCCTCGGCCTGCCTGAGGGGTAGCTGGGAGGTGTAGCCGACTTCGGCCCGGTCGCGGGCGAACTTTACCGCCTCCTGCCGTGCAGCCAGCGTTTCCTCGAGCACGGAGAGCCGCTTGTCTAGCGCCAGCAGGGTGATGTAGCCGCTGGCGGTTGCCGCGCTTACCGATAGCCGCGCCGCTTCCGCGCCTGCAGCGCTTGCGGCAACGCCAGCCTCGGCCGCATCGACGCGGGCGGCATTCTTGCCGAAGAGATCGAGTTCGTAGGAAGCACGGAATGCAGGCTGTGCGGCAACGGAGGTCTGCGGCTGGCCGAAAGGCGAAACCTCGCGCCGGACGCCGCCCTCGACGCCTGCGCCAACTGCGGGAAGCAGGAAGCCGCGCGAGGCCAGCTCGGTCGCGCGCGCCTCTTCGACCCGAGCCGCGGCAATCTGCACGTCGGGATTGTTGAGCCGGGCCTGTTCGACAAGCCGCGAAAGCTGCGGGTCACCGAAGGCGTGCCACCAGTCCCTTTCAACAGGAGCGGTCACCTCGAGACTGGTTCGCCACCCGGTCGGCGGGGCAACCGCCGCGCCAAGCGGGGCTTCCTGCAACGCAGGCGCGCAGGCCGAGAGAGCAAGGGCGCAAGTCGCCAGGACGGCAAGTGATCGGCTCGTCATCATCAGTCTTCCGTATGTACAGTGGCGACGACCGACATGCCCGGGCCGAGCCGCTGTGCGGCGTCCTGGCCCTTGTCGAGCACGATGCGCACGGCGATACGCTGGGGCACTTTGACGAAATTGCCTGCACCGGTGTCGGGCTTCACAAGGCTGAATTCGCTGCTCGCCGCCGGCGCAATGCTCTGCACGCGGCCAGTGAGTTCGAGACCGCCCAGCGCGTCGATTTCGAGCGTGGCGCGCTGGCCGACAGCCATGTTCGCGGTCTGTGTTTCCTTGAAATTCGCCACGACCCACAGATCGTCGGGCACGATGTACATGAGCTGTGTTCCGGCAGTGACCAACTGGCCAACGCGCGCGCTGACCTCGCTCAGGCGACCGGCACGCGGCGCGCGGATTTCGGTGCGCGAGAGTTCGAACTCGGCGAGCCCCTTGGAGGCCTCCGCCCCGGCGACCTGCGCTTCGAGCGCCCCGCGCCCCACGGTAACCGAACGCACATTCTCCGCCGCAATGGCGCGCTGCGCCTGCGCCTGCCTCACGCCAGCCTGCGCCTGCTGCAGTGCCGCGCGGGCCTGGTCGCGTTCGCGCAGCGAAACCGAGCCTTCGCCAACCAGTTCGGCAATGCGGTTCATGTCGGCCTGCGCTTTCTGCAACCCGGCGCGGGCCGCAGCGACGGCGGCATCCTGCGCTTCGAGCTGCGCCTGTGCCGAGCGCAGGCTTTGCGCGCTATTGGCCAGCGTCGCTTGCTGCGCTGCCGTGTTGGCGGCGCCCTGCTGCAGCTTCTGCTGGAAAGGCGCATCGTCGATCCGGGCGAGCAATTCGCCCTTCTCCACGCGCTGGAAGTCCGCCACCGGCACTTCGACGAGATAGCCTGCAACCTGCGGGCTGACGACCGTGGTGCGGCCGCGGACATAGGCGTTGTTGGTCGTCTCGTCGCCACCGTCGAAGGGCGGGAGGTCCCATGCGAACAGCGCCACGAGCACACCGAGGAGGATCGCCCCGACCGCCACCACGATCCGGAGGCGTGAGGGATTGGGCGACCACCCGGCCTCCTGCTCGGGCGCGGGTGCGTCTTCGGTCATGGTTTCGGGTTCGGTTTCGGAAGGGTTCGGGTCGGTCATTGTCTGGTCCTTGCGAGCATGGCCTCCATGAAGGCCAGTTCCTTGGCAAGCGGGTTACGCCCACGGATCTTGTTGATTAGCCACGGCACGAAGACGACAGCGAAAGTCACCGCCGAGAGCGTACCGATGAGAAAGAATACGTCGTTGAAAGCGAGCACGGCAGCTTCTCGGCCAACTTCCTGCGAGACACTCGATGCGGCCGCCTGTTGCTGGAGCGCGGGATCGCCCTGGAGCGGAGCGGCGCGCTGTGCGGCATTGCCGAGAGCCTGACCCAGTTGCTGGTTCGCGAGGGTGAGCGTGCTTCCGGCGTCGATAAGATGCGTCTTCAGGCGCACGGTATGGAAGGCGGACAGCAGCGAAATACCCGCAAGGCCGCCGATCGATTGCGAGAGCGAGAAGATAGCGATGAAGCTGATGACGTAGCTCTGGCCCGCCGCAAGCGCGCGCAGCATGCCCTCCATCATGATCGGTCCCATGGCGAAGACCGCCGCGAAGGCGATGGCGGCCTGCGTGAGGTAGAGGTCCTGCGGCCGTGTCATCACCCCGGTGCGCGTATCGGCAAAGGCAGCGATGCAGATGACGAGGATCGCGAATAGCACGGGCCGGGTGAGGTCCTTGGGGTCGAGCCGCACCACCGACAGCGCCATGCCGCCGAAGGTTGCCCCGGCCAGCACCCAGAAATAGCCGGTCAGCTGCTCGTTGCCGTACCCTAGCGCGGCGAACATCCCGCTCGCTCCGAAGCCTTGTTCGGCAACGAGGATGCGCACCGTCGCCCCGATCAGCGCGAGCGCGAGGATGGAGCGGCTCGACAGCCAGCTGAGGTCGAGCATGGGGCTCTTGCGGTTGGCTTCGATGAGGAAGCACCCGCCCAGCGCGAGGATGCTGATCGCCAGCGCGTAGCCGAGCCACGGCGTGTCCCACCATTGGATGCGGCCCTGAATCAGGAAGGCGCACAATGCGGCGACCCCGACGATGAACAAGGCGATACTAGGGATATCGAGCTTCTCGAAGGTTTGCTTGCGGATGCCCGGCGGCAGGCGCAGCCAGTAAACCATTCCCAGGCCGAGCAGCGACAGCGCGAATTGGAACTGGAAGATATGGCTGATATCGCCATCGACCAGCAGCGCCGGCGACAGAGCGCGGGTCAGCGGGAAGGCGACCTGTGTCAGGCCGAGCGAGATGACCAGCCCGCCGACGCGCATGGCTGCGGGCAGACCCTGCATGAGGTAATAGACGGCGAGCGCCGACAGTCCGCTAGCGGTGATGCCCGCAACCGCGCGCGCGGCGAGTTCGGGATAGTAGCCGGGACCGATCATCTGCACGAAATTGGCCGCGACGAGCCCCGCCATGGCCCAGCGCACGAAGGGCTGGATGCCGAATTCCTGCCGCACGCGGAACAACAGCATGCTCATGGTGGCGTAGGTCGAATAGAAGGCCACCGTCAGCCAGCCTGTCTCGACCGGTGTCAGCGCGAATTCGGCCTGGAGCGCCGGGGCATTGGCGAGCAGGAAACCGTTTTGCGCGCCGCCCACCAGGGCCATGAAGATGCCGATAGCGAGATAGGCCGCGCGGCGCGCCGGAGGATGGTCGGGATTGGCCGGAGAGCCGGGGAGGATCGGCATCTCGTGCGGCTTGAACCGGTAACCGTCCACTGTGTCGACGAGGGCAGTGCGAGTGGTCACGGAATCATCGCTCCCTCGACGAGCACCTCTTCGAGCGCGGCTGCAAACTGCGCATCGTCTTCCATGCCCCCGACAAGCTTGCCGAGGCGTTCGCGCCGGGCGACGGTGCTGGCGGCGGAATAGATGAAACTCGCCACCCGGAACTCGAGGTGCGCCGGGGCCGTGTCCCGCTCATTCGCTGCGGCCTGCGCCAACTCGATAAAATGCTGGTGAAGGGGCAGAGAAAGCGTCTCAAGCAGCCATTTCGAGCGATCGCTATCGATCGTTATGTCACGCAGTAGCAGGCGCGGGACCTCTGGTCGATGGAGAAGATAAGCGAGGAAGGCATGGGCCGAATTCTCGAGCCGCTTGTGCGCGCCGGTTATCTCGCTATCGTCCAGAGTCCGTTCGAGCGCTTCGCGCAGGCCTGTACCGGCCTGCGAGACGATATTCTTCCACAAGCCCAGCTTCCCGCCAAAGCGATAGGAAATCAGCGCGACGTCGACCCCGGCATCGCCGGCGATCTCGCGCAGCGTGGTGGCGTCGAAACCCTGCGCGGCAAAGCGCTGCATGGCGACGCGCGAAATTGCCGCACTGGTGTCGCTATCGTTTTCTCTGGGGCGCCCACGCCCGCGTCGTTCAGCCATTCACCGCTCCTTGTGCGCTGCAACATAAGGCACCGTATTTCGTTATTCAATGGCTGTTGAATAAATCGACCTGGACCGGCTGGCGATCGCGTGGAGCGACCCGTTATCGATGGCTAAGCCCTGTCTCGCGAACGGTTTTGTCGCGCGACTTCCTGTCCTTCAAGGCGAAGTCGCCGGTTACGCTGATGACACCTGAACCCACCGGGGGCATCTACCGCACAGAGGGCGTCGATGCTTTCATGCGGCGCTTCGGATATGCCGATCAGTCCCGGAAAGCTGACCGTATCAACTTCGGTGGCCGGTACGATTGCCAGCGTAAGCACCATCCGCTGACCGGACTGCGCATGACGCAGTCAGGCTATGACGAAATAACCGGGAAGATCACCGATCTTAATGGTGAGTTGATTCTGATCCGCGACCAGGATGAAATCGCGGCGAGCTGGAGCTTCAAAGGCATGATGGCGCACTGGAACCGCAAGCATGCGCAGGCGGCCTAAGTGCCCTCCCTGTTTCGCACCCCGCCGTCCGGATATTGCTACGGCCCTCAGGTCCTTCTGTGCGAAGAAACAGACTTCCTGATGTTCCTCAAGGCCTTTGCCACCGGGCAGGTCTATTACGATCCCGCTATCAAGCTGGTGAACGCGTCCACGATGACACCAGAGCTCAAGCGCCGGAGCCAGTTTCGCGTTTCTCACTGTGACCTCACCGGACTCTACAAGCGATCTGAGAAAGTTAGACTGTAGGCTAGGTCCGCGATGAAGTATGCTTGACCTTCTCACACAGCGGGCTACACACCTTCCCACAGTTCTTGAAAACCACGGTTTTCTGCGGCCTCGGAAGGGCGGAAAATGTGGGGCGGATTCCCGCTAACCGCTGCAGTTCTTGCATCTCTATCCTCGCGGCTGGTCCCTTCGCGGGGGCTCCGCTCCGGCTGCGGGGCCGCTGCGGGCGGGCGGTCGCCCTTTGTCGGCCCTGCAGGCCGATGTTACCGGCCGCTGCCCGGTCGCACCGCCATGTTGTCGATCAGGCGGGTGGTCCCGATGCGTGCAGCGACGAGCAGGCGTGCGTCTGCGCGCGGGGTCTCGGCCAGCGGCGCGAGCGACATGGCGTCGGCCAGCGTGGCGTAATCGACGCTGGCGAACCCTGCTTGCAGCAAGTGTGCCTCCAGCGCCGCCAGCGTCGCGGGAACGTCACTTCCCGCCTCGATCGCGGCAATCGCCTTGCGCATTTCGGCGGGCAGGGTCGCGGCAGACGCGCGCTGATCTGCCGAGAGGTAGCGGTTGCGGCTCGACAGGGCGAGGCCGTCTTCCTCGCGCACGGTCGGCACGCCGTGGATTGCATCGACATGCGGCATGGTAAGGTCGAGATCGCGCGCCATCCGGCGGATCACGGCGAGTTGCTGCCAGTCCTTTTCGCCGAACAGCGCCATGTCCGGGCGGACTTGCGCGAACAGCTTGTTCACCACCGTCGCCACCCCGTCGAAATGGCCGGGGCGGGAGGCCCCGCACAGCCCTTCGCTGACATCGGCGACCGCGATGGTGGTGGCAAAGCCCGCCGGGTACATCGCCTCCACCGTCGGCGCCCACAGCAGCGCGACGCCTTCGGCTTGCAGCATGGCGCTGTCCTCGGCCAGCTGGCGGGGATAGGCGTCCAGGTCCTCGTTCGGGCCGAACTGGGTCGGGTTGACGAAAATGCTGGCGACGACTGCATCGGCGCGTTTCGCCGCCTCACGCACCAGCGTCAGGTGGCCTTCGTGCAGCGCGCCCATCGTCGGCACCAGCGCCACGGTGGCGGAACTTGTCCCCGCGGCGCGCAATTCATCCACAGCCTGGCGCAGCGAAGCGAGGTCGGTGACGGTTTCCACTTGGGCAGCCCTCCTCTATGGACGTGCGAACAGGTCCTCGTCCCTAGCGGGGCGCGGGCGGGTTTCGCAATCACGCTTTCGCATCGCCCGGGGCAGGGCCGTGCGGAGGCCAGAAAGGGGAGGCCGATGGCCACCGGTAGCGCACATCGTATCGTATTCGCCAATGAGAAGGGCGGCACCGGCAAGTCGACCACCGCCGTGCACGTGGCCGTCGCGCTGTCCTACCAGGGCGCGAAGGTTGCCGCGCTGGATATCGATCCGCGCCAGCGCACGCTTTACCGCTATCTCGAAAACCGCCGCGACCTGGCGCGTGAGCGGAAGATCGAGCTGCCCGGTCCCGTTTTCGACGTGCTCGATACGACCGACACCGATGCCTATGACGCCAAGCTCTCCGAGCTGTCCGATGGCTGCGATTTCGTAATCATCGACACGCCCGGGCGCGACGATCCGGTGGCCCGCCACGCGGCGACCGACGCCGATACGCTGGTCACCCCGCTCAACGACAGCTTCGTCGATTTCGACCTCATCGGCCAGGTCGATCCCGACAATTTCAAGGTCCGCAAACTGTCCTTCTATGCCGAGCTGATCTGGGAAGCGCGCCTCAAGCGCAGCCGCGCCGGGATGGAGCAGGGGCGGCGCGCGATGGACTGGCTGGTCGTGCGCAATCGCACCGGCCATGTCGAGGCCAAGAACCAGCGCCGGCTGGACCAGGCGCTGGCCGAAATGTCGAAGCGCGTCGGTTTCCGCACCGCGCACGGCCTGTCCGAACGCGTGATCTATCGCGCCCTGTTCCCCGCCGGGCTGACGCTGCTCGACAAGGGACACCTGGGCGAGCTTGGCACCAGCCACCTCGTCGCGCGGCAGGAACTGAGGGTGCTGCTGAAAGCGCTCAATCTGCCGCAACCGGCCCATGCGGCGGCAGAGCTGGAGACGGCCTGACCGTGACCAAGCTGGTCATCATCGCCGCAGCGATCTGCATCGTGGTCCGCTGGGCGCTGGGCAAGTGGCCGTGGGAATACCTGAGCGCGCAGCCCACGCGCGGGCAGGCCGTGTTCAAGGCGCGCAAGCTGCTCGGCGTGTCGGCTACTGCCACCCACAAGGACATTCGCGCCGCCCACCGCCGCATGGCCGCACTGGTCCATCCCGACCGCGGCGGCTCAACTGCGCGTCTGCAGGAACTCAACGCTGCGCGCGACCTTTTGCTGGGCGAGCTTCCCCGCGAAGCTCCGCCACCCGACCCGACCGAGGATACCATCCCATGAGCCATACCTTCGACCCCACCACCTTGCGCGAATACGACATTCGCGGAATCGTCGGCGAAACGCTGGGCGCAGACGATGCGCGCGCCATCGGCCGCACTTTCGGCACCATGCTGCGCGCCGAAGGGGGCAAGAAAGTCGCGGTCGGGTATGACGGGCGGACAAGCTCCCCCATCCTCGAACATGCGCTGGTCGAAGGCCTCACCGCCGCCGGGTGCGACGTGCGGCGCATCGGCATGAGCGCCACGCCGATGCTCTATTACGCGGAAGCCTCAGCCGAAGAGGTGGATGGCGGCATTCAGATAACTGGCAGCCACAATCCCGCCAATTACAACGGCTTCAAGATGGTATTTCTTGGCCGGCCGTTCTTCGGCGAGGATATCCAGCGGCTCGGCCGGATGAGCGCCGCGGGCGAATGGGCCGACGGGACCGGAGAGGTCGAGAGCGTCGATATCATGGACGCCTATATCGACCGCATCCTTTCCGGACTGGACGGTATCGATGCCGATGCGCTGGCCGGGATGCGCGTCGGCTGGGATGCCGGCAACGGCGCCGCCGGCCCCGCGCTCGAAAAGCTCGCCGCGCGGCTGCCGGGCGAGCATCACCTGCTTTATACCGATGTCGATGGTGCGTTTCCCAATCATCATCCAGATCCCACTGTCGAGGCCAACCTGGCCGACCTCAAAGCCCTCGTCGCGGACAAGAACCTCGACTTCGGAGTGGCATTCGACGGCGACGGCGACCGTATCGGCGCGATCGACGGCGAAGGCCGCGTCATCTGGGGGGATCAGTTACTGATGATCTACGCCGAAGACCTCCTCGGAAAACTACCTAACAGCACGGTTATCGCCGATGTGAAGGCCAGCCGCGCCCTGTTCGACCATGTCGCGGCGCACGGCGGAAAGCCGGTGATGTGGAAGACCGGGCACAGCCTTATTAAGTCCAAAATGAAGGAAACGGCCGCGCCTCTTGCCGGGGAAATGAGCGGCCACGTGTTCTTTGCGGACGATTATTACGGTTTCGACGACGCGCTGTACGCCGGTGTGCGCCTTATCGCCGCCGCCGCGCGGCTCGGCAAGTCGGTCACGCAGCTGCGGGCCGACATGCCGGACATGATCAACACGCCGGAAATGCGCTTCCAGGTGGACGAGAGCCGCAAGTTCGCCGCCATCGACGAGGTCGCGGGCCGCATCGCCGGCAGTGACGCGAACGCCGACACGACCGACGGGGTGCGCGTCACCACCGACGACGGCTGGTGGCTGCTGCGCGCGTCGAACACGCAGGACGTCCTCGTCGCCCGCGCCGAAAGCGACAGCGAGGAAGGCCTCGCGCGGCTGATGGCGCAGATCGACGAACAGCTGGCGCTGAGCGGCCTCGAACGCGGCGAAAGCGTGGGGCACTAAGGCACTTTCCTACGCCCGTTCAGCATAGCAAAGTGGTGCCATGTTCTCGGTACGGCACCAATCCTGCTCTCCGCCCGTTTCTCCCGGCATGAGGTCCCCGCCCGCCTGCCCCCCGGATTTCCGCCAGGACCGTGTTCCAAGTGTTCCATCGGTGAGGAGCGCGCGTGGGTAGCTCCAACACCGATCCTACACCGCCGGAGATCGCGCAGTGGTTCGCAGGGCGCGGGTGGCGGGTGCGGCGGCACCAGAGCGCCATGCTGGCGGCGAGCGATGCGGGGCGCCATGCGCTGCTGGTGGCGGATACGGGCGCGGGTAAGACGCTGGCGGGCTTCCTGCCGACGCTCTCCGACTTCACGCCTTCGCGCCTTGGCGACGCCGAGCCGCCGGCAGGGCTGCACACGCTCTATGTCAGTCCGCTCAAGGCCCTCGCGCATGACGTGCAGCGCAACCTCATCGCACCGATCGAGGAAATGGGCCTGCCGATCAGGGTCGAGACGCGCAGCGGCGACACGCCGTCGGATCGCAAGCGCCGGCAGCGGGAGAAGCCGCCGCACGTCCTGCTGACCACGCCCGAGTCGCTCTCCCTGCTGCTCAGCTATCCCGACAGTTTCGAGCTGTTCGCAGGCCTCAAGCGGATCGTGATCGACGAGATCCACGCCTTCGCCACCGGCAAGCGCGGGGACTTGCTCGCGCTCTCGCTGGCGCGGTTGCAGGCCATTGCGCCCGGCCTCCGGCGCGCAGCCCTGTCGGCGACAGTGGCTAATGCGGAAGGGTTTCGCGAGTGGCTCGCCCCGTGGGGTGACCTCGATACGGTCGAACTCGTGGAAGGCGAGGAGGGCGCGCCCGCCGAGGTGGAGATCCTGCTGCCGGAAGAGGAGCGCGTGCCGTGGGGCGGCCATGCGGCGACCTGGGCCATCCCGCAGCTCTACGACCTCATCCGCCAGAACCGCACCACGCTGGTCTTCACCAACACGCGCTTCCTGGCGGAGTACATCTTCCAGCACCTGTGGGACGCGAACGGGGAGAACCTGCCCATCGGCATCCACCACGGCAGCCTGTCTAAGGAGGCGCGCCGCAAGGTGGAAGGGGCGATGGCGCGCGGCGAGCTGCGCGCGCTGGTGGCGACGGCCAGCCTCGATCTCGGCGTCGACTGGGGCGACATCGACCTCGTCGTGCAGATGGGCGCGCCCAAGGGCTCCAGCCGCCTGCTGCAACGCATCGGCCGCGCCAACCACCGCCTCGACCAGCCGAGCCGCGCGCTGCTCGTGCCCGGCAACCGGTTCGAGTTCCTCGAAGCGACCGCGGCCAAGGAGGCGGTCGACGAGGGCCGGCGCGACGGCGAGGACTTCCGCCCCGGCGGGCTCGACGTGCTCGCCCAGCACGTGATGGCCTGCGCCTGCGCGGCCCCGTTCGAAGAGGCTGCGCTGCTGGCCGAAGTCCGCTCCAGCCTCGCCTATGCGTGGGTGGACGAGGCGGTGTGGCAGCGCGTGCTCGGCTTCGTGGCCACCGGCGGCTATGCGCTTAAGGCCTACGACCGGTTCCAGCGCATCACGCGTGACAGGGCCGGCATGTGGCGTCTGACCCATCCGGAAATGGCAGCGAAGCATCGGCTCAATGCCGGGATCATCATCGATTCCGAGATGCTGGAGGTGCGCTTCCGCAACGGGCGGTCGCTCGGCCGGGTGGAGGAACGCTTCGCGGCGCAGCTATCGCCGGGCGACACGTTCTTCTTTTCCGGCACGAGCCTGGAAGTCGAACAGATCCGCGACATGGAGGTGATCGTCCGTGCGTCGAAGGAATCTGCGATGATCCCCTCCTATGGCGGCGCGCGCATGCCGCTGACCACGCATTTGGCAGACCGGGTGCAGGCGATGCTGGACGACCGGGCCGGCTGGGGCCGCTTCCCGGACGACGTGCGCGAATGGCTCGAGGTGCAGGACTGGCGCAGCGAAATGCCCGCGCCGGGCCGGCTGCTGGTGGAAAGCTTCCCCCATGCGAAGCGGCACTACAGCGTCTATTACACCTTCGCCGGTTGGAACGCGAACCAGTCGCTCGGCATGCTGGTGACCAAGCGGATGGAGGATCGCGGGCTCAAGCCGCTGGGTTTCAACGCCAACGATTATTGCCTTGCCGTGTGGGGCCTTCGCCCGGTGACCGAACACGCGCCGCTGCTGTCGCCCGACATCCTGGCCGACGAGTTCGTCGACTGGGTCCAGCAGTCGCATTTGCTGCGCCGCGCCTTTCGGGAGGTTGCGGTGATAGGGGGCCTCGTGGAGCGCCAGCACCCGGGCAAGCGCAAGACCGGCAAGCAGGTCACGTTTTCGACCGACCTGATCTACGACGTGCTGCGGAAGTACGAGCCGGACCACGTCCTGCTGGAAGCCGCCTGGGCCGATGCCCGCACGCTGATGACCGACGTCGGGCGGCTGGGCGACGTGCTCGATCATGCGGCGGAGCGACTGGTCCATGTCGAACTCGACCGGGTCAGCCCGCTCGCGGTGCCGATCATGGTAATGATCGGACGGGAAAGCACCCCGCAGGGCTCTGCCGACGACGAATTGCTACTGGAGGCGGAAAGCCTCGCCGCCTCAGCCATGCGGCCGGAGCGGCCGGAGCGACCGGAGGTTGACAAGAACTAGCCGTGCTTGCGCTTATTCGGCGGCAGCGGCGAACTGGCGGTTCGTTGCCGACGAAGCCGAAATTGCTCACCCCGCTCGCCTTCACCAGCCGCAGCGTGCGAGCGGCAGCGTTGTAGGGCGCATCGGCGAAGGCCTCGAACTACAATTCGGGCGCGGGTCGCATCGACTTGGTGTCTTGCAGCGCCTGCATCAGGCCGGCCTCTCCGGTCGGCTCGCCGTTCCAAAGGAGGGCGCCGTCGGTCGTGATGACAACCTTGTTCTTGATCGGATCGATCGGGATGACGGGCGGCGTCCCGTCGGCACCGATATCGATATCGACCGAGTGGGTGGCGACCGGGATGGTGATAATGAACATGACCAGGAGGACCAGCAGCACGTCGATCAGCGGCGTGGTGTTCATCTCGCCCATCGTGCCGGATCGCGTGTCGGTCATCGCTCACCTCCCACATTGGATGTAATAACGTATTATATGGGGTGGCGAATGCATCGGGGCTGTTTGGAGCGCGATGCGTCGGCCTCGGACGAACGTCACATGCGGCGCGCAACAAAAAGGGCGGCCGAAGCCGCCCTTCCCGGTGTTTCTCTGGTCGCGGAGCCTAGTTGGCGCCGCCCACGGGGTTGGCGGGGCCACCCGTGCCGAAGTTGCGATACTGTTCGTTGCCGACGAAGCCGAACTTGCTCACGCCGGACGTCTTGATGATCTGCAGGACCTTGGCCGCCCGGTCATAACTTGCGGCCGGATAGGGTTCGTACTGCAGTTCCGGCTCGACTTCGAAACGAAGCGTTTCCGCGAGAAGGTTCACCAGCTGCTGCTGGTTGATCTCGTCACCGTTCCACAGGATGCGGTCGTCTTCGGTCAGCAGGATCTTGTTCTTGATCGGATCCGGCTGGTCCGGGAGCGGCTGGTCGTTCGGCACCGGCATGTCGATGTCGACCGAGTGCGTCGCCACGGGAATGGTGATGATGAACATGATGAGGAGAACGAGCATGACGTCGATCAACGGCGTCGTGTTCATTTCCATCATCGGGCTGCCATCGTCCTTGCCGCCTGACATTGCCATGGGGTGTTACTCCTTAACTCTTTCTATCCGTACCGTATGCGCGGCTTAGATGCCGGGCTCGGTCGGATTGGAAATGAAGCCGACGACCGGAAAACCGGCTGCCTGCACCTGGTAGATCGTGCCTGCGATGCAGCGCCAAGGTGCGTTTGCGTCGCCGCGGATGTGGACCTGCGGAATACGCTCCGGGTCTTCGACCAAGGCTTCCACGCTACCTGCCTGCTCGATCAGATTGTCGATGCGGCCGACGGCACGCTCGTAAAGCTGGGTCGAATCCACCGGCGCGATATTGTTGAAGTAGACGCGGCAATCGCCATTGCGCGAGGCGCCCTGGTAACCCGGCTCGCCGGCGCTGCGGCCGGCATCGTCGGTGGTGCTGACGGTCAGCTGCAGATTTTCCACCTTGTCCTTCGATTCGATCGACTCGAACACCGGGATATTCAGCTTTTCGATCGTCTGGATGGCGACAGGAACGGCGATGAGAAAGATGATCAGGAGCACCAGCATGACGTCCACGAGTGGCGTCGTGTTGATGTCCGACATCGGCGTCTCTTCACCGCCGCCGCCCATTGAAATTGCCATGGTTTTCGTCCTGTCTCAAAACTTCGTTTTGTCGGGAGAGGGCGGCTCATGGCCGCCCTCTCATCGCAATTGACGAGGCGCCGTTATGCCTTCGGCTTGGTCGTCGTGGTCGTCGTGGTCGTCGCCGGACGGGCTGCCGTCGCCGTGGTCGGCTTCGTGGCAGCTGCCTTGCCGGCTGCCTGGGTCGACGTAGCGGTCATCACCTTCGGCTTCACCGCACCGTTCGAAGTGATGTTGGCCATCAGTTCGTTCGAGAAACCGCTGAGCATCGCGGCGATGCGACGGTTGCGGCTCTGCAGCCAGTTGTAGGCAAGCACGGCCGGCACGGCCACGAGCAGGCCGATGGCGGTCATGATCAGCGCTTCACCGACGGGGCCGGCAACCTTGTCGATCGAGGCCGAACCGGCGAGGCCGATGTTGATGAGAGCGCGGTAGATACCGATCACCGTACCGAGCAGGCCGACGAACGGTGCCGTTGCACCGACCGATGCGAGGAACGGCAGGCCGCCGGCGAGCTTCGCGTTGATCGCTGCTTCGCTGCGAGCCATCGAGCCGTGCAGCCAGTCGTGGGCTTCCACGTCGTCGGTCATCTTGGCGTGTTCCGACTTGGCTTCACGCGCATCGTCGACAAGCTGGCGCCAGGCACTGTTCTTTTCGAGCTTCGTCGCACCTTCGTCGATGCTGCCCGCACGCCAGAACTTGGAGCGGGTGTCCTTGTACTGGTTCATCACCTTCTGCTGTTCGAACAGCTTGGTGAACAGGATGTAAAAGGAACCGACCGACATGATCACAAGGACGCCGAAGATGGCCCAGGCGATCGGACCGCCCTGTTCCATGGCTTCCCAGAAACCGAACTGGTTCTTCACTTCTTCACCGCCTGCGGCGGCCATGATTTCGATAAGCATTGCGAATTTCCTCTCAGAAAATTGAATTCGTAAATCTAGCTACGCCGCCGCCATCAACGCGGGATCTGGTAGCGAATGGCGGTACTGTAGGACGACGAGATCGGCTGACCCGCGTCGTTCAGGGCCGGTTTGAAGCGAGCATAGCGTTCCATCCCGCGACAGGCCGCATCGTCCAGCGCGCTGGAGCCCGAAGACCCGGTCACGCTGCAACTTTCCACCCGACCGTTCGAGCCGACACGAACGGTGAGCCGGACGGTACCCTCGTCGCCGGCACGAAGGGCGCGCGAAGGATAGTTGCTCTGGATCTGGCCTGCCCAGCGCCCTTGGTTGTCCGGCTGCACACCACGTGCCTGAGAAGGCGGCGGGGGCGGGGGCGGAGGAGGAGGCGGCGGAGGCGGTGGCGGCGGCGGACCCGGAGGCGGGCCCGGAGGCGGCGCGGAGCTGGCCGGAGGCCGCGGCGGCGGCGATTCCGACGTCGTCTGGCGATCGGGCTGCGCCCGATTAATCTGCGTCGGCGGCGGCGGCACGGTGACTGGCGGCGGCACCGTTTCCGGCGGCGGCTCGTCCGGCGGCGGCGGCTCTTCCGTCGGCTCGGGTTCCGGCTCTTCGATATCCACCGTGGTCACACGTTCGATCACGTTCTTCGCCGCAGAAAGGGCGAGGCCGCTGATCAAGACGTAACCGACGAGGATATGGATGAGCGCAACGATAATGATCGAGACAATCTTGTTCCCGCTCATCTGTTGGTCAGCATAAGCCATTCAGTTGCATCACTCCATTGCCAATCCCAAGGACCCAACGCGTTTGGTCGAGTCGGGGAGATAACATCCCCTTCTGCCGTCTCCGAGTCTAGCGAGAATGTCCGCGAAGGCGGCGCAATCCAACTCCCCGAAGGCCGCGATGGCCCGGCCCGAAGCCCTTGTACGTCCCGGCTCCGGACGGGCGCCCCTTAGCGGGATAGCTCGCGGCAACGCAAACGGTTTATCGAAAGGTTAACGCGCGCCGGTCCGCTTTGAAGGCCGTCTTTACTCGCAACCTCCTGCACGCCAGATAGGTTCCGTTCATCGCCGTCCCGTTACCGGAGAGACCATGCCCAAGCGCCTTTTCAACCTGCTCGCCCTTCCGCCGCTGGCTCTCGCAGTTTCTGCCTGCATCGGCGGGGGCGGCGACGAGATCCGCAGCCTGCCGCCGGTCGCGGCGGGCCCGGCGCCGACCTACGCCGATTTCGTCACCTATGGCGAAGCGGCGGATCTGGTCGCGGTGGTCAATATCGCCGAGGCGGTCGCGCTGAAGCCGGAGCGCGCGCCGAATGTCGCGCCAGGCATGGTGCGCTTCTACGTCGAGGGGGAGACGCAGCGGCTGCTGTATTCGCAGGCACCGGTGGGCGAAGTCCTTACCTATCTCGTCGACCTGCCGCTGGATGCCGAAGGCGAACCTCCCAAGATCGAAAAGGCTCCGGTCATCGTCTTCGCAAAGGTGGGGCGCGTTCCGGGCGAAATCCAGCTGATCGCGCCCGATGCGCAGCTTCCGGCAACGCCGAGCCTGATCGAGCAGACCTTGGCTGTGATGTCCCAGCTGAGCGCCGCGGACGCGCCGCCGCGCGTGTCGGGCGTGCGCGACGTGCTGTCCGTGCCTGGCAACCTGGCCGGCGAATCGGAGACGCAAATTTTCTTTGCGAGCCCCGACGACGCCACGGTCACCGCGACGATCCTGCGCCGCCCGGGGCAGCAGCCGCGCTGGGGCGTGTCATGGAGCGAGATCGTCGATCAGTCGGCGGCGGCGCCCGCCAATGGCACTCTCGAGTGGTATCGCCTCGCCTGCAGCCTCCCGGATAGCCTGCCGTCCGGCGTTTTGCTGACCGAAAGCGCGCAGGACCGTGCGCGGGCCGAATCCGACTACCGCGTCGTGCGCGACGGTCTTGGGCCCTGTCTGCGCAACCGCACCTAGCCATCTCACTAGCTTAACTGTCTCGCCATCGGGCGCGGCTGCGCTATGGGCGAGGCGATGACGATGGCCGACGGAATGATCGACGACATGACACAACCGCTCAGGATCGGGCTTGCCGGCCTCGGCACGGTCGGGGTGGGGTTGCTGCGCCTGATCGAAGGGAACAGCGCGCTTCTGGCCGAACGTGGCGGCGTTTCGCTGGCGGTGACTGCGGTATCCGCCAGGGAGCGGGGACGGGATCGCGGTGTCGACCTGTCGGGCTTCGCCTGGGAAAACGACATGACGGCGCTTGCTGCGCGCGGCGATGTCGACGTGGTGGTGGAAGTGGTCGGCGGGTCGTCCGGCGCCGCGCTCGATCTCGCGCGGGCCACGCTCGGCGCCGGCAAGGCCTTCGTCACGGCGAACAAGGCGCTGATCGCCGAGCACGGGCACGAGCTTGCCCAGCTTGCCGAAGCCAACGATGCCGCGCTTCTTTTCGAGGCGGCGGTTGCGGGCGGGATCCCGGTGGTGAAGGGGCTGCGTGAAGGCGCGGCGGCCAACCGGGTCGAGCGGCTCTACGGCATCCTCAACGGGACCAGCAATTTCATCCTCAGCGAGATGGAAACGAGCGGGCGCGCCTTTGCCGACGTCCTCGGCGAGGCGCAAGAGAAGGGCTACGCCGAGGCGGACCCCAGCTTCGACATCGGCGGGATTGACGCGGCGCACAAGCTCGCCATCCTCGCCGCGATCGGTTTCGGCACGCAGCTCGATTTCGCCGGCGTGAAGACGGAGGGGATCGACCGGTTGCGCCCTGCCGACGTGGCGGAAGCGGCGCGGCTCGGCCACGTCATCCGCCTCGTCGCCATGGCGCGGCCGAGCGGCGGGGCAGAAGGCGCATTGCTGCAGAAGGTCGCTCCGATGCTGGTCCCGCTCGGTCATCCGCTGGCCCATGTGACCGGCCCGACCAACGCGGTGGTGGTGGAAGGCGATTTCGCCGGCCGCCTGCTGTTCCAGGGTGCGGGCGCGGGGGCCGAGCCGACGGCGAGCGCGGTGGCTGCTGACCTGGTCGATCTCGCGCGTGGCATGACCGGCCCGGCCTTCGCTGTGCCGACGGATCGGCTGATGGAGGCCCGGCGCGCCGACCACGGCGCCAACGAGGCGCGCTTCTACCTGCGCTTCAGCGTCTACGACCGGCCCGGCGTGCTGGCCGAACTGACCGCCGCGATGCGCGATGCCGGGGTGTCGATCGAAACGATGATGCAGCGCGGCCAGTCGGCCGACGGCGGCGAGGTACTGGTGATGATGGTCTCGCACCACGGCCGCGAAAGCTGCGTGCGCGATGCGCTCGAAGCGCTCGGCGGATCGGACGTGTTGACCGACGCGCCGCTGGCGCTGCAGTTACTCGCCGACTGATCCGTCCTCGTCTTCCGGCTCAGCCGGCGCTTCTTCGTCAGCCTCTTGTGGGGTGCCGGTCTCGTTGCCTAGCGGCGGCAGGCCGCGCGCGATCCGGTCGGCGTCGGACCCGGCGGGGGCCATCGGCAAGGCGGTAACGTCGATGAAACGCGGCAGGGCCTTCGGGCAGGACAGCGGCAGGCAAACGCCGCTGATGGTCGGCTTTCCGCGAAAGATGCCGGGGCCCGCAATGTCGGGTGCATGGTCGGGCGCGCCGAACGCGCCCTGCGTATTGGTTTCGCGGGCATATCGCGCCTGTGCGTCCTTGCGCGACATCGTCCGGTACTGGGACTGGTCGGCCACCTCGCCGCACACCACGATCTCCTCGCGCACGATCGCCGCCTCCTGCTGCCTGCGGCATTCCTCCTGCTGGGCAGGGGTGGCGGCATCGGCGGGAAGCTCGGTCCGGTCGTCCTGAGTCAGGTCGATTTCGTCGGGCGGCGCGGCGCGATAGACGCCAAGGCTCTCCACTGTGCCCGGTTCCGGCGGGGCGTCGAGGTCCTGTGCCAGCGCCGGTGAATGCAACAGAAGAAGGGGCAGGGCTGCCAGCGGGGCCAACCGGTCAATTCGCACGCTCGACTTTCCCCTCGCCTCTGGCTAAGCGCCGCGGCACCGGCCATGAATAGCTATGCACGCTGCCGTGGCCCTCTGCCAGAACGGGTGAATTGCCAATGAATAAGACCACCGCGTCCAGCGTCCTCGACCGTGTCCTCGTGCTCGAAATGGTCCGGGTGACGGAATCGGCCGCCATCGCCGCGAGCAAGCTGATCGGCCGCGGCGACGAAAAGGCGGCCGACGCCGCTGCGGTGGAGGCCATGCGCGCCGCGTTCGACGAGCTTTACATGGACGGCACGGTGGTCATCGGGGAAGGCGAGCGTGACGAGGCGCCGATGCTCTATATCGGCGAAAAGGTCGGCGGCGCGCCCGGCAAGGGCCCGAAGATCGACATCGCGCTCGACCCGCTCGAAGGCACCACGATCACGGCCAAGGCCGGCCCCAACGCGCTTGCCGTGCTGGCCGCGGCGGAGGAAGGCTGCCTGCTCAACGCGCCCGATACCTACATGGAAAAGATCGCGGTCGGCCCCGGCTATCCCGAGGGCGTGATCGACCTCGCCAGATCGCCCACCGAGAATGTGAAGGCGGTCGCGGCGGCCAAGGGCGTCGAGCCCTCCGGGATTATCGTCTGCGTGCTCGACCGGCCGCGCCACGCCAATATCATCGCCGAACTGCGCGAGCTGGGCTGCGGGGTCGTGCTGATCGGCGACGGGGACGTTGCCGGCGTCATCGCGACGACGGACGAGGACACGACCATCGATATGTACATGGGCACCGGCGGGGCGCCTGAAGGCGTGCTGGCCGCCGCCGCCCTGCGCTGCGTCGGCGGCCAGTTCAACGGCCGCCTGGTCTTCCGCAACGAGGACGAAAAGGCGCGCGCCCGCAAATGGGGCATCCCCGACAGCGACTTCGACCGCATCTACAAGCTGGAAGACCTCGCCCGCGGCGACTGCATCTTTGCCGCCACCGGCGTGACCGACGGATCGCTGCTCGACGGGGTAAAGCGCCGACGCGGCGGGCTGATGACGACCGAAAGCGTGGTCATGCGCGCCTCGTCCGGCACGGTGCGGTGGATAAAGGGCGAGCACCGCGTCTGACGCAAGCGGGCGAGAGCCGGGTGTCCGATTTCCGGGCGACAGTCCTGCGCACTGCTGGCGAAAGCGTGCGCTGGATCAAGGGCGAACACCGCGTCTGACGCGGGCGGGTGCCCTCGCTGGACAAGGGGCGAGCAACCCATCCGAACGCCCTCGCGGCGGGGAAAGCGGGCGGCGGGCGGTTGCAATAGCCGGCCCCGCGCCTAAGCCCGTCGGCACACCCATACCCTACGGAGATTCGCAGACATGAAGATCATGGCCGGCAATTCGAACCTGCCGCTCGCCCGGGCCATCGCCGGCTATCTGGAAATGCCGCTGACCGATGCCAGCGTGCGCCGCTTCGCCGACGAAGAGATCTTCATCGAAATCCACGAGAACGTGCGCGGCGAGGACGTTTTCCTGGTCCAGTCGACCAGTTTCCCGGCCAACGACCACCTCATGGAACTGCTGATCGGCATCGATGCGCTCAAGCGAGCCTCGGCCAAGCGGATCACTGCGGTGGTGCCCTATTTCGGCTATGCCAGGCAGGACCGC
This sequence comes from Alteriqipengyuania flavescens, assembly GCF_030406725.1. Classification (NCBI taxonomy): domain Bacteria; kingdom Pseudomonadati; phylum Pseudomonadota; class Alphaproteobacteria; order Sphingomonadales; family Erythrobacteraceae; genus Pseudoblastomonas; species Pseudoblastomonas flavescens. The sequence goes on along the minus strand of NZ_CP129107.1, from coordinate 840,831 downwards.
AAACCCGGCCCGCGCACGCCGATCTCGGCCAAGCTGGTGGCAAACCTGATTACCGAAGCCGGGGCCGACCGCGTGCTGTCGGTGGACCTGCACGCGGGGCAGATCCAGGGCTTCTTCGATATCCCGACCGACAACCTCTACGCAGCGCCCGTGATGGCAGCCGACATCCAGGCGCGCTACGGCGACCAGGACCTTATGGTTGTCTCCCCCGATGTCGGCGGCGTGGTGCGCGCACGGGCGCTCGCCAAGCGGCTCGACAACGCGCCGCTCGCTATCGTCGACAAACGCCGCGACCGTCCGGGCGAAAGCGAAGTGATGAACATCATCGGCGACGTGAAGGGCCGGCACTGCATCCTGATCGATGATATCGTCGATTCGGGCGGCACGCTGTGCAACGCGGCGCAGGCGCTGCTGGACGAAGGCGCATCGAGCGTGGCGGCCTACATCACCCACGGCGTGCTGTCTGGCGGCGCGGTGGCCCGCGTGGACAAGAGTGCGCTGAAGGAACTCGTCATCACCGACACGATCCGGGCGACCGATGCGGCGGACGATTCGCAGCGCATCCGCACGCTCACCGTCGCCCCGCTGCTGGGCGAAGCCATGCGCCGCATCGCCGACGAGGCCAGCGTCTCCAGCCTGTTCGACTGAAATGGCGACTGCCGACGATCTGAAGCTGGCGCACCGTCTCGCCGATGCGGCGGGCGAAGCGATCCGTCCGCTGTTCCGCGGCGAATGGTCGCACGAGCGCAAGGCCGACCGCTCTCCGGTGACCGAAGCCGACAAGGCGGCCGAGGCGGCCATTCGCGCCATCCTGGAAGCCGAGCGGCCCGGTGACGGTATCCTCGGTGAGGAATACGGGCTTTCCAACGAAGGCGCCGGGCGCCGCTGGGTGCTCGACCCGATCGACGGGACGATCAGCTTCATGGCCGGTCGGCCGATCTTCGGCACGCTGATCGCGCTGGTGCAGGACGGCTGGCCCGTCCTCGGCATCATCGACCAGGCGGTCGCAAGGGAGCGCTGGGCCGGTCGCATCGGGGAAGGGACGAGTTTCAACGGCAAGCCGGTCCGCACTCGAAGCTGCGCCGCACTGGAAGGCGCCGTGTTGGCAACCAGCAGCCCGCATTATTTCAACGCCGGCCAGGCGGAACCGTACATGCGGCTGGCCGGCGCGATCGGAGGCAATGTCCGCCAGGGGACGATCGTCTACGGCGGCGATTGCTACAATTACGGCCTGCTTGCCGGCGGCCATCTCGACATCGTGTGCGAAGCCGGGCTGGCCATCTACGATTATGCCGCACTGGTCCCCATCGTGGAGGGCGCCGGCGGGACGATGAGCGACTGGCAGGGCAACCCGCTCGATGCGGACAGCGACGGCACCGTCCTCGCGCTCGGCGATCCCGCGCGGCTAGACGATGTGCTGGAGGCGATGGGGCACTCCTGACCGGCTCGTTCGTTGGGCTGACCATGACCACGAAAACGATCTGCATCACCGGCGCGGGCAACGGCATCGGCCGCGGCTGCGCAGTCCATTTCCTCGGCCTCGGCTGGCGCGTCGCGGCGCTCGACAAGGACGGGGACGCGCTGGCCGAACTTTCGGCAGCCTATCCGCAAGCGCAATTGCTCACCCATGCCTGCGACGTGGGGCGGGAAAGCACGACCAGGAAGGCTTTCACCGCCGTCGACGCCTGGCTCGATGGCGAGGCGCTGGGCGTGCTGGTGAACAACGCCGGGATCGCCGATCCCTATGCAGGAAAGCTGGAGGACCTGTCGCTGGAAAGCTGGCAGGGCTGGATCGACGCGAGCCTGACCGCCGCCTTCCTGTGCAGCCGCGAGGCCCTGCCGTTGCTGCGGCGCGGCGACGGGGCGAGCATCGCCAATATCTCCTCCACCCGCGCATTGATGAGCGAGGAGAACACCTTTGCCTATAGCGCGGCGAAAGGCGGCGTATCCGCGCTCACTCACGCGCTCGCCGTCTCGCTCGGGCCGGAAGTGCGCGCCAACGCGATCCTTCCGGGATGGATCGAAACCGGCCCGTGGCAGAAGGAAGGCGAGCGCAGCGAGGCCGGGCATTCCAAGACCGCGAAGTCGCAGCATCCCGCCGGACGGGTCGGCACGGTGGCGGACATCGCGGAGGCGGTCGAATGGCTTGCCGGCGCAGGCTTCGTGACCGGACAGCAGATCGTCATCGACGGCGGGATGACGGTCAAGATGATCTACGACGCCTGACGGGCGCAGGCCTTGCATTTCGCGCAGCATCCGCTAGATGCGCGCCCTTCACCGACACGTGATTCATCTGCCGGTCTGGCCGTTAGGGCTGCCAGGGCTGGTTCGGACGTGTCTCTGACAGGAGATGAAAATGCCCAAGCTCAAGACCAAGAGCGGTGTGAAGAAACGCTTCAAGATCACCGCTAACGGCAAGGTCAAGCACGGTGTCGCCGGCAAGCGCCACCGCCTGATCAGCCACAATGCGAAGTACATCCGCCAGAACCGCGGCACCGACGTTCTCGCCAAGTGCGACGTCAAGGCCGTGAAGAAATGGGCCCCTTACGGGCTGGATTGATATTGGGCGGCTAACGCCGCTGCCGGGCCTACCCTCGCCCCCGCCCTTCCACCCTGAGCCTGCCGGGTATCATCCGGGTGGAAGGGCGGGGGCGAGGGCAGGCCCGGACCATGTGACTGATTAAGGAACAGAATTATGCCTCGCATCAAACGCGGCGTTACCACGCGCCAGAAGCACAAGCGGCTGTTGGACCAGGCCAAGGGCTATCGCGGCCGCCGCAAGAACACCATCCGCGTCGCGCGCCAGGCGGTCGAAAAGGCCGGCCAGTACGCCTATCGCGACCGCAAGGTTAAGAAGCGCAACTTCCGCGCCCTGTGGATCCAGCGCATCAACGCGGCTGTCCGCGCCGAAGGCCTGACCTATTCGCAGTTCATCCACGGCACCAAGCTTGCCGGGATCGAGCTCGACCGCAAGGTGATGGCCGACCTCGCCATGAATGAGGGCGCAGCCTTTAAGACGATCATCAAGCAGGCCAAGGACGCTCTCCCGGCCTAAGCCGGGAGAGGGTCAGCCTGCCCCGGACCCGATCCGGGGCGCTTCCCGCCTGATTGATGTCGTCCTGACGGACTACGGCACGAAGCGCTGCTCCTGCCAAGGCGGGGGTGGCGCTTCTTCGTATTGGACCGTAACGAACCAACCTGACACCGGACCCCCGAAGACCAGATAGGGCACCATGGCAGACGATACCGACACACGGCTTTCCGACACGCTGGGCGCGATCGCCGCATCCGAAACCGGCGATGCGCTGGAGGCGATCCGCATCGAGGCGCTCGGCAAGAAGGGCTGGGTCAGCGCCCTGCTGAAGACATTGGGCGGGATGACGCCGGAGCAGCGGCAAAGCGAAGGCCCGAAGATCCAGGGCACGCGCACACAGGTCGCCGATGCCATTGCGGCGCGCAAGGCCGCGCTCGACGATGCCGCTCTCGACGCGCGCCTTGCCAGCGAGACGCTGGACCTCACCCTGCCTGCACCCCACGCGGCGAAGGGCAGCGTCCACCCCGTCAGCCAGGTGATGGACGAGCTGGCGGAAATCTTCGCCGACATGGGCTTTTCCGTCGCGACCGGGCCGGAGATCGAGGACGACTGGCACAATTTCACTGCGCTCAACATGGCGGAAACGCACCCCGCGCGCGCAATGCACGACACGTTCTACTTCCCAGACCGTGATGCCGACGGGAACCGGATGCTCTTGAGGACGCATACCTCGCCGGTGCAGATCCGCGCGATGAAGGCACAGGGCGCGCCGATCCGCATCATCGCGCCCGGCCGCGTCTATCGCAGCGACAGCGACGCCACGCACACGCCCATGTTCCACCAGGTCGAAGGGCTGGTGATCGATCGCGACATCCACTTGGGCCACCTGAGGTGGACGCTGGAGACCTTTCTCAAGGCCTTTTTCGAGCGCGACGACATCGTGCTGCGCCTTCGCCCCAGCTATTTCCCCTTCACCGAGCCTTCAGTGGAAGTGGATGTCGGCTGGCAGGATGTCGGCGGCAAAAGGGTACTCGGCGGTGACGGCGATGCGCCGGGCCACGGCTGGATGGAGCTGCTCGGCAGCGGCATGGTCAACCGCCGGGTCATCGAAATGGCCGGGCTGGACCCGGCCGAATGGCAAGGCTTCGCTTGGGGCCTTGGCGTCGACCGGCTGGCGATGCTGAAATACGGCATGGACGATCTGCGCGCCTTCTTCGACGGCGATGGGCGCTGGCTCAACCATTACGGGTTCAGCGCCTTCGACCAGCCGACCCTTTCCGGCGGCGTAGGAGCGGCATCATGAAGTTCTCGCTCGAATGGCTGAAGCATTTCCTCGACACCGAGGCGGGAGTGACAGAGATCGCCGCTGCGCTGAACGCCATCGGCCACGAGGTCGAAGGGATCGACGATCCGGCAGACAAACTTGCCGGTTTCCGTGTGGCCGAAGTGCTGACCGCTGGTCCGCACCCGGATGCCGACAAGCTACAGGTCCTTTCTGTGGATACGGGCGAAGGCGATCCGCTGCAGGTCGTCTGCGGCGCGCCTAATGCCCGTGCCGGGATGAAGGGCGTGCTGGGCCTGCCCGGTGCGGTGGTGCCGGCCAATGGCATGGAACTGCGCAAGTCGAAGATCCGCGGCGTCGAATCGAACGGCATGATGTGCTCGGTGCGCGAACTGGAACTCGGCGACGAGCATGACGGTATCATCGAACTGCCTGCCGATGCGCCCGTCGGCACGAGCTTCGCGGATTATCACGCGGCAAGCCCGGTGTTGGATGTCGCCATTACCCCCAACCGGCCCGATTGCATGGGCGTGATGGGGATTGCCCGCGATCTCGCGGCGGCGGGTCTCGGCACTTACAAGGCTGTCGAAGTACCATCGATAGCGGGCGAGGGCGCTTGCCCGGTCGAAATTCGCATCGACGATCCGCAAGGCTGCCCGGCCTTTTATGGCCGTGTCATCCGCGGCGTCGACAACACCGGCTCCAGCCCGGAATGGATGCAGCGCCGCCTGCTTGCGGCCGGCCAGCGCGTGATCTCGCCGCTGGTCGATGCGACCAATTACCTGATGCTCGCCTTCGGCCGCCCGGCCCATGTCTACGACCTTGCGAAACTGTCGGGCGCTGTCGTCGCGCGCCGCGCGCACGATGGTGAGACGGTCGAGGCGCTCAACGAGAAGACCTACACGCTCGATGACACCATGACCGTGATCGCCGATGACAATGGCGTGCACGACATCGCCGGTATCATGGGCGGGGAACATTCGGGCGCGACCGAAGGCACCACAGACCTGCTGCTCGAGATCGCCTATTTCGATCCCGAAGCCATTGGCGTGACGGGCCGCAAGCTCGGCCTTGCCAGCGATGCCCGCACGCGGTTCGAGCGTGGTGTCGATCCGGCTTTCCTCGACGATGGCCTTGCGCTGCTGACCGACCTGATCGTGAAGACCTGCGGCGGCCAGCCGACCGAGGTGGTGCGCGCCGGTTCGCCACCGGCCGAGCGGATGACGGTGGCCTATGATCCGCAGCTGGCCCGGACGCTGGGAGGTGTCGAGATTGCCGAAGGCGAACAGCGCCGCATCCTCGCCGCGCTCGATTTCGACGTGGCGCCCGACTGGAGCGTCAGCGTGCCCTTGCGCCGTCACGATGTCGAAGGCGCCGCCGACCTGGTCGAGGAAGTCGTGCGCATCCACGGGCTCGACAAGGTCGAGAGCACGCCCTTGCCGCGCGTCGAAGGGGTTGCCAAACCCACCGCCACGCGCGAGCAACTTCGCGCCCGCAAGATGCGCCGCGCGGCTGCCGCGGCGGGCCTGCACGAGGCGATCACCTGGTCGTTCCTGCCCGAAGCGGAGGCCGCGCATTTCGCGCAAGGCGACGCGCCGCTGTGGGCGCTGGAGAACCCGATTAGCGAAGACCTCAAGGTCATGCGGCCCTCGCTCATCCCGGGCCTGCTGGGCGCTGCCAAGCGCAACCGCGACCGCGGGGCTGCCGGTGTGCGCGTGTTCGAACTCGGCCGCCGCTATTTCCGGGGCGCTGACGGTACGAGCGACGAGCGCGAGACGCTGGCCGTCCTGCTTGCGGGCGAGAAGACGCCGCGCGGCTGGGACAGCGGCAAGGCCGCGCCCTTCGATGCCTACGATGCCAAGGGCATGGCCGAGCGATTGCTCGAAGTCGCCGGTGCGCCGGTCGACCGCCTGCAAGTGATGGGCGAGGCGGGCGCGCAGTTCCATCCGGGCCAGTCCGGCACGCTCCGCCTCGGCCCGAAAGCCGTGCTCGCCCGGTTTGGCGCGCTGCACCCGCGCACGCTGGAAGCGTTCGACATCGACGGGCCGGTCGTGGTTGCCGAGCTGTTTCTCGATGCGATCCCTGCGCCGAAGAAAGCGCCCGGCTTCGCCCGCGCGCCTTATGCTCCGCCCGCGCTGCAGCCGGTGAAGCGCGATTTCGCCTTCTTGGTGCCGGACGATCTCGCTGCCGGCGAGCTGGAGCGCGCGGTGAAGGGCGCAGACAAGCAGGCCATCGTCGCCGCGCGCGTGTTCGACGTGTTCGCAGGGCAGGGCGTCCCCGAAGGCAGGAAAAGCGTCGCCATCGAAGCCACGCTCCAGCCGGGCGAGAAAAGCTTCACCGATGCCGAGCTGAAGGCGGTTTCCGACAAGGTCGTGGCCGCGGCGGCGAAGCTTGGTGCGGAACTGCGCGGCTAGACGTCACTCGCCCCAGTCGTCGGAGACCTCGTCCGCCATACCGCTGCCGCGATTGCTGCTGCGGCTAGTGCGAAAATCGACCCCGCTTTCGGCGCTACCGCGCTGAACGTCGCACACGCTGTCGTCCGGCGAGCGCGGCACCGCTTGCGCGTTGTAGGGACGCTGCTGGACCTTGGAAGCGACGAGTTCTTCCACGGCGGGGCGGAGCGGCTGGCGCAAGGCCGGATAGGGTACGAACTTGTCGCCATCGTGGATTTCGCCGCCCTGCGGGTGGCTCGGAATATCGATTTTCACTTCGGACGCGCCGTTTTCGGTCGGCACCAGCTCGACGCCGAACCGCGCCAGTTGTCCGCCATCGCCCAGGACCTGCCAGCTAACGGACTTGCCCAGCACCGCCTGCTGCTGGAACATGATCGGAATGCTGCATTTGCGCGCCCGCTTGAACTCCTCCAGGTCGCCGGCGACAAGGCGCTGGAATACCTCCTCGGCCGGCAGGTCGTAGGTGTTCGGCGGCAATTCGCTGCCGCAGCCGGCAAGCGCAAGCAGCGCCAGTGTGGCGAGTGATTTCCTCATTCCGACCCCCATCGAATACGGTTGGCGGATAGCAGCGATTTCTAGCCATTCGGTTGTCCGTCGGTGCTGCGTCGTGGACGCGCGGCGGCGGTGCGGCTAAGCGGCCAGCCATGTCCTCCGAACGCAGAACCTTCGCGATCATTTCGCACCCCGACGCCGGCAAGACCACGCTGACCGAGAAGCTGCTGCTGACCGGCGGCGCGATTCATCTCGCGGGCGAGGTCAAGGCGCGCGGGGCGGCCCGGCGCGCGCGCTCGGACTGGATGAAGATCGAACAGCAGCGCGGTATCTCCGTGACCTCCTCGGTCATGACGTTCGAGCGTGACGGCATCACGTTCAACCTGCTCGACACACCGGGGCACGAGGATTTCTCCGAAGACACCTACCGCACCCTGACGGCTGTCGATTCTGCCATCATGGTAATCGACGCGGCCAAGGGGATCGAGCCGCAGACGCGCAAACTGTTCGAAGTCTGCCGTCTGCGCAGCGTGCCGATCATCACCTTCGTCAACAAGGTCGACCGCGAAGGGCGGCCGGTTTTCGAATTGCTCGACGAGATCGCCGACATGCTGGCGCTCGACGTCAGCCCGCAGGCCTTTCCTATCGGCATGGGCGGCCAGTTCGAAGGCGTGCTGGATTTCGAAAGCGGAGCGGTCGCGCGGCCGGAAGGGCCGTCGAAAGAATTCCTCGGCACGGTCGACAGCGATCCGTCGATACCGGAGAATTTCGCGGAAGAGGCCGAGCTGGCGCAGGTCGGTTATCCCGAATTCGACCTGGAGGCTTATCGCGCCGGCGACCTGACGCCTGTCTATTTCGGCTCTGCGCTGAAGAATTTCGGCGTGACCGAACTGATCGAGGCGATCGCGAAATTCGCGCCCCCGCCGCGTCCCCAGCCGGCGGGCGAGGCGCAGGTCGATCCGGGTCGGGACGAGGTGACGGGCTTCATTTTCAAGGTCCAGGCCAACATGGACCCCAACCACCGCGACCGCATCGCGTTCATGCGGCAGGTGTCGGGCACGTTCAAACGCGGTATGAAGCTGACGCCGAGCGGGCTGGGCAAGCCGATCGCGGTACATTCGCCGATCCTGTTCTTCGCGCAGGACCGCGAGATTGCCGACACGGCGCATCCCGGAGACATCATCGGCATCCCCAACCACGGCACGCTCCGTGTGGGCGACACGCTGAGCGAGAAGAACGAGATTCGCTTCACCGGCCTGCCCAACTTCGCGCCGGAAATCCTGCGCCGTGTACAGCTGGTCGATCCGACCAAGACCAAGCAGCTTCGCAAGGCGCTGGACGACCTGTCCGAAGAAGGGGTGATCCAGGTCTTCTATCCGGAAATCGGCGGGCAGTGGATTGTCGGCGTGGTCGGCCAGCTGCAGCTCGAGGTGCTGATCAGCCGGCTGTCGGCCGAATACAAGGTGGAAGCGAAGCTCGAAGCCTCTCCCTTTGCCACCGCGCGCTGGCTGAAAGGCGATCAGGCTGCGATGGATGAATTCGAGAAGTTCAATCGCGCCAACCTGGCCAAGGACCGCGACGGCGACCTCGTCTTCATGGCGAAGTCGCCCTGGGACGTCGGCTACCAGGAAGAGAAAAATCCCAAGCTGACTTTCTCCGCGACGAAAGAACGCTAGGTTCACGGCCGAAGGGTACGCATGGAACTGACCGTCGCCAGCTACAATATCCGCAAGGCCGTGGGGCGGGACCGCCGCCGCGACCCGGCGCGCATCCTGGCGGTCATCGACGAGATCGACGCCGACATCGTCGCCTTGCAGGAAGCCGACATGCGCTTCGGCAATCGCGCATCGGTGCTGCCGAAAGACATGCTGAAACGCCACGGCTGGCACGCCGCCGCGGTGGCGGAGCGGCCCCATTCGCTCGGCTGGCACGGCAATGCGCTGCTGCTGCGCGAAGGGATAGAGGTCACGGGCACCTGCCGCGTCGACTTGCCGACGATCGAACCGCGCGGGGCGGTGCGGGCCGACCTGTCGGTGGGCGGGCGCCGGGTCCGCATGGTCGGCATGCACCTGTGCCTCACGGGCCTGAGGCGACGCGAACAGCTGCGCACGGTGATCGAACACTGTGCCGACGAAGCCGAATGTCCGACCGTGCTGATGGGCGATTTCAACGAATGGCTGCCCAACAAGGGCGCGCTGAGGGCGTTCGGCGGGCAGGACTGGACCGTGCTGTCGCCGGGTCGGTCCTTCCCCGCGCATCGCCCGCTCGGCACGCTCGACCGGATCGTGGTGAGCGACCATTGGCGGGTCTCCCACACCGATGTGCACGGCAGCGACCTCGCCGCGGTAAGCAGCGACCATTTGCCCGTCTATGCGCACCTGCGGCTGCCGAAAGCCGGTGCCGAAAATTAAGGCAGCTGCATAAAAATGTGACTCGGCCGGGCTCTCGCTGATTGCAAATTGCGCCGCCTGCGCCCCGTATTGCCTTTTCTTACATTCTGGCACGGCTCTTGCTGCAAGTGCGAAGGGCGCGTCTTGCGCGGGTCCGGGTTTCCATATCGCAACAGGGGGGCGCTCACGTGAAATACATCGTCGCCATCATCAAGCCGTTCAAGCTCGACGAGGTGCGCGAAGCCCTCGGCGAGATCGGGGTCGCTGGGATGACCGTGTCCGAAGTAAAGGGTTTCGGCCGCCAGAAGGGCCAGACCGAAATCTACCGCGGCGCGGAATACGCCACCAACATGCTGCCCAAGGTCAAGCTGGAGATCGCCGCGAGCGATGCGCTGGCGCCGCAAGTGGTCGAGAAAATCCAGGAAGTTGCCAGCACCGACAGTATCGGCGACGGCAAGATCTTCGTCCTCGACCTTTCGTCCACCACCCGCATCCGCACCGGCGAAACCGGCGACGCGGCACTTTGAGGAGGACCGACGTGCTCAAGAAAGTCACGGGTTTCTGCGCTGCCGCCGGCAGCATCGTTTCCGCCTCTGCCGCATGGGCGCAGGATGCTGCAACCGAAGCAGGTACGCCGATCGCGGGCGCTACGACCGAGGCGGCGACTGCCGTCGCCAACCCCGGCAACAACGGCTGGATGATGACCTCCACCATCCTCGTCCTGCTCATGATCCTGCCTGGCCTCGCCCTGTTCTACGGCGGCCTGACGCGATCGAAGAACATGCTCAGCACCATGACCCAGATCGGCGCCACCGCCGCGCTCGCGATGCTGGTGTGGGTAATGTGGGGGTATTCCACCGCCTTCGGCCCTGAAGGCAACAGCTTCTTCAGCTGGGGCAACCTGTTCCTGACCGGGACGACTGCCGACAGCACGGCGGCCACCTTCAGCGACGAAGTCATCAGCGAATATGTCTTCATCAGCTTCCAGATGACCTTTGCGGCCATCACCGCCGCCCTGATCCTGGGCGCGACGGCGGAGCGGATGAAGTTCACTGCGGTGATGGTGTTCGTGCCGATCTGGCTGACCATCGTCTATTTCCCCATCGCCCACATGGTGTGGTGGGATGGCGGCCTGCTGTTCGATGCCGGTGCGCTCGATTTTGCCGGCGGGACCGTGGTCCACATCAACGCGGGTGTGTCGGGCCTCGTGCTCGCCTATCTCCTCGGCAAGCGCCGCGGCTATCCGGCCGAGCCCATGCCGCCGCACAGCCTGACGATGACGATGATCGGCACCGGCCTGCTGTGGGTTGGCTGGTTCGGCTTCAACGCCGGCTCCGAACTGGAAGCTGACGGTGTCGCCGGCCTCGCCATGATCAACACCTTCGTCGCCACGGCGGCAGGGGCGCTGACCTGGATGGTGATCGAGCGGCTGGCCGGGCACAAGGGCAGCGCGCTGGGCTTCTGTTCGGGCGTGATCGCCGGCCTCGTCGCCGTGACCCCGGCTGCCGGCAACAGCGGTCCGTTCGGTGCGATCCTGCTCGGCATCGCGTCTTCGATCGTGTGCTACTTCTTCGTCGCCAAGGTGAAGCAGAAGTTCGGCTACGACGACAGCCTCGATGCCTTCGGCATTCACGGCGTGGGCGGCATCGTCGGAGCGCTGGGTACTGGCATCGTCTACCAGCCGTTCATCGGCGGCCCCGGAGACGGATCGACCGCAACGCTCGCGCAGCTCTTCATCCAGGCCGAAGGCGTGGTCGTGACTATCGCGTGGGCCACGATCGGAACGCTGGTCGCCGGCTTCATCGCCAAGCTCGTCACCGGGCTGCGGGTCGATGAAGAGACCGAAGTCAACGGCCTCGACATCTCCGAACACGGGGAGCGCGCCTACAACTGACCTTTACCAGATTGGCGGGGCCGGGAACTCTCTCTCCTCACCGGCCTCGCCAACCGATGTTCCTCCTGCGGAATATCCTTGGGATCGGAGTGCAAGCTCCGGTCCCTTTTTTTAGCGAACTTCAACCGAGCGCGTCCTTCACGAAGTCGGCGCAGCGTTCGCCGATCATGATGCTGGGCGCGTTGGTGTTGCCGCTGACGAGGCGGGGCATGATGCTGGCATCGGCAATCCACAGCCCGTCGACTCCGCGCGCCTTGAGCCGGGGATCGACGACCGAAGCCTCGTCGGCGCCCATGCGGCAGGTGCCGACCGGGTGGTAGACCGTGTCGGCGCGGCTCCGGATGAGATCGTCGAGCTGCCCGTCGTCGTCGAGGTCGATGGGATAGCGGTCCTTCGGCGCATAGTCCGACAGCGGCGGGGCGGACGCGATCCGGTGCGACAGGCGCACGCCTGCGCGCAGCGTCGCGATGTCGCGCTCGTCGTCGAGGAAATTGGGGTCGATCCGGGGCGCGTCGGCGGCGTTGCGACTTCCCAGCCGCACCGTGCCGCGGCTTTCCGGGCGCAGCACGCAGGCGTGGAGCGAGAAACCGTGGCCTTTCACCTTTTCACGCCCGTGATCCTCCAGCATCGCTGGCACGAAATGCCACTGGACGTCGGGAGCGGGCGCATCGGGCATCACGGTCCAGAAGCCGCCGCTTTCGGCATAGGGGGTGGTCATGATCCCGGTGCGCTGGCGGCGGTGCTCGATCATCGCCTTCACCATGCGGATGCTGCCGGCGATGCTGTCGCCGATAGGCTCCTTCGACTCGGTCTCCCAGCTGGAGACGTAGTCGATATGGTCCTGCAGGTCGCTACCAACGGCGGCACGGTCGTCGACCACGTCGATGCCGTGTTCGTGCAGGTGCGCGCCCGGCCCGATGCCCGACAGCATGAGGATTTGCGGCGAATTGAAGGCGCCTGCGCTCAGGATCACGCCGCCGCGCGCCGTGACCGTGCGCTCCTTCTTGCCGACGGAGTAGGTCACGCCGGTGACGCGGCCGTCCGCGATCTCCAGCCGCTGGACCGTCACGCCGATGCGCACGTCGAGATTCTTCCGATTCCGTAGCGGCTCGATATAGGCGCGGCTGGCCGACCATCGCTCGCCGTCTTTCTGGGTCACCTGGTACATGCCGAAACCGGCCTGTTTCTCGCCGTTGAAGTCAGTGTTGCGCGGCAGCTGGAGCGAGGCTGCACTTTCGACGAAAGCCTTGCTGGCGGGGTTCGCGTATTTCTGGTCGCTCACCCACAGCGGCCCGTCGCCGCCATGGTATTCGCTCTGCCCGCGCACGTTGCATTCGGCTTTCTTGAAATAGGGCAAGACATCGTCATAGGCCCAGCCGTCGCAGCCGAGCTCGGCCCACTGGTCGTAATCGAAACGGTTGCCGCGGATATAGAGCATCGCGTTGATCGCGCTCGACCCGCCGAGGCCGCGCCCGCGCGGCTGGTAGCCGATGCGGCCCTTCAGCCCCCTCTGCGGGACCGTGTCGTAGCGATAGTTGGAGCTGTCGCGCAGGAAGGGCATGAAGCCCGGCGTCTTGATCAGGAAATTGTCGTTCCGGCCGCCGGCCTCCAGCAGGCAAACGCTCTTGCCCGCTGCTGCCAACCGCCCGGCCGCCGCACTGCCCGCACTGCCGCCGCCGACGACGATGACGTCGAATTCATCCATGCTCGCTCTCCTCGGCCACAAGGATTAAGCGAGCGATTAAAGGGGCGCAACGATTTAAGCTTGCGGGGAATTTCCGGGTCCGGAGCCTTCGCCCCTCCGTTCCAGCCAGCGCGCGCGGATCGTGTCGCTGGTCTGGCGGCTGCCGTCATGGCTCCAGCCGGGTTCGCGCAGCAGGTAGGATAGCTTGTGCCGCCACGGCGCGCGCCACATGTCCTGCGCGATGCCGACCCATTCGTGGAAGACGGACCACAGGAGGTTGAACGTGCCGAGCTGCCTGACGATGCCGTAGCGGATCGGCTCGTCCGCATCGTCCACCTCGGGCTGGAATGTGCCGAACATCCGGTCCCACACGATGAAGACCCCTGCATAATTGCGGTCGAGATAGCGCGGATTGGTGGCGTGGTGGACGCGGTGGTGGCTGGGTGTGTTCATCACCGCTTCGAACCAGCGCGGCATCCGACCTATCGATTCGGTGTGGATCCAGAACTGGTAGATCAGGTTGAAGCCGCCGCAGATCGCGATCATCACCGGGTGGAAGCCGAGCAGCACCAGCGGCAGCTTGAATGCAAAACCCAGCGTCAGGAACCCGGTCCAGCTTTGACGCAGGGCGGTGGACAGATTGTAATGCTGGCTCGAATGGCGGTTCACGTGGCTCGCCCAGAACCAGCGGATCCGGTGGCCGGCCCGGTGAATCCAGTAATAGGCAAGGTCGTCCAGCACGAAGCACAGCGCCCAGGCCCACCACGCCCAGCCGATATCGAACAGCCGGTATTCCCACAGCGCAAGGTAGAGGAGGAGGAAGAGGCCGCCGAACAGCAACCCCGAAACGGTGCTGCCGAGTCCGAAGACGAGGCTGGTCAGCGTGTCGCGCGGTTCGTAGGCCTCGGGCCGCCGCAGCCGGGCCCAGACCATTTCGGCCAGCACGAGCAGGACGAAGCCGGGCACGGCGTATTCGGTGGGTGAGAAATCGGGCACGGCGTTAGTTTAGAGCGCGAAGCCGCGCGAACCAAGCCTCCGCCTCTTGGTCGTCGAGAGCGAGCCCGACCGAACGGTGCAGCCGCTCGCCGCTGTGCACGGATAGCCCTTCGTCCGTCCGCTCGACCCGGGCAGCCGGGCCGAGCACGCGGCCGACAAACTTGTTGCCGTGCGGCATCAGCAGCATCACCGCCGCGCCGTCGGTCAGCAAAGCCGCGCGGCCTTCGCGATCCACGATCACGTCCCTCGGGGCGAAATGCAGGTCGACCTCGCTCGCCAGCACCATCGCATGCTCGGGACCGTCGATTTGCCCGACCCCGCCGAGCTTCAGCCAGCCCGCCAGGAGGAAAAGGGCCAGGATAGCCGCCAGCGAGCCGCCGAACTGAAGCAACAGGTCTGTCACGGAACGCTAGCCTGCCTCTTGCGCCAATCTGCGTCGCCGGTTCCGCTGGACAATGTTCAGGATTTCGACGCCGACGGAAAAGCCCATCGCAGCGTAGATATATCCCTTCGGCACATGGAACCCGAATCCGTCCGCGACCAAAACCAGGCCGATCATCACGAGGAACGCCAGCGCCAGCATGACCAGCGTCGGGTTCTTCTCGATGAACCTAGCGAGGGGATCGGCGGCGATCATCATGATACCGACGGTAATGACCACCGCAGTGACCATGATCGGGATTTCGTCGGTCATGCCTACTGCGGTCAGGATCGAATCGACGGAAAAGACGAGGTCGATCGCCACGATCTGCGCGATCACGGCGCCGAAGGTGGCAGTCACGGCCGTCTTGCCGGGTGTCTTGTCGAGCAGGTCGCCGGTGTTGTCTTCCGGCTCCATGGAATGGTGGATTTCCTTCGTGGCCTTCCACAGCAGGAACAGGCCGCCTGCCAACAGGATAAGGTCGCGGCCGGAAAAAGCCGTTTCGAAGGACGGCTCGCCATATTCGTTGGCAGCGCCGACCAGGCCGAGATCGAACAGCGGTTGCTGAAGTGTCACCAGCCAGCCGATCAGCATGAGCATCCCGATGCGCAGGACCAGCGCCAGAGCCAGGCCGATGCGGCGTGCACGCTGTTGCTGGTGCTCCGGCAACTTGTTCGACAGGATCGCGATGAAGATGAGATTGTCGACCCCCAGAATGACCTCGAGGACGATCAGGGTGAACAGCGCGGCCCAGGCGGCCGGATCGCTCAGAAGGCTCATGATTTCCATGCCCGCCCCATGGCGTGGGTGCGACTTCCCCACAACAGGTTTCGCCCTCTCCGCATGCGACTTTGGGCTTTTCAGCCAATTTTATTCGCGTGTGGCAACTTCTTGGGTTATGCACAGGCTCACAGCGTGCGTTGTATCGGGCCGGCTGGCCTGTCGTGCGTGACGATCCGGGGGGTTACCGTCTGCTTTCCGGACCGGCGAATCAAGCGGGCGGCGATTTGGGTGTTTGAAGTATTATGGGTTTTGACAGGGGCCGGCGCGGCCGCGGACGCGACAAGCGGGACAATATCGGCGAAGACAATTTCGATCCGTTCGGCGGGCCGTCCGATTTCGGTGGCGGCGACCGTTTTGGCGGTGGTGGTGACCGCTTCGGTGGCGGTGGCGGCGACCGTTTCGGTGGCGGCGACCGTTTCGGCGGCGGCGGCGGCGGCGGCTATCGCGGTGGCGGCGGAGGCGGTGGCTTCCGTGGCGGTGGCGGCGGTGGCGGCCAGCGCGGTGGCATGCCCGCACAGGTCGTCGGCACCGGTTCCGGCAAGGTGAAGTTCTTCAACGCCCAGAAGGGCTTCGGCTTCATCCAGCAGGATGCCGGCGGCGAGGACGTATTCGTCCACATCAGCGCAGTGGAACGCGCAGGCCTCGAAGGGCTCGCCGAAGGTCAGGAACTGCAGTTCAACCTCGTGGACCGCGGCGGCAAGGTGTCGGCAGCGGACCTGCAGGTTGTCGGCGAAGTCATCGCCGTGCAGAACAACGCTGCCCCGCGGCGCGAGCTGACCGGCGAGAAAGCCAGCGGCACCGTGAAGTTCTTCAACTCGATGAAGGGCTTCGGCTTCATCACCCGCGACGATGGCCAGCCGGATGCCTTCGTGCACATCAGCGCGGTGGAACGCTCGGGTCTCAGCGAGATCAACGAGGGCGACCGCTTCGAATTCGACCTCGAAGTCGACCGACGCGGCAAGTATTCGGCGGTCAATCTCGTCCCTGCGCAGGGCTGACCGTCTGCCGTTCCGGGCCGGAATTCCGGTCCAGGACTGCTGCAAGACAGCGCGAATGGCGGCCCGCATGGGGTCGCCATTTTGCGTTTGAAACAGAATTCGAAATGCAAGGATTAGCCCAAGACATGTCCATCACGCCCCTCATGCCCGTCTACCCGCGTTGCGACGTGCGCCCCGTACGGGGAGAGCACTGCCACCTGATCGACGAGGACGGCACACGCTATCTCGATTTCGCCAGCGGGATCGCGGTCAACCTGCTCGGCCACAGTCACGAGGGGCTGATCGGTGCCATCCAGCGCCAGGCCGCCGAACTCATGCATGTCTCGAACCTCTACGGCAGCCCGCAGGGAGAAGCGCTGGCCCAGCGGCTGGTCGACCTGACCTTTGCCGACACGGTGTTCTTCACGAACTCCGGTGCCGAAGCGGTGGAAACTGCGATCAAGACAGTGCGCGCCTATCACCAGCACGACGATGGCGATGCGAACCGGACGGAAATCATCACCTTCGCCAACGCATTCCACGGCCGCACCATGGCCACCATCAGCGCGTCCAACCAGGAAAAGATGCACAAGGGCTTCCAGCCGCTCCTCGGCGGGTTCCGCTATGTCGAATTCGACGATCTTGAGGCCGCGAAGGCAGCGGTCGGGCCGAAGACGGCCGGCTTCCTGGTCGAGCCGATCCAGGGCGAGGGCGGCATCCGCCCGGCCAGCATGGAATTCATGCAGGGCCTGCGTGCCCTGGCGGACGAGCATGACCTGATGCTGGCTCTCGACGAGGTGCAATGCGGCGTCGCGCGCACCGGGACGCTGTATGCCTACGAACAATACGGCATCACGCCCGACGTGGTCGCTACCGCCAAGGGCATTGGCGGCGGTTTCCCGTTCGGCGCCTGCATGGCGACCGAAAAAGCCGCGCGCGGAATGGGTTTCGGCACCCACGGTTCGACCTACGGCGGCAACCCGCTGGCGATGGCCGCGGGCATGGCCGTGCTCGATGCCGTGGCGAATGACGAATTTCTCGCCGAAGTCCGCGCCAAGGGGGAAAAGATCCGCAGCCGGCTCGAACAGTTCATCGGCAACTATCCCGACCTGTTCGACCATGTGCGCGGCATGGGCTTGATGCTGGGCCTGCGCATGAAGGTGGAGAGCCGCCCTTTCATGGTGCATCTGCGCGACAATCATGACCTGCTGACCGTGGCTGCCGGCGACCAGACGTTGCGTATCCTGCCGCCGCTGGTGATCGGCGATGCGGAAATCGACGAATTCTTCGAAAAGCTTTCGGCCGGGGCGGCGGATTTCGTCGTTCCCGCCGGCTAGGGGGTGCCATGACGGCGCGCAGCTTCCTCGACCTTGGCGATGCGGGCGGCGACGGGCTCGCCGCGATCCTCCGCGACGCGCAGGAGCGCAAGGCTGCGCGCGTCATCTTCCCGCGTGGCAGGCCGGACAAGGACGCGCCGCTCGCGGGCCATGTTCTGGGCATGATTTTCGAGAAGAGCTCGACCCGGACACGCGTCAGTTTCGATGTCGCGATGCGGCAGCTTGGCGGCAGCGCGCTGATCCTCGATGCGGGGACGAGCCAGCTCGGGCGCGGGGAGAGTATCGCCGATACGGCGAGGGTACTCAGCCGGATGGTCGATGCGATCATGATCCGGACGGACGATCACGCGAAAGCGGAGGAACTCGCTCGCCATGCCGACGTGCCGGTAATCAACGGCCTGACCGATCGGTCCCACCCGTGCCAGATCGTCGCCGACCTGATGACGCTGATCGAGCAGGGAAAGGCACTGCCGGGGCTTGAGCTCGCCTGGTTCGGGGATGGCAACAACGTGCTGCATTCGATCCTGGAGGCGGCAGGGATCTTCAAGTTCAATGTGCGCGTGGCGACCCCGGCCGGTTACGAGCCGGATGAGGAGTTCGTCGCCATGGCGCGCGCCAATGGCGCCGCGGTCACGCTGACACAGGATGCCGCCGCCGCTGCCCGCGGCGCGGACGTGCTGGTGACCGATACGTGGATTTCGATGGGGCAGGTACACGCCGATTCGAAGCTGGCAGCGATGGAGCCTTTCCGGGTCGATGCCGCGCTGATGGCCGAGGCGAAGGACGACGCGATCTTCCTCCACTGCCTGCCAGCCCATGTCGGCGACGAGGTGAGCGAAGGGGTGTTCGAGAGCGAAGCGTCGGTCGTGTTCGACGAAGCGGAAAACCGTCTGCACGCTCAGAAATCGATCCTGCGCTGGTGTTTCGCGCAAATCTGAACCGCTTTCCGGCCGGGACTTAAAAACGCGCGACGCCGCGCCCATATGCGCGGCATGAACGAACAATCCCCTTCGGCCGAACTGTTTATCGATCACACTCTGTCCTTCAGCCTGCCGGCGCGCAACGCACGTGGCCGTGCGGTGCGTATCGGGCCGGTGCTGGAACGCATCCTTTCGGCGCATAATTATCCGCCGCCCATCCGCCACCTGCTGGGCGAAGCGGTGACCGTGACGGCGCTCGTCGGCAGCCTGCTCAAGGACGAGGGCAGCCAGCTCACCCTGCAGGCGCAGGCGAAGTCGGGACCGGTGTCGCTGCTCGTTTGCGATTACCGTGATGGGGAGCTGCGCGGCTATGTCGACTACGACCCTGCCGCTGTCGCCGATCTGGGGGTCGACCGGTCGTTGGAGCGTTTATTCGGGGAAGGGTACCTCGCCGTGACGTTCGATCTTGCCGTCGCAGAGGAACGGTACCAGGGCATCGTGCCGCTGGAAGGCTCGTCGATTGCCGAGGCGTGCGAAACCTATTTCGACCAATCGGAACAAGTGCCCACCATGCTGCGGATCACCGTCGATTGCGACGGCGACAATTGCATGGCTGCGGGACTCCTGCTGCAGCATCTTGCCGAAGGGGAAGACGGCCGCGATCGCATTGCCACTCGCGAAGAGCACCGCGAGTGGGAGCATGTCTCGATCATGGGCGGCAGCGTGACGGGTGAGGAATTGCTCGACAGCAACCTGTCGCTGGAATCGGTGATCTGGCGGCTTTTTCACGAGGAGGAGCAAGTCCTGGTAGAGCAGGGACCGCTGCTGCATCGCGGCTGCCGCTGCACGGTCGAGCACTTCGAGTCCGTGATTGCGCGCTTCCCGAAAGACGAACAGGCAGAGATGCGTGACGAGGAGGGAACGATAACCGTCGATTGCGCCTTCTGTTCACGCAAGTTCGCGCTTGAAGCTTAAGGCGGAATTGAGGCGCAGACCGGCCAGTTGGTCGCGATTATTCGGCCTCGAGGAAAGGAGGCGATTATGTCCAGACTGACGGCGCTTGCCGCATTCGGCGCCTTGTCTTTCGCCGCGATGCCGGCGTCCGCGCAGGCGCCGGAACTGGCCATGCTGCGCTCGCTGGAAAAGGGCAGCTACGTCCTCAGGTTCCGCGATGGCGAACCGCCACAGCGCGTCTGCCTGCGAACCGGTAGCGAGTTGCTGCAAATCGGCCACCCGGGCCTCACGTGCAGCTATTTCACGGTCAAGGACGGCGCGAAGGAGGTGGATGTGAATTACACCTGCCAGGGACGCGGATACGGCCGCAATCTCGTGCGCAAGGAGACGGACGGCCTCGTCCAGATCGATACCCAGGGGATCCGTGGCGGCATGCCTTTCGCATGGGACGTGGAGGCGCGTCGGACCGGCAGCTGCCGTTGATCTGCCTACCGACGCTTGTCAGGCGCGCGCACCGGGTCTAGCCCAAGTGGCATGAGCAGCGGCCATTCCGAAACCACCGAAAGGCGCGGCGTGCTGCTGCTGTCCGGCGGGCTCGATTCCATGGTCGTCGCCGGGCTGATGCGCGAACGGGGCTATGCGATCCACGCCCTCTCGATCGACTACCACCAGCGCCACCGGCGCGAATTGGACGCGGCGCGGGAAGTCGCTTCAGCCATAGGCGTTGCACGCCATGTCGTCCTGCCGCTCGACCTGTCCAGGTTTGGCGGTTCTGCACTGACTGACGACATCGCGGTGCCTAAGGACGGAGTGGGCGAGGACATTCCCGTCACCTACGTGCCCGCCCGCAATCTGGTTTTCCTTTCGCTGACAATCGCTTTTGCCGAGGCAGCGGGCGCGCGCGACGTTTTCATCGGGGTCAACGCGCTAGATTATTCGGGTTATCCCGACTGCCGTCCGGAATTCATCGAAAGCTTCGCCCGGACCGCGCATCTTGCCACCAGGCAGGGCGTCGAAGGGGAAGGCTTCACCGTTCACGCCCCGCTCCAGTATATGGGCAAGGCCGACATCGCGGCGGAGGCGGCACGGCTTGGCCTGAATGCAGGCATGAGCTGGTCGTGTTACGATCCGCGTGACGACGGGCGCCCCTGCGGCGCCTGCGACAGCTGCCGGCTTCGCCGCGCCGGCTTTGCCAAGGCGGGGCTTGTCGACCCGCTGCCCTATCCGGCCGATGCGCCGCCAATCGGAGAGAACGCCTGATGTCAGCAATGCCCGGACAGGACAGCGAGCACACGCCTGCGACGTCTCCAGCCAATAACAAGGTGCCGACCTACAGCTGGTACGCTCTCAGCGTGCTAGTTCTGGTCTACGTGCTGAATTTCATCGATCGGCAGATCCTGTCCATCCTTGCAAACGACATCAAAGCGGATCTCGGGGTTGCCGACGATTACCTCGGTTTTCTCTACGGCACAGCCTTCGCCGTCTTCTACGCCCTTTTCGGAATTCCGCTGGGTAAGCTTGCCGATAGCTGGAAGCGTGTCCGACTGTTGAGCGTCGGCCTGTTCCTGTGGTCGACGATGACTGCACTGTCGGGCTTCGCAAAGAATGCCACCACGCTGACCATCGCACGGGTCGGTGTCGGCGTCGGGGAAGCGACGGCAAGCCCGTCGGCCTATTCGCTGATCGCCGACTGGTTCCCTGCCCGCCTGAGGGCCACAGCTCTCGCGATCTATTCCAGCGGCCTGTACATCGGCGGCGGTATTTCGCTGCTGATCGGCGGCTTGGTCGTCGAGAACTGGAACGAGGCTTATCCGGGCGGCGGGCCTCTCGGCCTGGCCGGTTGGCAGGCTGCATTTTTGTCTGTCGGCATCCCGGGGCTGCTTCTCGCTCTCTGGGTGGTTTCGCTGAAGGAACCTGTCCGCGGCGCGATCGACGGTCTTCCGACTCCCGAGAACCCCAAGCCCTTCAAGGGTTTCTTCGAAGAATTGCTCGCGGTCATTCCGCCGTTCACGATCTTCGGCGCGGCAAGGCAGGGCGCGGGCGCCCTTTTGCTCAACCTTGCAGGGCTCGCCGGCTTTGCGATCCTCGCCGTCGTTCTGTCCAAGCTGACCGCCGGCGCGACATCGTCGATCGTCCCGGGAATCAGCGACCAGTGGCTGTTCCTCGGTGTCGGCTATTACGCCGTCTTCAGCTGGGCCACTGCCTTGCGCGCCCGGGATTATCCGACCTTCAGCCTTACCTGGGGATCGCCCGCCTTCCTCACCGTGGTCCTCGGCTACGGCACGGTGGCGTTCATGGCCTACTCGGCATCGTACTGGGGTGCCCCCTTCGCCGAGCGCAACCTAGGCGCTGCCAAGACCGAACTGGGCTGGTTCCTCGGCGCGCCTTCCGCTGTCGCCGGTTTTCTCGGCGTGATCCTGGGCGGGCGGATGGCGGACTCCTTGCTCGAACGGTTTGCCAACGGGCGGGTGATGGTCATCATGTTCGGATTGGTGACGTCGCTGCCGCCGATCGTTATCGCATACACGACTACCGATCTGACGACCTTCTACATCGCCAGCTTCGTGGCGCAGATGACGTCCGCATCCGCGCTCGGCGCCGCCGCTGCAAGCAGCCAGGCGCTGGTCCTTCCGCGGATGCGCGGGATGGCGACGGCGATCTTCTTCCTTTCGACCACGCTAGTAGGCCTGGGCATCGGCCCGTTCATGGCCGGCTATGTCTCGGCCGTAACCCCGGGCGGCCTTAGCACCGGGATGCTTTCCACGTTGGTGGTGGCCCCACTCGGCTTCGTTCTGCTGCTGGCAGCACTGAAGCTCGTACCGGCGGCCGGTAACAGTGTCATCGAGCGGGCCCGAGCGGCCGGCGAGGAGATCGACTGAGATTCAGGAGAGCTGGCGCTCAGCGCCGGACGACCACGCCGCAGGCAATGCGGGATCCGGCATCGCCGGCCGGGTCGCTGGAATAGTCGTCTGCGCCTGCGTGGATCATTACGGCCGTGCCATCGCCATCGAAGATCGCTGCAAGCGCGGCGTCTGCATCGTCCGACACGACTGCGGTAATCCGGGCCGTGCCGTCGTCGGCGGCGATCAGGTTTGGCAGGTCGCCCAAATGCGCGCCGGCCGGGTTATCCGTGCCATGCTCCCGACTGTACGGATTGAGGTGGCCTCCGGCGCTCTGGAAGCCGGGCGCATCGCAGGAGCCGGTCGTGTGAAGGTGGAAGCCGTGCGGTCCATCGCTCAACCCCGCGAAGGCACCGGTGACGCGCAACTCCCCGGCGCCGGTCACATAGAACTGGGCTGTGCCAGCTGGTAGGCCGTTAGCATAGCTAAGCCGTGCTTCTGCCGCGCGATCGGTCGGCACTTCCGAGTAAGTGGCGCATGCGGCCGTACCCAGCAGGGCAAGACTGGCAAAACTGGCGGCAATGGTCTGGGGGCGCATGGTCGGCTCCTTGAGGCTGATGGTCATGCCACCAACGAAAAAGGGGCCGGATCGCTCCGGCCCCTTCTCGAATTTTTCGACGTGTCGAAGTGTTACATGCCCGAGTTGGGGCCGTACATGATTTCGACGCGACGGTTCTGCAGTTCGCGAACGCCGTCGGCGGTCGGAACGCGCAGGTTTTCTTCACCGAAGGCTTCGCTGGTGATCCGGCTTGCCGGGACCGAGCGGGCCGTCATGTATTCGCGGACCGAAGCGTTGCGACGGGCTGCGAGACCCATGTTGTATTGCTTCGAACCCGACGTGTCGGTGTAACCGGCGAGCATGATGCGGGCGGTGCCGCAGTTGCCGTAAGCCGCGATAGCCTGGTTCAGCGTCTGGGCCGCTTCCGGAGTGATGTCCGACCGATCCCAGTCGAAGAACACGATGTACGGGCCCGTTTCGCAAGGAGCCTGAACAACCGGCGGCGGCGGCGGCGGGGGCGGCGGGGGCGGGGGCGGCGGCGGCGGCGGCGGCGGCGGTGCGGTCGGCACGACCACCGGAGCCGGGGTCCCGCCGAAGTTCACCAGGAGCTGTGCCAGCACCGAGTGAGTCGAAACGTCGAAGCCAACGGCATCGCCCGCTTCTGTGGCGGTATCGATGTCTTCCACGTTGAAGTAACGATACTTGACCCCGAGATCGACACGATCGCTAAGCGGGAAGCGCAGGCCGGCGAGGAGCTGCCATGCGAATTCGTCGTAATCTTCCTGCACGATGTACGAACCTGCAGGACGATTGGTGAAATCGGTCTGAACTTCGGCGATACCGAGGCCGGCACCTGCGAAGAAGTTGACCCCATCATCGCTACCGAAGTCGACCAGGCCGTTCAGCATGGCGCTGAAGATCTGGAGATCGCCGTCACCGTCGAAGGTGCCTGGAGCAGAGCCCACGTTGGCGATGATCGTGTCGACGTTGGCTTTTTTCCACGAGCCTTCGCCCTCGATGCGGAAACCGCCGAAGTCGTAGCCGACGATACCGCCGACGTCGAAGCCCATGTCGTGGTCGATTTCGACTGCGTTGTCGATTCCGGCCGCTTCGTATTCGATATCGTCAGGGAACACGACGCCCCCTTCGATACCGGCATACGCGCCAGTGTCTTGCGCCATTGCGGGCGCGCCGACGATGGCGCCGAGTGCAACTGCACTCAACAAATACTGCCTCATGTCCAATTCCCCTTGTGATATTACGGACGGCCTTCAACGGTCGCCCTTGCGATTGGTTTCGGACGCGGGAAAAAATTTCCCGTTACGCCCCCTTACGCGAGAAGTCCTGCTTCCCGCAACAGTTGGCATATCTCGCCGATAGCCACCCGTGCTTCGTTGTCAACGCTCGTCCCGCCCGATGGGTCCGAGATATCGGTGGGCTGTTGCCAACCTGCATCGAATCGCCGGAAAATCGCCAAATTGGCGTCGAATACGACCAATCCCGGGGAAGCATCGAGGAAATGCCACGCGCCTGCGGCGTAGAAGGCGACTGCATCGTCACGCCCGGCGAATGCGCCGCCTGCTGCAGGGCCGACAATCCAGGCGTCCCCATCATTCGGATTCGCGGGGTCGGATAGGGCTTCCCCAAGAATGACGGGGTGGACGAGACAGTCGAGACGCACGATCGCTTCGTTGAGGGTCGCCTCCTTGGCCGCCTGGCCCGGGAACAATAGCGGCAGGCTATGCCGGCTCGTGAGGGATGCAAATGCAATGGGTTCGGTCATATCGGGTGTCCTCAGGCCAAAACTGTCAGAAGGGTGGGGGGAGACTGTCCAAAGGTGCCGAGTTGCCGCACCCATAGAGCCAGTCCGGCGTAATCGGTTCGGAAGCTGCCCCACTGATCGATCGAGATATTCAGCTTCGGGGTCTCCACGTCCCAGAACCGCAGCGGGGCGTCGATGTCGCCGATACCGACCCGGTAGGCTTCCCGGTCTTCGACGAGGGGTATTTCCACGGCACCCGACCAGTCCCAGCCTCCCCGCGCGCGCCGCATCCATGACAAGCTCATCTGACCGGTGCCGGACCTGACGATACGCGGATGGACCGGGGCGGGGGGCGCGAAGGAAGCGCCGCGATGGTCGATCTGGGCCAGCACGGGCTCCGCATCGCCGAGGCCGAGCGCGGCGAGTGCCACCGACCAGGATGGCAATGCCTCCTCCGTGATTTCGATTACATTCGCGTTTAGCAGGGCCACATCGGTGCCCGCGGTCGCGCCCGCCATGGCAGCGCCCTCCGTCCCACGCCTTCCGCGAAGCAGGCCGGTGAGGCGCCACACGGAGCCATCCATTCTTTCGGCGTGGACGAATTGCACGATTTCGCCACCGACCCTGAGCGTGTTGGCCCCGAGCATGAGCGATTCCGGCGTCGTGCTGTCGAGCGTGTGTACAGCGTTGGCGAGCTCGATCTCGAGCGTGGCTTGCGGTTCAAGCAGTAAGGATGGTGACGAGGGCAGGTCGGCAGCCAGAATCCCGAGCACCGATTGCCGTGGTCCGATGCCGCCGACGGGCACGAGGCTGTCGGCCACCACATTGTGAAGCGCGGCGCCGGGCCAGCCTGCGCCGGAAGCGCCGGCAGCGACGGTGACGCGGCGGCCCGCGCCGTTTGGAATGGTCGCCGGTGGCACTTCGAACGCCTGGAGGATTGTCGGCAGGGCCGCGAGGTCCTCTATCGGTTGGAATTTTCCAGGGTCTGCCGGCGTTGTCGCAAGCGCGGTTCGCGTCACCTGACGTGTCAGGGCCAGCTCCACCCCGCTGCCGATCCATTCCCAACCGTCGACGCGCCATGTGCCGCGCCGACCGGGAAGCGTGACGATCGCCCCCGGACCGATGGCAGGATCCAGCTCGGCGAGACGCCAGCTCAAGCGTTCGCGCGATTGACGCGCGCGGTCCGCGGCGGCAGCGATAAGTCCGCGCGCATCTTCCGCCGCGATGGTGGCGGGCAGTTCGATAGTCTGCGGGCGACCCGTTTCGCTGCGTCCGCCGGCGCGCTGCACGCCGGGCTGGTAATCGCGCGACGCATCGTAGTGCCTCAGCGCGGTCGGCACGGCTTCTTCGCCGCTTGCGCGCATCCGCGCGCTTCCGTTGCGGGGGGAAAAGCCGTCATCTTCGCCGGATAATGCAGCCGCCTCGGGAAGCTGGTGGACCGGCTGCCCTTCCGCATCCGCCGCAGCGAGGGAAAGCACATCCCCCGAGACATCCAGTGCGATGGGATAGACGCTGTCGAGAGTCTTTAGGATAGACGCGAAGCCCCCGCCGTCATCAGTCATCCCCGCCAGGCCGCTCAGGGGACGGCGGTCCTCGACGGGCCGGCCCAACTTCTCCAGCAACTGCGCGGCTGACACCTCGTCGCCGTCGGCGAGCACTTCGAACGTCAGGGCCGGGATCCGGCTGCCGAATTCCCGCAACTGGAGGTTTTCGAACACGACATAGGCGCAATCGCGGAACGAGGGGCAATGCGCGCCCATGGCGCTGGCGATCAGCGGATCCGGGCCCTGGTCGCCGCTGCCCGTATGAACGCGCATGGTGCCGCCGATCTTCAGGTCGCCCGCAGCGCCCCGCAGCAGATTGCCGTCGGCCCAGACGCGCCCGATCCCGCCGACCTGCCGGCTGGCGACGGCGACCGCGAAGCTGGCTGAATAGCTGTAGCTGGTGGTCGATGGGCTTCCCTTGCCGCCGCCGCTGGTTTCGCTGCTTTCGCGAATCTCGGTCGCCCAGATGATGGTGCCGGGTACCCGCACGCGCCCGAAAACGCGGGGGATAGGCATGCCGTAGCTGGACGTGGTCACCGCCAGTTCGTTGAGGCGCGGCCCTTGGCGCACCGGCGCCTTGAAGATCGCATTGTCGACCTGCTGGCCGAGGAGCGCGCCCAGCGCGCCGCCCACCGGGCCGCCGAGCGCGGTGCCGACCGCGCCGAAGACTACTGTTGCCATGACCGATTATCCTTCTTGCGGGAGCCGCCAGCGGGCCTCGACCGGCCAGGGCACGGGTCCGGGCGTTAGAACCGTTTGCCGCAACGCGGCATGGGCGTGAACGAAGCGGTCCCCGGCGACGTGTATGAGCAAGTGATGCTGGCCGGGGCCGGGCCGGCAAAGCGCGACATCGCCGGCCAGGATCGGCCCGACTGCCACTCGCAATCCTGCCTTGCCTGCGAATGGCAGCCAGCGGGCGATCGAAAGATTGCGCAGGGCATATCCATGCGGCGCCGCCACGGGGAAGCCGGCCCTGAGCAGGCTCTCGGCAACCAGTCCCACGCAGTCGAGACCGGTGGCCTGATCCCGTCCGCCGAGCCGGAAGGGCGTCCCGACCAGCCCAATGGCAGCCTCGGCCAGTCGCAGGCCGGGCGCCGCGTGAGCGATCACCCGCTTGCCGGCGGGCGGCGGACAAGCTGGTCGTTGCCCGGAAGGAAAGGTTCCCCGCGAAAGTTCACGGCATTGCCGAACCGGGTGGCGCATGTCGCCAGCGTATGATCGCAGCCTTCGCACAAGATCACCCGGTCGCCCGGCGCGGGCGGCGGATCGGGCATAACCCTCACAACTAAAGAGTCGCCTTGCACCGCCGCGACCTCAGTCCACAAACCGGCATGCGCGCCGTCGATCCAGCGCAACCTGCCAAGTGCGTAGCGACCCACGTCGGCAATCCCCTCGACTGTCAGCGCCTCGCCATCGGCATCGACGGAAGCGATTGCGGCCTCCTGCGAGAACCGCGCGGCGCTCAGCCCGCATTGCGGCCCGCAGAAAGCGGCGCGGCAGGTGGGGCTGGTACGCGGCACGACATCGCGCAGGAGGTCGTGCTTGGCAGAGCGCAGTTCGGCGGAAAAGCGCGTCCCCTCGCTGGCGATCCCGCCAATCGATCCGTGATAGAGCGCGGCATGGTCGCCTGTTTCCCAGTCGACCACGCCGACGACGATTCGCGCCCCGTCGAAGCGTCCGCTTTCGAGGTCGCTCGCGGTGATCGCGTCGTGAGTCAGCGCCGCCTCGATTTCGGCGCTGTCGCGGCTCAGGTCGGCGCGGCGGCTGATCGCGGTCGGGACCATGCCGGGGGCGGCGCGGTATTCCAGTCCATCGAGCCAGAGCGCTCGGTCGTGCGAGGTGAAGCCCAGCGCCACGCCGTCGCGCCGCTCGATCCGCCAGAAGGTGGCGACGCCTTCGAGCTCGTCGCGGAAGAACACGCGGCTCATCGCACTTCCCGCACTTCGACCAGCGGCACGCTCGGCGCCTCGCCCGCAGCGAAGCTGGTGCCGCTGACATCGAGCCGGTCTTCGGCAAAGCGGACCGGCACGTCGAACAGGAAGCCCGCGCGCACTTCCGCGCCATCCGCGGGCGCGCTGGCGAGCCGGACGATGCCGCCGGGTTCGAGCGTCCAGTCACCCACCACGACTCCGTCGACGCTGACGAGGACCGTGGCGGCGCGCGGGCGGGTGATCGGGCGCAGCTGCGGATCGTCCGCCTCGCCATAGGATTTCATGAGCGGGAAATCGGCGCGCAGTCCGTCACCGGTGCCGAGCAACTGGTCGAAAGCCGTCGGCGTCCCGGTCATGCCGTTGGAGGAGAAGTCGAACGGGTCGCCGAGGCGGAAGCCGCGCGCCGCGCCGCGCCGGGCGCGGAAGAAAGCGATCAGCGTGCCCAGCTCGTTTTCCGAACGGATGCCCGGCCCGACATCGAAATGCAGGCGGCTGTCGCTCCACAGACTTGACCGGCGCTCGTGGCCCGAAGCGGTGACCATGACATTCGTCGAGAATTCGGGCGCCACCGCCGTATCCCGGCCGAGCGCGAGCGGATAAAGCACATCGTCGAAGGCTTGCATGTCGTCTTCCCGTGATGGCGCAAGGCGGGTGTAGCCGTCGCGATTGACCTGCGGCAGCGCCCACACGAAGCGCCGCTCGATATTGCGGCTGCGGGCCTCGTCGAGCCCTGCATCGA
The DNA here is from genome assembly GCF_030406725.1 of Alteriqipengyuania flavescens. Classification (NCBI taxonomy): domain Bacteria; kingdom Pseudomonadati; phylum Pseudomonadota; class Alphaproteobacteria; order Sphingomonadales; family Erythrobacteraceae; genus Pseudoblastomonas; species Pseudoblastomonas flavescens. Next base: position 811,839 of record NZ_CP129107.1, on the reverse strand, counting down.
TCCGCCGCCAGTACGCGTCGGCATTGTCCGCCCTCAGCACGAAGCCGGCGAGATAGTCCTGCAAGTCCGGCGGGTAGCCGAGCCGCGCATCGACGAATGCATAGGCCTGGCGGCGCAAGGCATCGGCGCCCGCGGTCAGCCAGTCGTAATCTTCCAGTTGCAGGCGGGAAAATGCGGGCGAGGCCCAGCCTTCCGGCAGATTGAGGCGATATTGTTCGGGCGTAACCTTCGCGAGGACCGTGGGCGTGAACGCGAGAAGGCGGACATGTCCGGTCCAGCCGAAAATCTTTCGGACCCGGTCGCGGATCGACAGGGTGCTGGTCGCCAGAATCTGGCCTGCCCGATCGAGCAATTCCCTTTCGGATGCGGACAGATCGCGGCGCAACGTGTCGATTCGCGGAGCGGACGCGGCAATGCCCAACGCGGTTCTGGCCGCATCGTCATAGATGCATGGCGCGCCGTCCGGCATGATCCACCACCATGGCTCCCCGATCTGGAATTCCAGCTCCGCCCCGATGTCCCGCAGGATGATGGCAAACAACGCCGCCGTTCCGCGCAGGAAGTCCATCGCTTCGTCGTTGGCCGGAGAGAGCAGGGCGGAAGGGGGATCCCATCCGGTCAGGGCCGGATTGCCAGCCAGGTCGCGTTGCTGCCACGCTGAAGGACAGTGCATCGCCAACAGTTCGTAGGAGAGCGACACGACCGGCGTGTATCCTGCAGCGATTGCGTGCGTAAACAGGTCGCGATGCCAGGCTTCGGCCGGCGTTGCCAAAGCCGCGTTCTGTGTAACGACGAGATTGGTCTCTTCGAGCGTCTTGAGCCGGAAATAGTGGCTCATCCCGACGTAATGGACGAACTCGCCGCGATAGCCGAGACCGCGCATCTGGCGCAGCAGCCGCGCGGGCGTCTGGTTGTAGGCATCGTCGTAAGCGGTGCACATGCCGATATCGTGCGGCGGCAGCATGACGTCGCCGATTTCCAGCATCGCCCGCTCCCCGTCGCAGGCGATCTCGCTCAATTCGACCCAGGCGTTCGCGCGTGATGGCAGGAAGTCGGCCGCGCGCGGATCGTAACCGGTCACGGGCAGCGTAATGAACATGCGGTCGATGTCGCGCGGGTTCACCTGTTCCGACGGCGCATCGCCGGTCCAGCCCCCGAACAGCGCGCCGAAAGGCAAGGTGATGCGCGCATCGTGCGGCGTCCCGCTCGCGTAATTCCACAGCCGCACGAACCAGCTGCGCGCCGCCCCGCCCGCATCGCGCCCCTCGATCGTCAGCGTCGGCCCGTCGACCGCATCGAGCGGCAAGACGCCTTGCGAACGCCAGCGGAAGCTCAGCGTCGTGCGCTCGTAATTGCGGTCCGTGACATAGGCGAGGAGCGGGTGGTCGAGCGTATCCTCGCTCGCCCAGATCAGCCCGGCGAGTGCGTCCTTGTGATGGCATTCGAGATCGACGCGGAGCACATCGGGCGCGGTAGTGATGACGGATCCCATCATCGGGCGCGGGAAATCGACGGTCCAGAAACGCGGGTCGAAGCGCTGGATGAAGTCGGTCTCCTGCCCGTTCCTTTGCCGGGCAAGCCAATAGGCCATGGCGAATTCCTTAGTTGGCGAGGCTGCGCTGGACCGCGGCGGCGACTTGCCGGGCGGAACGCTTGAGGGCGGCAGGCGCGGCCGTCCCGCGCGGGGCGGCGAGGTTGATTGCAACGCGCACGTCGCGCGTCCCGCCTTGCCCTGCGATATCCGGCACCACGCGGCCGGCGGAGGTTGGCACGAACAGTTCCGGCCCCCGCTCGCCGACGAGGTAGGGCGCGCCGGGCGAAACCGGTCCGCCGGTGGCACGGCCGGGCAGGCCGAACAGGGCGCCGAGCGCGGTCCCCATCAGTCCGCCGACACTGCCCCCGCCGCCCTTGCCGGAGCTGCCGAACAGGTCGCCGAGGCCCGACTGCAGCGCCTGGGCGGCGATTTCCGACAGGGTCTGGAAAGCGATCCGCTTCAATTCGTCGAAACCGAGCGAACCCTTGCGGATCGCGCCCAGCAGGCCGCGTTCCAACACGGTCCCGGCCTTGGCGAAGCCGTCCACCAGCGTGGTATCGAGCGTTCCGCGCAACCCTTCCATCTCCGCCCGGAAGCCGGCGGTGTCGGCGCGCACGTCGATCACCAGGGTTTCGAATTCCTCATCCATCGCGCTCAAGCTCCATCAATCGTTCGAATTCGCGGCGGCCGAGCGGTTCGCCCGCTTCCCCCGTGCCGCTGTCGGCAATCGCGGCCAGCTCCGCGGGCGTGGCCTGCCAGAAGCTGTCGGGGCTCCAGCCCAGTTCGCGTGCCGTGATCCCGGCCAGCCGCCGGGCACTGTCGGCAAAGCGCATGGCGCTCAGGCGCGGCCCTGCAGGACTTGCCCGAGCAGGGTCCGCAGGGGTTTGGCTGCGGCGGCAAGGCCCATTGCCATCACCGCTTCGCCCACCGCCTCTCGGTCGGGCCGGTCCCCGGTCGGCAGGCAGTGCCAGAACAGGGTCGCCATTTCGGAGAGGGCCAGGCGGCCTTCACCCGCGCGTTCGACCAGCGCAAACAGCGAACCAAGCTCCTCTTCCGCAGCGACGAGCGCGGTGAAGCTCGGCCGCAAGACAAGTGTGCGCGCGCCGACCACGATTTCCGCCTCGCCGCGCACTTTGTTGGCGCTACCGCCTGCGGCTACTTGAGCGCGGGGATCTGTTTTTGCGCTACCGCCTGCGGCTACTTGAGCGCGGGGATCTTTTTGTGCGCTACCGCCTGCGGCTTCTTGAGCGCGGGGATCTGTCTGTGCGCTACCGCCTGCGGCTACTTGAGCGCGCGTCACGCCGGCACCACTGCGCCGGAGCTTTCCAGTTGCAGCGTGTAATTCCGCTCTCCGTTGAAATCGCCGGCATAGTCGAGGCGCTGGACGAGGAAGCGCCCGCGCAGTTTCTCGCCGCCTTCGAACGACAGTTCATAATCCGCGATAGTGCCTGCCAGCGCATGGGCGCGGATCGCGCTTTCGGCCGCGCTGCCGAGGAAGATCCCCGCCGCGCTGACCGACACCGATCGTGTGCCTGCACCCGACAGCAGGTCGCGCCAGCCGCCGCTTTCCTTGTGGGTGACGACGACCGTGTCGCCGTTGATCGACATCTGCGTGGTGCGCAGGCCGGCGACGGTTTCGAAAGCGGGCGGCTGCGCGCCGTCCGAGATCTTGAGCAGGAAGGCGGAGCCTTTTTGGGCGGTCATGGTGGTTCTCCGGTGATGTCAGGTGAAGCTGCGGCTGCCTTCAGTCGGCAAGGCAGCGGAAACGGTATTCGAGCAGGGTCGCCCGGGCGTTGCGCGGGCGGGCTTCAGTGCGGGCGCGCAGGAAGCGCATCGACACGATGCGGAAGTCCGGCTGGCCCGCCGGCAGCGCTTGCAAGCGCTGTTCGACGGCTCCGACCAGCTGCGCGCCGGTGTCCGCATCGTCGCCGCGCAGGTGCAATTCGATGGCGAAGCGGATTTCGCGCCCGGTCTGCGTCTTGGTGCTCCAGTCGGCAGACGCGCTGGCGACGATGCCCGCCCACGGGGCATGGGCTTCCCTCGGGGACTCCTCGGCGACGATGTTGAGTGTGGCAGCCAGCGCCGGGTCGGCGCGCAGCCAGTCCAGCACGATGCTGCGAAGGGCAATTTCCATCGCCTAGTCCTTTCCGAACAGGGGCCACAGGGCGCGGGCATCGCGCCAGTTGCGGCGGCGGGACGCGCGGGCGGCGGCAAGCTTGCGGGCCATTGCTTCGGCCCGGGCCGGCAGCCGGGATGCGGCGGCGCGGACCTTCATCATCGGCGTGCTCCGTTGCTGCCGAGGCCCATGCGCCGGTAAGGCTGCCACAGGGCGGCGACGGATGCGGGCAGGGCGGCAGGTGCCTCGGCCTCGTCGCGGGCGCGGAACATCGCGGCCGCCAGGCGCACGATACCGTGGCGGATGGCTGCGGGAAGGCCTGCCCAGTCCGGTGCCATCCCGGCACGGAAGTGGACCGCCACTGCTCCGACGCCCGGCTCACGCGCACGGACGCGTCCGACGGCCTCAAGATCGATGTCGATTTCGTACCGGCGCATGTCGAGAGCGCTGCCGACAGAGCCGTCCGACGCCAGGGCCTCCACGCGGTCGATACTGCGCAGTGGCCGGGTCAGGAGCGATTGCCACGTCCCGTCCGCCACCACGGTCTCGCGCATTTCGGCCTCGATCGGCCGCTGGCCGATAAAGGCCTCGCACATGTCGAGTGCGCTGTTCAGGAGGCCGCCGAGGGCCTCGTCCTGGGCGGGGGTGGAGATCGCCAGCCACTGTTTCAATTCGCCCAGAGCCGCGGCAGGCAGGGGCGCGGTGGAAATGACCTGTCGCATAGATAACCTCATCAAGATCCTGTCGGCACGATTGCGCCGCCTTGGCGGTGCCAGAGGCCGACCGGCCGACCGCAGGCACCCCGCAGCGGGAACGAAGTCCCCGCGAAGGGAGCAGTGCCGAGGAAACGCCCGCCAAAGCGGGCGCACAAAAAGGCGAAAACGGCGCGGCCCAAGGGGGCAAGGCCGCGCCGTTCCCCGCGCGGGTTTTGGGCTGCTTACGCTTCGATTCGCAGCAGCTTGATCGCGTTGGAATCCAGCAACTGTCCGCCCACGCGCTTGGTCGCGTAGAAGTGGACGAAGGGCTTGTTGGTGAAAGGATCGCGCAGGATCTGCGTTGCGGTGCGTTCCGTGATCAGATAGCCCGCACGGAAGTTGCCGAAAGCGATCGGGAATTCCCCGGCGCCGATGTCCGGCATGTCCTCGGCCTCGACCACGTTGTAGCCCAGCAGGCGATCCGGCTGGCCTTCCACCAGGCCCGGCTGCCACAGGAACGCGCCGTCGGCCGTCTTGAGCTTGCGGACCTCGGCCAGGGTGGCGGAGTTCATCACGAAGCTGGCCCCCTGGCGATGCCCGGCCTTCAGCGTGTGGACGAGGTCGATAAGCTTGGCATCCGCATTCGCGTCGAACCCGTCCGCATCGCCGCTGGCGACATACTGCAGCGCGCCGAAATTGCGCGTGGCATCCCCGTCGGTGGTGGCCGGCGCGTTGAGGAAGCCGCTCGGTCGGTCGAAGCCGCTGCCGCTGACGAAGGCGGCCCCTTCGGCGCGGGCGAATTCCATGGCGATCTCGCTCGCCAGCCAGCTTTCGAGGTCGAAGCCGGCATCGTCCAGCATCGCCTGGCTGGCCGCCGGGTTGGCGTAGAGCTCGCCCGTCGGCGGGGCGACTTCCTCGAAGCGGGGGCTGTCGGTTTCGGGGCGGCCGGCGGTTTCGGAGACCCAGCCCGACGCGGTGCCACCGGTGGTGACGAGCTTGCGATAGCCCGCGCTGCCGGTCTGGACGACCTGCGAGATGGCACGGATCGGGCTGATTTCCTTCAGCTCGGCGGCGATCATCGCATCGATTTCGCGCGGGACGGCATAACCGCCGTCGCCCGGCACCGCGCCGCTGATCGACTTGATCTCGTGGGTCGAGCCGCGCCGCAGGTAGCCGTCGACGAAGCCTTTCACTTCGGTCGTGACGGTCGAAGCGCCGGCGATGGCTGGGCGGGTCGCGGCGCGGCCGATGCGGTCGACGCGGGCCTTCACCTCGTCGACATCGCTGCGTAGCGCGGTGATGGCCGCATCCGCGCCCTTTTGATTTTCTTCGAGAATGGCCTGCCGCGCGACGATGTCGAAACTCTGTTCGATCGGGTCGGCAGCGATGTCTGCGGCGGGAGTCGTGGGGTTCATGTCCATGGCAATTCCTTCTTGTGGTGGTGGCAAGCAAAAGCCCTTCCCCGCGGGGAAGGGTTGGGATGGGGGTTCGAGGGTAATGGTGGGGAGCGCGTTCGCGGACGTGGAACCCCCACCCCCGGCCCCTCCCCACGGGGAGGGGAGAGGCGAGGCGGATTCCCCCCGCGCGGCCTCACGGTCAGCCGACGAAGTGGACCCGCGCCTGTGGGTGGAGCGGATGGGTGACGAGACTGACTTCGGCGAGGTCGAGCACGTCCAGCTCGCGGCCGTTCGCGGTCTTGCGGAAGGCACGGGCGCGGTAGCCGAAGCTGAGGCCGCGGGCGGCACCGGCGGCCAGCGCGGCTGCCCCGCGGCTTTCCGGCACGTCGATCGCGGCGATCACGCGCAGGCCCCTGTCGTCCTCTTCCGCCCGCTCGATCCAGCCGATCCGCTGGGTCGGGCGGTGTTGCCAGAACAGCGGGATCGGCGCGGTACGCGCGGCCAGCGTCCGGGCGAACGCGCCCTTGCGGATCACGTCGCCGACGCCGTCGGCCGTGTCGAACAGCGCGGCATAGCCGGCAAAGCGCAGGCCTGCCCGGACAGGGCCCGGCCCGTCACCCCGGGCTTGTTCCGGCCCGTCACCCCGGACTTGTTCCGGGGTCACTTGAGCATCTCCGGGACGCCGAGCCGCACGGCGATGCCGATCAGCAGCAAGGCCATGACCGCGCGCACGGCCCATTCGATGATGGCTTTCCACGCGCTCGCCTTGGCGTCGCGCCAGGCCGACAACAGCTCGCGCAACTCGTCGATGTCGTCCTGCGCGTTTGCATCGCCGAGGCCGAGCCGGTCGAGCACGCGCGCTGCGCCGAGCTCGCTCGATTCCTCCACGATGGCGCGCAGCGTCACCAGGTCGCCGCCATCCTGCATCCCATTTGGCAGGGAGGCCTGCGCGATCAGCCGCGCCAGCATGTCTTCACGGGTCATTGCGCCGTCTCCTTGGTAGTGGCGGGTTCGAGGCCGAGCATCGCGCGCTTTTCTTCGGCAGAGAGGAAGTCGGCCGCCGACAGCTGGCTCCACAAGCGCTCGCGATCTTCCGACAGGGCCGGCACGCGGTCGAGATCGACCGTCAGGGCCAGCCCGTTTGATTCTGGCCCTTCGAACCATGGCGAGAGGCCGTGGGCGATGCCGGACAGGATTTTCTCCGCCATCGGCAGCAGGGTCAGCCGCCACAGCGCACGGTTGGCCTCGCGGTAATTGGCATAGGTGTTGTCGCCCGGCAGGCCGAGCAGCATGGGCGGCACGCCGAAAGCGAGCGCGATGTCGCGGGCGGCGGCGGCTTTCAGCTCGGCAAAATCCATGTCGGCGGGCGACAGCGCCATCGACTGCCACTTGAGGCCGCCTTCCAGCAGCATCGGCCGCCCGGCATTCGCCTGCCCGCTGAACGCGGTGGCGAGTTCGGCCTTCAGCCGCTCGAACTGGTCGGGGGTGAGGGTGGATGCGTCCCCGCCGTCATAGACCAGTGCGCCGCTCGGCCGCGCGGCGTTTTCCAGCAGCGCGCGGTTCCAGGCGCTGGCCGCGTTGTGGATCGCCACTGCCTGTTCCGCCGCCGCCAGCGTTCCGGCGCCGTAATGGTCGTCGGTCGGGTGGAAGCTCTTGAGGTGGATGACGTTGGGCCAGCCGTTCTCGTCCTCGACCGCAAGGTCGATGTCGTGCTGGCCGACCGTATAGCGGAAGGCGGCGGGCCAGCCGTCCGGCCCGGGCTTCACCGTCATGCGGTCCGGGCGCAGGGCGAACAGCTCGCATGGGCGACCGCCGCCGTCCTTCATCACCTGCACGAAGGCGTTGCCATGGAGCAGGAGGTGCGCGCTGAGCGTCTCCAGCAGGGACTGCCCCGCGCTCGGCTGGACAAGCAGGGCCAGCGCCGCATCGTCGGACGCGGAGACCGGCGCGCCGCCGACCCCTTCCGCCACGATACGCACGCTGCGCTGCGCAACCGGGTTTTCTGCAAAGGAGCGCCGCACCGCCGCATCGTAATCGAACGGCGCACGCGGCCCGCCCGGCTCGAAGGCGTAAGCCCAGGGCGAAACGAAACTGCGCGCGATAGGCACGCGCGCTGGCCCGCCGCCCTTGAAGGCGGAGGCCAGGGATTGCAGGAATGACATGGGATTTCCTTTGGTTTTGAATTGGCGCGGCTAGCCAGCCAGATGGCTGTTTGCGTTGGCTAGACCTGTATAGGTCACCCCGGACATGTTCCGGGGTAGTGCTTCTTCGTCAGAGAGCCGGAAAACCCAGTCCCTCAGCCAGATCGCGCCAATCGGGATTGGCTTTCTCGATGACGTTGAATTTCCATTGCCGCGGCCAGCGCTTGATTGTTTTCTCTCGCGCGATCGCGACTTCGATGTCCGCATGCGGCTCGAACCAGGCAAGCCGCTTGATGTCCCTTCGTTCGGTATAGCCCCCGAATGTGCCTTTCCGATGCTGGTGGATCCTCGCCATCAGGTCGGAGGTCACGCCGGTGTAGAGTCGCCCGCGATAGTGGCTTGCGAGGATATAGACGACCGGCTCGAAAGTTAGCATCGGTTGACAGTGAATGCAGCGCCACTCGATGTCACCCCGGACTTGTTCCGGGGCGGTGCTGTTCTGCCTTTGGCGCGCGTGAAGGAAGCACTGGCCCGGAACAAGTCCGGGCTGACGACGAAAACTCAGAACCCCCGCACCCGCGGCCTCCCGGCTTTGCCCAGCATCAGTTCCGTGAGCGCCCAGACCAGCGCGTCGGCGCGGTCGGGCGATCTGCCTGATCCTTCGTACCCGCCGCCTGCCATCAGGCCGCACATCTCGTCTTCCAGCTGCGCGAACGTGCCGGCGTGGCGCACGCGGCCCGCTTCGTAGAGCGCGGCGACCGGCTCCGCCCGGGCTGCCTTGCCGCGGCTCGCATGGACCAGCTTCACCGGCAGCGAGACATCCGCTGCTCGCAGCACGCTGGCGACCATCGCGCCGCCCTGGTTCGCTTCCGCGACCACCCGGTCCGCGCTCCACGCCCGGGCCGTTTCCGCCACCGCGCGGGCCCAGCGCTCGGGGGTGGGCTTTTCGAGCGAACAATCGGCCAGCACCACCGCGCCGCCATCGTCCTCGCGCGCGGCCACCACGATGCCGCACGCATCGCCCCGGGCCGAGGCGGGCGGGTCCACGCCCACCACCACGCGGGTCAGCCTGCCTTCGGGCAGCCGGTCCGCCCGGCACCGTTCAAGCAGGCTGCGGCTCCACAGCGCGCCTTCGATATCTTCCAGTAGCTCGCCGTCCAGTTCCTGCCGGCCGAGCGCGCTGTTGCCGAGCTCGCCGCGCATGGCATCGATGAAGGCAGCGGGCAGGTTGCGGGCGTTGTCCTCCGTCCGGCCGCGGGTGATTGCGATCCCCTCGCTGGCGAGCAGCTTGCGCAGGAGCGGGACACTGCGCGGGGTCGTGGTGACGATCACCTGCTGGCGTTGTCCCAGCCGCAATCCCAGCTGCAAATTGCTCCACGCCGCCTCGGCCCGGCCGTGCGTGGAAGGCCATTTGGCCAGTTCGTCGCACCATGCATGGCTGTGCTGCGGCCCGCGCAGGCTTTCGGGCTCTGCTGCTGAATACAGCACCGCTTCGGGCCCGTGTGGCCAGCGCAGGCGCCGCAGCGAAGGTTCGAAAACCGGACGCCTCTCCGGCGGGCCGACCGACATGAGGCCGCTTTCGCCTTCCACCATCACCGCACGCACTTCGCCCAGCGATGCGCCGACCAGCGCGATGCGGGCGTGCTCGTCGGCCTCGGCAACGCTCCTGACCCACTCGGCACCCGCCCTCGTCTTGCCGAAACCGCGACCGGCCATGATCAGCCATATGCGCCAGTCGCCATCGGGCGGGAGCTGCCCGTCATGCGCACTGTGGCCGAAGTGCCAGTCGAATTCATCCCTGTCCGGCTGCGACAGGCTCTTCACGAAGCGGTCCAGTTCGTTCGGCAACGCTGCGGCATAGATTTTCGAGCGACTCATTGCTTTGCGCCGTCCCCGTTGCCGCGCTCGGCGCGCTGACGGGCAGCCACCTGCTTGCGCAGAGCCTCCACCTTGCGGTCGATCGAGGTGCGCACGTCTGCCGCGGTGACATGACTGCGCTTCGCCCCTTCGCGCGCCGCCGTTTCTCGATGCGCACACAGAAGGCGCAGGGCGTTGGCGACGTCCATCTTCCGGTCCGGATCGGGATCGCGCAGATGGCCGAGCACCTCCATTTCGAGGTTCAGGTACCCTTCGTAGAGGGCGGCCTGCCACGCAGCGGCAAAGGCGCGGTCGGTGCGGCGCGCCGCATAGGCCTCGCTCGCCAGCACATTCACGTGCCGGGCGGCTGCCGAAACATTGGAGGTTTCCGCGAGGGCGACCAGAAAGGCCTGCCGCCACTTGCGCAGCGTTGGCTTGCCCACCTGGCCTTGTGTTCCGCCACAAGCTCGCGCGGCGGTTGCTTCGGCTTTCGCCTCGTCCCAGCGTTGTGCGAAGCCGGGACAAGTTTCGCGCCGCTTGTAAGGCGTCGTCTCGGAAACGCCCGCTTCGCGGGCCGCCCGGGCGACAATTCCGGAGCGAGCAAGCGCGTCTATAAATGAGTCTTCCCAAGCCGGCTGGACAGTTTTCGTGCGCGCCATGGTGTGTTTCCTCCCGCCTGGCGACAGCGGACACGAAAAAGGCGGCTGCCCCTGCCGGAGCGCCGCCCAGACCCTTTCGGTCTCGAATCACACTATCGCGATGTTCCGTATCTCTAACCAAAGAGCGTGACGATGTCAATAAAAAAGTGCCAAATAGGTTATACGCTCGCGATTGCCAACGCGCGCTGCCTCGCCTAATCCGCAGCAGACGCTCCCGCCGCGCCGGCGGGCGGGAACACGGGATCGCTGCACATGATCAGCCGCTGGCTGCGCGCCTTGTACGACTGGGTGATGGAAAAGGCCTCGCACCCCCATGCGGAATGGTGGCTGGCCTTCTTCTGCTTCATCGAGGCGAGCTTCTTCCCCGTCCCGCCGCATCCGCTGCTGGGGCTGATGTGCCTGGCAGAGCCGAAAAAGGCGATCCGATTCGGCTTGATCGCCACCGCTGCCAGCGTGATCGGCGGCTTGTTCGGCTATGCGATCGGCTACCTGCTCTTCGATACGTTGGGCGTTCCGCTGCTGACCGCGATCGGGCTGATCGACAGCCTGCCGGCGGCGCAATGCACGTTCGACCAGTACGGCGTCATCGCGGTAATCATCGCGGCCGCGACGCCCGTTCCGTTCAAGCTGCTGACGATTACCGCCGGCTTCCTCGGCATGGCGCTGGTGCCGTTCATCCTCGCCAGCATCGCCGGGCGCGCGCTGATCTTCCTGACGGTGGGTATCCTGTTCCGCGTGTTCGGCCGCCCGATCAAGGCGTTCATCGAGAAGTATCTCGGCCTCGTCACCACCGCCTTCGTCGTGCTGGTGGTCGGCGGGGTGCTGGCCATCACCCAGCTGGGTGGCGGCGGCGAGGATGATCCATGCGCCGCCGCGCCCGCCGAAGTCTCGGGTTCGACGGCCGGCATGTCCGCTTGACCTTTTGTAACTTGACACCTTTGTAACCCTGAGGTTACATGTAACCCATGAGTTACAAACTTGGAGGTTGCAAACGTGTCCGATGATTTCGAAACAGCGGAATACTATTCCCGCACCCGCGCCGTGATGGCGCCGTTTCTGGGGCTGGGCGGCGCTTTCCTGGCCTACGGCATGGCGGAGCTCGCCAGCGATGCCGCCTGATCTGGAAAACGAAGTTCGCTGCTACCGCGAAGCACGTGGGTGGACGCAAGCTCAGCTGGCCGAAGCGATGGGGGTAAGCCGCAAGACCGTGAACACCGTGGAGAACGGAGTCTTCAATCCGTCGGTCGTGGTCGCCCTGAAATTTTCCGCGGCACTAGGTCAGCCGGTCGAAACGCTTTTCCGGCTGACCGGCACCGATTAGCCTTCGAATTTCGCGTCGAGCGTGATCTCGGCGTTCAGCAGCTTGGAGATGGGGCAATTGGCCTTTGCCTTCTCCGCCAGCTCCATGAATTTCGCCTCGTCCAGCCCGGGCACCTTGCCTTTCAGGCTGAGCGCGGACTTCGTCACGGTGAAGCCGTCCCCGTCCTTTTCCAGGCTGACTTGTGCGTCGGTGGTCAGCGTGCCGTCTTCGTGTCCCGTGTCGGCCAGCTGGAACGCCAGCGCCATCGTGAAGCAGCTGGCATGGGCCGCAGCGATCAGCTCTTCCGGGTTGGTGCCGTTGCCGTCTTCGAAGCGGGTGTTGAAGCCATAGGGCTGGGCGGACAGCGCGCCCGATTCCGTTGACACGTGGCCTTTGCCGCTTTTGCCGAGGCCTTCGTAGGTTGCGCTGCCGTGTTTCTTGATTGTCATCGTTTTCTCCTTCGGGGACGAGACGGGCGACGCGCCCTTGCGGTTCCGCGCGCTAAATCCCGAAGGCCTTCAGCGCCGCGTCGAAGGCGCCTTCCAGCCCGGCGCGCACGCCCTTGCGGCGGCCGGCCATCGGCGCTTCCTCGATCACCAGAATGCCGGGCTCGGCCCTGAACGAATCAGCGTCGACATCTGCCACCCGGTCGCGGAACAGCGGCTCCCGCCCGAAGAAATAGGGGAGGAAGGTCTCGCTGCGGGTGACGGTGTAGGCGGTGTGGGCGGAGAAGCCGACCAGCTGGTCCTGGCCGAAGCGGCGCCCGCCGGTCGCAGGCTCGATCCGCACCCCGCGCCCGCCTTTCACGATCAGCGCGCCCGGCCCGTGGAAGACGAGGTAGCGCAGCTGGAAGGTCAGCCAGGCGTGCAGGCTGAACAGCCGCCACCGGCTGCGGATCGGCATCGGCTGCCCTTCCGGCTGGACGATGGCCGCCAGCGCGCGCGGCTGCATGACAAGCGCGGAGCCGCGGGGCAGGTCGATTCGGGCGATCTCCGCAAAGGGATCGTCGCGCGCGGAGATGCCATAGGTGCCGCCCGCCCCGCGTGCCCGGGTGAGGAAGGCCATGCCGCTCGCAAGGCTGGTGAGGATGCTGCCCCAGCTGAGCAGCCACTGCGTGCGCATGTCCGCACCGGCAGGGCTCGATTGCAGATAGCTTTGGCGGACCAGTAATTCCTCGCCCTCCGCAAGCGTGACCGACAGCGTCGGCCGCGATCCGCCCTCGGCCTGCGGCACGATGCCAAGCCCACTCGGCAAGGCAAGCCGGATCGGCGCCCCGCGCGCAACGATGGGGGCGAACACATAGTAGAACAGCACCCTGATCGCGAACGGGATGAGCAGCACGGCAAGCAGCGCCAGCAAGGCGCGCAAGGCGATGTCGCGAAGGGTCGTGTCGGAGACTCCGGCGGCGGGATCGGGCAGCGGCGAAGCGACGATGTCCTGCGCCTCCGCCAGCCGGGCCCGCGCCTCGAACACCGCATCGCGCGCCGCCAGCCCGCGGTCGCGGGTCGTGGCCCGACTCTCCGCCAAATCGCATGTACGCCTGCGCTCGCTTTCGAGACGCGCCCGCTGGAGCAGGAAGATCTGCCGCGCGGCGCGGTCCAGCGCCTCCCGCTCGTCGAAGGCTTCCAGCTCGGCGGTCGCGTCGCGGCACAGCCGGCGCGAGATCGCGATCGCCCGTTCGGTCGGGATGCGGCGGTATTCCTGCAGTTCGGCTGTCGCCCGCGCGACCGCTACTTGCCGCGCGTCCTTTTCGCGCGCCAGGTCGATAGCGGCAAGCTCAGCTTCCACCGCCGCACGGCGCAATTGGAGACGCTTGCGCGCGAGGATGCGCGAGGGGCGAATGGAATCGAGCCAGCCGCCACCTTCGGCAAGTTCGCCGTCGATGGCGGCGCGCTCCTGCACCAGGGCGCCGCGCCGCTCGGCCAGGCTTTTGCTGCCGAGAGTGCCGGCCTCGGCAACCCGCGCTTCCAGCCCGGCCTGCGCCGCTTGCCGGTCTTCGGCCAGCTGTTCGCGCACCGCCTCCACGCTCATCGCGTCCTGACGCAGGCTCTCGCCCGACAGCCCCCCGCGCACGGCGGGCCACGCGAACACGAAGAATGCGATGCCGGCGAACAGCAACAGGTAAAGGAAGCCGGTCCGCCCCAGCCAGGCGAGGACCGCCCTCATCGCACCGGGCCTAAAGGATCCCCACCGCCTTGCCGGCGCGTTCGAACATGCCGAGGATCGTCGTGACTTCCTCTTCGGAATGTTCGGCGCACAGCGAACAGCGTAGCAGGGTCATGTTCGCGGGCGTTGCGGGCGGGCGGGCGAGATTGACGTAGAGGCCTTCCTTCAGCAGCGCCTCCCACATCATCGCGCCCTGCTGCAGGTCGGGCATGATTACCGCGATGATCGCGCTTTGCGGTTCTTCGGTGCCAAGTTGAAAGCCGAGTTCCTTCAGTCCGGCGTGCAGGCTGCGCGAATTATCCCACAGATGCGCACGCTTGTTGCTGCCATGCATCAGCTTGCGGATGCTGGTGGCGGCAGTGGCGACCACCGCGGGCGGCAGGCTGGCGGTGAAGACATAGGGGCGGCAGACCAGCCGCATGATTTCGAACTTCGGGTGGTTGGACACGCAGAAGCCGCCCACCGTGCCGACGCTTTTCGAAAACGTGCCGATGATGAAGTCGCAATCGTCCAACACGCCCTGCTCTTCGCAGACGCCGCGGCCGTTTTCGCCGATGAAGCCCATCGAATGCGCCTCGTCCACCAGCACCATCGCGCCGTTTTCCTTGGCGATGCGGACCATGTCCTTCAGCGGGGCGACGTCGCCCAGCATCGAATAGACGCCCTCCAGGATCACCAGCTTGCCGGCGCCTTCGGGAATGCGCTTCAGGCGCTTTTCCAGCGCTTCGATGTCGTTGTGCTTGAACGGCACGATCTCCGCATCGCCCAGCTTGCAGCCGTCGTAAATCGAGGCATGGCTGTCGATGTCGAGGACGATGTAATCGCCCTTGCCGGCGATGGTGGAGATGATGCCGAGATTGGCCTGGTACCCGGTCGAGAAGACCATGGCATGGTCCATGCCGTAGAATTCGCGCAGCGCGTCCTCGCATTCCTTGTGGCCCTGGTACGTGCCGTTGAGGACCCGGCTGCCGGTGGTGCCGCTTCCGAAATCGCGCAGGGCCTGTTCGCCCGCCTCGATCACTTGCGGATCGAAGGTCATGCCCATGTAATTATAGGTGCCGAGCAGGATCGTGTCGCGGCCGTTGCAGATCGCCCGGGTGGGGCTGAGCACCTTTTCCATCACGAGTGAGAAGGGATCTTCCAGCCCGGAATCGAGCAGGGCCCTGCGCTGTGCGATGATCGGGTCGAACTTGGAGAACAGGTCCTGCTCCCCGCCCTCCAGCTCCTGCGGCTGGTCGGCCTGCGAAACGCCTTCGCTCATGGCGTCAGTCCGCCTGCAGCTTGGTGACGGCGTCGACCAGCTGGCCCCAGGTCTCGATTTCGGCCTGCTGGTTCATCGAGATGAGGATGTCGAATTCGTCCTCGATCGCAGCGACGAAATCCATCACCGTCAGGCTGTCGAATTCGAGGTCGTTCTGGAAAGTGGTGTCTTCGGTGATCGCGATGCCCTTCTTGTTGAAGGGCTCCACCAACGTTCGGATCTTGGCGTCGACTTCGGCTCTGTCCATGGGGAGGATGCTCCTGAAACTGTCTGACCTCGCGCCAAAGCCCCGCCGGCGGCGCAAGTCAAGGAATCCGTCAGGCCGGGGCCGCGCTGAGCGTGGTGCCGGGCGCCGGTGCCAGCAGCGCGTTCACCGCCTGCATGAACGGCCCGATGCTGACCGGCTTGGCGAGGTAATTGTCCGCCCCGGCGTCGCGGATCTTTTCCTCGTCGCCCTTGCCGGCATAGGCGGTTACCGCCAGCACCGGCACAGCCTTCAATGCCGGATCGCGGCGGATTTCCGCAATCAGGTCAAGGCCGGAGATATTGGGCAGCTGGATGTCCATGATGACGAGATCGGGGCCGAAGCGGCGCATCGCCTCCAGCGCCTGGCTGCCGTCGGCGATGGGCATGACGTCGTGGCCGCCCGCCTTCAGCACGTCGCCGAACAGCTTGCGGTTGAGATCGTTGTCCTCGACAAGCAGGATACGCTTCGTCACTCGTGGGTTGCCTCCGGTGATGGGCCTCACCACCTAGCCCCCGAGACAGGAGCTGACAATTCTTCGCGACCGATCTTCACCGACTGCTGCGGACCCGCATGCCCTGGCCCTCGCCGTGCTCGGCTGGGTGCTGGGGGACGATGACCGCGCCCACCGGCTGCTCGCCCTGACCGGGCTGGAAGCTGCCGATTTGCGTGCCGGGCTGGGCGATCCTGCCGTGCTTGGCTCCGTGCTGGAATTCCTGTCGAACCACGAACCCGATCTCGTCGCCTGCGCCGATGCGCTGGGCGTCGATCCGCAGGCGATTGTCGCCGCGAAACAGGAGCTTTGCGCATGAGTCGCCCACTTATCGTTTCCGACTGCGACGAAGTCCTGCTGTTCATGGTCGGCCCGTTCCGCGACTGGCTGGACGAGACGCAGGGTGTCGACTTCACTGTCGGCAGCAACAATTTCGCCGAGGCGATGCGCTGGCGGGACAGCGGCGAGCCGGTCGGCGAAAAGGACATCTGGCGCCTGCTGCGCGCGTTCTTCGATACGGAGATGGGGCGCCAGACACCTATCCCCGGCGCGGTGGAGGCCCTGAATACGCTCAGCGAACACGCCGACATCGTGATCCTGACAAACCTGACGGACAACCACCGCGAGATGCGGGCGCAGCAGCTGGCCGCGCACGGGATCGAGGCGAAGGTCTATACCAACCAGGGTCCCAAGGGCCCGGCGCTGGCGGCCATCGTGGAAGAGCATGCGCCGAGCGAGGTCTATTTCATCGACGACCTGCCGCAGCACCATAAATCCGCGCGCGAGACCGTGCCGCACGTCACCACGCTGCACCTGTGCGGGGAGCCGGAGCTGGCACCGCATATCGATTGCGCGCACGAGGCGGGCCACGCCGATGCGCGGCTCGACAGCTGGGCGGAAGCGCTGCCGTGGTTGCTGGAGCGGGTGGTGAAGAACAGGGAGGCTGCTGCATGAGCATCGAAGACACACTGGCCGCGCGCGGCATCGTGCTGCCGAAGGCCGCGGCCCCGGTCGCCAGCTATCGCCCGGTGATGATCCACTGCGGGATCGCTTATGTTTCGGGCCAGTTGCCGTTCGTGAACGACCAGCTCGTCACCGGCACGCTGGGCAACGATGTCGGGCTCGACCAGGGTGTGGAGGCCGCGCGCGCCTGCGGCCTGATGATCCTCGCCCAGCTGAAAGAGACGCTGGGTTCGCTCGACCGGGTGGAACAGGTGCTCAAGCTCGGCGGCTTCGTCGCCAGCGACCCGCATTTCACCGACCAGCCCAAGGTGGTGAACGGGGCGAGCGACCTGATGGCGGATATTTTCGGCGAGGCCGGGCAGCATGCCCGCAGCGCCGTGGGCGTGCCTGCCCTCCCGCTCGGCGCCGCTGTGGAAGTGGACGCGATCGTTGCCGTCAAGCCTGCTTGATCGCCTGCTTTCCCCTGCGCCCAAGCCATCGCGGGTCGCGTGGCTGACGCAGCAGGAATACGCCCACCGGGGATTGCATGACGACGGGCGGATCGAGAATTCGCGCAGCGCCTTCGCCGCCGCGATCGAATGCGGGCTCGGCATCGAATGCGACGTCCAGCGCTCGGCAGACCGCGAAGTCGTGGTCTTCCATGACTGGACGCTGGAAAGGCTGACCGGCGCGGTGGGCGAGACCGCGAAATACAGCGCGAAAGTGCTCGCCGCCATGCCCCTGAAAGGCAGCAATGACACGATCCCGACGCTCGCTGCTTTCCTCGACCAGGTCGCCGGGCAAGTGCCCGTGCTGGTCGAGATCAAGTCCAAGGACGACCGCCGGGTCGTTACCCCCTGCATGGCCGTGCGCCGCGCGCTGGAGGGTTATCGCGGCAGGGCGGCGGTGATGAGCTTCGATCCGCGCGTGTGCCGCTGGTTCGCGGCGCATGCCCCCCATATCGTGCGCGGGCTGGTAGTGACGGAAGAAGGCCACCGCACGCTCATGGGTCGCCTGCGCCGCCATCTCGCCCTGTGGCACGCGCGGCCCGATTTTCTCGCCTACGACGTCCGCGACCTGCCCAGCCGCTTTGCCGAAAGCCAGCGGCGGCGCGGGCTGCCGCTGCTCAGCTGGACCGTGAAGACGCCCGACTTGCGCCGCGCCGCGCTGGACGCCGGCGCAACGCCGATCGCCGAAGCTCAAGGCTTCTGACCATCATGGCGGACCGCGAATGGACCGTCGAACTGGCGCCCGGCGTGTCGGCCTTCACGGCCGCCGAATGGGACGCGATGGCGGGCACCGCCAATCCTTTCGTGAAACATGGCTTCCTTTCCGCGCTCGAGGATTCGGGCAGTGTCGGCCCCGGGACCGGCTGGCAGGCCATCCCGCTGGTGGTGCGTAACGAAAACGGCGCGCCGCGCGCAGCGCTGCCGGCCTATGCCAAGGGGCACAGCCAGGGCGAATATGTGTTCGACCACGCCTGGGCCGACGCGTGGGAGCGGGCAGGGGGCGATTACTATCCCAAGCTGCAGATCAGCGTGCCGTTCACCCCCGCCACGGGTCCGCGCATCCTTGGCGACACCGACCTCGCCCCGGCACTGCTCGCCGCCGCCCGGCAAGTGGTCGCGCGGCACGACTGGTCGAGCGCGCATGCGACTTTCATCGAACCGGCACAGCAAGCCCTGTTCGAAGATGCCGGCTGGCTTTTGCGCAGCGATATCCAGTTCCACTGGCACAACCGCGACTATGCCGATTTCGACGGGTTCCTCGCCGACCTCGCCAGCCGCAAGCGCAAGGCGATCCGCAAGGAACGCGCCCGCGCTGTCGAGGGATTGGAGATCGTCCACCTCACCGGCGACGAGATAAAGGCCGGGCATTGGGACGCGTTCTGGGTGTTCTACCAGGATACCGGCGCGCGCAAATGGGGCACGCCTTACCTGACGCGCGCGGCCTTCGACCTGTTCGGCGAGCGGATGGGGGAGGATCTCGTCCTTATGCTGGCGCTGGCAGAGGGCGCGCCGGTGGCAGGGGCGCTCAATTTCATCGGCGAGGATGCGCTGTACGGGCGTTATTGGGGCTGCACCGAAGACCGCCCGTTCCTGCATTTCGAGCTATGCTATTACCAGGCGATCGACGTCGCCATCGCGCGCGGCCTCTCGCGGGTGGAGGCGGGGGCGCAGGGCGGACACAAGCTTGCCCGCGGCTATGAACCGGTCGAAACCGTGTCGGCGCACTGGATGCCCGATCCGGGCTTTCGTAGCGCCGTGGCCGATTTCCTCGAGCGCGAGCGCGCCGGGGTGGAAACCGACCGGATGTTCCTTGGCGAACGGACGCCGTTCAGGAAAGGCGGGTAGTCAGGCGGCGCGGCGGCTGGCGGACAGCCATTCGCGGGCGCGGCGCTGGGCTTCGGCAATCTCGCGGGCGGTCATCTCGTCGGAGATGTCGGCGCGGCATTGCGCGGCCTCTTCATGCCCGTCGACTGCGGCGAGGTTGAACCACTTGTGCGCTTCGACAAGGTCGCACGATGCGCCGTGGCTACCGGTCGAAAAGGCGATGCCGAGATCGTAATAGGCGCCCGGATCGCCGTCCCCTGCGGCTGCCAGGCAGCTGGCCACCAATGCGTCGGCGGCGATCTTGCTTTGCGTGTCACAGGCAGATGCGAAGTCCTGCTCGAATGCGATTTTCATGCCCCTGTTCCCCCGGTTCATGCGCGCCCTTTCGGGCTGGTGGCACGACAGTGGAAAGTTATGGTCAATAAATGGTTAACGCAGGTTCGGCTTTGGGTCCTGCCGCTCTCCGCACCCGCTGCGAGCATCCGTCTTGTGCGGCCTTGGCGCAATGCCTATAGGCGCGCCATCCGGGGGAGAACGGATGGCGATTCACCGGCTCACATGGCCGGTACGGGGATGAAACGGGACAGGCCGCCCGCGCGGCCGAAAGGATCGAAGTGGCAGGAAAACAAGCCGTTGCCGAAGACTACGTACCCAGCGAAAGCGAGGAGTACATGTCCGAGCGGCAGCTCGAATATTTTCGAGGCCTGCTGACCGACTGGAAGAAATCGATCCTGTCCGCTTCCGAAGGCACGCTGCAATCGCTCCAGTCCGGCCCCTTGCGCGAACCCGATCCCAACGATCGCGCATCCAGCGAAACCGACTGGTCGATCGAGCTCAGGACCCGCGATCGCCAGCGCAAGCTGATTTCCAAGATCGATTCCGCGCTGCGCCGCATCGACGAAGGCGAATACGGCTATTGCGAGGTAACCGGCGATCCCATCGGCCTCGGCCGCCTGATCGCACGCCCCATCGCCACGATGACCGTCGAAGCGCAGGAAGCGCACGAGCGGCGCGAACGCATTTCCCGCGACGACTGAAATCGCGCGAAGAATACCGCCCGGTTAACCCTTTATTCGATTCTGGCGGCGTAAATCCGCGAAGTGAAACGCTTTGCCGGACAGCCGGCGGAGTCAACGCCAGGACCGGAGATCCATGAGCAACGTCGGCACCCGCAACCTGTCCCGTGACAGCCTGTTCGTCCTCAGCGACCTGACTGTGGCCGGCAGCAGCGACGTGCACCGCGTGAAGGTCCGCAACCTGTCCGAAGGCGGGATGATGGCCGAAGGCTCCGCCCCGGTGCAGCGCGGCGAAAAAGTCAGCGTCGAATTGCGCAATGTCGGCAAGGTCGACGGGGTCGTCGCATGGCTGCAGGGCAACCGCTTCGGCATCGCTTTTACCGATAACATCGACCCCAAGCTGGTCCGTGCCCCGGTGGGGAATAGCGACCTTGCATCGCCGCGCTTCACCCGCCCCGTGCTGGACAGCGCGCGCGACCCTTCCTTGCTCCGCAAGATCTAGCCTGCCCTGGCCGGCCCAGTTTCCGGCTGACCGGCTCGCTCGCGCTTGCTAGCAGGGCGGGATGATCCGCCGGACCCAACGTTACAAAGCGATCGCCGCAGCATTGGCGGTGCTGGCGCTGGCCGCGTGTTCGGGCGGTGCTGACGAGGAAATCGCGGTCGGTATCGTCGGAACACCCGCCAGCGTTTTTGCCGGCGGCATCCGTCTGTCGCCCGCCGCGCAAACCTATCGTGCCGCAGTGGCCGACGGGCTGGTCGGGCTCGACGAGAACGCCAGTGCGGTGCCGGCGCTCGCCGAAAGCTGGATCGTCACCGATGACGGGCGCAGCTACATATTTCGCCTGCGCAACGGCCAGTTCGGCGATGGCGAGCCGGTGACCGCGCGCGCCGTCGCGGGTGCGCTGGAGCGCCGGATCATGGCGCTTTCCGGCACCTCGCTTGGACGCGACCTTGCTATCGTGGACGAGGTGCGCGCGATGGCGGGCAGGGTCGTCGAAATCCGGCTGAAGGCGCCGATGCCGCAATTCCTCGCCCTGTTGGCCCAGCCGGAGCTTGCCATTTCCGACGGCGATCCGCCGCGCGGCGCAATGACGGCGGAACGCAGCGGTGCCGAAGCGATGCTGGCGGCAACCGACCCGCAGCTCCTCGGCATGCCGTTGCCGCGCCGGTGGGAGGACATGGTGCGCCCCGTGCGGCTGGTGCCGGTAGACGCCGCACGCGGGGTGGAAATGTTTTCCGACGGCGCACTCGACGTCCTGCTGGGCGGCACGATCTCGACCTATCCGCTCGCACCGTCGGGCACCCTGTCGCGCGGCACCGTGCGCCTCGATGCGGCGCAGGGCCTCTTCGGCATCCGCGTGCTGCGCCCGACCGGGTTCCTGGCGCTGCCGCAGGGTCGCGAGGCGCTGTCGATGGCGATCGACCGCGACGGGCTGATCGAAGGGTTCAACCTGTCCGGCTGGACGCCGCGCGCCGTCCCGGTCCCGGCCGATCTTTCGCGGCTCGATGCCAGCCAGCAGCCGGGCTGGACCACGCTTACGCTGGACCAGCGGCGGGAAGTGGCCCGGCGGCGCCTGGCCCAGTGGCGTTCCGCCAACGGCGAAAGCACTATCGCCTTCACCATTGCCATGCCGCGCGGTCCGGGCGCGGAGCAGATCTTCAACGCGCTGGCGGGCGATTTCGCGGCCATCGGCGTGCCGCTGCGTCGCGCGGCGGAAGGGCAGACTGGCGACCTCGTGCTGGTCGACCGAGTGGCCCGCTATCCGGCGGCGCGGTGGTACCTCAACCAGCTGGCGTGCGGCGCGGGGCAGGGGGCGTGCTCCGGATATGCCGATTCGCTGGTGGAAGAGGCGCTGGCCGCCGAAACGGACGCGGAATACGAGCGCCTGCTGCGCGAGGCGGAAGCCGAGCTGACCGCAGCGGAGGTGTTCATCAACCTCGGCCAGCCGCTGCGCTGGTCGCTGGCGCGCGCCGCCGTGACGGGTTTCGCGCCCAACGCCGCAGGCTTCCATCCCTTGCCACCGCTGGGTGTCGTCCCCAACTAACACACATGAGCAACCCGCTGACCCCGATCCCCGACGACGACCGCCGCGACGGCTTCGAAAGCGGCCGCGCGCGCCCGATGGGCTTGGACCTGCCGGTCGGCAACGACCCGGCCTCCATCCGCCGCCGGATCGAGGCGATGGAAGCCTTGCTGGAGCGCAGCTTCGTCATCCCGGGCTGGAACCGCCCGGTCGGCCTCGACGCGGTGGCGGGCCTGATCCCGGTGGTCGGCGACTTCGTGACGATGGCGATGGGCGCCTATATCGTGTGGGAAGCGAAGAACCTCGGCATGCCGAAGTGGAAGCTGCTCCGCATGGCGGGCAATGTCGGCTTCGACAGCCTGCTCGGCGCCGTGCCCGTCGTGGGGGATGCGTTCGACTTCTTCTACCGGTCGAACACCAAGAACCTCAAGATCGTGAAGAAGCACCTCGACCGGCACCATCCGGCGGACCGCACGATAGACGGCTGACCGTGTCCGCGCCTATAGCGCGCCCATGGCAGAATCCGCAGACGACGTAACCTACTCCAGCTATCTCGATCTCGATCGGATCCTGAATGCGCAGCATCCCGCATCGGACGCGCATGACGAGCTGTTGTTCATCCTCATCCACCAGGTCAGCGAATTGTGGCTGAAGCTGTGCCTTGCCGAAATCGGCGGGGCGCGCGAGGAGATCGGCAAGGACCGGCTGCGGCCCGCGTTCAAGATGCTGAGCCGCGTAGCCCGCGCGCAGGGACAGCTGATTTCCAGCTGGGACGTGCTCGCCACGATGACGCCCGCCGATTACACCAAGCTGCGCCCGCATCTCGGCAGCTCCTCCGGCTTCCAGTCGGCGCAGTACCGCCTGATGGAATTCATGCTGGGCGGGCGCAATCCCGACCATGTCACGATGCACGAGGCGACACCAGACGTGGCGGCGAAACTGCGCGAGGAGTTGACCCGGCCGAGCCTTTATGACGTGTCGCTCGCCTTGCTCCGGCGGCGCGGGTTCGACATCCCCGACGCGGTACTGAACCGCAAGCTCGACGGGGCCTATGCGCACGACCCGTCGGTCGAGGCGGCATGGGCGGAAATCTATCGCAACGCGGAAGAACACTGGGATCTCTACGAGCTGGCCGAAAAGCTGGTCGATCTCGAATACCATTTCCAGCGCTGGCGGTTCGGGCACCTCAAGACGGTGGAGCGGATCATCGGCTTCAAGACCGGCACCGGCGGGACGCCCGGCGTGCCCTATCTCGCCAAGGTTCTGGAACGGGGCTTCTTCCCGGAGCTTCTTTCTGTGAGAACCGCCCTATGACCAGACGCGCAACCATCCGCGACATCAGCCAGACGTTGAGGCCCGGTCTGCCCGTCTGGCCGGGCGACACGGGTTTCGCGATCGAGCGCAGCTGGAAGATGGAGGACGGCAGCCCCGTCAACGTCGGCCGGATGACCATGAGCACCCATTCGGGCACCCACGGCGACGCGCCGCTCCACTACGCCGCCAGCGGCGTTGATATCGCGAGTGTCTCGCTCGACCCCTATATCGGCGAATGCATGGTGGTCGATGCGCGCGAGGTGAAGGGGCGCCAGATCGATGTCGGCGACCTGCCGCATCTCGAAAGCGCAGACCGCGTGCTTTTCCGCACCTTCGACAGCTTCCCGCACGATGCGTGGGACGAAGGGTTCACCGCCATCGCCGCCGATGCCATCGAATGGCTCGCGCTGCAGGGGGTCCGCCTGATCGGCACCGATGCGCCGAGCGTCGACCCGCAGGATTCCAAGACGATGGACGCGCACAGGGCCGTGCTGAAGCACGACATGCGCATCCTCGAAGGGCTGGTCCTCGATGGGGTCGAGGAAGGCCGCTACGAACTGATTGCCCTGCCGCTGAAGATCGCGGGCGGCGATGCCGGCCTGTGCCGCGCCATCCTGAGGGACCTGCCCGATGCCTGACGCCATGCTCCCCCGGGCCCGCGAACTGGACGAGGCGGATCCGCTCGCCGATTATCGCGACCGCTTCCTGCTGCCCGACGAGGTGATCTATCTCGACGGAAATTCCCTCGGCGCGCTGCCCAGGGCCACGCCGAAGCGGATTGCCGAGGTTGTCGGCACCGAGTGGGGCCACGGCCTGATCCGCAGCTGGAACTCCGCCGACTGGATCGGCCTGCCCCAGCGCGTGGGCGGCAAGATCGCCCCGCTGATCGGCGCCGCGCCGCATGAGGTGGTCGCCTGCGACAGCGTGAGCGTGAACCTTTTCAAGCTGATTTCCGCAGCGCTCGAATTGCGTCCGGGGCGCAACGTGGTGCTGAGCGAGCCCGGCAATTTCCCGACCGACCTCTACATGATCGAAGGCAGCCGGGCCGAGCAGCGGCTGGCGGACCGGGAATCGCTGGCGGGCGCACTGGACGGCGATGTGGCGCTGCTCCTGCTCACCCACGCCCATTACAAGACCGGCGCGTTGTTCGACATGGCCGCGCTGACGAAAGCGGCGCACGATGCGGGTGCGCTGGTGCTGTGGGACCTGTCGCATTCGGGCGGCGCGCTGCCGGTCGACCTGCGCAGCTGCGGAGCCGATTTCGCGGTCGGCTGCGGCTACAAGTATTTGAACGGCGGGCCGGGCGCGCCAGCCTATGCCTTCGTGGCGGAGCGGCATCACGACGCGCTGCGCCAGCCGCTGAGCGGGTGGATGGGCCATGCGCAGCCCTTCGCTTTCGACGACGCGTATCGGCCTGCGCCCGGGGTGGACCGCCTGCTCTGCGGCACGCCCCCGGTGATCCAGATGACCGCGCTGGAAGTGGGCGTCGACCTCGTTGCCGAAATGGGCGTCGAGCGCCTGTGGGCAAAGTCACGCGCGCTGTCGGAATTCCTCCGCGAATGCCTGGGTGAACTCGGGGGCGAGACCGAGTTGGAGCTTGTTTCTCCCACGGACGCGCAGGCGCGGTGCAGCCAGCTGAGCTATCGGCACGAAGAGGCCTATGCGCTGAGCCAGGCGCTGATTGCCCGCGGCATCATCGGCGATTTCCGCGCGCCCGACATCCTGCGCCTCGGTTTTGCGCCAGCGTACCTGACCTTCGAAGACATCGCCCGAGCCGCCGCCGCCCTGCGCGAAATCCTCGACACGGGCGCCTGGGACCGCGACGAGTTCAGGCAACGCGCGGCGGTGACCTGACGCCTCGTCATTGCGAGCGATTGCATAAGTCCGATTGTCCCGCCCCGTCCATTCGCTGACGAGCGCAGCGATTGGGGCGGCTGTCCTACATCCATGCGTTTGTGCCAGATCGCCTAAATGGATGAAATGCGGGCAGGGCCGATGGATTCGGGAAGTTTACAGGCAGTTGCGGCGATTTGGATCCAAGCCACTGCGGCGCAACGGGAATTTCGGCAGCAACCGTTTGTCAAAAACCCCCTGTCGGTGTTCCACCGGCAGCCCTTACTCCTCCAGCTCGATGTCCCAATAGAGCCAGTCGCGCCAGGTTTCGTGGAGGTAGCCGGGCGGGAAGCCGCGCCCCTGTTTCTGCAATTGCCAGCTGGTCGGGCGGATCGGTTCGTTCAGCACCGGCATCGCCGCCTGTTTCGGCGTGCGCCCGCCCTTCTTCATGTTGCACGGCGCGCAGGCGGCGACGATGTTCTCCCACGTCGTCTTGCCCCCCAGCCGTCGCGGCACGACATGGTCGAAGGTCAGGTTCTGCGGGCTACCGCAGTACTGGCAGGCGAAGCGATCGCGCAGGAACACGTTGAAGCGGGTAAAGGCGGGAAACTGGCTCGGCTTCACATATTGCCGCAGGGCGATCACGGACGGCACCTGCATGTCGAGCGATTGCGAATGCACCGCCCGGTCGTAGGTTTCGACGATATCGACCCGCTCCAGGAACACCGCCTTGATCGCCGTCTGCCACGGCCACAGGCTGAGCGGGTAATAGGACAGCGGCGTGTAGTCCGCATTCAGCACCAGCGCAGGGCAGCTTTCCAGCCGCCGGTCCGGATCCTCCGTGGCGCTGCGGAAATTCGCCGCGCGCTCCAGCAATTCGGCCTTGAACAATCCCGTTCTCCCCGATTGACACATGGAATCATGAGCATGGTTAAGCGTCAAGTTTATGACGCGGGTTTCCACAGTGTCGTCCACAGGGTGATCGTGGGGGCATGGGGAGGGCCACGGGGAGGGCCATGGGGAGGGAGAGCGACGCTTCGCATTATGGCGGGGCGCGGCTAGGAACGGGCGCGTGACCACCACCCGTTTCGCCCCCAGCCCCAATGGCCCGCTGCACCTCGGCCACGCGTTTTCCGCCATCGTGGCCCACGACCTTGCGAAGGCGGGCGGCGGGCGGTTCCTGCTGCGGATCGAGGACATCGACGGGCCCCGCTCCCGGCCCGAACTGGCGGATGAATTCCGCCGCGATCTCGAATGGCTGGGGCTAGAGTGGGCCGAGGTCCCGCCGCAGTCCGCGCGGCTTGGCCGCTATGCCGAAGCGGCGCAGGCCCTGCAGGATCGCGGGCTTCTCTACCGCTGCCGCTGCACCCGCGCGGATATCGCCGCGAATGCCACAGAAACCGGCCCCGACGGACCGGTGTATCCGGGCACCTGCAAGGCTGCAGCAATCCCGGAAGCGGAGCCTGCCGCGTCGCGGCTGGACGTGGCCGGGGCGCTCTCTGAAACCGGACCGCTCCAATGGACCGACACGCTTCACGGTGACCAGCCGACGCAGCCGCAGCTGCTCGGCGACGTGGTGCTGGTGCGCAAGGACCTGCCGGCGAGCTACCACCTTGCCGCCACGCTTGACGATGCGGCGGACGGGGTGACCCTCGTCACGCGCGGGGCCGACCTGTTCAATGCAACTCATATCCACCGGCTGCTCCAGGCCGTGCTCGGCCTGCCGGTGCCACAGTGGCATCACCATCCGCTGTTGCTGGGCGATGACGGGCGCAAGCTTGCCAAGCGGCGCGGCTCCCCCTCGCTCGCCGACCGACGGCTGGCGGGGGAGGACGGGCGCGCATTGGCCGACGACTTGCGGCAAGCGCGCTTTCCCGCTGGAATTACCCTGTCGCCTTTCCTATCTGGTGAACCATGAACACGATCTTCATCATCCTCCTCGTCATAGCCTGCGGGTTTGTCCTCTTCTCGCTGGTGAAAGGCATCATCGCCTTCCTGCAGACAACCAAGCTGGACCTGGAGGCGAACGACGACAGCCGGGTGAAGATGATGCAGATGCGCCAGAACCAGGCGATGTTCAGCCGCATCAAGTGGCAGGCTGCCGCCGTTGCGGTCGTGGCCGTCCTGCTGATGCTCAACAGCTGAGGACGCCGGCCCGGCAGGGCTGACAGGGGGCGGCGATGGTCAAGCTCAACAAGATCTACACCCGGACCGGCGACGACGGTTCGACCGGACTTGTCGACGGCAGCCGCACCGCGAAGCACGGCGCGCGCATCGCCGCCATCGGCTCGGTCGACGAGGCGAATTCCGCGATCGGCCACGCGCTGATCGCCGCGAGCGACCATGCCGCCGCGCTGACCCGCATCCAGAACGATTTGTTCGACCTTGGTGCCGACCTTGCGACGCCTGCTGGCGAAAGCGAGGACTTCGCGCCGTCCGAGATGGTGCTGCGCATCGTGCCGGCGCAAGTGACCTGGCTGGAAGATGCCATCGATACGCTCAACGAAACGCTCGAACCGCTGACCAGCTTCATCCTGCCCGGCGGGAGCGAGGCAGCAGCCCGGCTCCACGTTGCGCGCGCAACCGTCCGCCGGGCGGAGCGTGACGTTGTCGCATTGGCCGGTGATGAGCCAGTCAATCCCGCGGCGCTCGCCTATATCAACCGTCTGTCGGATTATCTGTTCACGCTCGCGCGGGCGGTGAACGGGGGCGAGGACCCGCTGTGGACGCCGGGGGCCAATCGCTAGGCCGTATTGCTGCAACTGCGAAGAGCGGCTAGGCCGCCGCCGAGCAATCCGGTATTTCAGGGCAAAGTTACATGAAAAAAGTGGCGGTAATCGGCGCAGGCCAGATGGGTTCAGGCATCGCGCAGGTGGTGGGCCAGCACGGCATCGACGTGCTGCTTTCCGATATCGACCTCGCCGTCGCCGAAAAGGCCAGGCAGGGCATCGAAAAGTCGCTCGGCAAGCTGGTCGGGCGCGGCAAGATCGATCCCGATGCTGCCGAGGCGGCACTCGCCCGGATCACCCCGGTCGCCGACTATGCGCCAATGGCCGAGGCCGACCTCATCATCGAAGCCGCGACCGAGCGCGAGGAAATCAAGAACCGCATCTTCGAGAGCGCCGGCAAGGTCCTCGGCCCCGATGCCATCCTCGCCAGCAACACCAGCTCCATCCCCATCACCCGCATGGCGAACCATTCGCCCGATCCGGCGCGCTTCATCGGCCTGCACTTCTTCAATCCGGTGCCGATCATGGGCCTGATCGAGGTCATCCCCGGCCTCGCCACCGCGAAGGACACGGTTGAGCGGACGCGCGCCTTTGCCGAGCACCTCGGCAAGCAGGTGGTGATGGCGGAGGACGAGCCCGGCTTCGTCGTCAATCGCATCCTGCTGCCGATGATCAACGAAGCGGTCTTCGTGCTGGGGCAGGGGACGGCCAACATCATCGATATCGACAAGGGCTGCCGCCTCGGCCTCAACCACCCGATGGGCCCGCTGGAGCTCGCCGATTTCGTCGGGCTCGACACCTGTCTCGACATCATCAACGTGCTCTACAAGACCACGCGCGACACCAAGTACCGGCCCGCGCCGCTGCTGGTGAAATATGTCGAAGCCGGCTGGCTTGGCCGCAAGACCGGCAAGGGCTTCTACGATTATTCGGGCGAGGAGCCTGTCGCCACGCGCTAGGGAACGCGCGCGGCACCTGTGTCGTTCATGGGGAAAGGAGTTTTCCCATGAGCGATAACAACAACGACAAACGCCCCAGCGATTTCGACGGCGAGCGCAAGCAGACCGACGAGCTCGCCCCTGAAAACGAGAACGCGGAACAGGTCGATGCCTATGCGCAGGCGCAGAACGTCGCCGACCAGGCGATGGACCGCGCGACCAGCGTGCTGGGCGCCGAAAGCGACCACGTGAAGAGCGCCGCCGGGGAGCCGGATGCGCAGGACACGGTCGACCACATGAAGCAGATGGACCGGTCGGGCGAAATCGACATGTCCGCCTACAAGGGCGAGCCGAACCACGACGACAATGTCGACAAATACGGTAAGCCGTCCAAGGTGGACGACCTGCGCGGCGACGGCACCTAACCGGGCGCCAGCGTATCGTTGCTGAGCACCCACAGGGCGACGATCAGCAACGCGGCCCCGGCGGAGATCGAATAGGCGATCAGCTTGATGTTGGGCAGTTTCGGCGCGTCCACCGAATGCGACGAAAGGCGCTCGAACGCGCGGCAAGCGCGCCGTTCCGCCCCTAGCGCGAAGACGATGGCGAGTGCGATGAACATCGTCGCGATCGCCCTCGCCAGCCACGGCGGGTCGAATTCGCCGAACAGCGCGCGGAAACCGATTCCGATGGCGATGGCGGCGAAGGCGGTGCGCATCCAGCCTGCAAAAGTGCGCTCAAGCGCCATCAGCGTGCGATCCTCGGCCCAGTCGGTCCGGTTCTCCGCCCATTTCGTGCTGCGATCGACCTCTTCGTCGTCGCCGGGTCCATCGATAGCCATGTGGCGACGCTAAAGCCTCGCGGCGAAAAGGTAAATCAGGCTTCGCCGGCCTCTCGCTTCAGTTCGTAGAGCTTTTCCAGCGCCTCGCGCGGGGAGAGGGCATCGATGTCGAGCGCGGAGAGCGTTTCGCGCAGCTGGTCGCATTCCTCTTCCTGCGCTTCCATCGCGGCGCTGAACAGCGGCAGGTCACCAAGGCCCGCGGCAAGCCCACCGGTTTCCGCACGGCCTTTCTCCAGCTTGCCGAGAACCGATTTCGCCCGCGCGACGACTTCGGGCGGCACGCCGGCAAGCTTGGCGACGGCGAGCCCGTAGCTGCGGTCCGCCGCGCCTTCCGCCAGTTCGTGCAGCAGCACGAGATCGCCTTTCCATTCCTTCGCGCGGACATGGTGCAGGCTCAGCGCCTCGCAGCTGTCGGCAAGGCGGGAAAGCTCGTGGTAATGGGTCGCGAACAGGCAGCGGCTGCGATTGGTTTCATGGATCGCCTCGGCCACCGCCCATGCCAGCGCGAGGCCGTCGTAAGTCGATGTGCCGCGCCCGACCTCGTCGAGGATCACGAAACTCCGCTCCGTCGCCTGGGCGAGGATGGCGGCAGTCTCGACCATCTCGACCATGAAGGTGGAGCGCCCGCGCGCAAGGTTGTCCGCTGCACCGACGCGGCTGAACAGCCGGTCGACCAACCCGATGCGCGCAGCGTCGGCAGGCACGTAGCCGCCTGCCTGCGCGAGCAGGACGATCAGCGCGTTCTGGCGCAGAAAGGTCGACTTGCCGCCCATGTTGGGCCCGCCGATGAGCCATAGCCGGTCCTGCCGCGACAAAGCACAATCGTTGGCGACGAAGCGTTCGCCCGCCGCATCGAGTGCAGCCTCGACCACCGGATGGCGACCGGCGATGATTTCGAGGCACGGTTCGCCCAGCAGCTCCGGCCGGGACCAGCCGCCTTCCGCCGCCCGTTCCGCCTGGCCCGTCGCAACATCGATCCGCGCCAGCGCCGCCGCGGTCGCGGCGATGGCTTCGCGCCGCGCGGCTACGGCTTCGCACAGCTCCTCGAAATGCGCGTCCTCCGCGGCCAGCGCGTGGCCGCCCGCCTCGGCAATGCGCGTCGCTTCCTCGTGCAGGCTGACCGAATTGAAGCGTACTGCTCCTGCCATCGTCTGGCGGTGGGTGAAGCCGCTGTCCGGTGCCATCAATGCATCGGCGTGCTTCGCCGGAACCTCGATGAAATAGCCGAGCACGCCGTTGTGCTTGATCTTCAGCCGGTCGATACCGGTTTCCTGCCGGTAGCGGGCCTCCATCGCGGCGATCGCGCGGCGCGCGTTGCCCGAGGTCGCGCGCAATTCGTCGAGCGCGGCGTCGTAGCCTTCGGCGATGAAGCCGCCCTTGGCCCGCTCGGTGGGCGGGGCGGGCACCAATGCGCGGTCGAGCAGGTCGGTCAGCGCGCCGTGCCCGCCAAGGTTCGGCAGCAAGCTTTCGAGCAATCCGGGCCGGTCGGGCGCGCTGGCAAGGTGATCGCGCAGCCGCCGCGCTTCGTTCAGCCCGTCGCGCACCTGGCCCAGATCGCGCGGGCTGCCGCGCCCTGCGACCACGCGGCCCAGCGCACGGCCGATGTCCGGCAGCGCCTTCAGCACGCTGCGCATGTCCGCGCGCAGGATCGGGTCGTCGTGGAAGAAGCTCACGAGGCCCTGCCGCGCCAGAATAGCCTCCCGGTCCGTCAGCGGTGCGGCGAGGTCTTCCGCCAGCTGCCGCGCCCCGGCACCGGTCGTGCAGCGGTCGACGGCGGCCAGCAGGCTCCCGGCCCGCGTTCCCTGCTGCGATTGCAACACTTCGAGACTGGCCAGCGTCGCTTCGTCCATGGCGAGGCGGGCGGACCCGCTCGCGGCGACCGGCGGCAGCAACAGGGGCAGCGTGCCGCGCCCGACATGGTCGAGATAGGCGATCAGGCCGCCGGCGGCCGCCAGCATCGCGCGGCTGAAATCGCCGAACCCGTCGAGCGTCGCGACGCCGTGGACCTTGCGCAGCCGATCCGCCCCGCCGTCGCTGCCGAAGTCGGTCTTGCCGCGTTCGATCGCGCCGTCGGGAGCCGCATCCCAGCCTTCCGGCACCACGACCTCGCTCGCCCCGATGCGCGCGAGCATGGCCGAAAGCGCGGCAGACTCGCCATCTTCCAGCATCATGCGCCCGGTGGAGATATCGACGCTCGCCAGCCCGATCCGCTCGCGCACTTCGCAAACCGCGGCGAGCACGTTGGCGCGGCGCGGTTCCAGCAGGGCTTCTTCGGTCAGCGTGCCTGCCGTCACAAAACGCACGATGTCGCGCGCCACCAGTGCCTTCGACACCGGCGTGCCTTCGCGCTTGGCGCGTTCCTTCGCCTCGGCCGGGGTTTCGACCTGTTCGGCAATCGCGACCCGGCGTCCTGCGCGGATCAGGCGGGCGAGATAGCTTTCCGCCGAATGTACCGGCACGCCGCACATCGGCACCGGCTCCCCGCCGTGTTCCCCGCGGGTGGTGAGCGCGATGTCGAGCACCTGCGCCGCGTCGCGCGCGTCATCGAAGAACAGCTCGAAGAAATCGCCCATGCGGTAGAACAGCAGGCAATCCCCGGCCTCGCGTTTCAGCGCCTGGTATTGTTGCATCATCGGGGTGGCGGATCCGGCCATGGCGGGATGCGTAGCGGGGCGCGAGGCGATTCGGGAAGCGGCCCCTTGCGGCTTTCCCCCGCGCGGCCCCGCTGTTAGGGCGAGGGCGCAGACTAAGAAAGGCGCCCCCTTGTCCGAAGACGATACCAACCGGTTCACCACGCGCGAGGCGCTGTTCTACCACGAGACGATCCGCCCCGGTAAGATCGAGATCGTGGCATCGAAGCCGATGGCGACGCAGCGCGACCTCAGCCTGGCCTATTCGCCCGGCGTGGCCGCCCCGGTGGAAGCGATCGCGGAAGACCCGGCCAACGCCGCGCGCTATACCGCGCGCTCCAACCTGGTGGCGGTGATTTCCAACGGCACGGCGATCCTGGGCCTCGGCAATTTGGGCGCGCTGGCTTCCAAGCCGGTGATGGAAGGCAAGGCGGTGCTGTTCAAGCGGTTTGCCGACGTGGATTCCATCGATATCGAGCTCGACACCGAAGACCCGGACAAGTTCATCGAGGCGGTAGCGCTGATGGAGCCGAGCTTCGGCGGCATCAACCTGGAAGACATCGCCGCGCCTGAATGCTTCATCATCGAGCAGGCCCTGCGCGAGCGGATGAACATCCCGATCATGCATGACGACCAGCACGGCACCGCGATCATCGCGGCGGCGGGCCTGATCAACGCCTGCCATTTGACGGACCGCAAGCTGGAAGACGTGAAGATGGTGGTGAACGGCGCCGGCGCCTCCGCGCTTGCCTGCACCGCGCTGCTGAAGGCCATGGGCATCCGGCACGAAAACGTGATCGTATGCGACCGCAGCGGGCCGATCACGCCGGGCCGCGACAACGTGGACCAGTGGAAAAGCGCGCATGCGGTGGAGACCGGGGCGAAGGACCTGCACGAGGCGTTGAAGGGCGCGGACATCTTCCTCGGCCTCAGCGCGGCGGGCGCCCTGAAGCCCGAATGGGTCGAAGAGATGGCCGATCGGCCGATCATCTTCGCGATGGCCAATCCCGTGCCCGAAATCATGCCGGACGAGGCGAAGCGTGTGCGCCCCGATGCGATCATCGCCACCGGGCGCAGCGACTATCCCAACCAGGTCAACAACGTCCTGGGCTTCCCCTTCATCTTCCGCGGCGCGCTCGACGTGCGGGCAACCGCGATCAACGAGGAGATGAAGATCGCGGCGGCGCAGGCGATTGCGGAGCTGGCCCGCCAGCGCGTGCCGGAAGAAGTCGCCGCGGCCTATGGCATCGACCACCAGTTCGGCACCGATTACATCATTCCCGCACCGTTCGATCCGCGGCTGATGGAAGTCGTCTCCAGCGCGGTGGCAAAGGCGGCGATGGATTCAGGCGTCGCGCAAAGTGCGATCGAGGATTTCGACGCTTACCGTCTCGCGCTCCGGTCGCGGCTCAACCCGACGACCTCGGTCCTCACCCGGGTTTACGAGAACGCGAAGGGCAATCCGAAGCGTATGGTGTTTGCGGAAGCGGAGGAAGACGTGGTGCTGCGCGCCGCGATCCAGTTCCGCGATTTCGGTTACGGCACGCCCATCCTCGTCGGGCGGACGGAAAAGGTGCAGGCCAAGCTGAAGGAATTGGCGGTGGACGACATCGACAGTTTCGAGATCGCCAATTCGCGCGTGCACGAGAGCGTGCCGCAAATGGTCGATTTCCTCTACAAGCGGCTGCAGCGGCGCGGCTATACCGAGCGCGACGTGCGCCGGATGGTCAACCAGGAACGCAACGTCTTCGCTGCCCTGCTGGTCGCGCTGGGCGAGGGCGACGGGCTGATTTCCGGCCTCACCCGCACTTTTGCGCAAACCGCGCGCGAG
This sequence comes from Alteriqipengyuania flavescens, assembly GCF_030406725.1. Taxonomy (NCBI): domain Bacteria; kingdom Pseudomonadati; phylum Pseudomonadota; class Alphaproteobacteria; order Sphingomonadales; family Erythrobacteraceae; genus Pseudoblastomonas; species Pseudoblastomonas flavescens. The sequence goes on along the minus strand of NZ_CP129107.1, from coordinate 777,545 downwards.
GTGAACCTGGTGCTCGACCCGAAGCCCGACGCGCTGCCTTTCGGCATCCACCTGATGATCGGCAAGAGCCACACGACCTTCATGGCCGACACGACCATCAACGAACGCCCGTCGAGCGAGGAACTGGCCTATATTGCCAGGGAAACCGCTGCCGTGGCCCGGCGGCTGGGCCACGAACCGCGCGTCGCCTTCCTGTCCTACTCAACCTTCGGCAACCCCAGCGGCAAGTGGCTGGAGAATATCCGCGAGGCGGTCCACATCCTCGACCGCGACGGGGTGGATTTCGAATATGAAGGCGAGATGGCGCCCGACGCCGCGCTCAATCACAAGGTGATGGAGCTCTACCCGTTCAGCCGCCTGTCCGCGCCGGCCAACGTCCTGATCATGCCGGGGCTGCAATCGGCCAATTTGTCGGCCAAGATCCTGCGCGAGCTGGGCGGCAATGCCACGATCGGGCCGATGCTGGTCGGCATGGAAAAGCCTGTCCAGATCGCGCCGATGACCGCCATCGCGCCCGACCTGCTGACGCTGGCCGTGTTGGCGAGCGCCGGGGTGGTCGGCTGAGGGCTAGAAGGGCAATTCCTTCCCGCTGTATTCGACGAAGCGGAAGCCCCCGCCGCCGGCCCGCTCGACCACGTCGGCAAGGCCGCTGACACTTTCCTCCACGGTCAGCTTGGCGCTGTGGCCGCCCATGTCGGTCTGCACCCAGCCGGGATGCAGCGCGAGCACCTCGATAGCGCGCGGTCCCGCGTCCTGCTCGGCAATGCCCTTCGCCAGCATGTTGAGCGCGGTCTTGCTGGTGCGGTAAAGCTCGTACCCGCCGGAACTTTCGGCGATCGACCCCATCAGCGAGGACATCACCGCCAGCGTGCCTCCATCCTTCAGCGCCGGCAGCAGCGCCTTGGCGGCGGCGGCCGGACCGAAGGCGTTGGTCATCATCACATCGGCCACCTCGTCACGGGTCGCCTGCTCGGCGGACTGGTGCTGCGCCCCGGTAATACCGGCGTTGATGACGATGGCATCGAGGCTAGCGTCGTCGAAGCCGAGGTCGGCGTATGTCCCCGTATCCGTCACGTCCGCCGTCACGATGCGCAGGCCATCCCCCTCCAGCGCGTGCAGTTCGTCACTGCGGTCGCGCTCGCTCGCGGTGACGTGCCAGCCGCGCTTCATGAATTCGCGCACGAGGCCGAGCCCGATCCCGCGCGAGGCGCCGAGGATGAATACCGATTTGTCTGCCATGAAAGTCTTCCGCTGCTTGAGGATGCGGCACAACAGCGGCTGGATGGCGCCGATGTTCCGAGACGGTCAGCGGCGGCGGTAGCGGAAGTACCAGACCTCGTGTCCGAACACGGTGCGCGCCTTGTGTTCGTAGCGCGTTTCGCACCAGCCGCCGGGCCGGTTTTCCCAGCTCGCGCGGTCCTCTGCCAGCCATTCGAATTCGCCGGTGAAGCGCTGCATCACCATCAGCGCGTGGCGCAGGTAGATGTCGTGATCGGTGCCGAAGCGGAATTCGCCGCCGGGCTTCAGCTTGTCGGCGATCATCCGCACCGGCCCGTCGTTCATCATCCGGCGCTTGGCATGGCGCGCCTTGGGCCAGGGATCAGGATGGAGGAGGTAGACGAAACTGAGCGATCCGTCGGGGATACGCTCCAGCACTTCCAGCGCGTCGCCGTGCTGCAGCCGGACGTTGGCGAGGCCCATGTCGCGGACATGGCCGAGTGCGCCTGCCACCCCGTTGAGGAAGGGCTCGGCCCCGATGAAGCCGTGATTGGGGAGCATGTCTGCGCGATAGGCCAAGTGCTCGCCCGCGCCAAAACCGATTTCGAAATGGAGCGGGCAATCCTCCCCGAACAGGCGGCGCGCGGTAATCTCGCCTTCGTCCGGCACCGCGATCTGCGGGAGCAGCCGGTCGACGAGGTCCTGCTGGGCCTTGCGCAGCGGCTTGCCCTGACTGCGGCCGTACAGCCTGCCGATGGTCGTCGGATCGCCTTCCTTGTGCGCGCTCATGGCAGCCCCTTTAGCGCGCTGGACACCACGCTCAAGCCGCGCATGCGAAAACGCCCCGGAGCATGGCTCCAGGGCGTCCTCGCTGTTCCCGTCCAGGAGAATGGCGGTAAGATTCGTGTCAGGCAGCTTCGGCCTGCTCGTCCGGGTCGCGCAGCACGTAGCCGCGACCCCATACGGTCTCGATGTAATTGTCGCCGCCGCATGCGTGGCTCAATTTCTTGCGCAGCTTGCAGATGAAAACGTCGATGATCTTCAGTTCGGGTTCGTCCATGCCGCCGTACAGGTGGTTGAGGAACATTTCCTTGGTGAGCGTGGTGCCCTTGCGGAGCGAAAGCAGCTCCAGCATCGCATATTCCTTGCCGGTCAGGTGAACGCGGGCGCCATCGACTTCGACGGTTTTCGCATCGAGGTTCACGGCCAGCTTGCCGGTGCGGATGACCGACTGGCTGTGGCCCTTCGAACGGCGCACCACGGCGTGGATGCGAGCGACCAGTTCTTCGCGGTGAAAGGGCTTGGTCACGTAATCGTCGGCACCGAAGCCGAAACTGCGGATCTTGGACTCCATTTCGGAAACGCCCGACAGGATCAGGACCGGCGTCTGCACCTTGGCGACGCGCAGTTTCTTCAGCACGTCATAGCCGTGCATGTCGGGCAGGTTCAGGTCGAGCAGGATGATATCGTAATCATACAGCTTGCCCAGATCGAGGCCTTCCTCGCCAAGATCGGTGGTATAGACATTGAAGCCTTCCGTCGTGAGCATGAGCTCGATCGCTTTCGCGGTCGTCGGCTCGTCCTCGATCAGCAGCACCCTCATATCCGGTCCCCTAATTCTCCCCGGCAACCGTGCCGGTAACCCCATGGCAAACAGTCTTGCCGCTTGTTAACCACACAAGGTGTGAAAGAAAAAGGTTAACAACGGGTAACCGGAGGCTGAGCTTTTACGCTGAGTCTTTCGGGTCACACCCGTGTTTCGGATTTCCTCGGCGCTGCTTCCTCCGCCGGGACTTCGTTCCGGCTGCGGGGCGCCTGCGGGCGGCCGCTTGGCCTTTGGCGGCGCCTTTGCGCCGCTAGGGGTAGCGACGTGCTTCCTTAACCCAGCTTCTTGGCGCGCCGGCGTTGCACGCTGCTGCCGATGCCGGCCGCCTCGCGATACTTGGCCACCGTGCGACGGGCGATGTCGAAGCCTTCGGCCTTTAAAAGCTCGACCAGCTTGTCGTCCGACAGGATCTTCTTCGGATCTTCCGCATCGGTCAGTGCCTGGATGCGCGCCTTCACCGCTTCCGCACTGGCGCCTTCGCCATCCGAGCTGGAGACGCCGCTGCTGAAAAAATACTTCAGTTCGAACGTGCCGCGGTCGCAATGCAGGTACTTGTTGCTGGTCACGCGGCTGACCGTGCTTTCGTGCATGTCGATCGCCTCGGCCACTTCGCGCAAGGTGAGGGGGCGCAGCTGGGACACGCCTTTGCGAAAAAAGCCTTCCTGCAGCTTCACGATCGCCTCGCTCACTTTCAGGATGGTCTTCTGCCGCTGGTCGAGCGCCTTGATGAGCCAGTTTGCGTCGGCCAGCTTCTCGCCCAGCCAGGCGCGGCTTTTCTTGTCGCTCGCGCCGTTTTTCAGGTCGAGGTAATAGTCCCGGTTGACCACCAGCCGGGGGAGCGTCGCGGCGTTCAGGCGAATACGCCAATTAGTACCTTGGCCGGCATCCTGCGCGGAAATCAACACGTCGGGCACCACCGCGCCTGCGGTGTTGTCGCCGAACTTCAGGCCCGGCTTCGGGTCGTATCCGCGGATTTCGGCGATCATGTCGGCGAAATCCTCGTCGTCGACGCCGCAGAACCGCTTTAGCCTGGCGATATCGCCCCGGGCGATCAGGTCGAGGTTTTCGAGCAGCGCCTCCATGCACGGGTCGAAGCGATCGGCCTCCTTCGCTTGCAGGGCGAGGCATTCGGCTAGGCTGCGCGCGCCGACACCCGTGGGATCGAGCGATTGCAGCACCTCCAGCGCCGCTTCCACCTCTTGCTCCTGCGCGCCCAGTTCGCCGGCGATGTGCCGCAGCGGGGTGGCAAGATAGCCCGCTTCGTCGAGCAGCCCGATCATGTGCACGGCGATGAAGGCGGTGCGCGCATCGGGCGATGCCGCGCCCACTTGCGCGTGCAAGTGTTCGGCCAGCGTCGGCCCGCCGTCGCCCTGTTCGGCGATGTCGGGGCCTTCCTCGCCATAGGATGCGCTCGCTGCGCCGAAGTCGCCCGTATCGCGGTCCCGGTCGAGACTGTCGGGATCGATGTCGAGCGCGCTGTCGCCCTCCATCGAATTGTCGGCGGCGGTTTCCTCTGCCGGGGGCACGTCGTCGACCCCATCTTCACGCCGGACCTCGCCTGCTTCGAGCAGCGGATTGCTTTCCAGCGCGTCGGAAATGAAAGTCTCGATCTCGAGGTTCGACAGCGCCAGCAGCTTGATCGCCTGCTGCAGCTGCGGCGTCATCACCAGCGATTGCGACTGGCGCAGGTCGAGCCGTGGGCCCAGTGCCATGATCAGCGCCCCGTTGGCAGGCTCACAGCGTGAACTCTTCGCCGAGGTAAAGGCGGCGCACGTTCTCGTCGGCGACAAGCTCGTGCGGCGTGCCCGCGAACAGCACTTCGCCACCATAAATGATGCAGGCGCGGTCGACGATTTCCAGCGTTTCTCGCACGTTGTGGTCGGTGATCAGCACGCCGATCCCGCGCGTCTTGAGGTCGACCACGAGATCGCGGATGTCGCTGATGGACAGCGGGTCGATCCCGGCGAAAGGTTCGTCCAGCAACATGATAGAAGGCTTGGCCGCCAGCGCCCGGGCGATTTCGCAGCGCCGCCGCTCGCCGCCCGAAAGTGCCATCGCGGCGCTGTCGCGCAGGCGTGTCAGGCCAAATTCGTCGAGCAGACGCTCCAGCTCCTTCTCGCGGAATTCGCGGTCGGGTTCGACCATTTCGAGGACGCTGGCGATGTTCTGTTCCACCGTCATGCCACGAAAGATGCTGGTTTCCTGCGGCAGGTAGCCGAGGCCCAGGATCGCGCGGCGATACATCGGCAGCTTCGTCACATCGACGCCGTCCATCAGGATGCGGCCGGCATCGGGGCGCACCAGGCCCATGATCGAATAGAAACAGGTCGTCTTGCCCGCGCCGTTGGGGCCGAGCAGGCCGAGCACCTCGCCCTTGCCCACGGTAAGGGAGATATCGGTGAGGACCTGCTTCTTGTCGTAGCTCTTGGCGATGGAGACGACTTCCAGCCCGCCCTGCGGAATGGGCGGGGCGGCGCTGGCCGGGATGTCGGCCATGGCCGGGCTGGCATCGGCGGGCGGGGCGTCGTCGAGAGCACTCATGCGAAGCGCCTTAGCACGCTCGGCGGCGCTGAAAAGCCTTGCCGGCGCGGATTGGCCCGAAACGTGCTTAACCGTCGTTGGCAGCGGCCCGAATGGCGGATCAGCCGCGGCCGCCCTGGTTGCGTTGCAGGTTGGCGAGGGCTTCACGCAGGGCGCGTTCGCTTTCCTCGAAATCCATTTTCGGGCGTGCCGGCTGCGCCGTTTCGGTGGGCTGGCGGGCGAAGGGCACCGTGTTGTCGGGCGTCTCGTCCTGCGGTTCGAACATTTCTTCCACGACAGGAGCCGGGCGTGCGGCGAAATCGCTCTGTCCCGGGAAAACGACCATCGGCTGATCGTCTTCATCTTCTTCCGGCAGGTCGATACGGATCGGCTCGGCCTTGGCGTCCGCGAACGGATTGCGCATCGCCAGCAGCGAGCTGTAGCCGCCGTCTTCCTCGTCCTCGGCGTATTCCTCGTCGAAATCCTCGGCGTCGAACGCGTGGCCGAAGTTCACCGGGATCATGGCGGCGGGCATTTTGGTGACGGCTGCTTGTGGTCGCTCGCTCGCCCTTGCTGCGGCATGCTGCGGCTCGTCGGCCCTGAAGTCGAGACGCGGCGAAAGATGCGCGGCTTCCACGGCGTGGAGCGGCAGCGAGAAATCGAGTGCGGAGAGGTCGATGTCGCCCTCTTCCTCGTCTTGGTGGCTTTCGGCAGCCATGCTGTCCGGCGCCGGCGCGGCAATGACAGGCTCTTCCTTTGCCACCTCGGCGCGCGGCGAGGGCCGATCGCGCAGGGCAGCGCCGAGGCGCTCGACGAGATCGCCCAGCGGCGCGTCGGCCAGGGTCTCGCGGGTTTCTTCCAGCCGTTCCTCGGCTGCGGCCTGCGCTTCCGCTGCGCGCGAGGCCTTCTCGGCCTCGCGTTCTTCACGGGCGAGGCGTTCGGCTTCCTCGCGTGCACGGGCTTCTGCCGCAGCGGCTTCGCGCTGTGCGGCGAGCGAAGGGGCGGCAAAGGCGAGGGGCGCGTCTTCGGCGCTGTCCTCGTCGTCTTCGTCACCCTGCTCGATCACTGCGGACAGCGGATCGGCGAGCACCGAGGGGGTCGGCGCGGCAAAGTCCTGCATCGGCGGCTCCGCGAAAGCGGCGCTAGCCGCTTCTGCGGGCGGTGCGAATGGCGCGGATGCCGGCGCTGCGAAATCGGACGGCGGCTCGCTGTCCGCTGCGCCGAATATCTGCCGCGTGTCTTCCTCGGCTTCCTCGGCGGGTTCTTCCTGCGCCGACATGACCGCGAAGTCCTGGATCGGCTCGGCCGGCGCAGCTGCGGCCGGTGCCTCGTTACGGAAGGGGGCCATGGGGTCCTCGTCGTGAGTGGGTTCGGGCGTGGGTTCGGGCATGGGTTCGCTCATGGCCTGGGGCTCGCTTTCGAATTCCTGCGGGGGCGCGAAGGCCCCGAGTTCCAGCGCATCGTCCTCGTAATCGTCCTCGTGCACATCGAGTTCGAAAGGCTCGTCCGCCGCCGCGCTCATGCCGACGGGAAGAGCGGGTGCCGGCTGGGGGCGGGCGAAGGCGCCGACCGGGTCGGCCATTGCCATTGGCGCGGCGGGTTCCGGATCGGAAGACACCATGGCCTCGACGATGTCCTGCGGTCCGGCAGGACCGGTCGCATCCTCGCCGAATTCGCCGCCCGGAACGGGTACGGTATAGAGGAATTCGCTCGGTGTGCTGCTCTCGTCCGTTACCGCGAGGGCCCGGCGGCGACCGGGCAGGGTCGCGCGGCCGAATTCCCTGGGATCGGTGCGTTCGGCGGGCTCATCGTCTGCCGGCGCGGGCGATTCGATGCGGTCGGCCTCAATCTCGTCGACATTGAGCGGCCGCGGCACGGCGAGGCCGCGGGTCTCTGCCACGCGGCGGACCTTGGGCGCTTTCGGCGCGGACTGCATGCCGGCGACCTTGCGGGCCAGCAGGAAGCCGAGGATCGCGCCGACCAGCGCAGCGGTCCCGCCCAGCAGCATGCGGGCCGTCAGCCCCAGCGGCGGCGCAGCTGCGGGCACGATGGCCGGCAGTCCGGTCGCGGCGATCACGCCTTCGAGCAACGCCGCGGGAAGCACGAGGAACCCGATGCCGAGCAGGGCGGCGAACCACAGTGCAACGATCGCCGGAAATGCAGGGTGCGTGGCAACCGACGGCCTTGCCGCCTTGCGCTCCGCTCCGTTCTTCGCAGTCTTGCCCACCAAACCAGCCTTTCGTCCAGGTGCGCGGCCTATGCGGCAGCGCTTGCGACCCCGGAATTCGGCCTCGGAGCTAGCAAGGCTTGGTAAACATCCTGATAACGCTGACTGTTGCGGGCCCAGTCGTGGCGCTCGGCGACATGGCGCCTGGCCGCAGCGCGAATGGCGGGCCAGCTGTCCTTGCGGTCGATCAGGGCGGCAAGGCTGGCGGCGAGCGCGGCGGGATCGTCGGGCGCGAACAGCACGCCGGTTTCGCCGTCCGTCATCAGTTCGCGGTGCCCGCCGATGTCGGAGGCTGCGACCAGCTTGTCCTGCGCCATCGCCTCCAGCGGCTTCAGCGGCGTGACCAGTTCGGTCAGCCGGCTGGCCTTGCGCGGATAGGCCATGATGTCGGCGAGCGCGTAATAGCGTGGCACTTCGCCATGCGGCACGCGGCCGGTGAAGACGATGCTGCCCGAGGCGGAGGATGCGGCGGCCTGCGCTTTGAGCGCTGCCTCTTCCTGCCCCCCACCGACCAGCAGCAGCTTCGAGTCGGGATGGGCTTCCACCAGCGCGGGCATGGCGGCGATCAGGTCGTCGATCCCCTCGTAGGGATAGAAGCTGCCGATGAAGGCGATGACCGGACCTTCGCCGAGGCCCAGTTCCTCTGCCAGCACATCGTCGCGCGGCGCCGCTTCGCCGAACAGCGCCAGGTCGACCCCGTTGGGCATGATGCCGATTTTGCCGCCGTTGTGCCCGCGCGCGACGAGGTCTTCGCGCAGGCCCTTGCAGATGGTGAAGACCGCATCGGCCCCGGCGACGGCGCGGTTCTCCAGCTCGCGCGTCAGGCGGTACTTGAGCGATTGGTCGCGCCCCGTCCCGTTTTCGACCGCGGCGTCTTCCCAGAAGGCGCGGATCTCGTAGACGACCGGGATGCCCAGCGTCCGGCCCGCGCGGATCGCGGCGAGACCGTTCAGCGCCGGGGAATGGGCGTGCAGCACGTCGGGCTTCCAGTCGCGGGCGACGCGCTCGATCGCGCGGGCGAGCGCGCCGATCTCGCGCCATTCGCGCAGACCCGGCGGACCCTTGGCGATGCCGTTCGCGCGATGGAAGGAGAGGCCGTCGACCTCCTCCTCGCGCGGGCCGGGCTCCGGATGGCGCAGGCCGGTAATCCCCGCCACGTCGAGTCCGCTCGCCGCCTGTGCGTGCATGATCGCCCGCGTGCGGAAGGTGTAGCCCGAATGGACGGGCAGCGAGTGGTCGAGGACATGGAGGATGCGAGGGAGGATGCGGGTCATGACCCGATGCGATCTGCCACAGTTTGCTTAACGCGCCGTCAACCGCCCGGTGGTAGGCCGCCCGGGTGATTGACAATCTCGCCATCGGTGTGAGCCATGCGCTCATCCTCTACGTCTGCTGGCAGCTGCTGCTGCGCGACGACCTGGACGATGGCACCGTCGTGCCCCCCGAAGCCGCGGGGGAAATGCCCACGAGGATGAGTGCCGGGGCCCGCCACAGGGCGGCGATGGCGGCACGCGACAAGGCGGACGGGGAGAGCAGAAGCGATGCTTGACCTCGCTCTGGTCCTGTTCGTGCTCGGCCTGATCGCGCTGGGCTTGCGGCGCCCCTTCATTTGGGTACTCGCCTATCTTTACGTCGACATCGTCGCGCCGCAGAAGATCGGCTGGACGCTGATGCCCTCGCTCAAGATCTCGCTGGTCACCTTCGTCCTGGCGTTCGGCGGCTGGCTGTTGTTCGACAACAAGCACGGCAGCCGCCTGTCGGTGCGCATGGGGCTGATGTTCGCGCTGCTGGCGTGGTGCGCTTTTACGACGAGCTTTGCCGATTTCCCCGAAGCAGCGGCGGAAAAATGGTCGTGGGTGTGGAAGTCGATGCTGTTCGCGCTGTTCCTGCCCTTGGCTCTTCGGACCAAGCTGCGGCTGGAGGCGGCGATAACCGTGCTCGTCCTGTCGATGAGCGCGATCGTGATTTCCGGCGGCATCAAGACGATCTTCGGTGGCGGCGGTTACGGCGTCCTCGTTACGCTGACGCAGGACAATTCGGGCATTTACGAAGGCAGTACGCTCTCGACCGCGGCCATCGCGGTGATCCCCCTGATCTGGTGGGTGGCGCGCCACACAACGCTGCTGCCCGCCCGCCACCGGCTGACCATGCTCTATGCCGCGGGCATGACCTTCGCCTGCCTGCTGATCCCGGTGGGCACCTCCACCCGCACGGGCCTGCTGTGCATCGCGGTTCTCGGCCTGCTGCTGCTGCGCACGGTCAGGCACCGGTTCCTCTATATCGGAGCGGCGGCGGCGCTGGGCCTGCTCTCGCTGCCTTTCCTGCCGAACAGCTTCCAGGAGCGGATGGGCACGATCACCAGCTACCAGGCAGACGAAAGCGCCTCCACCCGCGTGCAGGTGTGGAAGTGGACGCTCGATTTCGTGAGCGATAAGCCGCTCGGCGGCGGGTTCGACGCCTTCCTCGGCAACAGCTTCACTTACGAGACGGTGGAGAAGGTCGACGTCGGTGGCGGTGTGGTCGAGATGCAGCGGCAGGAAGTGACCGATGAAGGCCGCGCCTTCCATTCCGCCTATTTCGAGGTCCTGGGCGAGCAGGGCTTCGTCGGCTTCGGCCTGTGGGCGCTGCTCCACCTGACCGGGCTTGTCGGCATGGAGCGATTGCGGCGCAGGCTGCGCAAGTCGGGCGATCCGGCGATGGCGCGCTGGGCCGCGCTCGCCAATGCGCTGCAACAGGTGCAGGTCGTCTTCCTGTTCGGTTCGCTGTTCGTGGGCATCGCCTACCAGCCCTTCATCCTGATCGTCCTGTCGATGCAGATCGCGCTGGCACATGCGATCCGCAGCGACGATGCCCGGCTGGCTGAGGATGAGCGCAAGGCACGGCTGGCGCAGCACCGGGCGCGCAAGATGCCCGGGAAGGCTTTCGGCGGAGCGACCGCGTGATCGCGCCGCCCCTGCCGCAGGGCGGGCGACCCGCGATCCCGCAGTTGCACCAGCTGACGGGGCTGCGCGGTATCGCGGCGTGGTTCGTGGTGTTCTACCACATCCGCCTGGCAAGCCTGGACCTGTTTCCTGGCGATGTGATCGCCGTGTTCGCCCGCGGCTACCTCGCCGTGGACCTGTTCTTCATGCTGTCGGGCTTCGTCATGTGGCTCAATTACGGCGCGCGACTGCGCAGCGAGGGCTGGGGCGGCGCGCCGGCCTTCTGGTGGAAGCGGATCGCGCGCATCTGGCCGCTGCACATGGCGGTTCTCGCCGCGATGATAGCCTTCGTCGCGGTGCTGGTCGCAACCGGCAGGCCGACCGAAGGATACCCGATCGCGGAACTGCCGCTGCACATCCTGTTGCTGCAGAACTGGGGTTTCACGCACGAACTCAGCTGGAACGACCCGGCATGGTCGATCAGCACGGAACTGGCTGCCTATGTCGTATTCCCCGCACTCGTGCTCGTCGCACGGTGGGAGCGGCTGCGGCCCGGCGCGCTGTGTGCGTTGCTGGCCCTGCTGCTCGCTGCGCTGTGGGCCGTGTTCGAGGCGAATGGCCACGACCGGCTGGGGCAGGACATCGCCGGGCTCGGCCTGTGGCGGTGCCTGCTGGGTTTTGCCGCCGGGATGGTTTTGGCGCTTGTCTGGCAAGCAATGTCCGCGCGTGTCAGCGGCCCTGCGATCCCGGCCCTGGGCGCAATTGCAGCACTGGTAGCCGGGTTCGGGCTGGGCCTGCCGGAGACCGCCTTCGTCCCTGCCACCTTCGCTTGCATCCTGCTGGCGCTGGCGCTGGATCGCGGCATCGCCAGCCGGCTGCTCGGCAGCGCGCCGCTGCGCTGGCTGGGCGACGTATCGTACGCGACCTACCTCACGCATTTCTTCCTGTTCATCCTGTTCAAGATCGCCTTTGTCGATGATAGCGGCCAGCTGACCGCGGGCACGCTCGCTCTGTTCCTCGTGCTTGTGTTGGCGGTGTCGGCGGCGGCCTTCCACCTGTTCGAAAAGCCCGCCCAGCGCTGGATGAACGCGCGCCGCCCGCGCCTGTTCGGCGGAACGCCTGCCCGCCTGCCGAATTGATTCATCGATAGAAGCGCCGCCAGACGCCCGATGGGGCGCGCCAGCATGCCGTAACGTCGCCGCAAACGCATTTGCGTGGGCGGGCATGCTGGGCCATGAAGCGCGCAATCCCGCGCGACTCAGCGCAAGATCGGCAGGAAAAGGAGAGAGGCATGAGCCCCCAGGACATCGCAGCCAAGGTCGGCGAAAACATCGGCACCAGTGAATGGGTCGAAATGAGCCAGGAACGCATCAACCAGTTCGCCGAAGCGACCGGCGACCACCAGTTCATCCACGTGAACGAGGAAGCGGCCAAGATGACGCCTTTCGGCGGCACCATCGCCCACGGCTTCCTGACGCTGTCGATGATCCCGTACCTGACCGCGGAAAGCGACGTTCCCCGGCCAGACGGCATCAAGATGGCCGTCAACTACGGCGGCAACAAGACGCGCTTCATCAACCCGGTGCGCAGCGGCAAGAAGATCCGCGGCCACTGGAAGCTCACCGAAATGACCGAGAAGCGCCCCGGCCAGTGGCAGCAGGCATGCGAGATCACCATCGAGATCGAAGGCGAGGAAAAGCCCGCCCTGATCACCGAATGGATGACGATGTACTTCGTCTGATCGCCGCGAGCCGCGAAAACCTCAAAACCATAAAGGAATACCTCCATGTCACGTGACGCAGTCATCGTCTCCACCGCCCGCACCGCCATCGGCCGCGCCTACAAGGGCGGCTTCAACGACACGAAGGGCGCCACGCTCGGCGCCTATTCGCTGAAACCTGCGATGGAACGCGCCGGGATCGATCCGGGCGAGGTGGACGACGTGCTGTGGGGCGCCGCGTTGCAGCAGGGCGCGCAGGCCGGCAACCTAGGCCGCCAGGTCGCGCTGCGGGCGGGCTGCCCCATCGGCGTGTCCGGCATGACCATCGACCGCCAGTGTTCCAGCGGCCTGATGAGCATCGCTACCGCCGCCAAGCAGATCATTACCGACCGGATGGATATCGTCGCTGCCGGCGGCCAGGAATCGATCAGCCTGGTGCAGACGCCGGAAATGCGCGTCATGCCCGACCCCGAACTGATGGCGATGCACGGCGCGATCTACATGCCGATGCTCAACACCGCGGAAACCGTGGCCAAGCGCTATGGCATCAGCCGCGAGGCGCAGGACGAATATGCGCTGCAGAGCCAGCAGCGCACCGCCGCCGCGCAGGCTGCGGGCAAGTTCGATGACGAGATCGTCCCCGTCACCACCACGCACAAGGTGAAGGACCGCGAAACCGGCGAAGTCAGCGATGTCGAAGTCACCATCGACAAGGACGAAGGCAACCGCCCCGAGACCACGCTGGAAGGCCTGTCGAACCTGAAGCCGGTGATGGGCGAAGGCATGACCATCACCGCGGGCAACGCCAGCCAGCTGTCCGATGGCTCCAGCGCCAGCGTGCTGATGGAAGCAAAGGTTGCCGAAAAGCGCGGCCTGACCCCGCTCGGCCGCTATGTCGGCATGGCGGTCGCCGGGACGGAGCCGGACGAAATGGGCATCGGCCCGATCTTCGCCATTCCCAAGCTGCTCGAACGCTTCGACCTCAAGGTCGACGACATCGGCCTGTGGGAGCTGAACGAGGCCTTCGCGGTGCAGGTGATCTATTGCCGCGACAAGCTGGGCATCGACAACGATCTGCTCAACGTCAACGGCGGCTCAATCTCCATCGGCCACCCCTATGGCATGACCGGGGCGCGCTGCACCGGCCACGCGCTGATCGAAGGTAAACGTCGAGGGGCGAAATATGTCGTCGTGACCATGTGCGTCGGCGGCGGCATGGGCGCAGCGGGGCTGTTCGAAGTCCTCTAAGCTCCCCAAAAAGCGAAAAAATATGGCGGCCCGCGGGAAACCCGGGCCGTCTTTTTCGTAAATAACATATGTCAAAAACGCGCATTTCCGGCCGAATGGCAGGCCTTGCCCTTTCGCTGGCCGCACTGACTGCCGCTGCGTGCGACGCACCACCGGACGATCGCTCCGGCCCAGCAAAGACGGAGCGCGTGCAAGTGAGCGGCGCACCCGTTTCCGGCGACGAGGTGGTCGCAGCCCCCGGTGCCCGCCACTCCTCCGCCTACACCAGTCTCGATCTCGATGCGTGCAAGGTGACTGCTTTTGAAAGCGAAGAGGGCCAATGGGTCGAGCGGACCTGCCCCGGCTATCGCGGGATACCCCTGTTCGTCGATGACGGCGACGGTCGGTTCGACATCGATGCCGGCGTGCGTGGAGAAAGCTTCCAGACCCTCGGGGCCTTCAACAATCCACCCGAAACGATTGAGTGGCGGCTGGAAGATGGCGCGCCGTTTGCCATCATCTACCGCCTCTTCGATGCGACCGAACAGGCGCAGGGCCGCACGGTCCTGATGGTCGAGCGCATCGGGACGGAGGAGCAAGCGGGCTGCACGATCGGGCAAGTCGCGGGCAGTGTGGACAAGGCCAATCGCCGGGCACGCGAACTGGCCGATACGCTCGCTGTCGGTTTCGATTGCACCGGAGCCGAACCGCGTATGGTCGGAGATGACGCGCGTTAGACTTGCCATCACTTCGGTGCGGGCGCATCGTGCCGCGCCATGGGCATCATGGAAATCATCGGACTGGCCGGAAGCGTCAGCCTGCTCGCTGGTTGGCGTCTTTACCTTTGCGTGCTCGCCACCGGCCTCGCCATGCGGCTGGGGGCGATCCCATTGCCGGACCATCTCGCCTCGCTCGACGTGCTGGCAAATCCGTGGGTGATGGGCATCGCCGCCATCGGCGCGCTGGCGGAGTTCTTCGCCGACAAGGTCGTATGGCTCGACAGCGTGTGGGACACGATTCACACGCTGGTGCGGCCGGTGGGGGGCGCGCTGCTGGCGCTGGCCATCGTCGATCCCGCAGACCCCGCGATGCAGGTCATTGCCTTCCTGCTCGGCGGAGGCGGCGCCTTGCTGGCCCATGGCGGCAAGGCGAGCGCGCGGGCGGTCGTCAACACCAGCCCCGAGCCGGTCAGCAACGTCGCGGTCTCGACGATGGAAGACGTGGCGACGGCGGGCCTGCTGTATCTAGCCTACGAATACCCGGTCGCGGCGGGGATCATCGCGTTGGTGCTTCTTGCGCTGGTGATCTGGCTGCTGATCGTCGCGCGCCGGGTCATCCGCCGCATCTTCAGCTTCGGCAAGCCGCGGCAGCCTCCGCCAAGCGCGTGATCAGCCGCCCGTGGCAGGGTGTGACGCCATCCATTCCTCGACCACGGGCGCGATCTGTTCGCGCCACTTGCTGCCATTGAAGATGCCGTAATGGCCCGCGCCGGGCGCGAGGTGGTATTTCTTGTGCTTCATCGACAGGCCGGGCGTGATGTCGAGCGCGGCGCGGGTCTGGCCGATGCCGGAAATATCGTCACGCTCGCCCTCGATGGCCAGGATCGCGGTGTCGGTGATGGCGCCGAGGTCCACCAGTTCGCCGCGGTGCATGAATTCGCCCTTCGGCAGCGAGTGCTTCTGGAACACCTCCTCCACCGTCTGGAGGTAGAATTCCGCCGTCATGTCGCAGACGCTGCGGTATTCCTCGTAGAAATCCTTGGTCTTCTCCGCGCTCTCGTCGTCGCCGGCGCGCAGGTGTTTGAACATCTCGTAGTGGCTCATCATGTGCTCGCCCAGGTTCATGGTCATGAACCCGGCCAGCTGCAGGAAGCCCGGATAGACACGCCGTCCGGCGCCTTCGTATTGCAGCGGCACGGTGGTGATCACTTGCGTGCGGAACCACGCGAGCGGGCGCTGCATGGCAAGGTCGTTGACCGTGGTGGGCGACTGGCGCGTGTCGATCGGCCCGCCCATCATGGTGAGCGTCACGGGGCGGTTGGGATCGCCCGACTTGGCCATCACCGCCGTTGCCGCCAGCGCGGGGACGCTGGGCTGACACACGGCGAGCATGTGCGCATCCGGCCCGATCACGCCGAGGAAGTCGATCAGGTAATCAATGTAATCGTCGAGGTCGAAAGTGCCCTTATCGACATTGACGGTGCGCGCATCGGCCCAGTCGGTGACCCAGACTTCCGCGCTTTCCACCATCCGCGCAACCGTGCCGCGCAGCAGCGTGGCGTAATGACCGCTCATCGGGGCGACGATCAGCAGGCGGGGCGCATCTTCGGGCAGGCCGTCGCGCTTGAAATGCCTGAGATCGCCGAACGCGCGGCGCTCGACCACGGTTTCGGTGACCGCCATGTCTTTCCCGTCCACGGGCACGGTCTCGATCCCGAAGGCGGGCTTGCCGTAGCTTGCCGAAGCGTGGGAAAACACGTCGAGCGCGCTCGCCATCATCGGCGTGAAACCAAGGTACCCGAGCGGGTTGCGCGGATTGGTCAGCCACTGCGCGCTAACAGCCGCCCAGGCGCTAGCGCCGGACAGGAACTGCCGCTGCATCTCGTAAGCGTTATAAAGCACTGTAATCCCCTGCTGGCCGCGCGAACTGGCGCTCGCGGGCGGTTCGTAGCCGCTATGTGGCGCTTTGCGTTTTATTGTGCAATGCAGCAGCGCCCGATTTGCTCCGGCAAGCGTGGCTTGTATCGGCGGCGCGAGGCCCCAGCTTTGCAGCGGCCAACCGCTGATGTAAGGCGTCCGTAATGCCCGAAACCCAAGACCAGCCAGAGCCGGACGCCGGCGCCATCGATGCCGCTGCGGCCAAGCCTGCGCGCTCGATCGGGCCGTTGGCGATGGTGTGGAAGGCGGCGCTGGCCTATCCCTCCAAGCTGGCGCTGGCGGGCGCGGCGCTGCTGGTGACGGCCTCTGCCACTCTGGCAATCCCGGCGGGCTTCAAGCTGATCATCGACCGCGGCTTTGCCGAAGGCGGCGATCCCGCCGATATCGGGCGCTGGTTCGAATATCTGCTGCTGATCGTAGTGGTGCTGGCCATCGGCACGGCATTGCGGTTCTATTTCGTCAGCTGGCTGGGCGAGCGCGTGGTCGCCGACATCCGCACCGACGTGCAGAAGAACCTGCTGCGCCTCTCGCCCGGCTTCTTCGAGGAAAATTCGCCGAGCGAGATCGCCAGCCGCCTGACCGCCGATACCGCGCTTATCGAGCAGGTCGTGGGCACCACCGTGTCCGTGGCTCTCCGCAACGTCATCATGGGCATCGGCGGGACGATCTATCTGTTCACTCTGGCGCCGCAACTGACCCTCGGCCTCGTCATCGGTATTCCGCTGGTCGTGCTGCCCATCGCGTGGTTCGGGCGGCGCATCCGCTCCGTCTCGCGGTCGAGCCAGGACCGGATCGCCGATGTCGGCTCGATGGTGGCGGAAACGCTCGGCGCGATGAAGATCGTCCAGGGCTTCAACCAGGAAGCGCGCGAACAGGCCCGCTTCGCCGGCGCGGTGGAGCGCACCTTCGACACGGCCCGGCGGCGCATCCTGCTACGCAGCGCGATGACCGCGATCATCATCCTGTTCATTTTCGGCGCGATCACCCTGCTCATGTGGCGCGGCGCGATCGGCGTGGCCGAAGGCACGATCAGCGGCGGCACCATCGCCGCCTTCGTGCTGACCGGCGGGCTGGTGGCGGGGGCATTCGGCGCGCTGACCGAGGTCTATGGCGAGCTGCTGCGCGGGGCCGGCGCGGCCAGCCGCCTGAATGAGCTGATGAAGGAAGAACCGGCGATCAAGGCGCCGGCGCGCCCGCAAGCCCTGCCGCAGCCACCGCGCGGGTCATTGTCCTTCCGCAACGTCACGTTCCGTTATCCTACGCGGCCCGACACGCCCGCGCTGGCCGATTTCAGCCTGACGGTAGAGCCGGGTGAGACCGTGGCGCTGGTCGGCCCTTCGGGGGCGGGCAAGTCGACCGTGTTCCAGCTGGCCGAGCGGTTCTACGATCCGCAGGCGGGTACCGTCAGGCTCGACGGCATCCCGCTCACGGCCGCCGATCCCGCCGACATCCGCCGGCGCTTCGCGCTGGTGCCGCAGGATGGCCGCCTGTTCGCCGCCAGTGCGCGGGACAACCTGCGCTATGGCAACTGGGACGCGAGCGACGCCATGATCTGGGAAGCGGCGGAGGCAGCGCACGCCAGCCGCTTCTTGCGCGACCTGCCGGAAGGGCTGGATTCGCAGCTGGGTGAAGGCGGCGCGCGCCTTTCCGGCGGGCAGCGCCAGCGCATCGCCATCGCCCGGGCGCTGCTGCGCGATGCGCCAATCCTGCTGCTGGACGAGGCGACCAGCGCGCTCGATGCGGAAAGCGAACGCGCGGTGCAGGCCGCGCTCGACACGCTGATGCAGGACCGCACCACGCTGGTTATCGCCCACCGCCTCGCCACCGTGCGCGCCGCTGACCGGATCGTGGTGATGGACGAAGGCCGGATCGTGGAGCAGGGCACCCATGCGGAGCTCAATGCGGCAGGCGGGCTCTATGCGCGCCTCGCCTCGCTGCAATTCCAGGATGCTGCCTGAGCCCTCGCGTTCGGGCCGCTTCGACGAACAGTGCCGGTTCATCGACGAAGCGTTAGAGAATACGGCAGTTTGCCGCTATTCTTGCGCGCATGCGCGCCGGCGGGGGTCCGGCGCGAGAATTTTTAGGGACAAGGATATTTCTATGCTTCGTACAATGCTCGCCGCAGGCGCCTCGCTCGCCGCGCTGGCCATGGCCGCACCAGCGCTCGCCCAGGACGGCGAAAGCACCACGCCGGAAATGGATTTCGGTAGCTGGGGCGTGCAGCCCGAACTGCTCGACCAGTCGGTCGATCCGGGCGACGACTTCTTCGACTACGTCAATGGCAAGTGGATCGACGCTAACCCGATCCCGTCCGAATATTCGCGCTTCGGTGCCTTCACCCTGCTCGGCGAGAAGTCGCGCGACGATGTGAAGGCGCTGGTCGACGAGCTGGAAGACGGCGATTTCGCCGCCGGCAGCACCGAGGCCCGCATCGCCACCGCCTACAAGTCCTACCTCGACACCGATGCGATCGATGCCGCGGGCATGGCCCCGGCCTATCCGTATCTCGGCGAGATCTACGGCGCTTCGAACCTGACCGAGCTGGCTGCCGTGATGGCGAAGCCCGGCATGCCGTCCCTCATCAGCGGCGGCGTGACCGTGGATAGCAAGGACCCGGACACCTACATCGTGGGCGTCGGCTTCGACGGCATGGGCCTGCCGGACCGCGACTACTACCTCGTCGATAACGAGCGTAACACCGCGATCCGTGCCGCCTACATGGATTACCTCACCTTCCTGCTCGACAAGGCCGGTTACGCCGATGCGGCGACCACGGCGCAGGCCGTCTACGCCTTCGAAAAGCAGGTCGCGATGGTGGAATGGGACCGCACCATGCTGCGCAACGCGGACCTCACCTACAACAAGCTGACCCGCGCGGAACTGGACGCGGCGACGGAAGGCTTCCCGCTCGCCACCATGCTCAATGCGATGGACCTGGGCGACGTCGATGCCTTCGACGTCAGCCAGATGCCGCCGACCGCCGAAGAGATCGAGACGCTCGGCCTCACGGCAGAAGACCTCGCCAAGATTGGCGGCGGCCTGCCGGCAATGGCGAAGCTGATCGCAAGCACCGACCTGCCGGTACTGCAGGCCTATCTCGCCAAGTCCTTCCTTAACAGCAATTCTTCGGTCCTTCCGAGCGACATCGATGCGGCTAACTTCGCCTTTTACGGCAAGACGCTATCGGGTGCGCAGGACCAGCAGCCGCGCTGGAAGCGTGCGATCGCGGCCACGCAGGGCATGCTCGGCGAACAGCTGGGCAAGGTCTATGTCGAGCGATATTTCCCCGCTGCCAGCAAGGAAGCGATGGACGAACTGGTCGCCAACCTGCGGCTCGCCATGGCGGACAGCATCGAGGAAAATGACTGGATGACGGCGGAAACGAAGGCGCAGGCCCTCGCCAAGCTGAATTCGTTCAATCCCAAGATCGGCTATCCCGACAGCTTTGAAACCTATGACGGGCTGACGATCACGTCCGACCCGCTGGCCAACCGCATGGCGGCGGCCGAATGGGGCATGAAGGACAACCTCTCCAAGCTCGGCACCGAGGTCGACAAGACCGAATGGTTCATGCTGCCGCAGACGGTGAACGCCTATTACAACCCGGTCTTCAACGAGATCGTGTTCCCGGCCGCCATCCTGCAGCAGCCGTTCTTCGGCGCCAGCGCCGACCCGGCCGTGAACTATGGCGCCATCGGCGGCGTGATCGGCCACGAAATCGGCCACGGTTTCGACGATCAGGGCGCGAAATACGATGCCACCGGCACGCTGCGCGACTGGTGGCAGCCGGAAGACAAGGCCCGCTTCACCGAGCTCGGCGATGCGCTGGCGGCCCAATATGACGCCTATTGCCCCTATGACGACGGCGAGACCTGCGTGAACGGCCGCTTCACGTTGGGCGAGAACATCGGCGACGTCGGCGGGCTCAGCCTTGCCTACCGCGCCTACCAGCTGTCGCTGAACGGCGAAGAGGCACCGGTGATCGACGGCCTGACCGGCGACCAGCGCTTCTTCCTCGCCTGGGCGCAGGTGTGGCGTGCCATGCAGCGCGAGGAAATCGGTCGGCAGCGCCTGCAGGTCGATCCGCACAGCCCGGAAGAGTACCGCGTGAATGGCGTGGTCCGGAACATCGACGCCTGGTACGATGCCTTCGGTGTCACCCCGGATGATGAACTGTACCTGCCGCCGGAAGAGCGCGTGAAGATCTGGTAAGCCTTCGCTTTTCCGATTAATCGCCGTTTGCGGGCCCGGGTCGCTTGACTCGGGCCCGCTTCGCTTTGAGGGGGTGCGCCCATGAACACCACGCTGACCGCAATCCTCCTCGGCATCGTCGAGGGCCTGACCGAATTCGTGCCCGTTTCCTCGACCGGGCACCTGATCCTGGCCTCTGAACTGTTCGGCTACGATGCCGCGCAGTGGGCCATGTTCAACGTGGTCATCCAGCTGGGCGCGATCCTGGCGGTGGTCTACCAGTACTGGACCACCTTCTGGAATGCCGGGATGGGGGTGCTGAAGCTGGAAAGCGAAGGGCTGCGCTTCGCCCGAAACATCATCCTCGCCTTCGTGCCGTCGGCCATACTCGGCCTGGCGCTGAAGGATTATATCGACATCATGCTCGGCAGCCCGTCGATCGTGGCGTGGGCGCTGATCATCGGCGGCATCGCCATCCTGGGCATCGAGAAGGTCGCCAACCCGCGCGGCGACACCAAGGTGGCCGACCTCCCCATGAAGCAGGTGATCGGCGTGGGCCTTGCCCAGTGCCTGGCGATGGTGCCGGGCGTCAGCCGTAGCGGCGCGACGATCATGGGCGCGCTTGCCATGGGCATCAATCGAAAGACTGCGGCGGAGTTTTCCTTCTTCCTCGCGGTGCCGACGATGATCGGGGCAACCACCCTGGAACTGATCCAGAAGGGGGACGAACTGACTGCCGGCACGATGACCGTCGGCTGGTACGAAATCGCCATCGGTTTCGCGGTCAGTTTCGTGGTCGCGCTGGTCGTGATCCGGGCCTTCGTCGCCTATGTCTCCAAGCACGGTTTCGCGCCGTTTGCGTGGTACCGGATCGTGATCGGCGCCGCCGCCGTCGCCTGGCTGGCGCTTCGTTAGCAACGGGAACACCGCTGCGTGGAACCCATTGCCACCATTCGACGTTATGGAATCACGTAACGCAAGAAAGGTGTCATGGGCATAGCCGTCCTCATATTGCTGGGTGCCGCGATCGGGTGGGCGATGTCCATCGGGTTTGCGGTCGACCGCACCGAAGGCATCGGCCTGTACGCAGGGGCGGCCGCGGCGGGTGCGCTGGTCTTTCCGATCCTGTCGCACGCCGTTTTCGGCACCAGCAATGTCTTTGCGGGCATTGTCGGTCTGGGGGCACTGGCTGCGGCGACCATAGGCTCGGTCCTCGCTGTATTCGCCTTGCGCTTTGCGAAGAAACACACGCTCGCCTGAGCGGCAGGGCCCACTTCACTTTCCGCGAAATCGCGTTCACAACGCCGTCCTCATTTCGACGGGAGGATCGCACGTGACACGCAACTTCATTCCGGCAGCCGCCCTTGTGCTGACGCTGGCCGCATGCAGCGATAGCGGCGACGCCGAGATCGGTGCGGAAGAGACCGACACGAAAGCGGCAGCCGAGGCGGAGGCGATCGGCGATATCAGCCCTTCCAGCGAAGCGCTCGACGTGGCGACCGGTCAGAGCGAGGCCGAACTCGATGCCTTGCAGCAGGCGTCCGACCGGCTGGACGAGGACCCGTCCCCAGTGCCCGCGCCACCCACGGCAGAGCCGGCCACGTCGGCGCCGCCCATCGCTGCGGAATAAGCGGCCCGAAGGCCCTTTTCCCCTTTCCGCGTTGTGCTATCGACCGCGCGAGGGGAGACGGCGATGACCGACGAGACACAGGCCACGCAGCGCAAGACGCCGCTGCGCGTCCGCTCCTACGATGTCGCGGAGCTTGCCGGGGTCAGCCAGTCCACCGTCTCGCGCGCGCTTGCAGGCTCTGCCGCCATAACCGAGGCGACCCGCACCCGCGTGGTGGAGGCCGCTCGCAAGCTCGGCTACCAGATCGACGACCGCGCCGCACGGCTGCGTAGCGGGCGGACCGAGACCATCGCCGTGGTCGTCATCGGCCAAGCGGGGGCGCCGCCGAGTTCGGTCAACCCGTTCAACTTCGCCCTTCTCGGCAGCGTCTGCGCGGAAGCGGCCGACCGCGGCCTGCATTCGCTCGTCTCGTTCCAGTCGGAAGAAGAGCGCTTCTTCTCCCAATTCGTGGAGCGCGGGCAGGCCGACGCCGTCATCGTCATCGGCACCACCACCAATCAGCCCGCGTGGGACTATTTCCGCGCCGCCAACGACGGTCAGCCGCACATGGCGTTCTGGGGCTCTCCCTTCGACGACCACGCCGCGATCCGGTCCGACAACATGGCCGGCGGCCGGCTGGCGGTCGATGTGCTGCTGGGCGCAGGATACCGGCGCATCGCCTTTATCGGCGACACGACCTCCAGCCAGCGCCAGTTTGCCGAACGCTATGGCGGGTATTGCGCGGCCTTGGGTGAAAACGGCCTCGAACCGCTGGCCGCTGCCGCGGGGTCGGGCGAGACGCGGCAGGACCAGGGGCGGACGGCGATCGCGGACCTGCTGGACGGCGGCGAACCGCCCGATGCCGTGTTCGCGGCCTGCGACGCGATGGCATTCGGCGCGGTGGCGGAATTGCGCGCGCGCGGGGTGGCATTGCCGCAGGATTTCGGAATCATCGGTTTCGACGGGCTGGGCGGCGGCGCTTTGTGCGAACCGCCGCTCACCACGATCGAGCCCGATTTCAGCGCGGCGGCCAAGCTGCTGATCGACGCGGGGCTCGACCCCCGGGAAGACGCGCTCAGCGCCCGGGTGCCGGTGCGGCTGATCGAACGCGCCAGCGTGCGAAGGTAAGCCGCGCGCCCGGCGTCAGACCGGTTTCGCGCCCGATCCGCGCCCGCCCCGCAGCGAATATTCCAGCGTCCCGCGCGTGTGCACGTTGTCCACGTCGATCACCGCCGTGTTGGCATAGGTGAAACCGGGGCCGAGATTGCGATAGAGCCGGTCGAAATCGCGCTCCACCGTCTGGCGGAACAGGTCCTCGAAACTCTCGATCACGAAATAGGTTGGCTGCAGGTCGCTGATGACGTAATCGGTGCGCATCACGCGGTCGACATTCAGCATGATCCGGTTGGGGCTTTCCGCCTCTACCGCATAGACCGCCTCTGTCGGGCCGGAGAGGATGCCCGCCCCGTAGGCACGCAAATCCTTGCCGCCTTCCAGCACCAGCCCGAATTCGACAGTGTACCAGTACAGCGAGCCGAGGGCCTTCAGCCGGTTGTATTCCATCGCCCGCCAGCCGGCCTTGCCGTATTCCTGCATGTAATCGGCAAAAGTCGGGTCGGTCAGCATCGGCACGTGGCCGAACACGTCATGGAAGACGTCGGGCTCCTGGATATAGTCGAACGTCTCGCGCGTGCGGATGAAATTGCCCGCCGGGAAGCGCCGGTTGGCAAGGTGCCAGAAGAAGATGTGGTCCGGAATCAGCATCGGCACCGGCACCACGCTCCAGCCCGTCAGCTTGCCCAGCTCTTCAGACATCGCACCGAATTCGGGCACGCCTCCTTTGCCGAGGTCGAGCTTTTCGAGGCCTTCGAGAAACGCGGTTGCCGCGCGGCCCGGCAATATGTCCATCTGGCGCGCGAACAAGTCGTTCCAGATCGCGTCGTCCTCGCTGTCGTACTCGGTCTGCTTCGGCTCCAGCCAGTCTTCGCCCACGTGTTCCGGCCGCTTCAGCGGCGCGGTGAAGACGTCGTCCGGCATTTCGGGGATCGCGCTGTAGTCGCGGCTCAATTCGGGTGCGGTCGCCATAAATTTGCCTTAGCATTGCCAGCGTTGCCGAACAAATGTGCAGGAGACGCGCCGCGATGGGCAAGCTGAAGCGCCGGGACTACGAGAAACTGATCGAGCCGATGGAAGAGGAACTGGTCGGCATGGCCCGCTGGGCCCGCGTGACCGGACAGCGGATCGTCGTGATTTTCGAAGGGCGCGACACGGCGGGCAAGGGCGGCGCGATCCGTGCGGTGAGCGAGCGACTGAACCCGCGCCAGTGCCGCATCGTCGCGCTCGGCAAGCCGACCGAGGAAGAGCGCGGCCAGTGGTATTTCCAGCGCTACGTGAAGCACCTGCCGACCGCCGGCGAGATCGTGCTGTTCGACCGTAGCTGGTACAATCGCGCCGGGGTGGAAAAGGTGATGGGCTTCGCGTCGGACGACCAGGTCGCGCAGTTCCTGCGCCAGGCGCCGACGTTCGAAAAGATGCTGGTCGATGACGGCATCCTGCTGTTCAAGTACTGGCTGACTACCGACCAGGCACAGCAGGAAGAGCGGCTGCGCGAGCGGCTGGAGGATCCGCTCAAGCGCTGGAAGCTGTCGCCCATCGACCTCGCCGCGCGCGAGCAGTACGATGCCTATACCGACGCGCGCCGGACGATGCTGGAGGCGACGCATACGGAATATGCCCCGTGGACGCTGGTCGATTTCAACGATCAGAAGCGCGGGCGGCTGACGCTGGTGCGCGATTTGCTGGACCGGCTGCCGGACACCGATTGCGAGCCCGAGCCGATCACGATGGAACCGCTGGGGCGGGAGCCTGCGGCCGAAACCTATTCGGTGCTCAGGCCGATTGCGGATTATCCGGCAGGCTAGCTTCGGCTTTCGTCACTTGCCGCCCGTCTGCGGCGAATGCGCCCATCTCGATGCCGCTCTCGCCTTCGCGCATCGCAAGGTGGAGCGTCTCGCCCGCGATGGCGGGACTGAGCCCGCGAAAGGTGAACCGGCTCACCGGCTGCGGCAGCATCTGCAGGAGCAGCGAGGCGGTGAGCGGACCATGGACGACGAGGCCGCGATACCGCTCGACCTCCCGCGCATAGGGCGCGTCGTAATGGATCCGGTGCGTATTGAACGTCAGCGCGGAATAGCGGAACAGCAGCACCTCGGGCGGCGCGACCGCCCTGGCCGTGTCCCATGCGCGGTAATCGAAGCGCGCTTCGCCGGTCGGGGGCGGGGATAGCGGCGCATCCGGCGCAAGCGCCTCGAGATAGACGAGCGATTGCACTTCGCGCACCGCGAGGTCGCCATCGGCGCGGATCTCGTGGCCCACTTCGACGAACACCATCTCGCCGCGGCTGCCGCTCTTGGGCGTGATGCTCTCGATGCGGCTCGTCCGCTCGACTTGCGCGCCGATCGAAAGCGGGGCGTGGAAGGCGATGCTGCTGCCCGCCCACATGCGGCGGGGCAGGGGGACGGGCGGCAGGAAGCTGTCCGGCGCGTCGCTGCGCAGCGGGTGGCCGTCGTCGCCCAACATCGCAGTCGGGGCTTCGGGCGTGCAGAGGCAGAAGTGGATGCCCTGCGGCATGACGCCATCCGCGGGCACCTTGCGGTCGAACGTCGCGCACCAGCGCGCGGCGAGCGCTTCGTCCAGCCGGTCGGTCTGGCGCTGTTCGCGCCCGATCCAGTCGCTCCAGTCCCCCTCGCCGGTGTTGGTCACAGGGCGCGCTCGAAGATCGCGGCCATGCCCTGGCCGCCGCCGATACACATGGTTTCGAGGCCATAGCGCACGTCGCGCCGGTGCATTTCGTGCGCCATGTCGGCAAGGATGCGGATACCGGTCGCGCCGATGGGGTGGCCGAGCGAAATGCCCGATCCGTTGACGTTGACGATGTCGCGGCGGCTGTCGTCTTCGGCAAAGCCCCAGCCCGTCAGCACTGCAAGCGCTTGCGGCGCGAAGGCTTCGTTGAGCTCAATCAGGCCGATATCGTCCCAGCCCCTGCCGGTGCGCGCGAACAGCCTTTCGACCGCAAGCACCGGGCCGATGCCCATGCGGCTGGGGTCGCAGCCCGCCGCACTCCAGCAGTCGAACCACAGCATGGGCGTGAGGCCCAGCTCCTCCAGCCTGTCCTCTGCCACCACCAGGCAGGCGGCAGCGGCATCGTTCTGCTGGCTGGCATTGCCTGCGGTGACGATGGCGTCGGGATCGCGCTTGCCGTCGATGGGGCGCAGCGCGCCGAGCGATTCCATGTCCGCATCCTCGCGGAATCCCTCGTCCTTGGCAAAGATCACCGAGTCACCCTTGCGCTGCGGGATCGGGACGGGGACAAGCTGCGCGTCGAACTTGCCCGCCGCCCACGCGGCGGCGGCGTTCCGGTGGCTGCGGACGGCGAATTCGTCCGACGCCTCGCGCGAAATGGCATAATCCTTGGCAAGGTTCTCTGCGGTCTCGATCATGCCGGTGATGATGCCGAAGCGTTCGATCGGCTGGCTCATCAAGCGGCCGCGCGTCAGCCGGTCCCACAGAACCATGTCGCCCATCCGCGCCCCGTGCCGCGCCTTGGTGGTGTAATGCTCGACGTTCGACATGCTTTCCACGCCGCCCGCCAGCACGCAGTCGGCCACGCCCGTCTGGACCATCATCGCGGCGGTTGCGACCGCCTGCAGCCCGCTGCCGCAGCGGCGGTCGAGCTGGAAGCCGGGCACTTCGATGGGATAGCCTGCTGCAAGCCAGCTCCAGCGCCCGATGGCCGGGGCCTCGCCGCTGCCGTAGCCCTGGCTGAAGACCACGTCGTCGACGCGCGAGGGATCGACGCCGGTGCGCTCGACGAGCGCCTTGATGATGACCGCGCCGAGCGCACCTGCTTCGAGCGGGGCGAGGCTGCCGAGGAACTTGCCGACCGGCGTGCGGACGGGGTCGACGATGGCTACGCGGCGCATGGTGCTCATTGGGTTTCCTTGTCGCTGGTGCGGACCGTGCCCGCATCGATCAGTCTGGCAATCGCACCCGACGACAGGCCGAGCTTTTCCGCCAGCACTTCCTCGCTGTGCTGCCCCAGATACGGCGCGGGCAGCGGATCGCCGCGCTCCTCGCCGCCGAGATGGGCGAAGCTGCGGGCGGCGGGATAGTCGAAGCCGCTGGGGTTGTCCGGGGAAGGGCCGAACAGCGGGTTTTCGCCCACCAGCACCGGGTCGGTGGAGGCTTCGTACGGGGTGCGATAGCGTTCGAAGGTAGTGCCCGCCGCGCCCATGCGCCTTTCCAGTTCCGGCCAATCGAGCTGGCCGGCGACGGACTGGAACAGCGCGGCCAGCCGCTCGCGGTTCTCGAAGCGCGGCGTATCTCCGTCGGCGAAGCGGACGCCGAGCTCGGCTTCCAGTGCCGCGATCTCGCTTTCGACGTCGAATGCCTCGACCAGCCCGGCCCACTGCTTCGCCGTGAGGGCGGCGACCATAAAGCGGGTTCCGTCCCGGCTGCGGAAATCGGTGCCGAACGCGCCCCAGATGGCGTTGCCCAGCCGTTCCCGGTCGGCGCCGCGATAAAGCATTTCGGCCATCGTGCCGGAATTGGCGAGCGTGCCGATGGCGACATCGCCCAGCGGGATGCGGATTTCCGCGCCTTCGCCGCTCGCATCGCGGCGGCGCAGCGCGGCGAGCAGGGCGAAGGCGGAATAGGCGCCGGTCAGGAAATCCCAGGCGGGCATCAGCTGGTTGACCGGTGGGGCGCTGGCCTGTTCCCACTCTGCCGGCCCGGTCATCAGCGGGTAGCCGCTGGCGGCGTTGACGGTGAAATCCATCGCCTGCCGCCCATCGTGCCAGCCCATGATGCGCAGGGAGATCATGTCGCCGCGCTTCGCTGCCATGGCAGCGTGGGACAGGAAGCTGGTTTCCGGCACGTTGGTCACGCACTGGCCGACCTTTGCGGCGAGCGCCACGCACAGCTCGCGCCCTTCGCCGCTGCGCAAGTCGAGTGCGACCGATTTCTTCGTGCGGTTGAGGTTTTCCCACGCCAGGCTGCGGCCTTCGCCGGTCAGCAGGTAGCGGTCGTAATCCAGCCCGCCCGCGACATGGTCGACGCGGATGACCTCCGCGCCCATCTGCCCGCAATACAGCCCCACCGTGGGCGAAGCGACGAAGCTGGACACCTCGACGAGCGACAGGCCGGAAAGCAGGTCGTGCATGGGCGCTGTGTCAGAGCCCCGCCGCGTGTTCGCGCAGCATCCGCTTGGCGATCTGGAGCTGCAGGATCTGCGTCGTGCCTTCGTAGATTCGGTAGATGCGCGCATCACGGAAGAAGCGTTCGGCGTCGTATTCGGCAAGATAGCCCGCGCCGCCGTAAATCTGCACCACCCGGTCCACCACGCGGCCGCACATTTCGGATGCGAAGACCTTGAAGGCGGCGGCGTGCTTGACCGTATCCTCGCCCCGGTCGACGCGTGCGGTGACGTCCGCCATCATGCTCTCGGCGGCGTAGATTTCGGTCCAGCTTTCGGCGAGCATCTGCTGGATCAGCTGGAAGTTGGCGATGGGTTCGCCGAAGGCCTGCCGCTCGGTCGCGTACTTCGTCGCGCTGTCCAGCGCGCGGCAGGCGTAGCCCGTGCTGGCCGCACCCACGGAAATGCGTCCGTTGTCGAGGCTCATCATGGCGAAGCGGAAGCCCTGTCCGGTTTCCCCGCCCAGGAGCGCGTCGCCCGGCACGTGGACATCGTCGAGCATCACGTCGGAGATGTGGCTACCCGCCTGGCCCATCTTGTGGTCGGGCGACCCGGTCGAAACGCCGGGCGTATCCATCGGCACGATGAAGGCGGAAACGTGTGCGTTCTTGGGTAGCGCATCCTTTTCGGTGCGCGCCATGATCAGGCCGACATCGGCGTGCGGTGCGTTGGTGATGTAGCGCTTCGTACCGTTCAGGATCCACCCGTTCCCGTCCGGGTCGGGCCGCGCGGTCGTCTGCATCGCGGCGCTGTCGCTGCCGCTGCCGGGTTCGGTGAGGCCGAAGCAGGCGATCTTGCCGCCGGCAATGCGCGGCCACCACTCGGCCTTCTGTGCATCCGTGCCGCCGTTCTTGATGGCAGAGTTGAACATGCCGACGTTGATCGAAAAGATACTGCGGAAGGCGGGCGCAGCATAGGCCATCGTCTTCACCGTCTTCGCATACTGGGTGACATTGAGACCCGCGCCGCCGAATTCTTCCGGCACGGTGAGGCCGAACAGGCCCATGTCCTTCATCTCGGCAAGGATGTCTTCCGGCACGGCGTCGTTTTCGATGACGTCCTTTTCCGCCGGGATCAGCCGCTCGCGGACATAGCGTTCGAGCTGTTCGTGGAACTGTTCGAAGGTTTCGTCATCCATGCCCGAATTGGCGGCGACTGCATTGACAGGAGCGTTCATGGCTGGGTCCTCAAACGGGGTCGTAGGGGAAGACGTGGGCGCTGACTTCGTCGCCGCGCGCAAAGTCGGACTTGAAGGCCGGGACCAGCTCGTCCGCGATCGCCTGCGCGGTCCAGCCTTCGGTCTTGACCATGGAGCGGACCGGGCGGGGCTTCGAAAACAGCACTATCTCGTTGCGGCGTACGGCGAAGATCTGGTTGGTCACCTCCGCGCTCGCATCGCTGCACAGGTAGGCGGCGAGGGGGGCGATCTTTTCCGCGCCCATCGATTGGAGGCGCTTCACGCGTTCTTCGGCGCCTTCGCCGGTGGTGGGGATGCTCGCGGTCATCCGGCTCCACGCGAACGGCGCGATGCAGTTGGAGGTGACGCCATAACGCGCCGCATCGAGCGCGATGGACTGCGACAGGCCGACGATGCCGAGCTTGGCGGCGGAATAGTTCGCCTGGCCGATATTGCCGATCAGCCCGCTGGTGGAAGTGAAATGCACCAACCGCCCGCTGCCCTGGTCCTTGAAATAGGGCGTGGCGGCCTTGGACGTGTTGAAACAGCCGTGGAGGTGGACGTCGATCACCGCCTTCCAGTCCTCGTGGCTCATCTTGTGCCAGATCGTGTCGCGCAGGATCCCGGCGTTGTTCACCACTGCGTCGATCCGGCCGAACTGCTGCACGGCATCCTCGATGATGGATGCAGCACCCGCCGGGTCGGCCACGCTGGCGAGGTTGGCGTGTGCCTTGCCGCCGCCATCGCGAATGTCGCTGGCGGTCTGCTCGGCCGGGCCGGCCTCCCCGCCTTCGCCGCCGCCGCCCACGCCGGGATCGTTGACGATGACCGCCGCGCCTTCCTTCGCGCAGAGGAGCGCAATTTCCCGCCCGATGCCGCGCCCGCTGCCGGTTACTGCGACGACCTTGCCTTCCAGAATGCCCATGTGCCTGCCGACTCCTGCTGTTTTTAATCGCGCGGTTAAACCCTGCCTATGGCGGAGCGACGGGCGATTATCAAGGCGGCGCGGGCGACGGGCAAAGGTCCCCTATTCGCCCGGGTCCTGCCTGAGATCGGCGGGCAGGTCGTCCTCCTCTATCCGCTGGGCATCGACGATGGCCGCAGCCTCGTCCAGCTCGCGCGCCTCGCCTTCGGTCAGGCCGCCGGGGCCTGCCGCATCGTCCCCGCAGGCGGCGAGCACGAGGAGCGGGATAAGGGCGGCGGTCATGCGCATGACGCCATCGTATCCGCTCGCAGCTTATAAGAAAACGGGCGAGATGCGCCGTGCACCCCGCCCACTTTGCAATCAAATATCTAGCAAATTTATTCCATGGATTCTTCGGCGTTCTGCGTGGCCTGTTCGGCGGCGCGCATGGCGGCCTCGCGGGCGCGCGCGGCGACATCCTGCGCATTTTCACTGGCCACTTCGGCATCCACGCCGGCCGCGGTGTCCGCGTCGACCGTCTCTTCCGGGCCGGTGTCGGGCGCGGGGTCTTCGTCGCTCATTTCGACGGGGGTGGGGGTTTCCTCCACCTCCTCGACCGCTTCGTCGGCGGTGACTTCGACCGTATCGGCGGTCGTGTCTTCGGACGCGTCGTCGGACGATCCGCAGGCGGCGAGCGACAGGGCGAGGGCCGCGGTGGTGGCGGTGGCAATCAACTTCTTCATGGGCGGGGTCTCCGTTGAATTCTCGCCCCTGCATCTAGCGCGGCGTGCCGGTGCTGGCAATTCTCCCCAGCATGGCCCGCCGCCCGGTTTGCGCGCGCGATGCGATCTGGCACAGCGGCCCGATGGACGAGATGGTTGCCGATACGCCTGTCGAAGCGCTGGAGGATGCGCGCACCGCCCTGCGCGCCGTGTTCGGGTTCGAAGGGTTTCGCGGCAAGCAGGCCGATGTCGTCGCCCGCGTGCTGGCGGGGCAGCGGACGCTGGCGGTGATGCCGACGGGCGCGGGAAAGTCGCTCACCTACCAGCTGCCTGCCACGATGCTGCCCGGCTGCTGCATCGTCGTCTCCCCGCTCATCGCCCTGATGCACGACCAGCTGCGCAGCGCCCGCGCCAACGGCATCCGCGCCGCGACGCTGACCAGCGTCGACGGCGACTGGCGGGAAACGCAGGCGGCGTTCGAGGCGGGCGAACTCGACCTGCTCTACGTTGCGCCGGAACGTGCCAGCCAGCCCGGTTTCCGCAGCCTGCTGGAACGCGGCCGGGTGGCCCTGTTCGCCATCGACGAAGCGCATTGCGTGTCCGAATGGGGGCACGATTTCCGTCCCGACTACCGCCTGCTGCGTCCGCTGCTCGACGCGTTCCCCGAAGCGGGGCGGCTGGCGCTGACCGCCACGGCGGACGCGCACACTCGCGCCGACATCCTGGCCCAGCTCGGCATTCCGGCGGACGGACTGGTGCTGGCGGGGTTCGACCGGCCCAATATCCGCTATGCCATCGGCCCGCGCGACAACGTGGCGAACCAGCTTGCCCGGCTGCTGGACGCGCAGGCGGGGCCCGGCATCGTCTATGCGCAGACCCGCGCGCAGGTGGAGCGGCTGGCGCAGCAGCTGGGCGCGGGCGGGCGCAGTGTCTCGATCTATCACGCGGGCCTGCCGGCGGAGGAGCGCGCCGCGAACCAGGCGGCCTTCGTCGCCAGCGAGGACATGGTGATGGTCGCCACAATCGCCTTCGGCATGGGGATCGACAAGCCGGACGTGCGCTTCGTCGCCCATGCCGGCTTGCCGAAGTCGATCGAGGCCTATTACCAGGAAACGGGCCGCGCGGGGCGCGACGGCGATCCGGCCCACGCGCTGATGCTGTGGGGGGCGGACGATTTCGCCCGCGCGCGCCAGCGGCTGGCGGAGATCGAGCCGGAGCGGCGGGCCGGCGAGCAGGCGCGGCTGGAAGCGCTTGCCGGGCTGGTCGAGACGGCGGGCTGCCGCCGTGCGGTGCTGCTGCGGCATTTCGGCGAAGACCCGCCAGCCCAATGTGGCAATTGCGACAACTGCCTGGAGCCGCCGACCGTGATCGAGGCGACGGAGCTCGCCCGCAAACTGCTTTCCGGCGTCTACCGGACGGGGCAAAGCTTCGGCCTCGGCCATGTGCAGAAGGTGCTGACCGGGGTGGAGGACGAGCGGGTCCGTCAGCGCGGTCACGACAGGCTGTCCGTGTTCGGCATCGTCGATGCGAAGGAGGCCGCGCTGCTGCGCCCCCTGTCGCGCGCATTGCAAGCCCGCGGCGCGCTGGTGCCGACCGAGCACGGCGGCCTCGCCCTCGGCGGCGATGCGCCGGACATCCTGAAGGGCGAGGTGCCCATCGGCATCGTCGAGCCGCAGAAGAAGCAGCGTCGGCGCCGCGCGAACGCCACGCCCAACCCGGTCGGCGACCCGCTGTTCGAAGCCCTGCGCGACTTGCGCCGCACGCTGGCGGAAGAGGCGCAGGTGCCGCCCTACGTGGTCTTCCACGATGCCGTGCTGCGCGACATGGCGGCCTTCCGCCCCGCGAACCTCGACGAAATGTCGCGCATCGGCGGCGTCGGCGCCAAGAAGCTGGAAGCCTATGGGGAGGCGTTCCTGCGCGCGATCAGGGAGAATTAGGGTCCTGGCCCTCGCTTGGCGGTTTCGCTTGAACGAACACCTCTTCCGATATAAATATGATATCATAATTATATCGAAGGAGAATCGTCATGGTGGCCGAAAACAGGGGCGAGAAGCGCGGGATCAACATCAGCCGCGAGACGGAGGGCCGGGGGCATAACGGCTATGTGATGTTGCTCGTGCTACTGGCGATCGTCGCCATACCGGCGGTGCTCGGACTGTCGGGAATGCTTGCCGGCTCCGGCCCGCTCGGATTCATTTTCGGGCTGGCGCTGCCCTTCGTGCTCTTCCTGTTCGTCGCGGCCGGGTTCTACATGATCCAGCCGAACCAGGCCGCCGTGCTCACCCTGTTCGGCGAGTATCGAGGCAGCGACCGGACGGAGGGGCTGCGCTGGGTGTGGCCGTGGATCGTGCGCAAGAAGATCAGCGCCCGCGCCCACAACATCCATTCGGAGCGGGTGAAGATCAATGACCTGCGCGGCAATCCGATCGAGATCGCCTGCAACGTCGTGTGGCGCGTCGCCGACACCGCGCAGGCGAGCTTCGATGTCGACGATTACAAGGAGTTCGTGAACATCCAAATCGAGGCCGGCCTGCGCACCGTGGGCTCGCGCCATCCCTACGACGATTTCGAAGGCGAGGAAGTCACGCTGCGCGGCAGCGCCGACGTGGTCAACCGCGAGCTGCTGGAGGAGCTGAACGAGCGGCTCGCCGCCGCGGGCATCGTGGTGGACGAGGCCGGCCTTACCCACCTCGCCTATGCCAGCGAGATCGCCAGCGCGATGCTGAAGCGGCAGCAGGCCGACGCGATCATCGCGGCGCGTGCCAAGATCGTGCTGGGCGCGGTCGGCATGGTCGAAGATGCGCTGCTGAAGCTGTCGAGCGACAATATCGTCGACATGGACGACGAGCGCCGCGCGGCGATGGTGAGCAACCTGATGGTCGTGCTGTGCGGCGACCGAGAGGCGCATCCGGTCATCAACGCCGGATCGATCTACTGATCGGCTGCCCCGCCGTGTGAGCTGACCCCGTGGCCGCATCCAAAAAAGCCTTCGCCTTGCGCCTCGACCCGGCCGTGCACGCCGCGGTCGAGCGGCTGGCGGCAGGCGAGCTGCGCAGCGCCAATGCGCAGATCGAGATGCTGCTGCGCGAGGCGCTGGAAAAGCGGGGCATTCCGGTAAAAGCGGCGCAGCCCGCGCGGCGCGGCAGGCCCCCGAAAGACGGGGCCGACAAGTCTTAGCGGCTCGTTAACCCTTTTTCCCTAAGCCGGGCCTCATGCAGAAGTCCGCCCAGCATTCGCCCGCCCGCGTGCAGTTCCGCTTCATCGGAGTGATCGCCGCGCTGGCCGTCGCCGCCATCCCGATGGCCGCGCTCCTCGCGCAGCCCGCACCGCAGGCGTCCGGACCGTTCACCGTCGTGGAGACCGGGCAGGGCTTCCAGCGCTTGCAGGATGCCGTCGATGCCATCGGCGACAACACCGGCAGCATCGCCATCGCGCCGGGCGCCTATCGCCAGTGCGCGGTGCAGACGAAGGGCGACGTATCCTACCTGGCCGAAGAGCCAGGCCGCGCCGTGTTCGACGGGGAAACCTGCGAAGGCAAGGCGGCGCTTGTGCTGCGCGGACGCAGCGCCACCGTGTCCGGTCTTACCTTTGCCGGGATGCACGTGCGCGAATTCAACGGCGCCGGTATCCGGATCGAAAAGGGCAACCTGACCGTGGTGCAGAGCTGGTTCCGCGACAGCGACCAAGGCATCCTGTCCGCCCGCGATGCCAGCGGCACGATCGTGATCGACAAATCGACCTTCACCCGCCTCGGCACCTGCGACGGCGCGGGCGGCTGCGCGCATTCGATCTATATCGGCGATTACGGCGCGCTGCGTGTCACCCGGAGCCGTTTCGAGGAAGGGCGCGGCGGGCACTACGTCAAAAGCCGCACGCCGACCGTC
Organism: Alteriqipengyuania flavescens; assembly: GCF_030406725.1. Taxonomy (NCBI): domain Bacteria; kingdom Pseudomonadati; phylum Pseudomonadota; class Alphaproteobacteria; order Sphingomonadales; family Erythrobacteraceae; genus Pseudoblastomonas; species Pseudoblastomonas flavescens. Next base: position 742,709 of record NZ_CP129107.1, on the reverse strand, counting down.
CAGCTTGCCTCCAACAGTTTCGACGACAGCGCCGGGAAGGGCACCAATTACATGATCGACCTTCCCGCAGGTTCGCGCGGGCAGATCACCAACAACTGGTTCGTGCAGGGCGTGAACAAGGAGAACTACGGCGCGCTGATCGCCGTGGCCGCGGAAGGGCGCAAGAACAGCTCCGCCGGGCTGACCATCGCCGCCAACGATGCGCGGCTGGCCCCCGGTGCGCGCAAGACGCTGTTCGTGGCCGACTGGTCGGGCGACACGCTCGGCCTGGGCGAGAACACGCTCGGCGCGCAGATCGAGCGCTACGAACGCATCCGCTAGGGGGAACATTGCCTGCCGCTCGCCCGTTCGAACGGCGAGGAGCATATTATGGCAGGCGGATGGTCGCGCGACGGCGCAGTTCAGGAACAGATCGACGATACGGTCAGCGATGCGGTGGCCCGCGCCCGTGCGGGCCTCGCCTCTACGCGCGAGAGCGCAGAATATTGCGAGGACTGCGGCGAGGACATCCCCGGGCGGCGGCGCGAGGCCCTGCCCGGTGTGCAGACCTGCGTGACCTGCCAATCGCTGCGCGATAAGGCGTTCCGCGCCGCCGGGATCAACCGGCGCGGCAGCAAGGACAGCCAGCTCAGGTGAAGGGCAGGTGACAAGCCCCTTCATTCTCGCCCAGCACCTGGCTCCGCACCAGGGCCTGTCCCGCTTTGCCGGGCGAATCGCCCGCTCCACCCGCCCGTGGCTGAAGGACCGGCTGATCCGGCGCTTCATCGACACATACGATGTCGACATGGGAGAAGCCGAACGGCCGGCAGGCGATTACACCTGCTTCAACGACTTCTTCACCCGCGCGCTGAAGCCCGGTGCCCGGCCGCTCGCCGAGGCCGCAAGCCATGTGCTGTGCCCCGCCGACGGCGCGATCAGCCAGCTCGGCAGGATCACCGACGGGCGCATCGTGCAGGCCAAGCGGCGCGACTACACCGCGCAAGCCCTGTTGGGCGGCGATGCGGAATTGGCAAGCCGGTTCGCACAAGGCGACTTCGCCACGATCTACCTCTCGCCGCGCGACTACCACCGGGTCCACATGCCGGTGGATGGAACCTTGCGTCGCACGATCTACGTGCCGGGCGACCTTTTCAGCGTGAACACCGCGACCGCCGACAGGCTAGACCAGCTATTCGCCCGCAACGAGCGGCTCGTATGCATATTCGACACGCCGCTTGGCACCGTTGCCAGCGTGATGGTGGGCGCGATGATCGTCGCCAGTATCGAGACCGTATGGGGCGGGCTCGTTGAACCGCACGGCAAGCGGGTAGTGAGCCGGGACTACACCGGCATCGACGCCCCGACGCTGAAGGCAGGCGACGAGATGGGCCGCTTCCTCTTGGGCTCCACCGTCATCCTGCTGTTCGAGGAAGGCCGGGTACGCTTCGAAGACCGCTTCGAGGCCGGAACCCCCACCCGCATGGGCGAGGCGCTGGCAAGGAAACTCTAGCGCAGCAGGTGGCCGGACTTGTCGCGTTTGGTGGCGAGGTAGCGGGCGTTGTGCGGGTTGTCGGGCAGTTGGTGGGGCACGCGCTCGGTCACCTGCACCCCTGCGGCTTCCAGCGCCACGACCTTGCGCAAGTTGTTGGTCATCAGCCGCACCTCGCCGATGCCGAGCAGGTCGAGCATGCGCGCGGCGGTGGTGAAATCGCGCGCTTCGTCGGGCAGGCCCAGCCGCTGGTTCGCTTCCACCGTGTCGAAGCCCATGTCCTGCAGGCGGTAGGCGCGCAGCTTGTTGACGAGGCCGATGCCGCGTCCCTCTTGGCGCAGGTAAAGGAGCACGCCCCAGCCGCCCGCCCGCGCGGTATCCGCCATGGCGTGGAGGGCCGCGTCCAGCTGCGGCCCGCAATCGCATTTCAGGCTGGCAAGGACGTCGCCCGTCAGGCACTCCGAATGTAAGCGGACCAGCGGCGCCCGGCCGCTCGGCTCGCCGATCACCAGCGCCACGTGTTCGCGCATGTCGTCGGCCTTGCGGAAGGCGACGATCTCGGCATCCTCCGCCGCGCTCACGGGCAGGCGGGAGCGGGTCGCAATGAACAGGCGGCCGGCTTCGGCCAGCGCATCGAGGTCGCTGGCCGCCACCGGCTGGGCCTCGCCCGCACTTTCGGGATCGACCATGAAGGCGGGCAGGATGCCTGCAATCCGTGCCAGCTCCATCGCCGCGCGCGCATCCTCCCCCCATTCCATCGGCAGGGCGCGGAATGGGCCCTTCAGCGGGGCGGCAAGGTCGAGCGAGGGATCGGCGATCGGGAGCGCGCTGCGCAGATCGAAGCCGTCCGCACCCTCTATCAGCGCGGGGGCTTCAGGTGCGGCGGCCTCGCGCTGGTTGGCAAGCTTCAGCGTCACCGCCCGCGCGTGCGACACCAGCATCCGGGCGGAACGTGCGGCAGGGGCGACGGCGGTTTCCACGGGCAGCAACACCGGCCCGCCATTGAAAGCGATCGGCCACCCGTGGCGCAGCGCGTCGACCGCCTGCGCCGCCCGGCGCGAGGCCGAGGGGCCGCTGCCGGTCAGAGAGTGAACTCCGTGATCACCGGGATATGGTCGGACGGCTTTTCCCACGCACGCGCATCTTCGCGCAGGCGATGGCCGGTCGCCTGTTTCGCCAGATCCGGGCTCGCCCACATGTGATCGAGGCGGCGGCCGCGGTCGTTCGCCGTGTGGTCGCGATTGCGATAGCTCCACCAGGTATAATAGCGCTCCGGATCCAGGATGTGCTCGCGACCGACATCGGTCCAGCCGTGCGCATCCTTGAACCGTTGCAGCGTCTCCACCTCGATCGGCGTGTGGCTGACGACCTTGAGCAGCTGCTTGTGGTTCCAAACATCGCTTTCGAGCGGCGCGATGTTGAAATCGCCGACGATCAGCGTGGGTCTGTCGATGACATCGGCCCAGCGCGTCATGCGGCCGAGGAAGTCGAGCTTCTGGCCGAACTTGGGGTTCTTGTCGCGGTCCGGCTCGTCCCCGCCGGCGGGGATGTACACGTTCTCGATCACCACGCCCTTGGCCGAGCCTTCGGTCAGTTCCACGCCCACGTGGCGCGCTTCGCCGTTGTCCTGCCAGTCGTGGCGGGAGAATTCGGCCAGCGGGATTTTGCTGACCGTGGCGACGCCGTGGTATCCCTTCTGCCCGTGCACCGCCATGTGCTCGTAACCCGCAGCGCGGAAGGCGTCGTAAGGGAACAGGTGCTCCTCGCACTTGATCTCCTGCAGGCACAGCACGTCGGGCGCCTCCTCTTGCAGGAAGCGTTCGACGATGGGCATCCGCAGGCGGACGGAATTGATGTTCCAGGTAGCGACCGAGACCATGGGCGCGTGGTTAGGCAAGGCTGGCGAAAGGCACAACCACCTTCAAAAACAATAAACCCCCATCCCGGGGGCATTGGGATGGGGGTCCACTGTGCGTTCGTCACGCTTGTGCAAGACGGTACCGAAGATTGGCAGGCAACAGGGGGGAAACCCGCCAGGAATGCCGTCTTGAGTTTTGTAAATTAACGACGCGACGCTGACAGACGGATGAACGAAGCCTGCGGATTACCGCGTATTTCGTGCATCTGGCGGACGAAGCGAGTGCCCCTAGCGACGACCCGAGCGGCGCGGGTCGGTGTAGGTGAACGTACGGTCCGGCACGCTCATTCCGTAGCGCTGATTCGCCAGCCGCACGGTGGTGCGCTTGTTCTGCGAATCGAGCGCGACCCAGCTGACGAGTTCCAGCCCACCCGGCGCGCTTGCCTTCTTCACGAAGACCAGCGTGATGGTGCCGAATTCGGGCTTGCTCGAATCCTTGACCTCGACGCTCAGCACGTTCGGGTTGCCGGTCGGCTTCATGGTGCCATAGCGCTTCACGTCGCGGCTGGGGTCGAGCAGGGCGCCCAGCGGGCTGTCGCTTATCGGCCAGCGTTCGACCTGGCGGACTTCGTAATCGACCAGCGTCATCGCCTTGCCGTCGGACACGATCAGCAGCGGCACGCCTTCTTCGTACTGGAAGCGGATGCGGCCCGGGCGCTTCAGCGTGAGCACGCCGGACACGCGCTGGCCGTTGCGATCGGCCTGCGTGAAATTGGCCTTCATCGTGGTGATGCCGCGCAGGGCGGCGACCACCTGGTCGATCTGGGAGGCCTGCTGTGCATGGGCAGCCTGGGGCAGTGCCAGGTAGGCTGCGGGAGCGGATGCAACGCCGAAAGCCGCGAGAATCGCGGCCAGGCGGGTATTGCTGAAGAGTTTTCTGGTCATGCCCGTATCCTTAGGAATTCGGGCTTGAACTCGCACTGAACTGCCCGAGTTCCCACCGTTAATCTTGGCAGGCGATTCTGCCAACGAAAGGGTGGCTTACTTGATCTTCGCTTCCTTGAACTCGACGTGCTTGCGCACGACGGGGTCATACTTGCGGAAGGTCATCTTCTCGGTCGTGTTGCGCGGGTTCTTGCGCGTGACGTAGAAGAAGCCGGTGTCGGCGGTAGAGACCAGCTTGATCTTGACGGTTGCAGGCTTCGCCATGGCGTGTTCCTAAGTTTCCTGATGGGCCATCGCATTGGCCAAAAAACGACAGGCGGCGCGCGAGGGCACCGCCAGTTCGGGCGCGCAATTGGGTGATTCCGGCGCGAAAGTCAAGCGCGAAGGGAGGCCTGGAAGGCAGGTACGGCCCTACCAGTCCACCTTGCCCCGCCGCGCCTTGATCTCCCCGCGTTCCTTCTTCGCCTTCAGGCGCTGGGTCTTGCCGACCCGGTTGAGGCGGGTGCGTGCGCGCCGCCTGGGCGGGGTCATCGCCTCCGTCAGCAGGTCTTCCAGCTTCTCGCGCGCTTCGCCCCGGTTGGCATCCTGCGTCCGGTGGCTGCGTGCGGTGACGAGGATTTCGCCCGCATCGGTCAGCTTGCTTCCGGCAATGTTTTGCAGGCGGCGGAAGGCGAATTGCGGCAAGCGCAGCGCATAGGCGTTGACCCGCAACTGCACCGTGGTGGCGACCTTGTTGGCGTTCTGCCCCCCGGGACCGCTGCCGGCGAGGAAGGCTTCCTCCGCCAGCGTATGAGCGCGGGCGATGACGGCCTCTTTCTCCGCATCGGTCACGGCGGCGTCACACGTCGACGCCGAGCGCCGTGAAATCGGCGGGGAGCGGCGCGCGGGCAAGGATGGGCGCCTTGCCTTCGCGCGTCACTTCCAGCGATTCGGCGTGCAGCATCGTGCGCGGCGCGTCCTTGCCAATACCGTAGACGGGATCGCCGAGCAGCGCGGCACCGAGCCCGGCGAGTGCATGGATGCGAATCTGGTGCGTGCGCCCCGTCACCGGCCGGAAGCGCACGATCGAGAAGGGGCCGGCGGCGCTCTTGCCGCGTCCGATCCGCTCCCAATGGGTGATCGACGGCTTGCCTTTCTTCGCCGCGATCATGCGCCAGCCGCGCTCCGCCGAGCTTACCTTGGCCAGCGCCAGTTCGATCGTGCCTTCATCGTCCGCCAATTCCCCGGCGACAAGGCCGATATAGGTCTTGGCGACCTGCCGCTCTTCGAAAGCGCGGTTGAAGCGCTTCAGCGCCTTGTGATTGCGGGCCAGCAGCAGGCAGCCCGACGTATCCGTATCCAGCCTGTGGACCGCGACCGGCGGGCGTTGGAACCCCAGCTTCAGATCCTCGAGATAATCCTCGAGCGAGGCCCCGCCCTTGCGCGGACGTTCGATGGAAAGTCCGGCGGGCTTGTCGATGACCAGCGCCTCGCCGTCTTCATAAACGATGGTGGGCGCGGTCATACGCCGATCAGCCGGGCAGGCATCAGGCCGCGCAAGGCGTTGCCGAGGAAGAACCCTTCGGCAAGGTCGCCCAGCTTCACTTCGCCTTCTTCCGCCCGCCCGCTGTCAATGAAGGAGCGGCGCAGGACGCCCGGCAGGAGGCCGAGCTCCGCGCGGGGCGTAATCAGGGTGTCGCCGCGCTGCACGAACAGGCTGGTCCAGCTGCCTTCAGTCAGGAGGCCGTCGTCGCGCAGGAACAGCGCCTCGTGCGCCCCGGCATCGCGCGCCACTTCCAGCGCATCTTCGTAGAAGCCCCGGTCCGACGACTTGTGCCGCAGCCGCCAGTCCTCGCTCGCCACCGGCATGGGCAGGACCACGCACAGGGCAGGCTCCGGCAGGCTGTCGGGCAGGGGTCCGGCCTCCAGCGCGATGGAGCCGCGGCGCGAGGCGACGAGGCGCAGCTTCGCCGGGTCCTCCAGTTCGAAACACAGTGCCTGGATCTGGTTGCGCGCGGCATGGCGGTCGAACCCGAAGCCGAGCTGCTCCGCGCTCGCCTTGATCCGTTCGAGGTGAAGTTCGAGCAGCGGGATGCCCTTTTCGGGATCGAACCGCATGGTTTCGATCAGGTCGGCGCCGTTTGCGCCGCTTTCCGCCGAAACCTGCCTCACGAAATTCCCCTTCACCATGGCCTCGCGCCATTCCCCCTGCGCCTCGCTATCGGCCACGATCGCGCCGCCGACGCCGAGGACGGCGCGCCCGCTGCCATTTTCTTCCGGCGTCAGGCGCAGCGTGCGGATTGCCACATTGAACGCGGCGTTGCCATGCCCTTTGCCGTGCGCGGGTGCAATCCGCCCGATCGCCCCGCAATAGGGCCCGCGCGCATCGCGTTCGATATCCGCGAGCAGCTCCATCGCGCGGATTTTCGGCGCGCCGGTAATCGAGCCGCAGGGAAACAGTGCGCGCACGAGATCGGCGGGCGTGTGCCCTTCGGCCAGCGTGGCGGTGACCGTGCTCACCATCTGGTGGACGCTGGGATAGGTCTCGATCGCGAAGGGTGCGTCCACTTTCACGCTGCCCGGCTGAGCCACCCGCGACAGATCGTTTCGGAGCAGGTCGACGATCATCAGGTTCTCGGCCCGGTCCTTCTCGCTTTCCGCCAGGTCGCGGCGCAGGGCGGCATCGGCTTCGGGCGTCGTGCCGCGCGGCCGGGTGCCCTTCATCGGCTTCGTCCGCGCCTGTGCGCCTTTCAGCGACACGAACAGCTCGGGCGAGAAGCTGAGCAGCCAGTGCGACCCGTCGTATATCACCCCGCCATAACCCGCCCGCGCATTGGCGCGCAGTGCGGCGTAGAGCGCCAATGGCTCGCCCGAATAGCTGCCGGAAAGCGGCAGGGTCAGGTTGGCCTGGTAGATGTCGCCCGCGTGGATCGCCTCCTGCAGTGCGGCAAACGCTTCCTCGTAAGCGCCTTGCGACAGGGTCGGCTCCATCGGCCCGATGCGCGCCGGGCCGCAGCCGAGCCAGTCCGGCACCGTGTCCGCGGCGATACTCTCCGGCCCATCGAACGCGCCGAGCCACACCAGCGGGCCCGCAGCGCCCGTCAGGCGGTCGGCCAGCGGGGCAAGCCGCGGCTCCAGCGCAAGGCCCGCTTCGTAAGCGATATAGCCTGCCAGGAGCGCGCCTGCCTGCCGCGCCGCTTCCGCCTCTGCCAGCGCGTGATCCACATCGACCGCGCGCCGCGCCACGAAGATGCGGGACGGCGCGCGGTACAGCTGCGCATCCGCCGCGCCTGCTGCACGCGCATCGTCGAGAAGGACGAAAGGCTCCATGCGCGCCAGCCCTAGCGCCTTTGCTGCCCAAGTCTATCTTGACCCGCCGCGCGCGCTTCCCGAAACAGCGCCTTCATCAATCACGGGAAGGCGGCTGGAATGGGCGAGATTTTCATCGGGCTTGGCGCAAATGGAGAGCGGCAGGTCCTGCGCATGGGACAGGCGAACCGCCACGGCCTGATCGCCGGCGCGACCGGCACGGGCAAGACGGTGACGCTGCAGGGCCTGGCCGAGAGTTTTTCCGCCGCCGGCGTACCCGTCTTCGTCGCCGACGTGAAAGGTGACCTCGCCGGGATTTCCATGCCCGGCAGCCCGCAGTTCAAGCACGCCGACAAGCTGGAAAGCCGGGCGAGGGAACTGGGCATGGACGACTATGCCTATTCCGATAATCCGGCGGTGTTCTGGGACCTTTACGGAGAGAACGGTCACCCGATCCGCACCACAGTTTCGGAAATGGGACCGCTGCTGCTCGCCCGGCTGATGGATTTGAACGAGACGCAGGAAGGCGTGCTCAACATCGTTTTCCGCTTCGCCGACGACGAGGGGCTGCTGCTGCTCGACCTCGAAGATTTGCGCTCCATGCTCGTCTACACGGCGGAACATGCGAAGGAGTTGACGACCAAATACGGCAACGTGTCGAAGCAGAGCATCGGGGCGATCCAGCGCTCGCTGCTCAGCCTGGAAAGCCAGGGCGCGGACATGTTCTTCGGCGAGCCGGCGCTGGAAATCGACGATTTCATCAAGCTGGACGAGCAGGGGCGCGGCAACATCAATGTCCTCGCGGCGGAAAAGCTGATGCGCAGCCCCAAGCTTTACGCCACCTTCCTGCTGTGGCTGCTGGCCGAGCTGTTCGAGACGCTGCCCGAAGTGGGCGACCCCGAAAAGCCGAAGCTCGTGTTCTTCTTCGACGAGGCGCACTTGTTGTTCGACGACGCGCCCAAGGCGCTGGAGGAGAAGATCGAGCAGGTCGTGCGCCTGATCCGTTCGAAGGGGGTGGGCGTTTATTTCGTCACCCAGAACCCGATCGACATTCCCGAAGAAGTGGCCGGCCAGCTCGGCAACCGGGTCCAGCACGCGCTGCGGGCCTTCACGCCCAAGGACAAGAAGGCGATCAAGGCGGCCGCCGACACGTTCCGGATCAATCCCGACCTCGACGTGGAGCAGGCGATTACCGAACTGCGTGTCGGCGAGGCACTGGTCAGCACCTTGCAGGAGGATGGTGCGCCGTCGGTGGTGCAGCGGACGCTGGTGAAGCCGCCGCGCTCGCGCCTCGGCCCGGTGACGGCCAAGGAACGCGCGATCATCAAGTCGATCAGCCCGGTGGAAGGCAAGTACGACAGCGCGGTCGACCGCGAAAGCGCGGCCGAAGTGCTGGAACAGAAGGCCGCCGATGCCGCCGCGACCGCCGAACAGGTGGAAAAGGTCGGCAAGGCCGAAGTCGCCAAGGAAGCGCGCAAGTCGCCGACGATGTGGGAGAAGGCGGGCAAGAGCGCAGCTCGTGCGGCGGCCGGCTCGATGGCCTCTATCGCGGTGGCCACCGTGCTGGGCCGCAAGTCGAGCGCCGATCCGCTGCGGACCGGGGCGACCGCTTTCGTGCGAAATATCCTCGGCGGGCTGATGCGTTAGGGCTTCCCCCGCGGCATCGGCCCGCCGGATCGGATTACTGCGCCATCACCCACGCGGCCACTTCGGCGATCGCGCGCGGCTGGCCCGCCTGGCGCTCCGCAATCGCGTCGAGCGCCTGGTTCACCGGACGCTGCGCGTCGGAGGACAGCGAGTCGCGATAGGCCTCGATCCGGGCGATGGTGGCCGGATCGCGCGCGCCGTAGAACAGGCGGGCGTAGAAGCCGGAGCGCCCGCTGTTGTCGACCAGCGCGTCGATCGTCGCCCGGTTGTCGAGCACGAAGTTTGCGGCGAGGTCGCCGTTGCTCTGCGCCACCGATCCGGCGAGCTGCGCAGCCACCGTCAGCGGCACTTCACCGCTGAGCGCCAGTTGCAGCGTGCGCCGCGCCAGCGCCTCGTCCTCCGCCGCGCCGAGCAGGTTGTAGTAGGTGCGCTGCTCGGCGGTGTTGGTGCTTTCGCTCGCCAGCTTGAGCAGCAGTTCCCACTGCTCCGGCGTTGCCTTGCTGGCGACGATGCCCAGCCAGCGCGACTTGAGCGGGCCGTCGAGCGCGGCGGGGTCCGATGCGAGCAGGGCGAAGCGCCGGCTGGCTTCCGCCTGCACGCTTTCGTCGCCGGCCGCGGCCATGATCCCGAGCAGGGTGGAGCGCAGGTTCGATTCCGGGATCGTTTCATCGGGCGACGGTTCGTAACCGAGCGAATCGAGCACCGGGCGGAAACGGGTGCGGATCAGGCCCGCCAGCTTGGCAGCCGCTTCGTCCTGCCCGCCACTCTTGAGCAAGCCGTGATAGCCGCCCCAGTCGCCCGCCGTGGTCTGGAGAACGACCGGATTGGCATCGACCGGCATGGCGGCCAGCAGGTCGAGCGCGGGGGCGTAGCCCTGGTAACCGCCGACCCCCAGCGCCTGCGCATCGGCAATCATCCCGAGCTGGTCGATGGGTTCCTGCCGCCGCATCGAAGCCGCCAGCTTCGCCTGCTCGGCGGCGGGGTAGAGCGTGCGGAAATAGCCGAGCTGGCCGGCGTTGAGTTCCACCGTGCCGCACCCGTCGAGCGTGTAGGTCGCGCTTTGTTCGCCGAACACGCGGCGCTGCGGCGCGGCGCCGTCGATGGAAATCAGCAGCGGGATGCGCCAGTCCGGTGCAGCCTCGGTCACGCCCGACCAGTCGCCGCGGCGGTATTCGCCCTGGCTGACCGCCAGCGTGGTCTTGCCGCCGCTGCAGGTGGCGCTGTTCAGCGTCACCAGCGGAATGCCGGCCTTGGTGGTGAAATCGCGCGCGACATCGACCAGGCCGGTCGCGCCCGCTTCCTCCACCGCGCGCCACAGGTCCTCGCTCACCGTGTTGCCATACTGGTGGCGTGCCATGTAGCGGCGGATACCGTCGCGCCACACGTCCTCGCCGGCAAAGGCTTCGAACATGGAAATCACCGCCTCGCCCTTCGAATAGGTGATCTGGTCGAAGGCCTGGTTGGTCTGTTCGACCGTGCGGATTTCCTGGATCACCGGGTGGGTGGTGGGAAAGGCGTCGAGCCGCATGGCGCTTTCCCGCGCGCCGACCCGGCCCAGCAGCGGGTACCAGTCCGGATTGAAACGCGCCGTGGTCTTGGTTTCCATCCAGCTGGCGAAGCCTTCGTTCAGCCACAAATCGTCCCACCACGCCATGGTGACGATGTTGCCGAACCACTGGTGCGCGACCTCGTGCGCCTGGACGGCGTAGATCGACTGCCTGGTGGAGGCGGTGGAATTGGCCGGATCGAACAGCAGGATGCTTTCGAAGGTCAGGATGCTGCCCCAGTTCTCCATTGCGCCGAAGAACTGGCTGCTGCCGGGCGCGGCGACGTTATCGAGCTTGGGCAGCGGGTAGTCGACGCCGAAATAGTCGTTGAACCAGCCGTTGAGCGGGGTCAGCGATTCCAGGGCGTAGCGCGCCTGTTCGCCGCTGCCCGCAGGCGAAACGATGCCGGTGACGGTCCCGTCGGCGGCGGTGTCCGTGATCCGTTCGAAGTCGCCCAGCGCGAAGAACAGCAGGTAGCTCGACATCTTCGGGCTGGTGTCGAACGTGACGCGTTTCAGCGCGCCCATCGGTTCTTCCGATTTCACCGGCATGTTGCCGACCGCCATCATGTTCGCGGGCACATCGGCGGAGAGGTCGAACGTCGCCTTGTAGCTCGGCTCGTCGAACATCGGGGCGAAGCGGCGCGCGTCGGGCGCTTCGAACTGGGTGAACAGGCTGCGCGTCGGCTCGCCCGTCCGCTTGTCCGGGTAATCGAGCGCGAACAGGCCGTTCGCCTGCTGGTTGATCGTGCCGGTGTAAACCGTGTCGAAGCGATAGCGCCCCGGCTGGATTATCGTGCCGTCGGAGAAGCTGACGGTCTGCTTTTCGGCATCGAACGCTTGGCTGAAGTCCGACCGCGTGCCGCCCGCGTGGTTGTAAAGCCGAGCCTCGGTAATCTCGAGGTCGTTAGCGTGGAGGACCAGCGCGTCGATCGGCTCGAACACTTCCAGTTCGATCGAACCGCGCCCGGCAAAGGTCAGGTTGGCGATGTCGGGCACGATGTGGATGCGATAGTGGCTGGGCGCCGCGCCGCGCGGCAGGTCGCTGGGGATGCTGGCGGAAAGCGGCTGCGGGCCGGCCGCCTCGGGCATCGCCGGGGAGGCGGTTTGGGCGGGAACGGTGGCGCACGCCGACAGTGCCAGCGCGCTCGAAAGGGCGATCAAGGATATACGCATGTTTGGGCTCCCCCGGATATGGATGGCGGGCAATATCACCCACCGGGCGCGCGGGCGAGCGATTACAGCGGGATGCGAAGCCGTGCGTCGAGCCCGGACGGCATTTCGTCGGTCGCGGCGCGGTTGGCGAGCGTCAGCGTTCCGCCGTGCTGCTGCGCGATGGCACGCGCCAGGGTGAGGCCCAGGCCCGCGCCGCCCGTGTCGCGGTTGCGCGACATTTCGCCGCGGCGGAAGGGTTCCAGCATCGCGACCATGTCCTTATCGGGGATGCCGGGCCCGTCGTCGGACACGGTGAAGACTGCCTCGTTGCCTTCGCGGACGAGCGACAGCCGCACATTTTCGGCATAGCGCAGGCCATTGCCGACGAGGTTGCGCAGCGCCCGCCTGAGCCACGTGGCATGCGCCGGGGCGGCCATGCGCGCGGTTTCGCCCAGTGTCACGGGCTCGCCCATATCCTCATATTCCTCGACCAGCGCGGCGGCGAGGGCGGACAGTTCGATCCGCTCCGCCGCGTCGGTCGGCCGGCCCACGCGCGCCAGCGTCAGTATGTCGTCGAGCGACCGGGCGATATCCTCGATACTGGCGACCATCTTGGCGCGCGCAGCCTCGTTCTCGACGCTTTCGATGCGGACGCGCAGCGCGGCGAGCGGAGTCTTGAGGTCGTGGCCAATCGCGCCGAGCATCACGTCCTTCTCGTCGAGCAGGGCGACGATCCGGCTTTCCAGCGCATTATGCGCGGCGATCAGGCGGCGGCTCTCGTCCGGCCCGGCGGGTTCCAGCGGCGCGGCGGCGGACTGGCTACGGGCGAAATCCTCCACCCGGGCCGTGAGGCCGCGCAAGGGACCGACGATGCGGCGCAGGACCAGCCACAGGATACCGATGAGGACGAGGTAGAGGAGGAGGGTCTGGAGCAGGATCGCCCCCAGCGCGCCGTCCGGCCGTTCGGGCACGGGGACGCGGGCCTGCAGCCACATGGCGCTGCCCTGCGGCAGGATGGAAATGACAGCGAGCCGCCCGGGCAGCGGGCGCCGGGCGGCAAGGCGCGGGCGGTCCTGGAGGAACCGGCGCGCGAGCGGGTCGGCGGTGGTTTCAACGATCTGCGCGCGCAGCTCGGTGACGGCGATGGCCTGCCCGTCGAGACTGTCGCGGACGGCGTTTTCGAGGCGTGGCAGACGCGGCGCGTCGGGCAACTCCGGCGCGGCCGTTTCGATGATCGCGAACCGGCGCAACCCGCGATCCGATCCGCGCCCGCGGCGGCGTTCGAAACGCTGGGGGCGCTCGTCGCCGATCCGCTCGGACCCCACTCGCTCAGCCAGACGCACGGCCACGGTGGTGGCGACGAGGTCGGCGGCGCGCTCTTGCGCCGCGCGATACTGCAGGACGACCGAGATTGACTGCGCCACCAGCAGCGCCAGCGCCACGGCGAGCAGCATCTGGCCGAGCAGACTGCGGGGCCACAGGCGCACGACGTTCAGTCCTTCGGTCCAGCCACACGGCGGACTTCGGCGGCAAGTCGATAGCCGCCGCCCCACACCGTCTGGATCAGCTTCGGATCCTTCGGGTCTGCCTCGATCTTGCGGCGCAGGCGGCTGACCTGGTTGTCGACCGCGCGGTCGAAGGCATGGGCCTCGCGCCCTTTGACCATTTCGAGCAGCCGGTCGCGGTGCATGACCTGGCGCGGATGGTCGAGGAGGACGGTGAGGAGGCGGAATTCGGTCGTGCTGATCGGTACGGTCGCGCCGTCCGGATCGGTCAGGCGCTGTTTCAGCGGATCGAGCTGCCAGCCTTCGAATTCGTAACGCGCCGTCTCGCCGGGATAGGCATCCTCTGCGCTGCGCCCCGCGCGGCGGAGGACCGAGCGGATGCGGGCGACAAGCTCGCGCGGCTCGAACGGCTTGGTGACATAATCGTCCGCGCCGATTTCCAGCCCGACGATGCGGTCGGTCGCTTCGCCCTTGGCGGTCAGCAATATGGTCGGCAGGTCCTGCGCTTCGACCAGGTGCCGCGTCAGCGACAGACCGTCCTCGCCGGGCATCATGATATCGACCAGCGCGATGTCGGCGCGCCCTTCCAGCAGGCGCGAGCGGGCAGCGGCGGCGCTGTCCGCCTCGGTCACGACAAACCCCTGGCCGGTGAGATACTCGGCCAGGGGTTCGCGCAGGGTCCGCTCGTCATCGACGAGCAGGACCCGGACGGGTGCGTCTTCGCTCAATTGCCGCGGCGCTGCTGGCGCGTTTCGCGCATCGCGGCGCGGGCGGACTGCTTCTCGGCCGCGGTGACGACGCCATTGTTGTCGGCATCCGCGCGGTCGAAGCGGGCGAGGGCGGCGGCTTGGAATTCGGCCTGCGAGATCGCGCCGTTGCCGTCGGTGTCGGCGCGGCGCATCATCGCCATGTCGCCGCGATGGCCGCGGCCTCCGCGCCGACCCCATTCACGTTCCTGGCGCTCGCCACGTTCACCGCGACGTTCGGCGCGCTGTTCGCGGCGCTCCGCATGGTGCGTTTCGAACTCGGTGCGGCTGATCATGCCGTCGCCGTTCGCGTCGAGGCGGTCGAACATCTGTCCGGCGCGCGCTTCGCGGTCTTCGGCATCGAGCACGCCGTCATCGTTGGCGTCCATCTTGGCGAACCGTTCTGCGGTGCGCTCGATCGCTTCGGCGCGGGTCGTGTCGGCGTTGCGGTCTGCGCTCTGGGCGTAGGCGGCGCCGCCGGCCAGCAGGGCGGCGGTGGAGATTGCGATGGTCAGTCTCTTCATGGTTTCGGCTCCTTAGAACAAATCGGGGGAGCTGCGAAGCGCCGGACCTTCGGGGGGGGGAGGGAGAGGGGACCGGCCCGGCGACTTCGCAACTCACATTTGCCGTTCTAGGGGCGAGGTGTCGCATGAATTTGCCGGGTCGCTGCGAAAGTGTCGCAAAGTGTCGCAGCACGGGCGCGCCGTTCATGCGAGGGCCAATTTCGCGGCCAGCTACCGGGGCCGATGCTCCGTGCCGAGGCCGGAGGTGATGAAGATCGCCGTGGCGCTTTCGGCCACGTCGGCGGTGTGCCACACGCCGGGCTCGTTGATCGCGTATTCGCCGGCGGCCAGCGTAACCTGTCCGGTGCGTCCGTCGGGCCATTCCTGCGTCAGAACCATTGCGCCTTCGATGCAGATTACCACTTCGCTACCGGCGGGATGGACTTCCCAGCTGTCCCAATCCTCGGTGAAGCGATGCATTGAGACCAGCCTGCCTTCGGCCCCGTCCGCGCCATGCCGCTCGCCATAGGCCTCGTACCACTCCATCCCCGCGAAGGGTGACTGCGGCACGGCTGTGGCGCCAAGGCCGAGGTGGATGAATTCGTCCCTGAGCTTGTGCGTCTTGGCCATCGGTCAGTTCCTTTCCTTCGTCATACAGAACGCGTTGAGCTTGTTGCCGTCGCGGTCGCGGAAATAGGCGGCGTAGAAGAAATTCCCGCCCTCGTCCGCATCGCCGCGCGGACCCGGGGCACCTTCGTCCGTGCCGCCGGCGTTGAGCGCGATAGAGTGCAGTTTGCGCACCTGTTCCGGCCCGCTGCATTCCAGCGCCACCATCGTGCCGTTGCCGACGCTCGCCTCGTTTCCATCGAACGGCTGGGTCAGTGCGACGCCCGGTTTACCGTCCATGCCGCCCCAGGCGATGAACGTGTCGAAATCCATCATCCTTCCGACGCCCAGCTCTTTCGCAATGGCATCGTAAAAGGGCGCGCTACCCTGCAAATCGTTGGTGCCCAGTGTGACGTAACCGATCATCTGCTTGCTCCTGCCGACTCGCAAACCCTTGCGACTGGTTGGAACATTACGCGAACATCGGGCGAGCAGCAAGACGACCCTGCCCGGCAGAGCACGCTTGCGGTCAGATCGGCTGGCAGGCATCCTCCAGCCAAGCCAGCACATCGCCTTCGAGCTGGGGCGCGAGCAGCTCGCGGGTCCGCGCGTGATAGGCGTTCCACCAGTCACGCTCTTCCGAAGTGAGCATTTCTGCATCGACCAGCGTGCGGTCGATCGGGGCGAAGGTCGTGGTCTCGAATTCCAGGAAATCGCCGAAATCGCCGCTCTTGTCGCTCGGCTGGATGATGACGAGGTTTTCGATCCGGATGCCGTATTCGCCGGCCTTGTAGAAGCCGGGCTCGTTCGAACAGATCATGCCGCTGCGCAGCGGCTCGCCGGTTCCAGCCTGCCCGCCCGCGGGCTTGGCAATGCGCTGCGGCCCTTCGTGGACGGCGAGATAGGCGCCGACGCCGTGGCCGGTGCCGTGGGCATAGTCGAGGCCGGCCTGCCACAGGTGCATCCGGGCCAGCACGTCGAGCTGGCCGCCGGTCGTGCCATCGGGGAAGACCTGCCGGGCAAGCGCGATGTGCCCCTTGAGCACACGGGTGAAGCGGTCGACCACTTCGGCGGGCGGCGCATCGGGGCCGATCCACACGGTGCGGGTGATGTCGGTGGTGCCGTCCGGATACTGGCCGCCAGAATCGCACAGGAAGACGCTGTTCGGCTCGATCGGAAGGTTGGAATTCTCGTCCACCCGGTAATGCGGCAGGGCGGCGTGCGGTCCGGCGGCGGAGATCGTGTCGAAGCTGATGTCTTTTAGGTCCGGATATTCCTTGCGGAAGGCGAGCAGCTGCGCGGCGGCCTTCAGCTCGTCGAGCTCGCCCTTCGGACCCTCGACTGAAAGGTAATGGAGGTACTTGGCAATCGCCGCACCGTCGCGGATCTGCGCGTCGCGCTGGCCCTGCTGCTCGACGGCGTTCTTGCGCGCCTTGGGCACGATGGTTGGGTCGCGCTCCGCCACCACGACCGCGCCACCTTCTTCCAGCGCCTGCGGGATCGCGGCGACCGAGAGGGCGGGGTCCACGGCGACGCGCTTGCCCTTCATGTCTTTCAGCGCGCCTTCGAAATCCATCCGCTCGCGGATGCGCACAGCGTTGCCCAGGTGCTGGGTCAGTTCGGGCGAGACCTTCTCGCCGGCGATGAAGAAGTCCGCCGTGCCGTCCGCATGGGCGATGACGTAGGACAGGGTGACGGGCGTGTGCGTCACGTCCTCGCCGCGCAGGTTGAGCAGCCAGGCAACGCTGTCGAGCGCGGAGATGACGGTCGCATCCAGCTTCTCGGCTTTCAGCCATTCGGCGATCTCGGCGCGCTTTTCGGCGCTGGAGCGGCCGGCCAGCTCTGTCTCATAGGGCAGGGCCTTGGCCGGGGAGGGGGCGGGGCGATCGTCCCACACGGCGTCGATGGGATTGCCGTCCACTTCCACGATCTCGCCGCCCTTGGCCTGCAGCACGGCGTGCACCGCTTTCGCAAAGCCGCGGTCGTGCAGCCACGCGTCGTAGCCGATGCGCGCGCCGTCCTTCGCGTTTTCCTTAAGCCACTTCGCGATGCTGGTCTGCGGCACGCTTTCGTATTCCCAATGCGCGGGATCGACCTGCTCGCGCACCTGGATCGTGTAGCGGCCGTCGGTGAACATCACCGCGCGGTCCTGCATCACCAGCGCGCTGCCGGCGCTGCCCGCGAAGCCGGAAATCCATTCCAGCCGCTGGGCATAATCGCCGACGTATTCGCTCATGTGCTCGTCGGAAATGGGGACGATGAAGCCGTCGAGCCCGCGTTTCGCCAGCTCTTCGCGCAGGGCCTTGAGGCGGGCGGCGAGAGTCTGTTCGTCGGGGGTCTTCATCAGCATGGCAATCGGTCCGTGGGTCTCGAGTCTGTGGTTCTCACCAAAGCAGGTGGGCGCTCCCCGCTGCAGGTGCAAGCGGAGTCTGGACCCGGAACATAGCACATTGCGATGCAAACGCCTCCCTTTGCGCATCGCCTTTCAAACAGACGAAGGACGGTTGCAGCAACCCCTCGCCTGCCATAGAGCCTGCCGCACAATCCTCACCTGCGGAGCCGCACCATGCGCATCGCCTTTCCCGCCCTTTTCGCAATACTCGCCTGCGCCGCCATGCCGGCCCTGGCGCAAGAGACATCCATGGACGAACAGACCACCGCCCCCACCGCGCCTCCCGTTGCGGAGCAGCGCGCGCACAGCTTCACCCGCCACGGCGTGACGATCGAGGACCCGTACGACTGGCTGTACGACAAGTCCTATCCCGAGATCGACGATGCCGAGGTGCTGGAATACGTGAAGGCGGAAAACGCCTGGTTCGAAGCGCGGATGGCCCCGCGCGAGGCGCTGGTCGAGGAACTGTTCGAGGAGATGCGGGCGCGCATCAAGGAAGACGACAGCTCCGTGCCCCAGAAGGACGGCGACTGGCTTTACTGGTCCACGTTCGAGGAAGGCGCAGAATACCGCAAGCACTGGCGCCGCCCGGTCGGCGCGGCGGATGACGGCAGCGCCGACGTCCTGATCCTCGACGAAAACGCCCTTGCCGAAGGGAAGGAATATTTCCGCCTCGGGTCCACCTCCGTCAGCGAGGACGGCAATTTCCTCGCCTATAGTTTCGACGACAACGGTTCCGAACGCTTCACCGCGCGGATCAAGGACCTGCGCACCGGCGAATTGCTGGACGACGTGATCCCGGAAACCCTGTCTGGCCTGACCTGGGTCGCGAACGACACGGCGCTCGTTTATGGCAAGGCCAACGCCAACTGGCGCGTCGACAACGCGCGGCTCCACCGCATCGGCACGCCGGTGGAACAGGATGTCGAGCTTTACCGCGAGGAAGACGAGGGCTTTCGCGTCGGCGCGGGGCTGTCCAGCAACCGCGAATGGCTGGTGATCGGCACCGGCGACAACGAGACGAGCGAGGTCCGCTTCGTTTCCGCCGCCGATCCCACGGGCGAGCAGGTGCTGGTCCGCCCGCGGCAGAAGGGCACCGAATACTCCGTCGATATGAAGGGCGACACGCTCTACATCCACACCAACGATACGCATGTGAACTTCCGCCTCGCCAGCGCGAGCATCGACGCACCGGGCGAATGGACCGAAGTGCTGGCAGGATCGGACGAATTCTACCTCACCGATGTCGACCTGTTCGAAGGCTTCATGGTCACCGAAGGCCGCCTCGGCGGGCTCGACCAGGTGCAGATCCGCCGGTACGAAAATCCCGGCGAAGCGCTGCCCATCGCCTTTCCCGAAGCGAGCTACACCGCCGGGCTGTCGAACAATCCCGAATGGGACCAGGACGTGCTGCGCCTGTCGTACCAGAGCATGGTCACGCCCGGCACGGTGTTCGATTACCACCTCACCGACGGGCGGCTCGAAACGCTGAAGGTGCAGGAGATCCCGAGCGGCTACGACCGCGAGCTCTACGTGACCGAGCGGCTGGAGATCGAGGCGCGCGACGGCACGATGGTTCCGGTCAGCCTGGTCTATCGCAAGGACCGGCCCGAAGGTCCCGGCCCCCTCCACCTCTATGCGTACGGCGCATACGGCTATGCCGTGCCGCCGGGCTTTTCGACCTCGCGCCTCAGCCTTGTCGATCGCGGCTTCGTTTACGCCATCGCCCATATCCGCGGGGGGGACGACCTGGGCCGGAACTGGTACCTGCAGGGCAAGCTGATGGAGCGAGTAAACACGTTTACCGACTTCGTCGACGTGGCCCGCGGCCTTGCGGACCGCGGCTATACCGAAGCGGGCAAAATCAGCATTTCCGGCGGCAGCGCCGGGGGCGAGCTGATGGGCGTGGTCGCCAACACCGATCCCGACCTGTGGGGCGCGGTGGTGGCGCATGTGCCTTTCGTCGACGTTCTCAACACCATGCTGAACGAGGAGCTGCCGCTGACGCCGGGCGAGTGGCCCGAATGGGGCAACCCGATCACCGACAAGGCGGCGTTCGACTATATCCGCAGCTACAGCCCCTACGACAACGTGACCGCGCAGGATTATGCGCCGATGCTGGTCACCGCCGGGCTGAACGATCCACGCGTTACCTATTGGGAGCCGGCCAAGTGGGTCGCTCGCCTTCGCGCGACGAAGACGGACGGCAACGAACTGCTGCTGAAGACCAACATGGGCGCCGGCCACGGCGGCAAGTCGGGCCGCTTCCAGAGCCTCTACGAAACGGCGGAGGAATTCGCCTTCATCCTGTGGCAGCTCGGTTTGGAAGATTGAAAGGTTTGCCCGGCATGACGCTGCGACGAATTGGGGGCCTCTGACATGCGCAAATTGCTGCTCGTTCTGTTCATCCTGGTGGTCGTCGTCGGCGCCTGGTGGTGGGAAAGCCCCGTAATGGCGCTGAAGAACCTGCGCGACGCGGCGCAGGATCGCGATGCGGCCAAACTGTCGCGGTCTATCGACCTGCCCGCCTTCCGCGCCTCGCTGAAGAACGAGCTGGGCGAGATGGTTGAAAAGGAAGCCGCCGGCAACCCGATCGCGGGCGTCGCCGGGCGCGTCGCGGTGGACCGGGCGGTGGACCAGCTGATCACGGCTGACGGGATCGCTGCCGCCATGGCGGACGAGCCGCGCGACCCGCTGCTGCGCAACATCGCCGGCGCGCTGGGCGCAGTGGCCATGCAGCAGCAGAACGTCGAGAATTTCGATATCGACCGGGGCTTCAACACCTTTACCGTCTCGCGCGTGAATGGGGAGGGCGCGGCGCTTGCCACGCTGATCTTCCACCGTGACGGTCTGGGCTGGAAGCTGTCCGGGATCGACGTTCCGTGAGCAACAGCCACACGCGCAGCTTCACCGCGCAGGCAGGGCACATCGACGTCAACGGCCACGTCAACAACGCGGTCTGGCTGCAATGGGTGCAGGACATCGCGACCGAACACTGGTTCGCCGTGGCCGCACCCGAATTCCGCGACGATTACGTCTGGTTCGTGACGCGGCACGAAATCGACTATCGCGGCAATGTGGGTCTGGGCGAGACGGTGGAGGCGACGACCTGGATCCCCGACCCGCCGCGCGGCGCACGGTTCGACCGCGCCGTCACCTTTCGCGATGCGGCGGGCAAGGTGCTGGTCGACGTGCGCAGCACCTGGGCGATGATCGAGAAGGAAAGCGGGCGGCTGGTCCGGATCAGGCCCGAAGTCGCCGCGCCGTTCTTTCCCGAGGACTAGGCCAGAACATCCTCGACCGGGCGATAGTCGTAGCCGAGCTCGCTCGCCACGGCTTCGTAGGTCACCTCGCCCTTGTGCACATTGAGGCCCGCGGCAAGGTGCGGGTCCGCCCGCAGCGCTGCCTTCCAGCCGTCGCGCGCGATGCGCATGGCGTGCGGCAGGGTCACGTTGTTGAGCGCATAGGTGCTGGTGCGCGCCACCGCGCCCGGCATGTTGGCGACGCAGTAATGGACGATATCGTCCACGACGTAGGTCGGGTCGGCATGGGTCGTCGGCCGGGAAGTTTCGAAACAGCCGCCCTGGTCGATCGCCACGTCGACCAGCACGGCGCCCGGCTTCATCAGTCCGAGCATTTCGCGCGTCACCAGCTTGGGTGCCGCCGCGCCGGGGATCAGCACCGCGCCGATGACGAGGTCGGCCTGCCGGATCGCGTCTTCGAGGTTGGTCTTGTTGCTGAAGCGGGTGGACGCGCGCGCTTCGAAGAAGGTGCCGACCTTTTCCAGCACTTCTGGGTCGCGGTCGAGGATCTCGACATCGCCGCCGAGGCCCACGGCCATCTGCGCCGCGTTGAAGCCGACGACGCCGCCGCCGATCACCACGACCTTGGCCGGCAGCACGCCCGGCACGCCGCCGATCAGCACGCCGCGCCCGCCATGCGCCTTTTCGAGCGCGCTCGCGCCCGCCTGGATGCTCATGCGGCCGGCCACCTGGCTCATCGGGGTGAGCAGCGGCAGCCGCCCGCGCGGGCCGGTCACGGTTTCATAGGCGATTGCGGTCACGCCGCTTTCCACCAGGTCCTTCGTCTGCTCCGGATCGGGCGCGAGGTGGAGGTAAGTATAGAGGATCTGCCCTTCGCGCAGCTTGGCCCGTTCGACCGCCTGCGGTTCCTTGACCTTCACCACCATTTCGCATTCGGCGAAGATCGGATCCGGCCCGTCGACGATGGAGGCACCCGCATCGCGATATTCCGCGTCGGTCGCCCCGATCCCCAGGCCCGCGCCGCTTTCGATCCACACCTCGTTGCCGCGGCTGGCGAGCTCGCGCGCGCTTTCCGGCGTCAGGCCGACGCGGTATTCGTGATTCTTGATTTCTTTCGGGCAGCCGATCCGCATGGCGCTCTCCAACGGCGATTTCGATTGGAGAGGCCGTTACGGTTGAAACCAGTTGCCCGCAACCTCAATCGAATTCGCCCAGCAGCGCCATCGCCCCGCGCAGGCCCTGCAGAGTGGTGTTCTGGATTTCGATGCCGGGGTGGGCATTTACCTCGATCACCATTGGCCCGTGGTTCTTGTCGTGGACGATGTCGACACCGCAGTACCCCAGCCCGATGGCGGGGCCGGAACGGCCGGCGATGTCGAGCACCTTGTCCCAGTGCGGCACCTGGAAACCGATCAGATTGGCGCCGGTGTCGGGATGGTGGGTCAGCACCTTCGTGCCCTGCTTGGCGCGAAAGATAATCCCCGTGTCCAGCGCAACGCCCGCGCCGATCCCGCCCTGGTGCAGGTTGGCCTTGCCGTCGGATTCGTTGGTGGGAAACCGCATCATCGCCATGATCGGTTCGTTCTTCAGACAGATTACCCGCATGTCCGGCAGCCCGTCGTCGACCAGCGCGGCGATGGTCGGGTCGGCGATGATCAGCGGCTCGATCAGCGCCGCATCCTGCGGCTCGCTGTCGCCGGAAAACTGCCCGTCGACCACTTTCTGGACATGGTTGTAGACGTCCGCCGGGGTCATTTCCTTGCCCGAACCCTTCAGCCAGTTGCGCCCCTTCTTGCCCACGGCCAGCAGGATGCCGTCGCCCTGCGATCCGCGTGCGGGCTTGATCGCCCAGGCCGGCGGCAGGACCTTCTCGGGGTCGAAATTACCGAGTTCCCCATAGCTGGAGATAACGGCTATCGTACCGGTGGTGGCGATGCCGCGTTCGACCAGGGCCACTTTCGCGGCGACCTTGTCGCGGGCCCGCTCGATCGCTTGCCGGCCGTTGTATTTCGCGATGATCGCGTTTCGCAGGTTGATCCCCAGAATCTGGTCCGGTTGACGCACTTTCGGCGACGGTCGCTTCAGGAGCGCCGACGCCGTTATTGACGAGGAGGTCTGCGATGTCGCCGGGCGGCTGTGCTCCACCCGGGTCGAGCCCGGTGTTTTCCGTCCCAGAATCCTGTCCCGAAGCGAGCGGATTGGCGTTGGCATTGCGTCTTCCTTCCAGCCAGATAGGTGCGAAGCGGATAAGTTCGGACAGCCTCAGGCCGCGGTATCGGCCGAGGACTGCGATCGCGACCGCCATGAAGGCGGGCATGAGCAGCGGTGAGAAATTGATGACCGCGAGGGCCACGGGCGAAACCATCACATAGGTGATGATCAGCGAGACGAGGAACGTGCTGCCGGCGTGCCAGACGGAAGGCCACCAGCCGTCCTTCTCCCACGTCTTGCGCCAGCGTTCGACCACCAGCGCGCAGACGACGACGGGGAATGCGTCGACCTGCAGGTTCCGGTCGAGGATGGTCTGCAACGCGACGAGAATGAGCACCACGAGCGAAATCAGCACGCCGAGGAAACCGACGCGGGTCATTCGCAATTTGAGCAGGGCGGGGGCCATCATCATCCCGGCGAGCACCGAGGTGCCGAGCACCACGGGGCCGAAGACGGGGCCGATCTGCAGGAAGGCGAGGGCGATCAGCATCGGGGTGAACAGGCCGAACGCCTTCACGCCCACGAAGCTGCGGGCCAGCACCACCAGGAAGGCGCCGACCGGCAGGACCATCAGCAGGTTGGAAGGCTTCAGGCCCCAGACGGCCTGCGAAACGGCGATCCCGCCGAGCGCGGACGGCATGTCCGTCCAGCGGGAGGTATTCCAGAAACCGAGTACGGTGAGCACGAGCAAGACGGCCCCGACCGCACAGCCGATGTAGAACGGCCGGCGGACTTGGGGCGTCGCCCGCGCAATAATGCGCTTAAAGAGTTGGGCTTGCTTAGAAAACATATCCCGCGGCAATGGTCAGGCGGTAGCCTGCGCGGTCACGGCGTTCGTCGTTGGAATCGATGAAGATAGCCTTGGCCTCGGCCTCGATGCGCCACTGGCCGGGCCACCACAGCAGCTCGACTTCGGGGGCGATGCGGAAATCGCTGCGGACCTCGCCATCATCGCCGGTGCGGCCGCCGAAACGGGTGTGCATCGCTTCCACCCCCGGCCGCACCCGCAGGTCGCGGTTGAGCGGGCGGGTGTAGCTGACCGCGGCGGACTGGCGCGAATAGCGGCGGAACGCATCGTCCGACCCGATGCTCTCGGCGCGCAGGTCTGCCGCGATGTAGTGATAGCGACCCAGCCGGTGGCGGTATTCCGCATCGACACGGGGGCCACGGCCGGTGGTGGCGAAAGCGTCAGGTCCGTCTTCCGGGGAAGGATCGTATTCCCGCTCGCGCCAGCTTGCCGACAGGCGGAAGCGGTGGGCGCGTTCGGGCTCGTAAGTGAACCGCACGAGGCCGGACGTTTCGTCCGTGTCGTTCGCTTCGGCGGTGATGAAATCGTCGTAGCGGCAGGCCTGCAGCCGGATTTCCCAGTCGCTGTCCAGTTCCTGGTCCAGCGTGGCGGTGAAGCGGTCGCGCTGGTAGCTGCTGCGACCCTCGCCCAGCCGGTCGACGTAGATCCGGTCGGCCTCGAGCTGGAAGGTGGTGGTGTCGCTTTCGAGCTCGATGCCTGCCTGCAGGCGCAGCGTCGCCGCATCGCCATCGACCACGATCTGCTCCTCGCGGTCGCCGCTCTCGGCGCTGACGTAGCCGACTTCGACCCGGCCGTAGGGATCGAAGCGCCATCGCGCGTCATCCTGGGCCGCGGCGGACGGTGGAAGCACCAGGCCGAAAATGAGGGAGCAAAGCGCGAAAGCCCCTTTCACGCGAGCGCGGACGGTTGTCTTGCGTTCCATGCAGGGGTTTCTACGGAGCGCGGCGTAAAGAATTTGCTAACCACGCCCGGCAACCACGAGCGCTAACCAGTGTATTTTAGCGGTCTCGGGCGGTGAGAGGGCCGCGGCAGGTCAGGGCTGTCCGGCTCCGTTGAGGGGGATCGTTAACGATTGGCCGGGGCTCGTGCGCCTGGTCCGTGCGCGAGGCGGAGCTGCGAGGGGGGGCGTCGAGCGCAGAAATCTGCCGGGGAAATCTCGTCTGTATTACAGGACGTTGCCGTCGCGGTCGCGATAGACTTCGCGCTTGCCGACGTGGTTGGCGGGGCCGACCAGCCCCTCCTCTTCCATCCGCTCGACCCATTTCGCGGCGGTGTTGTAGCCCACCTTCATCTGTCGCTGGATCCAGCTGGCGGACGCCTTCTGGCTCTCGAAAACGATCTGGCAGGCGGCGCGATATTTTCTTTCCGCCGGGTCGTCGCTTGCGGTCAAATCGTCCTCGAAACCGAATCCGCCGTCTTCCGGCTCCTCGGTCACGCTGTCGATGTATTCGGGGCTGCCCTGGCCGCGCCAGTGGTTGGCGACCTCCTCGACCTCCTCGTCGGACACGAACGGGCCGTGCACGCGCTTGATCGGATCGGTGTTCGGCTTGAACAGCATGTCGCCCTTGCCGAGCAGCTGTTCCGCGCCCTGTTCGCCCAGGATCGTGCGGCTGTCGATGCGGCTGGTGACGTGGAAGCTGATCCGGGTCGGGAGGTTGGCCTTGATGACCCCGGTGATGACGTCCACCGACGGGCGCTGCGTGGCCATGATCAGGTGGATGCCGGCGGCGCGCGATTTCTGGCTAAGCCGTTGAATCAGCACCTCGATATCCTTGCCGACGGTGACCATCAAATCGGCCAGTTCGTCCACGATCAGCACGATCTGAGGCAGGACTTCGTAGTCGAGCTGTTCCTCCTCGAAAATTTCCTCGCCGGTCTCCGGATCGAAGCCGGTCTGAACCCGCCGGCCGAGCGGCTTGCCCTTGGCGATTGCGGCCTTCACCCGTTCGTTGAAACCGTTGAGATTGCGCGCGCCGATGCTCGACATCATGCGATAGCGCCGCTCCATTTCCTCGACCGCCCATTTGAGCGCGCGGACCGACTTCTGCGGCTCCGTCACCACCTGGCTGAGGAGGTGGGGGATGTCGTCGTAGCTCTTCAGTTCCAGCACCTTGGGATCGATCAGGATCAGGCGCAATTCGGCGGGGGTGAAGCGGTACAGAAGGCTCAGCAGGATGGCGTTGAGGCCGACCGACTTGCCCGAACCGGTGGTGCCGGCCACCAGCAGGTGGGGCATGGCGGCAAGGTCGGCGACGATCGGCTCGCCGGCGATATCCTTGCCCAGGATGATCGGCAGGCCGCCCTTGTGCCCGGCGAAGGCTTCCGACGCGATCAGTTCCTTGAAACTGACCATCTGGCGCTTCGCATTGGGCAGTTCGATACCCATCACCGTCTTGCCGGGAATGGGCGAGACGCGGGCGGACACCGCACTCATGTTCCGGGCGATGTCTTCGGCAAGGCCGATCACGCGGCTGGCTTTTATGCCGGGTGCAGGCTCCAGCTCGTACATCGTGACCACCGGGCCGGTGCGCACGGCGGTGATTTCGCCCTTCACGTTGAAATCGTCGAGCACGTTTTCGAGCAGGCGGGCGTTGCGTTCCAGCGCCAGCTTGTCGATCTTCGGCGCGGCATCCTCGGCGGGGTCGGCGAGCAGGTCCAGGCTCGGCAACTGGACGTCGGCGAACAGGTCTTTCTGCTGCGTTTTCCGCACCTTCGCGCGCTGCGGCGGGGCGGTGGGATCGGTGATTTCCGGCGGCCGGCGCGGCGGTGCGTCGGCGACCACGGGCGGGTCCTCGCTCGGCCCGGGCTCGGCGAATTTGGCGCGGGTGGCGGGGATGATGTCGCGCGCGGCGCCGGGGATCGCGCGCGGGCGGCGCAGCAACAGCGGCAGGGTGAGAAGTTTTGCCCAATCGAGCGCGAACACGCGGCCCGCAACGAAGGCCCCGCCGGCCAGCGTCAGCAATGCGGCAAGGCCGATGATCCAGCCCGAAGCGGTATCCCCGGCAAGCCCTGCCAGCCCGCGCACCGCGCCCGCGCCGAGCAAGCCGGTCAGCCCGCCCATCGAAGCCGGCAGCGTGCCGCCGGGGCCGGTAAACACCAGCGACAGCGCGGTGGAGAGCAGCGCCATGCCGCCCACCAGCTTGCCTACGGTGCGCCACCACTTGCCCGCAACCGGGCCGGTGTCCTCGTTACCGGAATCGAGCCACAGCTTGCGGGCAAAGGCATAGAGCAGCGGCAGCAGCAGGACGGCCGGCACGCCGAACAGGAGCAGCGCGCGTTCGGATGCCCACGCGCCCGCGACGCCCATCCAGTTGCGCACGTCGTCGCCCGATGCCGCGGTCGATCCGCTGGGGTCGGTTTGCGTATAGCTGGCGAGCGCGAGGCCGAGGAACAGCATCGCCAGCACCAGAGCGCCGGCCCCTGCCATCTGCCCGGCGCGGCGCAGCGACGCGCGGAATGCGGCGCGCCAGTCCGCCTGGGCACTGCGGGTCATTACGCGGGTCGCCATGATAATTTCGTCCTCGTCCTAAGCGGGCGCCATTTGAGTCCTTGCCGGACTCGCCGTCAAGTGCGCGGTTGGGCTCGCAGGCCCGCTGCCAGCCCGTCGATCGCGCCCCAGCGCGGCCAGCCGAGCAGTTGCGCGCGTTCCGCCGTCATGCCGCCAAGCGCGATGACCGGGGCGAGCGACTGCTGCGCCAGCACCGCGAACCCCATCGGGCCGAGCGCATACGCGCCGGGGTGGGAGCGGGTGGGAAAAACGGGGGAGAGGAAGACGCCGTCGACCCCGGCAGCGTTGGCCGCCTGCAATTCGGCGCCGTCATGCGCGGTGGCGAGCCGCAGGAGGCCGGGGGCTCGCTGGAGCGCTGCGGGGCCATAAACACCGTCCGCACCCCACTCGCGCGCGGTCTCGATGTCTCCGGACAGGACGATGCGATGGCGATGCAGACGTGCCAATGTAGCCAAATAGGTGAAGTGCGTATGGCGCTTCTTACCACGTAGGTGATAGTGCCGGAAGACGAAGCCGGACGCTTCGGGCAGGTTTGCGAAGGCCTCTGCGATCCCGGCATCGTTGCGCTCGTCCGACAGTAGCCAGAGCATCGGGAGGGTCCCGCTGGCAGGGGAGGGGTTCCGCATCGTCACGCGGACGCTATAGCGGCTTTGCCATGGCCGACACACGAGAGAATTCCCCGCTCGAAACCGTTCGCGCGAACATTGCCGCCAAGTGCCGGATCGCCCGGCGCGCACCCGAAGACGTGACGCTCGTCGCGATCAGCAAGACCCATCCGGCAAGCGCGATCGAGCCGCTCCTCCGGCAGGGCCAGCGCCATTTCGGCGAAAACCGCGTGCAGGAAGCGCAAGGTAAATGGCCCGCGTTGCGCGAGGCCTATCCCGATGCGGTGCTGCACATGGTCGGCCAGCTACAGTCCAACAAGGCGGAGGACGCGGTGGCGTCCTTCGACATGATCCATTCGCTCGATCGGCCAAGCCTGCTGAAAGCACTGGCCAAGGCGATGAACAAGGCCGGCCGCCAGGTGCCGTGTTTCGTGCAGGTCGACGTGGGCGACGAGCCGCAGAAGGGCGGCTGCGCGGTGAAGGCGCTCCCCGGCTTCCTCGCCAAGGCGCGCGAGAGGGACGTGCCGGTCGCGGGCCTCATGTGCCTGCCCCCAGCCGACATCGAACCCGCCCCCTTTTTCGCGCTGCTGCACAAGCTGGCGCAGGACAACGGAGTGGAAGGCCTCAGCATGGGCATGAGCGGCGACTACGAAACCGCCGTAATGCTCGGCGCAACCCACGTGCGCGTCGGCAGCGCGTTGTTCGGGGAGCGGGGGTGAGGCTTCCGCAGATGGAGCACCGACCGGGGTGTTCTCCGAAACATTTCCGCCGCTAAAAACCGTGTGACAGCAATGGTTTGCTTCTTTTAAAAGCCAGGCGCGCGTCACTTTCCGTTGCAACAGCGAAAGGACCATCTGCGTGCCGACAAGAACGTTCGTGATAAGCATGGCCAACAGTTGCCCTGCGTAACCGCAAGTAGGAAAGCCATTTTGCCACCGGCTGGCACCGGCGCGTGGCCTTCGACAGGCTCAGGCTGAGCGGGTGAAGGGCGCCGAGTGGGGCTACTAGCCCCGACGCCCAGTCTCAAGCCGCCTCGATCTCGCGCTGCAATTCGTCGCTGGCGGCTTCCAGCAGGCGCGCCTCGACGGCTTTCATCCGGTCGGGCGCGACTACCTTTCCTCCCGTCAGGTCGGTGACGTAGAAGATGTCGACCGCGCGTTCGCCGTAGTGGGTGATGTGGGCGGAATGGACCACCAGCTGGCCTTCGAACAGCGCGCGCGCCAGGCGGTTGAGCAGGGCAGGCCGGTCGCGGGCGGATACCTCGATCACGGTGAAGCGGCTCGATGCGCGGTTGTCGAAGGCAACCGCGGGGCGCACATCGAAATGGCCGGCGCGGGTGCGGGGCAGCGGCCGCTTGGCGAGGCCCTGCACCAGCTCGCTGCGATTGGCGATGGCATCGCGGATCGATTGCTCCAGCCGTTCCAGCTGCGGTGCTTCCGCAAACGGCCGACCGACCGGGTCCTGCACCAGGAAGTTGTCGACCGCCTTGCCGTTGGTGGTGGTATGGATGCGTGCGTCGATGATGTTGCCACCGGCGAGGTGGATGCCGCCTGCGATGCGGTAGAACAGGCCGGGGTGGTCGTCGGCGATGATGGTGACCAGCGTGGCGCCGCGATCTTCTACGAATTCGGTGTGGACCGACAGCATGTGGTCCATTTCTTCCGCCGCGCGGTATTGCACCAGGTTGCGTGCGGCGATGTCCTCGGGCTCGGCGATCCAGTAGCTGTCGGTGAAGAGGTCGGCGATGGCATCGTAATCGACCGCGTCGTCGGCGATGAGTTCGCGCACGGTGCGGCGTTTCATCGCCACGGTTTCCGCGCGCCCGCGGCTCTTGTGGCCCAGCCGCAGCCGTTCCTCCGCCAGTTCGTACAGCTGGCCGATCAGCTGGCGCTTCCAGTCGTTCCACGTGCCGGGGCCGACGGCGCGGATGTCCACCACGGTCAGGATCATCAGCAGCCGCAGGCGTTCCAGTGTGCGCACTTCGGCCACGAAATCGCTCACGGTCTTGGGATCTGACAGGTCGCGCTTCTGCGCGGTACGGCTCATCAGCAAATGCTCGCGCACCAGCCATGCAACCAGCTCCGTCTCGCCCTCGTCCAGGCCGAAGCGGGGGCACAGCTCCTCCGCCACTTCGCCGCCGAGCACCGAGTGGTCGCCGCCGCGGCCCTTGGCGATATCGTGCAGCAGCACCGCGACATAGAGCACGCGGCGATGGGCAAGCTGCGGCATCAGCGCGGTGGAGCGCGGGTGGTCCTCCACCAGCTCGCCGCGCTCGATCCGGCTGAGCAGGCCGATGGCGCGGATCGTGTGCTCGTCCACCGTGTAGTGGTGGTACATGTCGAATTGCATCTGCGCCTCGACTTTACCGAAATCGGGCACGAAACGGCCGAACACGCCCGCCTCGTTCATCCAGCGCAGCACCGCTTCGGGATCGTTGCGCCCGGCCAGCAGCTTGAGGAACAGCGCGTTCGCCCGTGCATCTTCGCGTACGTCGCGGGTGATCAGCTTCATGTCGCGCCGGGCCTGCCGCATCGCGTCGGGATGGACTTCCAGCGCGTGCTCCTCGGCCAGCTGGAAGATCTCGACCAGCCGAACCGGATCGTCCCTGAACCAGCCGTCGGTGCGCGCGGAGATCTTGCCGCCGAACACCTCGTAGCCCTTGAGTTCGCGCGGGCGCGGGCGGAACGTGGCGAGCAGGCCCCGCCGCGCGGTCTTCTTCGCGAACTGTTCGTCCAGCTGGCTGAGGAACACGCCCGTCAGGCTGCCGACCCGCTTCGCCTGCAGGAAATAGAACTGCATGAAGCGTTCGACCGCGCTCTTGCCAGGCCGGTCGGCATAGCGCATCCGCTTCGCCACCTCGCGCTGGAGGTCGAAAGTCAGGCGGTCCTCGGCCCGTCCGGTGATCGTGTGGAGATGCGCGCGCACCGCCAGCAGGAACCGTTCCGCCCGGCGGAAGGCCCGGTATTCGGTCTGGGTGAAAAGCCCCTTCTCGACCAGCTCGGCAGCGTTTTCCACGCGGTGGATATACTTGCCGATCCAGTAGAGCGCCTGCAGGTCGCGAAGCCCGCCCTTGCCTTCCTTCACATTGGGTTCGACGACGTAGCGGCTGTCGCCCATGCGCTTGTGCCGGGCGTTGCGCTCTTCCAGTTTCTCGGCGACGAACTGCTTCTCGCTGCCGGAGACCACTTCCGCCCAGAATCGCGCCGAGGCCGCATCGTAGAGGTCGCGGTCGCCCCACAAATAGCGCCCTTCGAGCAGGGCGGTGCGGATGGTGAGGTCTTCCTTCGCCATGCGGATGACATCGTCGAGCGAGCGACTGGAATGGCCGACCTTCAGGCCGAGGTCCCACAGGAAATAGAGCAGCGCCTCGATTACCTGTTCGCACCACGCGGTCTGCTTGCCGGGGGTGACGAAGGCGATGTCGACATCGGATTGCGGCGCCATCTCCTCGCGCCCGTAGCCGCCGACGGCGATCAGGGCGATCCGCTCCCCGCTGGAACGGTTGGCATTGGGATAGACGTCGGTGGCGATGTGATCGTGCAGCACGCGGATGATCTGGTCGATCAGGAAGGTCTGGCCCGCTGCGATCTCGTGCCCCGCGTTGGGGCTGTCGGCAAGCCGGCGCGCCAGTTCCTCGCGCCCCTCGTCGAGCGCCGCGCGGGCAAGCTTCACCACCTCCTGTCGCGGTGCCCCCTCGGCGGCGAGGGCGGCGATCCGGCTGGCAAGCTGGCGGCGATCGATGATCGCCCGCTGGTCGGGAATTCGGATCGCCGTCAAGCCGTCACCCGGCCGCGAGTTCTGCGGTGTATAGTTCGCGTAAGCGCTTGCGGTCGATCTTCGCCGTGCCGAGACGCGGCAGCGGGCCGTCGGCCTTCCACAGCAATTCGGGCACCTTGAAGCGAGCGATATGCTCGGCCACGAAGGCGCGCAATTCGTCCTCTGTCAGGCTGCTGCCTTCGACCGGCAGCCATACGGCGGCAGGCACTTCCCCCAGCCGTTCGTCCGGCACGCCGAAGACGGAGCATTCGGAAATTTCCTCGTGCGCGTAGATCGCCTGTTCGACTTCGAGACAGGAGATGTTCTCGCCGCCGCGGATGATGATGTCCTTCTTGCGGTCGACGATGTAGAGATAGTCCTCTTCGTCGAGATAGCCGAGGTCGCCGGTGCGGAAGTACCCGTCCTCCATGATCGCGGCTTTGGTCGCCTCGTCGTTGTCCCAGTAGCCGAGGAAGTTGGCGATGGTGCGGATCGACACTTCACCGATTTCGCCCTGCGGCAGGCACTGGCCATCGTCGTCCAGGATGCCGATGTCGACCAGCGGGCGGCTGGGCGTGCCGGTGGAGCCGGGCTTGGCGAGGTAGTTCTCGTTGAAATTGCCGCAGCCAACGCCGTTGGTTTCGGTGAGGCCGTAGCCGAGCAGCGGGAAGCCTTCCGGGAATGCTTCCTTGATGCGGGTGACGTGTTCGACCGGGCGCGGCGCGCCGCCGGCGGCGAAGCTCTGGCAGGCGGACAGGTCGTAATTCGCGCGGTCGGGATGGGTGGCGATTTCGTAGCTCATCAGCGGCACGCCGACGAAATAGGTCACCTCTTCGTCCTCCATCGCCTTCATCGCGGCGACGGGATCCCACTTCGGGATCAGCACCAGCTTGCGGCCCAGGGCGAAGCTTTGCAGGAACAGCGGCACTTCGCCGGTGACGTGGAACAGCGGCACGGCCACCAGCGCGCAGGGCTGGCGCGTCGGCGCCTCGCCCTTGGCAGTGAGATAGCCCAGCGCCATCGCGCTTTGCGCGACATAGCTCATCGTGCCCTGCACCACCCCGCGGTGGTCGGAATAGGCGCCCTTGGACTGGCCGGTGGAACCCGAGGTGTAGAGGATGGTGGCGAGATCGTCCGGCCCCATTTCGGGCAGTGCTTCGGGCTCGCCCGCGCTTGTCATAAGGTTCGACAATCCGTCCTGCCAGCTGGAGTCGTGGTCCATCAGCACGATCTTCGCGCCGTGGTCGAACCCGTCGAGCCGCTTCGCCCGCTGCTCGTCTGCCAGCACCAGCGTGCAATCGGCCAGCGCGATACCGTCGCGCAGTTCCTCGCCAGACCACCAGCCGTTGAGCAGCGTGGCGCAGCCGCCCGCCATCAGCGATGCCATGTAGGCGACGATCCAGTTGGCGGAATTGCGCGCGGCGATGCCGATGCGGTCGCCCTTCTTCACCCCGTGCGTCGCGATCAAGCCGGCGGCGACCGCGCGGGCGGCCATGTAGGTTTCACCGAAGGTCAGGCGGATGTCGCCATCGACAAGGAACGTCTTGTCCTTGTGTTCGCCCATGCAGAAATAGCCGAAGTAATGCGGCAGGCTGGGCGGGGCGTTCACGAAGATCGGCAATTCGCGCCCGAACCGTTCGATGGTGCCAACTTCGAAAGGTCCCCCCTGGTCGAGCAGGTGGTCCATGACGGTATTGAGGGCGACATCGAGCTCGGTCTTCATCCGCATTCTCTCCAGTTTGATTCGTTTTTTACCATTTAGGGCGGCGCGCGGGGTTTTACCAATCCCCTCCCTATGGCAAAGGCCGCGAAATACAGGCGCGGCGGGCCATTCCGTGCGCGCGGGAGGATTGCCCTGGTGCTGGAATTGATGGCCGCCGCAGCCAACGAACCGATCTACTGGTCGGACCTTGGCCTCAAGCCCGGGATCGAACTCGGCTTCTTCACCCTGCGCTATTATTCGCTCGCCTACCTGCTCGGCATATTGTTTGCCTATTGGCACGTGTCGAAGCAGATCAAGGCGCCTGGCGCGCCGATGGGGCAGACCCATGTCGACGACCTGTTTTTCTACTGCACACTAGGCGTGATCTTCGGCGGCCGGCTCGGCTACGCGATGTTCTACGACCAGAGCCTGTTTACCAGCTTCGACGGCGAGGGCTTCGTCAAGTGGCGCCTGCTGCGATTGTGGGACGGGGGGATGAGCTTCCACGGCGGGCTGATGGGCGTGCTGCTGGCGATCGGCTGGGTTTGCCGGCGCGGCGGGCTCAACTTCATCCGCGTGTGCGATTACATCGCCGTGTCGGTTCCGGTCGGCATGTTCCTCGGCCGGATGGCGAATTTCATCAACGGCGAGCTTTGGGGCCGCACCACCGACGTGCCATGGGCCATGGTTTTCCCGGGCGCGGGTCCCTTGCCGCGCCATCCCAGCCAGCTTTACGAGGCCTTGCTGGAAGGTCTGATCCTCGCCATCGTGCTGATCTACCTGTTCTGGCGCACCCGCGCGCGGTTCAAGCCCGGCCTGCTCGTCGGCCTGTTTACCGTCGGCATCGCGGCAGGGCGCTTCACGGTCGAATTCTTCCGTCAGCCAGACGAGCAGCTGACCGAATTCGCCATGCGCACCGGCCTGTCGATGGGCCAGTGGCTCACCATCCCGCTGATGATCGCCGGTCTCGCACTGGTGCTCTACGCCATCCGCAAGCCGGAGCTTGCCAGTGGGGAAGCGATGAAGGCGAAAGCGGAAAAGGCCTGAGGCGGTGTCGTTCGACGACGGGCTGTCCACGGCGGAGCGGTTCCACCGCATCATCGCCCACAGCGGCCCGATCTCGGTCGCGCATTTCATGGGCGAATCGAACGCCCGCTATTACGACAGCCGCGATCCCTTCGGCAGCGCGGGCGATTTCATCACCGCGCCCGAAATCAGCCAGATGTTCGGCGAACTCATCGGCCTGTGGCTGGCCGACCTCTGGATCCGCGCCGGGCGCACCGAGCCGGTCCACTATGTCGAGCTCGGCCCCGGACGCGGCACACTGGCGAAGGATGCGCTGAAAGCCATGGCGCGTTACGGGCTGGAACCTGCCGTCCACCTGGTCGAAGGGTCGCAGGAATTGCGCGACATCCAGCAGGCCAACGTGCCGCGGGCGCGCTGGCACAACGACCTGTCGAGCGTGCCGTTCGACGGGCCGATCCTGCTGGTCGCCAACGAATTCCTCGATGCGCTGCCCGTCCGCCAGCTGGTGAAGACGGCGCATGGCTGGCGCGAGATCATGGTGGCGAGCGACGGCGAGACCTTCTCCCTTGTCGCGGGCGAGCAGCCGATGGAAGGCGCGGTTCCGGAAGCGCGGCGGCAGGCGGAAGAGGGCACGGTGCTGGAAACCAGCCCCGGTGCGGCGGCGACGGTGTTCGAAACCGCCGGCCGCCTGACCGAACAGGGCGGCGCGGCGCTGTTCATCGATTACGGCCATAGCGAGCCGCGCACCGGCTCCACCCTGCAGGCGATCCGCGCGCACGAGAAGGTCGATCCCTTCGCCATGCCGGGGGAGGCGGACCTGACCGCCCATGTCGATTTCCACCATCTCGCCCAGATCGCCCAGAGTCGCGATGCGAAGTGGCTGGGCACGACGACGCAGGGCCGCTTCCTTTCCGCGCTCGGGATCGACGCCCGGGCCAAGGCGCTGGGGGACTATGCGCCGCAACATGCCGAGGCGCTGCAAGCAGCGAAGGAGCGGCTGGTCGCGCCGGGCCAGATGGGCGACCTGTTCAAGGTGATGGCGCTGACCGATCCGGCCTGGCCGGACGGTGCCGGGTTCTAGGCGGCTCCTAGAGCCCGATCCGCTGCGCCAGCATCGCCGCCGCTTCGGCCGGGGTGCGCTTGTCCTCCCCCCGGTCGACCGCGAAATTGGCCTCGCGCATGGCTTCGACGTCGATTGCGCCGATGAGCGGGCGCAGCGCGTCGAGCAGGCGCGCATCCTGTGCCCGGGTCGGGGCGACCATCAGCAGCGCATCGTAATTGGGCAGCGCCTCACGCGGGTCCGCCAGGACCACCAGCCGGTCGGCGGCGATCCGCCCGTCGGACGTGTAGGCGCTGATCGCGTCCGCCTCTCCCGAGCGCAGCGCGTTGTACATGAAGGTGGGCGAGAAATTGCGCAGCCCGGCGAATTCGAAGCCATAGGCATCGCGCACCGCGATCCATTCGGGCCGCTCGAAGAATTCGGGATCGCCGCCGACCACCAGCTGCGGCGATGCGCGGGCAAGATCGTCCAGCGTGGCGATGCCCAGCGCCGCTGCCCGGTCGGCACGCATGGCGAAGGCGTAGGCGTTTTCGAAGCCTAGCCGACCCAGCACCAGCGTGCCGCTCGTCTCGCGCTCCCACTCGGTGATCGCCTCGTACATCGCATCGCGGCCCGGATTGTCCTCGCGCCCCAGCTGGTTGGTCCACAGCGTGCCGGTGTAATCGATGGCGATGTCGATCTGCCCGCTGGTGAGCGCGTTGTGGACCACGGCGGAACCGAGCCCGTCGCGGTATTCCACGGCGTATCCCGCCTCTTCCAGCTGCGCGCCGATCAGCCGGGCGAGGATATATTGCTCGCTGAACTGCTTGGCGCCGATCACGATCGTGTCCTCGTCCTCGCCCGCCCAGTCGACCTGGCTGGCGAAGGCGGCGGCCATGCCCAGCAGCACGGCGATCATCCCGCCCAGCCACAGCGTGCGATTGCGGGCGGCGAAGCCCCGCTCGACGAGGCCGAGCAGCGCGTCGGCCACCAGCGCCAGCGCCGCGCTGGCGATGCAGCCCGCCAGCACCAGCACCCAGTTCTGCGTCTGCAGCCCGGCGAAGATGGGATCGCCCAGGCTCGGCTGGCCGATGGTGGTGGCCAACGTCGCCGCGCCGATGGTCCACACCGCCGCCGTGCGGATGCCTGCCATTACGAACGGCGCGGCGAGCGGCGCTTCGACCAGCCGCAGTCGCTGCCAACGGGTCATGCCGACGCCGTCCGCCGCCTGCAGCACGCCGGGGTCGAGATTGGCCTGCGCTGTCACCGCATTGCGCAGGATCGGCAGCAATGCATAAAGCGAAAGGGCGAGCAGCGCGGGCAGGAAGCCCAGGGTCGGCAGCCCGTCGCCGAACACGGCGCGCAGCGACAGCAGGATCGGGAAGAACAGCGCCAGAAGGGCGAGCGCGGGGACGGTCTGGACGAGACTGGCGAAACCCAGCGCAAAGCGGCTGACCGTTTCCGAACGGCTGGCCCACACCGCCAGCGGCAAGGCCACCGCGATGCCGAGCGCGATGGCAGCCGCCGACAGCACGACATGGGCGGCGAGCTTGTCGCCGAGGCCGAGGAGGGCAGGGGCAAGGCCGCTCACCGCTCCAGCTCCGCCAGCCGCTCTGCCTGGTGACGGGGCACGGCGACCAGGCTTTGCGCCACCGCGCCGCCGCCGCCTGCCAGCAGCGACCGCGGCGTTTCGTCGGCCACGATTTCCCCTGTGTCCATCACCAGCACCCGGTCCGCCAGCAGCAGCGCTTCGGCCATGTCGTGAGTGACCATCACGGTGGTGAGGCCCAGCCGTTCGTGGAGGGCGCGCACCCGATCGCCCAGCGCATCGCGGGTGACGGGATCGAGCGCGCCGAAGGGTTCGTCCATCAGCAGCAGTTCCGGCCCGCCCGCCAGCGCACGCGCCACGCCGACGCGCTGCTGCTGCCCGCCGGACAATTCGGACGGCAGGCGATCCGCCATCGCGGGGTCGAGGTCGACCAGCTCCAGCAGCTCGCCAATGCGGCCCGCATCGGCAGGTTCGCCGGCCAGCCGGGGACCGATGCCGATGTTCTCCGCCACGCTCATGTGCGGGAACAGGCCGATCTTCTGGAACACGTAGCCGATCCGGCGGCGCAGCGCGGGCAGGGGGACCGCAGTGACATCCTCGCCGGCGAAACGCACCGACCCGGCAGTGGGTTCGACCAGCCGGTTGACCGTCTTGAGCAAGGTCGACTTGCCCGATCCCGACGCGCCCACCAGCGCGGTGAAACTGCCGCGTTCGACCGCCAGGTCGACGCCGCGCAGCGCCGCGATGCCGCTATACGACTTCGAAACAGCGTCGAATTCAAGGATTGCCCGGCCCGCCATGGGGGCCATGCTAGCCCGTGATGGCGTCCACCGGAACCGTCAGTTCCACAGTCATGCCGCCATCGGTCCAGCGCCGTTCGATCAGGCCGCGCAATTGCCCTTCCACGCTCATGGTAAGAAGGCGCGACCCGAAACCGGCTTCCGCGTCCTCAGGCTCAGGCACATCGGTTTCCCGCCAGCGAAGCAGCAGTGCTCCGTCCTGCTCGGCGATGGAAAGCGACACATCCCCTTCCGCGCGCGACAGGACACCGTATTTCGCGCTGTTCGTCGCCAGTTCGTGGAAGACCAGCGCCAGCGGCGTCGCCGCGCGCGGGCCGACCGGCACATCGTCGCCGTCGATCGCGACGCGGGGCCGGCCGGCTTCGTCATAGGGGGCGAAAATCCCCGCGAGCAGGTTTTGCAAGCTGGCCCCGGCCGCCGTGCCCTCGGGCCGGACGATGTCGTGCGCCTTGCCCAGCGCGCGGATCTTGCCGTTGATATCGGCGGCGAAATCCTCGTGCTCGGGCAGCTTGCGCGCCGACATGGTGATCAGGCCGGATACGACGGCGAAGATGTTCTTGATCCGGTGCGACAGCTCGTTGGCCAGCAGCTCGCGCGCTTCGTGCAGCTTGTGCGCATCGTCGATGTCGAACAGCGTACCGACCCACTGGATCCCGCCGTCGCCGGACGGCAGTGGCACTGCGCGCGAGACCATCCACCGCCAGCTGCCGTCGGCCATGCGCAGGCGGAACTGGTCGTCCACCTGTTCGCCGCGTTCGACCGCATCGAGGAAGTTCCGGCGCACGATGGGCCAATCCTCGACATGGATCGTCTCCGCGCACTCGTCCATGTCGCTGGGCGCGGGCCGACCGGTATATTCGCCGAAGCGCGCGTTGACGTAATCGAAGCCGAGCTCGGTGTCGGTCGACCAGGCGATGCCAGGGACGGAATCGAGGATCTGCCGCAGCCGTCTTTCGCGCCGCTGGCTGGCGGCCTGCGACAGCCGCTCCAGCCGATTGGCGAGCAGGCGGCGCATGACAGATCCGCCCAGTACCGCCAGCCCCTCGCGCTGGAACTCCGTCAGGCCGCCGGGGCGGGGTTTCGTGTCGATGATGCATAGCGCCCCGATGGGCGCGCCCTCCGTCGAAACCAACGGATGGCCGGCGTAGAAGCGGATGCCGGGCTGGCCGGTGACGAGCGGGTTGTCGCTGAAGCGCTCATCCACCGTCGCATCGGGGATTTCGAGCGGATCGCTCCCCAGCATGGCATGCGCACAGAAGCTGGTCGGCCGCGGGGTCTCGCGTTCGTCGATGCCTTCGGTCGCAAGGAAGCGCTGGCGTTCCTTTTCCACCACCGTGACCAGCGCGACCGGCGCGTCGCACAGCTTGGCGGCGAAGCGGGCGACCCGCTCCAGCTCGCCATCGTCCTGCAGCTGGTCGAGCCCGTACTGGGCCAGCACCTGGGCACGGCTATCCTCGCCGCACATGGCAGCGTCCGGTGCGGCACCGATGGGCCAGGGGATGAAATCAGGCTTCTTCATGTCCTTCGGCGCAGTCGTATAGGCGAATTTCTTCCCGAATTCCAAAAGCTTTGCGCGTCTGCGCAAGAAGTCTCGCTTTACCGTGGTTTGCGTTGCGCCGCCGCGTTGCTATGCGCGCTGGCGAGGAGACAAAGAGCCATGCGCGCAACCCCCGATTTCGACTTCCAGCTCGGCGAAGCGGCCGAGATGATTCGCGAAACGACCGCCCGTTTCGCCGACGAACAGATCGCCCCGCTGGCCAAGAAGATCGACCGCGAGGACTGGTTTCCCAAGGCGGAACTGTGGCCGGCGATGGGCGAGCTGGGCCTGCACGGCATCACCGTGAGCGAGGAAGACGGCGGCCTCGGCCTCGGCTACCTCGAACACGTCGTCGCGGTGGAAGAAGTCAGCCGGGCGAGCGCCAGCGTCGGCCTTTCCTACGGCGCGCATTCCAACCTCTGCGTCAACCAGATCGCGCGCTGGGGCAACGAGGCGCAGAAGGCGAATTATCTGCCGAAACTCATCAGCGGCGAACACGTCGGCTCGCTCGCCATGAGCGAGGCGAGCGCAGGCAGCGACGTCGTCTCGATGAAGGCGAAGGCGGACAAGGTCGAAGGCGGCTATGTCCTCAACGGCACCAAGTTCTGGATCACCAACGCGCCCTATGCGGACACGCTGGTGGTCTATGCCAAGACCGCGCCAGAGGCGGGCAGCCGCGGGATCACGACGTTCCTGATCGAAAAGGACTTCGAAGGCTTCTCGATCGGCCAAAAGATCGAAAAGGTCGGCATGCGCGGCAGCCCTACGGCAGAGCTGGTGTTCGACGATTGCTTCGTGCCGGACGAGAATGTGATGGGCCCCGAAAACGGCGGCGTCGGCGTGCTGATGAGCGGGCTGGATTACGAACGCGTGGTGCTTGCCGGCCTGCAACTGGGCGTGATGCAGGCCTGCCTCGACACGGTCATCCCCTACCTTCGCGAACGCACGCAGTTCGGCAAGCCGCTCGGCAGTTTCCAGTTGATGCAGGCCAAAGTGGCCGACATGTATGTCGCCCTGCAATCGGCCCGCGCCTACACCTATGCCGTCGCCAAAAGCTGCGATGCGAACAAGACTACCCGCTTCGACGCGGCCGGCGCGATCCTGCTGGCATCGGAAAACGCCTTCCGCGTGGCCGCCGAAAGTGTTCAGGCGCTAGGCGGTGCAGGCTACACGCTCGACTGGCCGGTGGAACGCTACATGCGCGACGCCAAGCTGCTGGATATCGGCGCAGGCACGAACGAGATCCGCCGCATGCTGATCGGGCGCGAACTGATCGGGGCGGCGGGATGAGCGCACCCGTCCTCACCTCCGCACTCGACCGCGAAGATCCGCAAGCCAAGGCACTGTTCGCGCATAACGAGGCGCTGGCCGCACAGCTGCGCGAGCGTGTCGCCGAGGCGGCGCTGGGCGGCAGCGAGAAGCATCGCGAGCGCCATGTCAGCCGCGGCAAGCTGCTGCCGCGCGAGCGGGTGGAGCGGCTGCTCGATCCCGGCTCTCCCTTCCTCGAAATCGGGCAGCTGGCCGCGAACGGCATGTACGAAGGCGACGTGTCGGGCGCGAGCATGATTGCGGGCATCGGGCGGGTCAGCGGGCGGCAGGTGATGATCGCCTGCAACGACCCCACGGTGAAGGGCGGCAGCTACTACCCGATGACGGTCAAGAAGCACTTGCGCGCGCAGGAGATCGCGCAGGACAACCGCTTGCCTTGCATCTACCTCGTCGACAGCGGCGGGGCAAACCTGCCCTACCAGGCGGAGGTCTTCCCGGACCGCGACCACTTCGGGCGCATCTTCTTCAACCAGGCGAACATGAGCGCGATGGGCATCCCGCAGATCGCCTGCGTCATGGGCAGCTGCACCGCGGGCGGGGCCTATGTGCCCGCCATGTCCGACGAAACGGTGATCGTACGTAACCAGGGCACGATCTTCCTCGCCGGGCCGCCGCTGGTGAAGGCAGCGACGGGCGAGGAAATCAGCGCCGAGGATCTTGGCGGCGGCGATCTCCATGCCAAAAAATCGGGCGTGGTCGACCATCTGGCGGAAAACGACGAGCACGCGCTCACCATCGTGCGCGATATCGTCAGCCACCTTGGCGACAACCATGAGGCGGCCAGGGACGTGGGCCTGCGCGATCCGCGTCCGCCCAAATTCGACGCGGACGATCTCTACGCCCTGATCCCCGACGATGTCCGCGCGCCCTACGACGTGCACGAGGTCATCGCGCGGCTGGTCGACGGCAGCGAATTCCACGAATTCAAGGCGCAATACGGCTCAACCCTCGTCTGCGGCTTCGCGCATATCTGGGGCATGCCGGTGGCGATCCTTGCCAACAACGGCGTGCTGTTCTCCGAAAGCGCGCAGAAGGGGGCGCATTTCATCGAGCTTGCCTGCCAGCGCCGCATTCCGCTGCTGTTCCTGCAGAATATCTCCGGCTTCATGGTCGGCGGGAAATACGAGGCGGAAGGCATCGCCAAGCATGGCGCGAAGCTGGTGACGGCGGTCGCCACCGCCACTGTCCCGAAAGTCACAGTGGTCATCGGCGGCAGCTTCGGGGCGGGCAATTATGGCATGTGCGGCCGCGCCTATTCCCCGCGCTTTCTGTTCACCTGGCCCAATGCCCGCATTTCGGTGATGGGCGGGGAGCAGGCGGCATCGGTCCTCGCCACCGTCCACCGCGATGCCGACAGCTGGACCGACGAGCAGGCCGAGGAATTCAAGGCCCCGATCCGCCAGAAGTACGAGGACGAGGGCAACCCCTACTACGCCACCGCGCGCCTGTGGGATGACGGGGTGATAGACCCGGTCCAAACGCGCGACGTTCTCGGCCTGGCCTTTGCCGCCACGCTCGAAGCGCCGATCCCCGAACGGCCGCAATTCGGGGTGTTCCGGATGTAGCGGCGCAAACACTCGCATTCCGTAGCGTGACTGCTAGGGCCGCGAGCGGGGAGACAAAAGCTGGCCAGTCGCAATCCGTCCGTCCTGTCGCGCATCGTGCGCTGGATCATCGTGCGCATTTTCAAGGCGAAGGGCTGGCGGATCGTCGGCAACCTGCCCGCGCATCTCGACAAATATGTCATCGCCGGTGCCCCGCATTCGTCGAACTGGGATTTCGTGTTCTTCGTCGGCGCCACCGCGGCGGAAGGGGTGAGGCCCGCCTTCATGGGCAAGCACACGCTGTTCAAGGGCATCATGCGCAATTTCATGTTCGACATGGGCGGCGTGCCGATCGACCGCAGCCGCCGCGCCAACGTGGTCGAGCAGGTGGTCGAGGAGTACAACCGGCGCAGCGACCTTGCGCTGGTGATCGCGCCGGAAGGGACGCGCACTTCGAACGGCGAATGGCGGTCCGGCTTCTACAACATCGCGGTCGCCGCCGGGGTGCCGATCGTGCCGGCCTGGGTGAACCCGCAGGAGCATGTGCTGGGCTTCGGCGAGCCGATCGAGCCGAGCGGCGATTACGGCGCGGACCTGATGAAGATCGCCCGCTTC
The DNA here is from genome assembly GCF_030406725.1 of Alteriqipengyuania flavescens. Lineage (NCBI taxonomy): Bacteria > Pseudomonadati > Pseudomonadota > Alphaproteobacteria > Sphingomonadales > Erythrobacteraceae > Pseudoblastomonas > Pseudoblastomonas flavescens. Next base: position 699,758 of record NZ_CP129107.1, on the reverse strand, counting down.
CTGCGCGATGCGCGCCCCGATTACGATCGCTACAAGGTGCTGGAAGCGCAGGCCCAGGCGCTGATCGACGCGGCCGGCTGACTTCGCCTGCGCACGAGGTCAGGCCGCCTTTCCGGCAGCGCGCGTAACCTGCACATAGGGCCTGACCGCAGCGGCCAGTCGCTCCAGCGTGACGGGCTTGGCGATGTGGCCCTGCATCCCGGCATCAGCGCAGGCCTTCACGTCGTCGGGAAAGGCGTTGGCGCTGATCGCCAGGATCGGCAGGCGTTCGGCATCCCAACCCGCCTCGCGTAGGGCGAGGCACGCTTCCAGACCGGTCATCACCGGCATCTGCAAGTCCATCAGGACGAGGGCGTAGGGCGTGCCGGCCTCATCGGCCGCGCGCACCATGTCGATGGCCACTTGCCCGTTTTCCGCGACATCTACCGCCAAGCCCAGCGCGTACCCCATCTTGACGATCAGCAGCTGGTTGATTTCGTGATCCTCGGCAAGCAGGACGCGGCCGGGCTGCGCTCGCTTCCGGCTTGCCGGACGCGGCGAGGGCGCCGGCTGGCGGGCCGCGGAACGGGCTGGCGGAAGGGCGGGCTCTTGCGGGGGCTCCACCCGGTGCGGCCGCGGCGTCGCCTCGCTCCGCCGGCAGGGGATCGACAGGGTGAACGTGCTGCCGTTGCCCGGCGTGCTATCGACCATCAGCTGCCCGCCGAGCATCCGGGCGAGCTGGCGCCCGATCGGCAGCCCCAGTCCTATGCCGCCCTCTGGCCGCGCGACATTGACCGGAAGCTGGCGGAATTCCTCGAAAATGACCTTGTGCGCGGCCGGGTCGATCCCGATGCCCGTATCGCGCACCGTGATCTTCAGCATCCCGTCCACGGCCTTGGCCGCCACTACGATGAAGCCGCTGTCGGTATAGATAATGGCGTTGGCGACGAGGTTTTCGACGATCTGGCGCAGGCGGCGTTCGTCGGTCAGGATGGCGGCAGGCACGCTTTCGTCGACCCTGAGGGACAGCGACAGGTGCTTTTCGCGGGCGCGCTGGCAGCTGCGGTCCACGATGTCCTTCAGCAGCGCACCGAGATCGGTCGGCGCGACATCGACCGACATCGCGCCTGCCTCCACCTGGGCAAGGTCGAGCACGTCGTCGAGGATTTCGGTAATCCGGCCCGCGCTGCGCGAAACCTGTTCGAGCGAGCGCAGCAGGTTCGGCTCCCCCACCTCGCGCGACAGCATGTCGCTGTAGCCGACCACCGTGGCTGCGGGTTCCCGCAACTGGTGGCTGAGGCGTGAGAGGAAGGCCGCCTTGGCGCGGCTCACCTCGTTGGCGCGGTCGCGCTCGGCCTCCACTTCGCTGCGCATCCGGTATTCGCCGCTGCGGTCGGCCAACATGCCGAACAGGGCGACCGGGTTGCCTTGCGGATCGAGTTCGGGCTGGCCGCGTGCCTCGACATATTTGTGCGTGCCGTCGGCGGCGATCAGGCGGGCGCGGAAAATCCACGGCGTGCCGTTGGCGCGGCCTTCCTCGACGTGGGCTGCCACTGTCTCGCGGTCTTCGGGGTGGTAGAAATCGATCGCTTCGGCCAGCGGCGGCGTCTTGCCGGGCTCAATTCCGTGGATGCGGGCAATTCCGTCGGACCAGAACAGTCCGTTGCTTTCCAGATCCAGCCGCCAGTGGCCGATTTCGGCGATCTCCTCGGTCAGTTCAAGCTGGCGGTTGCGTTCTGCCAAGGACAGGCTGGCCGAGCGCTCGCGGGCGGCGATCCGGTCCACCTCCTTGCGCTGCTCTGCCGTCAGCCGCTCGAAGCGCAGGCTGCCCTGCAGCCACGCCACCAGCATGCCGCACAGCGCCACTGCCAACACCACACCGTCCCAGCGCACGATGAATTCGCCCACGTCTCTTCTCTCCGTTTCCTGACGCAACCAGCGTTAGGCGAGGGGGCTTTGGCCCGTAGCAAACCGCACCATCCGGGATTTTGCGTAGTTACCGGATGCCTTCACGCTGGTGGCGCGGAACATGCCGGGCCGTCAGGGGTTTAGGAGGCAATCGGGAGGGTTCACCAGGGAGATGAACCCATGGACAATACTACAATCCTCGTGATCGCCGCCGTGGCGGTTGTCGTTCTGCTGCTGATCCTGTGGATGGCGATGCGCAAGAAGCGCACCGACGCCCTGCGCGACCAGTATGGCGACGAATACGACCGCACCGTCGAAGATCGCGGAAGCACGGACAAGGCCGAACGCGACCTGATCGAACGGGAAAAGCGGGTCCACCAGTTCGACATCCGCCCGCTTGATGCTTCCGAGCGCGAGCGTTTCACCGGCGAGTGGACCGAAACGAAGGCGCTTTTCGTGGATGCCCCCAACGAAGCGGTGCTGCGCGCCGACCGCCTGCTGACCAACGTCATGCAGACCCGCGGTTTCCCGATGGCCGATTTCGACCGGCGCTATGAAGACCTGACCGTCGATTACGGCGATGTGGCGCGCCATTACCGCGCCGGCCACGAGATTGCCGATCGCCAGCACGATGCCTCGACCGAGGATTTGCGCCAGGCGCTCAACCACTACGAGAAGCTGTTCGCCGAGATGGTGAGCGGCGGAAAGGTCGATCGAGACGGGGACGGTATCGATGACCGCGTCGAGACCCGCCGGATCGACCGTGACGGCGACGGAGTGGACGACCGCGTGGAGGCGGCGCCTGCCAGCGAGCGCCCCCACACGACCAAGTCGCTTCTGGGCTGAACAGCAGCGTCAATTGCAAACGGCGCGGCAGCGACGCCGCGCCGTTTGTGTATGTCGCTCAGACGTCGAGGTTGGCGACGTTCAGCGCGTTATCCTGAATGAACTCGCGGCGCGGTTCGACCACGTCGCCCATCAGCCGGGTGAAGATTTCGTCCGTCACGTCGGCGTCTTCCACCTTCACTTGCAGCAGGGCGCGGTTGTCGGGGTCGAGCGTGGTCTCCCACAGCTGTTCCGCGTTCATTTCGCCCAGCCCCTTGTAGCGCTGTACCGACATGCCCTTGCGCCCGGCGGCAAGGACCGCGTCGAGCAGTTCGGTCGGGCGGGTGATCATGCCGTCGGGCTTGAAAGCGGGCGCTTCCACGTCGGTCTCGTCCTCGGCCGCATCGGCCGCCGCCTGCGCTTCGGCTTCGGCGCTGCCGCGCTTCACCAGCCTCGCGGGATTGGCGTAGATATCGCCCAGCCCGGCGACAAGGCCGTGGAGGCGGCGCGCCTCGGCGCTTTCGAGGAACTTGCCTTCGATGAGATGCACGTCGGTCACGCCGCGCCACACCCGGTCGAGCCGCGCGCCATTATCGGTCAGCGTCCCGCTCCATGTCGCTTCCGGATCGCTCATCTGCATCCGTTCGGCGGCGCGGGTCATGGCGGCTTCCCGCGCTTCGCGCGACGCTGCGGGATCGAACGCGCCGGCCAGCGCCATCGCCTCGATGATCGCCGGATCGTACTTGCGCGGTACGAAGGCAATCAGGTTGCGGATGCGCAGCGCCTGTTCGACCATCGGGCGCAGCTCGGCCTCGTTGCACTCGTCGCTGTCGGACAGCAGGATGCGGTCCTGCAGGCCGCCATCGACCAGGTAGCGGTCCAGCGCCGCCTGGTCCTTCAGGTAAACCTCGCTGCGGCCCTTGCTGACCTTGAACAGTGGCGGCTGGGCGATGAACAGGTGCCCGTTCTTAACGATCTCCGGCATCTGGCGATGGAAAAAAGTGAGCAGCAGCGTGCGGATATGTGCGCCGTCGACGTCGGCGTCGGTCATGATCACGATCTTGTGATAGCGCAGTTTGTCGAGATCGAATTCGTCGCGCAGCCCCGTGCCCATCGCCTGGATCAGCGTGCCGACTTCCTTCGACCCGATAATCCGGTCGAACCTTGCGCGTTCCACGTTCAGGATCTTGCCCTTCAGCGGCAGGATGGCCTGGATCTTGCGGTCGCGTCCCTGCTTGGCGCTGCCGCCAGCGGAATCGCCCTCCACCAGGAACAGTTCGCACTGAGCCGGATCGCGGTTCTGGCAGTCGGCCAGCTTGCCGGGCAGGCTGGCGATGCTCATCGCGCCCTTGCGGCTCATCTCGCGCGCACGGCGCGCAGCCTCGCGCGCGGCGGCGGCATCGATGATCTTCTGGATGATCGCCTTGGCGTGGGCGGGATTTTCCTCCAGCCACTCGGTCATCTTCTCGCCCATCAGGCTTTCCAGCGGCTGGCGCACTTCGGAGGAGACCAGCTTGTCCTTCGTCTGGCTGCCGAATTTGGGATCGGGCAGCTTGACGGAGACGATGGCGGTCAGCCCTTCGCGCATGTCCTCGCCCGACAGGCTGACCTTTTCCTTCTTCATCAGCCCGCTGGCGCTGGCGTAGTTGTTCAGCGTGCGGGTCAGCGCGGCGCGGAATGCGGCGAGGTGGGTGCCACCGTCACGCTGCGGGATGTTGTTGGTGAAGCACAGGACGTTTTCATAATAGCTGTCGTTCCATTCCAGCGCGACGTCGATGCCGATGCCGTCCTTTTCCGCGCTCACCGAAATGGGATCGGGCACCAGCGGCTGCTTGTTGCGGTCGAGATAGGACACGAATGCCGCGATGCCGCCTTCGTAGAACAGGTCGTGCTCGGCCACGTCCTCGCCGCGATTGTCGCGCAGCAGGATGCGCACGCCGGAATTGAGGAAGGCAAGCTCGCGGTAGCGATGCTCCAGCTTGTCGAAATCGAATGTGGTCACGTTCTTGAACGTTTCCGTGCTGGGCATGAAGGTGACGCGGGTGCCCTTCTTCAGGCCGTTATCGTCGCCGTTGCTCGCCACCGGGGGGGCATCGCCGGTAACTTCGAGCGATTTCACCGCCTCGCCATGCTCGAAACGCATTTCGTGAACCTTGCCGTCGCGCCAGATGACCAGCTCCAGCCATTCGGACAGGGCGTTCACCACCGACACGCCGACCCCGTGGAGGCCGCCGGACACCTTGTAGGCGTTGTCGTCGCTCGTATTCTCGAACTTCCCGCCGGCGTGCAGCTGGGTCATGATGACCTCCGCCGCGGAGACGCCTTCTTCCTTGTGCATGTCCACCGGGATGCCGCGGCCGTTGTCTTCCACGCTGACGCTGCCGTCGGCGTTGAGTTCGATCAGCACCAGGTCGCAGTGCCCGGCCAGCGCCTCGTCGATGGCGTTGTCGGAGACTTCGAAGACCATGTGGTGCAGGCCCGATCCATCGTCCGTGTCGCCGATATACATGCCGGGCCGCTTGCGCACGGCATCGAGGCCCTTCAGGACCTTGATGGAATCGGCGCCATAGCTGTTGGAATTGCGGGCGTTTTCGCCCGTCTTTTCGCTGTTCTCGTCCATGCCGATTATATAGGCGCTGCGGGGCGAATTACCAAAGCAAACCGCGCCTTTTGCCCACAGCTTGGAGGAGCCGGCGCGGCCATCGGTTACATTTGAAACCACTTGACCGCATGGGGGCCTGCGCGCATCGCTGCGGCCATGCTTTCCGTGCTCGACATTTTCCGCATAGGGATTGGCCCTTCCAGCAGCCACACGGTGGGACCGATGCGCATCGCGCGCATGTTCGCCGCGGCCGCGCTGCGTTCGAAAAGATGTGCGGACATTGCCCGCGTCACGGTGGAATTGCAGGGCTCGCTGGCGCTGACCGGGGAAGGGCACGGCACGCTCAAGGCGACCATGCTGGGCCTGATGGGCCACCGCCCCGACCGGCTCGACCCGGACGAGGGGGAGGCGGCGCTGGAAGCCCTTGCGGCCGGCGGCGAACTGGTGCTGGGCGGCGAATGCGCGCTTCGTTTCGACCCGCGCCGCGACATTGACCTTGCCGGGCACATCATCCCCGATCTCCATCCCAACGGCATGAAGCTTGCCGCGCACGGCGCAGACGGCGCGGTGTTGCTGGAACGGACCTATTATTCCACCGGCGGCGGTTTCGTGGCGAGCGAGAAGCAGCTGCGCACCAAGCCGACCGACGACCGGGTGGAAAGCGAACCCACCCCGTACGAATTTACCTCCGCTGCCGATCTCCTCGCCCTGTGCGACAGCCACGACCGGCCGATCTGCGAAATCGTGCTCGCCAACGAGGATGCGCGGCGTGACCGGGCGCGCACGATGGCCGGGCTCGACCGGATTGCCGAGGCGATGGACCAGTGTATCGAGCGCGGGTTGACCCAGCGCGGCACGCTGCCGGGCGGGCTGAAAGTCGCGCGCCGTGCGCCCGACATGTGGGATAACCTGTCCGCCAACCCGCTTTCCAACGAACGCGAGCAATTGTTCGACTGGCTCAATTGCTTCGCCATGGCGGTGAACGAGGAGAACGCCGCCGGTGGCCGCGTGGTGACCGCGCCCACCAACGGTGCGGCGGGCATCATCCCGGCGGTGATGCGCTTCTATTGCAAGGATGGCGAAGACCGCGCCTGCCGCGACAGCCGCCGCAGGTTCCTCCTCACCGCGGGCGCGATCGGCCTCCTCTACAAGCAGCGCGCCAGCATTTCGGGCGCCGAAATGGGCTGCCAGGGCGAAGTGGGCGTCGCCTGCTCGATGGCGGCGGGCGGCCTCGCGGCCCTGTGGGGCGGCACGCCGGCGCAAGTCGCCAGCGCGGCGGAAATCGGCATGGAACACAACCTCGGCCTGACCTGCGATCCCGTGGGCGGGCTGGTGCAGGTGCCGTGCATCGAACGCAACGCGATCGGCGCCGTGAAGGCGGTCAACGCGGCGCGCCTCGCCCTCCATCGCACCGGCGCCGAAAGCTGCGTCAGCCTGGACCAGGTGATCGAGACGATGCGCCAGACGGGGATCGACATGTCCAGCAAGTACAAGGAAACCAGCCAGGGCGGGCTGGCGGTGAACGTCATCGAATGCTGACGGTCCTTGCCGTCGTCCTGGTGGTGTCCGGCGCGTTGATCGCCGGGGCCGTGTGGGGCGTTTACGGCAAGCTGTCAGGGCGGCTCGAAGGGTTCCTCGTCGCGCTTGCGGGTGGGGCCTTGCTGCTTTCTGTAACGAGCGAGCTTATCCAGCCGTCGGTCGAACGCGGCGGGCTGTTCCCGGCCATGCTGGGGGTGGCGGCAGGCGCCATCGTGTTCACCGTGTGCGATTACCTGATCGACGAGAAATGGGGCGAGAAATCGGGCGGCGGCCTGCTCGCCGCGATCACGCTGGACGGGATACCGGAGAACCTGGCGCTCGGCGTGGCGCTGATCGGGGCCGGCGGGCTGGAAGTCGCGGCGCTCGCCGGGTCGATCCTGCTGTCGAACCTGCCCGAAGCAGCGGGCGGCGCGCGCGAGATGGCCGACAGCGGACGGGCGAAGGGCAAGGTCGTGGGCCTGTGGGCCGGGACCGCGCTGCTCCTTTCCCTGGCCGCCATTGCGGGCTATCTCGCGCTCGACACGGTCGGGGAAGAGGCGCTGGCGATCATCCGCTGCTTCGCTGCCGGGGCCGTTGTCGCCAGCCTTGCCACCGAGGTCTTTCCCAAGGCCTATCGCGAAGACAGCCACCTTGCAGGCGTGGCCACCGCGCTCGGCGTCATCCTTGCCTTCGGCCTCGGCAGCCTTGGCGGCGGCTAGACACGCGGCGGGCGATGGGTAGTCTGGCGGGCATGCCGCAACCCGTCGATCTTTCCGCGCCTTTCGGCAGCTTCCCCGCCGCAATCGCCTCGATCGCTGCCGCAAAGGGAGAGAATATCGCCCTGCGCGACGATGGCGGGGATCTGTCGTGGCGCGACCTTGCCGACCGGGTCGAGCGGATCGCCGCCCGGTTGCAGGACAGCGGGCTCGAGCAGGGGCAGGCCGTCGCGATCCTCGGCACGTCGTCCATCGCCTATGCGCTGGCTTTCCTTGCTGCCGTGCGCGCGGGCGGGGTCGCCGCGCCGCTGACCACCAGCGCCTCGTCTGCGCAGCTTGCCGCCATGCTCGCCGACAGCGGCGCGCGGCACATCTTCATCGACCGGGGCAAGCTGGCAGAGCTGGGCGAGGCCTTCGGCGGCGAATGCGAGCGTATCGTGCTGGACGAAGGGCTGGACGACTGGATGGCCCCGCAAGGCACATCCGCGCAGCCCTTCGCGCCCGAGCCCGGCGATCCCTTCAACATCATCTATTCCAGCGGGACAACGGGCACGCCCAAGGGCATCGTCCACTCGCACGCCATGCGCTGGCGGCAATTCGCGCCGACCGCGGCATCCTATCTGGGCGCGGGGATCGCAGTGCGCTCGCTCGCGTCGACACCGCTTTATTCGAACACAACGATGGTCGGCTTCCTGCCCGTGCTGCTCGCGGGCGGCACGGTGCGGATCATGGGCAAATTCGACGCCGCGCGCTGGCTCGCCCATGCGGAGGCGGATCGCACGACTGTCGCGATGCTGGTGCCGGTCCAGTACGGCCGCCTGCTGGCAGAGCGGAGCTTCGACCGGGCCGACCTGTCCGCCTTGCGCATCAAGTATTGCACCAGCGCGCCGTTTTCCGCCGAACTGAAGGCGCAGGTCCTGCGCCGGATGCCGGGCGGGCTAATCGAGATCTATTCCATGACGGAAGGCGGGGTGGTCTGCCTGCTGCCGTGCCACGAATTCCCGGACAAGCTGCACACCGTCGGCAGGCCGGCGCCGGGAAGCGAACTGAAGGTGCTCGACGAAGCGGAGAATCCCGTCCCGCCCGGCACGCCCGGCAACCTTGTCGGCCGATCGCACACGATGATGTCGGGCTATCGCGGCAGGCCGGAAGCCACGGCCGAGGCATACTGGACGGATCCCGCGACCGGCGAGACGTGGCAGCGCATGGGCGACATCGGCCGCGTCGATGTTGACGGTTTCGTGGAGCTGGTGGGCCGCGCGAAGGACATGATCATCTCCGGCGGCTTTAATATCTATCCCAGCGACCTCGAGGCCGAGCTGGAGCGCGAAGACGCGGTGATCGAAGCCGCGGTGGTCGGCATCGAGAGCGATCGCTGGGGCGAAACGCCGGTCGGCTTCGCGGTGCTGGAACAGGGCGGGGACGCGCAGGCGGTGCTGGATGCCGTCAATGCGCGGCTGGGCAAGACCCAGCGGCTTTCCGCGCTCCACGCCATCGACGCGATGCCGCGCAGCCATATCGGCAAGCTGCTGAAGACCGAACTGCGCGAGGAAGCGAAGCGGCTGCAGGATTGATCTGGCTGGAAGGTATGGCGGCGGCACCGGGACAGGTGCCGCCGCATCTCCTTGGGTAGCGCCCCGCCGGCTGGGGGAGAGGGGTGCCGGGGACACGGGCCCTAGGGGGAGAGAGTGGCCGGTGTCGCTGCGGCGAGCCGCGGTGCGCTGGAGTTGCCCCCATCTAGTTCGCTGCAGCGCACCATACAAACGCGATAACTGCATTATCCGTTGCAAGAAACGCAACATTCTGGGCGGCCTTGCGGTGTCGGAGTTGGTTTAAAACCCGCTAAGCTACTTTGCGTCTGCGTCCGCCTGTTAACCGTGACAAACCCCGCAAATCCCGCGGTTTTCCGCAATCTGGCACGCGCTGTGCTTAACCCTTGCCGTAACCGCCGCTGAGGGCAGATCTACGGCACAGGACGGAAGACAGGGAAAGTACCATGAAAACACTCGAACTGACCGCACTGGCCGGTGCCGCCGCAATGGCGATGACCGCAATCCCCGCAGCTGCCGACATCATCACCTACGATGTCAGCGACGCCACCTCTGGCAGCTGTTCGCACGGCCTGTGGACCAACAACACCCGCAGCGGCTGCGCGTAGTATTTCTCGTTCCAGGACGGCACCACCTTCACGCTGGACACGGACGCCGGCACCGGCACCTTCACCGGCACGGCGATCAACAGCCTGGGTGAAACCGCGATTCTCGACCTGTCGCTGTCGGGCTATCTCGATGCGCTGAACAGCGGCTTCGACTACAAGGCCGGCGGCGGTGCCTATGACGCTGCGACGCAGGACTTCTTCACCAGCGCAGCCGGCACGATCACCATCGGGAACAAGACCTACACCCTGAACCCGCACGATCCGCTGGCCGGCAGCACGACCTTCCAGTTCGGCGACGGCGCCAACGACAAGACGGGCGATTTCGGCGGTTCGGCCTGGCTCAACGTCCTTCACCCGTGGGGCTATCAGCTGCCGCACTGGGACATCAATTTCGACCTGACGAAGCGCCCGACCGAAGTTCCCGCTCCCGGCGGTGTCGCCCTCTTCGGTCTCGGCCTGATGGGCCTGTGGGCCGGCAGCAAGCGCCGCCGCAAGGTCGCTGCCGCCTAAGCGTACGATCCCGATCGGTTTCGGACTTGGTACCCGGAACACACCACAGGCTGGGCGGGGAGCGATCCCCGCCCGGTTTGCCTTTACGATTTGCCGTGTCGCCACGCCCGGCGGCGCCCGCGATGCTTAGGCAGGCATTGAGCTTTTTGCGCTACGCACCGGCGCCATGAAGACGTTCGCATTCACCCGCATGATCGCTCCCGGCCTGCTGCTGGCCACCGCCGCCTGCAGCCTCGGCGGAGGCGATCCGCTCGCCAACGCCGAAGAGGCGTTCGCTCAGCGCGACTACCACGCCGCGCGGCTGGAGCTTGCCAAGGCGCTGAAGGAAACGCCGGGCCATCCGCTCGCTGTGTTGCTGCAGGCCAAGCTCAACTTTGCGGACGGCAAGCTCGACCCGGTCCGCGCCACGCTGCGCCAGAACGAGCGCCTGGTGGCAGAGCTGCCCGAAGGCCGGCTGCTGATGGGCGAGGTCGCCCATCTCGACGGGCTGCACGAGCAGGCCATCGCCCATTTGCGCGAAGTGCTGAAAGCCTATCCCGGCCATGGGCAGGCCAGCACCGTGTTGGCCCAGTCCTTCGACGCGACGGGTGAAAAGGCAGAGGCGTTTGCGACCATCCGCCCGATCGCCGATCGCGCCACCGCCAGTCCGCAGGCGCTCGCGCTGGCATCGCGGCTGGCCGATTCGACGGGTGCCGACAATCCCTACAGGGCGCGCCGCACGCTCCAGCGCGACGGTGAATATGTCGCCCTGCTGCGCACCGCCGACCGCGCCCTCTCCAATGACGAGAACGAGAAGGCCGCAGCGCAGTGCGACACGCTGCGCGCCCGCGACGGTGACGGCGACCCGCTGGTGCTCAACAACGCCGCGGTCGCGCTCGACCGGCTGGGGCGCAAGGGGGAGGCCTTCTCGCTCGCCCAGCGGGCCCACGCCCTCACGCCCGACGATCCGCAGGTGCAGGACACGCTCGGCTGGGCGATGCTGCGCGCCGGCGGCAACAAGGCGCGCGCGCTTTCGCTGATCCGGTCCGCCAGCAATGCGGTGCCGGGCAACCTGAAGATCCGCTGGCACCTCGCCAATGCGCTGGCGGAGAACGGCCAGCGGGCCAAGGCGAAGCGGCTGATCGCCAACATCCGCGAATTTGCCGCGCCGCAACAGCGCGCCGAATTCGACCGCCTGCTCGCCCGGCTCTAGCCTCGGGATAACCTGGCGGGTGCACAGGGCCGCGTGCTGGACAAGCGCGCGCGGCCCCGCGTAAGTGCGCCCATGCAGCACGACCATCTCCCCGATTCCGTCCTGATCGTCGACTTCGGCAGCCAGGTGACCCAGCTCATCGCCCGCCGGGTGCGCGAAGCCGGGGTCTATTCCGAAATCGCGCCGTTCAGCATGGCCGAAGAGGCGTTTGCGCGGATGCAGCCCAAGGGCATCATCCTGTCGGGCTCGCCGGCCAGCGTACCCGACGATGGCAGCCCCCGCGCGCCGGAGATGCTGTTCGAAGCGGGCGTCCCGATCCTCGGCATCTGTTACGGCCAGCAGGTGATGAGCCACCAGTTGGGCGGCGAAGTGCGGCCGGGCCACGAGACGGGTGAAGGCGGCGAATTCGGCCGCGCCTTCCTGACCGTAACGAAGTCCTGCGCCCTGTTCGACGGCCTGTGGGCGGAAGGCGAGCGCCATCAGGTGTGGATGAGCCACGGCGACAAGGTCACTGAGTTCGCACCCGGTTTCGAAATCGTCGCCACCAGCGACGGCGCGCCCTTCGCGGTGATCGCGGACGAGGCACGGCAATTCTACGGCACGCAGTTCCACCCGGAGGTGGTCCACACGCCCGACGGGGGCAAGCTGCTCGCCAATTTCGTGCACAAGGTCTGCGGGCTGGCGGGCGACTGGACGATGGCCGCCTATCGCGACACCAAGGTCCGCGAAATCCGCGATCAGGTGGGAGACGGCAAGGTTATCTGTGGCCTTTCCGGCGGGGTCGATAGTTCGGTCGCGGCGATTCTCATCCATGAGGCGATCGGCGACCAGCTGACCTGCGTATTCGTCGACCATGGCCTGCTGCGCCTCAACGAGCGCGAGCAGGTCGAGACCCTGTTCCGCGATCACTACAACATCCCGCTGGTGGTGGTGGACGCGGAGGAACGCTTCATGGCGGGCCTCGAAGGCGTCACCGACCCGGAAGCGAAGCGCAAGTTCATCGGGGCCGAATTCATCGCCGTGTTCGAGGAAGAAGCGAAGAAGCTCGGCGGCGCGGACTTCCTCGCGCAAGGGACGCTCTACCCCGACGTGATCGAGAGCGTCAGTTTCACCGGCGGGCCGAGCGTGACGATCAAGAGCCACCACAATGTCGGCGGCCTGCCCGAACGCATGAACATGAAGCTGGTCGAACCCTTGCGCGAACTGTTCAAGGACGAGGTGCGCGAACTGGGGCGCGAGCTGGGCCTCAACGACCAGTTCGTCGGCCGCCACCCGTTCCCCGGCCCCGGCCTCGCCATCCGCATCCCCGGCGAAGTGACGAAGGAACGCTGCGACATCCTGCGCAAGGCGGACGCTATCTACCTCGAAGAAATCCGCAATGCGGGCCTCTACGACGCGATCTGGCAGGCCTTTGCCGTTCTGCTGCCGGTGAAGACCGTGGGCGTGATGGGCGACGCGCGCACCTATGACAGCGTGTGCGGCCTTCGCGCCGTGACCAGCACGGACGGCATGACGGCGGACGTCTATCCCTTCGACGCCGCCTTCCTGACCGGCTGCGCGACCCGCATCGTCAACGAAGTGCAGGGCGTGAACCGCGTGGTCTACGACTATACCAGCAAGCCGCCGGGCACGATCGAGTGGGAATAGGCGATGGCTGATTTCGATGATTTTCAAGACGACTTCGTTGTGCCTCGAGACCCGTCTAAAATTGATATGTGGGAATTGGCTCAGGCTTTGAGCGGCCTCATATTGTTTGATGACACATACCTACGAATGCAGGGCACGAACGTAGCCTTGATTGATCGGTGGCTCATGGATTTGGAAAGCCAAGTAGGTGCGCGATTGGCCGCAGAGGACAGGACACCCATCGATGATGCTATGTTTCTGAATGCCTTCTCACAAATGTGGATGTTCGCTGCTTACGAGCTTTTGAGAACGTGGAGGCAAAGGGCCAAAGATTGCCTAAAGTGGATCGATAGCGGTGGGGTGGATCAAAAAATCGCAAGCTTAAAAGAGGACCGAGGATACATAAACTTCGGCAAAGCCATGCGGGCGTCCCAACTGGAAGCTTTGAAGAAGATCGAGAATGCTTCCGAAAAAATTCGTGACGATTTGCGGAGGGTGCACATCCCTTTCACGGAATTGGAAGTGCTTAGAGTTTCGCTGGCAAAGCATGAAGTGCGGGGCAAACCAAATATGCCGTTTTCTGCGCCGGGTTATGCGCGCATTGATCGCATGACGGGATCGCTAAGCTACGAGTTGGGTGGCGGACGAGTCATACTTGGATATCGCACCAGACGGGAGATTTCTGATGGACTTCGCGCGATACCAAACGGTCCGCCGCCTACGGAAGAAGAAATCAAAGACTTCGACGAGTTCATGAAGGAGCTTGGTAGTGAGGCGGAACTCCCATTGGCTGATATGGATGAGGATCAACCTTTCTGACCCAACTCCCCCTCGGCCCCGACCCGCGCACTGACGTGCTGCGCCGCCTGCAGGCATTGCTTGTCCAGCGGTTCGGGCGGATCGAGCGGGCGGCGGCGGAGTGGCGGCGGCCGGAATGGGTGCTGGTGCAAGGCGTAATCGGGGCGCGGACCAAGTCGCCCGTGTCCAATGCGGCGACCGACCGGCTGCTGAAGCGCTGGGGGAGCTGGGAGGCGGTGGCGCAGGCTCCGCTCGATGAGCTCCAGGCGGAGCTCGCCACGCAAACCTATCCCAACATCGCTGCCGAGCGGCTCAAGGCGAGCCTCACCGCGCTGGTCGAGCGGCGCGGGGCAGTCGACCTGTCGCATCTCGCCGACATGGAGACGCTGCCCGCCATGCGCTGGCTCGAACAGCTCCCCGGCATAGGCCGCAAGATCGCCGCGGGCGTGATGAACGCTTCCACGCTGGATCGTCGCGCCATCGTGCTGGACGGGCATCACACCCGCATTCTCCAGCGGATGGGACTGGTCCCGCCAAAGGCCGATACGAAGCGCGCCTTCGATGCGATCATGCCCGCCATGCCGGAAGAGTGGTCCGGCGCGGACTATGACGAGCATCACCTGCTGATGAAGAAGCTGGGCCAGACATGGTGCCGCCCTGCCGCGCCGCAATGCGGGGACTGCGTGGCGCTGTCGCTCTGCAAGACCGGGCAGGCCCGCGCCGGGGATTGATGCGGAACGCCCCGCGCTCGTCGCACGTTGCACGACAAAACCTGTCCAACAGAGATTCCATGCATCACCTGACCCCCGAAAATCCCGGCCTTGCCCCCTTGTTCGAAAGTGCCAAGATTGGCGCGATCGAAGTGCCCAATCGCGTCTTCATGGCGCCGCTCACCCGTTCACGCTCCGATGCGAAGGTGAATACGCAGACGGGCCTGCATGCCCTGTATTATTCGCAGCGCGCCGGTGCCGGCCTGATCGTGTCCGAAGCGACGCAGATCAGCCAGCAGGGGCAGGGTTATGCCTGGACGCCCGGCATCTTTACCGATGAGCAGGTAGAAAGCTGGAAGCCCGTGACGGACGCGGTGCACAATGCGGGCGGGCGCATCTTTTGCCAGCTGTGGCACGTGGGCGCGGTCAGCCACCCGGTCTTCCAGCCTGGCGGGAAGGCGCCGCTGTCCTCCAGCGCGTGGACCCCGGAAGGCGAAGCGTTCGTGGGCGACCGGCATCCGGACGGACCGCAGGTTCCCTTCGAGGAAGCGCGCGCTATCACGAAGGACGAGATCGCGAAGACGCTGGACGATTACCACCACGCGTCCCGCTGCGCCGCGCGCGCTGGGTTCGACGGGGTGGAGCTCCACGCCGCCAATGGATATCTGATCGACCAGTTCTTGCGCTCCGGCGTGAACAAGCGGGAAGACGAATATGGCGGCAGCCTCGACAACCGCCTGCGCTTTCTTGGCGAGGCAATCGAAGTGGTCACGGCGGAATTGCCGGCCGGCCGCGTCGGCGTGCGCCTGACGCCCATTGGCGGCGCGGGCGGCAGCGCGGACGAGAAGCCGGAGGAAACCTACCCCGCCGCGGCCAAGCTGCTGGCCGGGCGCGGGCTCGCTTACCTCCATACCGTGCGGGCAACCGATCACGGCGGTGCGGACGGGCAGAAGGGCAAAGGCGACCAGGTGCTGCACGACATGCGCGAGGCTTTCGACGGCGCCTTCGTCGCCAACGGCAATTTCTCGCCCGAACAGGCGGCCGAGTGGATCCGCGATGGTCATGCTGATGCCGTGGCCTTCGGCCGAATGTTCCTCGCCAATCCGGACCTGCCCGCGCGCATCGCGCACGGCGGCCCGTATAACGAGGACGATCCGGACACCTATTACGGCGGTGGCATGAAGGGATACACCGACTATCCGAGCCTGGAAAAGGTGGACGACCCGCTGCCGTGCTAAGCGAGCCGCAGGTCGAGGAGGTCTATCGCCGGCCGGCCGGGGCAATGCCCGGGCGCACCAAAAGTGCCAGGGGTCCAGGGGGCCAGCCGCACGCCTTCCGCTACTGCTTATCCTGCATGCTGTCCGCCTAGTCGCTGGACCGGAATACGGCGGCGGCAATCAAAGCGCTCTTCAAGCTCGCGACCACGCCGGAAGCGATCCTGGAGGTGGGCGACAGGGATATCGCGAGGGCGATGAAGCCGTGCGGGCTCTATAACAACAAGACCCGCTCCATCCGCCGGTTCTGCGAGGCCTTTCTGGCCGAACACCGCGGGGTGGTGCCCGATGTGTGCGAAGGGCGGATGGGCCTGCCCGGCATCGGCCGCAAATGCGCCGACATCGTCCTCAGCTTCACGTTCGGCAAGGATACGATTGCGGTCGAAACCCACATCCACCGCGTGCGCAAACGGATCGGCCTGACGGATGCGAAGACGGCGGTAGGCACCGCCCCTTAGATCGAGCAGCGCGCGCCGGAGTGGGCGATGCGCGATGGGCATTTCTGGCTGATCCGGTTCGGCAAGCGCGTGTGCACCGCCCGCGCGCCCAAATGCGAAACCTGCCCGGTCGGCGATCTGTGCTTGTGGTATCGGGAAAGAGGCGTAGGCAACGCCCCATGAGCGAAAGCAAGTCCGCCCGGCTGACCACGGGCTCGATCCGCCGGCATCTCGTCTCGCAGACCGCGCCGATGATCGTGGGCGTTGCGGCGATCATGTCGATCGGCATCATCGACGCCTATTTCATCGGCCAGCTCGGCTCGGCGGAGCTGGCAGCGGTCAGCTTCATCTTCCCGGTCACGCAGGCCCTGTCGAGCCTGGGCGTGGGCGTGATGGTGGGCGTCGCGTCGGTCGTCAGCCGGTCGCTGGGTCGGGGCGACGAGGACCATGCGCGCGGGCTCGCCAACCTGGGCTTCCTGCTGGCCGCGGGCATCGGCGTGGCGCTGGCGGCGATCCTGCTGCTGGTACGCCAGCCGCTGTTCCAGCTGATGCAGGCCGATGCGGAGCTGCTGCCGCTGGTCGATGCCTACATGTTTCCCTACGCGCTCGGTTTCGCCGCCCTGCCGGCGATGATGGGCGTCAACGGCGCGCTGCGGGCGCAGGGCGCGGCCAAGCGGTCGATGGCGATCCTGATCACCATGGCGGTGGTCAACTGGATCTTGGATCCGATCCTGATCACCGGGGCATTCGGCTTCGAAGGCTTCGGCATCGCCGGCGCCGCCTATGCCACCATCGCCAGCTGGATCGTGTCCGTCGTGGTGGGCTTTGCGATGCTGCAGACGAGCGAAATCACTTTTGCACCCGGCGACATCCGGCATTGCAGCGTCAAGCGCGACACCGGCGCGCTGACCCGCGTGGCGGGGCCGGCCGCGTTCTCTAACTCGATCAACCCCGTCGGCCTGTCGATCCTGACCGCTTTCGTTGCCAGCGCCGGGCAGGATGCCGTCGCCGCTTTCGGGGCGGGGGGCCGGGTGCAGAGCTTCGCCATCGTGCCGCTGCTCGGCCTGTCGAGTTCCATCGGCGCGATCGTCGGTCAGAATTACGGCGCCGACAAGGTCGACCGCGCGCGCGCCGCGATCCGCTGGGCGGGCGGTTTCAGCCTCGTCTACGGCCTCGCCGTGGCCGCGCTGATCGTATTGCTGCGCGAGCCCATCGCGAGCCTGTTCAGTGACAATGCGGCGGTGCGCGAGGAACTGGCGCGCTTCATCCTCATCTCCGCGTGGGGCTATGGCGGGTTCGGCGTATTCATCATCGTCAACGGAGCGATGAATGCGATCGACCGCGCGGGGCTGGCGCTGGGCCAGTCCATCGCCCGCGTCGCGTTGGTGATGATCCCGGTCGCCTGGTTCCTCCGCCCGCAATGGGGTGCCGACGCGATTTACGCGAGCGAGCTTGCGGCAAACATCGTCACCGGGCTTGCCGCCGCGCTGCTGGCATGGTGGGTGATGCGCGAACCGGCGGGCAAGGTGCTGCCAAGCAGCGCGTGATTACCGGCTGAAGCCCGCGTCGATGGCCGCCTGCTCTTTCGGCGTCGCCCTGCGGCCCAGCACGTCGTTGCGATGCGGGAAGCGCGCGAAGCGCGCGATCATGCACCAGTGGCTCCGCGCAAACGGCAGGGTGCCGGGATGCCATTTCGCAAAATAGGCAAGGCTCAGCCGTTGGTCGCGAATATCCTCGCTATGCATCAGCGGCATGGCGAGGAACTGGCGCTCGTCCCGGTCCATCGCGCAGTGCCATCCGCGCGTAATGGCGCCGCGGGTGATGGAAACGGCCGGAGGATCGGCGGCAAAGCTGCGCGCGCTGCCGCGCTGCGTGTTGCGCGGGACCTGGTCGAACAGAAGGACGGCGGCCAGCGCCATGCGCGGCGAGGTCAGGAATTCCTGCGCGGGCCGGCCTAGCAATGCTTCCAGCCAGCGGCCGAAGCGCCGCGCCAGCATCGCATCCACCGCGTCGTTCTTGCGGAACCAGTCCGCGCCCGACATCTGGTGGAACCACAGATGCAGAAGGTCCTGTGCCCATGGGGGGAGCGACCCGGCGGGATCGGCCGACAAAGCCATCATGCGCCGGATCGCGCCATTCGATCAATCCCTGTCGACCTGGCCGCGAACGGCGCCGTTCGGGTAATCCGCAGTGTGGACCATGACATAAAAGCCGGTCGGGTCCGCTTCGATGAAGCCCTGGACCCAGTCCGGCGTATCGAGGCAATCCTGGTACCCGTTCTGCTCGTTGCGGTCGAAATTGGCAATCATCGGGCCGTTGGTGCCGGCCGCCCCGCGGTGCAGCATCACGGCGGTCACGGTGCCGAGGTTGCGTTCATCGTTGAGGTCGTAGCAGACCTGGCCGAGCTCGTCCGAAACGGTGACTTCGAAGGTGGCGAAACCATCCGGATCGCCCGCGCCCACGATCTGTCCGCCGGTCAGTTCGGCATCGTAGGTCTGCGCGACGAGTTCGGCCGCGCTTTCTTCCAGCGTGGCGCATGCGCAAAGGCTTGCAGCGGACAAGGCCAGCAGGGAAATAGTCTTCATTTTCATAGCGTTTCCTCCATACCCGATAATCGGGCTTAACGCGCGGGAGGGCAAATTGGCTCCCGCCGGAGCAAACATTTGTCAGCCGTGGCTGCCGTCATCCGCGGGGCCGCCCCTCAGGACGAAACGCCGGTCGCAATAGCCGCAGTCGAAGAAGCCTTCGGCGCCGATTTCGAAATAGGTCTTCGGATGGCCCAGCGCGGCTGCGCGATACAGCTCGCCGCTGCGGATATCGGTCGCCCCGTCGCACCACACGCGGCGCGTTTCGACCAGGCTGGTTTCAGGGGCGGGGATCGACGCGGCGTCTGTCATGGGCCGCGCCGATAGCAAGCGCGGCTGGCCCTGCAAAGCCTTTACAGCACGGCTGCCCGCGGGGCATGGGCAGGCGCATGAGCCACGACACCCCCGCCATCGCCATCCGCGACATCGTCAAGCGTTACAAGGGCGACAAGGGACAGGAGGACAAGCTGGCCCTGAAAGGCGTCAGCTTCGATGTGCCGCAGGGTGGTATCTTCGGCCTGCTCGGCCCGAACGGCGCGGGCAAGTCCACGCTGATCAACATCCTCGCCGGGCTGGTCAACAAGACCTCCGGCAGCGCCAGCATCTGGGGCTTCGACATCGATGACGAGCGGCGCAACGCGAAGGCCAGCATCGGCATCGTGCCGCAGGAAATCGTTTTCGACCCCTTCTTCACCCCGTTCGAGGCGCTGGAACTGCAGGCCGGCCTGTTCGGCGTGCCGGAAAAGCTGCGCCGGTCGGAAGAACTGCTTCGCGCCGTCCACCTCGCCGACAAGCGCGATGCCTATACCCGCCAGCTGTCGGGCGGGATGAAGCGCCGGCTGCTGATCGCCAAGGCGATGGTGCATTCACCGCCGATCCTGGTGCTGGACGAGCCCACCGCCGGCGTCGACGTGGACCTGCGCCGCCAGCTGTGGGAACTGGTGACCGAGCTCAACCGCGACGGCGTCACCGTGGTCCTGACCACGCACTACCTCGAGGAAGCCGAGGAATTGTGCGACCGGATCGCCATCATCAACCACGGCGAATTGATCGCGAACAAGCCGACGCGCGAGATGATCGGCATGGCGCGCGAAAAGATCGTCCGGGTCAGCGTGGACAAGGACCTGGCCGGACCGGTTATGGAAGAAGGCTTCACCAAGGCCGACGTGATCGATCCGCGCACGCTGGAAGTCACGTACAACCGCGACGAGATGACCGCCGGCCAGGTGCTCGCCAAGGTGCAGGGCCACGGTTACGCGATCGAGGACGTGACGACTCGCGAAGCCGACCTAGAGGACGTTTTCGTGGAGCTTACGAAGGAGAGCTAGTCCACCGCGCGGCGATCGAGGCCCGCGTCGTGGATTGCCAGCACCCGCCATCCGGCGCCGTCGTTTTCCAGCGGCTTTCGGCAATGGCGGCAACGGCCGACCTGGTTGGAATAAAGCTGGCGCACGCCGCGTGGGTCGGCGGCATGCTTGCCGACCGCGCAGGCGATCCTCCCCATGAACATGTAAAACGACCCTTCCCGCCCCCGGGATCCCCGTCGCGTCTACCGTTATTGGCGGTTTCGCGCGGGAAAAGCGCGCTGCGACGGGCCGTGGCTTGGCGTCGCCGCGCCGTTAGCGGGCGCGCTTATTCCATATAGGCACCGACCAGAACTTCGGTGCCGACTTCGGTCGCGGCGAACAGCTTGGCGGCGAATTCGCGCGGCAGGCGGATGCAGCCGTGCGAGGCCGGATAGCCGGGAAGCTCGCCAGCGTGCAGCGCGATGCCGTAATTGTCGAGCCGCTGCATGAACGGCATCGGCGCGTCGTTGTACCGGTTGGAGCGGTGCATCCGGCGCTTTTCCATGATCGGAAAAATGCCCGACGGGGTGGGGTTCTTCGCGGTGCCGCTGGAAATGGTCGAGACCGCGACCAGGTCGCTGCCGGAATAGACGAACAGCAGCTGTTCGTTGAGGTTCACGACGACGCGCGACGCCTTGGCGCCATCGTCGCTCCAGCGGAACTGGCCGGGCTTGAGCGCGAGTTCACCGTATTTGTCCTCGACGTCCTCCAGACCGGCAAGCGCCAGTACAGCAGCCTGCTGGCGCGCGTCGAAATCCTCCGATCCGAGGTGGATCGCCTCGGCGGTGAAAGCGGGTGCGGCGGGGACGAGCGAGAGCGTCAGCGCAGCCGCGAGTGCGCAGGAAAGACGGGACATGGAAACCTCTAGATTTGTTTGATCGGGAAACGGCCGGGCGGGCCTTCGGGTTCCGGGAATTGCTGCATCTGCGAAGTGGCGAAGCGGCTTGTCGTGCGCGCCCGTCACGGCCTAAGACGCGGCCATGACCACCCCCCAGACCATCGCCCAATACGACGTCCTCGTCATCGGATCCGGCGCGGCCGGGCTGACCGCCGCGCTGGAGCTTGCCGAACAGCGCAAGGTGCTCGTCCTCGCGAAGGGATCGCTGACTGGCGGCAGTACCGCCTGGGCACAAGGCGGGATCGCCGCCGTGCTCGACGAAGGCGACACGTTCGAAAACCACATCCGCGACACGATGGTGGCCGGCGCCGGGCTGAACGATCGCGACACGGTGGAATTCGTCATCGAGAACGCGCCCAAGGCGATCGACCGCCTGTGCGAGCTCGGCGTGCCGTTCAACCGCGAGAAATTGCCTGACGAAAGCGGCGACGGCGACCTCCACCTGACGCGGGAAGGCGGCCATAGCCACCGCCGCATCGTCCACGTCAACGATGCGACCGGCTGGGCCGTGCAGGATGCCCTGCTGAAGGCGGCGGAGGCCAATCCCAACATCACCCTGCTGCCGAACCGCAGCTGCATCGACCTGATCACCGGGCGCAACGCGGTCAAATATTCGGGCAGCGGACGGGTGTGGGGCGCCTATGCGCTCAACACCGAAACCGGCGAGGTGGAGGCATATGTGGCGCGCGCCACGGTGATGGCGGCGGGCGGTGCGGGGCGCTGTTACCTATTCAGCACCGCTCCGCGTGGCGCAACGGGCGACGGGATCGCGATGGCCTGGCGGGCCGGCGCGCGCGTCTCCAACATGGAGATGATGCAGTTCCACCCGACCTGCCTCTACAACCTGGAGGTCAAGAACTTCCTGATCACCGAGGCGGTGCGGGGCGAGGGCGGGCGCTTGTTCAATCCCGTCACCGGCGAGCGCTACATGGAGAAATACGATCCGGAACGCATGGAGCTGGCCCCGCGCGACATCGTGGCCCGCGCTAACGACGACCAGATCAAGCGCTACGGGCTCGATTACGTCCATCTCGATATCAGCCACCAGCCGCCCGAATTCGTGAAGGAGCATTTCCCCACGATCCACGAGAAGCTGATGGGCCTCGGCATCGACATGACGAAGGAGCCGATCCCGGTCGTGCCGGCGCAGCATTACACCTGCGGCGGCATCCTCATCGGCCTCGACGCGCGGACCGACCTGCCGGGATTGTGGGCCGCGGGCGAATGCACCGAAAGCGGCCTCCACGGCGCGAACCGGCTGGCGAGCAACAGCCTGCTCGAATGTTTCGTCTTTGGCGAGGCGGCGGCGGACGACATCCTCGCGCGCTGGGACACGCTCGACGATCCCCCCGAAATCCGCGCCTGGGACGCGAGCCGCGTGGCCGATTCCGACGAGGAGGTGGTAATCAAGCAGAACTGGACCGAGATCCGCCGCTTCATGTGGAACTATGTCGGTATCGTACGCACCACCAAGCGGCTGGAGCGCGCGGCGCACCGCATCCGGTTGCTGGGGCAGGAGATCGAGGAATACTACGGCTCGTTCCGCGTGACGACCGACCTGATCGAACTGCGCAACCTGCACCAGGCCGCCTATCTCATCGTGCAAAGCGCTCTCAAGCGCCACGAAAGCCGCGGCCTGCATTATACGCTCGACTATCCCGAAACCGACGAGGTCGCGCGCGACACCGTGCTGGTGCCGTAAGTCGGGCGCAAAAAAGCGGCCGCGGCATGATGGACCACCCGCCGTCGCGCCACTGGCCGCAGCCGCTGTTGGCGCAGGGTGCGGAAAAGCGCAGCGCATGGCCGGGGTCGACGCCCAGCGCCTCGATATCGAGCCGGTCGGGCTCGCGCGCCTGCTTGTCGAGATAGGCGACGCGCGGCTGGCCTTCTTCCTCCAGCACGACCCCGAAGAGCTTGGCTTCGGGGAGCTGGTGCGGCGCGCTGGGGCAATCGAGCGCAAGCTTGTCGGTCATGGCGGTCCTCTCCCGATCCGGTTGAATTGAGAGGCGAAACTACGCCGCGGGCGGGCCGGCGAAAATCCGACAGGGGGTCTAGTGCAGTCGGCCTAGCGCCTGCCCAGGGCTCACCGGGCCAGCCGCTTGCCGGGCGGGCGCGCTCTGCTATTCACCGTGGCCGAGGAGAGCGAGAATGCCCGAAGCCACCGCCAACGGAATCACCATCCATTACGAAGATCACGGCGATCCGGGCGACCCGCCGATCCTGCTGATCATGGGCTTCGGCGCGCAGCTGACCCTGTGGCCGATCGAGCTGGTAGAGGCGCTGGTGGCCAAGGGCTTCCGCGTCATCCGCTACGACAACCGCGATGTCGGGCTCAGCCAGAAATTTGACGGGGTGAAGGCGCCCGGCATGCTCAAGATGGTGATCATGTCGAAGATCGGCATGACGCCGCGCGTGCCCTATACGCTGGCGGACATGGCCGACGACGGGATCGGCCTGCTGACCGCACTGGGGATAGAGCGCGCGCATATCGTCGGTGCGAGCATGGGCGGGATGATCGCGCAGCACGTTGCGGCACGCCATGCGGATCGTGCACTAAGCCTCACCTCGATCTTCTCGACCACCGGCAACCCGAAACTGCCGGCCGCCAAGCCGGAAGCGATAAAGGCGCTGGTGAAGCGGCCCAAATCGACCGAGGAGGACGTGCTGGTCGCGCACGGCGTGCACCTGTCGCGCACCATCGGCAGCCCTGCCTACCCCGCCGACGAGGAGCGGCTGCGCGACCGGGTGCGCGAGAATGTGCGCCGCAGCTTCTATCCCGAAGGGCCGACGCGGCACTTGTCCGCCATCGTCGCCGACGGCGATCGCCGCGCGATGCTGAAGGACGTGCGCCTGCCAACGCTGGTCCTGCACGGCGAGGACGATCCGCTGGTGCCGGTGGAAGGCGGGCGCGACACGGCGGCGAGCATCCCGGGCGCCCGGCTGAAGACCATCCCGGGCTGGGGCCACGACCTGCCGCTGGAACTGGTCGACGAAGTGGCCGATGCCATTGCCGACCATGCCCACGGGGCGATGCAGGACGCCTGAGCGGCAGTCGAAGCCCCCTGTCGAGGCAGGAAGGCTACTCGTCCGCCGGGCTCTGTTCGGCGCGCGAGGTGTGTTAGGTGGGCATTACACGCTCAGGGAGAAAGCGATGAAATTCCGCCATTTGCTCGCCGCCGCGCTCGCCGGCGCCAGCCTGGCCCCGCTATCCGTGGCCGCGCAGGACGCGCCGCCCGCCGTCGACGTCACGACCGAGCGGACCGCATTCGACCGGCTGGTTACGGACAGCTACGCCGCAGACGAACCGGGCGTCGCAGTGATCGTCACGCGCGGGGGGGACGTGATTTACACCGGTGCAAGAGGCGTCGCGAACGGGGAAACCGGCGCGCTGCTGACCGACGGGTCGGTCTTCCGCTACGCGTCCATCACCAAGCAGTTCGCTGCGGCCACGCTGCTGCAGATGGTGGACGACGGGCTGCTGTCGCTGGACGATCCGGTCTCGAAATTCCTGCCCGATTATCCGGGCGACGGCGCGGCGGTTACCGTGCGCCAGCTGCTCAACCACACGTCGGGCATCAAGTCCTACACCAACCTGCCCGGCTGGATGGCCGAGACCGACACGGCCCAGCCGCTGACCAACGAGGAGCTGGTGGCGATCTTCTCCGCCGAGCCGATGGAGTTCGCGCCGGGCAGCGCGTGGAACTACAACAACAGCGCCTATTACCTTGTCGGCGTAATCATCGAACAGGTCTCCGGCCGCCCGTGGTACGAGGAAATGGAGCGCCGCATCGCCGCCCCGCTCGGGCTCTCCACGCTGGGCTTCCGGACCGACGAAGCCGCCACCACCGCCTTCGCCACGGGCTACACCTTCGATGGCGAGGATCGCTTTTCTGCCTCCAAGCCGATCCACCCGTCGATCCCCGGCGCGGCCGGCGCGCTGAGCGGGACGGTGCTCGATCTCGCCAAGTGGGCGAGCGCGCTCCACGGCGGCAAGGTCCTGGGCGCCGGGACTTACGCTGCGATGACCGCCCCGACCGTGCTGACCGACGGGGAAGAAATACCCTACGGCTATGGCCTCGGCCTCAGCGACTTGCGCGGCCGCCCGGCCATCGGCCACAATGGCGGCATCTTCGGCTTTTCGACCGACAGCATCTATCTGCCGGACGAGGACGTGTTCGTCGCCGTGCTCGCCAATTCCGATTCGCCCGCGGTCGGCGCCGGCACCACGATGCGCCGGCTCGCCGCCATCGCGATCGGCGATCCTTACGAAAGCTTCGCCACCGTCGATGCCGACATCGCCGCGCTCGCCCCGTATTTCGGCAACTACGCCATCGCGAACGGGGGCGGCACGCGGCTGTTCTTCGAACGCGACGGGCAGCTCTACACGCAGCGCGAGGGGGCGAGCGAGACGCAGGTCTACGCCGCGGGCGGAAACCGTTTCCACTATGGCCCTGACAGCCTCACGTGGTTCGAAATGGTCATGCCCGACGACGGCGTGCCGGTGATGCGGATGCACCAGAACGGAGAGACGGCGGCGGAAATCGCCACGCGGACCGGCGACGTTCCGGAACGGGAGGTCGCCGAAGTGCCCGCCGCGGTGCTGGCATCCTACGTCGGCAATTACGAATCGTCCATCGGCGTACTCGTGGTCGCGATGGGCGAGGACGGCCGGCTGACCGGCAAGCTCGGCCCGCAGAACGCCCTTCCGCTGACGCCTTCAAGCGAGACCGAATTCGCCGTGCGGGGCGTCGATGCGACGGTCACCTTCGAGCTCGAGGCGGGCGCCGTCACCGGCCTCGTCATCCGCCAGGGCGGGCAGGAACTGCCCTTCGTCCGGCAGGCCGGCGAATAGGCCGCGCGAGAAAGCGGAACAGAGGAACATCGAAGCTAAGGCGCCGTTCATTTAAATATGAATATTCCTGAACGGACAATGCCGAACCGATTTTCTCCCTTGCGCCGCCAGGTCCTTGCCGGGCTCGGCGCAGCCGGTGCCTCCTCCGCGCTGCTACCGCGCTCTGTTTCTGCTGCGCCGGCCGCCGTGCCGGCCCGCGAGAGCGGTGCGCGGTTCCAGGCTTCTATCGATCGGGGAGAGCCCATCAGGCTCGACGGTCGCGATCGCCTGGCGGCGCCGCTGCGCGTCCCGCCCGGGGCGACCGTGCGGATCATGGCGGGTCCCGGGGCGCGGCTGGAGGGGGTGTCGCAAACCGGCACGACGCTTTTTACCGGCCCGGCCTATTCCGTTCGTATCGAAGGCGAACCGGTTTTCGCGAACTGTCGCACAGTGTTCCACATGGGCGCAGGCGCATCGGCGGGCACGTTCGACTGGGATCTGGCCGGGGCGCGGTTCGTCGATTTCGGCTATGCCGCCATCCTGCTGGATCGCCAGGGCGGACCTGCACGCATCGGCCAGCTCGACCTGTCGCGAACCTATTTCTCCGCCCGGGCAAGCGGGGGCAATCGCTTCCCTTTCGACTTGTTGCAGTCGCGTGACGGGCCACCGATCGGCCTGCTGGTGGCCGATGGAGCGGTCTTCGAAAACGGCGGTGCGGAGAGCCTGCGCTTGAACAGCGGCCGGAACGGCGGAGTGCGCCTGACCCGGAGCCGCTGGTCGGAATATGTCAATCCGGGGCGCGGCAGGGACCCCGATGCCCATTTCGTGTTCGTGCGCTCCGGGACCAATGTGATTTCGGATTGCCGCTTCACCGGCCTGCGGCCACGCGATCGTTCGGTTTCGATGAACGACAGCGAGGGTCTGCGAGGCGGAGGCGATAGCCTGCTGGTCGAACGCTGCGTTTTCGAAGATGCCGGAGGGGCGGAAGCGGCCCTCGCGCTCAAGGGATGCGGCCGCGCCACGATTGCCGATACGACTGTGCGCTTCACCCCGCGTCACGTGGCCGCCGTTGCCACGAGTGCCGGTGCGCGAAAGGATTGTTCGGGCATTCTGGCGCCGGTCGACGCCCTGACCCTGCGCAACGTCCGCTTGTCCGGAGGAAGCGGCGCAGCGCTCGATTTCCAGGGAAACGCGCAGAACGTCACGGTTCGCGGGGACATCACGCTGGAGGACTGGAGCACCAATCGCGCGCGCGGTGGACGCACCTATTACTCGTCAGGTTCCGCCATTCGACTGGCCGGGCGTGGCCACGATGTGGATCTCTCGGTCGCTTGCATCGGACCCGGCCTGCCGCGCTTCGTCTTGAGCCACGAGGGCGGCGGCAGCCACCGGATCGCCCTGTCGGGGCAGTTGGCCGCCAGCAGATCGCCCGGTTCCTCGATCCTGTTCCTGAATTATGGCGCGGCTATCGACACGCTGCAGATCGATGCCGAAATGAGCGGCACCGACGGGAAACTGTTCGCCGCATCGAAGCAGCCCACCGTTGGAGAATTCGTCCTTCGCGGGCGAATCGATCGCGGAGACGCGCGGGGCGACGCGCTGGCGCTCGGCCTGACGGACCAGGTTACGCGGGCGGCGGATATCGACGTCGTGCTGGGCGGCGCCGGGCGTGCCACCGTGCCGCTGCCTGCCGGCGTCCGGATACGGGATGCAGGCGGCATGCAGCAGGCGCGGGGCAATCTGGTTGCCGGGGCCGACGCCCGCCGCATGACGACACGGTTCGCCGTCATCCGGTAAGGTGTTGAAGGCTTCGCTGCGCAATTTTCGTACCCGCGCGTGGACGATTGATTCACGCGCGGATTCGAATGATTCAATCACCATGTTTTTCTTCACAGATGCGTTTTGGGGCTTGCGCGCTGCGCCAGTCCAGCTTCCTCCACGCGTCGCGGCGTATGCTATGACTAATACACCCCGCCGGCACGCGGAATCACGGTTAATCCGGCATTGACGGTGAGTCGGTGTTGATTCACTATCTAGTGGTTCGAAGGCCGGGGAGCCCCAAAACCTAGGCGAAAAGCCCGAAAGCGTTGCCCCAAAGCGGGGCAGGCGCGCGGCGGGAAAAGATTCGTCAGGGCGGGGTTGGTCACGGGCGCTGTGGAAGAGCTTGTGGGCCTGTCTGTGGACAGGCCGGGGGTAAAAATCGGGCGAAAAGAAGCGGTGTAACCCGCGCGCCCGGTCCCCACACACGCTACATCATTCCCGGCCCGTTCCCGACTCGAACGAAACTGGAACATCCGGCCCTCGCGGGTCGTTCGGAATGAAGGCGGGCAGACAGATGGATTTCAAGGCAGGTGACGACGTTTCGATGGATGATGTGACGAACGAAGCGACGCTGGATGCGCCCGCAACCGATACCCCGAAGAACGGGGCCAAGAAGGCAGTAAAGATGGACAAGCAGGACGACGGCACCGACACGCTGGTGGCGGACAAGGTTGCCGAAGGCGCCGCCGCAGCCATGGGCGAGGCGCTGAAGACTGCGCTCGCCCCGCGCGATTCGCACACCGTGTGCGAGCGCCGCTTCACTATCCAGACCGATGACAGCCGCGATGCGCTGCTCACCGAATTCGGCAAGGAAACGCTGACCGACCGTTACTTGCTGCCGGACGAAAGCTTCCAGGACCTTTTCGCCCGCGTGGCCGATGCCTATGCGGACGACCAGGAGCATGCCCAGCGCCTGTACGATTACATCAGCCGCCTGTGGTTCATGCCGGCGACCCCTGTGCTGTCGAACGGCGGCACGGGACGCGGCCTGCCGATTTCCTGTTACCTGAACTCGGTCAGCGACAGCCTCGACGGTATCGTCGGCACCTGGAACGAGAACGTGTGGCTCGCATCCAAGGGCGGCGGCATTGGCACCTACTGGGGCAATGTCCGCGGCATCGGCGAGCCGGTCGGCCTCAACGGCAAGACCAGCGGCATCATTCCCTTCGTGCGGGTGATGGACAGCCTGACGCTGGCGATCAGCCAGGGTTCGCTGCGGCGCGGATCGGCGGCCTGCTATCTCGACGTCAGCCATCCGGAAATCGAGGAGTTCCTCGAAATCCGCAAGCCGAGCGGCGACTTCAACCGCAAGGCGCTCAACCTGCATCACGGCGTCCTCCTGACCGACGAGTTCATGGAAGCGGTGCGTGCGGGCGAGATGTTCACCCTGCGCAGCCCCAAGGACGGCTCCGAACGCGGGAAGGTGGATGCGCGCAGTCTGTTCCAGAAGCTGGTCGAAACCCGCCTTGCCACGGGCGAGCCCTACATAGTGTTCTCCGACACGGTGAACCGCATGATGCCGAAGCACCACCGCGATCTCGGTCTCAAGGTCTCGACCTCCAACCTGTGCAGCGAGATCACGCTGCCGACCGGTGTCGACCACCTCGGAAACGACCGTACGGCGGTGTGCTGCCTGTCCTCCCTCAATCTGGAAAACTGGGACGAGTGGAGCAAGGACACGATGTTCATCGAGGACGTGATGCGTTTCCTCGACAACGTGCTGCAGGACTATATCGACCGCGCGCCGGACGAGATGGCGCGTGCGAAATATTCCGCCGAGCGCGAGCGGTCCGTCGGTCTCGGCGTGATGGGCTTCCACTCCTTCCTCCAGTCGAAGGGCATCGCGATGGAAAGCGCGATGGCCAAGACCTGGAACCTGAAGATGTTCAAGCACATCCAGTCCAGGGCGTCCGAAGCCAGCATGATGCTGGCGCAGGAACGCGGGCCCTGCCCCGATGCGGCGGAAATGGGCGTGATGGAACGCTTCAGCTGCAAGATGGCGATCGCGCCGACTGCGTCGATCAGCATCATCTGCGGCGGGACCAGCGCCTGTATCGAACCGATCCCGGCGAATATCTACACGCACAAGACCCTGTCGGGCAGCTTCATCGTGAAGAACCCGTACCTGGAAGAGATACTGCGCGAAAAGAGCAAGGATTCCACCAATGTGTGGAACTCCATCCTCGAAAAGGGCGGCAGCGTGCAGCACCTCGACTTCCTCAGCCCGGAAGAAAAGGCGATGTTCAAGACGAGCTTCGAAATCGACCAGCGCTGGCTGCTCGAATTCGCAGCCGACCGCGCGCCCTATATCGACCAGGCCCAGTCACTGAACTTGTTCATCCCGGCCGACGTCGACAAGTGGGACCTCGCGATGCTGCACTTCCAGGCGTGGGAGAAGGGCATCAAGTCGCTCTATTACCTGCGGTCGAAATCCGTGCAGCGCGCCGGTTTCGCCGGCGGGGTTGAGGCGGACAACACCGCCGATGCCGCGAAGTATGAATTGAGCGCAGGCGAAAGCACCGACTACGACGAGTGCCTCGCCTGCCAGTAGGCGGCGTTGGGTTCGCCAACCAATGCAAAAACAGGACACCCGCAGCCGCGCGCTGCGGGTGTCTTGCTGTGCGCTGTCCTTGAAGCGCCGCGGTCCGCCTCGGGCGCGGAAGTGACCGAAATTTCCAATTCCTAGGAAATAAACGCGAAATCCTGCGTCTTCGCCGCGCAGATTGTCGCATAAAGACAACCGCGCCGCCGAACTTGGCGCTACGCTCGCCCGCATCAGTCCGTTCGCCGAGTCGCAAAGTCGCCCGCCCGGATGTCAATTCTGGGGGAACACCAATGACCAAGACTTCGATGCTTCGCGCCGCGTTGTTCGCGGGGGCCGCGACCACTGCGGGCCTCACCTTGCTGCCGACGCAGGAGGCGCGGGCCGACGATTGCCTGCTCGACACCAACAACGACGGCAACGCCGACAGCAATGTCGATACCGACCTGGGGGCGGACTCGGAATTCGAGATAAGCAACGTGGCCTGCGGTGACGATGCCCTCGTTTCGGGGCTCAATTCGGTCGGCGTGGGCGCGAGCTCCGAAGCTACTGGCGGGCAATCGACGGCCGTCGGATCGTTCGCCAGTGCACGCGGGACCGGGGCGAGCTCCGCCTTCGGCTATGCCGCGGAAGCGACGCAGGCCGGATCGGTCGCGCTCGGCAACCGGGCGAGCGCCACTGGCCAGGGGGCTGTCGCCATCGGCGGCGACGACAGTGGGGATCTCGACACGATCGCAGCGCGCGCGCAGGGCGCGGGATCGATCGCCATCGGCGAAGACGCCCGGGCCGCATCGACCGGCAGCATCGCGATCGGCCGCGACAGCGATGCTTCGCAGGCATCCGCCACGGCGGTCGGTGAAAACGCGCAGGCAACCGGGGTGGGAGGTGCTACGGCGCTCGGCGCGCAATCCGACGCGAGCGGCGGCGAATCCACGGCGCTCGGCGAAGCAGCGAAAGCGCAGGGCTTCCAGGCGACGGCCGTCCGCGAACAGGCGACCGCCAATTTCTCCGAAGCGACGGCGCTCGGCAACGAGGCGATCGCGGGTGCAGACACCGCCACCGCAGTCGGAGCCAACGCCAACGCGACCGGCGCCAATTCAATCGCTGTCGGCGCTCGCAGTTTTTCCGGCGGGGAAAACTCGATTGCGATCGGTGCAGACGGGTCAAACGCGAGCGATTCCGGCGCGTCGGCCAGTGGCGCCGGCGCTATCGCGTTGGGTCTCGACTCGCTGGCTTCCGGCGACACGAGCATGGCGCTCGGCGTCACTTCTCGGGCGACAGGTTTCCATTCGCTTGCGCTCGGCTACCAGGCGCAATCGCAGTCGAGTTACGGAATCGCCATCGGGCAAACGGCAGCCGTCCTTGCGGATTCGTCGACAGCAATCGCGATAGGCTATTTATCGACGAGCGACGGCTCGGGCGCGGATTGCTATTGGGCGCGGCAGCGACACTGCGGGTGAGGGGGCAACCGCGCTCGGGTCTTATGCAGCGGCCGACGTTTTTGAGCATTGGCGATGGGGCGTGAGTCCAGCGCCACCGGCGAAAGCGCCTTTGCAGGCGGTAATGCCAGCGTGGCGAATGGGCTTGCCGCGCTTGCTCTTGGCGGGGATGGCGACGATCTCGATGCAATTGGCGCCCAGGCTATCGGATTGGCTGCCGTGGCCCTTGGCGCGGACACGCAGGCCTTGGCCGGAAACAGCGTGGCCATCGGCCGCGAGACACTGGCGAACCAGGTATCCGCCACGGCGATCGGCCTGCGGGCCCAGGCTACGGGCGAGAATGCGACGGCGATCGGTTCGGTTGCCGATGCGGGTGCGCGCTTCGGCACGGCGGTCGGTCGCTCGGCCACGGTCGGCGGGATCGGCTCCACTTCGGTGGGTGCGTTCACCAGCACGTCGGGCAATTCGGCAACGGCGGTCGGTTACCAGGCGACGGCCGGCGGCAACGCGACTGCCATCGGGCGCGAATCCTCGGCGACCGGCGGCGGGGCGACGGCAGTGGGGCGCCTGTCCAATGCTGCCAACGGCCGCGCCACGGCCGTCGGCTTTGCCGCTACCACCACCGCTGACGATCAGGTGATGCTGGGCGGTGCGGGCAGCTCGGTCGCCATCGGCGACATTGCAGCCTCCGACGCGGCGCAGGTGGGCGAGGAGCAGTTCGTCACCATCGACGGCAACGGCACGCTCGGCGTCTCCAACGCCGCGACCGCCGCCTCGGTCGCCACCGTGCGGGCGCAGGTCCAGTCCATCGCCGCGGTCAGCGACATGCAGTTCGCGGCGCTGGAAGGGCGAGTCGACGTGCTGGGGCTCAGGATCGACGAGCTCGACAGCGATATGCGGGCCGGTGTCGCGGCCGCGATGGCACAGGCCGACCCCTCCATACCGAGTGCACCGGGGCGGACGAGCTACCTTGCCAAGGGCGCGACCTTCCGGGACGAAAATGCCTTCAGCCTGGGCCTGGCGCACAGGCTGAACGTGGACGTGCCGCTGGTGATCTCCGCCAGCGTCAGCCACTCCGGCGGCGACAACACCGGCGCCACCATCGGCATCGGCGGCGAGTTCTGACGGCGCAAGGTGAAGCGGGCGGGGCGGTGCCTAGCGTGCCACCCCGCCTTGCTGTGAAGCCGCGAGTTCGGCGGCCGTCACGATACCGTCGAGATTTGTGTCGATCGCATCGAAAGCGCCCAGCATGACGCGGCGATGTTCCACCTGGGTTACGCTGGCGTCTCCATCGAGGTCGACGCGGCCCATGAATTGCGAGGGATCGGCCCGCTGGCCGGTCGCGGCAAGCGCGGCGAATTCCTGCGGCGAAAGCATGCCGTCCTGATTGGTATCCAGCTGCGCGAAGAGTTGGCGGTTCGCTTGCAGCGCCTGCATCTGCAGGGCCTGCTGCAACTTCGCGGCAACCTCCGCCGAAGTGACCACACCATCGCGGTCCGAATCGTAGGCGGCGAACTCCTGATCCATCAGCCGCAGGTAGTCGGCCCGCGCCAACGGCTCGTCGGCCGATTGGGGCGCGGCGACCAGAAGGAGAGGAAGCAGGATCGCGAGGGTCATCGGTGGGTCCTTGAAAAATCGGTACGGTAAGTCACCGTAGGCCGGGGGCGCGCGTCTGACAAACCGCCGTCATTGGCTGGAGAGATACGCCGGACACACGAAAGACCCCGCACCATCGCTGGATAGGCGGGGCCTTTCATCCGTGTCGTGACGGTTAGCACGAAGTGCGACCGCCGGTGCGGCTTGTCGGCCAGCTCGTCGCCATCTGGACCTTGTTGCCCATGCCGGCGGGAAGCTTCGTTCCCTTTTCGAGGTAGATCCGGTTCTCCGCGATCTTCGCGACGCTGTCGAGCTGCAGGTAGTGGTGCTTGTCGTCGGAGCTGTCGGACTTGGTCAGCTTGAGCCGATCGTCTTCGACTTCATCGACCGTGCCGACGTGGTTCCCATCGAAATCGACGACTTCCATATGTTCCTTGATGCGCATCCGTTCGAGCATGTTTTTTCCTTTCGTATGAGTGAGTTACCTATAGAACGGACGTGCGCGTGCGCCGTTCCTCGGCTCGCCGCACGGGAAAGACCGTTCGGGGGCGGCAGGGCGGTTAACCCTGTCCGCCCACGTCCCGGTAACCGAATGGAAACCCTCGCAAACTACGCAGGCTGACCATGAGCCAGATGAACCTCTCGCTTAGCTTGCGGCGCTCCTATCGCGAATGGGGGCCGCTGCGCTTTGTCCTGCTGATCCTGTGCGCCCTGAGCTGGTTGGGGCTGGGAGTCTTCCTGCTCAACACCGCGGTCTATCCCGCGCGCTGTCCGGGTGTGGGCCTGTTCGAGATGTACGAATGCAGCTTCGAACTGCCGACCACGCGCGGCTGGCACGAAAGCGGGCTGTTCCTGTGGCTGTGGGCGACGCCGATCCTGCTGCTGCTGGAGATCAGCCGGCGGGTGAACAAGCCCCAGCGTTAGGCCCAATCGCTAGTCCCAGTCGCCGGCACAAACGAAAAGGCCCCGCAGTGATGCGGGGCCTTTCGCGTTTGGGGGCATATTGCGGTCAGGACTGCTGCAGCGGCCTTTGCGCATCGGCGCGGGCGACCTTCTGCGGCTCGTCCACCAGCAGCGGGTCGTGGTCGGGATCGTCCGAGTTCTCGCCCGCCTGCTTGTCGGCGCCTTTCTTGTCGGCGCGCTCGATGCCGTCGTTGCGGTCGCCATAGCCGAACTTCTGCTGCGACTTGTCGACCTTCGGCTCGGCCGCCGTTTCCTTGTCCGTATCGTGGTGCGCCATGGTGCTGTTCCTTCTGCAATGGGGCTGCGGGGAAAACGGGCGAGCAAGGCCGCAGGTTCCGCGCACCCGGCCATCGCGCCAAGATATCCCGCGCTTATCCCCGCCGAATCATATCTGCTTGCCTTCGTTTCGCAGCCATGATTCCCTATATGAGTCGTTCGCGCCAGATCCAGGAGACCACAAGATGTCGTTGCTCGAAGCCAGAAAGACCTACAAGCCCTTCGAATATCCGTGGGCCTACGACTTCTGGAAACGCCAGCAGCAGATCCACTGGATGCCGGAAGAAGTGCCGCTGGGCGAGGATTGCCGCGACTGGGCGCAAAAGCTGTCCGATCACGAGCGCAACCTGCTCACCCAGATCTTCCGCTTCTTCACCCAGGCCGATGTCGAGGTGCAGGATTGCTACCACGAGAAATACGGCCGCGTGTTCAAGCCGACCGAGGTCAAGATGATGCTGGCCGCGTTCAGCAACATGGAAACGGTCCACATCGCCGCCTATTCCCACCTGCTCGACACGATCGGCATGCCGGAAAGCGAATACGGCATGTTCCTCGAATACGAGGAGATGAAGGACAAGCACGACTACCTGCAGGAATTCGGCGTCGACAATGACGAGGATATCGCCCGCACGCTGGCCATGTTCGGCGGCTTTACCGAAGGGCTGCAGCTGTTCGCCAGCTTCGCCATGCTGATGAACTTCCCGCGCTTCAACAAGATGAAGGGCATGGGCCAGATCGTCAGCTGGTCCGTGCGGGACGAGAGCCTGCACTGCGAAGGCATCACCAAGCTGTTCCACGCCTTTTGCGAGGAACGCGGCTGCCTGACCAAGTCCGTGAAGGAAGACATCATGGACATGTGCCAGAAGACGGTGCGGCTGGAAGATGCTTTCATCGACCTGGCGTTCGACGCGGGTCCGGTGCCGGGGATGACGGCGAAGGAAATCAAGCGCTACATCCGCTACATCGCGGACTGGCGCCTGGGCCAGCTGGGCCTGCAGCCGATCTACATGGTGGAAGACCACCCGCTGCCGTGGCTCACCCCGCTGCTGAACGGGGTGGAGCACGCCAACTTCTTCGAAACCCGCGCGACCGAATATTCGAAGGGCGCGACGAAGGGCAACTGGAACGACGTGTGGTCCAGCTTCGACAAGCGCCGCAGCGCCAAGGCCGCGAACGAGGAAGACGCGGTGGACGACGGCCCGGACATGTTCGGGGAGAGTGGTTCGAGCGAAAGTGTGGCGGCGGAGTGAAATGAATGTTGCGTGGCTTCGAAGTAAAGGCATTTCGGAACTTCGACGCCGCCGGACAGTGGGTCGGTCCTCTTAAAAGAGTAAACATTTTAATTGGCCGAAACAATTCGGGCAAATCAAACGTATTGCGTTATATTGAGAAAGTAATCTCGCCAACGATCGAGCCTGGCCGCACTCAAGCCATTGTTTTGTCTGGGGTGGACTTACCTAGGTCTGGTGATCGACTGTCCACCTTTGATTGGGAGTTTGGCCTTCCTGAGGGGCCTGTATTGGCGTCGTATGACTCCGCCAATATAGATGTATTAGGTCGAATTGGCTTCGATCATCTTAATAAAATCTTTCGATTACCGATTACTACGCAGTCGATTTCGCGCGGCGGCCTTTATGCCGGCGAAGTGCCGACACTAAATCCTCAAGACAGTCGCGACGTTCACGTTCTTTGGAACCGCCTCACGGGTATGAGCGGAGGTTCGATCAATCAGTGGTATCCGGGTATACTGAACAAGCTATTGGAAGCGGCGCGATTTTCGGTACGCCCTTACTTCATCCCTTCCTTTAGGCAGCTTCCAACGAGGTTAGAGGAATTTCATGCCGAGTTGCCTCACGACATTGGGGGTGAACATCTTATTGATCGTCTGGCCGATCTCGCCCATCCACCTTATGACCAACAACAGCTAAAGCAAAAATTTGAGAAGCTCAGAAAATTTGTTGGCAGAATATTGTCAGATGACGATGTTGAGATTGAGATTCCCAATGATAAGCAAACTATAAATGTGCGATCCGGCGGGGCATTCCTTCCAATCGAAGCTTTGGGTTCTGGCGTGCATGAAGTTTTTATGCTCGCGTCGGAACTGATCTTACGTGATGATGAGACAATCCTGCTCGAAGAGCCGGAAACCCATCTACACCCACATCTCCAAAGAAGGTTAATGGAATTTATCGTCAATGAAACGACAGCCCAGTACTTTATTACAACTCATTCGTCTTCAATAATTGAAACTAAAGAAGCTGCTGTCTTCGGTGTGAGCCACGACTCCGCCGCTCGGATCAAGCCTCTGGTAACCAGACAGGAGAAATTTACAGCCTGTCATGATCTAGGCTTCAAAGCTAGCGACCTGTTGCAATCAAATTATGTCATTTGGGTCGAAGGACCATCGGACCGAGTTTACTTGAAAAATTGGATCGAGGGGGTCGATTCCTCTCTGCGGGAAGGTATCGACTATTCAATAATGTTCTATGGCGGGAAGCTGCTCAGTCGGCTGAGTGCGAGCGACGGAATGTTTGATGAGTTCATTTCCCTTTTGCCGCTCTGCAGAAATCTCGCTTTAATTTGTGATAGTGACTTGGGGTCAGCGAGTTCGCAGATTCGGCCCACAAAACTGAGAATTAAACAAGAGTTGGAGGCGGTTGATGGCTTTTTCTGGGTAACAGACGGGCGAGAAATTGAAAACTACTACACTTTCGAAGCGCGCGAGGCTGCTGTGCTTGCTGTCCATCCCCAAGCAGCAAGCTTAAGCGGCGGGCGCAACAGATACTCGAAGCCGTTGAATTTTCGTAGGGACGACGGTTCGCTTGTGGAAGCCGGTTTTGATAAAATGAAGATTGCCCAAAAGCTAATAGAAATGCCCAGCGCACTTAGAACAGAGGTTCGGGAGCCGTTGGATGAAATTGTTTCTCGAATAAGATTAGCAAATAACTAGGGATATGTTTATAACGCCATGAAACTATTTGTTTCTCTGGTTAGTTTCGGTCAAACCTTTAAGGCTACGGTGATGAATAAATCCTCCCTAGTTCGTATCGTGCCTTTTTTCGCAGCCACCGCTGCCTGCACGCCCGCGCCGGTCAGCACGCCTGCTCCGCCAGAGGACGACGCGCCGATCACGCGGTGCGTGGAGCCTTGCTTTACGCTGATGACCGAGCGGGCCTCGCCCGAGCAGCGGGACGTGGCGCGCACTCTCCTCGCGGCGGACATGATCCGGATC
Organism: Alteriqipengyuania flavescens; assembly: GCF_030406725.1. NCBI lineage: Bacteria > Pseudomonadati > Pseudomonadota > Alphaproteobacteria > Sphingomonadales > Erythrobacteraceae > Pseudoblastomonas > Pseudoblastomonas flavescens. Next base: position 661,976 of record NZ_CP129107.1, on the reverse strand, counting down.
GGCCTGACGGTCGAATACCAACCATATACTACCAGTTTCACCCGCCGCGGCGTGGCGACGGAATACACCGGCTCCAACGTCGTCGGCGTGCTGCCCGCGACCGACATTAATGCGGATAACCCCACTTCTTCTGGCCAGCGCCACATCGTCATCGCGGCGCATTACGACACCGTGCCGGGCAGCCCCGGCGTGGACGACAACGGCAGCGGGGTGGAAATCGTGCTGGAGGTCGCGCGCAGGCTTGCCGCCATGCCCCGCCGCACCGCGACCGTGCATTTCGTCATGCTGGACCAGGAAGAGGTCGGCCTGGTCGGCGCGCGGGTGAACGCCGCGCGCTGGAAGGAATCGGGCATCCCTCTCGAATCCATGAACAATATCGACATGGTCGGCTGGGACAGCGACGGCGACGGGGTGATCGAATTCGATTCCAATTCCGAAGACCTGACCGCGCTCTACCTGGAGGTGGCGGAAGGCCTGCCGATCTCGCTGCTGGTGACGACCTATCCCAACACCGACCACGAGGCGTACCGGCGCGAAGGCTTCACCGTGGCCAGCATCAGCCAGGAATTCGAGGACGGCAGCGAGAACCCGGATTACCACAAGCCGGGCGATACCGAAATCCAGCGCCCCTATTACGAAGGATCGCGCGACCTGATGCTGGGCGTGTTCGAACGGCTGGTTTCGCGGTAGCGTTTACCGGCTTTTCAACACTCCGGCCCTATGGCCTTCCGCGATAAAATCACGGGGGTCACGTGCTTACATTGTTCGGCGTCTTCGTGGCCCTGTCCCTCGGCTGGCGCGCTTTCCTCTATTTCCGCAGCGGCAAGCCGATCGCCGGCGGCGAACCGGTCACCGGCGATTTCGACGCCTCGAAGATCAATCGCTAGCGCTTTCCTACTCGCGGCGGGGCGTGGCACACCTGCGCCATGCCCCGCATCACCGGCCCCATTTGCCAGCCTTCACCGCATGAAGGCGGCGTGCGGCCGCGCCGGCGGTTTTGCGCCAGGACCGTGTTCCATGTGTTCCATCGGATAGGAGGCGGCCCGGGCGGTTCCTACTCAGGTCCTACACCAGTCGATGGCGGATGCAGCCCAGCCGGAGCCTTCGGCAAGCCCGGCTTCTACCATGTGATCGGCGAGCAGGCGCACGCGGCCATCGGCGCCGGTACGGCGGACGCTGCGCAGCTCTCTCCCGTAGCGGTCGCGCGGGGGATCGGCGCCGCCATCCCACTCGAACGGCCCGGCGTTGAGCCAGCGGACGAGGGCGCGCGTCGCCTCTTCGGCCTTCGCGCTCTCGGCCGGGCAGGCGCCGCCGCGTTCGGGCGCGTCGAAGCCGGTGAGACGGATGCGGCGGCCTTGCGGCCCGAAGCCGATGGCGAGCGTATCGCCGTCGAGCGCGCACACGGCGCTGCGCCCTTCGCCGCACACGCCGACGCGCACGTCGCTCTGCGTCCAGCTGCGCGGCGGGCCGAGCGTGTTTTCCAGCATCCGCCACGCCAGCACGATGGCCGCGACCAGCAGCAGCCAGCGCCCGCTGCGCCACCAGTCGCCAAGCCGGCGCTGCCGCGCGCGGCGGCGGTTCCACCTGGCATCGAAGCGGGGCGGTCCGGGATTGCGACGGGGCGGGGTGCGGGAAGGGCGGCGGGCCATGGTTCGGGGGACTATCACCACCCGCGCCGCGCGGCCACTTCCCCCCGCGCGCCCCCGCCGCTAAGGCTGGCGCGATGGACCCGGATACCCAGCCGCGCGCTATCGCGCCTTCGCTCTTCCTCACCGCGCTCGTCTATGGCGGCATGGTGGTGCTTGCCGGCGTGCTCGGCTTCAAGCAGGTCGCGCTCGGCCCGCTGGCGGTGGAATCGGGCATCTTTGCCTTCCTGTTGCTGGTCGTCATGTCCAGCGCCACGGCGGAACTGCATGGCCGCGCGGTCGCCAACCGGCTGGTGCTGTGGGGCTTCGTGCCGCTCGGCGTGGCCTTCGCGCTCACCCAGCTGGTCCTGTGGCTGCCGGTGGACGAGAACAGCTACGCGCCAGAGGCGTTCGAGACCGTTCTGTCGGGCACACTGCGCATCTGGATCGCCGGGCCGATCGCCTATGGCGTGTCGATGTTCCTCAACGTCTACCTGTTCAACCGCCTGCGCGGCAACCAGGAGGGCGAGAGCAAGGGCGGCGCGCTGATGGTCCGCGCGGCCATCGCCAGCGCGCTGAGCCAGGCGATCGACACCGTCATCTTCATCACCATCGCCTTTGCCGGCACGCGGCCCATCATGGACCTGATGATCGGCCAGGCAAGTGCCAAGGTCGCGCTCAGCCTGGTCGTCGTGCCGTTCCTGATCCAGGGCGCGGTGATGCTCGGCCGCAAGCTGGACCGCAAGGGCGCCTGAGGTGAGCCGGGAAAGCATCGCCAAGGCACAGGTGCTGATCGAGGCGCTGCCTTACCTGCAGCGCTATGCCGGGCGCACTTTCGTGGTGAAATACGGCGGCCATGCGATGGGCGACGCCGATGCCGCCCGCGACTTCGCCGAGGATATCGTCCTGTTGAAAGCTGTCGGCATCAACCCGGTCGTGGTCCACGGCGGCGGCCCGCAGATCGGCGAGATGCTGGGCAAGCTTGGGGTCGAGACAAGCTTCGTCGATGGGCTGCGCGTGACGGACGAGGCGACGGCCAAGGTCGCCGAAATGGTGCTGTCGGGCGCAATCAACAAGGAACTGGTCGGCTGGATCGCGAACGCCGGCGGCAAGGCCATCGGCATCAGCGGCAAGGACGGCGGGCTGGTGACGGCGGAGAAGCTTCAGCGCACGACGCGCGATCCCGACAGTCTGATCGAAAAGGCGCTCGACCTCGGCTTCGTCGGCGATCCCGTATCAGTCGACACCACACTGCTCGACACGGCCAGTGCCGCGGGCATGATCCCGGTTGTCGCGCCGATCGCGCGCGGGCTGGACGGGCACACTTACAACATCAACGCCGACACGATGGCAGGCGCGATCGCTGCAGCCATCGGCGCGGCGCGGCTGTTCCTGCTGACCGACGTGGCGGGCGTGCTCGACAAGAACGGCGAGCTCGTCACCGACCTGACCCCTGCCCGGATCGCGGAATTGCGCGAGGACGGCACGGTCAGCGGCGGCATGATCCCGAAGCTGGAAACCTGCGTGTCCGCCGTGGAGGCAGGATGCGATGCTGCGGTTGTGCTCGACGGGCGGGTGCCGCACGCGATGCTGCTCGAATTCTTCACCGCGCGCGGCGCGGGTACGCTGATCAGGAGGGAGGCATGAGGCTGCTTGCCATGATGCTCGCGCCGCTGGCGCTCGTCGCCTGCGGGGACGCGGACGAAACACCGGCGACCGGCGAGGAGGCTCCGGGCCTGTCCGGTCCCAATCCGCCGGTGCCCATCGCGCCCGCCGACCAGGCCGCGCTGCGCAGCGAGAAATGCGCGACCGCGGCGCAGTTCTATTTCGAGGCGCTGTCCTCCGGTGAATATCAGCGCGCCGCCTTATTGTGGGACGATCCGGTGATCGACGGCGCCCGGCTGGAAGCGCTGCTGGCCGACTATACCACGCCGCAGATCGCGTGGGAGGAACCGGAAGTCTCTACCGGCGAGGGCATGCCCAGCTGCACCGTCACGGGCACGCTGACCGACGCGGCGAAGGCCGACACGCCGCCCCGGCGCGGCTCGCTGGTGATGAACAGGGTGCTGGAGCCGGAAACGAACGAAGGGCAGGCGACGCGCTGGCGCATCGAGAGCCAGACCTTTATCGAGCCGCTGGAGCGCTCCGGACGAGGGGGCTGAGACCCGCTCCCTTGCGAGGCAGGCGTACGTGACCTATCTCGCTAACACAGTTACGCGCAGGGAATGCAATGACTCAAATACTGATCGCGCTTTACAATATCATGGACCTGCTGACGACGGTGTTCCTGGTGCTGATCATCGCGCAATTCATCATCGGGCTGTTGTTCTCGTTCAACGTGCTTAACCCGTCGAACCAGTTCTTCTCGAACTTCTACACCAGCATCAACCGCCTGCTCGAACCGATCCTGCGGCCCATCCGCCGGATCATGCCGGACACGGGCATGATCGACTTTTCGCCGCTCGTCGTCATCGTCCTCCTGAATGTCATCATGATCGTTCTGGGCGGCATGGTGAACGCATCCATATGACCGCCGTGATCATCGACGGGAAGGGTTTTGCCGAGCGCCTGCGCGGGCGGATCGGCACGCTTGCCGCGCAGTTCGAGGAGCAGGCCGGGCGGAAGGCGGGCCTCGCGGTGGTGCTGGTGGGCGAAGATCCCGCAAGCCAGGTCTATGTGAGGGGCAAGCACAGGGCGACCGTGGGCGCAGGCATGGAAAGCTTCGAGCACCGTCTCGCCGCAGACACGTCGCAGGCCGACCTTTTGGCCCTGGTCGAGAGGCTCAATGCCGACGATGCGGTGGACGGCATCCTCGTCCAGCTGCCCCTCCCGGATCATCTCGATGAGCAGGCGGTGATCGCCGCCATCGCGCCGGAAAAGGACGTCGATGGTTTCCATGTCATCAACGCCGGGCGGCTGGCGACGGGCGGCACCGGCTTCGTGCCCTGCACGCCCTATGGCTGCATCATGCTGCTGCGCGACCGGCTGGGCGACCTGTCGGGAATGGACGCGGTGGTCATCGGCCGCAGCAACATCGTCGGCAAGCCGATGGCGCAGCTGCTGCTGGGTGAGAACTGCACCGTCACCATCGCGCACAGCCGCACGAAAGACCTGCCCGCCGTGGTCGGCCGCGCCGATATCGTGGTGGCCGCGGTCGGTCGCCCCGAAATGGTGAAGGGCGAATGGCTGAAGGACGGCGCGACGGTGATCGACGTGGGCATCAACCGCGTTGCGGCAAGCGAGGAGGGCAAGACGCGGCTGGTCGGGGACGTCGATTTCGGCGGCGCCAGCGAGCGGGCCGGGGCGATCACCCCGGTGCCGGGCGGCGTGGGTCCGATGACCATCGCCGTTCTGCTGCGCAACACGCTGGTCTCCGCCTTCCGTCGCGAGGGGCTGGAGCTGGACGAAAGCGCGCTGTGAGGGCCTTGCTTGCCTTTCCGACACTCGGCGCGCTGGCTGCCTGTGCTTCCGCGCCGCCGCCTGCCGTCTCGCAAAGCCGGGCCGAGCAGGTCCTTTCGAAAGTCGACGTGATCGCCCAGCCGGTCGAGGTCGTCGCGGCCGATATCCGCTTCGCCCGCGCGGCGCGGGAGACAGGGCAGTGGGCCGCATTCCGCGCCTTTGCCGCCGACGGCGCACTGATCCACGGGCGCGGCGGCGCGATTGCCGCGCTGCCGTGGCTCGCCCAGCAGGAAGAACCGGCCGAAGCCGTGCAGTGGGCGCCGTCTGCCGTCTGGGTCAGCTGCACGGGCGACACCGCCGTCACCTACGGCCGCTTCCGCGAGCCCGACGGCAACTGGGGCCAGTATGTTACCGTGTGGCAGCGCCAGTTCGATGGCGATTACAAGTGGGCGTATGACATGGGCGCGGTCGATCCCGAACTGACCGCACGCATGGAAGCCCGGCGCGACGAGGAACCGCTGGAAGAAGGCGCCATCACGGTCGAAGCTTTCGATGATATCGCCGCGCGGGTTGCGGATTGTGGCGGCGCGGAAGCGCTTCCGGCACCGCGCAATTATGTCACTCTGGATGGCAGCGAGCATGGCCAGAACCTGTCGCGCGACAGGAGCCTGGTCTGGCGTTGGGAGCAGCAGCCGGACGGCGCGCGGCGGCTGACGGTCGATTTCGTCAAGAGCGGCGAGTGGGAAGTAGCCCTCGTGTTCCGCGTCACGCCGGAAGGCAATTTCGTCAAATGACCGAGCTGTTCGTTTCCGCCTTCATCACCCTGTTCGTGGTGATCGACCCGCCCGGCTGCGCGCCGATCTACGCCGGGCTGACCAAGGCAGCCTCTGCCGCACAGGCGCGCTCGATGGCCATCCGCGCCTGCTTCATCGCCGCGATCATCCTGCTGATCTTCGCGCTGTTCGGGGAGCAATTGCTGGCCGCGCTGCACATCCAGCTCGACAGTTTCCGCATCGCAGGCGGGCTGATGCTGTTCTGGATCGCGTTCGAGATGGTGTTCGAGAAGCGCACCCAGCGACGCGAGGAACGGGCGGAGAAAATCGCCGCCACACCGGAAGTAGAGGATGTGTCGGTCTTCCCCATGGCCATGCCGATGCTGGCGGGGCCGGGTGCCATCGCGGCGATCATGCTGCTGATGAACAACGCGGAAGGCACGGAAGAAACGCTGGTCGTGCTCGGCGCGCTCGGCGCCGTGCTTCTGCTGACGATGCTGGCGCTGATCGCCGCCGGCCCGCTGATCCGCCTGCTGGGCGACCGGGTCGAAGCGGTCATCACACGGCTGCTCGGCGTCCTGCTGGCCGCGCTCGCCGCGCAATATGTCATCGACGGGCTGAAGGGCAGCTTCGGGATCTGATCCCTATTGCAGCGTGACCCGGTCCTCGTCGCCGCCGGGTGCGCCGAAGAACTGCATCAACTGGACCAGCAATTCACACCGCTCCTTCAGCGATGCCGCTTCGAGCAGCGCCTGCTTGGCCGCCGGATCGAACGGCGCAATCTGCGACACACCGTTGACCAGCGAGACATCGTCCAGCCGCTCCACCGAATCCCAGTCCACCGAGTATCCGCGCACATCGGCGAAGCGGCGCGATTCCTGTTCCAGCGAAGCGCGCTCTACGGAGCTGAGGTACTCGTACTCCGGCTCGTCGATCATCTCCGCCTCGATCTGGCGGAACAGCGTGTCGACATCGAGCTCGCGGATCATGCGGAAGCGCTGCTCGCCTTCCAGCACGATGTTGTAGCGCCCGTCCTCGGTCGTCTCGACATCCTCAATGATGCCGGTGCAGCCGACCGCGAACAGCGGCGAATCCTGGCGCGGTTGCTGCGGCTGTATCATGGCGATGCGCCGGTCGCGGGCGAGCGCGTCGCCCACCAGCGCGCGATATCGTGGTTCGAAGATGTGCAGGGGCAATTGCAGTCCGGGGAACAGGACCGCGCCGGGCAGGGGGAAGATCGAGAGCCGCACGCCTCAGCCGAACAGGATCAGCGACAGGCGGCGGCGGGTGGCGGAAACCCACGGGTCTTCCAGCCCGACCGCTTCGAAGATCTGCAGCAGCTTGGCCTTGGCAGCACCCTCGTTCCATGCGGGATCGGCTTCGATCATCGACAGCAGCGTATCGGCCGCCTCGTCGCGCTGGCCGGCGGCGAAGGCGGCGCCGGCATAGTCGAACCGCGCCTGCGGATCGCCGCCGTCGGCTTTGGTGCGCAAGTCAGCCAGCTGACTATCGTCTGGGCGGTCGGCCGCCAGCTGAAGCGCGCTCTTCGCCTGTTCGAAAGCGGGGTCGTCCTGCATCTCCTGCGGCAGGGAGGCAAAGGCGGCCTGCGCGTATTCCTCGCGGCCGGAGGCGAGCAGCGCGCGGATCAGGCCCGCTTGCGCTGCCTTGTTGTCCGGCGCCATCTCGACGACCTGCGCGAAAATGCCCGCCGCCCGCTCGCCGTCTCCATCGGCCAGCACCTGCTCGCCCATGGCGATGAATTGGTCGATGTCGGCCTGCTGCTGCCCGGCTTCGCCACCGCCCGCCTCGTCCATCGGGAGCTGCTTCAGGATCTGGTCGAGCGCGTCCTTCAGCTGCGATTCGCTGCGCATCGGCGTGAGGTCGGCGACCGGCTGGCCGCGGAACATGGCGTAGACGGTGGGGATGGATTGGACCTGGAACTGGCTGGCGATGAACTGCTGTTCGTCCACGTTGACCTTCACCAGCACGACGTTCTTGTCGGCATATTCGGCCGCGACCTTTTCCAGCACCGGGGTGAGCGCCTTGCACGGCCCGCACCATTCGGCCCAGAAATCGAGGATCACGAGCTTGGTCATCGACGGTTCGACCACGTCCTTGCGAAAGGCGTCGACCGCTTTCTGTTCTTCGAGATTGAGGCCCATGCTAGCCAAGGCGTGCTCCTGTCAGTGCGCGAAAATTGGTGCCCTCCATGTGGGGTAACGCGCGGCGATGTGAAGGGTTCAATTAAAGCGGATCGGCAGGCCGATTTCCTCTTGCAGCCCTGCAGAGGCGCTGCTAACTGCCCGCTTCCCATCGGGGCCCTGCGCCCCGGTTTGCGTCAGTGAGCGGGCGTAGCTCAGGGGTAGAGCACAACCTTGCCAAGGTTGGGGTCGGGCGTTCGAATCGCCTCGCCCGCTCCATTTTCCAGAAATCAAATCCGGTCGGCGGCAACGCCCGCGTCGTGCAGGCGCGGCTTCAGCCTGCCGAAGAACGCCAGCCCCGCCATGTGATGGTCCGCGATGTAGGACCATAGGGGATAGGTGAAGGTCGCCGGCTTGTTCTTCTCGATGAAGAAATGCGCGACCCAGGCAAAGCCATATCCCGCCATGAACGCGCCGAGCAGCCACCACCAGTTGCCGGTCGCCAGCAGCGCGCCGAGGCAGAAGATTTCCGCTGCCGTGCCGCAGTAATGCATGGCGCGGGTCGTGGGTTTGGAATGTTCGCGCAGGTAAAACGGGAAGAAGTCTGCATAGGTGGTGATGCGGTTGCCGCTCATGGCGCGAATTCTCCCGAACTGCTCGTCGCTCGCCGACTGCCGTTCATCGATAGCATGCAAATGCCGCCTTGCGCCAATTGGGCCGTGCCCCTAGCTGCCGCGTTATGTTGTATCATCGAATTACAAAACCGCTCCTGACCGCCTCCCTGCTTGCGTCGACGGGCCTCGTGGCGCCCGCCATGGCGTCCGCGCAGGAGGCGCCGCCGCAGGACAGCGAAACGCCGTCCTATCCGAATGCCGACGACGATTTCCACGGCATCGTCGTGACTGCGGCCGGGCTCGACCGTCTAGATATTCTCGCAGGGACGGACATCCTTGCAGGCACGGCGTTGCAGCGGAACATGGACGGGCAGGTGGGCGAGATCGTCGCCGATATTCCCGGCGTGTCCGCAAGCTCTTTCTCGCCCGGGGCTTCGCGCCCTGTCCTGCGCGGTTTCTCCGGAGAACGAGTGAAAGTCCTCGTCGACGGGATCGGCGCCATCGACGTGTCGAACACGTCCGCCGACCATGCCGTCAGCATCGATCCGCTGACCGCCGACCGGATCGAGGTGCTGCGCGGGCCGGCTGTGCTGCTCTACGGTAGCCAGGCCATCGGCGGGGCGGTGAACATAATCGACAAGCGCATTCCGCTTCGGATGCCGGCGGAACCTGTCCATTTCGACGCCTTCGCTGCAACGGCCACGGCGGACGAACTGCTGACCGGCGGCGGGTCCATCGACGTGCCGATCGGCGACCAGGTCGTATTCCACCTCGACGGATCCTATCGCCAGACCGACGACCTACAGGTGCCCGGCTTCGTCCTGTCCGATGCGCTTCGCGCGGATCTCCTCGCCGACGCAGCGGAAGAGGAAGAGGAAGGCGAATTCGAGGAGGCGGCGGAATTGCGCGAAGCGGCCAACCTCAGCGGGTTCATTCCCAACAGCGGCACGGAAACGTGGTCCGTCGGCGGCGGCCTCGCCTGGCTGGGCGACGGCGCCAACTTCGGCGCATCCTTCGGCATCTACGACACGTTCTACGGCGTGCCGACCGCACCGGGCGCAGGCCATCACCACGGCGAAGAAGGCGAAGAGGGCGCATTCGAGGAAGAGGAGGGGGGCGACGAAACGGTCTCCATCGGCCTGCGCCAGTATCGCGCCGACGTGCGCGGCGGGGTGGACCTCCCTGGACCGTTCTCCGAAATCCGTTTCCGCGGCGGTTACAGTGATTACTTCCACACCGAATTCGAAGGCGACGAAGTCGGCACGACCTTCGATGTGGAAGGCTACGAAGGCCGCCTGGAAATCGTCCAGCGCGAACAGCGCGGCTGGCGCGGATCGACCGGCTTCCAGTACTACCACCGCGATTTCGAAGCGGTCGGTGCGGAAGCCTATATCGCGCCCAACGTCACCGACCAGTTCTCGTCCTTCACGCTGCAGGAATTCACTTTCGGCGGGCTGGGGCTGGAAGCGGCGCTGCGTTACGAGCGGACCGATGTCGCCGCCGACACGCTGGGGATCGAGCGCGGCTTCGATTCCTATTCCGGCGCCATCGGCCTCTCCAACGATCCCGATGCGGCCATGCGTTACGGCGTCAACCTGAGCCGGGCCGAACGCGCGCCCAGCGCCGAAGAGTTGTTTTCCAACGGCCCCCATATTGCCACCCAGCAGTTCGAGATCGGCGATCCCGGTCTCGGCACCGAGGTGGCACTGGGCGTGGAAGCCTTTGCCGCCGGCAAGATCGGCGACGTGCAGTTGCGGCTGGCAGCATACCACCAGTGGTTCGACGATTTCATCTACCTGTCCGGAACGGATGAGGAAGAGGACGAACTGCCGGTGTTCGTGTACCAGCAGGACAACGTGAACTGGTTCGGGCTGGAAGGGCAGGTCATCGCGCCGCTTGCCACTGTCGGCACCTTCGACCTCACGGGCGAGCTTGGCTTCGATTACGTCCGCGCGCGGCGGGACGACACGGGCGAGACGATCCCGCGCCTGCCGCCGCTGAGCACCTATGCCGCGCTGGAGGCGAGCAACGGGCCGTGGACCGGCCGCGTCTCCGCGCGTTATGTGGCAGAGCCCGAAGATCTGGCGGAATACGAAACGCCGACCAAGAGCTTCACGATGCTGGACGCCTCGATCACGTGGAAACCGTGGAGCGGCAACCGCAACCTTGCGATCATCCTTCAGGGCGAGAACCTGCTGGACGAGGATGCGCGCCGCCACGCCAGCTTCACGAAAGCCTTCGTGCTGCTGGCGGGCCGCAATTTGAAGCTGAGCGTGAGACTGAGCCTCTAGCGGCCTACTCTTCCACCTCGAAGGTCAGGGCGGCATGCTCGCGCAGCCGCTCGACCAGCTTTTCGCCCAGGATGGATGCGGGGGTGCCGATGCCGCCCTCGTGCTCGCTTTCGGCAAGCGCGATGCCGGTTTCGGCCAGCATCCGGCTGGTCGAACCGTAGCCAGGATCGTACTGGCCGCGGACGCCGTAATGGATCGTCTCGCCATCGGGCGTGGAGCCGACGAACAGGAGGTCGTAGAAGCCTTCTTCCCGCTCCTTCTCGCTCGGCCCTTCGCCGGGCTTCGGCCCACCGTCGCCCAGCATCGCCTTCATCCCGCCGGCAATCGCCTGAGCGGCTGCCTTGCCGATGTCGCCGGGGCTGGTCAGCACCATCTCGTCGTAGCGGAAGTCCTCGCCGTAAGGATGGCCGAGCAGGAAATTGCTGCGGTGGACGTTCTTGGTGTTGATCGCCGCCATCACGAAAGGCGCGGCCCAGGTATTCAAATCCTTTTCGTATTTCGGGATCAGGCCGTTGGGCTGGTCCGGTCCTTCGAAACCCGGGGTGAGCGCGAAGGGATCGTTGAGGACCTTCAGGATCGATGGCCTCTTGGCCGCCGCGGCCATGGTCGCCTTGAAGCTGGCGGCCGTGCCGCCCGACCATGTGCCCTGCATCTTGCGCACCCGCCCACGCACGCGATTGCACGGCTTGCCGAATTTCTTCTGCGCTTCCTGCTGCAGCATGAAGACGCCCATGTCGAAGGGTATGGAATCGAAGCCGGAGGAGAAACAGATGCGCGCGCCGCTCGCCTTCGCCTGGGCCTGGTGCTGCTCGATCTTCTCGTGCATCCACGCCGGCTCGCCCGACAGGTCGGCATAATGGGTGCCGGTCTTCGCGCAGGCTGCGACGAGGTCGTCGCCGTAGAGCTGGTAGGGGCCGACCGTGGTCAGGACGACCTTGGTCCGCTTGCACATCGCCTCCAGGCTGGCGGGATCGTCCGCATCGGCGACCACCAGCGGCGTATCGCCCGGCGCACTGACAAGGCCGCGCACTTCCTCCAGCTTGGTGAGGTTGCGCCCGCCCATCGCCCACTTCGGGCCGTCCGCCTTGCCGCCGTATTCGCGCACGAAATGTTCGGCGACGAGGCGGCCGGTGTAGCCGGTGGCGCCATAAACGATGATATCGAATTCGCGGGATTGGTCGGGCATTGAAATCCTCCTTCAGCGCGGTCGGTGATGGGCCTGCGCTTGCGGGGAGTCAAAGCTGCTACGGCAGCGCGGGTTCCGCGTCAGAGCTTGGGCAGGGTCACGCCGCGCTGGCCCTGATACTTGCCGGCGCGGTCGGCATAGCTCGTCTCGCACGGTTCGTTGCCCTGCAGGAACAGGAACTGGCACGCGCCTTCGTTGGCGTAGATCTTGGCGGGGAGCGGCGTGGTGTTGGAAAACTCCAGCGTCACGTGGCCTTCCCAGCCCGGCTCCAGCGGCGTGACGTTCACGATGATGCCGCAACGCGCATAGGTGCTCTTGCCGAGGCAGATGACGAGGACGTCGCGCGGGATGCGGAAATATTCGACCGTCCGGGCAAGCGCGAAGCTGTTGGGCGGAATGATGCAGACGTCGGTCTCGCGGTCGACCAGGCTTTTCCCGTCGAAATCCTTCGGGTCGACCACGGCGCTGTCGACATTGGTGAAGATCTTGAATTCCGGCGCGACCCGCGCGTCATAACCGTATGAGCTGAGGCCGTAGGAGATGCAGCCGTCGCGCCGCTGCGCCTCCACGAAGGGCTCGATCATGCCGTCTTCGTGCGCGCGCTGCCGGATCCACTTGTCGGAAAGAATCGCCATGGCGCGACGATTCCCCACCCATCCACCCTGCGCAAGGCAGCCGCGGAATTATACCCCGTGATATTCGCGGAACCAGCGCACGAAGGCGGGCACGCCGTCTTCGATGCTGGTGGTGGGCGCATAGCCGAGGTCGTTTGCGATCGCATCGATATTGGCAAAGGTGCGCGGCACGTCGCCGGCCTGCATCGGCAGCATCTCGACCTCGGCCTTGCGTCCGCACGCCTCCTCGATCACGCCGATGACTTTCATCAAGTGTTCGGACTTGTGGTTGCCGATGTTGTAGATCGCGTGCGGCTTCGTGCTGCCGCCGGCTTTCGCGCTGCCATCGTCGGCGGGCGGATTGTCCAACGCGGCGACCACGCCCGAAACGATGTCGTCGATGTAGGTGAAGTCACGCCACATCTCGCCGTGGTTGAACACCGGGATCGGTTCACCCTTCAGGATGCGGTCGGTGAACTTCCACAGCATCATGTCGGGGCGGCCCCACGGGCCGTAGACGGTGAAGAAGCGCAGGCCCGTCTGCGGGATGCGGTAGAGATGGGCGTAGGTCTCGCTCATCAATTCGTCCGCCTTCTTGGTGGCGGCATAGAGCGACATCGGGTGGTCGACCCGGTCGTCCACGGCGAAGGGCACGCTTTCGTTGCCGCCATAGACGGAGCTTGAACTGGCGTAGACGAGGTGGCCAAGCTCGCGCTGGCGGGCGAGCTCGAGCATTTCGAGGTGCCCGCCGAGATTGGAGTGCAGGTAGGCGCGCGGATTGTCGATCGAATAGCGGACCCCGGCCTGCGCGCCCAGATGGACAATGCGGTCGATGGCGACATTCTCCAGCGCGCGATTGAGCGCATCCTCGTCGGAGAAATCGGCCTCGATGAAGCGGAAGCGGTTAGTGCCCTGGCCCTCGACCCGCGCGATCCGGTCTCGCTTCAGGGAGACCTGGTAATAGTCGTTGAGGTTGTCGATCCCGACCACGCTGTCGCCGCGCGCCAGAAGTCGGTCGGCCACTGCCGCGCCGATGAACCCTGCCGCACCTGTCACCAATATCTGCATGGCGCCCCCTTAGCGGGCAATTCCTGCCACGTCGCACTCTTTTAAAAGTTCAGCCCGCAGCAAGCAGCGTGGCGTTGCCGCCGGCGGCCGTCGTGTCGATGCACACCACCCGCTCGCTGGCGAAGCGCGCCACGTAGTGCGGGCCGCCGGCCTTGGGGCCGGTGCCCGACAGGCCGTCGCCGCCGAAAGGCTGGCTTTCCACCACCGCGCCGATCTGGTTGCGGTTGACGTAGAAATTGCCGACCTTCGCGCGGGCTTCCACGAAGGCGCGCACAGCGTCGATGCGGCTGTGCAGGCCCAGCGTCAGCCCGTACCCCGTCGCGTTGATGTCTTCCATCACCTGCCCCAGGTCTTCCGCCTTGAACCGCGCGACGTGCAGGACCGGGCCGAAATTCTCGCGCCTCAGGTCGTTGATCGAATCCATCTCGATGATGGTCGGGGCGACGAAGCATCCATGGCTCGCGCCGCGCGGCAGCTTGCGCCGCCACACGGTGCGCCCGGCCTTCTTTCGCCGGGCGACGTGGCGTTCCAGCGCGGCCTTGGCATCGGGATCGATCACCGGGCCGATATCGGTCGCAAGGTTCTTCGGATCGCCGATGACCTGCGCCTCGAACGCGCCGCGGATCATCGCCAGCATCTCGTCGTACACATCGTCCTGGATATAGAGCATGCGCAGCGCGCTGCAGCGCTGGCCCGCGCTCTGGAAAGCGCTGGCGACGACATCGCGCGTGACCTGTTCGGGCAGGGCGGAGCTGTCGACGATCATCGCGTTCTGACCGCCGGTTTCGGCGATGAAGGTGGCGATCGGCGCCTCGCGCGCGGCGAGCGTGCGGTTGATCGCCCGCGCCGTCTCGGTCGATCCGGTGAAGGCGACGCCGGCGATGCGCGGGTCGCTGGTGATGTATTCGCCCACATCGCCGGCGCCCGGCAGCAGCTGGAAGACTTCCTGCGGGATGCCGGCTTCGTGCGCCAGCCGCACGGCGAGCGCGGCGATCAGCGGGGTCTGCTCGGCCGGCTTGGCGACCACCGTGTTACCGGCGGCGAGGGCCGCGGCGGCGGGGCCGATGAAGATCGCCAGCGGGAAATTCCACGGGCTGATCGTGGCGAACACGCCGCGGCCGACCAGCGACAAGCGGTTTTCCTCCCCCGTCGGGCCTGGCAGCGGGGTCGAATGCGTGAAGTGGCGGCGCGCCTCCAGCGCGTAATAACGCAGGAAGTCCACCGCCTCGCGCAGCTCCAGCACGCCGTCGACCACGGACTTGCCTGCCTCGCGCCGGCAGAGCGAGAGGAACTCGTCCGTGTGCGCTTCGAACAAATTGGCGGTTTCTTCGAGCAGCAGGGCGCGCTTCTCGCCGCCCAGCGCGTTCCAGCCGGGCTGGATCGCTTCCGCCCGACCGATCGCGTCCGCGACTTCGCCCGGCAATGTGTCGCGCCGCGTGCCGACTTCGTGGGAGAGGTCCTGCGGGGCGTTGATCGGCGCGATTTCCGCTGTGCCGTCATCATCCGACAGGAAGGTCGGCTCGGCATGCCAGCGGACTTTCTCAAGCCGCTCCAGCCGCTCCAGCAAAGGCTCGCGCACCAGGGGGTCGGCCAGGTCCACGCCCGCGCTGTTCTCGCGGCCCGGGAAGATATCGGCGGGCAGCGGGATCGCCGGATTGCGTTTTGGCTCGGTCGCGGCGAGCTCGGCGACGGGATCGGTCACCAGGTCGGATGCGGGCACGTCGGCATCGGCCATGCGGTTGACGAAGGACGAGTTCGCACCGTTCTCCAGCAGGCGCCGGACGAGATAGGCGAGCAGGTCCTTGTGATTGCCGACAGGTGCATAGATGCGCACCGGCGTCTGCGGCTGGCCGTCGCGCGCTTCCTGCGCGGCGAGGGCGGCGAACAGCTCCTCGCCCATGCCGTGCAGGCGCTGAAATTCAAAGGTCTTTTGTCGGCCTACCGCTCCGCTGCTTGAGGCCGATCTCTTTTCGTGGCCTACCGCTCCGCTGCTTGAGGCCAGACCGCCAGCCAGCGCCTTGATCGCGCCGACCGAATAGGCGTTGTGCGTGGCGAAGGCGGGCACAATCACGTCGTCGGCGCGCAGCAGTTTCTCGGCGCAGGCGAGGTAGGATACGTCGGTCGCCACCTTGCGTGTGAAGACCGGAAAGTCGCTGTAGCCGCCGACCTGGCTCAGCTTGATCTCGGTATCCCAGTAGGCACCCTTGACCAGCCGGACCATCAGCTTGCGGTCGTGCTTGCGCGCGGCGGCGACGATCCAGTCGCACAGCGGCGCAGCGCGCTTCTGGTAGGCCTGGATCGCAAGGCCGAAGCCTTCCCAGCGCGAACCGTCGGGCCGGGTGAACAAGGCGTCGTCCGCCAGCAGTTCCTCGATGATGTCGAGGCTGAGCTCCAGCCGCTCTGCTTCTTCCGCATCGATGGTGAACTGGACGTTCGCATCGCGCGCGGCAGCGGCAAGGTCATGGACCATCGGCACCAGCGCATCGGCGGCGGCATCGTGGTGGAGGAAGTCGTATTTCGGATAGAGCGCCGACAGCTTCACCGAAATGCCGGGCGAATCCATCGGGCCGCTGCCCGCGACCTGCCCGACGCGCGCGATGGCGTTTTCGTAGGACGCGCGATAGCGTTCCGCATCGGGATAGGTCATCGCCGCTTCGCCGAGCATGTCGAAACTGTGGGACAGGCCGCGCTCGCGCTCCGGCCGGGCGCGCTTGATCGCCTCGTCGATGGTGCGGCCGAACACGAACTGCCCGCCCAGGATCTTCATCGCCTGCAGCGTGGCCTTGCGGATCACCGGTTCGCCCAGACGGCCGACGGCGCGGCCGAGGCTCTTCGACAGCCCTCTCTGCGTCTCGCGCCGCTGTTCCAGTACCTCGCCGGTCAACATAAGCGAAAAGGTGGCGGCGTTGACGAAGGTGCTGGAGCTTTCGCCCAGATGCTCCGACCAGTCGATGTCGCCCAGCTTGTCGTGGATCAGCGCATCGGCCGTGCGCGCGTCGGGCACGCGCAGCAGCGCTTCGGCAAGGCACATCAGCGCGATGCCTTCGTCCGTATCGAGGCCGTAGGTGTGCAGGAACGCGTCGATCCCGCTCGCCTTGCGTTTGCGGGCATCCTCGATCAGCCCGGCGGCATAGGCGCTGGCGGCATCGTGCAACGCGCTGACCGGGGCGGCCTGCTCGATCCGTTCGCGGTCGACGTCCGCTTCGGCGGCGCGATAGGCGCGGCGCAGCGCAGTGCGGTCGATGGGGGCAGAGCGGCGGAGCATAGGCATTTCCTGCAGGGATCGGTATTCGAGTCGGTTGCGTAAGCGTGCCCCTTGGACCCCGAGGCCTTCCGGTTCAAGAAAAGTCGCTTGGCAGCGGGCGGACGCTACGGCAGGGCGGCCGCCATGCGGATCGTCTTTTCACGCAAGGGCTTCGACAGCGCGGCGGGCGGGGCCCCGTCGCCCATCGTGGACGGTGTGCCCGTCAGCCTGCCGATCCCTGCAGGCGCCGCCTCGCGCACGCGCTACGCCGACATCGGGCTGGGCGCGCTGGTAGAGAGCACGAGCGGCGGCCGCATCGCCAGGGAGGACCTGTGCCATCACGATCCGATGTTCACGGGCGGGGAGTGCCTGTTCGGCCAGTGCGGCGCGGCGCAAACCCACCTCGCGAACCACGGAGTGGGGGTGGGCGACGTGTTCGTGTTCTTCGGCCTGTTCCGCGAGGAAGAAACGGGGGAGCCGCACCACCGCATCTTCGGCTGGATGGAGGTCGCAGAGGTGATCGCCCTTGCGACTGCTCGCGAAGATACGCTCGCCGGATTGCGGGCGCTCGATCACCCGCATGCCATCGCCATGCATGGCCGCAACGATGTGATCTACCGCGGGCCGGGCTGCACCGCCAAGGCCGACCATCCGGACCTGCGCCTGACCGTGTCCGGCGGCCCGCCGAGCCTGTGGTGCATCCCGCAGTGGCTGCGCGAAACCGGGCTAAGCTATCACGACCGCGCGGATCGCTGGCTGCGCGGCCCGCGCCTGCAGAGCGTTGCGCGCGGGCAGGAATTCGTCGCCGATATGGGGCGCCGCAAGGCTCCGCGCGAATGGCTGGAAGCTATACAGCAACTGATCGCGACCTGACTCCCCTCCCCGCGGGGAGGGGCCGGGGGTGGGGGCTCAAGGCTTGAAAGGTGCGCTCCGTCCGGGAAGGCCGTACACCCACCCCTAGCCCCTCCCTCCAGGGAGGGGGATTTGCAGTGTCAGACGCGTTCGATAATGATGGCAGGGGCCATGCCGCCGGCAGCGCACATGGTGACGAGGCCGCGCTTGAGGTCGCGCCGCTCCAGTTCGTCGAGGATGGTGCCGATCAGTATCGATCCCGTCGCACCGATGGGGTGGCCCAATGCGATGGACCCGCCGTTGACGTTGACCTTGTCCCAGTCGAGGTCGAGGTCGCGGACGAACTTGGCCGCGACTACGGCGAAAGCCTCGTTGATCTCCCACAGGTCGATGTCGTCCTTGGTCAGGCCCGCTTTCTCCAGCACCTTCTTCGCGGCGGGCACCGGCGCATTCAGCATCAGCGTGGGATCGTCGCCCATGTTGGCGGTGGCCACGATGCGGGCGCGCGGTTTCAGCCCGTGGCTGTCGGCGTATTCCTTGCTGGTCACCAGCACGGCGGCAGCACCGTCGACAACACCGGAAGAATTGCCCGCGTGGTGGAAGTGCTGGATTTCGAGGTCGGGATACTTGCGGTTGATCAGCCCGGCAAAGGTGGTGCCGTCCTTGTCGATCGGCATCTGGGCCATCTTCCCGAACGCCGGCTGCAATTCGGCCAGCCCCTCGCGCGTCGTTTCGGGGCGCGGATATTCGTCATGGTCGAGGATGACGTTGCCCTCGTCGTCCACCACCGGGACGACCGATCTTGCGAACCGCCCGTCCGCGATGGCTTCGGCCGCACGCTGCTGGCTGCGGTAGCCGACTTCGTCCAGCTCTTCCCGGGTGAAGCCTTCCATCGTCGCGATGGCATCGCCGCACACGCCCTGGTGCGATTGCGGGTGGACCTGTTGCAGCCGCTGGTTGTGCGCGCCCATCATCGGCGGCTTCAGGCCGGCAGCCATTTCCTCCTGCGTCAGCTGCCCGGCATAGCTCATCATTTCCGTGCCGCCGGCGATCACGCAGTCTTCCATGCCGCTCATCACCTGCGCCGCGGCCAGGCTGACGGTCGTGATGCCGCCGCCGCAGAACCGGTCGAGCGTAGTGCCGCTGCTGGTGATGTCGTAGCCCGCATCCAGTGCGGCCATCCGGCCGAGGTCGCCCGCCTGCTTGCCGCGCTGGCTGCTGGTCGACCAGATCACGTCGTCGACCGTGCTCGTGTCGAGATCGTTGCGCTCGGCAATCGCCTTCAGCACCGTCGCGGCGAGATGCTGCGGGTGCTCGTTCGCCAGCGCTCCCTTGCCGACCTTGCCGATCCCGCGCGGGGTACGGACGGCGTCGATGATATAGGCTTCGGGCATGGCGGCGGATTCCTTCGTGAGCGGGGTGGACTTGTTTAATCGCCCGATTAAATATGCCCGTCAAGCACGCTTTCGCGAACGGAAGCGGCACCAAGAGAGGAAACGCACCATGAGCGAAGAAGTCCTGACCGAAGTCGATGACGGCGTCCTCGTCGTCACCATCAACCGGCCCGAAGCCAAGAATGCGATGAGCAAGGCCGCGGCCGAGGGAATCGCGGCGGCGATGGACCGGCTGGATGCGGAAGACGATCTGCGCGTCGGCATCCTGACCGGGGCGGGCGGCACCTTCTGTTCGGGCATGGACCTGAAAGGCTTCCTGCGCGGCGAGAGTCCCAGCGTCGAAGGCCGCGGCTTCGGCGGGGTGGTGCAGAAGCCGCCGCAGAAGCCGCTGATCGCCGCGGTGGAAGGCTATGCGCTGGCCGGCGGGCTGGAACTGATGATCGCCTGCGACCTGGTGGTGGCCAACAGCGGGGCGAAATTCGGCATTCCCGAAGCGAAGCGCGGCCTCGTCGCCGCGGCAGGGGGCGTCATGATGCTGCCCGACCAGATTCCCGAACGCATCGCGATGGAGCTGGCGCTGACCGGCGATTTCATCGGTGCGGAGCGGGCCTACGAGCTCGGCCTGATCAACCGCGTGACGGAAGGCAGCGCGCTGGACGGGGCGAAGGAACTGGCCGCCAGGATCGCCGAGAACGGCCCGCTGGCCGTGAAGGTCTCCAAGCAGATCCTGAAAGAATCGCGCGGCTGGGCGATGGAGGAGCGCTATGACAAGCAGGCCCAGCTGATCGGGCCGGTCTTCGTTTCCGAAGATGCGCGCGAAGGGTCCATGGCCTTTGCCGAGAAGCGCAAGCCCAACTGGAAGGGCAAGTAAGCCGTGGCCGGTCCGCGCTCCGGCCCGCTTTCGGGCATCCGCATCGTCGAGTTCGCAGGGATCGGGCCGGGGCCGTTCTGCGGCATGATGCTGGCCGATCACGGCGCCGAGGTGATACGGATCGACCGAGCGACGGGCGGGCGCGGCGGCAGCACGCCGGTTTCGCAGAAGGACGTGCTCGGGCGCGGGCGCAAGTCGATCGCGCTGAATTTGAAAAGCGAGGAGGGCATCGCGCTCGCCCGCAAGCTGGCGGCCAGCGCCGACGGGATCATCGAAGGCTTCCGCCCCGGCGTGATGGAGCGGCTCGGCCTCGGCCCCGAGGTGCTCCTCGCCGACAATCCGAAGCTGGTCTACGGCCGCATGACCGGGTGGGGGCAGACCGGGCCCTATGCGCCCTATGCCGGGCACGATATCAACTACATCGCGCTGGCCGGGGCGCTCGCGCATTTCGGGCGGGCGGACGAAAAGCCGACCCCGCCGATCAACATGGTCGGCGATTTCGGCGGCGGCGGGATGATGCTCGCCTTCGGGATGGTCAGCGCGCTGCTGGCTGTTGCGAACGGAGGCGAAGGCCAGGTGATCGACGCCGCGATGACCGATGGCACTGCGGTGCTGATGGGCATGATCCACGGCATGAAGAACATGGGCGTGTGGAGCGAGGACCTGGGCGCCAACATGCTCGACACCGGCGCGCATTATTACGACACCTACGAGACGGCGGACGGCAAGTTCGTCTCCATCGGCAGCATCGAACCGCAGTTCTATGCCGAACTGCGCCGGCTGGCGGGCCTCGCCGAGGACGCCGCCTTCGACGCCCAGATGGACCGCCGCGCCTGGCCCGATCTGAAAGCCAGGCTCGCCGAAGTCTTCGCCGCGAAGACGCGCGACGAATGGGACGCGCTGATGGAGCATACCGACGTCTGCTACGCCCCCGTGCTCACGATGAGCGAGGCGGCCGCCCACCCGCACAACCGGGCGCGCGAGACCTTCGTGGAGGTCGCCGGCGATATGCAGCCCGCCCCCGCGCCGCGCTATTCCGCCACCCCCACCGACCGCCCCGATCCCGCCCCCATGCCGGGCGACGACACCGACGCGGTGCTGGCAGGGCTGGGCATGGACGAGGGCGAAATCGCCACGCTCAGGGAAGGCGGCGCGGTGGGGTGACTCGCCTGATGCGAATTTGACGAAGTTGACAGGGTGTCAATTTCACGGCTGATCACCAAACCATTGATATATCACCTAAAAAACCGACTCGGCAGGTCATGCGCCACGTCCGGCCCCGCCCCCCTCAATCCGTGGCGCGTGGACCCCGCCCTTCCAGTTCCGCGTCGCTGTCGTCCAGCCAGTCTCCCGGACCACGTGCAACGCGTTCGATCAGGGCGCCGAGCTCGTCGGGGTCGTAGGCGGTTTCGGGCCGTTCGCTCAGCGCGCAGGTCGTCGGCATCGCCCGTCGCTGCGCCAGCAGGGCCAGCGTCGGCCGCTCGTCAAAGCGGCGCGAGGTGCCGACGAGCTCGCCGTTGTAGTAATGCGGCACCTCCACCCCGTTGATCGCCCGGTCGAGCGCGGCTTCGGCCAGCGCATCGAAGCGGGTGAGGTAGGCCGCCTGCCACGCCGCATCGAACGGCGTGTCCTGCAACCGCGTGCGCAGGGCATAGGCGGACTGCCGGCTCATCCCCACGGCCCGCGCCGCGGCAGAGACGTTGTGGGTGGCCGCCAGCTCGCGCAGGAAAGCCGCCTGCCGCGCGGCCGTCCACCCGTCGTGGCGCACGGGTCTGGCGGGCAGGTTTTCGGCGGGATGGAGCGTGGCCGGGTCGGCCGGCACGAGCGCGCCGCTATCGGCGCTGTCGAACGAACGGGGATCGGGATGCTGCGTCATCCGGCAGGGTAGGGCAGATTTGGCGAGAGTAGGAAAATGGTTTCTTCGGTAGTCACCACACGCTCAGCAACGCTCACAAGCCTGCGATAATTTCCCCCATCGCGGCGGCTGCCTTCTCGCCATAGACCGAGTGCCCGTAATCGTTGGGATGGACGCCGTCGATGGCGAGATTGAAGAACGCAGACTGGTCTCCGGATGGCAACCATCCTGACACGTCGATTGTGTAAGTCGCCTCAACACCCGCCGCCGCAGCGAAAATCGCATCGCGGCATTCGGCAAGATGGGCCGGATAGGGCACACCGCCATTGTAGGAGAATGGCCCCAGCACGAAAATGACCATATCGGGCGCGGCGTTTCTCAGTCCGGTGAAATAGCTTGCGGCCGCATCGCCGATTTCCTGCGGGGTGAAGCCCGTGCCGTCGGACCGGCAATCGTTCAGGCCACCGGCAATGACGACAGCGTCCGGTGGTCCGCCGGCTACCGCTTCCAGCACATCTTCCGGCCGGTCGAGGAAATTGAACTGTTGGCCCCTGCGCTGCAAATAACCCGTGCCGCCGATCGACGCCATGACCGGATTACCGATGCCCAAGCGAGCAGCTACGTGCATGGGCCACGTGTTGACGACGTGGCTGGCGTTCGATCCTTCGGAAATACTGTCGCCGATGAACACCATCGAAGCGGGCGTACCGTCGGGCTTTACTCCCAGGGTTTCACCCGCGGGCAGCCGCAATCCTCCGAAAGCACGGTTGCGCAGCCAGACCCGGACTGTCCGTGCTGACTGCGATTCCGGTATTTCGACCAGGTTGTAGAGCCAGCTTCCCGAGAATGTCTGTCCGCTCGGGTAACCGGCAAGATTGGTCCGCACACCGTCGATTTCGATGATGAGGTTTCCGGGGGTGCCGCCGTCGATGGAGACGAGCTCGAACCGCGATTGCCCGGCGGGCAGGACGAATTCGATGCCGTCGTTGAGGCCGTATCTTGCGGCAGTGTAACCCGCGTCGTCATAAACCGGCTCGCGCGTGGTGACCGCCTGGTTGAGCAGCGTTTCACGATAGGGGTAGCCGGATGCCCGTGTGTGCCGACCGCCAAGCATGGTTATCCGTTCGTCATCCGGCTCGACGAATTGCGCATCGGCAATCCAGCTTTCACGCAAGCGGGACGAAACCGTGAGCGCGATGTCGCCAATTTGTATTGCGCAGCCCGTTGCCAGCGCGGCTTTCAAGCGGGCGACTTCCTCGCTGTAGGTGGGAGGGGGAGGCGGGGGCGGCGCGGGGGTGGCTGTCGGCTGGGCAACCGGCGGCGAGGAACTGCCTTCGTCACCACAGGCGACCAGCGTGACCGCGAGTATTACAGCGACAAATCTGTTTTGAATCATATAAACTACCCGCCCGTTCCGGCCAGACTAACGAATGCCCGCTCAAATAAAAATGGTTAAAGGAAATTTTTCACAAATGCATAAAGCTATGATCAAAGCATTTAAGCGACGAACTCCCTCACCTCCGCCACGAAATCATCGAACCGGTCATGATGGACCCAGTGGCCGGCGCGGTCGTAGTTGGTGAGGGTCACGTTGTCGCCGAAGTGGGCCATGCGGCCATCCTCCGCCGGATTGCTGGCCCAGCTGTCGTTGCCGTAGACGAGGCGCGTGGGGCAGGTGATGCGGGTCCATAGCTCCTCCACCTGCGCCTGCGTCACGTCGTCGGGCGGCCAGGCGTGGAGGTGGGGATCGAACTTCCAGCTCCACGTGCCGTCCTCGTTGCGGATGGCGCCGTGGCGGGTGAGGTATTCGGCCTGCGCGCGGCTGAGATAGCTGTTCGCCTCGTGCATCCGGCTCGCCGCTTCCTCGAACGTGGCATAGCGTTTCGGCTGGCGGGCGGAGGCTTCGCGCTTCCTGGCGATCCAGTCCGTGCGGTGTTCGAACCACGGCTTTTCCGCCATCTTCGCCTGCATCTTCGGGCTGGGGCCGAGCCCCTCGATCGCCACCAGCTTGCGCACGTTGTCGGGGTACATCCCGGCATAGCGCATGGCGATATTGCCGCCGAGCGAGTGCGCCACGATGGTCACGGGCGCCAATTCGAGCTGGTGGACCAGCTGCGCGAAATCATACAGATAGGCGGTCATCGGGTAATGGCCGGTGTTGGTCCATTCGCTGTCGCCGTGGCCGCGCAGGTCGGGGCAGATCACGTGCCAGTCTTCGCGCAGTTCCTCCGCCACCCAGTCCCAGCTGCGGCAATGGTCGCGCCCGCCGTGCTGCAGGATCAGCGGCGGCGCGTCCGGATTGCCCCAGTCGGCGTAATGCAATCTGGTGCGCTGGCTGATGAAGGTCTGGCTGACGGGTCCGATCACATCCATGACGCTATTTCCGCGCGTTATCGATCACCGCAATGGTGATGCGGCCGATGCAGACCGGGCGGTCCTCCTCGTCGGTGACGCGCCAGGTCCAGACCTGGCTGGTGCGGCCGGCGGTTTCGCGCCGGGCGATGCAGGTGACGAAGCCGTCCTTTACCGGGCGGACGTGGTTGGCGTTGATCTCCATGCCCACGGCTGCGTGGCTCGCCGGGTCGAGCGTCCATGCCGCGCCGACCGAGGCGACCGTTTCGCCCAGCACCACCGAGGCCCCGCCGTGGAGCCGGCCGAAGGGCTGGTGGACATCCGGCCCCACCGGCATGCGCGCGGCCAGCCAGTCGTCCCCGTAATCGCAGAATTCGATGCCGAGCAGGCCGGGCATCACGGCCCCGCCGGACGCGGTCATCGCGGCAAGGTCGGGCGCGGCGAACCAGATCGTATCCCCCATCTCAGATGCACCAGTCGAGTTCGTGGCACGGCTCGCCCGCGTCGGCCTTGTGGTGGCGATTGGCCACCATCCGCTCGTGCAGGGAGCGGATCGTCTCGCTACCCGTCCGCTCGAACAGGAAGGGGAACACCCCGTGGACGAGGCAGGCGATGCCGCCCGCGATCATCGGCAGGCCGAAACTCGCCGCGACGCGCAAATGCTGGAGATAGGTTTCACTGACGGTTTGCGGATGGGCGGTAAAGGGCTTCACGGCGCGGCTCCTCCTGTGCTGGCCGCCCAGCGATAGGGGCTGGCCGCGCGGCGCGCAATCGCCCTGCCGCAGCGAATGGCCCCGCTCGACGCCCGCACTCGACGCGGGCCTGCGGGCACGATATGCGCGCCCACAAGTTGCATTTGAAACCGGTTCAAGGATCCGCCGCACCATGAAAGCCCTCGTCAAATCCCGCGCAGAACCCGGCCTGTGGATGGAGGACGTGCCCAAGCCCGAAGTCGGCATCAACGACGTGCTGGTGAAGGTGAAGCGCACTGCCATCTGCGGCACCGACATGCACATCTGGAAATGGGACGAATGGGCGCAGGCGACCATTCCCGTGCCGATGGTGGTGGGCCACGAATTCGTCGGCGAGATTGCCGAGATCGGCAGCAACGTGAAGGATTATTCGGTCGGCCAGATCGTCAGCGGGGAAGGCCATGTCGTGTGCGGCCATTGCCGCAACTGCATGGCCGGGCGCCGCCACATGTGCGCCAACGCGCAGGGGATCGGCGTCAACCGGCAGGGCGCCTTTGCCGAATATCTCAGCCTGCCCGCCGCGAACCTGTGGCTGCATAATCCAGGCATCGACCTCGACGTCGCATCGCTGTTCGATCCGTTCGGCAATGCGGTCCACACCGCGCTGCAGTTCGACATTCTGGGCGAGGATGTGCTGATCGTGGGCGCGGGGCCCATCGGGCTGATGGCGGCGGCAGTCTGCAAGCATGCCGGCGCGCGGCATATCGTGGTCAGCGACCTCAACCCCGAACGGCTGGAATTGGCCAAGACGATGGGCGCGACGCGCACGGTGAACGTGGCCGAAGAATCGCTGGCGGACGTGCAGAAGGACCTCGGCATGACCGAAGGCTTCGACGTCGGGCTGGAAATGTCGGGCAGCGAGGCGGGCTTTGCCTCCATGGTCGACAACATGTGCCACGGCGGCAAGATTGCCATCCTCGGCCTGCCCGCAGGCGACGTGCGGATCGACTGGCACAAGGTCATCTTCAACATGCTGACGCTGAAAGGCGTCTACGGCCGCGAGATTTTCGAGACCTGGTACAAGATGTCGGTCTTCATCGAGAGCGGGCTGGACCTGACGCCGATCATCACCCACCGCCTGCCGGCAACCGAGTTCGAGAAGGGCTTTGCCGCCATGCTCGACGGGTCGGCCACCAAGGTCGTGCTGAACTGGGAGGACATCTGATGGACGCGACATTCTACGACCACCTCGCCAGCGAACTTAAGGATATCGAGGAAGCGGGCCTGACCAAGCACGAGCGGGAGATCACCTCTGCGCAAGGGCCGCAGGTCGCGCTGGGCGAGCGCCGCGTCATCAACCTGTGCGCCAACGACTACCTCGGTCTGGCGGGCGACGAGCGGCTGCGCGATGCGGCACGCGAAGGGCTCGACACGCATGGCTACGGCATGGCGTCGGTGCGCTTCATCTGCGGCACGCAAGACCTGCACAAGGAAGCCGAAGCGCGCCTCAGCCGGTTCCTCGGTTTCGAGGATACGATCCTCTACCCGTCCTGCTTCGATGCCAACGGCGGCCTGTTCGAAGTGCTGCTGGGCGCCGAAGACGCGATCATTTCCGACGAGCTCAACCACGCCAGCATCATCGACGGCGTGCGGCTCTGCAAGGCGCAGCGCTATCGTTACAAGAACAACGACATGGCGGACCTGGAAGCACAGCTGAAGGCCGCCGACGCCGCCGGTGCGCGCTTCAAGATGATCACCACCGACGGCGTGTTCTCGATGGACGGCTACATCGCCCGGCTCGACGAGATCTGCGACCTGGCCGAGAAATACGGCGCAATCGTGCATTTCGACGATTGCCACGCCACGGGCTTTCTCGGCGCGACCGGGCGCGGCACGCACGAATTCCGCGGCTGCATGGACCGGGTGGACATCACCACCGGCACGCTGGGCAAGGCGCTGGGCGGGGCGAGCGGCGGTTATACGTCCGCGAAGAAGGAAGTGGTCGCGCTGCTGCGCCAGCGTTCGCGCCCCTATCTCTTTTCCAACTCCGTCGCGCCCGCCGTGGTCAGCGGCGCGCTGAAGGCGCTGGACATCGCGGAAGACGGCGCGGCGCGCGAACGGCTGTTCGCCAATGCCGCGCATTTCCGCGCCGGGCTGGAGCGGATCGGACTGGAATCTCTGCCCGGCGAACACCCGATCATCCCGATCATGCTCTACGATGCGAAAATCGCCGCCGAATTCGCGCAAAAGGCGCTCGGCAAGGGCGTGTACGTCACCGCGTTCAGCTATCCCGTGGTGCCCCACGGCAAGGCCCGCATCCGCACCCAGATGTCGAGCGGGCTGTCGACCGACGACCTCGACCACGCGCTGGATGCATTCGCCGCGATCAAGGCGGAAATGGGTATCTAGGACTCACCCGTACTGCATCGGCATTGCCGCAATATCGGCGTGGATGCTGGCCGCGTGGGCGGCGGCCATCACCCGCTGCTGGTCCACCTTCTCGTCGAACAGGGCGATGTTGTCGGACAGCGAGCCTCGATGTATAGGTCCCAGAATGGCATCAAGGTTGGCAGGGCGAGAAGGATCCCGAGACTGCCGAGTGCGACAAGCCGCCCTTGAGGTCTGGGAAAACATAGCCATGCAAGCGCCGCGATAACCGCAAGGAGATAGGCAGGCCATGCTCCCAGGTTGGTCGGTCTGCCATCAATCAAAGTTTGCTCCGCCGTCGCATTCGCGCGTCGAAGTCGGCTCGCGGCGACAGGGCTTGTCTCGGACAAGGATTTGGTGCGGTCGAGAAGACTCGAACTTCCACGGCCTTTCGGCCACAACGACCTCAACGTTGCGCGTCTACCAGTTCCGCCACGACCGCACTCAATCGAAAAGGGCCGCGTCTGCGGCGGCCCCCGGAGGTAGGAGCGCGCCCTTAGCAAGCAGGTGAGAGGGCTGCAAGCGGCTTTCGTCCCGCGCCGGCCAGGGGATGGGGCCGGGGCCAGGGCGGGCTCAGGCCAAAGTTAGGCCAGGGTCAGGCGGGCGACCAGCCGATCTCGGCAGAGCGGGCGGTGCGGGGCACGTCGGTCACCGCCTGGTTGATGCTGACGCTTTCCCCCGGCGCGATGGTGCGCTGCCCCGCGTTGATGACCTTGCTGTAGACGATCTTCTGGCGCGCATCGCGCATCACGATCAGGATTTCGGGGAGGCGCTGCGTCGTTTCGCCGACGTTCGTCACGCTGCCGCTGACGCCGAAATACTGCGTGCCGTTGGGCAGCTTGCGCTGGTCCTGCCGGTCCTGCGGGAATTCCAGCAGCAGGTCCGGCTGCGGCTGGGCGAAGGTAGGCCGCTCGATCGGCACCCAGTCGGGCAGGCCCCAGTAGTTCGCCGCGGCAATCAGGCCGATGGCGGAAATGGCGAATATCGCGGCCGCCCAGGTGAGCAGCTTGAGCTTGTTGCGGCGCGGGCGGAAGGGGGGCTCGTGGTCGAATTGCGAACGGTCGTCGTCCGGTTCGTGGATGAACTCGCGCACCGGTGCCGCCTGTGGTGCGGGTGGGACGGGCGGCGGATCGTCGCTTTCGGCCTGAGCGACCGGTTCCTCGCGCGCCGGAGGCGGGGTAGGGGGCGGGGGAGGTGGAGGCGAAGAGGCGGGCGCGGCTGCCGCTTCCTCGCTCCGCCGCACGGCGATCGAGGGGCCGGGCGGCGGCGTGGGCGTCGGCGCGGGGATGGCCGCTTCGCCTCGTGTCGTAGCCGCAGGCGCAGAAGCGGGAGCCGGAGCTGTCCCTGTCGGCGCGGCCTTCGCTTCCGGCCTGCTCTGGCTTGCCAGCGCGTCTTCGGACGGATCCTGGAACCAGCTCGTGCGGCACTGCGCACAGCGTACGGTTCGCCCTTCGGGGCCGATCGCCTTGTCGGGCACGACATAGCGCGTGGCGCAGGCAGGGCAGGAAATGATCATCTTGGCATGGCGTTAAGCACGATTGCGACGAAGCGGGCAAGGTAGTGAAAACCGCCCCATGCGGCGGGATTGGCTTTTTTCCACACCGGCACGCCGCTATAGGCCGTTTTGCCCATGCTCTCCTGCCCCCGAAACCTGCCCTCCTGCGCCCCGACTGGCGCGATATCGTGAACGACCTGCGTGACGATATCATCCAGTTCGACAATGTCGGGCTGCGTTACGGCACCGATCGCGAGGTGTTGAGCGATGTCTCCTTCTCGCTATTCCCGGGCAGCTTCTATTTCCTCACCGGGCAGAGCGGGGCGGGCAAGACGAGCCTGTTGAAGCTGCTTTACCTCGCCCAGCGCCCGTCGCGCGGGGCGATCCGCATGTTCGGCACCGATGTGATCACGCTGGCGCGCGGCCGCCTGCCTGCCTTCCGCCGCCGGATCGGCACCGTGTTCCAGGATTTCCGGCTGGTGAGCCACCTGTCCGCCTTCGACAATGTCGCCCTGCCGCTGCGCGTGGCGGGCGTGCCGGAGGCCGACATCCGCAAGCCGGTGGCCGACATGCTCGACTGGGTCGGGCTGGCCGAACGGATGGATGCGCGGCCGGAAACGCTTTCGGGCGGGGAGCAGCAACGCGTCGCTATCGCCCGCGCGGTGATCGCCCGGCCCGAACTGCTGGTGGCGGACGAACCGACCGGCAACGTCGATCCCGACATGGCGCTGAAACTGCTGCGCCTGTTCGAAGCGCTCAATCGCCTCGGCACCACGGTGGTGGTGGCCACCCACGATGTCCACCTGCTCAAGAAAGTGCCGCAGTCGCTGATCATGCGGTTGGATAAGGGGCGCCTGTCCGATCCCACGGGCGCGCTGCGTTATCCGCCGCGCCAGTCCGAAGGCACCATGCGCGGGGGCCGCCGGTGAAGCCGCCTCCCGCCCGCCGTTTCGCACGGCTGCGCGGCCTGTCCCCTTTCCGCGGGGACCGGGCGGCGGAGATCGTGCCGCACGCGCGGCTTTCCGGACCAATGCCGTGGGTGATGGCGATCATGATCGCGCTGACCAGTGTCGCTGCGGCAGGCGGCCTGTCGCTCAGCAGCCTCGCCTCCGGCGCGCGGGCGGAACTCGACGGCGGGCTGACCGTGCAGGTGATGGAAGCCAACCCCGCCGCGCGCGATCGCAAGGCGGAACAGGCGGTCTCCTTCCTCAGCAACCAGTCCGGCGTGATCGCCGCGCAGCGCGTGCCGCAGGACGAGCTGGCGACCCTGCTCGAACCCTGGCTCGGCGAGATGGGCGGCGACGGCGGGGCGGAAGAGGCGGCCATCCCGATCCCCGCGCTGATCGACGCGCAGCTGGACGGCGCGGCTTCGCCCGAGCGGCTGGAGCGTCTGTCGGAAGCCCTTTCGGCGGCGGTGCCGGGGGCGACGGTCAACACGCAGTCGAGCTGGCTGGAGCCGGTGTTCGGCGCCATCGCCTCGCTGCAATGGCTGTCGCTCGGGCTCGTCGTGCTGCTGTCGCTGGCGACCGTGGCCGCCGTGTGGCTGGCCGCGCGCAGCGCGCTGGGCGGATCGCGCGACACGGTGGAGATCGTCCACCTCCTGGGCGGGACGGATCGCCAGATCGCCGGCGTTTTCCAGCGCTCCATCGCCTATGATGCGATGCTGGGCGGCGCGGTGGGCCTCGCCATCGGCATGGGCGCTATCCTGGTCCTCGGCTCGCAATTCTCGACGCTGAATTCGGGCCTGATTGCGGAAAGTTCGCTCGGTTTGGGCGAGTGGCTGTTGATTGCCGCGATTCCGCTGGTAGGCGTCGCGCTCGCCGCATTGACGGCGCGCGTCACGATCCTGCTGGCGCTGAGGAAGATGTTATGATCGGGCGGCTGATTGCTGCATTCCTGCTTGTCTGGGCACTGGGTTTCGGCTGGTTCGCCGTCGCCCTGCCGCAGCCCGTGGACGACGTTCGCACCGACGCGGTGGTCGTGCCCACCGGTGGCGGCGGGCGCATCCAGCGCGGGCTCGAAGTGCTGGAGCAGGGCCGGGCCGAGCGCATGTTCGTGACCGGGGTCGACCGCGAGGTGAGGGCGGAGGAATTCGCCGCCGAATTCGGCGTGTCCGACGCCCGCATGGAATGCTGCGTGACGTTGGGCTACGCCGCCGTCGACACGCGCGGCAACGCGGCCGAAGCGGCCAAGTGGGTGGAAAGCAACGACGTGGAAAGCATCCGCCTCGTCACCACCGACTGGCACATGCGCCGCGCGCATCTCGATCTCGGCCGCGAATTGCCCGGCGGGGTCACGATGGTGGAGGATGCGGTGGCGTCGGAGCCGTCGCTCTACATCCTCTTCCTCGAATACCACAAGCTGCTGGCGGATTATGCCGGGGGGATCATCCTCAGGTGATCGCGCTGCGCAATATCGTGTTCTACCTGCTGTTCGTGCTGGGCAGTATCGTGTGCATCTCCATGGGCGCGCTGACCTCTCCGTTGGGGCGGGAGCATACGCAGCGCTGGCCCGACCGGTGGAGCCGCTGGCACCGTTGGCTGTGCGAAAACATCCTCGCCATCAGGGTGGTGGTGGAAGGGCCGCAGGAAACCCGCCCGGTGCTTTACGCCCTGCGCCACGAATCCTTTTTCGAAGCGATCGACCTGCCCGTACTGCTCGACAAGCCGGTGCCCTTCGCCAAGGCGGAGCTGTTCCGCATCCCCGGCTGGCGCGCCGCATCGCGCGGCTACGGCGCGGTGGAGGTGAAGCGCGACCAGGGCGCCACGATGCTGCGCCAGATGGTTTCGCAAGCCAAGGGCTACAGCGCGGAGGGGCGACCGCTGTGCATCTTTCCCGAAGGCACGCGGGTGCCGCACGGGGAGGAGCGCGCGCTGCAATCGGGCTTTGCCGGCCTTTACAAGCTGCTGCGCCTGCCGGTTGTGCCGGTCGCGGTCGATTCAGGCCCGCTCTACCACCGCTTCTGGAAGCGCCCCGGCACCATCACCGTGCGCTTCCACGAACAGATCGAACCCGGCCTCCAGCGCGAGGAGATCGAAGAGCGCGTGCGGACCGCGATCAATTCGCTGAACTG
This sequence comes from Alteriqipengyuania flavescens, assembly GCF_030406725.1. Taxonomy (NCBI): domain Bacteria; kingdom Pseudomonadati; phylum Pseudomonadota; class Alphaproteobacteria; order Sphingomonadales; family Erythrobacteraceae; genus Pseudoblastomonas; species Pseudoblastomonas flavescens. Next base: position 630,010 of record NZ_CP129107.1, on the reverse strand, counting down.
ATTTCTCCCCTCCCTTGAGGGAGGGGCCGGGGGTGGGTGCTCCACGTCGGCTTGCCGGTACCCCCATCCCGACCCTTCCCCATGGGGAAGGGCAAAAAGCCTCAATGCCCCCGCCCGAAGTCGGGCGAGGCGTCGTCCTGTCCCTGCTCGATGATCGAGCGGCGGATGGCGCGGGTGCGGCTGAAGAGGTCGTGCAGCGCCTCCCCGTCGCCCGAACGGATCGCGCGCTGCATGGCGGTGAGGTCCTCGGTAAACCGGCCGAGCATCTCCAGCACCGCGTCGCGGTTGTTTAGGAACACGTCGCGCCACATCACCGGATCGGACGCGGCGATGCGGGTGAAATCGCGGAAGCCGCCGGCGGAATACTTGATCACCTCGCCGCGCGTGACCTCCTCCATGTCGGACGCGGTGCCGACGATGGTGTAGGCGATAAGGTGCGGGATATGGCTGGTCACCGCGAGCACGAGGTCGTGGTGCTGCGCGTCCATCACCTCCACCTTGGCACCCAAAGAGCGCCACAGGCCGGTCAGCGCCTCGACCGCTTCGGGCGGCGCGTCGGCGGGCGGGGTCAGGATGCACCAGCGATCCTGGAACAGGCTGGCGAAGCCGGCATCCGGGCCGCTCTCCTCGGTCCCGGCGACCGGGTGCGCGGGGATGACGGTGTGATGAGGCAGCGCTTCGGCCAGCGCCTCCACCACCGATTGCTTGGACGATCCGACATCGCTGACGATGGCGCCTGCCGGCAGCGTATCCGCCAGATCGCGGGCCGCCGCGCCGATCGCGCCCACCGGCACGCACAGGATGGCAAGGTCGCATCCGGCCACAGCCTCCGCCGCCGTCTCGCACACGGCAGTGACCAGCGCGCGTTCCGCGGCGCGGCGGCGCACGGCGGGATCGCGGTCGTAACCGCAAGTGACGATGTCGGGCCGCCGCTCCGCCAGCGCGAGGCCGACCGACCCGCCGAGCAGGCCGAGGCCGATGATGGCGATGCGCTGCACGCCTAGCTTGCCTCTGCCAGGTCGCGGATGACCTGCGCGACCGTATCCATTTGCTCGCGCGTGCCGATGGTAATGCGCAGCGCGTGGGCGAGGCCCTGCGAGGGCAAGTGCCGCACCGCGATGCCCGCATCCGCGATGGCCGCCAGCGCGGTCTCTGCGGAAAGGTCGCCTTCGAACAGCACCAGCGCGAAATTGGCGCGGCTGGGGATCATGCGGATGCCGTGATTGTCCAGCGCGGCGATGGCTTGCGCAAAGCGCTGCAATTCTTCGGCATTATGCGCGCGCGAATGTTCGATAAATTGCCTATCGGCCAGCGCGGCAGTGGCGGCGGCCTGTCCGGTGGCGGACACGTTGAACGCACCGCGCAGCCGGTTCAGCATATCGACCAGATGCGGCGCGCCTGTCGCCCAGCCGATCCGCTCCGCCGCGAGGCCATGGGCCTTGGAGAAGGTGCGGGTGACGAGCACGTTGTCGTGCGCCGCCGCCAGCGCCAGCCCGCCGTCGTCCTCGCCGGGAGCGAGATATTCGGCATAGGCCTGGTCGACCACCAGCAGCACATCTGCGGCAAGCCCCGCGTGCAGCCGCGCGACCTCGCCTGCATCCAGCCAACTGCCCACCGGATTGTTGGGATTGTCGAGCAGCACGACCTTCGTGCGCTCCGTCACCGCAGCCAGGATATTGTCGACCGAGGCCGCATAATCGGCATCGTCGGCGAACACCGCCTCGGCCCCGACCCTGTGCGTCAGCAGCGGGTAGAGCGAGAAGGAGTAGCGCGAAAACAGCACTTCGTCGCCGACCCCGGCGAAGGCCTGCAGCGCGCATTGCAGCATCTCGTCCGAGCCCGCACCGCACACGATTCGCGCCGGATCAATGCCGTGGAGCGCGCCGATGGCTTCGCGAAGGGCGCGGCTGTCCGGATCGGGATACAGCGCCAGCGTGCGCGCGTCGGACTTGGCGGCAAGCGCTTGCGGCGAGGAGCCGAGCGGGTTCTCGTTCGCCGACAGCTTGGCCAGCGGCTTGCCGTCAGCGCCCGAAGACTTGCCCGGCACATAGGCATGGATCCGCTCGACATAGGGCTTCGGCGCCGGACGGATTGGGGGGCGGTTGGGCGAACGCTGGGTCATGCGCGCGGCTTTACCCCAAATCCTCCCTTCGACAAGCTTGCGTCGCTGGGTTAGGGCAGGCTTTCCTATCGTCCGCCCCGAGCTTTCCTGCCGACCCGCCCGTGACCGCACCGCGCTCCCTCATCCTGCCCCGCCCCCTGCCGCTCGACAGCGGGCAGTCGCTCGGCCATGTCGAGATCGCGTTCGAAACCTATGGCGACCTCAACGCTGCCAGGGACAACGCCATCCTCGTGTGCCACGCGCTGACGGGGGACCAGCATATCGCCAGCCCGCATCCGGTCACCGGAAAGCCCGGCTGGTGGGAGCGGCTGGTGGGCGAGGGCAAACCCATCGATACCGCGCGCCACCACGTGATCTGCGCCAACGTGATCGGCAGCTGCATGGGCTCGACCGGCCCCGCCACCGTCGCGGATGACGGCGCGCCCTACGCCATGCGCTTTCCCGTCGTGACGATCCGCGACATGGTCCGCGCGCTTGTCGCCCTGCTCGACGAACTGGGCATCGCGCGGCTCCATGCGGTGGTCGGCGGCAGCATGGGCGGGATGCAGGCGCTGAGCCTGGCGGCGAATTTCCCCGACCGGGCGGCACGCGTGCTCGCCATCGCCACCACCAGCCGCCACAGCGCGCAGAACATCGCCTTCCACGAGCTTGGCCGGCAGGCGATCATGGCCGACCCGGGCTGGAACGGCGGGGACTATTACGGCGCGGCGGAAGGCCCGGAGAAAGGTCTCGCCGTCGCCCGCATGGCGGCGCACATAACCTATCTTTCCGAAGCCGGGTTGACCGACAAGTTCGGCCGCCGGTTGCAGGACCGCGAGGCCAAGGGCTTCAACTTCGACGCCGAATTCCAGGTCGAAAGCTACCTGCGTTACCAGGGCCTCGCCTTTACCGACCGCTTCGATGCCAACGCCTATCTCTATATCACCCGGGCGATGGATTACTTCGACCTGGCCGAGGAAGCGGGCGGCTCGCTGGCGGAGGCTTTCCGCCGCAGCGATGCGCGCTTCTGCCTCGTCAGCTTCGACACGGACTGGCTTTATCCCACGTCCGAAAGCCGCCACATTGTCCATGCACTGAATGCGGTGGCGAAGCCCGTCAGCTTCGTCGAACTGTCCGCGCCTTTCGGCCACGACAGCTTCCTGCTCGACGTGCCGGAATTGGACCGCGTGGTTGAGGGGTTCCTCGGATGACCGCCTTGCGCCCGGACCTTGCGACCATCCTGCGCCGGATCGAGCCGGGCGCGCGGGTGCTCGACATCGGCTGCGGGGACGGGGCGTTGATGGCGGCGCTGACGGCGAAGGACGTCGACGCGCGCGGGATCGAGATCGACGGCGGCTGCGTCGCGTCCTGCGTGGCGCAGGGGCTCAGCGTGGTGCAGGGCGATGCCGACCGCGACCTTGCCTTCTATCCCGACGGCGCGTTCGATTACGCCGTGCTCAGCCAGACCTTGCAGACCGCCGCGCGGCCCGACCGCATGATGCAGGAATTGCTGCGCGTCGGGCGGCGGGCCTTCGTCTCTTTCCCCAATTTCGCCTATTGGCGGATGCGCTGGGCGCTGCTGTCGCGCGGCCGGATGCCCGTCACCCGACACTTGCCCGTCAGCTGGTACGAGACCGATAATATCCACCACGTGACGGTACGCGATTTCGAATTGCTGGCCGAAGCCCTCGGCATCGCCATCGAGCGGCGCTGGTTCTTCACCCGCGACCGTGAAATGCCCGCAGGCGGCGCCAACTGGCGCGCGGAATACGCCCTTTTCGAAGTGAGCGGCGGATTGCCAAACCCTTGATACACGACAATACAAAGGTTTCGCTTCGCATCGCGGCATAAGCTGCTATTGCGATGCTTTCGCAAGAACAGGATTCGCAATGCGCAACACGATTTTCGCCGCCGCTCTCGCCGGCACCGCTCTGTCGCTTTCCGCCTGCGCCGAAGCGCCGGAAGAGACGACCACCGCTGAGGAAACCGCTGCTCTCGACGGCGGTGAAGAAGCGACCGTGTCAGCCGACGCGGTGCTCGACCCCAACACCGCGACCGCCGAGGAACTGGCGGTGATCGACGGCATGACGCCGGAACTGGCCGAAGCGATCGTGGCGGGCCGTCCCTACGACAGCGCCATGGCATTCAACACGAAGCTGATGGAAACGCTGGACGAAGGCGCCGCCGCCACGGTGCGCGAGCGGGTGTTCGTGCCGATCAACCTCAATTCCGCCAGCGAAGACGAAATCAGGCTCGTCCCCGGCATGACCGACAAGATGGTCCACGAGTTCGAGGAATATCGCCCCTACGAGAACATGGAGGAATTCGACCGCGAAATCGGCAAGTATGTCGACGAGGCCGAAGTCGCCCGTTTCCGCAAGTACGTGACGCTGTAAGCCGTCACCTGCGGCGCGGTCTTCCCCGCCGCTGCAGCACGATCCTGGCCGTCTCGATGGCGGCCAGGACGGCTGCATGGAACCACGCCGTGGTCGGATCGAAGGCCGACCAGATCCAGTGCAGGAACGTGAGGATCGCCGCCGGATAGACCAGCCGGTGGAGTGTCTTCCATTTTCGCTTGAGCGCCCGCATCGACGCATCGTTGGACGTGATGGCCAGCGGCAGGAACAGCGCCAGCGCCAGCCAGCCGGCGATAAGGTAGCTATCGGACATCTCCGCCACCACCTGCGCCAGCGAGCCCTTCTTCCAGAGATAGACCGCCGTATGCCCCGCGGCATAGGCGAAGCTGGCCACGCCGAGGTCGCGCCGGCGGCGGGCCAGCCATGAAGTCCAGCGTGCGCGCTTGAAAAGCAGCCGCACCGGCGTGACGGCCAGCGTCGCCATTAGCAGCCACGCCGCCCAGTCCCCGCTGTCCGCGATCGCATGGCCATAGCCGTAAGCATCCGGCGTCAACCCCCATCGCCCGAGCATCCATGCGCCCGGCAGGGACAGGGCGAGCCATAAAAGTGGGCGTGGCACTTGTCAGCCCTTCAGCCGCTGCGCGTGCCACGCGACGTGATCAGCCATGAAGGTGGAGATGAAGTAATAGGAGTGGTCGTAACCTTCCTGGAGGCGGATTTCGGCGTCGAGGCCCGCGTTCTCGCAGGCCGCTGCCAGCCGGTGGGTCTGCAGTTGTTCGACGAGGAAGTCGTCCGCCGTGCCCTGGTCCACCAGCAGGTGTTCGATCCGCGCGCCGTCCTCGATCAGGGCGACGGCATCGTATTCGCGCCATGTCTTGCGGTCGTCCCCCAGGTAGCGGCCCAGCGCCTTGTGGCCCCACGGCACTTCGCCGGGCGCGACGATGGGGCTGAAGGCGCTGCAGCTGCGGAAGCGCCCCGGGTTGCGCAGCGCGATGGTCAGCGCGCCGTGGCCGCCCATCGAATGGCCGGTGATCGACTGGCGCGCCGGATCGACCGGGAACTCGGCCGCGACGAGGGCGGGCAATTCCTCCTCGATATAGGTCCGCATGCGGTAATGCTGCACCCACGGCTCCTGCGTCGCATCGACATAGAAGCCCGCGCCCTTGCCGAAATCGTATTCGTCTTCCGCGTCGGGCACCGCCTCCCCGCGCGGGCTGGTGTCGGGCGCGACGAAGACGATCCCGTGCTTCGCGCAAGCCGCGCGGTACTCGCCTTTCTCGGTGACGTTGGCGTGAGTGCAGGTGAGGCCGGAGAGGTACCACAGCACGGGCAGCTTCGCGCCTTCGGCATGATCCGGCACGAAGACGGAGAAGGTCATCTCCGTGCCCGTCGCGTCCGACGGGTGGGAATAAACGCCTTGCGTGCCGCCGTGGCTGCGGGTGGTCGATACGGTTTCCATGGGCAGGTCCTAGAGAATGCGAACGAACAGGCCGACGAGATTGTGGCCGATGATGGGGAAGAGCAGGCTGCCGCTGCGATAGCGCATGTCCGCCAGGATGGCACCAATCAGCCCGACGTAGAACAGCGAGAACACGTCGAAGGATATCTGTCCGCCGGGGCGCAGCGCAAAGGCGTGGCCGCACGCCATGGCAATGACGCCCATCGCGAGGCCCCAGCCGAGATACTTGCGAGCATCCACCATCCGGGCGGACAGGCCGAGCGCGAAGATTGCGGGCAGGACGGCGCGGTACATCAGTTCCTCCTCCAGCCCCGGCACGGTGAGGTGGTAGGCAACCGCGCCCGCATCGATCCCCGCCGGGTTCCAGCCGATGCCGCCGGGCAGGGCGGATATGGCGACGAGGACGCCGAGGCCGAGGATCGAGGTGGGCAGCGAACCGGGCGCCTGTCGCAGCGTCAGGCCCAGCGCCTCGCGCTCGAACACCGGGCCGGAGTTTACCCACTTGCCGATCGCGACCAGCGACACGGCGAGTGCCGACAGGCGGCTGAGCCACCGCTGCTCTGCCGGCATATCGAGAAATGCGGCGGGCAGGGTAAGATAGCTCAGCAGGCCGTATACGGCATAGAGACCCGCGCCGACCAGCAGCCAGCGCCAGCGCAGCGTCGCCTTGCCGGCGGCGGACAGCGCCACCGCCAAGAGCAGCGCCGGCACCGTCCAAGCGGCCACGGCAAGCGCGAAGTTCACGGGGCGGCGTGCGATCAGCCGGGGCGATGCATCGCGCAGATCTTGTTCCCGGCGGGATCGCGCAGGTAAGCCAGGTACAGCTTCATGCCGGCCCCTTCGCGCAGGCCTGGCGGATCCTCGATCTCGGTACCGCCATTGGCCTTGCCCGCTTCGTGCCAAGCGTCGGCCATTTCCTCGCTCGAGGCGGCGAAGCCGATGGTCGAACCGTTGCCGCAGCTCGCCGGCTGGCCGTCGATCGGCTTGGTCAGCAGGAAGATGCCGCCATTGTGCATGTAGATGACACGGCCCTTGGGATCGACCTGCCCCTCGCGCCCGCCCAGCGCCTTGAAGCACGCATCGTAGAATTTCTTGGACGCCTCGATATCGTCGGCGCCCAGCATGACGTGGCTGAACATTCTCGTCTTTCCTTGGTGAAATTCAGTAAACCACCACCGCGCGGATGCTTGTCCCCGCATGCATGAGGTCGAAGCCCTTGTTGATCTCGTCGAGCGAGAGGCGGTGGGTGATCATCGGGTCGATGGCGATCTTGCCGTTCATGTACCAGTCGACGATCTTGGGAACGTCGGTGCGGCCCTTGGCGCCGCCGAAGGCCGTGCCGCGCCAGTTGCGGCCCGTCACCAGCTGGAAGGGGCGCGTCTCGATGGTGTTGCCGGCTTCCGCCACGCCGATGATGATGCTGGTCCCCCAGCCCTTGTGGCAGCATTCCAGCGCCTGGCGCATCACGTCGGTGTTGCCGGTGCAGTCGAAGCTGTAGTCCGCCCCGCCGTCGAGCAGGTCGACGAGGTGCGCGACCACGTCTGACGTCTCTTTCGGATTGACGAAGTCGGTCATGCCGAACTTCTCGCCCCATTCCTTCTTCGACGGGTTGATGTCGACGCCCACGATGCGGTCCGCGCCCGCCATCCTGGCGCCCTGGATCACGTTCAGCCCGATCCCGCCGAGGCCGAAGACCACCACGGTGTCGCCCGGCTGCACCTTGGCGGTGTTGGTCACCGCGCCCACGCCCGTCGTCACGCCGCAGCCGACGTAACAGGTCGTGTCGAACGGCGCGTCCTCGCGAATCTTGGCGACGGCGATTTCGGGCAGCACGGTGAAGTTCGAAAAGGTCGAGCAGCCCATGTAGTGGTAGATCGTCTCGCCCTTGTAGGAAAAGCGGCTGGTGCCGTCCGGCATCAGCCCCTTGCCCTGCGTTTCGCGGATCGCGCTGCACAGGTTGGTCTTGCCCGACAGACACATTTTGCACTGGCGGCATTCCGGCGTGTAGAGCGGGATGACGTGGTCGCCCGGCTTCACGCTGGTGACGCCCGCGCCCACTTCGCGCACCACGCCGCAGCCTTCGTGGCCGAGGATGCTGGGAAACAGGCCTTCGCTGTCCAGCCCACCCAGCGTGTAGGCATCGGTATGGCAGATGCCGGTCGCCATGATTTCCACCAGCACCTCGCCCGCCCTGGGCCCTTCGAGGTCCAGCTCGACGATTTCGAGCGGCTGCTTGGGGGCGAAGGCGACGGCGGCTCTGGTCTTCATGGGCGAAATTCTCCTTTGCCGGTGGGCTAGGCGCAAGCGCGCGGCGCGGCAACAGGCAAGAGGCGCGCCTGCAGCGTTCACCCCAGCTTCAAGCGCATCGTGGCAGGTGTCCTTATACCGAGGAGACCCCACATGCGCCGTTCCCTTATTCTCGCGCCCGCCGCGCTCGCCAGTGCCTTGTTCGCCGCCCAGCCTGCCGCTGCGCAGGACGCCGAAGCCGCTGCGCCGCTAGCTGCCGAGGAGAACATCGCCGAGGTTGCCGAAGGCTTGCGCGATCCCGCCATGCAGCAGCTGGCAATCGGCGTGCTCGGCGCGATGATCGAAGGGCTGATGGAGATGCCCGCCGCGCCGCTGATCGAGGCGGTCGACCGGGCCGACGGCACGCTGGACGAGCCCGTAGACCCCGACACGACCCTGGCTGACCTCGCCGGACCCGAAGCCGCGGAAATCCCCGCGCGCCTGTCCGAAGAGCTGCCGGCCGCGATGGAAACGGCTGCTGACATGAGCGAAAGCCTCACCGCGATGCTGCCCGTCCTGCGCCAGATGGCGGAGCGGCTGGCCGAAGTTGGCGAAGTCGCCCGCCGCTAGGTATTTTTTCACCCTTCTCCCCCAGGATCGCTGCATGTTCAGAACGCTCGCATTCGCCCTCCCGCTCGCTTTGGCCCCGCTTCCCGCGGCGGCGCAGGATTACTCGCTGACCACGGATGAAGCGGACAATTTGCGCTGTGCGGTGGTGTTCGCGCTCACCGCCGGGTTCAACCGCGCCGGGCTCGAAGGCTTCGAACAATACGGCGACATCGACGCGCGCGGCGAAGAATACTTCGTGGAAACGATGGTGAGCATCTCCGAGGCGCACGACATCGAAGGCCCGGCCCTGATGCCGCTGGTCGAAGAACAGGTCGGCGAATTGACGGAAGATCCCGACACGGTCGCGGCGATGATCCCCGAATGCCTCTACCTGCTCGAAGATTTCGAGGCGGGCGTGGTCTAACCTCTGGCAGGCGCTGCGAGTAGCGCCGCCACCAATTCTTTCGCCCAAGCCGCTTTATCTGCGCCGCTGCTGGCGGTAACGGGGTTGCTTCATGTGGCAGCTCCATTCCTTTCCCCTGTGCCCCTTCAGCCGCAAGGTGCGCCTCGCGCTGAGCGAGAAGGGTGTCACCTATGAGATCTGGCGGGAGCATCCGTGGGAAGGGCGCGACGCGTTCCTCGCCCTCAACCCCGCCGGCCGCACGCCGGTGCTGCGACACAAAGGCAAGGACATCACGCTGATCGACAGCCAGGCGATCTGCGAATTCCTCGACGATGCGGTGGAACGCAGCCCGCTGATCCCCGGCAACGCCATCCGCCGTGCGGAAATCCGCCGGCTGGTCGCGCTGTTCGACGGCAATTTCTACGAAGACGTCACCGGGCCGTTACTGGTCGAGAAGATGAAGAAGCGCATTGTCGCCAAGGCCCCGCCGGACTCGCGCACCCTGCGCGAGGTGATGCGGCTGGCGGCGCAGCACCTCGAATATATCGACTGGCTGGTGGACAGCCGCCGCTGGCTTGGTGGCAGCCGGATCAGCCTGGCCGACTTTGCCGCCGCCTCCCACATCTCGGTCGCCGATTACCTCGGCGGGATCGACTGGGACGGGCACGAGGAAGCGCTCGGCTGGTACCGCGTGATGAAGAGCCGGCCGAGCTTCCGCCCGCTCTTGGCCGAACGCATGGAAGGCATCCATCCGCCGGCGCATTACGCGCAGGTCGACTGACCCCCAGCCGCTGTCGCACGCGGGCGGGAACCGGGGCGCTTCGCCAGCGCTTCTCACAGGCACACGCGGAGATACGTTACATGCCCGATAACAAGCTCGACATTTCAGAAGCCGAATGGCGCGAACGGCTGACGCCCGAACAGTACCACGTCCTGCGCGAAGGCGGGACCGAACGGGCCTTCACCGGCGCGCTCGACAAGAACAAGGAGCCGGGCGAGTACCTGTGCGCCGCCTGCGGGCAGAAACTGTTCGAAAGCGAAGCGAAATACGACAGCGGATCAGGTTGGCCGAGCTTCTTCCAGCCGACCGCCGTCGATGCGGTGGACGAGGAACGCGATACCTCCCACGGCATGATCCGGACCGAGGTGAAATGCTCCAACTGCGGCAGCCACCTGGGCCACCTGTTCCCCGACGGGCCGCGCCCGACCGGCATGCGTTATTGCATCAATTCCGCCGCGCTGGAGTTCGACGCGGAGTAAACGCACGCCCTGGGGTCTTGACCCTAGTTGTTCACACCTTGTTACGACAGTCCTATGCAGGTGCGGCGGCGTTGTATAGCTAGGGCCGACCAACTTCGGGGTGACGGGTAACTTGACGGGTATCTCATGGCACGCAAGCGGAGCGTAGGCTCCAGGGCCAGGCCACAGGACAAGGTCCGCGCCGAGGCGCGCGAGCGAGCCGCGCGCCGTCCGCAGAAACCTTCGCGCCGCAAGGCCGAACCGAAGGAGCGCGGTCCTGTCTGGAAATGGACCCGCCGGTTCCTGATCGGCGGGACGTTCGCGGCGCTGCTCGGCGCGCTGGCGCTGGGGCTCGCCGTGTTCTTCGCCGCGCGCAACCTGCCCAGCTTTACCACGCTCAAGGCTTCGCAGGCCGGCCAGACCATCGTCGTGCGGGCGAAAGACGGCACGGAGATGGTCGAGCTGGGGCCGAGCTACGGCCAGTGGCTGCGCTCCGACGAGATACCCGAAGTGATGAAGACCGCGATGATTTCGGTCGAGGACCGGCGGTTCTACAGCCACTTCGGCGTCGACCCGCTGGGCCTCGGCCGCGCGGTCTACAATGCCTTCCGCGACGACAAGCGGGTGGGCGCTACCTCGACCATCACCCAGCAGCTGGCGCGCAACGTCTTCCTCAATAACAACCGCACGCTCGACCGCAAGCTGCGCGAAGGCATCCTGGCGCTGGCGCTGGAAAGCAAGTTTTCCAAGGAACAGCTGCTCGAGCTCTATCTCAACAAGGTCTATTTCGGCGGCGGCGCGTACGGGATCGACAGCGCCAGCCGGAAATTCTTCAGCCATTCCGCCCGCGACCTGACGCTGGCGGAAGCGGCGATCATCGCCGGGCTGGTGAAGGCGCCCAGCCGCTATGCGCCCACCGCCGATATCAACGCCGCCGTAAGCCGCGCCAACGTGGTCATCATGCAGATGCGCAAATACGGCGGCCTCTCGCCCGGCGAGGCGGCGCAGGTCGACGTGTCTTCGGTCAACATCAAGACGGACACCAACCAGAATTCGGTGCGCTATTTCACCGACTGGGTCCTGCCGCAGCTCGACCTCTACCTGCCCGACACGCGCGAGCCGATCGAGGTTTACACCACGCTCGACCTCGGCATGCAGCGCGCGGCGACGGCGGCGATCAAGGACAACGTGCCGTCTGGTGCACAAGGCGCGCTGGTGGGGCTGGACCGCGACGGGGCGATCCTCGCCATGGTCGGCGGCACCGATTACGTCACCAGCAATTACAACCGCGCGACCAAGGCGGTGCGCCAGCCCGGCTCCTCGTGGAAGCTGTTCGTCTATCTCGCGGCACTGGAAGCGGGTTTCGTGCCCGACGACATCGTGACCGACGAAAAGGTGACGATCGACGGCTGGACGCCGCGCAATTCGGGCGGTGGCTATGCCGGCGACATGACGATGCGCACCGCCTTCGCCCTGTCGCGCAACACGGTGGCGGCGCAACTGGGGAACGAGGTCGGCTTTACCAGCGTGGCGGGCATGGCGCGGCGGTTCGGCATCACGACGCCGATCTCCACCTATCCTTCCATGGTGCTGGGCTCTAACGAGGTGCGCCTGATCGACATGGCGCGCGCCTTTGCCAGCGTCTCGGCGCGCGGACGCTCGATCGAGCCCTACGGCATCGTCAAGGTGACCGGGCAGAACGGCAACCTCCTTTACCAGCACAGCAAGCCGCGCACCTACCAGCTGGTGCCCGACCACGTGGCCGCGGGCATGCTCGACCTGCTGCAGGCGGCGGTGCAGACGGGCACGGGCCGCGCGGCGCAGATCGGCCGGCCGGTCGCGGGCAAGACCGGCACCACCAGCTCCAACAAGGACGGGTATTTCGCGGGCTTTTCCAGCGGGATCACGGCGGCGGTGTGGATGGGCCGCGACGATGCGAAGCGCGTCAGCGGCCTGCAGGGCGGCCGCGCGCCGGCCGCCGCCTTCGCCGCCTTCATGCGCTATGCCGTGAAGGACCGTCCGATCGAGGAATTCGATACGGACCTGAACCTGCCGGAATGGCAACTTGAGCCGGACGAACAGGAATACCAGTACACCGAGCCGGAGGATTACTATTTCATCGACGAGCAGGGGAACCTGATCGAGCCCGACCGCAACAGCCCGCGCGGTAACGGCAACCTCGTCGATCCGGACGGCAATCCGATCCAGCCTGGCGCGGGTTCCGGCGGCGGTCAGCCGATGCCGACGGGGCGCCCGGCGCCGCCTGCAGCGGACGACGATTTCCTCGACCGGGCCACGGGCAACACCCGGCGCGTGCCCACCCGCCAGCCGGACGTGCGCAGGCCCGCCCCTGCGCGAACGCCGCCGCCGCCCCAGCCCCTGCCGCCGCCCGACCAGGGCGCGGCGGTCGCTCCGCGGGAAGTGCGGATCATCACCGGACGCAGCGACTAGTCACAGGAAAACGGCGCGGAAGCCATCGCTCCCGCGCCGTTTCCGTCTGTCAGAATTGTCGATCTAGCGCAGGCGGACCGGCACGTAGGCGGGGTTCTGGCCGATCGGCTGGATGCGCAGCAGCAGCGCCGGGCGATCCCGCTCCTTGGCCTCGGCAATGACCTCTTCCAGCTGTTCGACGGTCGTCACCGGCTGGTAGTTGGCAGTCAGGATCACGAAGCCGCGGCGCAGGCCCTTGGTGGCCGCGTCGGAGGCCGGGTCGATCGCGTTGATGACCAGCCCTTCGGTGCCCGCATCCACGCGCAGGCGGCGCGCCAGGTCGGGCGTCAGCGGGAAGACCTGCAGGCCCAGCGCCTCTTCCACCGTGGCGCTGCCTTCGCCCATGCCGGGCATCGGCTGGTCGCTTTCGGGATCGAAGTTCTGCTGCTGCAATTCCTGCTCGCTCGGCCGCTGGCCCACGGTCACGTTCACGGTGCGCTCGCGCCCGTCGCGGAAAATGGTCAGCGGGATGCGCGTGCCCGGTGCGATATTGGCAACGAGGAAGGACAGCGTCTGTTCGCGCGTCACTTCCCGGTTGTTCACTTCCAGCACGATGTCGCCTTCGCGCAGGCCCGCGGCCGCGGCCGGCTGGCCGGGGGTCAGGCTCTGGACGATCTCGCCGCGGTCTTCCGGAATGCCGAGCGCGGCCGCCGTATCCTCGTCTACCGGACGGATGCCGATGCCCAGAAAGCCGCGTTCGACGGAACGGCCCGCCATCAGCGTTTCCACGATAGGCTGCGCGGTTTCAGCCGGTATGGCGAAGCCGATGCCGACATTGCCGCCCGACGGCGAGAGGATATTGCTGTTGATGCCGATCACGTTACCGCTCATGTCGAACAGCGGCCCGCCGGAATTACCCGAATTGATGCTGGCATCGGTCTGGATGTAGCGGTCGTAAGCGCCCCCGCCGGCGGTGCGCAGGACGGCGGAGATGATGCCGCTCGTCACGGTACCGCCCAGTCCGAAGGGGTTGCCGATGGCAATCACCCAGTCGCCGGCCCTCGCATTTGCCGAATCGCCGAATTCAACGAAGGGGAAGTCCTCCCGCCGCGAAATCTTGAGCACGGCAAGGTCGCTCGCCGGGTCGGCGCCGACCAGTTCCGCTTCGTATTCGGTGCCATCGGCCAGGCGCACCGTGATCTCGTCCACGGTGGCGTTGCGGCTACCGGGGGCGATGACGTGATTGTTGGTCACGATGTAGCCATCGGCGCTGATCAGAAAGCCGGAACCCAATGACTGGCCTTCGCGGCGGACCGGGCCGTTGTTGCCGAAGCGGCGCGCCAGGGGCGTGCCCGCGAACGGGTTCTGCACCTCCACGCTCTGGCGCGTGAAGATGTTGACGACCGCGGGCTGCAACTGTTCGGTGAGGTCGGCGAAGCTGGCGGGCGCGCCGGCGCGCGGGACCACGCTGCTCATCCGGGAATCGTCGTTCTGGGCGACCTGAGCGCCCGCAGGCACCCCGGTCAGCAGCGATACGGTCGCCCCGCTCAGCAGCAGGGCAGTGGTGATGGAATAGGCATAGCGCACGGGCTTCACGTCCTTGTCGTTCCTTGTCTCTCCCGCCCGGCGCTGGCGCACGGGCGCATGTTCGTGCCCCTCGTGGCCAGCGCTTTCGCAAAGCGCAGCCGAACGGCGGCTTAACGGCGAGGTAGGTACGCAAGTCCGCGCTGCAAGGACGCATCTGCCCTTGCGCGCGCGAGAGGCCGCCGGCAGCCCCGGCCTTACTGGCCGGGGTTGCGGAAGCGGTTCAAATATTCGTTGTCGGGCGACAGGATGATGCTGCTTTCGCCCGTATTGCCTTCGCCGCGGAAGGTCTGGTCGTAGCTCTGCATGGCCCGGTAGAAGTCGTAGAAGCCCGGATCCTTGCCGAACGCCTCGGCATAGATGCGCGCGGCCTCTGCGTCGGCTTCGGCGCGGATGATGCGGGCATCGCGGTCGCCCTCCGCCCGGATTTCCTGCGCCTCGCGCTGGCGGTCGGAACGCATCCGTTCGAACGCGGCCTGCAGGGGATCGCCTTCGGGCAAGTCGGTGCGCTTGATCTGCACGTCTATCACCTCGGCGCCATATTGCCGCGCCTGCCGGTCGAGGTTGGCGCGCACGTTGGCAAGCGCGCTGCCGCGTTCGGCGGTCAGCATGGCCTGGAACGTGCGCCGGCCCAGTTCCTGCCGCAGCACGGAGTTCAGGATCGGTTCGAGCGCGGTCCGCACGCCATCTTCGTTGCCGGCGCGTTCGACCATCCGGACCGGATTGACGATGCGGAACCGGGCGTAGGCGTTGACGACCAGGCGCTGCTGGTCGCTCGACAACACTTCCTGATCGGTCATGTCGAGGTCGAGGATGCGCTTCTCGACCAGTTCGACCTGGTCGACGATGGGCAACTTGAGCCACAGGCCCGAACCCGTGCTGCCGCCTGCGGTGTTATAGGTATACACCGGCTCACCGGTGCGGATGACGACGGCCTGCTTTTCCTCCGGGACGATGAAGGCGCTCATCGCGAAGAGGACGAGCAGCGCGATCACGGCAATCACGGACAGCTTGTGGTTGGTCCAGAGCTTTTCCATCTTACTGGCCCCCCGTGGCCGGCGCGGCGGGCGTTGCGGTCTGCCCTTCCTGCGCGCGGCGGCGCACTTCGGGCAGCGGCAGGTACGGTGTCACGCCGCGCGGTTCCACGATGGTCTTGTCCGTGTTCGACAGCACTTTTTCCATGGTCTCGTAATACAGGCGGCGGCGGGTCACTTCGGGGGCGAGCCGGTACTGTTCGTAGACCTTGTTGAAGGCCTCGGATTCACCTTCCGCCAGGCTGAGAACCTGCTGCGCATAGCCGCGCGAGCGGTTACGGGCGGCATCGGCGTTCTGTTCGGCGACGGAAACGTCGCGGAAGGCATCGTTGACCTCGGCCGGCGGGTCGGACTTGTCGATTTCCACGCCCAGCACCCGGATACCGGCCTGGTAACCGTCCAGCACGCGCTGCATGCGTTCGCGCACGGCGAGCTCGATTTCGGCACGCCCCTGGCCCGAGAAAGTCTGGTCGAGGGTCTTTTCCGCCACCGATGCGCGCATCGCCGCTTCGGCCACTTCGGTCACCGTTTCTTGCGGCTCGACCAGGCGGAACTTGTAGTTTTCGAGATCCTTGATGTTCCAGCGCACGATATAGGTCAGGTCGACCAGGTTCTGGTCGCCAGTCAGGATCAGCTTCTGCTGCTGGCCGTCTGTCGGGATCCTGACCCCGACCACCGTCTGGACGGGGACGATTTCGACCGTCTCGATGGGTGCGGGCAGGGTGATATGGAGCCCCGGGTCGAGGGTGCGGGAATAGCTACCCAGCGTTTTCACGACGGCCTGTTCCTTCGGCCCGACCTGGTGGAACATCGTCACGACCAGGAACAGCGCGACGAACAGCACCACGATGACCGGAACCCAGCTCTTGCCGCCGGGGCGCTGGGGCATGCGGAAGTTGGGGCCGCCGGGGCCACCGCCGCCGGTGCGGCGCGGGCCTTCGGGGCCGCGGTTCTTGAAGATATCCTCGATGGAGGCGGACCGGCGCTTCCTGCCGTCGTCGCCGCCGCCACCGGGAAGCCAGGGATTGCGCGGGCCGTCACCCCCCGAACCACCACCGGAGCCGGACGGCTTTCCGCCGTCGCCGTTTCCGCCAGAACCGCTGCTGCCCCCCCAGGGATTGCGTTTACCTGCCATGGCGAGCGCGATGCGCCCGAAGAACCCACCCGATTTTGTCATGCCATTCTTATAGGGTCGATTTCTGGCGATAACAGGGGTTGCGGCGCAAAATTGCGTAGGAATGGGCGGGAAGATTGCGCTAGCACGCCGGCCATGGACGAACCCCCCGCAGCGCGCCGCAGTCTTTCCGCAGACGACCTGCCCGATGCCATCGCAGGCCGGGTCCAGCGGCTGACGCTGGAAGGCGGGATTGCGACCTGCATCCTGGATGCAGGCGGCCTCGGCGCGGGCGAGCGGGCGCAGCTGGAGGATGGCGCGCGGGCCGCGCTGCTCGGCGTGGCCGGCGTCGACGACGTGCGGATCGCCCTGACCGGGGAGCGGGTGAAGCGGCAGCTGGTCGCCATCGGATCGGGCAAGGGCGGGGTCGGCAAGTCCACGCTGACTGCCAACCTCGCGGTGGCGCTGGCGCAGATGGGCCACAAGGTGGGCGTGATCGACGCCGATATCTACGGGCCGAGCCAGGCGAAACTGCTCGATTGCGAGGGCGTGAAGGCGGAGGCGCAAGGCAAGCAGCTGGTCGCGCTGGAGAGCCCGCACGGGGTGCGCGTGCTTTCCATGGCCCATTTGATCGAGCCGGGCCGCGCGATCGCATGGCGTGGGCCGATGGCGGCAGGGGCACTGACCCAGCTGGTCGAGGCCGACTGGGGCGATGCGGAAATCCTGCTGATGGATTTGCCGCCCGGCACCGGCGACGTGCAGATCACCATGCTGCAGAAACACCGGCCCGACGGCGCGGTGATCGTTTCCACGCCGCAGGACCTGGCGCTGATCGACGCGATGCGCGCAGGGCAATTGTTCGAGCAGGGGCAGGTGCCGGTGATCGGGCTGGTAGAGAACATGGCGGGCTATGTCTGCCCCCATTGCGGGGAAGCGAGCGACCCGTTCGGGCGCGGCGGGGTGGAAACGGCGGCGCAGCGCCTCGACATCCCCTTCCTCGGCCGCATCCCGCTGACCATGGAGCTGCGGCGGGCGAGCGATGCCGGAACGCCGCTGGCCACGGGGGTGGAAGCGCAGGGCTTTTCCACCATCGCGCAGGCGCTGGCCGGCTGGCTGGCAGTGACTGGACGTTAGTATGCAGGTCACGCGGCGCGGCGTGCTGGTGGGCGTGGCGGCGGCAGGCGGCCTTGCCGCGCTCTACACGCTCGCCCCGCGCGACTACGCGATCCCGCTCGACCCGGCAGACGGCGAAACCGCCTTCGATGCGTGGATTAAGATCGCGACCGACGGGATGGTCACCGTCGCCGTGCCGCAGCTCGAAATGGGGCAGGGCGTCACCACTTTGATCCCGCAGATCGTCGCGATGGAGCTGGGCGCGGACTGGCGCCAGATCGCGGTGCAGGCCGCGCCGGTCAGCGGGGCTTATGCGAACACCGTGCTCGCCGCAGAATGGGCGCCGCTTTGGATGCCTTTCGCCGGCGGGCTGGCGGAGGATGCGGACGATTTCCTCGTGCGGCGGTTCGCCGGGAACGAGCGGTTTACCGCCACGGCGGGCGGCACCTCGCTCGCCGCTTACGAACAGCCGTGCCGCGATGCCGCGGCCAGCGTGCGCGCGTTGCTCTGCATGGCGGCGGCGGATCGCTGGGGCGTCGATTGGGAGGAATGCCGCACGGAAAACGGCTTCGTCATCCACGATGCGGGCCGCCTGAGGTTCGGCGATCTGGCGGAGGAGGCAGCGGGGTTCGCCCCGCCCGATCCGCCGCCGGTCTTCTCCGAACCGCCGGCCGATACGCCCGCCGCCCCATCCGGCCCGGGTATCGGGGAGGAGACCAACGCCTGGCCCCGGCTCGACCTGCCGGCGAAAGTGGACGGCACGTGGCAATTCGCGGGCGACGTGCGGCTGCCCGGCCTCGTCTATGCCGCGATCAAGCACGGCCCGCTCGACAAGGCGGAACTGACCGCGTTCAACCGCTCGGCCGCGGCGGACATGCGCGGCGTGGTCGGGATCGTGGAAGGCAAGCGCTGGCTTGCCGCGGTTGCGGAAACCAGCTGGCTGGCGGAACGCGCGGTCGAGGCGATGAGCCCGCGATTCTCGGTCACGCGGCTGGTCGATAGCGAGTCTATCGCGGTCGCGCTGTCGGATGCGGAGCTGAACGGCACGGGCACCGTCGTCGCCTCGCGCGGGCAGGGCGCGGAAGGCTTCGGCAAGACCGACCTTGCCCTGCGCTACGAAATCGCGCCCGCGCTCCACGGGCAGATCGAACCGACCACCGCCACCGCGTGGTACCGCGACGGCACGCTGGAACTGTGGCTGGCGAGCCAGGCCCCCGAACAGGCCCGCCGCGCGGCGGCCAAGGCGGCGGGCGTCGCGCTGGAAGACACGATCCTCTACCCGATGCCGGCAGGCGGCAGTTTCGACCGGCGGCTGGAGCATGGTCACGCGATCGAGGCGGCGGTGATCGCCCGCGAAATCGGGCGGCCGGTGCAGCTGGTGTGGAGCCGGTTCCAGGAACATCTCGCCGGGTATCCGCGCACACCGGCCTCGCTGCTGCTGTCCGCGCGCCACGGGGACGAGGGGACGATCACCAAGCTTAAAATGCGCGCCAGCCTGCCCGCGACCGCGCGCGAATTCGGCGAGCGCCTGTTCGGCAATGCGACCAGCTGGAGCGCCATCGAGAACACGGCAGGTAAGGCGGACCCGATGGCGCTGGCGGGCGCCATGGCGCCCTATGCCATTCCCGACGTATCGATCACCCACGTGCCCGCCGCCATCGACCTGCCGACGGCGCGGATGCGCGGCAATGCCCACGGATATACCTGCTTTGCGATCGAAAGCTTCATCGACGAGCTCGCCCGCCGCCACGACCGCGATCCGCTGTCCTACCGGATGGCGCTGCTGGGCCAGGACCTGCGGCTGGCCGAATGCATGCAGCGCGCTTCCCGCCTTGCGGGGTGGGACGGCGGCTCGGCGGGTTCGGGGCAGGGGCTCGCCTGCCATGTCATCGGCGGTGCGCGGATCGCAGCCATCGCCAACGCGCAGGCGGGCGAAGGCGGCGTGCGGGTCAAGTCGATCCACGCCGCGGTCGATATCGGCCGCGTGGTCAACCGCGACATCGCGCGCCAGCAGGTGGAAGGCGGGCTGATCTTCGGCCTCGGCCTCGCCGTTGGCAGCAGCACCGATTACCGCGACGGATTGCCGACCAGCCAGCGGCTCGGCGACCTGAACCTGCCGACCCTGGCCAACAGTCCGGAGATAACCGTGGACTTCGTCGACAGCACGCTGCCGCCCGCCGATCCGGGCGAGATCGGGGTCGCGGTGGCGGCGCCCGCCATCGCCAATGCGCTGTTTTCGGCAACGGGGCTTCGCCTTCGCCGCCTGCCGCTGCTATCGGCCGGCCTATGACCTGGCAGACCCAACAGCTTCCCGGCGACCACCCCCCGGTGAAGAGCGGCCGTATCGGCGTGCTCCTCGTCAATCTCGGCACGCCCGATGCGCCGACACCCAGGGCGGTGAAACGCTACCTCGCCGAATTTTTGTCCGACAGGCGGGTGGTCGAAATCCCGCCCATCGCGTGGCAGCCGATCCTGCGCGGCATCATCCTCAACGTCCGCCCGAAGAAGAGCGCCCACGCCTATGCGCAGGTATGGGGCGAAGACGGCTCGCCGCTCGCCGCGATCACGAAGGCGCAGGCCGAAGGGCTGGCAAGGCGACTGGGTGACGCGGTCCATGTGGACTGGGCCATGCGCTACGGCACGCCGTCCATTCCGGAGCGGCTGCAGGCGATGCTGGACGCAGGCTGCGACCGCATCCTGTTCGCCCCGCTTTACCCGCAATATTCCGGTGCGACCACGGCGACCGCGTTCGACAAGGCGGCCGATGCGCTGAAGGCGATGCGCTGGCAACCCGCCTTACGCACCCTGCCGCCCTATCACGACGATCCGCTCTATATCGATGCGCTGGCGGCCGATCTTTCGGGCCAGCTCGATGCGCTCGATTTCGTGCCGGAAGTCCTGCTGCTCAGCTTCCATGGCATGCCGCAGCGCACGCTGGAGCTGGGCGATCCCTACCACTGCCACTGCCGCAAGACCGCGCGGCTGCTGGGCGAGAAGCTGGCCCGCGACGGATTGCGGATCGAAACCACGTTCCAGAGCCGCTTCGGCCCGGCCAAGTGGCTGGAGCCGGCAACCGACGCCACGCTGGAAGCGGAAGGCGCGAAGGGC
Source organism: Alteriqipengyuania flavescens (assembly GCF_030406725.1). Classification (NCBI taxonomy): domain Bacteria; kingdom Pseudomonadati; phylum Pseudomonadota; class Alphaproteobacteria; order Sphingomonadales; family Erythrobacteraceae; genus Pseudoblastomonas; species Pseudoblastomonas flavescens. Next base: position 609,233 of record NZ_CP129107.1, on the reverse strand, counting down.
ACGAAACGCCTTGCCATTGCCGCGCCGGGCTTTTCGGCAGACTGCCTGGAAACGCTGGAGGAGCTGGTGATCCAGGGCCGCGAGCAGTTCGTCGGCGCCGGCGGGGAGGCATTCGCGGTGCTCGAATGCCTCAACGCGCGCGAACCCGGCATGACCATGCTGGAGGCGATGGTCCGGCGGGAACTATCGGGCTGGATTTAAGCGTCCGGTTAACTTACATTTATGTAAGTAGATCGCCCGCCCGGAGTCCCTCATGGCCACGCTTGCATCCCACGCTGCCGAACCCGCCCGCTACACCCACTGGTCGCAGGCGATACCCAAGGACGCGTTGGACCACATTCCCGGCGAACACGGCCCGCCGGTCGTCGGTCACACGTTCAGCCTGCTGGGCGGCCCGCACGAATTCACGCGGCGGATGCACGCGAAATACGGCAACATCTACCGCGTGTGGAGCTTCGGGCGCTGGCACGTCAGCCTGCTGGGTGCGGAAGCGAACGAGCTGGTGTTGTTCGACCGAGAGAAGATCTTTTCGAGCGAGCAGGGCTGGGGCCCGGTGCTCGACCAATTGTTCCCGCGCGGGCTGATGCTGATCGATTTCGACCACCACCGGGTCGATCGCCGCGCGCTGTCCATTGCCTTCAAGCCGGGGCCGATGCGCCATTACGCGGGCTCGCTCAACGCCGGTATTGCGCGGCGCGTCACCGAATGGGGTGCGGGCGAGATGGAATTCTACCCCGCGATCAAGCAGCTGACGCTGGATCTGGCCGCCGAAAGCTTCATCGGCCTGCCGTTCGGGCCGGAAGCCGAGCGGATCAACGAGGCTTTCGTCTACATGGTGCAGGCCTCGGTCGCGCCGATCCGCAAGCCCTTGCCCGGCACGCTGATGCGCAAGGGCGTGAAGGGCCGCGAATTCCTCGTCGATTTCTTTACCAGGGAAACACATCGCCGCCGCGCGGAAGGCGGCGGGCAGGACATGTTCAGCCAGTTCGCCACGGCCGAGCGCGAGGACGGCACGCTGTTACCGGTCGACCAGGTGGTCGATCACATGAACTTCCTGATGATGGCGGCGCACGACACCATCACGTCCAGCGCGACCTCGCTCGTCTGGCTGCTCGCCAGGCATCCCGAATGGCAGGAGAAGCTGCGGGAGGAATTTCGCGCGGTGACCGGCGGCGAAGGCCGCGACCTCGATTACGACGATCTCGGCAAGGTCGATCTCACCGAAATGGCGTTCAAGGAAGCGCTGCGCCTGATCCCGCCCGTGCCCGCCATGCCGCGCCGCGCGCTCAAGCCCTTCGAGTTCGAGGGCTATACCGTCCCGGCCGGTACGCCCGTGGGCATCAACCCGCAGTTCGTCCACACGATGGAAGAACACTGGGACGACCCGCGCAGCTTCGATCCCATGCGCTTCACGCCCGACAAGGTGAAGGCGCGCCACAAATACGCCTGGGTCCCCTTCGGCGGCGGCGCGCACATGTGCCTCGGCCTCCATTTCGCCTACATGCAGATCAAGGTGCTGTTGGCGCAGCTGCTGACCCGCTACCGCATCGAGGTCGCGGACGGCTACCAGCCCGAATGGCAGGCCTGGCCGATCCCCAAGCCCAAGGACGGGCTGAAGATTACGCTCAGAAGTCTCTGAGTATCATTTGTTTCATGACCGCGCCTCCGCGCGGTCGTCCTCCCTGCTGTTCCCACCGCTGCGCGGCGGGGCAGGTCCGGGGCGGGCGGTCGCCCTTGCCGCCGCTTGCGCGGCGGAGCTCCGCGACTTGGATTGCTGAGTAGGACTGGCGCACCGTGCAAGCGGTGCCAGAGGCCGACCGGCCGACCGCAGCGGCCTCGCAGCCGGAACGAAGTCCCGGCGGAGAGAATAGCCGCGAGGACGACCGCGCGGAGGCGCGGTCATGAGAAAAAAGTTTGTTCGAGGACGAAGCCGCGGAGGCGGCTTCATGAAACAAACAATCCAACCTTCAAAAATCTATCGCGATGCCGTCTTTCACCCAGTCGCCGTATCGCGTCGGGCTGAGCTTCTCATCCATCTCAGGCTTTTTTGGCGCGGGCGGAGGTTCGCTCGTCCAGTGGACGGGCTTTTCGAAGGTTTCGGGCCGCTTGGTCGCGCGTTTGGTCATGCGGTTGAAATGCGCATGGCGGGCCGGGGTTTCAACCGCTAGAGGGCCGGCATGGCGATCCAGGGACTGAACTCGCGCAAGGCTGCGCTCAAACTGCTCGACGGCGTGCTGCACCGGGGCGAGGTGCTCGACCGGATGCTGCCGCTGGTGACGCGCGAGCTGTCGCCGTCCGACACGGCGCTGGCTCGCGCGATGGCGAGCGAGGCGCTGCGCTGGCTCGCCGATCTCGACGCGCTGATCGACAGCGCAACCAGGAAGCGACTGCCGGACGATGCCAAGGTGCGCAGCGTGCTGCGGCTGATGCTGGTGCAGGTGCTGCGGCTCGACACGCCGCCGCATGCCGCCATCGCCACCGGCCTGCCGTTGCTGGTCGGCGGCCCGCGGCGGCTGGCGCATGGCGTGTTTTCCACCCTGACCAAGGGCGGCGCTTCGCTGCCGGATTATCCCACCCTGCCGGACGGCCCGATGGCGCGCTGGGGTGAAATGGCGGAAGGTGTGGCGAAAGGCCTCGCCCAGCCGCCGCCGCTGGACCTGACGCTGCGCGATCCCGCCGCGACTGGGAAATGGGCGGAGAAGCTGGGGGGCGTCTCGCTGATGCCCGGCCATGTCCGCCTGCCGCGCGGCCAGCGGGTTGAGGATCTCGAAGGGTTTGGCGACGGCGCGTGGTGGGTCCAGGACCTTGCCGCGTCGCTGCCCGCACGGATGCTCGGCGCCACTGCGACCGAGGGGGAGGGGCGCAGCGCGCTCGACCTGTGCGCCGCGCCGGGCGGCAAGACGATGCAGCTGGCGGCGCAGAACTGGCGCGTCACCGCGGTCGACAGCAGCGTGGCGCGCACCGCGTTGATGCGAGACAACTTGCAGCGCACGGGCCTGGCGGCGGAAATCGTCGTCGCCGACGCGCTGGAATGGGAGCCGGAGGAGCCGTTCGACGCGATCCTGCTCGACGCGCCGTGCAGCGCCACGGGCACCTGCCGCCGCCATCCCGACGTGCTGCACCGCATCGGCGGCAAGCAGATCGCGGAACTGGCCGAATTGCAGGCCGCCCTGCTCAAGCGGGCTAGCGGCTGGCTGAAGCCGGGCGGGACGCTGGTCTACGCCACCTGCTCGCTCGAACGCCGCGAAGGGGAGGGGCAGGCAGGCGCGGTGGAAATGACGCCGCAGCCCATCGCACAGTCCGAACTGCCGGAAGGCCTCGCGCCCACTGAAGACGGCTGGCTGCGCACCCATCCCGGCCAGTTGCCGGACGCCGGCGGACTCGACGGTTTCTTCGTCGCGCGGTGGAAGGCCTGATCTCCCCTCCCCGCGGGGAGGGCCGGGGGCGGGGGCTCGACATCACAGCGGTAGTACCCCCATCCCAACCCTTCCCCACGGGGAAGGGCTACTCAGGGGAAGAAGACCGCCTCGTCCCCCGCGCTCCACGGGGCGTGGCGGACCATCACCGTCTTGAATAGCTCGCTGCCGACTTGGCGGGCGAGCCAGGCGCGGACGCGGGGGATGGGCTGGGCGTCGAACCAGTCGCGGTCCGTTGCGGCGAACTGGCGGACGAAGGGGAAGATTGCCGCATCCGCCTTGCCGCGCATTTCGCCGCAGAGGTTGGCGCTGTCTTCAAGCCGGCGCTCCAACTCTTGCAGGAAGGCCAGCCCGTCTGCCCGGTGCTCCAGCGGATCGGTGTCGTAGCGCGTGTGGTATTTGTAACGGTCGAGCGCGTGTTTGAACGGGCCGTCGCAACGCGCAATCAGGTCCGGGGCGTCGCGTTGCAGCCAGCCTTCCGGATCATGCGCGCGCAGGGCATGGTCCATGATGGAAAGGCTCTCGTCGATCACAACATCGCCCGGCAGGACGAGCACCGGCACCGTTCCCTTGGGCGAAGCTTCCAGCATCGCCGCCGGCTTGTCCGACAGCTTCACCTCGCGCAGCTCTATCTGTTCGTTAGCCACTGCCAAAGCCAGCCGCGCCCGCATGGCATAAGGGCAGCGGCGGAAGCTGTAGAGGACGGGCCTTGCGATCAGTCGGTCTCCAGCACGGCGCCGACATGGGCGCGGCCCTTGCTCAGCGCGAGCGCTTCCTGCCGCTGCCGTTCGCGATAAGCGGCGCGCTGTTCCTCGGTGCGTTCGTCGTGGCAGGCGGGGCAGCTGACCCCGTCCTCGTAGAGGGGGGAGCGCCGGTCGACCTCGCTGACCGGGCGGCGGCAGGCGAAGCACAGGCCGTGCGAACCTTCCGCCAGACCATGGCCGAGCGACACGCGCTGGTCGAACACGAAGCATTCGCCGCGCCACAGGCTTTCCTCTTCCGGCACGGTTTCGAGATAGCGCAGGATTCCGCCCTTGAGGTGGTAGACCTCTTCCACCCCTTCGGACTTCAGGAAGGCGGTCGATTTCTCGCAGCGGATGCCGCCGGTGCAGAACATCGCGACCTTGCGCGGTCTGTCACCGTCGCCGAGCAGTGCGGCACGATTGTCGCGGAACCACTGCGGGAATTCGCCGAACTCCTTGGTAGCGGGATCGATCGCGCCTTCGAACGTACCGATGCCGACTTCGTAATCGTTGCGCGTGTCGATCACCACCGTGTCGGGATCGGCGATCAGCGCGTTCCAGTCTTGCGGTTCGACATAAGTGCCGACGCTGGCGGTGGGATCGATATGGGGCTGGCCCATCGTCACGATCTCGCGCTTCAGCCGCACTTTCATGCGGTGGAACGGCATCGTTTTCGCTGACGAGAACTTGACGTCGAGTTCGGCGCAGCCGGGCAGGGCGCGGATATGGGCCAGCACTGCGTCGATGCCTTCGGGCGGCCCGGCGATGGTGCCGTTTACCCCTTCCTTCGCTAGCAGGATCGTGCCGCGCACCCCCGCCGCCTTGCACACGCCGAGCAGCGGCGCGCGAAAGGCGGCAGGGTCCTCGAAGGGGGCAAAGCGGTACAGAGCGGCGACACGGATCACGCGATCAGGCCTTCACCTTGTTCTGGAAGCTCTTGCGCAGCTTCATCAGCTTGGGCGGGATCACCGCGAGGCAATAGGGGTTCCGCTGGCCTTCGCCTTCCCAGTATTCCTGATGGTACCCTTCAGCCGGGTACCAGGTGCCGTCCTCGATCGTGGTGACGACGCCGCCGCCGCGCGTCTCGTTCTCGCGCGCGATGCTGGCTTCGGCCTCGGCCCGCTGCTCGTCGTCGAGCGGGAAGATCGCGCTGCGATACTGCGTGCCGACGTCGCCCCCCTGTCGGTTGAGCTGGGTCGGGTCGTGCGTCGCCATGAAGATGTCGAGCAGCTCGGCATAGGAGATTGTGTCAGGATCGTAGAACACCTTCACCGCCTCGGCGTGGCCGGTGCTGCCGCTGCACACGTCCTTGTACGTGGGGTCGGCCGTCTCGCCGCCGATATAGCCGCTTTCGACGCTGCTGACGCCGATCACGTCGTTCATCACCGCCTCGGTGCACCAGAAGCATCCGCCGGCCAAGATCGCCTGTTTCGTTTCCGCCATGTCGTCAATTCTCCTTCGGCGAGCATGTAGGAAACCGCCTGCGCTTTGTCATCGCACTTGTCTCCCATCCCGCTCTCGGCAATAGCTCGGCGACACGAAACCGGGAGAATTCCATGCGTCGCCTGCTTGCCACTGCCGCCATCCTTGCCATGACCGTTGCCTCCGCGCCCGCGATGGCCAACCATCACGGGGAAATGGCCATGGGGGGCATGCACGCCAGCCACCATGCCTTGCGCGCCGTGCTGGCCAGCGATGCCCGCGGGGAAGACGGCGCGCGCGACGCGTATCGTCACCCGTTCGAAACGCTCGATTTCTTCGGCGTCGAACCGGGCATGACCGTGGTCGACTATATGCCGGCGGGCGGCTGGTACACGCGCATCCTGGTGCCTTATCTGGGCGCGGAAGGCCGCTATATCGGCCTGATGCCGGACCCCGCGGCCGCCGATGCGAGCGGGTTTGCCGATTACTTCGGCGCGCTGCCCGGCCGGTTCGCGGAAGCCTATCCCGGCTGGAGCCTGACCGGGGCGCCGATCGAAGGCTACGCCTCGCAGGACGTTCCCGAAGCGATGGCCGGCACGGTCGACCGGGTGCTCATCTTCCGCGAGATGCACAACCTCCTGCGCTCCGGCACGATGTACACCGAACTCGCCCGCATCCGCAGTATGCTGAAGGACGACGGCAGGCTCGGCATCGTGCAGCACCGTGCGAAGGCCGATGCGCCGGCGGAGTATACGCTCGTCACCAAGGGCTACCTGCGCCAGGACGATGTCATCGCGCTGGTCGAAGCCCATGGCTTCGAGCTGGTCGGCATGAGCGAGATTAACGCCAACCCGGCCGATCCGGCAAACTGGGAAGACGGCGTGTGGATGCTGCCCCCGGGCAACCGCGGCGACAATGCCGAGGCTGCAGCGGTGGGCGAAAGCGACCGCATGACCCTGCTCTTCGCCAAGCGCTGAGGCGAAAATGACGCGCACGCTGACCGTCGCAGCGCTGCAGCTGGCGCTGGGTAGCGAGGACGAGACCGCCAATATCGAGACCGTGTCGGCGCTGGTCGAGCAAGCCGCGGGAGAGGGCGCGCAGGTCATCCTGCCGCCCGAACTTTTCGCCGGCCCCTATTTCTGCAAGGTGGAGGACGAAGCGCTGTTTGCCCGCGCGCGCCCGACCGCCGAACACCCGAGCGTGCTTGCGATGCAGGCGCTGGCGAAAAGGCTAGGCGTGGTGATCCCAACCAGCTTCTTCGAGCGCGACGGCCACCATTACTACAACACGCTGGCGATGGTGGACGCGGGCGGGGAAATCCTCGGCACCTATCGCAAGAGCCATATCCCCGACGGGCCGGGCTACGAGGAAAAGTACTATTTCCGCCCCGGCAACGACGGGTTCAAGGTGTGGGACGTGAACTTCGGTTCGGGGGTGACCCGCATCGGCGTCGGCATCTGCTGGGACCAGTGGTATCCGGAAGCCGCCCGGGTGATGGCGCTGATGGGGGCCGAGGTGTTGTTCTACCCCACCGCCATCGGCTCCGAACCCTATGACGCGGAATTCGACACCAGCGCCATGTGGCAGCGCGCGATGCAGGGGCACGCGGTCTCCAACTGCATGCCGGTCGTCGCGGCCAACCGCATCGGGACGGAAAGCGAAACCGGCTCCGATCAGGCATTCTACGGCCACAGTTTCGTGACCGACGAGTGGGGCGAAAAGCTGGGCGAATTCGGGCGCGAGGAAAGCGGCGTTCTGGTCCACACGCTCGACCTCGACCGGGCGGCGAAGCACCGCGCTGGCATGGGCTTCTTCCGCGACCGCCGCCCGCAGCTCTACGGCCGCATTTGCGAGGACATCTGAGCCACCGCTACCTGATCGCGTTCGGCAGCAACCGGCGCCATGTGCGCCATGGGGGGCCGCGCCGGATCATTGGGGCTGCGCTGGCCGCAATCGGCGCGCTGGATGCCCGCATCATCGCCGTGTCGCCCACGATGACCAGTCGCCCGCTCGGCCCGTCGCAGCGCGATTATGCCAACGCGGCGGCGGTCATCGAAACCGCGCTGCGCCCGCGCGAATTGCTGCGCGAATTGCAGCGTATCGAGCTTGATTTCGGACGGCGGCGGCGAGGCCGGCGCTGGGGTGCGCGCACGCTCGACCTCGATATCGTGCTGTGGGACGGCGGGGTCTTTTCGGACGATGCGCTGGCGATACCCCATCCGCATTTCCGCGAGCGCGGCTTCGTGCTCGGCCCCGCCGTCGCGATTGCGGGCCGCTGGCGCGATCCGGCCACCGGGCTTTCGCTCGCCCATCTTCATGCGCGCTTGACCAAGCCCTGACCCCGCCTTAGGGCGGCGCGCGGTGGATGGGCCCTTAGCTCAGTTGGTAGAGCAACTGACTTTTAATCAGTAGGTCGCTGGTTCGAACCCAGCAGGGCTCACCACCTTTTCTCTTACATTTCAGTAATTTATGCGCCTCTAGCCTTGTCTCCAGCACGGCTATTGGGCATTGAACACCGAATGAATACCGAAAGTGCTAGAGCCAGGAGGGTGCGCCGTCGTTCCCTTCAAAATTATCGCCGCTCTGCCAAACGGTCTCAATTCCCTGATTCGCGAGAAAACCAATGTGATCGTCGCTGGGACGGTGCTCAAAGCAAGCAACTCTCACAATCTCTCGGTCACCAGCCAAGGGCTCGGTCACGAACGCTTCGTAGTAGAGGATTTGGGAGAGGGCGTCGCGAACGCGGTCCCTTTCGTCTGCCTCAGAGCCGTCTAGCGTTTTAACCTCCACTAGGATCGCCCGCTCGTCGTGGGGAGCGAGAATGTCGAATGGATCTTCGTAAAGGTCGCAACCGGCAGAGACCAATTTCCCAGCGAGGGCCTTCACAATTAGATTGTGCCGTTTAACGCGATCGGCACGAGCTGCGATCGCCGTTGCCATTTTTTCGGGATCGAGATCGGGGGGCGGGGCAGGTTCTGATTCTTCCCCGGTGCCTGCTTGGCCGATTGTGTCGGTCGTAACTTTCCGAGGTTTGCGCGAAGCGCGCGACTTCTTCTCGTCCTCCTCCGACGGGGTTGCGACACTAGAGTCTTGGGTAGGCGCAACCTGACCAGGGGTTTGGGAGAGTTTGTAGGACTGCCCAGTCTTGATGACATCACCAAGCTGCTCAGCGAAGCGCGGCAGCATCTTCTTGGCGTTATCCCAGTTTGACTGAAATACCCCGATTTTCTGCCGTATCGCATCCTCCGAAAGATCAGATAGCTCTGCAATCCGGTCAAGCTCAGCCTTGGTGTCGTTCCTTGCCTCTAAAGCAAGTGCGCACTTCGCCCGAGTGATCCCCGGCCGCCGCGCGACGAGCCGTAGGAGGACCTGGTAGGGGTGGGAAATGTCACCATCCCCATCATGGGTCATGTTGCTGAGCGCGGTCCTCCAGAATGTGATCTGATCTTCGTCAAAGTCCTCATCAGCATAGTCGGCGGCTTGAACACCAAGGGGGGTAAGCTCCAGAGAGTCGCCAGTCTCATCAATCAGCCCGAGATGACGGTAAAGCTCCCGCAAGCCGCGCGCCGCTGTCTGATGGCCTTGGTTGCTGGCCGGCTTTCCTTCCTGAGATGCCAAATAATCCTCAACAGGCATCGGGTTATGGCCAGTCCCCGCAACACCCGCACGGACAAGCGCCTCGCCGTAAACCGCGTTAATTCCCGCAATAGCGTTGTCGCCTGCCTCGATTAGGCCGCGTGCGACCTTCAGGCCTTTTGCTAGTTTGCCGAAATCGGCGATCTGGTTGGGGAAGCCCTTCAACGTTCGTCCTCTCAAGTTATTGAGAGGAAGGGCTAACTACATTTGCGTGTTCGGTCCAGACCACTGCGGAGAATGGCTCGAAACGGAAATGGCCGTCACTGCGGCAGCATTCATGTTGACTGGCGTTCGCTCTCTACTTCAGTTTGCGGAACTTCTTTCTGGGCTTCGCGCAAGCGCCTCTCGGCAATATCGATGTAGGATTGGTTGAGCTCAAAGCCGAGGTAGTTCCGGCCTTCCATTACGGCGGCCACGCACTCGCTTCCGCTCCCTGCGAATGGCACAAGAACCGTATCGCCCTCATCGGAGAAATGCTTCACGATCCGCTGCGAAATGGACAATGGCTTTTGAGTGGGGTGGTCGACTTTTTCGTCCCGAAACCGTCGACCGGCAAGGGTCGGAAACGACCAAATATCACCGGCCATCCTTCCGTCGGGATGTGGTTTCCATACCTTCCCGTTCTTGACGATTTTGTGCTTGAGACGCGCTTGGCTTTTATATGGTTCACGAATGGTGTGGTAGATGTAGTCATCCGACTTTGAGAACCACAAGAGCGGCTCGTAAGTGGCATTTAACGAGCGTTTGCCGTAGCCCGCAAACCCGTTCTCGTAGTGCCAAATTATTTGTCGTCGGTAGGTAAGCCCGAGCTCATACATCATGCACTGAACCCAGCACATGTGGTGATGTATTCCATATACGAAGATATTCCCTCGGTCCGAAAGCAGGCGATCAGCTTGCTCCAGCCATTCCCTAGTCCAATCTCGCCATTCGGCCTTCTTTTCGGACTCCTTCCAAGGACCAAAATCTTTGTCGAGATTGTAGGGTGGGTCCGCAACAATGAGATTAAACTCACCATCGGCTCTCGCTTTCATCCCCTTGATGCAATCAGCGAGTAAGATTTGTCCGTTGGGCATTACTTCTGCTTTGGCTTCTGAAGAATGAGGATGAACTGGTTATGGATGTTCGGCACATAGGAATACGGGTATCCGTACGGAAATACCTTCTTGTGCCTTTGATAAAGGGTCTTGAGCCCCTTCATCTCTAAGCCGTATTCTGCCAGAGCTTGGGCAAGGTCGGCATGAAACATGATGTATTTCGACTTGTCGCGAAAGTCGCTGACAATTATCGCCATATAACCGCCAGACTTTAGGGTTCGGGTGCACTCTCCAAAGATTCCCGCTAGCTCAACTAGGAATTTGGGATAGTCGCTGATGTTGCCCAAGTCTCTTGGGTCGGAACCGTAATTAGTCACCAAACCTTTTTCGAGCCGCTCTTGCCGCGCTTTGTGATCTTCCTTCTTTAAGATAGACCAATAAGGCGGACTGGTAACGATGAAGTCTACTGTGTCGTCTGCGATCGAAGGGAGCTGTTCCCGCACATCCCCTTCCAAGATTTTTTGAGTTACATTGCCGTTCGATTGGTCAGTCTCGGCCTTGAGCCTATCTCTACACAGATTGGCAAACTCAGGGTTGAGCTCAATGCCAATCCCGTTCCTTCCGTCGAGCGCACATGCTTTCAATGTTGAGCCGACCCCCACAAATGGGTCGAGAACTGTCTGTCCGGATTTTGTGAAGAACCGAACGAGACGGCCCACGTCAGTGAACGAAAATGGAGCGGGATGCTGTCTCTCAATTCGGGCGTCCGGATGCCCTGCTCCGAGCCCGCGCTGATTCCAAACTGAGATGGTCTCGGGAATCCATTCCCTCGCGGTCAATTCATTCAACTGATTGCGGGGATCGACCGTAGGTTCAGCCTCTTTGCCGGTTTCTTTCTTGTTTCGTGAGGCCACTTCGTTTCCAAGCTAGGGTGTATAAAGTCAGATTGTGGGAGGGCACGATGCCGTATCAGGCATCACTACGAAACAGTTAGCTGACCCGTAAACTCTCAGCTTGCGAAAAGCCGTAGATAGGTTTTGAAACGCTTCGTTAACCATCGTGAAGCAGGGATGAGGCATGACAGCCGAGTGCTGCTGCGATCCGACCGAGGACTTCCACCGAAGGATTCCGGCGCCCACGCTCTATGCCGCCGAGGTAGGTCAGGTCGATCTCGGCCTCGTGCGCGAGCTGCTCCTGAGTGAGCCCGCGTTCGATCCGCAGCCTCTTCACGTTTGCAGCGACGACGGCGTTCCAGTCCATCGGCCCGCTTGGAGACCGGAGGGACTATAATCTCTAGGGACTATAGTCCCTTTTCGTTTGACAACATCAACCGGTCGCGCACGTTGGCCCCATGTTCGATGTATGGGCCCAGGAACACTCGGTGCTACGCGAAAAGGTCGTCGAGCACACCTTCCTTGCCGAGCTTTCACGGGCGCTCTTGCTCGACCTGAGGCTGCCCTTCGAGGTCCTACGCGCAGAGTACGACGCGAATGGCTATGACGTGGCGATAGAAGCAGCGGGGATCCTGCGGCACGTTCAGCTCAAGACCACCGCCACCACTGGCTCGACGGCGGATGTGGCCGTCCAGGTCGCGCTCGCCGACAAGCCGGGTGGCTGCGTCGTATGGATTTTCGTCGAGAAGGAGACGCTCGCTCTGGGGCCGTTTCTGTGGTTCGGGGGCGAGCCTGGCAGGCCGCTGCCGCCGCTGGGCGACCGTGTAGTGCGCCACTCACGCGCCGATGCGACAGGCAAGAAGAAGGTGCGGCAGGGTCTGCGCCGCCTGCCTCGCGGCATGTTCACCCGGATCGAGACGATCGAGGAGCTGGCCCGCGTAATGTTCCAACCGACGGACCACCGGCAAGCGCTCGAATCCCACCTCTCACGCCGATCGGCGCTGCCGCACCTTGGCGAACTGGTCGATGGGCTGACTTGGGAGGGATCGGCGCCCGTTGCCTACATGATCGACGGATACGCCTTGGCGAAGGAGGCGGGGATCAGAGACCCGTTCGCCTTCGCCGAAAGCATGCGGGCGAATGCGGAGCGAGATGGACGTTGGCACGGTAGTGCGTTGGAATTGTGGATCGCCCTCTTCATGGAGCACCGTCGAGACCACTTTGGCGGGCCGGTTGGCGCGCCATTCGAAGTCGCTCCGCTGCCCCTGCGGGACGAGCTCTGCCGGACGCTGTCGTTGGCATTAGCATCGATGAAAGTTTGATCTCAAATTCGAGGGCGGGGATCTGCGCGGCTTGGCGACGCACTCCGAAGCAGAAGAGGCCCGACCGCGATTGCGATCGGGCCTCAACCTCTAGCTGGCGGACAGGTAGGCGGTCGCGCCATTCCGCCTGACCGCGCCGAAGTCTATCGGCCAGGGTCCCCGCACCCATCGGTGCAGCATCGGCCCCTCGTCCGCCCGCACGACCCACTGTGACTCGTATCCAAGCTCATGCAGGAGGTAGCGCAGGTCGTGCCGGTCGAGCGGGGTCATCTCGTCGGGCACGCGCCCGGTGAGCTCGGTCCACGCCCGCTCGAGGGAAACCACCTGATGCCCCGCGAGCCGTGCGACGGCGGCGACGGCGGCCCGGTAGCCGTCGCCGTCGCTGACGCGGTCGAACGGACTGCCGAAGCGGGTCACGCGTTCAGCGCGCGGTCGGCGCGCGTCCGGTCGGGCCAGGTGGCATTGCCGGGCTTGCCGACCGGCAGGCCTTGGACGGCGACCGGGTCGATGCCCGCGCTAACGGGCACGGCGGACCAGCCGTCGATGCCGGGCGCGCCGATCATCGCTCCGGCGGACGCCCGCGCGGCCGCCTCGTCGGCGCCCTCGGCGAGCACAAAGCCGATGCCGTCTGCGCGGCGGTCAGCGTGGTTGGCGGGATGGAAGATGAATATGGCCATGGCCTAATTTCCTTTCGTCGGGGTGTCGGGCTGTATGGGGTTCACTCGGTCGGCTCGGGCGCCGGGGCGCGGCGCGCCCTCAGGCCCGAGGCGATCCGCTCCTCGCCGGTTGGCGAAGCCGCAGGCGCCTCGTCCTCGGCGTCCTCCTCGGTCTGCTCGTCGTCGGGTGCGGGGTCGCCGTAGGCGCCGATCTCGGCCTCGCGCTTCTTGAGCATGGCGATCTGCAGGGCGCGGTGCGCGCTGCCCTTGCCGGTCTCGAACTCGGCGTCCGCCTGCAAAGCTTCGAGAACGCGCCGCTCCGCCTCGACCAAGGCCTGCGACAGCTCGCGGTGCAGCTCGCCGAACATCACGTCGGCCAGTTCGCCGGCGCTGAAGGGTCGGTCGTCGCGCTTCATGTTCCCGACCCGCCCGCACAGCGCGGCGGCCAGCTCCTTGTCCTTCGTCGCGGCGGCAAGCTCAGCGAGGCTGGCGAGTTCGACCGGGCCGGACTGCTCGATCTGCGACTGGATGCGGCTGCGCCGCTCGTCGCCGAGGGTGTCGCGCATCAGCATCTGCATCGGGGAGCGGTAGTGCGCCTCTGCGGACTTGATGCGGTCGGCCAGGGCGGAGAGTTCGCGGGTGAGCGCCAGCCGTGCGTCCTTGCTCTGGCGGGCGAGTTCGGCGCGATACCCGACGAGGGCCTTCCGCACCATCGAGTCGCGGTCGCGCTTGTCGATCCCGTCGAGCGAGCTCTCAAGCTGCTGGCGGCGGCGCGTCAGGTCCAAGTGGGCCTTGCGGACCATGTTGTCGTGCTGGACGCGGTTGTGGTTGATCTTGGCGAGCGCGGCGCGGATGTCGTTGTCGGTCATCCAGGCGGCTCCGAGGTTCGCCTTGGTCTTGCTGGGGGTGGGCATGGTGTTCCTTTCCGTCGAGGTTCAGGCATCTCGCCCGAAGCTGAACGTTTCGACCATGCCCAGGCGCAGCCCAGACGGATGGCCCGCCACCTGCGGACCCGGTCGAAGCGCATTCGCCTCGAACTCGACACGAGATGACGGATGCGCGGGCCGGTCAGCGTTTCGGACCAGCAAACGGTGCCCGCCGCGGTGCTTGGTAGCGACCGCGGCGGGCAAGCCCCTGGTAAAGGAAAGCGAAACCCAGGAGCTCAACTTATTAGTTGTCAGGCGGCCATCGGCAGGATCGACGGGAACTTCACGTTTGCTTCCCGATCGAGTTCGGCTGCCCATGTCATGAATGCCGGTGCGAAGCTGGCCGCTTCGCCGCTGACAAAACGCAGCGCCTCGATGACAACTCCGAGGGCCAGAAGGTTCTTCTGCGCATCGGCATCGCCTCGCTCCGCAGCACCGTCGAGCTTCGCCGCCTCTTCCATGAGCGTGCTTCTGTTAGCATTCCAGAATTGCACCAAGGAACTCTCGGGCAGGTTCACGGAGACTTCACTCCGCTGCCCCTCGATCTCGGCTGCATAGTTTACCCGCAGGAAGGTCTGGGAACTCGGCTCGTCATCGTTGTCAGCCACTCGCAGTTCCATGTGGCCGCTCTTGTACTCGCCACCCGCGGGATCGACACCCGGCTCGCCCTCCATCAGGCCATAAACAAGCTCGCTCAGGAACTCGAAGTCGACGCCCTCCAAGTTCGTCTCGAAGGTCACCACACCCCTGACATTCAGCTCCGCGCTGAAAGGGAAGAAGGTGTAGCTGGTGTTGTCGTCGATCTGGATATTCAGGTTCTTCATTTTTCACTCCATTTAGCCGCAAGCCGCTTTGGGCTGCTTCGGGCCGCCCATCGGCTCGATGGACAGCCCTATTGCCGATTCGCTTGCGGCCGTCAAGGGCCTTCGCTAAAGGCTTCGGGCCGCTTCGAGCGGCCCGAGGAATGGAGTTGATTATGGCTGGCGAAAAGCCGTCCCCCGGACGGAGGCTGAAGCGCATCTCTGTTGCGCTCCAAGAGGATCAGTACATTGGATTAGAGGAAGTGGCCGAAGATATGGGCCTGACTCTCGCCGACGCTGCGCGCGAGGCGATCAACAGCTACCTGCTTACCGAGCACTGGGGTCATACCGTCGGCAGTCTAGCCAAGTCGGAGATAGAGCGAGGCCTCACCAACGAGGAGGTTCTCGAGAAGGTACTGGCGAAGTTCCCACACGCCAGAACCACTCGCGACTCGATCGCTTGGTACCGGAGCCGGATGCGCAGGGATTCGCCGGAACAGGGTATAATGACCGACCGAGAGGCCAGGGAGCGCCGGGGGAAGGATTAGTTCGGTACCCGATGCGGTGCGTGCTCGCGGGTGAACTCCCCTACACTAATTGGATCAGAGGCTTGGCTGGCGACGCTCGCCGATACCAAATCAGCGCGTCTCAGGAGAATACAGTTGAACGGCCGATTTTCACCCTACGTCATTAAGGCACTCGTCGATGTCATAACTGGAGGCGCAGGTAACGATATGGCGCCGCCGATCGGGGTGTATCGCTCCGGTCCGAAAATCGAACAGTTCTTCTTGGACTGCGGCTTCGACATGCGCATCGGCTCGCAGTCTCGCATCCCTGCCACGATCGACGCGCTTCGCCAGATGGCGGGAGGGCAGGAAGGCGACGAACTCGTCAAGCGGGCCATCCTCAAGGTGTGCGATCCGAGGGAGTACCTGAGCGAGCCAGACAAGGCCGCCGCCGTCCGGGAGCACCTCAATCGAGCACTAGAGGCCGATGGTCTCGCGGTGACGGTGGTGGGAGGCAAGGCCCACTTGACCACTCGACAGGGAAGCGGCGTGATCGTCGAGCCCTTCATCAGCAAGGTGGCGGTCCTGGACTTCGACACCGTGCAGGTGGAGGTCGCGCGGGCGATCGCGAACGCGGCTGAAGACCCGGAGGATTGCGTCACGGCCGCCTGCTCCCTGGTCGAGGCGGTATGTCGCTCGATCCTGATAGAGATGGGCCTTCCGCTCCCCGCCCGGAAGGACATCGATGGGCTACTGAAGGCGGTCCAGGAGCCCTTGGGCCTCTCGCCCGGCCGGACAGACTTGCCTCCCGAGATCGAACAGGACGTCCGCCAGGTTCTGGGCGGCCTCACGTCCACGCTCAAGGGGGTCGGTGCGCTCCGGACCCACGGCGGGGACGCGCACGGTCGGGAGAGGGGCTTCCGCAGGGTGGACGCCCGGATCGCCCGTCTCGCTCTCAACGCCGCGAGCACGACCGCTCTGTTCCTGATCGAGACTTGGGAGCGAAAGGAGAGCCGCTCGCTGCCTCAACATGGGGACAACGGTGCTCAGGTCGGTGCTTAGGCAATAGCGAGAGGGCCAAGGTTCTGAAACGGCTCGGCTTCGACCGCCCTCGCCCACCTATACGGTGTCAGCGGGTCGGCTTGACCAGCCGCAGTCCTTCGATGCCGGATGACCCCTTACGCGGGCGATTGTCGCGCCTCGCTTGCTCCGCCCTGTCGGCCAGCTCGTCGGTGACCTCGACCGGTGCCTCCCGGAACTGCTTCTGCTGCTCCGACGCGCGCGCCATCCAGGTGTCGAGGCTCTCCATGCCGGGCACGACCAGGACGCCGCCGCCCTGCACCACTTGGCCCTTGCCGTCGTCGCGGTCTCGCCAGCCGTACTGGCTCTTGCCCAAGAAGATGGCGGCCACGGTGTCGCCCGCCTTCGCCATACCCATCAGGATGTCTCGCAGTTCCGCCTCCTCGGCGTCCTTGCGGGCCTCGACCGCGTCCATCAGCGCCTCGCTGCCGTCCACGATCCGCTTGAGCGTCTTGACGGTCGTGCCGAGCGCGCGGGCGATCTGGTGTCGCGGGTAGCCCTCAGACAGAGCGGCGGCCACGGCGTCGAGCGCCTCGGCGGTTGGCTGGCCGCCGTCGAAGGGGATAGGCGCCAGGGGTGGGCGCGGCGCCGCCTCGTCCAGCGGGTCGGCGATCGCCGCCGCGCGCTCCCGCCTCGCTCGCTTCTTGGGTGAACCTGCCATGCGCGGGCACATGCCGCGCGGGCGTTGGCCCCGGACGCCAGCGAAGGCCTCGATCGGTGCTCGGCGCTGTGTTCGCCGCAGCGGCGGCGGTCCAAGTGCTTGGGAAGGAAGGCTTGGAGAGAGCTCGTCCCGCCTATCGACGATCAGGGGGTCGGCCCACGCGGGCATAATGCGCCCGCGCGCCCGTTTTGCGATAGGACGGAGGGCGGGTCGCGGCGTCGGTAGACAGGGTAGACAGGTAGACAGGTGGTTTCTCGTTTAATCGGGAAGCCGTGCCCGGAGGCCCCTGATCGACCAGGGGTGAGGCCCTAAGTGGCCTATTTCCTCTCTATCTGAATGAACTGAATAACCACTTGTCTACCCTGTCTACCGGAGAGAAAGCGTAAGGAAACGCTCGCCTTTTCGGTAGACAGGCGCCTCGGTCTACCCACCCGTCTACATACACCACCTGTCTACCGGGGCGGCCCCATCACGAGGCTTCCAAGCTAGCAGCTAGGGCGACGACCACCTGTCTACCCGTCTACCCCTCCCAGTGCTTGGTCCAGGCGTCGATGCGCGCTGCCGGTCCGGCCGCCTCCCACTCGGCGTGGTTGTTGAGGGACCAGAGCGCGTAGGCGTATCGGCCGGTGTCATCCTTCTTGGTGTAGCGGCTGTGCTGGACCGCGCCCTTCGACTTGAGCCACTCGATGACCCTGCTGCGGCCGTTGCGCGTGGACTTGAAGTCGCCCTTCACCATCGCCCACACGTCGTCGACCCGCACCAGTTCGTAGGCGAGGGTACCGGCCCCCTCCTCCTTCAGCTCGTCGAGGTACTGCTCGAGGTCGCCCACGCTCATGCTGCGCATCTCGGCCTTGCCGGTGGTCATCGGCGCCACGCCCTTCGGGCTGATCGTCGTCGTCCGGTTCTGGAGCATCCACTTCACGGCGGCGGGGAACTCGTCGCCCTTCAGCCTGTCGAACAACTCTGCGTAGTAGCTCGCGTCCCTCGGCTTGGCTGGCGAGAACAGCGTCAGCCACCGCCTGTCGCCCGCCTCGATCGGCACGGCGTCCTTGAAGTTGGTGAAACAGATGAGGTTCAGCCGGTTCGGCACTTCGTAGGTGTCCGTCCGCATCCGCCTGATGCGGAGCTCGTCGCCGGTGATGACGGTCTTGAGCTCGTTGGCGACCTCCCTGCGCCCGAAGGCCATGATCTCCTCCACGACGGCCAGCTGGGTGTCTTCCTGCCAGCCGGTGTACTCCTTCGTCAGCTCCTGGCTCTTCACCATCCGCACGTTGCGGATGCCGACCATCCGCTCCATCAGCTCGCCGATGAAGCTCTTGCCGCTGCCCGGCTCGCCTTGGAGGAGCATGGCGAAGTGGACCTTCTGCACGTCGTCGGCGACGAGGAAGGACAGGTAGTCGAGGGCGTAGCCCCTCTCGGTCTCGTCAGGCAGCAGGTATGCCATATGGTCGAGGAATGCCTGGGCGAGCGCGTCGTCCCGCTTGGGTTGGACCCCGCCGCGGCGCCAGGTGTTGTAGGCGCCGTCCCACTTGCCCCCCTCGATGACCTCGCCCTCACCGGGCACGTAGACGCAGGCGGCGTACTTGCGGATCGGCAGCTTGCCCTTCCACGCGGCGGCCAGGATGTCGCCCTCCCACCTGTGCTGGTAGTGGGACTTGAACTGGAACGGGCTGAGCCGCTGGCAGTCGGCCCGACTTATGAACTGCTCGGCCTTCGTCACCCAAACCCACTTCTCGGCGAGGGGGTGGACGCCCCTTTCGCCCGCGTCGGCCAGTTCCTCGGCGGTGATCGAGGCGATCTCCTCGGCGAAGTCCTCCTCAGCGGTGGTGCGCGTGACTTCCTCGATCAGGTCGCCGCGACCCGCGTCGTTCAGCGCCCTGTAGAGCGTCCTGGCGGTCACCCGCCTCGCGCCGTCGTCGGCGTGGAGGCTGTCCCACCGGCGCCCGATTATCGCGGCGTCGTCGGCGTACTGCGGGTCGGAAGTGGACCAGGCGATGAACTCCTCGCGCCCGTCGCCGCCCGTGGCGTGGTGGCTGGCCATCATCAACTCGCGCCACCGCGCCTCGTCGCGGTAGGCGGACGGGTCGAGACCCTCCAGCATAGCTTCCAGCTGATCGGGCGTCAGTTCGCCTGCCACGGCGCCGCCGTTCGGCTCGGGCCGCTTGATGAGGTCGAGCAATCGGTCGGGCGCCGGACGCACGTCGTCCGAGATGGGCGTGGCGAGCGGGTCGTCGTCCCATACGTAAGGCTCGCGGGTGTCGGGGTGCGAGGACCCGGGCGCGACGACCTGGCGGCCATAGCCCTTGAACTCGACACCTTGGTACTCGTCCAGGCTGTCGGACGCTAGGAAGCCGTGGGGTACGCGCATGTAGAAGTGGCTGCCGCCCGAGCCGGTCACGACGTGCGGCCAGTCGTCGAGCCGCACGTCCAGCGCCTTCTCCAGCCGCGCGACAGGGTCGTCGCCGGGCGCGAAGTTGCGGGGGTCGACGTCCACGACGAGGTCGATGGGCCGGAGCCGCACCCCCGCGTTGACGCCGCTCGCCATGAGCTCGCTCGCGTCTTCGGCGTCGAGCGGATCGGCGGTGCGCCACCCCTTGCAGGGCGCCTTCCCGATCGTGCGGCCCTTCGCGTCCAGGTCGTTCGGCGCGTGGAGCCGCACAAACTCGTACCCCGTCCCGTCGAAGGCCCGGACCTGTTCGGGCTTGAAGCCGAATGCTGGCGCTTTGGCCCCGTCCGTGGGGCTATTCGTCAATTCGTCAGACACTTCCAAATCCTACTTGCCTGGGGTTGTAGTCGCTGTCTGTTCCTGAGGCCAATCCATTTCATGGCTCTGCAGTTAGGGCGCTCCCGTCAGTCCAGCGGGGGCGCTCTTTCCCTTTCGGGCGGTCACGCCGCCAGCTCGGCGCGGTAGGCGTCGAGGTCCTCACGCATGTAGAACCAACGGCCGCCGTCCTTCTGGGCGCGCGGACCCTTTCCCTTGCAGCGGTACCACCGCAGGGTCGGTTCGGTGAGACCCAGGTATGCGGCGGCCTCGAAGGGGTTCATCACCCCGCACCCGAGGCGGGCCCGCTGCGCGGCCTCCTTCGCCGCCGTGAGGTTGTCGTCGGGTTTCATCTCGCTCGCTCCTTCGTCTTTGCCCGCGCCAAGAGGTCGCGGGGTACGGTGGGGCGATGCGGCGAGCGGGCCGCGGGTGGAACCAACGTTTGCTGCTTGTAGTGCGGTCAGCCCGCCCGGACGAACGCGTCCAGGTCATCGACGTGGTAGCGGACCAGCCGTTCCTGCACGACGTGGTAGCGGGGGCCCTTGCCGGTGGAGCGCCAGTTGCGCAGCGTGCCCGCGGTCGATCCGAGGTACGCCGCGGCCGCCTCGCTGTCGAGCCACGGGCTGCGCGGCCTCGCCAGCTCCTCGCGCACGGCCTCGCGGATTGCCTCTATCGTCAGCTCGGTCACTCGGTCGCTCCTCGATTGCGGAGCGCACCAAGTGACCGAGGATGACGGCGGCCCGTACCATCACTCCGGGGCAGGCAGCGCGTGGACGAAGCCCATCGGGTCCACCAGGTCGCCATCTGGCGTCTCGGTGAACCTCGCCCCGGCTGACCCGAAGACCATGTCCTCGAAGGCCTGCACGTGCGGCCTGAGGTGCTCGACGAGGTGGTCGGCATGGACGTAGCCGCCGCTCGCGCCGGGCAGCTTCTGGCCGAGCAGCAGGGCGCTCTCGGCATAGGGCACGCCCGATTGGATGTAGAGCGTCCTGGCGTGGTGGCGGTACTCGTGCGGGGAGGGCAGCCCATCGTCCCTCGGCTCTGCTATGTGACCCGACCGGCTGGACGGCGACGGCCAGAGCCAGTCGCTGCCGAGCGGCGCGTCTGCCCGCATCCTCGCCTCCAGTATCTTCGCCAGCCGCCACCCGATCGGCAGCTTCAGCGGCTCGTCACTCGTCTTCATGTGGGTCAGGGTCAGCACCCCGTTTGCAAGGTCCACGTCCTCCCTGCGCACGTTGAGGATCGAGGTCCGACGAGCGCCGGTGAGCAGCATGGCGACGTGCAGGTCTCGGCGCTGCGACCTGAGCTCCATCACCCGCTCCCACCAGCAGGGGATGTCCAGCGGGGCCACCTTCCGCCTCTTGTTCGACGGCACGTAAAGCGCGGCCACCGGGTTGCCGGTCAGCGTCTCGTCGATCCGCATAGCGGTGTTCACCACGGCCCTGAGCGTCCGCATGACCGATCCGGCCGTGGTGTCCCCGTGCTTCCGCTTCAGCTCGGCGTACAGGTCACGCACCATCTGGCGCGAGATGTCGGCCACGGCCTTCTTCCGCCAATGCTTGAGGTAGTGGTCTAGATGGTAGCGGTAGCCCTCCTCGGTTCGCGGGCGCAGCGGCTTCTCCTCGATGTGGGCGTCCATCGCCCGCTCGAGGGTGATGCCGGTCTCGTCCGGCCCGTCGGTCGGGTCCACGCCCGACTGTATCTGCGACATGATCGCCTTCGCCCGGTTGCGGGCCTCGCGCAGCCCGATCCTGTCCACCCGGTCGATCTTGACCCGCACGGTCCGCACGTGGCGGCCGTTCCGCCTCACGTCGCCCTGCGCCGCGTAGGTCTTGGTGGTCTTGTGGCAGAGGACCATCAGGCCCTTCACCTGCACGTCCCTGTGTATGCCGCTGCCCAGCGGCAGCTCCCTAATCTTGGCCTCGGTCAGGTTTATCACGGCCATGCGACATTCTCCTTCAAGTACCGCGCCGAGCACCGAACGGCCGCTATCGCTGGCTGCCGTCGGCTGACGCTGATTGACTGAATGTCGCGGGTTTACGCCCTCGCGAGCGCCTGTATGACCATGATTAGCGCCGAATTACTGCGCTATGCGGGGCTTTTAATCAGTAGGTCGCTGGTTCGAACCCAGCAGGGCTCACCACCTTTCCCCTCCCGCCGTCTTGAGCAATCGTTAACCATCCCGCGGCATGGATCGAACCCGATCATTTCGGGGACGATCGATGGACGACTTGCTGGCCGAATTCGTGGCCGAAACACGCGAAATGCTGGACGCGCTGGGCGGCGAGCTCGTCGCATGGGAGGCCGATCCGGCCGACCGCGAACGGCTCGACCAGATTTTTCGCTTCGCCCACACGGTGAAGGGTAGCTGCGGCTTCTTCGACTTCCCCCGGCTCGAAAAACTCAGCCATGCAGCGGAAGAAGCGCTCGACGAAGTGCGCCGCGGCAACCGGCAGGCGAGCCCCGCGCTGGTCACCGCCGTACTGCGGGTGATCGACCGGATCACCGACCACATCAACGCCATCGACGCCGGGCAAGAACTGCCCGCCGGCGGCGACGAGCACCACATCGCCGCGCTGTCCGCGGATGCCGAGGATGTCGATGACGCACCGCTCGATAGCGAACCGGGGCAGGGCGCGGCGGAGGAAAGCGAAGCGGAACGGCCGCGCACACCGGTTATCCAGCGCTCCATCCGCCTGCCGGTGGAATTGCTCGACCGCATGATGAGCGGCGTCTCCGACCTCGTGCTCGCCCGCAACGACCTTGGCCGGGGATTGCGCGACATGGGCGGCGACCCGGTGGTGGACGGCACTTTCGAACGCATGTCCGCGATCCTCGACGAGGTTCGCGACGCCGTGACGCGGATGCGAATGCAGCGGATCGAACTCCTGTTTTCCTCCCTGCCGCGTCTGGTGCGCGACCTTTCGCGCGAGCTCGACAAGCAGGTGCTGGTCGATTTCGAAGGCGGCGACGTGGAACTCGACCGCGAAATGGTGGAATCCATCCGGGACCCGCTGACGCATGCGATCCGCAATGCCGTCGACCACGGGTTCGAGCCTGCTGCCGAGCGCCGCGCCGCCGGGAAGCCCGACGTCGGCACGCTCACCATCGGGGCAACACAGGCGGGTAACCAGATTTACCTGAATGTGCGCGACGACGGCCGGGGCATCGATGCCGAAAAGGTCGCGGCCAAGGCGCTCGAAAAGGGCCTTGTGGACGCGAAACAGCTTGAGGGGATGTCCACGCGCGAGAAAGTCAATCTCGTTTTCCTGCCCGGCTTCTCGACCGCCGAGACCGTTACTGCAGTCAGCGGCCGCGGGGTCGGCATGGACGTGGTTCGTGCCAATATCGAAAAGGTCGGCGGCGGGGTGGAACTGTCCAGCAAGCTGGGCGAGGGCACCTCTCTCGTCATGCGCCTGCCGCTGACGCTCAGCATCATCGACACGCTGAGCGTGGACATCGCCGGCCAGCGCTTTGTCATGCCGCGTTCGGGCGTCGAGGAGATCGTGCTGGGCGCCGACGAAGACCGGCATTTCCACGAACTGGGCGACGGGACCTACCTCGAATTCCGCGGCAAGCGCGTGCCCTGCCTGGAGTTGGAGCGCATTCTCGACCTCGATGGCGGTATAGCGCGTTCCGACCGCACCTACGTGGTCGTGCGATTCTCACGCCAGCACCTGATTGCCTTTGCCGTCGACGCAGTGATCGATCACGAGGAAGCGGTGATCAAGCCTATCGCGCCTGAGCTGACTGCTACGGGTCTCTATACCGGCGCGACTTTGCTCAACGACGGGACGCCGGTCCTGGCGCTGGATATGGCGAGCATCGGCCTACGCAGCGGACTGATGAAGATCGGCAAGGGCGTGGAGGAAATCGCCGGCGAAACCGAGGTGTCGGGCGATACCGACACGGCCGCAGACGTCGAAAGCCAGGTGATGCATTTCATCGGCTTCGACGATGTCGCCCGTTGTATCCCGATGTCCGAACTCGCGCGGATCGAGACCATCGATGCCGCCACGGTCGAGGAACACGCCGGCACGTACCGCGCGGTGATCGAGGGCACGCTTCGCGAAATTGCGGGGCTTGCGGGGGATCCGCCCGCGGATGGCAAGCTGCGGCTGCTGCGCTTCGAGCGCGATGGGCGTGCAGCCTTTTATGCGATCCGGGCCATCGTGGACGTCGCCGAAGCGACCGGCGGGCTCATGGAAGGCTCCGGCGAGGCCTTGACCAAGGGTTACGTGGTGATCGGCAGCAAGCCGGTCCCGATGATCGACACGGCGGCGATCGCGGCCGGGGCCGAACAGGTTGCGGAGGCAGGACGATGAGCGAGCGCGAACCGGTGGGCGCAGGCGACCTTGTCCTGGTGATGGAAATCGGCGGGAGGCTGGCGGCCGTTCGCGCTGTCGAGGTCGCGTCGGTCGACGAGGTGGAGCGGATCGTCCCCGTGCCGGGCGCACCGCCGCATATCCTCGGCCTGGGTGCGCAGCGCAGCCGTGCGCTGACCGTGCTGGATGCGTGCCGCGCCATCGGCGTCGAGGCCGCTTCGGCGCAGGCATCCGACGACGAACGCTGCCTGATCGTGGTGCGCGAGGAATATTTCTACGCGGTCAAGCCCGACCGCGTGCTCGATGTGGGTCCTGCGGCAGGGGACGAAATGCCATTGCCGCAAGGTCTTGGCGACGGTTGGAGCCACACTGCGACGGGCACCATCGAGACAAGCTACGGCGCAGCACTGCTGCTCGATCTCGATGCCTTGCTGGGCGGGTCGGAAGTTACGGCGGGGAACCACATGGCTGCCGCTTAAGGGGATGGTTACCGCCCGCTGCTAGCGCGGCGGTATGAAGAGGGAAGCAACATCATGAAAACCTGCCTCGTCGTCGACGACTCCCGCGTGATCCGCAAGGTATCGCGGCATATTCTGGAGGCGCTCGATTTCACCGTCGACGAGGCCGAGAACGGTCAGGACGCGCTCGACAAATGCGATGCCAGCATGCCGGACGTCATCCTGCTCGACTGGAACATGCCGGTCATGAGCGGGATCGAATTCATCGTGAAATTGCGCGAACGGCCCGATGGCGCCTCGCCCAAGGTGGTCTTCTGCACCACCGAGAACGACGTTGCGCACATTCGCGAGGCGATCGACGCCGGCGCCGACGAATACGTCATGAAGCCGTTCGACCACGAAACGCTGCAGATCAAACTGCAACTCGTCGGCTGCGCCTGACCCAAGGGGCGGCCGGGTGGGTACCATCCAGTCTGGCAAGGCGGGCATCGGCCTCGCCAGGCGCCGCGCGCTGATCCGCGTAATGGTGGTCGACGATTCGATCACCGTGCGCAGCGCCGTGTGCCGGACGATCGACCCTGAACCCGACATCGTCACCGTCGCCACGGCGGGCAGCGCTGAAGTCGCGCTGGAAATCCTCGAAGGCCAGCCGGTCGACGTCATCGTCCTCGACCTCGAAATGCCGGGGATGGGCGGGCTGGCGGCGCTGCCGAAACTCCTGGAAACCGCGCCCGAGGCGCAGGTGCTGGTCGTGTCCTCGCTGACCGCGCGAGGGGCAGAGGCTACCGTCGAAGCGCTCGCGATGGGTGCGGCCGACACGCTCGAGAAACCGTGTTCGGGCCAGTTCGACGATGCCTATCGCAGCCGTTTCCTCGCCCAGCTGAGAGCGCTGGGGGAGCAAGCCCCGCTTGCGTCCGAAGCGCCGCCGGCGCCGCGGGAGAAGACGGCCAAATCGGCGCGTGTCGAAGCGCTCGCGCTGGGCGCATCGACCGGCGGCATCCATGCGCTTTCTACCCTTTTGCGCGCCATGCCTTCGACGGTCGCGGTGCCGATCTTCGTGACGCAGCACCTGCCCTCGTCCTTCATGACCGTGTTTGCCGGCCAGCTGGCTTCCGCATCGGAGCGCCAAGCCGTCATCGCGGAAGACGGGATGGCGGTGCAGCCCGGCCGCATTCACATCGCACCGGGCGACGGGAATCTCGTCGTCAAAGGCGGCCGGGATGCCCCTGTTATCCAGCTCACGCACGAACGATCGGCCAGCCATTGCCTGCCTTCGCTCGATCCGATGTTCGCCTCGCTCGCCAGTGTCTATGGCGACTCGCTGCTGGCGGTCGTGCTGACCGGCATGGGCCGCGACGGTCTGGCCGGCGCGCGCGACGTGGCGGCGACGGGCGGCACCGTCCTGGCGCAGTCGGCGGAAAGCTGCGCCGTCTACGGCATGCCGCGCGGCGTCGTGGAAGCGGGGCTGGTGCGCCAGAGCCTGCCGCCCGCCGAACTCGGTCACGCAATCGGCAAGCTGTGCGGGGTCCCCGCATGGACATGAGCAGTGCTTCGGCGCGCATCATCGCCGATCTCTTGCGCGCGCGAACCGGCCAGCAACTGACCGAAAACCGCCTGTGGCGCATTCCCAGCGCGCTCGCCGGCGTCTTCCGCAAGAACGGCCTCAGCAATCTCGACCAGCTCGTCTGCCTGCTGGCCGAGCCGGGCAACGGCGACCTTGCCACCGAGGTGGTCGAGGCGCTGATAAACAACGAGACCTACTTCTTCCGCGACCGGCAGATGTTCGACGCGCTGCAGCAGCAGGTCCTGCCGGAGCTGCTGAAGAAGCGGGCCGATCGCAAGAGCCTGCGCATCTGGTCGGCGGGATGCTCAAGCGGGCAAGAGCTGCTGTCCATTGCTATGATGCTGCGCGAGCTGCCGCAGGCGCGCGATGGCTGGGCCTTCACGCTTGTCGGTACGGATATTTCGGGCCGGATCATCGATCAGGCGCGTGCGGGGCTTTACTCGCAGTTCGAGATCCAGCGCGGGCTCGCGGTGATCCAGATGCTCGGCAATTTCGAAGAAGAGGATTGCGGCAATTGGCGCGCCGCGCCGGAGCTTCGCCGGATGATGCGCTTCGAACAGCGCAGCCTGCTCGACAGCGCGCCGAACGGCGGGCCGTTCGACCTGGTGCTGTGCCGCAACGTCCTGCTCTATTTCGACGACTGGACCCGGGCGATGATGTTCGACCGGTTGCGCGGCGCACTGGCCGACGATGGCCGCTTGATGCTGGGTGCAGGCGAAACGGTTGTCGGGCAGAGCGTCCTTTTCGAACCGCTCGGCGACGGCAGCGGCCTGTTCGGTCCGGCGGCTGCCGATTGCGAACCGGCCAAGCGCCGCCGCGCTTGACCGGAAAAGTTGTAAAAACCCGACATTCTCGCGCGCATTTTTATACTTAATTAGCGTTTACCTCCTAGCCCGATGTCGACCGTGGACAGGGTCCGACCTGTCCCCACCGAGGGCATGATGAGGTTCATTTCGACATTCGATCCGAAGGAATGGTCGCCGCGGCAGCTGGTGATGCTGCCGCTGGGCGGGATTTCCTTCGTCTTCGGCCTCATCATCCTGTTTTTCGCGCTTGGCCTGCAAACATCGATGCTGCCGGTGTGGGCGATGATCGTCACCGGCGTCGCGCTCTACCTGTTAACCCTCTTCCTGCTCGGCCGGGTCGGCATGGCGAGCGTCGAACGGCTCGAACATCTCGGCCTGACCGACAGCCTCAGCGGCCTGCCCAACCGCCGGGCGCTGCACCGCGATGTGGCGCGCAGGGCGGGGCCTGGCTGCGAAGTGGCAGTAGCCCTGGTCGATCTCGACGGGTTCAAGCAGGTCAACGACACCTACGGCCATGCGGTCGGCGACATGGTGCTCAAGCTTTGCAGCGACCGGCTGGTCGAACTCTGCGGCGACGATTCGCTGTGCTACCGCCTGGGCGGGGACGAATTCGCGGTGGCGGTCGTGGGCCCGATCGCGGGCAACATCCTCGAAGGGATTAGTCGCCGTATCGTGGAGGCTTTCCACCGCCCGATCGATGTGGGCGGACGGCACATTGTCATCGGCACCAGCATCGGCCTCGCCCGGTCAAGCGGCAACGACGGACTGTCGTCGTCCGAACTCCTCCGGCAGGCCGACGTCGCCATGTATGCCTCCAAGCGCGGCGGCAAGATGCGCTGCACCTGGTACATCCCCGAATTCGATGAGAACCGCGAATCCAAGCGCGCGCTAGACGTGGAATTGCGTAAGGCGCTCGGCAACAGCGAGTTCAAGGTCCATTACCAGCCTCTCGTCGATGCCAACGATCGCCGGATAGTGGCCGTGGAGGCGCTGCTGCGCTGGGGGCGGAAGAATGGCCCGCCCATCGGTCCCAATGTCTTCATCCCGATCGCTGAGGAATCCGGCTTCATCAACAAT
Organism: Alteriqipengyuania flavescens; assembly: GCF_030406725.1. Classification (NCBI taxonomy): domain Bacteria; kingdom Pseudomonadati; phylum Pseudomonadota; class Alphaproteobacteria; order Sphingomonadales; family Erythrobacteraceae; genus Pseudoblastomonas; species Pseudoblastomonas flavescens. The sequence goes on along the minus strand of NZ_CP129107.1, from coordinate 581,144 downwards.
ATCGGCCTCTGGGTCCTACGCCAGTCGTGTCTCGATGCGCGCGGGTGGGACGATCTCAAGGTTTCGGTCAACATCTCGGCGGCGCAATTACGCAATCCGGAATTCCCGGTCCAGGTGGGCCATATCCTCGAAGAGACTGGCTTTCTGGCTGACCGACTGGAGCTGGAGGTCACCGAGACATGTCTCGTGCTCGATCCGATCGTGGTCGGGCGCAGCCTCGACGTGCTGCGGCAGTTCGGCGTCAGCGTGGTGCTCGACGATTTCGGCACCGGCTACGCCTCGATCGGTTTCCTGCGCCAGTTCCGCTTCGAGAAGCTGAAGCTGGACCGCTCGCTGATCACCAGCGCTGAAGGTGATGATGGCAGCCGTGCGATGATGCTGTCCAGCATCTCCGTCGCCCGTGCGATGGCGATGGCGGTGACGGCAGAGGGCGTCGAGACCGAGGCGCAGGCCGCGCTGGCGCGCACCGCCGGCTGCGACCAGATCCAGGGCTGGCTCTATTATCGCGCCATGCCGGCGGAAAAAATCGAGGAATTGCTTGCTGCGGCAAGGCTTGAAAACGGCCGCGGGGGCGGCACTGCGGAGGTAGCATGAGTTCAATAGACGATCTCGCCCGGGATCTGCGCCAGCATGTCGATAACGAGCTGGTACAGTCGGATCATGACCCGGAAACCGGTAAGGTTGAAGGATGGTTCTCGCGGCTCGATTCCGACAAGAAGCTGTTCGTGACGACCGGCTTCCCTATCCTTTTCATCCTGGCGCTGGGCGGCACTGCGCTGTTCGGAATGTGGCAGGCTTCCAGCATCAACGGCGATCCGGCCGTCGCCAGCGCGCTTCGCACGGCGTCCTGGAGCGTCATCGGCGTCGCCGCCGCGATGGTCGGCATGATCGCGCTTGGTGGCCGTGTTCTGACCAATGACATCGTCGTGACCGTACGCCAGCTCGCGGCCGTGATGGAACGCATATCGCGCGGTGAGACCGAATTCGAGATCCCTTCGCGCGAGCGGACCGATGAGTACGGCGACATGGCCCGCTCGCTCGAGATCATGCGCCGGGGTACTCGCCGCCTGCTCAAGCTGGCCGCGGACGAGAAAGCGCATGAACGCAAGGCCCGGCTGCGCGAGGAGCAGAAGGAAAAGATGCTGATGCTGGCCGACCGGTTCGACCGGACGGTGGGCGAAGTGGTCGTGAGTGTGGGCGCAGCGGCCAACCAGCTGCACAGCACCGCGACGCAGATGTCGACCTCTGCCAATACCTCGTCTGCGCAGGCCGACGAAGTCTTCGAGGCCGTTTCCGAAGCGGCCACCGGGGCAGCGGCTGCAGCGGCCGCGAGCGACGAGTTTGCCATGTCCATCGGCGAGATCAGCCGCCAGGCTGCCAGCTCCAGCGAGCTCGCCAGCCGCGCCGGCCAGATCGCGGAAGAGGCGGACGGTACCATCGGCGGGCTCGCCACTGCCGCGGAACAGATCGGCGAGATCGTGGGCCTGATCTCCACCATCGCCAAACGGACCAACCTGCTGGCGCTCAACGCCTCGATCGAGGCAGCGCGCGGCGGGGAAGCCGGGCGCGGCTTCGCCGTTGTGGCCAGCGAGGTGAAGGAACTGGCCGCGCAGACCAGTCGCGCGACAGAGGATGTCGCCGCCCAGATCCGCGCAATCCAGGATTCGAGCAAGGCCAGCGTCGAGGCGCTGCGCACCGTGAACGCGCAGATCGCCGAACTGGGCGCGACCTCGATCTCCATCGCCACGGCCGTGGACCAGCAGTCGATCGCCGGGCGCGAACTGGCACAGAGCATCGACCGCGCGTCCAACTCGACGGAGCTGGTGAACAGCCACGTGCGCAAGGTGCGCGACGCGTCCATGACGACCGGTGCGGCGGCAAGCCAGGTGCTCGGCTCGGCTTCCGAATTGCAGGACCAGGCCCATGCGTTGCGCAGCCAGGTGGACGAATTCCTCGCGCACATTCGCGCAGGCTAGGGGTCAGTTTCCGGGCAGGCTCGCCTTTTCGAAGCCGTCCCACACATCGTCGTAATCTGGCTGGCGGCCGGGGCTCGCCATCGCTTCCCGCGTGGGGCGGAACACGAGGTTGCTTTCGAACATGAAGGCCATGGTGCCGTCGATCTTGTGCGGCTTCAGATCGGCCCCGGTCGCCTTCTCCCAACTCGCCTGGTCGGGGCCGTGACCCGCCATCTGGTTGTGGAGCGAGGCACCCCCGGGCACGAAACCGCCGCCTTCCTTGGCGTCGTATTCGCCGTCGATCAGGCCCATGAACTCGCTCATCACGTTGCGGTGGAACCACGGCGGGCGGAACGTGTCTTCCGCCACCATCCAGCGCGGCGGGAAGATCACGAAATCGCAATTCGCGGTCCCGGCGACGGCGGTGGGGCTGGTCAGCACGGTGAAGATCGACGGGTCGGGGTGATCGAAGCTGACGGTGTTCATCGTGTTGAACCGCGTCAGGTCATAACGATAGGGCACCAGGTTGCCGTGCCACGCGACCACATCGAGCGGTGAATGCGGCAGGGTGGTGCACCACAGCGCACCCTGGAACTTGTGGACCACCTCGCAAGGCTCGTCGCGATCTTCGAACCACGCTTCCGGCGTTTCGAAATCGCGCGGGCTGGCGAGGCCGTTCGAGCCGATGGGACCGAGGTCGGGCAGGTGGAACAGCGCGCCGTAATTCTCGCAAACATATCCGCGCGCGCGCCCGCCGGGCAGCATGACGCGAAAGCGCAGGCCGCGCGGGATGACGCAGATGTGGAGCGGGGGCACGTCGAGCCTGCCGAGCTCTGTTTCGATGACCAGCGCGCCTTCCTGCGGCACGATCAGCATCTCCCCGTCGGCGTTGCAGAAAACCCGCCCTTCCATCGAAGCGGTCGCGGCATAGCCGTGGACACCCAGCCCGGTCATCGAAGCGACATCGCCATTGGTGGCATAGGTGAACAGCGCATCGACGAAGTCGCGCGGCTCTTCCGGCCACGCCAGAGGATCCCAGCGCAGGCGGTTGGGCGAGGGCGCGGGATCGCCCGTCGGCGCGGAGCGAACCTGCGAGATGCCGGTATAGCGCGTGAACGGCGCGTGCTGCGCGGTGGGGCGCATGCGGTAAAGCCAGCTGCGCCGGTTATGGTCGCGCGGCGCGGTGAAGGCGGTGCCGGACAGCTGCTCTGCATAAAGCCCGTACGGCACCTCTTGCGGGCTGTTGCGCCCTACGGGCAGCGCGCCGTCCACCGCCTCGGTGCTGAAGTGGTTGCCGAACCCCGGTATGTACGCCGGCTGGTGCTGGGTCATGGATTGGCCTCCTTCAAACCGGTTTCATCTGTAACTATCGACCGGCGTGCAATCAAGCCGCGCCTAGCGGGAGGCTGGCGGTTTGACTTCCTGCTCGATCGCGCCGAAGATCGAGTGGCCTTCATCATCGTCCATCCAGATGCGGACCGTGTCGCCGTGATGCATGAATTCGGTCGAAGGCTTGCCGTCACGGATGGTCTCGATCATGCGCTGCTCGGCGATGCAGCTGTAGCCCTTGCCGCCATTGGCCACGGGGCGGCCCGGCGAATTGTCGGGGTCGCGGTTGGACACGGTGCCTGAACCGATGATGGTGCCGGCGGAAAGGTCGCGCGTCTTGGCGAGGTGGGCCACCAGTGTGCCCATGTCGAACGTCATCTCCTCGCCCGCTTCGGCACGGCCGAAAGGCTGGCCGTTGTAGTCGACATTGAGCGGCCGGTTGAGCTTGCCGCCCTGCCACAGGTCGCCCAGCTCGTCCGGCGTCACGAACACCGGCGACATGGCGCTGGCGGGCTTGGACTGGACGAAGCCGAACCCCTTGCCGAGCTCGGCAGGGATCAAGTTGCGCAGCGACACATCGTTGGTGAGGCCGACGAGGATGATGTGGTCGAGCGCATCGGCGGCGGACACACCCTGCGGCACGTCGTCGGTGACCACCACGATCTCCGCTTCCATGTCGCAGCCCCAGCTTTCGTCCGCCAGCGGGATCGGGTCGCGCGGGGCGAGGAAGCCGTCGCTGCCGCCCTGGTACATCAGCGGGTCTTCCCAGAAACTGTCGGGTAGTTCGGCGCCGCGGGCGCGGCGGACCAGCTCGACATGGTTCACATAGGCCGATCCGTCGGCCCACTGGTACGCGCGCGGGAGGGGCGAGGCGGCTTCGCGTTCATGGAAGCGTTCGCGCGGGATGGCGCGATGTTCGAGGTCTTCGGCCAGCTTTTCCAGCAGCGGGCGGAACCGCTCCCAATCGTCGATCGCCCCCTGCAGGGTGGAAACGATGTGGCTGGCGTCGGCGCACCAGGCGAGGTTTTTCGAGACGACGACGAGGCGGCCGTCGCGGCCCCCCTTCAGGCTGGCAAGTTTCATGGGCTCTCCAATTGCGTATCCGTGCCCTTGGCACACTCGCGAAAGGAATGCACGGGGTGCGCTGTGCGATCCGAAGGCGGATCCGCACACAGGCTCCCGGTCAGGCGGCGCGCAGCAGGGCCTCGGCAGCGGGCGGCGCGGCGATCTCCGCATCCTCGGCCTTCAGCGCCAGTTCGAGATTGCTGGCGAGCTTGCCCAGCTCCTCCTCCCCGAACATCCCGGCCGTGCCTGCCAGCTTGTGCGCGGTGCGCGCGACTTCGAGCGCGCCCTCGCCGGTGAACTGGCCCTCGCGCACGAGCCGGGCCACCGCGTCGAGCGCTTCGCGGCGGCGGGCGAGCCATTTCTCCTGCAGGCTATCCGATGGCGGGGGCGCGGCAAAGCCGGTGGGGAGAGGCGGCGGCGGGGGGGCCTCGCCGCCAGCCGCTGTGCCAGCCATGCCGCCAACCTCGCCGCCATTCTCGACGCCGTCGCCCAGCCAGCGCGAAAGCGCGCCCGCCAAATCCTCGTACCGGATGGGTTTGAACAGGTGGTCCTGCATCCCGGCGCTGCCTGCCGCCGCGCGATCCTCGTCGAAGGCATTGGCGGTCAGCGCGACGATCGGCAGCATGTCGCCATCGATCCCGGCCTCGCGGATTTCGCGCGCGGCCCCGTATCCGTCGAGCCTGGGCATCTGCACGTCCATCAGGACGAGGTCGAAGGGCTCGCCCGCCCTGTGCGCCGCGATTGCCTTGTCCGCCGCCTCGCGACCGTCTTCCGCATGCACGACGCGCTGGCCGCAATTCTCCAGCATGGCGGTGGCAAGGATGCGGTTGATGTCGTGGTCCTCGGCAAGCAGGATGCGCCGCCCGTGCGGCACGTTCATCCCGGTTTGCTCCGGCATCTCGACCGCCGCACCGTCCTCGTTCGCCTCGACCAGCGGCAATTCGAGAGTGAAGCGGGAGCCTTCGCCATAGGTACTCGCCGCGGTCAGCGTCCCGCCGAGCAGCTCGGCGAGCTGGCGGGAGATGGTGAGGCCCAGCCCGGTCCCGCCGAAGCGGCGCGAGGTGGCATTGTAGGCCTGCTCGAAGGGTTGGAAAATCGATTCCAGCCGGTCTTCCGGAATGCCGACCCCGCTGTCGCTGACCGACGCTTCCAGCCTTCCGTCGACCCCGGCGTGCACCGCGATCTTCACCCCGCCTTCGGACGTGAACTTGATCGCATTACCCAGCAGGTTGAGCAGGATTTGCCGCATCCGCAGCCCGTCGGTGCAGATGGTCCGCGGCAGTCCCTCCTCGACCTCGCACGTGAGCGCGATTCCCTTCGCCGCCGCATTGGCCGATTGCAGTTTCACGCAGTTGTCGACGAGATGGCGCAGGTCGACGGGTTCGGGGGACATCACGGTCTGGCCGGCCTCGATCTTCGAGATGTCGAGAATGTCGTTGAGAAGGCGCATCATCGTCTTTCCGCTTTCGGCGATCAGCTGCACCTGGCGCGCTTGTTCCGGCGGCAGGTCGCTGCGCTGGAGCAACTCGGCAAAGCCGAGCACGCCGTTCATCGGGGTGCGGATCTCGTGGCTCATGTTGGCGAGGAATTGCGACTTGGCCGTGGCCGCGTTTTCCGCATGGCGCCTGGCGCGGATCAGCTGCGCTTCCAGCGCGACCCGCTCCGTCACGTCACGGGCGCACACGATAATCGAACGCTCCTCGTATTGCCGGTCATCGACCAGGGCGCAGTCCGCCTCGATGTAAACGGGCGTGCCGTCCGCCGCATCGAGCGGGCGGCGGTAGGTGAAGCGCAGGTTGTCGACCTCGCCGCCGGTCAAACGGGCGAGGGCGTCGGTAATGGAAACTTCTGCGTCGGTATGTAGGCCGGTGTCGGTCCGTTTGCCGATAAAATCGCCCGGCGGACGGCCGAGGACCGTGCGGACGGAAGGCGAGGCATCGATGCACACCCCGTCGAGGTCGAAGCGCATCACCGCATCGGTGAGGTTGTTGGCGAGCAGCGCCAGCTTGCGCTTCTGGTCCTCCAGCGTGCGCAGCAGGCGGCGTTTCTGCCGGAGGGCGGCGGCGACTGGGACACCGGTCAGGAAGACCGAGGCGAGGAAGGCCTGCAACACCATCAGCCGCTGGTCGAGCGGGGCGGCCATCAGCGAGATCGGGCCGCTGTCGTACGCCGTTGCGACGATCGCGACCAACGCAATCCAGATCGTGCCCATCACCGTGGCCAGCAGGCCGAGGTGGTAGGCGAAGACGACCACGACGGTCGCGCAGAAAAACAGCAACGGGTAGGAGCTTTGCGCAAATACGCCCACCACGACCAGCATTCCGAGGGGCATGATCCAGCCCCGCGTGCCGCGCAGGTCCAGCCATTTACGGCCCTCGCTGTCGATGCGCCGGCAGCCGGCGAGGGCGTCCCACAGGATCAGCACGCTCGGCAGGCCGAGCATCATGCCGAGCGAATCCGTCAGGTACCAGCGCAGCGTCTCGCCCCATTCCAGCTGGCCGGTCAGCGGCAGCAGCAGGCCGACCAGCGGAGCGAGTACACAGGCGGCGAGGAGGAACTGGCCGACAAATTCGAGCCGGGAGGGGTCGGGACGCTCCCCGAACCAGCGGCGCAGCAGGAGCACCGCGACGGCGATCTCGGCGACATTGACCGCCGAGAATGCGAGCGAGGTCGCCAGCGCGCTTCCTTCAACCAGGTTGATGGAGACGCCGGCCGCGAAAATCGCTGCCAGGGTCAAGCCCAGTCGTGTCGAGGGAATGCGCAGAATCATCGCCACCGCCACCGCATTGGGCAGCCACACGGCGGCGAACTGTTGATCGCCGCGGGTCAGCTCAATGCTACCCGCGGCGATCGCCAGGAAACCGAGCGCGATGGCTATCGCGCCGGCCATCGACCGCATGATCGGAACAGCGTGCCCGGTCATGCGATCAAACTGCGCTGGCAGGGATGCCGCACGAGCAGCGCGGCAATGCGGCGCGCGAACTCGTGCGGCGAAAACGGCTTGGCGAGGAAATCGTCCGCGCCCGCCCGCAGGATTTCCAGCGTGAAGCGCGGATCGTTTTCCGCCGTGACCATCATAACCGGGATCGCTGCCCTCATCCGCGCCGCACGGATGACCTGCAGCACCTCCAGCCCCGAACGGCGCGGCATGCGATGGTCGAGCACGATCACGTCGGCGGATGCCTGGGCATAGCGATCGAGCAATTCGTCTCCATCGCCGACCACGCGGACTTCGTGACCGCCGTCGATCAGGCAGGCGCGCATGGCGGCCCCCTGCAATCGGTCGTCTTCGGCTATCAGGATACGGCTCAATTCGTTTCCCCCGCTGAGGCTTGCGGGGGTAGGGCTGCCTCCTTAATCGTAGCGAAGCCGAGACTTCGGTAGGAACGCGTAACACGAGGCGGACCCGGACACGATGAGCGATACCGAATTGCCGCAGGAGCGAACCGGATACCTGGGCGCGAAGAAGTGGAACTGGAAGACGATCATCGTGGTCGCCGCGCTCCACGTGCTGATCTTTGCCGGGCTGATCCGGGCACTGGCGCCCAATTTCGTCGCCGATGCGGTGGACAGCGTGGAATCGCTGGTCACGGTGACCGTCAACACGCCGGACGAACCCGAGCCGGAGCCGACGATGGCGCCGACGCGCGAGCCCGATGCAGGCCAGGAAGGCGCTGCGGGCGAGCGGGCCACCCCGCGCGAAGTGACCGCCCCCGAAACCCGCATCACGCCGAGCGCGCGCCCCGCGCCGCGTGCCAGCTCCACCGGCAATGACAACCGCTCCGGCGCCAGCGAAAGTGGCAGCGGCACTGGCTCGGGCAACAGCGGCGACGGTACGGGCGGCGGCGGAACGGGCAATGGCAGCGGCGCCGTGGGGATCGCCACGCGGCCCTCGGTCAGGTCGGGCGCAATCGACGAGGCGCGCGACTTTCCCATCCCCCAGGGCGGGCGCGAAACGCGCTTCGGCAAGCGGGTGGAAGTCATCTTCACGGTGACGACCGACGGGCGGGCGCGCGGCTGTTCGGTCAGGTCTTCCAGCGCGGATGCCGACACCACCGCCCGCGTATGCCCGCTCGTGATGGAGAAGGTCCGCTTCAACCCCGCGATCGACACCAACGGCAATCCGGTGGAGGCGCGCTATGGCTATCGCGTGGATTTCCGGGCACGCTGACTTGCAGTAAACGCACTGGTCGCGGCGCGATCGCGGTCTAGATGGCGGGCATGATCGCCCAGACCATCCAGCTTGCGCTGACGCCCGTGTTCGTCCTCGTCGCCATCGGCAACATTGCCGGCACGCTATCCAACCGCCTCGGCCGGGTGGTCGACCGCAGCCGGGCCCTGCAAGTGCGCCATGCGAACACCGCCGATACGGAACATGACCGCGTCGTGTGGGAATTGCGCGTGGTGAACCGCCGCATCCGGCTGATCAATGCGGCGCTGCTGAGGCTGGTGCTGTCAGGCCTCTCCATCGGCCTCACCGTGCTGGTGCTTTTTGCAGAAGAGACGTTGGCGGCGGACTGGCAGCTGATTGCGGCCGCCACCTTTTCGCTCGCCATCGTGCTGCTGATGTGGTCGCTGCTCCTGTTCCTGCGGGAGACGCGCGCCGCGACCGAGGCGCTTGCGATCCCCGACGACTACCTGGAGCTCGATCGCAAGCTCTAGGCTTTCGGCGGGGCGAGCAGCTTGGGCGCCTGGCTGCGGATCGCGCTCTGGATCATCGGCTCCACAAAGCTCAGCATGCCGGGCAGTTCGATCTGGAAGATGACCTGGTGCTCTTCCACGATGATGTCGCCGGTGATGGCCTGGCCCATCGCGCCGACCTCGATGGCGAGTACGTCTTCGCTCTTCCAGTAATTGCCGACCTTGGCACCGCCGGGGACGAAGTCCTTCAGCTCGCCGATATTCTCGCGCAGGCGGCGGCGCACCTCTTCCTTGGGCAGCTGGTGGGGGATCGCGGCACGCATCAGTCGCGGCCCTCTACCGTGCTATCGACTGGGCCATCAACCGGGCTGGCGGGGTCGCCGTACTTGTATTCGAGGAAGCGTCCGCGGACCGACAGTGCATCGAGGTTACCTTCCGCCAGATTGCGGGTGATCCCGTCGATCTCCTTGCTAATCTTGGCGAGGCTGTCGGTCAGTTGCTCGTCGGGCGTCTTGCCGTCGGCGCGTTTCTCGCTGCGCAAATGCTGCGGGACCTTGCGATAGCTGTCGACCATTTCGGGCAGGTGTTCGCCCACCAGCTTGCGCACTTCGACCGCTTGCGGGGTATTCTGGTCCAGCCCTTCCAGCTGCACGCCGAGCGCATCCAGCTGCACGCCGATGCCGTCCACCACCTTCACCGCTGGCGGCGGCAGGGCGGGGCGCTGCGCTTCCAGCCACAATTCGGTGCGGCCGACCATCGTCTTGACGTCGCCCTTGTTGATATCGGCGCGCCGGGGCGTCTTCACCTTGTTCATCGATACGGCGCCCACGACCACGCCGATGGCCAGCAGCGTCAGCATCACGCCCCAGAAGCCGATGCCGTTCAGGATCGCGCCTGCAACGCCCGCCGCGACCAGCACGGCGACGACGCCCAGCGCCATCTGCACCAGCTTTTTTGCGTAATGCTTCGCCTTCAGTTCGGCCGAGCCGCGCCCGATCGAATGCTGCAGCCGGTGGCGGCCGCCGCTGCGATTGTCGTCGCGCACCCGGCGCGCTTCGGCCAGGATCCGGTCGCTATCGGGCGTGTAGTCGCCCAACTCAGCTCTCCAGTTCCAGCAGCCCGGCGCTTTCCGCCTGCTTCTGGGCCTGCGCCTGGCCTTCCGCGCGGGCGATGTAGCCCTTGGATTTCTCGACCTCGTCCGTCAGCACGTTGACGGTCTGCTTCATGCTGTCGAGCGCCTTCAGCTTGAAGGTGTCGACCTCGTCCATCGTGTCGTAAATGTTCTGGAAAGCGCGCTGCAGCGTTTCCAGCGGGATGGTGCTGGAGGCCGCCTGCTCGTGGATCTTGCCGGTCTGTTCGCGCAGCAGCGTGCCGGTGGAATCGATGATGCCGGCGGTCGTTTCATTGAGGCTGGTGATCTGTTTCAGCACCAGCCGCTGGTTGGTCATCGCCTGCGCCACCGTGACCGCGGTGCGCAGCGCGCCGACGGTGGTGGTGCTGGCGCGGTCGACGCCCTTCACCAGTTCGACGTTGTTCTTCTTGACGAGGTCGAGCGCGAGGTAGCCCTGCACGCTCACCGCCATTTGCGTCAGCAGGTCCTGCGTGCGCTGGCGGACATAGAACAGCGCCGTCTCGCGGATGGCCTTGGCCTTGGCCGGATCGCTCGAATCGAGCTCGGCCGCCTTTTCCTCCAGCCGCTCGTCCAGCGTGCGGGAGATGTGGATCATCTGTTCCAGGTTGCCCATCGCTTCCCACAGCTTCTGGCGCTCCACATCGATGGCGGCATTGTCCATCAACAGTTCGTCCTTGCCGCTGGAAAGCCGCGCCAGGATCGCCTGGATGTGGCCCTGGCTCGACTGGTAGCTGTCGAAATATTTCTTCAGCGAATTGCCGAAGGGGATGACGCCGAACAGCTTGCGGCCGCGCAGCTTGCCCTTGCGGCCGGGATCGAGGTCCTCGACCGTGCGGCGCAGTTCTGCCAGGTCGTTGCCAACGCCGGTATCCTTGTCCATCGCGCGGATCGGCCGGTCGAGGAACCGGTTGGACATCTGCGCCGCCGCCATGATTTCCTTGCGGCCCATGTTGGTGATCTGGTCCACCTTCTTGCCGAATTCGGGCGAGGCGGCATCCTGACTGACGAGGTCGGTGATGAAGCTTTCGACCTTTTCATCGAGCTTGCTCTTCTTCTCGTCCGTCACGGGCACCAGGCCGACGGCCTTTTCGGGCGCGACCTCGGGCACCGGATCGGGCGCGGTCAGCTCGAATTCGACGGCAGTCTTGGTAGCGGTCTCTGTATTGGCCATGGCCCGGATGGTCTCCCGTTGGTATTCGCTTACTGTATTAGTCGCTTAAGACACGCGTTTCAAGCGTAAACGATGGCACGCAGTATGCCTACGGGTTTTGCGGATCGGGCTTCGGGTGGGTGCGGTTGCTGTGGTATCAGGCCGCTTCGCGCAGTTTGAACGGTTCGATTTCGCCACTGAGGTACTGTTTCTTCGCCTTGGCGCGGCTGAGCTTGCCGGAGGAGGTGCGCGGCAGGGTGCGCGGGGGCACAAGTTCCACCACGCAGTTCATGCCGGTGACGCTGCGGACCGTGTCCTTGATCTGCTCGTGCAGGCGGACCCGCTCGTCCGGGTCGCTGACGCGGCAATGGACCAGCACCGCGGGCGCTTCCTCGCCGGTGTCGGTTTCGATCGCGAAGGCGGCGATGTCGCCGTGGTTGAAGCCGGGCAACTGCTCCACCGCCCACTCGATATCCTGCGGCCAGTGGTTCTTGCCGTTGATGATGATCATGTCCTTCGCCCGGCCGACGATGAACAGGTAGCCATCGGCCATGTAGCCCATGTCGCCTGTGTCCAGCCAGCCATCGACCATGCATTCGGCCGTCGATTCCGGATCGCGGAAATAGGAGTGCATGACGGAGGATCCGCGGCACCAGACCTTGCCGATCTGGTGGTCGGGCAGCGCCCTGCCGCCTTCGCCCCGGATCGCCACTTCCATGCCTTCCACGGGCTTGCCGCAGTTCACGATGGCGCGATAGCGGGCCGGGCGGGCGAGGTCGCGGGCGTGGCCCGACAGGCGCTCTTCCTCCACCAGTTCGACGCGAATGCCTTCGCCCGGCGGCATGATGGTGACCGCCAGCGTGGCTTCGGCAAGGCCATAGCTCGGCAGGAAGGCGCTGGCGGAAAAGCCCGCATCGGCAAAGGCGTTGACGAAGCCCTGCATCACGTCGGGCCGGATCATGTCCGCCCCGTTGCCGGCGACGCGCCAGCGCGACAGGTCGAAGCGTTCGGCGACATTGCTCTGGCTGGAGATGCGCCGCGCGCATATGTCGTAGCCGAAGGTGGGCGAATAGCTGAGCGTGGTGCCCGGATTGCGGCTGATCATGTCGAGCCACGCCAGCGGGCGGCGGGCGAAATGTTCCGTCTTCAGGTAATCGGTCGAAACCTGGTTGGCGATCGGCGACAGCAGGCACCCGACGAGGCCCATGTCGTGGTACCACGGCAGCCACGAAACGCAGCGGTCGCCCGGCTGCAGTTTTATGCCGAGCCCGTGCGCGGCAAGGTTGGCGAGCAGCGCCTCGTGAGTCACCGCAACCCCGTGCGGGAAGCGGGTCGAGCCGCTGGAATACTGCAGGTAGCAGATGTCGTCCGGCTTGCTTTGCGGCAGCCCGGCATCGGGCACCTCGCCGGCGCCGAAATCTTTGTAGCTGGCGCCCTTGCAGCCCTGCCGGTCGGCGGCGGCCTGCGTCATTTCGGAAATTTCTGCCGGATAAAGCAGCATCACCGGGTCGCTGCTCGACAACTGGACCGCCAGCTGGTCGACATAGCCTTCCTTGCCGCCGAAGCTGGTCGGCAGTGGCAGGGGCACGGGCCACACGCCGGCATAGACCGCGCCGCAGAAGGCAGCGGCGAAATCGGGCGCTGTCTCGGCGATCAGTGCCAGCCGGTCGCCCGGCTTCAGCCCGGCTGCGACCAGTCGGCGCGCCATGGCGATCGCATCGTCGCGCAATTCGGAAAACGGGTAGGCCCGCTCCAGGTTGCCGCGCGCGTCGTGGAAATTGAGGCCCAGCGTGCCGCTGGCTGCGTAGTCCAGCGCTTCCCCGAATGTCCCGAAATCGGAAAAACGCCGTTCCTGCGAACAGTCATTGGGGGTGGGTTCGATGGTGGAATCGGTGGTCATATTGTGTTTTGATTGTCCTCGAGTTGCTGGCGCCCCCTCGGCTACCCGTGCAAATTCAGCGATTTATGCGTGCAGTGACGCTCCTCACGCTTAACGAGGCCTTTCCCATTCTATACCGACTGTGGCACGAATATGGCCGATTATGACGGCTTCACCATCGTCCCGCCGCGGAAAACGCCCGCCGAAGCCGCTGGATAGCGCGAGTCTGCGCGATCTGGCGCTGTCCTATGTCGCCCGGTTTTCCACCAGCACGGCAAAGCTGGAGGCCTATCTGAAGCGCAAGTTGGGCGAACGCGGGTGGGACGGGGAGGGCCAGCCGGACCCGACGGGACTCGCGGCGCAGTTCGCCGACCTCGGCTATATCGACGACGAGGCCTATGCGCGGATGAAGGCCGGATCGCTGCTGCGGCGTGGCTATGGCGCGCGCCGGATCGAGGGTGCTTTATTCCGCGACGGGATCGACGAGGACGGGAGGCAGCGCGTGGCCCCGAGCGGGCCAGAAGCGCGCCAGGCGGTGCTGGCGCTGGCGCGCAAGCGACGTTTCGGGCCCTTTGCGCTCGAGCGCGGGCAGGAGCTGCCCGACCGGCCCACCCGCGAAAAGCAACTGGCCGCCTTGCTGCGCGCCGGGCACCCTCTCGACTTCGCGCGCGAAATGGTGAATGCGCAGACGGTCGAAAACGCAGAGGATTGGGCCGCACGATGCGAGGATTGAAAATGCTTGATGGGCTGCGCCTGGCAGGCGCCCTGGCCGGGGCCGCGGCCCTGCTGGCGTGTTCGCCGCAATCCGAAGTCGCGCAGGCAGAGCCGACCCAGTCGGCCAGCGTCCATCCCGAATCGGGCCTGGAAATCATTCCCGTGACGGTGGAGACGGCGGACGGGACCTTTACCTTCCGCACGGAAGTGGCGGCAACCGCGCAGGAACAGGCCAAGGGCATGATGTTCCGCACCGAAATGGCGCCGGACGAAGGCATGATCTTCCCCAGCGAGGAACCGCGCGAGCGCAATTTCTGGATGCGCAACACGCTGATCCCGCTCGACATCATCTTCATCGGCCCGGACAGCCGCATCGCCAACATAGAGGCGGACGCGGTTCCTTACGACGAAGGGCAGTACAGCAGCGCCGGCGCCGTGATCGCGGTGCTGGAGATACCCGGCGGCCGCGCAGCCGAGCTGGGCATTGTCCCCGGCGCCAAGGTGGAGTGGTAGGGGAAACCTTGCTTGCAGGCCGCCGTCACGCGGGGTAACGGAGCGCGCATGTCCATTCTCGGCAAGATCTTCACCTGGTGGAACGGCGCCACGATCGGCACCAGCCTGTTCACCATGCGGCGCGGCGAAAAGGTCGGCACCGATGCCGCCGGCAACACCTATTACCGCGCGAAGAACAAGCGCGAGAACACGATTGGCTCCTACATCGGGGACGAGCGGCGCTGGGTCATCTACGAAGGCAACAACGATGCCAGCAATGTGCCCGCCGAATGGCATGGCTGGCTGCACGGCGCGTTCGACGACGTGCCGGAAAGCAACCTGCCACCGCCGCGCATCTGGGAAGCGGACTATTCCCCCAACGCGACCGGCACCGACACGGCATATCTGCCGCAGGGCGCATTGCAGCGCGGCGGCAAGGCTGCGCCGGCGCGCGGCGCCTATGAAGCGTGGACGCCCGACGCGTGACCGGGCGTAGCGCTGCCTGCGCGGCCGCGCTGCTGCTGCAGCTGGCCGCCTGCGGAAGCGGCGAGCCCGATGCCACGCCGACCGAGGAAGCGACTGAAGTCCCAGAAGAATTCGCGCAGAGCGAGGAACCCGAAGCCGTCGAAGACGCGGAAAGCCTTGGCACCCCGCGCGAGGAGCGCGTCGCGACGCTCGGCCTGCTTAACAAGCGCAACAACGTCAGCCGCGAGATCGAGATCAAGCCTGGCGAGGCGAAGCGCATCGGCAATGTCGTGGTGCGCCTGTCCACTTGCGAAAAAAGCCCGCCGTGGGAAATGCCCACCCAGACCGCCGCTTTCGTGCAGGTCGCGGTCCAGCAGCGGCAGGACATCGGCGAGGACCTGGAATGGCAGCGGGTCTTTTCCGGCTGGCTGTTCAAGGAATCGCCGTCCGTGAACGTGGTCGAGCACCCGATCTACGACGTCTGGCTCAAGGAATGCGCGATGAGCTTCCCGGGCGAGGAAGCAGACGAACCGGCTGCGGAGAGCAACGAGGCATAGCCTTGCGGCAAATGCGCGGGCTCGCCGTCGCGCGCCGCCTCGATCAGCGCCAGGTACTCCGCCTGCGGCATTTCGATCGCGCCCAGCGAGGCGAGGTGGTCGGTCATGAACTGGCAATCGAGCACCGCCGCGCCCGCTGCATTCAGGCTCGCCACCAGCCACGCCAGCGCGACCTTGCTGGCATTGGACGCGCGGCTGAACATGCTCTCGCCGCAGAACACCCGGTCGAAGCCCACGCCGTAGAGCCCCCCGACCAGTTTTTCCTCGCCTTCGAAATCCTGCCAGCATTCGATCGAATGCGCATGGCCTTCCATGTGCAGCGCGACATAGCTCGCCTCGATGCGGTGGCTGATCCAGCTGCCCGGATGATCGGGCCGCGGCTCCGCGCATTCGCGCACCACTTGGGCAAACGCCGTGTTGCAGGTGACGCGGAACCTGTCCTGCCGGATGGTCTTGGCAAGACTCTTCGAACAGCGGAAGCCGTCCAGCGGCAGGATCGCCCGCTTGCGCGGTTCGACCCAGAACACCTCGCTGTCCTCGCGGTCGTCCGACATGGGGAAGATACCGCTGCGGTAGGCCAGCAGCAGGACCCGCGAAGGGATGAGGGGCGGCGTGGGGGCGTGCATCGCTCTTGCCGCGCTAGTCCATTGGCGCGGGCAGGGGAAGGGCGGCGCGTCGTGCATGGCATTGGGGCGCAGGGCAGAAGGGGCAGGGCAGAAGGGCGCTTGCCAGCATCGCCGCCAGTGACTAGAGGCACAGCCCGGCCACGCAGGGGTGTAGCTCAGTTGGTAGAGCATCGGTCTCCAAAACCGAGGGCCACGGGTTCGAATCCTGTCACCCCTGCCAGGCCGCCAGGCTAAACGCCTCGTTTCCCGAAATTTTCTGCGATGTCCTCCCTCCCGCCATTTCAGCGGCCTGCGATGGTTAAGCTGGGCCTTCGCGCCATGGTGAAGCATGTCTTGCGGGGAACCTGCGTGGAGTCCCGTGCATTTGATCTTCCGGACGGAGCGGATTGGCAAACAGGGAAGGACTTCCGATGTCAGCATTCAGCTTCAAGAGCAGCAGGCCCGACAGCTGGACCCAGCCGCGCGCGCATCAGGACCCGATACTGCGCGATTACATGTACGGCAAAATCCAGCCGATGGAGGAACCGCGCGGTATCTTCTCGCGCCTCTTCGGCATGCGCTGACCTGAAACTTCAAGAATCACGACAAAGGGGGCCGGCCGCACTGCGCGACCGGCCCCCTTTTCGTGCCTGAAAGGCGCGCCGGGCCTAGTACTCGTTCGGCTCTTCCGGCGTTTCGGCGGTGAAGGTCTTGCCGGCGGTCTTTTCCCCGCGGGCCAGCGCGAACACCACGCCCGACAGCAGCAGCAGGGCCAGCAGGTTGGGCACCACCATCAACGCGTTGGCGATATCGCCCATGCGCCAGATGAGGTCGCTTTCGCGGCTCGCACCCACGAAGATGCCGACGCACCACAAAACGCGCCAGCCCATGTGCAGCACCTTCTCGCCCTTCAGCGTCGAGCCGGGGAACCGGTCGTAGATGAAGGTGATCGCGCGTTCGCCGTAATAGCTCCACGTCAGCAAGGTGGTGAAGACGAACAATAGCAGCGCCACGCTGGCGATCAGCGTGCCGAGCGGGACCGCGGCGATCTCGAACGGGAAGGCCGCGGCAAACGCGCCGCTCGTCACTGCGAACCCGTCGAGGTCGGCCTGCCATGCGTGCAGCACCGGCTGGCCGTTGTGGGTGAAGTTGCCTTCCACCGTCAGGATGACCAGCGCGGTCATGGTGCAGATCACGATCGTGTCGATGAAGGTGCCCAGCATCGCCATCCGGCCCTGGAACTGCGGATCGTCCGTCTGCGCCACGGCGTGCGCGATCGGGGTCGAACCCTGGCCCGCCTCGTTCGAGAACAGGCCGCGGGCGACACCGGCACGGATGGCCAGGATCACCGCCGCGCCCACGAAGCCGCCGCTCGCCGCCTGCGGATTGAACGCGCCGTTGAAGATGCGGCTGAAGGTTTCCGGGATGTCCTGAATGTTGAGCAGGATCGCGATGATCGCCATCACGATATAGGCAGCGGCCATCACCGGCACGACCTTTTCCGCGACATTGCCGATCGACTTGATCCCGCCGATGATGACGATGAAGACGAGGATCGCGACGATCAGCCCGCCGAGCCATTCCTCGATCCCGAACAATTCGTTCAGCCCGTCCGCCACCGCGTTCGCCTGGATGGCGTTGCCGGTCACGAGGCCGCTGATGAGCGTGCCGATGCAGAAGAAGATCGCGAGCCAGGTCCATTTCGGGCCGAGACCCATCATGATGTAGCTCATCGGGCCGCCGCGCTTGGTCCCGTCGCTGGCGGTTTCGCGGTAGCGGATCGCGAGCGCGCCTTCGGCGAAGGCCAGCGCCATGCCGAACAGGGCGGTAATCCACATCCAGAAGATCGCACCCGGGCCGCCCAGTGCGATCGCCGTGGCAACGCCGGCGAGGTTACCGGTGCCGACCTGGCCCGACAGTGCGGTGGAAAGCGCTGCGAACGGCGAAATCTCGCCCTCGCCGCCGCTCTTGCGCCCGGCGAACAGGCCCTTCAGCGCCGGCCAGAGGTTGGTCACCGGATAGGCACGAAGGCCCACCATGAACCACAGGCCCGCACCCAGCAGGATGATGGCGAGCGGCGGGAAGGGCAGCACTTCGGCCCCGTCCCACGTTCCGCCCCAGATGAAATCCGCCACGTTGGTGACGGGGCCGAGCATGCGCTCGTCGAATGTTGCTGCCTCAGTGCTTGCCATTACGTGCAAGTCCCCTCCAGAATTTGTCCCTGCCGCCCTGCTATCGGCGCGGGCGGGCGCTGACTAGGGGCTTGTCCCGCTTTTCTGCCGAAACGCGCAGGGCTGTTGCCGCGCAATCCTTGCAAGGCGGGCATCCACACGCTACATCGCGCGGCGTCTTCCGACATTTTGGAGCCAAGCCCCTCCCGGATCAGCCCGGGGCGGCGCGGAGCCTATGGCGAAAGGCAAAACGACAATTTCTTTGCAAGGCAGCGAGAGCCATGGCCGACAACAGGGCTGACAAACCGAAGGTAACCCCCGGCGAATTCATGCGCCAGGTGCAGGCCGAAACGCGCAAGATCGTTTGGCCCTCGCGCGAGGAGACGGTGAAGATGTCGATCTTCGTCGGCATCATGGTGGTGATCCTGTCGCTGTTCTTCCTCGGCGTCGATTCGCTGTTCGGCGCGGTGGTGAAGTTCCTCCTCACCCTCGCCTGATCGGCCGACGCGCCGAAGCCTGACCCAATTCATTCGCATACGGGAATTTTGAGACAGATGAGCCGCTGGTACATCATCCACGCCTATTCGGGCTTCGAGAACAAGGTGCGCGACGCGATCCTCGCCGAGGCCGAGCGGCTGGGCCTGCAGGAAGGCGTGGAGGAGGTCGAGGTCCCGACCGAGACCGTGACCGAGATCAAGCGCGGCAAGAAGGTGCAGACAGAACGCAAGTTCATGCCCGGCTATGTGCTCGCCAAGCTCAAGATGACCGACGATATCTACCACCTGGTCAAGAACACGCCCAAGGTGACCGGCTTCCTCGGCAACAACAACAAGCCGCAACCGATTTCGGAGCGCGAGGCCGCCCGCTATTTCGGCGGCGTGGAAGAAGCCAAGAACGCGCCCAAGAAGGACATCAGCGTCGATTACGAGATCGGCGATGCGGTCAAGGTTTTGGACGGTCCCTTCGCCAGCTTCAACGGCGTGGTGGAAGAGCTCGACTTCGACAAGAACAAGGTCAAGGTCAGCGTGTCCATCTTCGGTCGCGCGACGCCGGTGGAACTCGACTTCGAACAGGTCGAGCTGGTCAAGTAATCCGGTTGCGTTTCGGCGTCCCGTCGATTAGGGGCGCCGCTTCGCCTGCCACACGGCGGGCGATTCCACGCGGGAGGCGGTCTCCGGGCTGCCGTTTGCACCGCTTACCATGAGCCCGTTTGCGGAAGCGGCGGGCGACAGTGAGAAAGGAGGCCTCTCATGGCCAAGAAGATCGACGGCTATATCAAGCTGCAGGTGCCCGCGGGCGCTGCCAACCCGTCACCCCCTATCGGCCCGGCACTGGGCCAGCGCGGCGTCAACATCATGGAATTCTGCAAGGCGTTCAACGCCGCGACGCAGGACTTGGAAAAGAGCGCCCCGATCCCGACGGTCATTACCGTCTATGCCGACCGTTCGTTCAGCTTTGAGACGAAGACCCCGCCCGCATCCTTCTACCTCAAGAAGGCTGCCAAGCTGAAGTCGGGTTCCAAGGAACCGGGCAAGGTCGTCGCCGGCACCGTGTCGCGCGCTGCCGTCAAGGAAATCGCCGAGGCCAAGATGAAGGACCTCAACGCGAACGACATCGACCAGGCCATGAAGATCATCGAGGGCTCCGCGCGCTCGATGGGCCTCGAAGTGGAGGGCTAAGGACATGGCTACCCTGACCAAGAAGCAGAAGATGGTCGCCGAAAAGGTCGACAGCGAAAAGTTCTACACCGTGGACGAAGCCTTCGCGCTGCTGCGCGAGATCGCCGAAACCACCAAGTTCGACGAAAGCGTCGAAGTCGCCATGAACCTGGGCGTCGACCCGCGTCACGCCGACCAGATGGTCCGCGGCGTGGTCTCGCTGCCGGCCGGCACGGGCAAGGACGTCCGCGTCGCCGTGTTCGCCCGTGGCGACAATGCCGACAAGGCCACCGCCGCTGGTGCCGACAAGGTCGGTGCTGAAGACCTCATGGAAGACATGCAGAACGGCAATCTCGATTACGATCGCGTGATCGCGACGCCGGACATGATGGCCGTGGTCGGCCGCCTCGGCAAGGTGCTGGGCCCCAAGGGCCTGATGCCGAACCCGAAACTGGGCACCGTCACCCCGAACGTGGAACAGGCTGTGAAGGACGCCAAGGGCGGCCAGGTCGAATACCGCGTCGAGAAGATGGGCATCATCCACTCCGGCATCGGCAAGATGAGCTTCAAGGACGAAGACCTGCGCAAGAACTTCGACGCGCTGACCGAAGCGGTCGTGAAGGCGAAGCCGTCGGGCGCGAAAGGCAAGTATGTCCGCAAGGTTACGTTGACCAGCTCGATGGGCCCCGGCCTGAAGATCGACCTCGGCGAAGTCGCCGGCGCGTAATCATTCGCTGCTTGCGCGCTCGCAAGCGCGACGAGAACAAGAAAGGGGCCGGAGGAGAAATCCTCCGGCCCCTTTCGTTACTCCCTCCATGTGGATCGAAAAAACCGGGGCCGGGTTTCCAAGGGAGCGTCACCCGGCCCCGTCCTTCCTGATCCGCAGGAAGAAACCGTAGGACTTACCAGGCGACCTGGAAGCCGCCGCGAGCGCCGACTTCGCCGCTGTTGAAACCGACACCGACGCCGGCCGAAACCGAGGCGTTGTCGCCGACCCGGGCGTCTTCGCCGCAGGCCAGCGCGTCTTCGCCGTGGGCCGTAGCGGTGGCGGTGGTGTTGGACATCGCCGTGTCGTTGTTGAGGACGCACTCATAACCGCCGTCGCCATCGATTTCCTCTGCGCCGGCTGTGGTGGCGAAGCCGAGCGAGGCGGTGTCGACTAGCAGGGCTGCGGCGAAACGTGTGTTGAAATTCGACATATTCTTCCCTCTTCCGAAAATGCGGATCAGAAGCCGGTAATCGTCGATCATTCCCGTCCGGCTTTGGAGAGGGCGGCGCCGGGTTGCACCCGGTCCATTACCCTGTCGTCTCGCCACGATCGCCCATCAACGGCTTGCCATCCAGCGGATGACGCAAGCAGCTACGCAGGATCTGCCGACTGGATGCCGCGGAACGGGAAAGAATTTGCGTGGAAGTCGCAGCCTTTTGAATTGCTGCGGAAAATATCAGACCTGGTCGAGCGGTCCGGCAACGAGGATCGGGGGCGACGGCGCATCATGGGGCGCCCCGCCGCGTTGCTCGATGGTCACGGCGAGCGTTGCACCTTCGACCAGCAAGGCGTGCTCTTCGGCAGAGAGATCGCGCTCGAACTCGCCGCTTGCCGGGATCAGGCCGAGAGAGACCGGCGCGCCGCCTTCGGGGACGACCCACAATTCAGGCGATTGTTCAGGCCCCGGCTCGAAGCCGCGGATCTTGAGCGCCAGCCGCTCTGCCGACGGGTCGATGACGCTGGCGATGCCGAGGGAACCGCTCTCGTCGCTGAGCTGCGCGACGAGCTGCGGTCCGCGCCGGCTTTGCGTCGGCTCCACGGCAGGGCCGACAGCAGCTGGTCGCGGCGTAGCGAGGAACAGGGCAAGCGCAGCGGCGGCCAGGCCTGCGCCGCCTACGGCAAGCGCCACGCTCCAGCCAGCCGTCCGTGACGAAGACGTCTCCGACATGCTGACTGGAGTGTAGCCCGATCGGCGCGCATCGAGACGCTGCTCGATCGCTCGCCAGACGCCTGCGCCAGGCGACATCGCAGCAGCTTGTTCCGCCATCGTGCCCAGACGATTGGCCCACCAGGTGACGGCAGCAGCGAAATCCGGATCGGCCAACTGGTCGCGTCTGGCCGCAGCCAGTTCCTCGCCCTCGAAGACGCCGAGCGACAATTCGCCCGCGCGGACGAAGCGTTCGTCTTCGGGTGAGAGGGCGGCCAGGTCGTCAGCCACCGAGACACCCTTTCAGCCCAAGAAGCCCGCGGCGAATCCAGCTCTTCATCGTGCCCAGCGGCATGCCGAGGCGTTCGGCGAGCTGCGAGTGGGTCAAGCCGTCGAAGAAGGCGAGGCGGATACAGCGGCGATGATCCGGCTTCAGTTCATCCATGCACCGACGCAGCGCGGCATTGCCTTCGGCGGTCGCGCAAGTGGCGCAAGACGATGCCGAACAGTTTCGCGCTGGTGGCGTCATATACGACTTTCAGCGAGTCACGCTCGCCGCGCGCGACGCCGTCCATCGCTCGCACCAAGGCGGCGCGGCGTTGCGCCATGTCGGATGAACCGGTTTCCCCCACCTGCGACAGGGCTAAGAAAAAAACGCTTTTGCGTAAGTGTCTTAACGATTGGGCGTATCAAACCCCGCCCGGCTGCCAGTCCCATCCGGCCTCGCTTAGGCCCTGGCACAGCGCGTCGAGGCATTGGGCGAGCTCCGCCGCATCGGTGCTGCGGATCACGAAATTGGCGCCGACGCGGCCCTCTTTGAAGAAGGGGTAGCTGCCGATCTGGCATTGCTCGTGCGCCTTTTCGACTTCGCGCAGCAGGTCCGACACTTCGCTTTCGGGAATGAAGCCGCCGATGGTTTCGGACAATAGTGGCTCGCCGCCTTCCAGCGTGCCGGTCAGCGCGTCGAGCATCCCGGCGGTGATGTGGGGGACGCCGGCCATGAGGTGGATGTTGCCGATCTTGATCCCCGGCGCCCCGCTCATGCGATTGGGGATGAGGTCGCCGCCTTCGGGCACGCGGGCCATGCGCAGGCGCCCTTCGTTAAGGCCCCCCTTGTCGGCATAATACCGCTCCAGAATGGCGCGCGCTTCGGGGTGGACCACCACATCGACGCCGAGCGCGCGGGCGACGGCATCCACAGTGATATCGTCATGCGTCGGGCCGATGCCGCCGGTGGTGAAGAGATAGTCGTTCGCTTCGCGCAGGGCGTTCACCGCCTCGACGATCCGATCCTCGACATCGGGGACCACGCGCACTTCGGCGAGCCGGATGTTCTGCACCTGCAGCCAGCTGGCGACTTGCGCGATGTTCTTGTCATGGGTGCGGCCGGAGAGGATTTCGTCGCCGATCACGACGAGCCCGGCGGTCCAGATACGCTGTGCCAAGTCCTACTCCGCCGCCTCTAGCGTGTCGTCGGCCTGCGCGATCAGCGCGTTCCCGCTCGTGAAAGCAAGGATGCCATCGTCGATGGGGTCGCTCGCCATGCGCTTGCGGTCGGTCACATATTCCTGGTTCAGCCGCCACGGATATTCGACCGCATTCTTCGGCATGATGTCCTTGGAACGCTGGATATACCCGCTGGAAAAGTCGAAAATGTCGTCTTCCTCCAGCGCCGCCTCGTCGGCCACGGTCAGCACCGGCACGGCAAGATCCGCATCGCGGGCCCGCATCTCGTTCAAAACGCGGCAGATATAGTCGGAATTGATGTCCGCCCGCAGCGTCCAGCTGGCGTTGAGATAGCCAAACACCACCGCAAGGTTCGGCAGGTTCGAGAACATGCAGCCCTTGTAGTAATATCGCTGCGCGAAATCGACTGGCGCGCCGTCATGGCTGACCGCAATCTTGCCCGCGATGGCGAGCTTCAGGCCGGTCGCGGTCACGACGATGTCGGCCTCCAGGAATGTGCCGTCCTTGAGGCGCACGCCGCTTTTTTCGAAGCGTTCGATATGGCCGGTGACGATGTCCGCCTTGCCCGCCTTCATGGCTTCGAACAGGTCGGCATCGGGCACCAGGCACACGCGCTGGTCCCACGGGTCGTAAGGCGGGGTGAACGTCGCCGCATCGTAATCCTTCCCCAGCGCCTTGCGGATGCGCTTGGTCAGGTTCTTCTTCATCTTTTCGGGCTTGTTGCGGGCCAGCTTGAAGCCCAAATCCTGCATCTTCACGTTCTTCCACCGCGTGATCCGGTAGGCGGTTTCCTCGGGCAGGATCTTGCGCAGGAAATTCGCAATCCGGTCCTTTGCCGGGCGGGAGAACATCCATGTCGGCGTGCGCTGCAACATGGTGACCTTTGCCGCCTTGTCCGCCATCGACGGCACGATGGTCACCGCGGTCGCCCCGCTGCCAACGACCACCACCTTCTTGCCCGCGTAGTCGAGGTCTTCGGGCCAGAACTGCGGGTGGATCACCTGCCCCGCGAATTCGCCGAAGTCGAAGCCGGGGTCGTAGGGTTCGTCGTAATCGTAATAACCGCTGCCGAGATACAGCCATCGCGCGGTGATACGCTTGCGCTCGCCATCGGACGTCTCGACGGTCACGGTCCAGCGTGCCGACGCCGTGTCGAAGTCGGCACAAGTTACCGTGTTGCCGAAGCGGATATGCCGGCGGATACCGCGTTCGTCGACGATGCGGTCGAGATATTCGAGGATCGAGGGACCGTCGGCGATGGATTTTTCGTGCTTCCAGGGTTCGAACACGAAGCCCAGCGTGTGCATGTCGCTGTCGGAGCGGACGCCCGGATAGCGGAACAGGTCCCACGTCCCACCCAGGTTCTCGCGCCGTTCCACGATGGCGTAACTATGGTCGGGGCACATCTTTTCCATGTGAACGGCCATGCCGATGCCGGAAATGCCTGCACCGACGATCAGCACGTCGACGTCTGGTTGGGTGTCGCTCACGAAAAGGCTCCGATACTTGGGTTTAATCGACAGGTTAAACGACTGTTCCCGCCATAGCCATAGCGGCGTTGCACGCGCGGACCGCATGGGGCAGGGCGACATCATGCGTCGCATCCTGATACTTGCCCCCGCGTTCCTGCCGTCGCCCGCTGCCGCGCAGGACACCGAGGAGCCGGAAGAGATCGTCGTCACCGCCGGCCTGCCCGCCACGCCGGGGGAGGCCGCCTATGCGACGAGCGAGATCGACCGCGAACAGGTGGTGTCCGCGCCATCGGGCCGGATCGACGAGGTGTTGCAGGGCGTGGCCGGGGTTCAGCAGTTCCGCCGCTCCGACAGCCGCTCTTCCAATCCCACCGCGCAGGGCATCACGCTGCGCGCGCTGGGCGGCAATGCGACCAGCCGCGCGCTGGTGACATTAGACGGGGTGCCGCAGGCCGACCCCTTCTTCGGCTATATCCCCTTTGCCGCCATCGCGCCGGAAACTATCGGCAGCGTGCGAGTGACGCGCGGCGGCGGGGCGGGTCCGTTCGGCAGCGGGGCGCTGGTCGGCACGATCGCGCTGGCGAGCGCCGGGCCGGACCTTATCAACGGGGCGCTCGCCTCCAGCTCCGTCAATAACCGCGGGGAAACCGAGGTCGCCGCAGTATTCGCGCCGCGTATCGGCGAAGGCTACCTGCTCGCCAACGCCCGATGGGACCGGGGCGAGGGGTTCTTTACCGCGCCAGAAGACGACCGTGTGGCCGCCAGCGTGCCAGCCGCTTTCGACAGTCTTTCCGGGGGCGTGCGACTGGTGCAGCCGGTCGGCCCGAACCTCCGGGCAGAGCTTGCCGGCCGAGCCTTCCGCGACGAGCGCACCCTGCGCTTCGCCGGGGCGGACAGCCGAATCGCCGGGCAGGACTTGTCGCTGCGGGTGAGCGGCGGAGGCGACTGGCAGGTGGAGGCGCTCGCCTATGCGCAGTGGCGCGATTTTTCGAACATCGTCGTCAGTTCGACCAGCTTCGTGCCCGTGCTCGACCAGCGGGAGACGCCGTCGACCGGCTTCGGCGGGAAGGTGGAAATCCGGCCGCCCGTCGGCGCCGACGCGATCCTGCGCCTCGGCACAGACCTCCGGGTCGCGGAGGGCGAGATCGCCGAGGACCGGATCAGCGCCGCGAGTGGCAACATCTTCGCGTCGCGCGCCGCAGGCGGGAGGACAAGCGACCTCGGCTTTTTTGCGGAATTCGACCGGCGGTTCGGCCCGCTGGTTCTGACGGCGGGGCTGCGTGCGGATCGCTTCGGCGTTACCGGCGGCTTCCAGTGCGATTTCGATGGAGGCGGGACGCTGTCGGGGGAGGTCTTGCCCGCCGACCGCAGCGACTGGGGCGTCACCTGGCGCGGCGGTGCGGCCTACGAGATCACGCCCCGCCTGTCCGCGCGCGCTGCGGCCTATCGCGGGTTCCGCCAGCCGACACTGAACGAGTTGTATCGCCCCTTCGTGATCTTTCCGCTCGTCACGCTCGCCAATCCCCAGCTCGAGAACGAGGAACTGACCGGCTTCGAAGTCGGCGCGGACTGGCGCGGCGAAGACGGGGCGGAATTGTCCCTCACCCTCTTCGACAACCGGCTGGAGAATGTGATCGCAAATTCCGCCATCGGCCCCAACCTGCGCCAGCGCCGCAACCTCGATGCGATCGAGGCCAGGGGTATCGAGGCTTCGGCGGGCTATGGCGCGGGGCCGCTGCGGATCGATACGTCGCTCGCCTACACCGACGCGGCGCTGGCATTGGATGGCAGCCGCCCGCCGCAAAGCCCTGCCTTTTCCGTCACCGCCTTCCTGCGCTGGGAGGCTTCGGAGAGGGCGCGCGTGATTCTATCGCTGCGCCACGTCGGTGAGCAATTCGAAGATGCCGATGGGGCCGATGTTCTGCCGGCCTTCACTACTTTGGGAGCTACTGCCAGCTATCGCGTCGCAGGCCCGTTGGAGCTGGTGTTGCGGGGCGAGAACCTGACCGACGAAACCATCGTGACGAGCAATTCCGGGGGCTCCGTCGACCTCGGCGTTCCGCGCACCGTGTGGCTCGGAATTCGCTCCGGTTTATGAGCATCGGACCACGCTCGATATCTTATCAAATCATAGGAACCGGCGAAACTGGAAGCGGTTGCCATTGCCATGGGGCCCGAAAGCCAGAAAATCCTCGTGCTGGATGACGAGGCGCTGATCGCCTTCGATCTCGCCGCTACGGTGGCGAATCTCGGCTATGCGGTGGCCGGTCCCGCCATTTCGCTGGACGAGGGTTTCCGCATTTTCGAGGCCGAGAATCCCGATCTCGCCCTGCTCGACGTCGACGTCGCCGGATCTCTCGTATGGCCGCTCGCCCGCAAGCCGGCGGCCAAGGGTTGCCGGCTGGTTTTCGTGTCCGCCGATGTCAGCCATTCGCAGCTTTGCGATGAATTCTCGCGCAGCCCGCTGATCGAAAAGCCGGCATCGCCGGCGCAAATCGGTGAGGCGATCAGCGCAGCGGGCGGCCTGCACTAGATTTCAGGAACGGCGCTCAGGCGAGGTCCGGTGCGTCGGCAAGCTCGAATTGCAGGCGCCGGCAATAGCCGGTGTCTGTCCGCGTGCCGCTGACTTCCGCGTGCAGCTGACGGGCGGTACCGTCGATAAGGTTCGAGCCGAAGCCCGCCTCGCCCTCTTCGGACTGGGTCGTGCCGGTTTCGCCCCAATCGATGGACAGGGCGCCGTCCTTGCAGGTCCAGCTGACGCCGATCCTGCCATCCTTCACCGCCAGCGCGCCGTACTTCGCGGAATTGGTCGCCCATTCGTGAAGGATCAGCGCGATCGAAGTGATCTGGCTGTCAGGGATCACGATTTCCGGTCCCTTGAGATCGACCTCCTGCCCGTCGTGCATCGCCGTGGTGACGGTTTCGATCAGGTCATGTAGCGGAGCCGAGATCGTATCGCTGCGCCGTCCGCTCAGGGCGTGGTTCTGGGCGAAGGCGTGGATCCGTCCGCGCAGGCTCTTGGCCAGTTACGCAGGGGATGGCGAAGCGTTCTTCGGGCTCGTCACTCTCGTAAAGGAATTCGCGGATGCGCGCGCAGACTGGCCCGCCGCCGGTTTCGGGCTGGAGGAAGCGGCAATTCTTGCCGAGTGATTCCTCCGCACTGTATCCGCAGATGTCGAAGAAGGCTTGGTTCAGGCCGATCAGCGGCGCGTCCTCTCGGTCGAGGTCGGCGATAGTGAGCGAAGCCCGGCTCTTCTCGAACAGGCTGCGTATGCCTTCCGGAAGATCGACGTCGGGGAGGAAATGCACCATGGCGGCGGCATTGGCCAGTCCCGTGCCGCCGCCAAGGGCCTGAATTCTAGCGCGTATCCACCAGCACGATTTCGCTGTCTTCCAGCGCCACGATGCGGATCCTTTCGACTTCGGCGACGGCGACACCGTCACGTTCGTTGGCGAATTCGCCGTTCACTTCGATGGAGCCGGTTGCGGGCACGAGATAGGCCTTGCGCCCGTCGCCCAGCGACCACTCCGCGCTCTCGCCGGCGGAAAGGGTAATGCCGGCCACGCGGGCATCGGTGCGGATCATCAGCGCATCCTCATCGCCCATGCCGCTCGCCAGGATCGCCCAGTCGCCGGCGCGTTCGCCTTTGGGGAAAGGCTTGGCGCCCCAGCGCGGCTCGCCGCCCGCTTCGGTCGGCTGGATCCATAGCTGGAACAGGCGGGTCTCCTCGTCTTCCAGGTTCATCTCAGCGTGCTGGATGCCGCTGCCCGCGCTCATCACCTGCACGTCGCCCGCGCCGGTGCGGCCTTCGTTGCCGAGGCTGTCCTTGTGCGTGATCGCGCCCTGGCGGACGTAGGTGATGATTTCCATGTCGCGGTGGGGATGCGGGGGAAACCCGCTCTTCGCCGCGATCTGGTCGTCGTTCCAGACGCGCAAGGCGCCCCAGCCCATGCGGGCGGGATCGTAATAGTTGGCGAAGGAGAAATGGTGCCGCGCGTTGAGCCAGCCGTGGTCGGCATGACCCAGGCTGTCGAAGCTGCGTACGTCGATCATGAGGCAATGCTCCCGATTGGGTATTCGGGATCTATGTAGGATCGAAACGCGGCGTTTGAAGCGGTGGCGGAGACGGAGGGATTCGAACTTCGTCGATAAGGTTATGTTTCGTAACATTAGTTTGATCTAGACAGAGCGTAATACCCCCTTGCATACCCCGAATTAAAATTGGATCCGCCTGCAATTTCCTCAGTTCTGTCCGACTGCCGGTCGATATCGAAATCGGACGATAGAGATTGAACCTATCCGTCTTACCGTTAGACGAAAAACATGAACACCCGACACCCCTCTGACGCTGTCAATTTCTGCCAGGCATGCGCCGTACGGAACCGGGCGATTTGCGCAGACCTCGACAGGGAAGAGATCGACCTGCTCAATGCAATCGGGCGAAGAAAGACAATCACGCCGGGCGAGCAATTGCTCTGGGAAGGCGATAAAGCGGTCCTTGTGGCGAACGTCATCCATGGCATCCTCAAGCTTTCGACGCATTCGGCGGAAGGCAAAGAGCAAATCTTGGGGCTGGCCTATCCATCCGATTTTCTCGGACGCCCGTTCGGTTCCACCACACCCTACAGCGTCGAAGCG
The DNA here is from genome assembly GCF_030406725.1 of Alteriqipengyuania flavescens. NCBI lineage: Bacteria > Pseudomonadati > Pseudomonadota > Alphaproteobacteria > Sphingomonadales > Erythrobacteraceae > Pseudoblastomonas > Pseudoblastomonas flavescens. Next base: position 551,837 of record NZ_CP129107.1, on the reverse strand, counting down.
CTCACCGATGTTCAGGTCTGCCTGTTTCAGCGTGCCGATTTCGACCGTTTTGCCCGGGAGCATCCGAGACTGGAGCACAAGCTGCTCGAGCGGACGCTGACGGAACTAGACCGGACGCGCCGGTGGATGCTGCTGCTGGGGCGGATGAACGCGGAACAGAAGCTGGCTAGTTTTTTGCTTGAGACCGCGGACAGGCTTCAACCTGCGACGTGCAGTTTCTTTGCCGAGAGTGATGCCAGTGTTATTGAGCTTCCTCTCACTCGCCAGCAGATCGCCGATGTCCTGGGGCTGACAATAGAAACCGTCAGCCGTCAGTTCAGTCGGATGAAAAACGAGGGACTGATCGCTATCCCGTCACGCCGCAGCGTCGAATTGCGCGATCGCCAGCGTCTGGAAGCGATCGCCGCCTAGCCTTCTCCGGACGCCTGATCTGTATATTGATCGTAGGCTTCGAGCGCGTGGGCTGCATACATCGCGCTCGGACCAGTACCCATATACACCGCCAGCCCCATGGTTTCGGCAATCTTTTGGCGCGTTGCGCCGTGCTTGCGAGCGCCCTCGACATGAAACGTGATACAAGGATCGCAGCGCACAGCGACGGAGATCGCCACGGCCAGCAATTCCTTGGTGTTGGAGTCCAGCGCGCCTCCCTCATGCGCAGAGGTCCCCATTTCCCGAAAGGCCTTCAATGTCGGTATTGACGGCCGTGATCCCGCCGTCTGGCAACACGACAGTTGCGAACGCCTTGATCTGGATTCGGCCGGCGTCGTCTTGCGCGCTGGCGATCGAAGGGACTGTAGCGGCCCCCACAGCAAGCATGCCTGCAAGTATCTTCAAGTTCATGGTTTTTCTTTCCTGGTTCAATGGCCGCACGTTGCAATAACGGTGGCTGCGCAACGATGACTCGTCATCACAGACACGGGGGCAATCATTGATCTGAATCAAGGACGACTCGTGTTGCTTGACCCATGGTCAAGCCATGACAAACATGAATCATCACAGCCCACTGCCTGTCGTGAATCCATTCGAGCAATTTGAAGCGGCCATACTTCCGGCGGGCGTCGCGCCGGATGTGCGAGTGCGGTTCCAGTCACTTGCGCGCCACGCCGTTGCGGATGCTGGTGGTGCCCCCTTGGAGCATCAGGAACAGGACCAGATCGTATTCGTGGCGAGCGGCGCTACGAAGCTTGTCGCGCGGGCATCGCTTGGTCGAGAGCAGATCGTGGCGTTTCATTTTGCCGGCGACCTGGTTTCCCTGCCAGCGCGAGGAAGACATTCCTATTCGCTGGTTGCGCTGCAACGGAGTGAATTTCTCTCTTTCTGTGCGACCGATTTCCTTGCATCCGCCCAGGACGCGAGCGGTATCACAAACGAGATCCTCCGGCGTTCGCTTGTATCCCTTTCGCGCTGCCGCGAAAAATCCATCATCCTTGGTCGAAAAACGGCTCAGGAACGCCTCGCAAGCTTTCTTGCGACGATGGCGGACCGCATAGGTGTGCCGCAAGACAGCGGTTGTGTTCTTGATCTGCCGATGTCGCGACGCGACATCGCCGACAGTCTCGGACTGACGATAGAAACAATCAGTCGCCAGTTCACCATTCTTCGCGATCTTACCCTCGTGGAAACCACTGGCCGTTCCACCGTCTCCCTTACCGACATCCCAGCGCTGGAGGATCGAGCCGGGCATCTGCCAGTGGCGGCGTGATTATTTTACCGATTTGACTTGGATCAATGAACGATGCGCGCCGCTGCACTAGTCCTCGCGAAAATGGACGGAGATTCTGATGCAGGCTGAAGCTGCACTAGGCCGGACGGGGCTGTGGTTTTTCGTAATGTTGCTTTCGATCGTTGTTGTTGCAACAGCGGCTGATAGTGGTTTCGCAGCCCATGCGACCATAATCGCCATCGTGGCGTTCGCGCTGATGTTGATGAGCGCGGCGCGGTTTGATCCGGTCAGTAATGGCCGCACATTCTTCAAGATGCCCGACGGCCCTTCGCGGTATGATGACGATGTCGTGCGTTGGGGCGCGATTGCCACGATGTTCTGGGGCATGGCCGGGTTGGCGGCTGGACTTTTCATCGCGTTGCAACTCGCTTTCCCCCAGTTGAACTTCGAACCCTATTTCAACTTCGGGCGAGTGAGGCCGCTGCACACCAGTGCGGTCATATTCGCATTCGGAGGCAATGCCCTGATTGCAACGAGCTTTTATGTGGTTCAGCGCACCTGCCGCACCCAGCTCGCCTTCCCGTCGCTCGCGCGGTTCGTCTTCTGGGGCTACCAGCTTTTCATCGTGCTCGCTGCAACCGGCTACTTGCTGGGTATCACGCAAAGCCGCGAATATGCAGAGCCGGAATGGTATGTCGATCTGTGGCTGACGATCGTCTGGGTTGCTTATTTCGCTGTCTTCGTCGGCACCATTATTCGCCGTCACGAACCGCACATTTACGTCGCCAACTGGTTCTACCTGGCGTTCATCGTCACGATCGCGATGCTTCACATCGTCAACAATCTGGCAGTCCCGGTCAGCTTCCTTGGGTCGCGCAGCTATAGCGCGTTTGCGGGGGTGCAGGATGCGCTGACGCAGTGGTGGTATGGACACAACGCGGTCGGTTTTTTCCTGACCGCGGGATTCCTCGCGATGATGTATTACTTCGTGCCGAAGCAGGCTGAGCGGCCGGTTTATTCCTATCGCTTGTCGATCATCCACTTCTGGTCGCTGATCTTCCTCTACATCTGGGCGGGGCCCCACCACCTGCACTACACCGCTTTGCCGGACTGGGCGCAGACCCTGGGCATGGTCTTCTCGGTAATGCTCTGGATGCCGAGCTGGGGCGGCATGATCAACGGCCTGATGACCCTGAACGGGGCTTGGGACAAGGTGCGAACCGATCCGATCATACGCATGATGGTGATGGCGCTCGCCTTTTACGGAATGAGTACTTTCGAAGGCCCGATGCTTTCGATCAAGAGCGTAAACAGCCTCTCGCACTACACCGACTGGACCATCGGCCACGTCCACTCGGGCGCGCTCGGCTGGAATGGCATGATCACCTTTGCGGCCATGTATTATCTGTTCCCCCGCCTTTGGAAGCGCGAGCGGATGTATTCGCTGCGCATGATCAACTGGCACTTCTGGCTCGCGACGATCGGAATTGTTTTCTACGCGTCCAGCATGTGGGTGGCCGGCATCACCCAGGGCCTGATGTGGCGCGAATACGGGCCCGACGGATATCTGGTGAACAGCTTCGCCGATACGGTCGCGGCACTTCATCCGATGTATATCATGCGGGCGTTCGGCGGTCTCCTCTACCTCTCGGGGGCAGCAATCATGAGCTACAATGTGTGGATGACGCTCGCAGGCAAACTGCGGGATGAAGCACCGATGACGGATACGCCGCATAACGAGGCGGCGGACCGGCCGATCGTCACCCCCCAACCTAATGCCGTTCCGGCAGAATAAGAGAACTCAGACTCATGGGCCTGGCCGAACGCCATAAGAAACTGGAACGCAACATCACCCTGTTGGCGGTGGGAACTTTCATCACCGTCGCCATCGGGGGGATCGTCGAAATCGCTCCTCTGTTCTGGATCGACAACACGATCGAGGAAGTCGAAGGCATGCGGCCTTACACTCCCTTGGAACAGGCAGGCCGTGACATTTACGTGCGCGAGGGGTGCTATTCCTGCCATAGCCAGATGGTGCGTCCCTTCCGCGATGAGGTCGAACGTTACGGGCACTACAGCCTGGCGGCCGAAAGCATGTACGATCACCCGTTCCAATGGGGTTCGAAACGTACTGGACCGGACCTCGCGCGAGTTGGCGGCCGCTATTCCGATGAATGGCACGTTCAGCACTTGCAGGATCCGCAGAGCGTGGTGCCTGAGAGCATAATGCCGCAATATGGCTTCCTGGCCGAGACCAATCTCGAAATGGGTGATCCCGGTGCTCATTTGGGTGCCCTGCGTCGGGTTGGCGTCCCATACACCGACGAAGATATCGCGCAGGCTATGGCCGATCTGATTCTGCAGGCCGATCCGGATGCGGACGGCGATGTCGAAGATTTTATCCAGCGCTACCCGAAGGCGCAGGTGCGTGACTTCGACGGCGATCCCGACCGCATTACGGAAATGGATGCGCTGGTGGCTTACCTACAGATGCTGGGAACCCTCGTCGATTTCGACAGTGCCGCCGCGCAGGAAGAGCTCGCACAAGAGAAGGGCCGCTAACATGTACGAATTCCTTCGCGAGTTTTCTGTCAGTTATGGACTGGTGGCGATGATGATCGTTTTCGTCGCGCTATGTCTGTGGCCGTTCCGGCCAGGTGCTCAAAAGCACAACCACCAGGCCGCACAATCGATTTTCGAGGACGAAGCTCATGGCGAATGAAGGCCCGAACAAGCGGGTGGATCAGCCGACTGGAACCGAGTTTGTCGGGCATGAGTGGGACGGCATCGAAGAACTCGACACGCCCATGCCCCGCTGGTGGGTATGGACTTTCTATCTCACGATCATATTCGCCTTGGGTTACATGATTGCCTACCCCGCATGGCCGATGTTCGAGAAAGCGACCGAAGGCGTCCTTGGGTGGTCGAGCCGGGGCCAGTTGGCGGAAGACATCGACGCCGCTGACCAAGCGCGCGTTTCGGTGCGCGAGGCGCTTGCTCGCATTCCCATCGAGCGTTTGCCTGATGACAGTGCGCTTATGCAGCAGGCAGTCGCGGGAGGTGCAGCTGCGTTTCGCGTCAATTGCGTTCAATGTCACGGTTCCGGGGCTGCCGGTAGTCAGGAGCTCGGCTATCCGAACCTCAATGACGACGACTGGCTTTGGGGTGGTGACCTCAGAGCGATCGAGTACACCCTTGTTCACGGCATTCGTCAGGCAGGCGACGATCAAACGCGTGCGAGTCAGATGCCTCCGTTCGAGGGGGCTTTCGACAGCAATCAGATGGACGCTCTCGTTTCCCATGTCCTTTCGCTGAGCGGTAAGGGGCAATCGACCCCTCTCGGGGCGCAGACATTTTCCGATAACTGTGCCGCCTGTCACGGTTCCAGCGGTGAGGGCAATCGCGAGCTAGGAGCGCCGCGGCTCAACGATGCGATCTGGCTTCGCGGAAGTAGCCGGGAAGCAATCACGCGACAGATACTGAATCCGCGCATGGGAATGATGCCGAAATGGGAGGGGCGCCTTGATCCGGTGACTATCAAGATGCTGGCCGCCTACGTTCATTCTCTCGGAGGTGGCGAAGACTTCTTGGAAGTTGCCGAGGATCCCGAGGCCGAAGTCGATGAGCAACCCTGACGGACAAAAGTCCGGCGGCGATCGCGACTGGTCTGTCGTTGTCGAAGATGGAATTGCCAAGAGCAACGAACCTGTCTCCAGCGCGGTAGCCGAACCCGCAGCGACGACCCGGCGGCACGAACCGCACGAACCGCCCCGGCAGCCTTTGCCGGAGAAGCTCTACAAACCGCGTGAGCCGGTTCACAACAAGCGCGTACGCGGGCCATTCCGCACGTTCAAATGGCTGGTGATGCTGGTAACGCTCGGCATCTATTATGTGACCCCCTGGATACGCTGGGATCGCGGCCCCTACGCACCCGATCAGGCCGTGCTGGTCGACATGGCCAATCGTCGTTTCTACATGTTCGGTATCGAGATATGGCCGCACGAGTTTTACTTCGTCGCCGGTCTGCTCATCATGGCGGGTATAGGTCTTTTCCTCGTGACCAGCGCCGTGGGCCGTGCGTGGTGCGGCTATGCCTGCCCGCAAACCGTGTGGACCGACCTATTCCAGCACGTAGACCGGCTGATCGACGGTGACCGAAATGCCCGCATCCGCCTTGATCGTGCCCCCTGGACATGGGGCAAGGTATTCCGACGCGGATTCAAATGGACAATTTACGCGCTCATCGGGTTGGTGACCGGTGGCGCCTGGATATTGTACTTCGCCGACGCGCCTACATTGTTCCGGGACTTTTTCGCAGGCGAGGCAGCGCCAGTCGCTTACATAACCGTCGCCGTTCTTACCCTCACGACCGTGACGCTGGGCGGGTTCATGCGCGAGCAGGTCTGCATCTACATGTGCCCGTGGCCGCGCATCCAGACCGCCATGCTCGACGAGAAGTCGCTTATTGTCACCTACAAGGACTGGCGCGGCGAACCCCGCGGCAGTGTGAAGAAAGCCAAGAAAGAGCCGGAAAAGTTCGGGGACTGCATAGATTGCACCCAATGCGTGCAGGTTTGCCCGACCGGCATCGATATCCGGGAAGGGCCACAAGTCGGCTGCATAACCTGCGCTCTTTGCATCGATGCATGCGACAAAGTCATGGCCGATATCGGGCGACCGCGCGGATTGATTGATTATGCGACGCTCGAAGATTGCGAGCGCGAAGCCAATGGCGCAGAGCCGCGCTCGCCCTGGCGCACGTTGTTGCGACCGCGAACCATTGCCTACTTCCTGATCTGGGGCAGCATCGGCCTTGCAATGCTCTTTGCACTCGGGGTGCGCAGTCACACGGACCTGACCGTGTCCCCTGATCGCAATCCACCCTTCATGCTCATGAGCGATGGATCCGTGCGCAATTCCTTCACGTTGAAACTGCGCAATATGGAAAGCCGGCCGCGTGATATGGAAATTTCGATCGAAGGTCTGCCGGGCGCAGTGATGTGGTCCGATACAATCAATCGGCGCGATGCCGCAGCGACACAGGTCGTAACAGTTCCCGCGGACCAGACGCGGGCGGTTCGCGCTTACGTGATGGTACCCGAGGGCACAGAGACCCGCGATTTCACCTTCCGCATCACATCGCAGGACGAGCAAGGCGAAACGGATGCTGTCAAAACCCGCTTTTCTGCGCCCGGCGATAGTTGATGCGCCGCGAACTTAAAGGCCGGCATATCGCCGTAATCTTTATCAGTGGCTTCAGCATCGTGATGGCCGTGAATTTCTATATGGCGGCCTTGGCGACGCAAGGTTTCGGCGGAGTAGTTGTCGAAAATTCCTACGTCGCGAGCCAGAAGTTCAACGGCTGGCTCGAAAAGGCCCGGGAACAAGATGAACTTGGCTGGACTGCCGAAGTTTCGCGCAGTCCCGACGGTAAACTGCAGGTGGCGGTAACCGACGCCCCAGTCGACCTACAAGTGTCGGTACAATTGAGGAGGCCGCTCGGCCGTCCGGAAGCGATGGACCTGGTCTTGCGTTCTCTGGAAGGCAGTGCATTCACCTCCGACGAGCCAATTCCTTCGGGCCGCTGGATCGCGCGGGTGTCCATGCGTTCTGCCAACGATCGCTGGACAAGGGAATCGAGGCTGGAATGAACGCGCCCGCCGCCATCGACGTCGCCGCGCATGGGCAGTTGACCGATACCCGGCTGACGGTTCCCGGCATGCGCTGTGCCGGCTGCATTGCGAAGATCGAGCGGGGTCTCGGCGGGGTGGATGGTATCGCCTCGGCTCGCGTCAACTTCTCTGCCAAGCGCGTGGCGGTCCGGCATGACAAGGGCATTTCCGAACAAGATCTCGTCGTTCGGCTGCAAAACCTCGGTTTCGAAGCCCAGGCGATAGCCTCCAATCCGCTGGCGAGAGACGACCGAGAAACGCAAACCCTGTTGCGGGCCCTTGCGGTGGCGGGCTTCGGCATGATGAACATCATGCTGCTATCGGTGAGTGTCTGGTCGGGGGCTGGAGGCGTTACGCGTGAACTGTTCCACTGGCTTTCGGCTCTGATCGCGATACCCGTGGTGGCCTATTCGGGGCGCCCGTTCTTTTCGTCTGCTGCGATGGCATTGCGCTATCGCCGCACGAATATGGATGTGCCGATATCAATCGGTGTGGTCCTCGCAACGGGTCTTAGCATCTACGAAACGTTGATGGGCGGGGAACACGCCTATTTCGACAGCGCGGTGATGTTGCTGTTCTTCCTGCTCGCCGGCCGGGCGCTTGATGACACGATGCGTAACAAGACCCGCTCGGGGATTGGTGCGCTGTTAAGCCGGATGGGACGCAGCGCAGGAGTCGTCCAGCCTGACGGGACCATCGTCCGTATGGACGCTGACGAACTGAAGCCTGGCATGCTGATGCTGCTGGCGGCAGGCGAAGCTCTCCCCGCTGATGGCGTGGTCGAAAAGGGGACCGCATCCATCGACAATTCGATGCTAACCGGTGAAAGTGCGCCGGAAGCGGTCGGGCATGGAGCACTTGTGCATGCCGGGGCGATCAATCTGCTTCACCCGATACATGTTCGGGTGACCGCGACCGGAAGCGACACCGCAATCGCTGAAATCGCCCGCCTGATGGACGAAGCGGGGCAATCGCGCAGCCGATATGTTCGGATTGCCGATCGCGCTTCGCGTCTTTACGCGCCAGCCGTCCATTCCCTTGCACTCCTGGCCTTTGTCGGCTGGATGTTAGCTGGTGCTGGTTGGCACCAATCGCTCGTCATCGCCATTGCGGTGCTGATCATTACCTGTCCGTGCGCGATGGGCCTGGCGGTACCAGCGGCCCAGATCGTTGCCTCCGGGGCGTTGATCCGCAAAGGCTTGCTGGTGAAGGACGGAAGCGCACTGGAGCGCTTGGCAGAAGTCGACGCGGTTGTCTTCGACAAGACCGGCACTCTTACTCTTGGCGACATGCGCGCTGACGTTGCCGCGCTTGATAGCGAGCAACAGTCCATCGCTCTAGCTCTCGCTCAAGCCAGTCTCCATCCTGTCAGCGTGGGCCTTGCGAAAACGCTCAGCGAACGCGGTCAAGGGCCCGCGGACGTCGTCCATATCGAAGAAGTTTCCGGTCAGGGGATCAAGGGTTCCTTTTCGGGACGAAGCGTCGCCTTGCGAAGGCCACGGCAAAGATCCGGCACCACTAGCGTAGATCTGCAGATCGGCGAGGAAACGACGTCGATTGATTTCGCCGATGAATTGCGCCCCGATGCGGGCGAAACCGTGACCCGCTTGCAGGCCATGGGGCTAAGCGCCACTATGTTGTCTGGCGATGCGGAGCAGGCCGTAAGCGACGTGGCCTTGGAACTGGGTATCTCTGGACGGGGCGGAGTGGATCCCGCAGGAAAACTTCGCGCGCTTGATGCGATGAAGGCCAAGGGCCGGCGGCCGCTGATGGTTGGCGACGGGTTGAACGATGGTCCGGCCCTTGCCGCAGCCCATGCCAGCATCGCACCAGGCACGGCCAGCGATGCCAGTCAACAGGCGGCGGATGCGGTTTTTATCGGGGAGCGACTGAAGCCTGTGGCACTCGCAGTCCAGGTTGCTCGCCGGACGATGGCGATCGTCCGTCAGAATTTCGGTTTCGCAATCGGATACAATATTCTCGCCGTGCCACTGGCGCTGGCGGGGTTCGTTACGCCCCTGATCGCTGCGATAGCGATGTCGTTGAGCTCGCTCGTTGTCGTTGGCAACTCGCTGCGTCTCGCCCGGGCAGCGGAAGGTGACGTATGAGCGTCCTGTTATATCTTATTCCCATCGCGCTGGGCATGGGCGGGATCGGGCTTGCCGTCTTCTTCTGGGCGATGCGCGACGGCCAGTTCGAAGATCTCGACGGCGCAGCGAACCGCATCCTTATTGATGACGAGAATGACGCTTCGTGAGTACTTTTTATTCGGCAATGATCGCGTTGCTGCCAGCGCTCGTGGGCCCGCTTCCCGATGCCGCGGACCAATTGACGCTATCCGTCTGCGGAAGCGGAGCAATGGTAACGATAGATCTTGGTCGGGAGGCCCCGGAACCCGCACAGGGTCCTTCATGTCATGGGAAAGCGTGCCATGCAGGCTGCAGCCGCAAGAAGTTTGATCCAGCGCAATGACCGCGAACAATCTCCTGCATAAACCGAGCCGCATGTGGACATATTATCCTGACCTGCTCGCCACGCCGGTGCCGCGATACACCAGCTTCCCCACCGCAGCCGAATTCGGAGAAATGCCTTCCGACGACTATCGGCAGGCACTTTCGAATGTCTCCGGCGCTGTCTCGCTCTACCTGCACATCCCATTCTGCGAAAAAATCTGCTACTATTGCGGGTGCAACACCGGGGCTGCGGGCCGGCGGTGCAGGTTGGAATCCTATCTCGACGCCCTGCATCGTGACATCGAGAGCGTGGCCGCCTTGTTGCCTGCCGGAACCGAAATCAGTCGGGTTTCCCTCGGCGGAGGCAGTCCAAATGCCATCGCGCCGACGGATTTCGTGCGATTGGTCGATGCCCTGACAATCCAATTCGGCCTGACCGACCCGGCCTATTCCATCGAACTGGATCCGCGGACCATGACCCGTGACTGGGCCGAAGCATTGTGCCTGGTTGGTGTGGATCGCGCGAGTCTGGGCGTGCAGACCTTCGCTAGGCACTGCCAGGAGCGTATCGGACGCGTCCAGTCGGAAGATATGATCGTGCAGACCACCGACTGGTTGCGCGAGGCCGGTGTGACCTCGCTCAACTACGACCTGATGTACGGTCTTCCTGGGCAAACCCGCGACGATTTGCATGACAGCCTCAGCCGTACCCGGGTCCTGGGTGCAGACCGGATCGCTCTTTTTGGCTACGCCCATGTCCCGCATATCGTGCCACGGCAACGCGCCATCGATGCGACCGGCCTGCCCGATCAGGCAGAGCGCTTCGCAATGGCGGCTGAAGGATACGCTTATCTTGTGACGCACGGATACACGCCCGTCGGCTTCGATCATTTCGCAATACCCGGAAAGGATGCCGTCGCGAGTGCCGCCCTGTCAGGTCAATTGAAACGAAATTTTCAAGGTTTCACCGATGATCAAGCGCCCAATCTGATTGGTCTGGGTGCGTCGGCCATCAGCGCGTTTCCGCATCTGATCGTCCAGAACGAGAAGAACAGCGGTCGTTACAGAATGCGCGCAAGTGCGGGCAACCTCGCTACCGAGCGCGGTGTTCACCGCTCCGCCGATGATCGTCTTCGTGGAGAAATCATCGAGGCATTGCTTTGCCGTGGAGAAGCCAACGTCGCGCCTAGGCTGCTCGCCGAAGTGCAACCTCATCTTGAACGGTTCGTCGATCGAGGCCTCGCTGCGGTTTGTGGAGGCAGTCTTCAAATTTGCCCTGACGGCCTGCCTTATGCCCGGACAATATCCTCTCTATTCGATCCATATCGCCGACAATCATCGCGCCGCTTCAGCTCTGCGGTCTAATCCTACAGGAAGTATCGTCTATGCCGCTCTGGTTCTTTCCCGCGCTCATGGGACTTCTGGCCACCATAAGTCTCGTCGCCGGTATATGGCTTCTGCTTCATCTTCGCGATGTTGCTGCCGTTTTCGCGGGCCGCGAAGATGGTGAGTTCGTTCGCGGGCCGGGACGACGGCGGGCGTCGAAATCGCGCGTCTGGTTCGCGATCATAGTTTTTAATGCCGGATGGATCGCTTGTCTGCTTATCTGGATATTCGTCATCGGGGGCGATGCGAACGCGATGACCGATGCGGCCTCCTAGAAGCGATAATGACGGATGGTCGTAACCTGCTGTGCTTTAGCTGTGACCTGCTCGTACCAGTCAAATTTTTGCAAGTGGCGATCTGTTGATTTGCAACCCAGACGCTTGAGGTACTGATCGCGAGTAACTAGGCGCTGAGAACTGCCAACCGCGAGAAACCCAATGAAGCGAGCTGTCGTGCTTGCCATTCTCGCACTGATATTGCTGGTGTCCAACGTGTTACCCACAGGCTGGATGCCAGACCGGGAACCCGACGGCACGCTAGTCGTCCGCATCTGTTCGCAAGGATTGACCGAAGCACTGCGCATACGGTTCGAAGCGCTTGCTCAAGCTCGGGCCGACCATGCGATGCATGGTGCTGATGAGCAATCGGGCGACGAGAACCAAGCGGCCAGCGATCCATGCCCATACGGCGTCGTCGCGAACGCCTTCGCGGTCCCGCCAGCTTCTCCTCCGATGGCAGAACCCGTCGAAGCCATTGAAGCGGACCTGCTTCTCCTTGCATCGAATGTCGACATAGGGACGGGGCTGTCGGCACCGCTCTAGGACGTATCGACGGGCGGCACCCGGATTCAGGAAGTGAACGACTATTACCGGGCCCGCGAAGTCCGCATTCGCGAGCGAATGCCCGCCGACGTTCGATACGATAACCCACATGAAGACCTGTGGGCATGGTTTCGTCATTGGGACAGGGAACTTCCCCAATGGAAAGATCGCCGCCTTTACGCTCGCCAGCTTTTCGGACCCGCGATCGAAACGTTGGCGAAACGATCTTCGGTCCCTTTGCCGGAACGGGAAGCTTCAGGATGGCAACGCGTCGATCGGGCATTGTCGAAGGCGCGGGCGCAACTTGGCCTAGCTTCAGCCGAAGAAGACTTTCAACAAATCGGCTTGTTGTGCCGCGAAGTGCTCATATCGCTAGAGCAAGCGGTCTATGACCCGCTTCTTCATTCGTCGCCCGATGGCGTCGAACCTAGCGAAAGCGACGCCAATCGGATGATCGGCGCATACATCGCATTCGCGTTCGGCGGTTCAAGCAACGAGGAAGTGCGCGCCCATGCCAAAGCATCGCTTCGGCTGGCGCTTGCCTTACAGCATCGGCGCACCGCAAACCGCAAACTCGCGGCGCTATGTCTCGAAGCGTCGTCGTCAACAGTCGCCGTAATTTCGATCATTGCCCGGCCAACGTAACGCCGGATCGTGCCCAAATCCTATGAGGGAAAGGAAGGGGTAAGTCTGGCGATTTGGCCGCTAAGTCGTTGAATTCAACGAAAGGTGGCGGAGACGGAGGGATTCGAACCCTCGATACCCGTTACCAGGTATGGTTCCTTAGCAGGGAACTGGTTTCAGCCACTCACCCACGTCTCCGGACCGATGCGGCGTGGGCGGGCCTATAGCGAGCGGGCTGGCATGCTTCAAGCGCGCTGTGGGCACGGGGTGAAAACACTTGGCAGGATATGTGTGCGAACTCGGTTCGCCGCAGAATCGATTCGGTTCGGCGCGCATTCATTGCCGCTTCAGCGTCCAGGGACTCTGATCGCCCGCGGACAGGCGCGCATGACGCGCCGCGGGATCGTCCCTCGGAGGAACATATGGCTCACTCGCTCAAGCACATGGCCCGGTCGCTGGCACTGGCGGCGGCGGCATTCGGCCTCGCGGCAGGTGCGCCCGCGCTCGCGCAGGGGATCGCGACGATCGATCCCGACACGATGATCGACGGCGACCTGGCTCAGCCGCAGACCCCGCCTGCCGACGGGCCGGATGCGCCCATCATCACCGCGCAGCCGGTGTACGAGCAGGACGCGCCCGAAGATTACGCCGATGATTACGACGACGGCGGGGCAGAAGTCGACACGTCCGGCGGCGTCGCCACATGGTCGGGCGAGGATTTCGCCCAGCCGGCCGGCGCATCGGAAGCGGCTGCCGAAGCCGCCGCCGATCCCGCCGACAGTCAGACCTACCAGTCCGACGATTTGATCGGCGCGGCGGAAGGCCTGTTCGGGGAGGGCGCGGAAGGTGTCGCCCGGCTAATCGAGGACCTGCTGAAGGAACAGGGCGAACCCAACGGCTACATCGTCGGCCGCGAAGGCGGCGGTGCGTTCATTGTCGGGGTACGCTACGGTTCCGGCACGCTGTACCACAAGGTCGAAGGCGAGCGGAAAGTCTACTGGACCGGGCCGTCGGTGGGCTTCGATGCCGGCGCGAATGCGGGCTCCACCTTCGTCCTCGTCTACAACCTGTTCGACACGCAGGACCTGTTCCGGCGCTTCCCCGCGGGCGAAGGACAGGCCTATCTCGTCGGCGGCATGTCGGTGTCCTACGTCCGGCGCGGCGACATCGTGCTGATCCCGATCCGCGCGGGCGCCGGGCTCAGGGCTGGGGTCAATGCGGGCTACCTGCGCTTTTCCGAAAAGCAGCGCTGGCTGCCCTTCTAGACCGCTCGCGAATAGCTATCCACGGCGGCGCCCTGCCGATTGCCGCTTGAAGCGTGCGCGCGGGCGCGGCATTGGGCCTGCATGCTCGAAAACCTCTCTGCGCAGGCGCCCGACGCCCTCCTCGCCCTGATAAAGCTCTATGGCGCCGACACGAGGCCCGACAAGATCGACCTAGGCGTGGGCGTGTACCGCACGGACGAGGGCGCCACGCCCGTGTTCCGCTCGATCAAGGGCGCGGAACGCCAGCTGGTCGAGGAACAGGACAGCAAAAGCTATCTCGGCCCTGAAGGCGACACCGGCTTCGTCGATGCGCTGAAGCCCTATATCTTCGGCAAGGACGAGGCACGCGGAGGCTCGATCGAAGGGATGCAGACCCCCGGCGGCACCGGCGCCGTGCGGCTGGCACTGGCGGTGGCGCAGGCGGCAGGCGTGACCCGCGTGCTGATGGGCACGCCGAGCTGGCCCAACCATGCGCAAATCCTGAAGGACCTCGGCCTGGAGCTGGCGGGCTTCAACCACGCGACGGTGGAAGGCAAGGCCGACCTTGCCGCGCTGGAAGAGGCGCTGGCGGGAGCCGGCGCGGGCGATGCGCTGCTCCTCCACGCATCGTGCCACAACCCCACCGGCGTCGACTACACGATGGACCAGTGGGAGCGGATCGCCGCGCTGGCAAAGGACAGCGGCGTGCTGGTGATCATCGACAGCGCCTACCAGGGCTTGGGGCAGGGCATGGAGGAAGATGCCGCCGGCCTGCGCCTGATGGTCGATGCGCTCGACGAACTGCTCACCTGCTACAGCTGCGACAAGAACTTCGGCCTCTACCGCGACCGCGTCGGCGCGCTCTACATCAAGGCGAACGACGACGAGGTGCTGGAGCGGACCTTTTCAAACTGCAATTCGCTCGCCCGAGCCAGCTGGTCGATGCCGCCCGACCATGGCGCCGCCGCCGTGCGCCACGTGCTGCGCGACAGCGACCTGACCCGGCAGTGGCAGGACGAGGTGGACGAAATGCGCACCCGCATGCGCAGCGTCCGCGCAAAGCTGGCGGCCGCCGACAACCGCGTGCCCGGCCTCGACCTCAAGCAGCTCGAAAACCAGAACGGGCTGTTCGCCATGCTCAAGCTGGACAAGGACCAGATCGAGCGTCTGCGCAAGGATCACGGCGTCTACATGGCGGGTTCCGGCCGTATCAACATCGCCGGCCTGACCAGCGGCAATGTCGGAAAGTTCATCGCCGCACTGGAAGACGTGACGGGATAAGCGTGCTGGATCGGCAACCGGTCCTGCAGGACGACCGCGTCCGATTGCGACCCTTGCATGCGTACGACTGGCACGCCCTGTATGCGGTAGCCGGCAGCCGCGAGCTATGGGCCCTGCACCCGCGCAGCGACCGGTGGCAGGAGCCGGTGTTTCGCGAATTCTTCGATGACGCGCTGGCGAAACAGGGTGCGCTCGCCATCATCGACCGGAACGGCGACCGCATCGTCGGGTCGAGCCGGTTCCAAAGCTACGACCCGGCGGATGGCGGGGTGGTGGAAATCGGCTGGACCTTCATCGCCCGGAATCTTTGGGGAAGCGGCATGAATGCCCGCGTGAAGCGGTTGATGCTGTCCCATGCGCTGGCATCCGTGGAACGCGTGGTGTTCCGGGTCGGCGAGAACAACCTCGTCTCTCGCAGGGCGATGGAGAAGATCGGCGGCCGCCTGACTGGCCGCATCGAAGAGGCCGAAGGGGCGACCGGCCCCCAGCGGAATGTCATCTACGAAATCGACCGCGCCGCGTTCGCGCAAGGGCCGCTGGCCTAGCCCCGCAGCGCGACCATCCGCTGGAGGTAGCGGGCCAGAGTGTCGATCTCCAGGTTCACGCTGTCGCCGGATGCGAGGGTGCCCAGTGTCGTCACTTCGGCGGTGTGGGGGATGATGTTGAGCCCGAACTGGCAGCCATCGTCCGTATCCTCGACCGAATTCACAGTGAGCGAGCAGCCGTCCACGGTGATCGAGCCCTTGGCCGCGATATAGGGCGCGAGGCCAGCCGGGGCGAGGATGGTGAGGCGGGTCGAATCCCCCTCGTCTTCCGCCGCGATGACGCGCCCGACGCCATCGACATGGCCGGTGACGATATGGCCGCCCAGCTCGTCGCCCATCTTCAGCGCGGGTTCGAGATTGAGGCGCGCGCCTTCCGCCCAGCGCGCGGCGTTGGTCAGGCCCACGGTCTCTGCCGAAAGGTCGACGGTGAACCACGCGGCGCCCGCATCCCCGCCCTTGCTCACCACGGTCAGGCAGCAGCCGGAGCAGGCGATCGAAGCGCCGATGGCGATGTCCGCCGGGTCCCACGGGCAGGCGATGGTGAGGCGCAGGTCGCCGCGCTCTTCGCGGTTGGTGACGGTGCCGATGGCGGTGACGATGCCGGTGAACATGGACGCTCCTGTCAGGCCGGATTGCGGCTGCGGGTCCGCTCGTAGACTTCGAGCATATCGCTGCCAAGCGCCGCGGTTGCGATCCGCTGCCAGCGGCCATGCGCTTGCGCCAGGTCGGCAAGGCCGATGTCGCCGACGGAAGCCATGCCGCCGCCGATGACGATGGGCGCGCGGTAGACCAGCAAGCGGTCGACATGGTCGGCGGCAAGGAAGGCTGCCGTGGCCCCTGCGCCGCCTTCCACAAAGAGATATTGCGCGGGCGCAAGCGGCGACAGGTCGGCAGGATCGCGCAGCGCCTGCCAGCCATCCGGCGTCTCGCCGCGCGTCAGCACCCAGCGGGTTGGCGAGCGATCCTCCAGCCCTTCCAGCCGCACGTCGAGCGATGGCGTATCGGCGCGCAAGGTCCCGCCGCCGACGAGGATGGCGTCCGCTCGTGCCCGCTCGCGGTGCGTGTGGGCGCGCGCGGCAGGTCCGGTGATCCATTGGCTGGTCCCGTCGGCGAGCGCGATGCAGCCGTCGATGGAAAGCGCGAGTTTCAGCGTGACGTGCGGGCGGCCCAGCGCGGCGCGGGTCAGGTAACCGGCAAGGCTATCCGCGCAGCGCGGGCAATCGGCCAGCACGGTCTCGATCCCGGCAGCCTCCAGCCGGGCGATGCCGCCGCCTGCCGTGCGCGGGTCCGGATCGCCGGCGCCGATCACCACGCGCGCCAGTCCGGCCGCTGCGACCAGCGCGGAGCAGGCCGGGCCGCGCGCGCTGTCATGGGCGCAGGGTTCGAGCGTGACATACAGCGTGGCACCTGCCGCATCGCTGCCGGCCTGCGCCAGAGCGACAGCCTCCGCATGCGGGCGGCCGCCAGCTTGCGTCCAGCCGCGACCGATGACGCGGCCCTCCTTTACGATGATGGCGCCGACGGACGGGTTGGGCGCACTGACGGGGCGACCGCGCTCCGCCAGCGCGGCAGCCGCGGCGAGCCAGCGCAGGTCGGCCTTACTGGCCGTCAAGCAGCGCCCTTTCGGCATCGCGGCGGCGTGCGTCGAGCCGCTGCTGCTCGGCGGCCTTTTCTGCCGCCTCTTCCGCTGCCAGTTCGCGCTCCATCTCGTCCACGTCGAGCCCGGTGGCGCGGCCCAGTTCGCGGTAGAGGCTCTTGCGCAATTCGACCCGTTCCTCGGCTTCGGCGCGCAATTCGTCCTGCCGCTTCTGGTTCTCGACGTTGGAGGCCATGATCTGCTCGTCGGTCCGGCCGGGCTCGAAGAATTCGATGTAGTCCACTTCGGGGCTTTCCGGCTCCATCGGCTGGTCTTCGGGCAGGAAGGTATAGAAAATCGCGAAAGTCGCCGCGCCCGCAACGCCGAGGATATGCCAGCGATAGGGGTTGGGTCGGCGCCATTGCCCGGCGAAATCGGACACTGCGCGCCTGGGCGAGAGGTTCTGCAGGAAGGTGCGGAAAATGCTCATCTTCCGCACAAGATAGGGATTTGTGCCCGCGCGCGCCAGTCTTAGCCGAACTGCGCGTAAAGGCTGCGACCGTGCGCTTTCAGCCAGCGGTCTGCGGCCCCGATGTCGGCGTCATAGATGTGCCCCAGCAGTGCGTGAAAGGCGGGGCTGTGATCGAAATGCACGAGATGCGCGACCTCGTGGGCGACCACGCTGCGGCGGACATGCGCGGGTGCCTGCACCAGCCGCCAGTTGATCCGCACGACCTGCTTGCCCGAGCAGCTGCCCCATCGGCTTTTCGCACGGCTGAGGCGGATTTCGGGCAGCGGCACCCCGGCGCGTTCGGCGTAGAAGGCGAGATCGGCGGCGCACAGGCGCAGCGCCTCGCTCTCCAGCCAGCGCTGCAGGCGCGCGGGCAAGCGGTCCTGCGGCCCGCCGAGGGTGAGCGTGCCGGCGTCCGTATCGGCGCGCGGGGTGCGCGGGTGGGCGGCGTGCCAATCGATCCGCCAGTCTTCCCCGCAATAGCGGAAAGTCCCGCCGGCCTGCGGCGGATCGCGCTGCGGGATTTTCTCGAGCTGGCCAGCCAGCCATTCCGACTTCGCATGGGCAAAGGCGATCGCCTCGCGCGTCGGGGCCCAGCGCGGCACGGTGAGGTGCACCGCGCTGCCGTCACGCGCCAGCCGCAGGGTCAGCCGCCGGGCGCGGGCATTGCGCTTGAGAAGGATGGGGAGGGGCCGTCCGGCGAGGACGATTTCGTGATCGCCCGGCGCGCCCTGCAGCCATTCGATCACGGTTCCTCCTCCCAGTCGACCATGTGGTGCTCCAGCGGTCCCGCATCGGTTTCGCTGATCACGCGGTTGTGGACGGACACGCCGGCCTTGCGCACCGCGTCGCGGTCACCGCTGAGGAGGTAGTGCCAGTCGGGCAATGCCTCGCCCCGTGCGCGGCGGCGATAGGCGCAGGTCTGCGGCAGCCACGGCAAATCGTTCACATTGCCCGCGGTCAGGCGCAGGCAATCGGGTACACGCGCCTTGCGATGGCGATAATCGCTGCACAGGCCGGTCGCCGTGTCGAGCAGCTTGCAGGCGACATTGGTGTCGTAGATCCGGCCCGTGTCGGCATCCTCGACCTTGTGCAGGCAGCAGCGCCCGCACCCGTCGCACAGGGCTTCCCATTCCGCGCGAGTCAGCTCCGCCAGATCGAGCTGCCAGAACCTGTCCCTCAGCTCACCCACTGCTTCAGCTCTGCCTCGACCGCCTTGCCGCCCTGGTCTACGGAAATCGGCGCGATCGGTTCGCCCGACGGGCTAAACAGGATTGCGGACCGGCTGTGATCCATCAGGTAGCCGCCATCCGGCGTTTCCTCGCCCTTCGCAAAATAGACGGCGAACTTCTTGGCCGTGGCGGCGACCTGTTCGGGCGTACCGGTCAGCCCGACGATGTCCGGCGAAAAGGCGCCGGCGAATTCGGCGACCACGTCCGGCGTGTCGCGTTCCGGATCGATGGAGATGAAGATCGGCACCAGCGCCTGCGCGGCGGCGGGATCGCTTTCCTTCAGCGCCTTGTAACCGCGCGCAAGGTTGGCGACGTCGTTGGGGCAGATGTCGGGGCAGAAGGCGTAGCCGAAATAGACGAGCCGGTATTTGCCCTCGAAATCGGTCCACGACACGTCCGCGCCATCGGTGCCGGTGAGCGTGAAATCGCCGCCGATCGACGCACCGGCCAGCGGCGGTTCGGCAGGCGGGGGCGCTTCGGCGCAGGCGGTGGCCGTGAGGAGGATTGCGGCAGCTGAGGCGAAGATCGGTCGCATGTCTCTATTCGAATGGGTTGTTGTGTCGTATCGCGCAAGTCTTGAACGCTGCCCTATACGCAGGCCTGCGCGCAGTCGTCGCTGGTTTCGACCTGGATGGTGGCGTGGCCGATGCGGTGATGGTGCTTCAGTTCCTCGGCCACTTCCATCAGGAAGCTGTCCCCCGGATGGCCGCCCGGCATCACCAGGTGCGCGGTCAGCGCGGTTTCGGTTGTGCTCATCGGCCAGATGTGGAGGTCGTGGACCCGCGCCACGCCGTCGATCCCGCCAAGATAGCCGCGCACCGCGCCTTCATCGATGCCGGCGGGCACGCCGAGCAGGCTCATGCGGATGGAATCCTTAAGCAGGCCCCACGTACCCCACGCGATCAGGGCGACGATCAGCAGGCTGGTGACGGGGTCGATCCACAGTGCGCCGGTGTACCAGATCAGCGCGCCGGCGATGACCACACCCAGGCTGACGAGCGCGTCGGCGGCCATGTGCAGGAACGCGCCGCGGATGTTGATGTCGCTCTTGCGGCCGGACATGAAGAGCAGCGCGGTAGCGGTGTTGATGACGATGCCGATCCCGGCGACGATCATAACCGTGCCCGGCTCGATCGGCTGCGGGTCGGCAAAGCGGTGCAGCGTTTCCCACAGGATCACGCCCAGCGCGGCGAGCAGCAGCAGCGCGTTGGCGAGCGCGGCAAGGATGGTGGAGCTCTTGTAGCCGAAGGTGAAGCGGTTGCTCGGCGGTTTCTTCGCCAGCGTCGCCGCGCCCCAGGCAAGGATCAGGCTGAGGACATCGGATAGGTTGTGGCCAGCATCCGCGACCAGCGCCATCGAACCGGACAGGAAGCCGTAGACCGCCTCCACGACGACGAAGGCGGTGTTGAGGACGATGCCGATCGCAAAGGCGCGGTCATAGTCGCCCGGGCCGTGGTCGTGGCCATGCCCGTGCCCGCCGCCATGGCCATGCCCATGCCCGCTACCGTGTGAGTGTCCCGCCCCCATGGCGCTCAGTTGTAGACGCAGGCGTCGAGCGCGTCACGCCTGACGACGCCGATGCGGGCGGAAATCGTGTTGCCGTGGCGGCGCAGCCAACCGCCCGGGTTCTTCACGCTGCGCTTCTTGGGCAGGGGCAGGGCGGCTGCCATGCGCGCCGCCTCAATCCGCGTCAGGCTGGCAGCGGACTTGCCGAAATAGCGCTGCGCCCCGGCCTCGGCTCCATAGGTGCCGATGCCGGTTTCCGCGACGTTGAGGTAGACTTCCATGATCCGCCGCTTGCCCCAGATATTCTCGATCAGGAATGTGAACCAGGCTTCCAGCCCTTTGCGGAAATAGCCTCCGCCCTGCCACAGGAACACGTTCTTGGCGGTCTGCTGGCTGATGGTGGAGCCGCCGCGGATGCGCCCGCCTTCCATGTTGCGCCGCATCGCATTCTCGATCGCCTTGCGGTCGAAGCCGTCGTGGCTGCAGAACTTGCCGTCCTCCGCCGCGATCACCGCATCCACCAGGTTGCGGTCGATCTGGCTCAGGCTTTCCCAGTCCTTGGTGATGCCGTTTTCGTCCATCACCATGGTCGCGGTGACCGGCGGCGGGACGAAGCGGAACACGATCACCAGCAGCAGGCTGAGCGCGACGAAACCGACGACGAACTTGGCAAGGAACCTGGCGACCCGAAGCATGGGCCGGAATTAGCGGCGTGGCACCCCCGGTGCAAACAAAAGGCCGGGTGCAAACAAAAGGGCGAGCAAATGCCCGCCCTCCCGTCTCCGCTATGTTGAGTGGATCAGCCCGTAACCGCTGCCGGCAGGAAGCGTTCGCCGGCGATGCGGAGCATGGCCTTCTGCAGCTTCTCGAACGCGCGCACCTCGATCTGGCGGATGCGTTCGCGGCTGACGTCGTACACCTGCGACAGTTCTTCCAGCGTCTGCGGATTGTCCGTCAGGCGCCGTTCGGTGAGGATGTGCTGTTCGCGCTCGTTCAGCGATTCCATCGCTTCGGTCAGCATCTCGCGGCGCACCGTCGCTTCTTCTGCGTCGGCGACGGTTTCGTCCTGCAGCGGGCGATCGTCGGTCAGCCAGTCCTGCCACTGGCCGCTGCCGTCCTCGCCGTTGCGCATCGGCACGTTCAGCGATCCGTCCCCGCCCATCATCATCCGGCGGTTCATGTTGATCACTTCCTGCTCCGGCACGCCGAGATCGGTGGCGATCTTGGCGACGTCTTCCGGATGGAGGTCGCTGTCCTCGTAGGCTTCGAGCTGCTTCTTCATCCGGCGCAGGTTGAAGAACAGCTTCTTCTGCGCGGCGGTGGTGCCCATTTTCACGAGGCTCCACGACCGCAGGATGAATTCCTGGATCGATGCCTTGATCCACCACATCGCATAGGTGGCGAGGCGGAAGCCGCGATCGGCCTCGAACTTCTTCACGCCCTGCATCAGGCCGACGTTGCCTTCGGAAATGAGATCCGACACCGGCAGGCCGTAGCCGCGGTAACCCATGGCGATCTTGGCCACGAGGCGCAGGTGCGAGGTGACGAGCTGCGCTGCAGCTTCGCTGTCCTCATGCTCCTCGTACCGCTTGGCGAGCATGTATTCCTGCTCTGCCGTCAGTACGGGGAACTTCTTGATTTCGGATAGGTAGCGGTTGAGGCTCTGCTCCCCGCCCAGTGCTGGCACTGTTGGTCGTTTCGTATTGCTCACGTCTTTCCCTGACCTTTCATTGTCGACCGCTGGTGCAAGGACCCCTGATGGGCATCCTGCGTGCACGGTCACTCGGTGAAATCCTTATACGATATTTCTTGCGCGATGGCCCGCAAATTTCCTTAATAAGAACCAGAAACCCGCTCGATCAGTTCCGCCATGTCGGGCGGTAAATCGCTGATAAAATGCAACTCGTCGCCGGTGACGGGATGGACGAAACCGAGCTCGGCTGCATGGAGCGCCTGGCGGGTGAACGCCAAGTCTCTGAGAAGGCGGCGTAATGGGGCGGGAGTCCGGCCATAGACAGGGTCCCCTAATAGCGCATGGCCGATTGACGCGCAGTGAACGCGGACCTGGTGGGTGCGCCCTGTTTCCAGCCGGCATTCAAGCAGACTTGCTGCGGGAAAAGTTTTTATGGTCCGGTAATGGGTTACGGCATGCTTCCCGCGCTGCGAATCGGGCGCAAGGACGGCCATTTTCTTACGATCCCGGTCGCTGCGGCCGAGCCGCGCATCGATCGTGCCGGATGGCGGCACCGGCACCCCGCCGACCAGCGCGAGGTACGCGCGGGTGAGCGAATGGTCGGCGAACTGCCGCGCCAGCCCTTCGTGCGCCGCATCGCTCTTGGCCACCACCAGCAGGCCCGACGTGTCCTTGTCGATCCGGTGGACGATGCCGGGCCGCGCGACTCCGCCGATGCCGCTGAGGCTGCCGCGGCAATGGTGCAGCAGCGCGTTGACCAGCGTACCGTCCGGATTGCCGGCGGCGGGGTGCACCACCATGCCTGCAGGCTTGTCGACCACCACGAGATGCGCGTCCTCGAACACGATGGGCACGGGGATGTCCTGCGGGATCGCTGCCAGCGGTTCGGGAGGGGGCAGTTCGACAGCGTACGTCGCGCCGGCGCGCACCTTCGCCTTGGCGCTCGTCGCCGGCTCCCCGTCCACCGTGACGGCGCCGTCGGCGATCAGCGCCTGAACCCGTGCGCGCGACAGGCCGGTCGCCTCGGCCAGCGTCTTGTCGAGCCGGTCCGTGGTGGCAATCGTGCCGTCTATGTGCGTCTCGTTCGCCATTGCGCCGCGCGCCATAGCGCGCCAGCGTTGGGCTTGTCGAAGCCTGCGTGGGTCAGGGCGCGATCCACAGCCGCAGGATCCATGCGACGAGGCCGAGCACGGCCACGCCGATCGCCCAGATCGCGGCCATCCAGGCGAGGCGCTGCCACAGGGGTGCCTCGGTTTCCTGAGTCGGCTCCTTTCGCGCTACCGCTTCGGTGCATGAGCGCATGTCAGTGATACCCTTCGCCGGCCACCTTGCCGCGGAAAACCCAGTAAGCCCAGGCGGTGTAGGCGATGATCAGCGGCATGGTGATCGCAACGCCTACCAGCATGAAAATCTGGCTGCGCTCCGGCGCGGCGGCGTCCCAGATGGTGAGGCCGGGCGGGACGACATAGGGCCACATGGTCACTCCGAGCCCCGCCATGCCGAGGAAGAACAGCGCGAGGCTGAGCCAGAAAGGCTTGCTGTTGCGCTCCGTCCTCACGGCACGCACGATGCTCCACGCGACGAAGCCGGTGAGGATCGGCACCGGGGCGGCGAAATAGATCTCCGGCGCGGTCAGCCAGCGCTCGGCATACTCGGCGTTGAGGAACACGTTGTAGAGGCTGACCGCGCCCATCAGCGCAATGGTCGCCAGTGCCGCCTTGAAGGCCAGCGTGCGGGCATGGGCCTGCCCTTCGCCGTCCAGCTTCCAGATCAGCCACGTGCTGCCGAGCAGGGCGTAGCCCGCCACCGTGCCCAGCCCGCACAGGAGCGTGTAGGGGGTCAGCCAGTCGAACCAGCTGCCCGCGTAGGCGCGGCCGGACACTTCCACGCCCTGCAGCAGCGCCCCCAGCACCATGCCCTGCGCCAGCGCGGCGACGAAGGACCCGCCGGTAAAGGCCGCGTCCCAGAAGCCGCGGTGCGCGGGGTCGCGCCAGCGGTATTCGAAGGCCACGCCGCGGAAGACGAGGCCCAGCAGCATGGCGATGATCAGCGGATAGGTCGCCGGGAGGATCACCGCATAGGCCAGCGGGAAGGCGGCAAACAGCCCGCCGCCGCCCAGCACCAGCCAGGTCTCGTTGCCGTCCCACACGGGCGCGATGGAATTCATTGCCCGGTCGCGCTCCCGCCCGGGGGCGAAGGTGGGGAATAGGATGCCGATGCCGAGGTCGAACCCGTCCATCACGACATAGGCGAAGACGGCAAAGGCGATGATGAAGGCCCAGACGACGGTGAGGTCCATTATTCCGCCTCCTCCTTCGAACGCGGCAGCGCATCGTCGTCGCCCGGGTTCTGCGTCGGGCCCGGCGTGATGCCGGCGGTGCGGATCGGTCCGGTGTCGCCGCGCTTGACGCCGCTCTCGCCCACATGCGGCGTTTGGCTCATCAGGCGCAGGATGTACCACACGCCGATGCCGAACACGGTGAAATAGACGAGGATGAAAGCCAGCAGCGAAGCGGCCACGGCCGGCGCGTCGAGCGGGCTGGCCGCGTCCGCGGTGCGCAGCACGCCGTAGATGACATAGGGCTGGCGGCCGACTTCGGTGGTGATCCAGCCGGCCAGGACGGCGGCGAAGCCCGACGGTGCCATCAGCAGCGCGGCGCGGTGCAGCCAGGTCCACTCGTACAGTTTCTTCCGGGTGCGGGCGTAGAGGCTCCACAGCCCGATGCCGAGCATCGCGAAACCGATGCCGACCATCACCCGGAACGACCAGAAGACAACGCCGACGGGCGGCTCCTCGTCATCGGGGATCGTGTCGAGCCCGGCGAGCGGCGCGTCGAGGTCGTGCTTCAGGATCAGTGAGGACAGCTTGGGTATCTCGATCGCGTAACGCACCGTCTTCGCCTCGCTGTCCGGGATGCCGAACAGGATCAGCGGCGCGCCGTCCGGATGGCTCTGGAAATGGCCTTCCATGGCCATGACCTTCTGCGGCTGGTGCTCCAGCGTGTTGAGGCCGTGTGCATCGCCCGCCGCGATCTGCAGCGGCGTGACGATGGCGGCCATCCACATGGCCATGGAGAACATCTTGCGCGCGTGGGCGTTCGTCCGGTCCTTGAGCAGGTGCCACGCGCCGACCCCGCCGACCACGAATGCGGTGGTGAGGTAGGCCGCCATCACCGTGTGGACGAGGCGGTAGGGGAAGCTGGGGTTGAAGATGATGTCCCACCAGCTCGCGCCCGGCATGAACTGCCCGTTTGCGCCCATCTCGTACCCCGTCGGCGTCTGCATCCAGCTGTTGACCGACAGGATCCAGAAGGCGGACACGAACGTGCCGAGTGCGACCATGCAGGTGGCAGCGAAGTGCAGCTTCTTGCCGACCTTGTTCATCCCGAACAGCATCACGCCGAGGAAGCCTGCCTCCAGGAAGAAGGCGGTCAAAACCTCGTAAGCCATCAGCGGCCCGATCACCGGGCCGGCAAGGTCGGAAAAGACCGACCAGTTGGTGCCGAACTGGTAGCTCATCACGATGCCGGAGACGACGCCCATGGCAAAGGCGATGGCGAAGATCTTCAGCCAGTATTTGAACAGGTCGAGATAGAGCTGCTTGCCGGTCTTCAGCCACAATCCTTCCAGCACCATCAGGTAGCTGGCGAGGCCGATGGAAAAGGCCGGGAAGAAGAAATGGAAGCTGACTGTAAAGGCGAACTGGATCCGCGCGAGCAGCAGGGCGTCGAGGTGTTCGAACATGAGCCGATCCCTTACATCAGTTGCGGTTCGCGCGGCAGCGCAAAGCAGGCAACCGCGCTTGCCTGGAGTGCAACTGTCAGATCATCCCGCGGGCCAGGAAATGGTCCTGCGGCAGCCCCGGCGCGCCATCGTCGCGCACCAGTTCGTCGAAGGCGCGGTTCTGCGACAAGTAAACCTTGCCGTTAAGCTCTTCGAGGAAGTCGGTGCGCTTCAGCCGGTCCATGACCGGGCCTTTCACTTCGGACAGGTGGAGGCCTATCCCGCCATCTTCCAGCCGGTGGTTGATCGCCTCCAGGCTTTCGAGGCCTGAGGCGTCGATCTCGTTCACCGCGTTGCACATCAGGATGACGTGGCGCAGCTCCGGCTTCTCGGCCACCCGCTCCAGCACGTATTCCTCCAGCCAGCGGGCGTTGAGGTACGTCAGCGCCTCGTCGATGCGGATGGAAAGGACGTGCGGCACGGTGAAGACCTCGTGCCGCTCCACATTGCGGAAATGCTCGGTCTCCGGCACGCGGCCGACGATGGCAGCATGGGGGCGGCTCGCCCGCCACAGGTAAAGCAGCAGGCCGACCGCGACCCCGGCGATCACGCCCAGTTCCACGCCCGCGACCAGCGTGATACCGATGGTGGCGACATGGGCCGCGAAATCGGCCTTGGAATAGCGCCACAGCTGGCCGGGTGTCTTCAGGTCGACGAGGCTGAGCACCGCCACGATGATCGTCGCCGCCAGCGTGGCGATGGGCAGGCTGAACAGCAGCGGGGTGAGGAACAGCGTGGCAAGCGCGATGCCGACGGCGGTGAAGGCGCCGGCCGCGGGTGTCTCCGCGCCAGCGTCGAAATTCACTGCCGAGCGGGCGAAACCGCCGGTGACCGGGTAGCCGCCGGAAAAGGCGCTGGCGATATTCGCGGCGCCTAGGCCGATCAGCTCCTGGTCCGGCGAAATGCGCTGGCGGCGCTTGGCGGCCAGCGTCTGCGCGACCGAGACGCTTTCGACGAAGCCGATGATCGAGATCAGCAGCGCGGGTACCCACATCTTCTCGATCAGGGAGAGGTCGGCAGAGGGCAAGGCGAAAGGCGGCAGGCCCTGCGGGATCGCGCCGACGAGGTTCACGCCCTTGTCGCCGAGGTCGAGCAGCACCGCCGCGAGGATCGTCAGCGCGACGGCTGCGACCGGTCCGGCCTTGGCGGTCATGTCGGCCGCGCGCGGAGGCAGGCCGAGGTGCTGCAGGGCGGGCTTGCCGCCCTTGCGGACCCAGAACAGGAACAGCGTGGCGGGGATGCCGATGGCGAGCGTCCACGGGTCGGTCTGCGCGATCCCGGCGGCCAGCGAGCCGAGCATGTCGGGCCAGTTGTCGCCGCCCGCCTTGATGCCCAGGATATGCTTCAGCTGGCTCGTCGCGATCAGGATACCGCTGGCGGTGATGAACCCGCTGATGACGGGGTGGGACAGGAGATTGGCAAGAAAGCCTGCGCGCAGCAGCCCCAGCACCGCCAGCATCACGCCGGACAGCATGGCGAGCGTCACCGCCGCCTCCAGATACTCCGCCGTCCCCTGCGCCGCGACCGCGCCTGCCGCGCTGGCGGTCATCAGGCTGATCACCGCCACCGGGCCCACGGCAAGCGTGCGGCTGGTGCCGAAAAAGGCATAAAGCACCAGCGGCAGGATGCTGGCATACAGGCCCACGACCGGCGGCAGCCCCGCCAGCAGCGCATAGGCGAGGCTCTGCGGGATCAGCATGATGGTGACGATCACCGCCGCCATCAGGTCGTTCGTCAGCACCGACCGGTTGTAGCTCCGCCCCCACTCGAGGATCGGGAAATAGCGCGACAGCATGGGGGCAGGTCTTTCCGCGTTCAGGCCATGCCGACGGGTTTGGCCATCCACTCGCGGCCCTTGAGCATGGCGTTCCAGTAGATCGAGGGCAGGACATTCGCTTTCAGCTTCCATGCCGCTTTCGACGGGCGCGTCCCGTCGAGCAGCCAGCGCGGGAAGCTGGGTTTCAGCACGCCGCCATAGCCGAATTCGGCCAGCACGATCTTGCCGTTCTCGACCGTCAGCGGGCAGCTGCCATAGCCATCGTATTGCGCCGCCATCGGCTTGCCATCCAGCTGCGCGAGGGCGTTGACCGCCGCCACAGGCGCCTGCTTGCGCGCGGCGGCCATGGTCTTGGCATTGGGGGTGCTGGAACAATCGCCGAGCGCGAAGACATCGGGATATCTCGTGTGCTGCAGGCTATGCTGGTCGACATCGGCATAGCCGGCCTCGTTCGCGAGCGCGCTGGCGGCGACTACCGCGTTGCCCTTTTGCGGCGGGCAGACGTGGAGCATGTCGAACGTGCGCTCGACTTCGCCGTCCTCGGTCGCGAACCACGCGGTCTTCGCCGCACCGTCCACCCGCACGAGGTTGCTGCCGAAATTGAGATCGACGCCGTAGCGTTCGATATATTCCATCAGCGCGGGCACATAGTCGCCCACGCCGAACAGCACGCCGCCCTGGTTGTGGAACTCGACCTCTATATCGCCGAGCACGCCCCGCTTTTCCCATTCGGAGCAGGACAGGTACATCGCCTTTTGCGGCGCGCCTGCGCATTTGATCGGCATCGGCGGCTGGGTGAACAGCGCGCGGCCCTTGCGGGTCTGCTGCACCAGCTCCCAGGTATAGGGGGCAAGGTCGTAGCGGTAATTGGACGTGACGCCGTTCTTGCCGAGCGTCTCCTCCAGCCCCTCGACCTCTTCCCAGGCGAGGCGGTTGCCCATCGCCACGATCAGCAGGTCGTAGGCGAGGCGGGTTCCATCGGCGAGATCGACGGTCTTAACCTCGGGGTCGAAGCCCCGGACGGCCTGTTTGATCCACGTGACCGCCTCCGGCATGACCGAGGCTTCGCTGCGGCAAGTCTCTTCCTTGACGAACACGCCGCCGCCGACCATCGTCCAGCCGGGCTGGTAGTAGTGCTCCTCGCGCGGTTCGACGATGGCGATGTCGAGCCCGGCGCGCCGCTTCAGCAGCGATGCAGCCGTGGCGATCCCGGCCGAGCCGCCCCCTGCAATCACGATCTGGTGCTTCTTCGTCTCGGTCATGCCTGCTCTCCTCAATCCTTTTCGACCAGCCGGACGATGCCCATGCCGGCAAGCATGGCGGCTACGAAGAACGCGGCCGATGCCGGTTCGATCACCAGCGCGGCGAGGCCGGGTCCGGGGCACAGGCCGGCGATACCCCAGCCGATCCCGAACAGGGCTGCGCCGCCGATCAGTTTCGGGGTCAGGTCGCTGCGGTCGGGCAGGGCGAATTTCTCGGCGAACAGCGGATGGGCCATGCGTGGCTGGAAGCGCCACGCGATCGCCATCACGATGACTGCGCCGCCCATCACGAAGGCCAGTGTCGGATCCCAGTCGCCGAACAGGTCGAGGAAGCCGCGCACGCGCGCCGGATCCGTCATCCCGCCAAGCGCAAGGCCGGCGCCGAACAGCGTTCCCGAAAGCAGCGGGGGAAGGATGCGGCGGATCATGGCAGGACCTCCATGCCCAGCGTGTTCATCAGCGCCACAGTGGCGATGCCGGCAGCCATGAAAGTGACCGTCGCGACGAGCGACCGCTGCGACAGGCGGCTGACCCCGCACACGCCGTGGCCGCTGGTGCAGCCGCTGCCGAGACGGGTCCCGATGCCGACCAGCAGGCCGGCGACGACGAGGTAGGCCGGACTGGCGAAGTTCGCCGGCAGGCCGCCGGTTGCGAGCGCGACGATGAAGGCGCCGAGCGGTAGGCCGAGGACGAACATCCATGCGCCGGGTTTCGACATGCCGCTGTCGCTGAGGCCGGTTGCGCGCGCGAAGATGCCGGACACGCCGGCAATGCGGCCTGCGCCCAGCAGCATCAGTGCAGCGGCGAGGCCGATGAGGATGCCGCCGCCGAGCCCTGCGAGCGGAGCCGCGTCGGGAAAACCGGGCAGGCTCATACCGCGTTCACCGGAATCTTGATGTAGCTGACGCCGTTATCCTCCGGCTCCGGCAGGCGGCCGCCGCGAATATTGACTTGCACCGACGGCATGATGAGTTCGGGCATGGCGAGCGTCTTGTCCCGCGTCGTGCGCATCTGGAAGAACTCGTCCTCGGTCACGCCGTCCTTCACATGCACGTTCTCGCGCCGCTGCTGGCCCACGGTGGTCTCCCACGCATATTCGTCGCGACCCGGCGCCTTGTAATCGTGGCACAGGAACAGCCGCGTGTCGTCGGGCAGGGAAAGCAGGCGGCGGATAGACCGGAACAGCTCGCGCGCATCGCCGCCCGGGAAGTCCGCCCGCGCCGTGCCGAAATCGGGCATAAAAATCGTGTCGCCCGCGAAGGCCGCATCGCCGATGATGAAGGCCATGTCGGCCGGCGTATGGCCAGGGACGTGGAGCGCGATGCCCTCGATCTGGCCGAGCGAGAAGGTCTCGCCGTCCGAGAACAGCTTGTCGAATTGCGATCCGTCGCGCTCGAAATCGGTGCCGGCGTTGAACAGCTTGCCGAAGACTTCCTGCACGCGAACGATGTCCTTGCCGATGGCAAGCTTCCCGCCGAGCTTGTCCTGTAAATAGGGCGCGGCAGAGATGTGGTCGGCATGGGCGTGCGTCTCGATCAGCCATGTTACTTGCAGATTGCTCGAAGTGACGTAGTCGATGATGCGCTCCGCCGAGCCATGGGACGTGCGCCCGGCGGCCGCTTCGTAGTCCAGCACCGAATCGATAATCGCGGCTTCGCATGTTTCCGGGTCGTGGACGACGTAGCTTACCGCATTGGTGGCCTCGTCGAAAAAGCCCGCGATCGAGGGGCGGAGCGTCTTTTCGCCCGCGGCGCGCCCGATCTGGTCGCGGGCCGCCTGGAGCGCTGCGTCTGCGTCAGACATGAAATAACTCCTTCGATTTCATAAATCGTGTATATGTATTGCAATCCGCGAGTCAAGGGGATAGATCGTCCGTCATGGACAACGCAGCCCCTACCGGCCCGGCTCTGCGGCCTTTGCGCATCGGCGATACCGCGCCCGATTTCGAGGCGCGCAGCACGGCGGGGCCGGTGCGCCTTTCCGATTTTCGTGGTCGCTGGCTGGTCCTGTTCTCCCACCCGGCGGATTTCACGCCGGTCTGCACGACCGAATTCGTCGCCCTGGCGCGCGAGGCGGCGGCCTTCGATGCACGCGACTGCGCGCTGATGGCCCTGTCGGTAGACAGCCTCTTTTCCCACTTCGCGTGGCTGCGCATGATCCGCGACCGGTTCGATGTCGAAGTGCGCTTTCCGATCGTGGAGGACCCGACGCTGGTCGTCGGCCGCGCCTATGGCATGGTCTGCGCGCAGGACAGCGACAGTGCGACGGTGCGCACGACCTTCTTCATCGACCCTGCCGGCACGATCCGTGCGTTGAGCTGTTATCCCGCCAGCGTCGGGCGTTCGATCCCCGAAATGCTGCGCACGCTCGACGCGCTGCAGGCGATCGACGCCGCCGAAGGCGTGGCCCCGGCCAATTGGCAGGCGGGCGATGCGCTGTTGCGGCCGCCTGCGCAGGATATCGACGAGGTCTTCGCGGCCGAGGGGCAGGCGGACTGGTTCCTGCGCGAGGCGACGCCGCGGAAGGGCGAGCGCCGGTGAGCGATGCCGCTCTCACCGAGGACGAGGCGGTCGATGCTTTCAAGGCCATCGGCCACCCTTCGCGCCTGCGCATCCTCGACCTGCTGAAAGCCGGCGAGCGCAACGTCGGGGAGATCGAGGCCGCGACCGGCATCGGCCAGCCCGCGTTGTCGCAGCAGCTCGGCGTGCTGCGCAAGGCCGGGCTGGTGGAAACGCGCAAGGAAGCCAAGCTGGTATTCTACCGCCGCTACGAGGAACGGCTGGCGGACCTCGCCGACATGCTCGGTGCGGAGCCGGGCCGCGCGCCTGAGCCTACGGCCACGCGCAAGCCCGCGCCCGGGGCGGCGAATTTCGCGCGCCTCTCCTGACCGGCACAGAGCGGAGGCGCGCAAAAGGACGGGTGGCAGCGCGGCAAATTTCCTCTAGGACGTCGGGGATGCGAATTAGCCGATCAAGCGGACCTGTTTTTCCATGAGCGATATCGATCCCGTCCAGCTGGCCAGCCTGCTGTGTTCCAAGCTTTGCCACGACCTGCTCAGTCCTGTCGGCGCGCTGTCGAACGGGCTGGAACTGCTCTCGGACGAGAAGGACCCGGACATGCGCGACCGGTGTTTCGAACTGCTCGAACAGAGCGCGCAGATATCGACCGACAAGCTCAAGTTCTTCCGCCTCGCATTTGGGGCCGCGGGCGGTTTCGGCGACATGATCGACGTGGACGAGCCGCGTGCGCTGGTGGATGCGCTGGTCGCCAAGAACGAACGGGTCGAGGCCAACTGGGCGCTCGCCACCGCGCGCCTGCCGAAGGGCGCAGTGAAAGTGCTGCTCAACTTCGCGCAGATGGGCCTCGATGCGCTGGTGCGCGGCGGCACGCTCGACATCGGGGCGGAAATGCGCGGAGGCGCGACGGAGATCGTGGTGCGCGCGACCGGCCCAAAGATCGCCTTCGACCAAACCATCGGCAAGGCGCTGTCGGGCGAAGGCGAGCTGACCAGCCGAACCGCGCCCGCCTTCATGCTGTGCGAACTGGCCGAAGCGGACGGCGGCGGACTCCAATACCACCTCGGCGAAGGCTCGCTCGTCCTCGGTGCGGAATTGCCGACCGATACCGACGGGCTGATCGGATAGCGCCGTGGCCGACGAGCTGGTCCACCGCGAAGCGCTGTCGCCCAATTACGACGAGCGGTCGGAGGCGATCTCGATGGTTGTGCTCCACTATACCGAGATGGAGGACGCGGCGAGTGCCGAGGCGCGGCTGTGCGATCCCGACGCCAAGGTTTCGGCCCATTACCTGATTTCCGAAAGCGGGGAGGTCACGCGGCTGGTGCCGGAAGACAAGCGCGCCTGGCATGCCGGCGTGTCCTACTGGCGCGGACACACGGACGTGAACGGTATCTCCATCGGGATCGAGCTCGACCATCCGGGCCATGCGCTGGGCTATCGCCCGTTTTCCGACGCGCAGTTCGAAGCGCTGGTGCCGCTGCTGGCGCGCATCGTGAAGGAATACGACATCCCGCGCGCCAACGTGGTCGGCCATTCCGATGTCGCCCCGCCGCGCAAGATCGATCCGGGCGAGCTGTTTCCGTGGGACCGGCTGGCCGAATACCACCTGTGCCTGCCCAAGCCGGAAAAGTTGGAGCTGGGCGACCCGTTCGACAACGACGGCGCGTTCTACCTCGCGCTCGAACGGTTCGGTTACGACATTTCCGATGGGCACAAGGCGGTAGAGGCGTTCCAGCGCCGCTGGCGGCCCGAGAAGATCGACGGCGAGATCGACGGACAGATCCGTGCCATCCTGTTCCAGCTGCTGCTCGACCGCGACCGCGGGCAGACGCGATAGGCCGTTCTATTCGCGCATCTCGCGTGCTATGGCGCGCGTGCCAGAGGGCCGGGCAGCCGCGTCCTTCGACAGGCTCAGGATGAGCGGGTCGTTGGACGAGGAAAGTCCGGGCTCCACCAACCGAGGGTGGCGGGTAACGCCCGCCGTGGGCGACCACAGGGAAAGTGCCACAGAGAGCAGACCGCCTGACCCGGTCAGGCAAGGGTGAAAGGGTGCGGTAAGAGCGCACCGGGGCGGCGGCAACGCAGCCCGCATGGCAAACCCCACCCGGAGCAAGGCCGAATAGGGGCGGCGCGCCTTTCCGCAAGGGAGGGTAGGGACCGGTTGGTCCCGTGACCGCCCGGGTTGGCTGCTTGAGCGCGGGAGCGATCCCGCGCCCAGACGAATGGCTGCCCCCGCGTGGCTATGATGCGTTCGCGCATATCGCACGCGGGACAGAACCCGGCTTATAGGCCCCCTGGCGCATTTTCTCCGGCAGCCGCCGCTGCGCTGGTAGTGGTCGCGGCGCTCTTCGCGCTCGGCAAGGCGCAAAACCGCGCCCGCTGGTTTGGTTAGCGATGTGCGATACCGGGGGCGCCCGGTAATCAGCCGCGGCCGATACTCGTGTAGGTGAAGCCCTTGGCCGCCATTTCGTCGGCGCGGTAGACGTTGCGCAGGTCGACCAGCACGGGGCTGGCGGCGATGTCCTTCACCCGGTCGAGGTCGAGCGCGCGGAATGCGTCCCATTCCGTCACCAGCGCGATGGCATCGGCGCCGTCGATCGCGGCGTAGGGATCGTCCTTCATCTCGACGTCGGGCATCAGCGGCTTGGCGAGCTCCATGCCTTCGGGATCGTAGGCAGCCACTTTCACGCCTGCATCGACCAGCGCCTGCGCGATGGCGATCGCCGGGCTGTCGCGCATGTCGTCGGTGTTCGGCTTGAAGGTAAGGCCCAGCAGCGCCACGCGCTTGCCGCGCGCGTTCTCGGCGCCGCCCAGCGCATCGATGACCTTGCGCCCCATCGCCCGCTTGCGGTGGTCGTTTACCTTGACGACCGCTTCGACGATGCGCGTCGGGCTGTCGTAATCTTCCGCCGTCTTAAGCAGCGCGAGCGTATCCTTGGGGAAGCACGATCCGCCATAGCCCGGGCCTGCGTTGAGGAACTTCGACCCGATGCGGTTGTCCATGCCGATGCCGCGGCTGACGTCCTGCACGTTGGCGCCCACCTTTTCGCAGAGGTCGGCCATCTCGTTGATGAAGGTGATCTTGGTGGCGAGGAAGGCGTTGGCGGCATACTTGATCAGCTCCGCACTGCGGCGCGAGGTGAACAGGATCGGCGCCTCGTTGAGGAACAGCGGGCGATAGACTTCGCGCATGACTTCGCGACCCAGATCGCTATCGGCGCCGATGACGATGCGGTCGGGACGCTTGAAATCGCCGATGGCCGCGCCTTCGCGCAGAAATTCGGGGTTGGAGACGACGGCAAAGTCGACGCCGCTGCCCTGTTCGCCGACGATCCGCTCAACTTCGTCGCCCGTGCCGACCGGCACGGTCGACTTGGTCACGATGACGGCCGGGGTCTTCAGGTTGCCGCCGACTTCCTCGGCCACCTGGTAGACGAAGGTGAGGTCGGCGTGCCCGTCGCCCCGGCGGCTGGGCGTGCCCACGGCGATGAAGATCGCGGCGGCATCGGCCATGCCTTCGGCTAGGTCGGTGGTGAAACTGAGTCGGCCGGCCTTCACGTTGCTTTCGACCAGTTCGGCAAGGCCCGGCTCGTAGATCGGCATCACGCCGTCCTTCAGCTTGGCGATCTTGCCCGGATCCTTGTCGATGCAGACCACCTCGTGCCCGAAATCGGCGAAGCATGCGCCCGACACCAGGCCGACATAGCCCGAACCAACCATTGCAATCTTCATGTGCTCAAACCTCTTGCGACAGCACCTTGATGCCGCCCTTCTTCGTCTTGGTAGACAGGATGCGCCGCTCGGTGCCTTCCAAAACGAGGGCGGTCAACACCCCGCTGTCGTATGCGCCCGTATCGACGCCGATCCGATTGCGCCGCACGTCGATCCCGTCGGTGATCGTATGGCCGTGGACGATCACCGCCTCGTGGTCGCCATCGAAGCTGAGGAAGGGTTCGCGAATCCAGCGCATGTCGTGGGTGCGCTGTTCGGCGAGCGGAATGTCGGGATCGATCCCGGCGTGCACGAAGACATAGTCGCCGATGCGCAGCTGGTCGCCGAGGCCCTTGAGGAACTTGCGGTGCTTTTTCGGCACCCGCTCTTCCATCATCGCCTGCAGTTCCTCAACTTCGCTTTCCCGCAATTCCTGTTTGGATACACCGT
Source organism: Alteriqipengyuania flavescens (assembly GCF_030406725.1). Lineage (NCBI taxonomy): Bacteria > Pseudomonadati > Pseudomonadota > Alphaproteobacteria > Sphingomonadales > Erythrobacteraceae > Pseudoblastomonas > Pseudoblastomonas flavescens. Next base: position 516,125 of record NZ_CP129107.1, on the reverse strand, counting down.
AGCTCAGCAGCGTTTCGCGTCCGCCGTAACGCAGGAAGCTGCGCAGCGCGCTCGGCTTCTTGAAGGCGAGCAGGAACATGTCCTCGTGATTGCCGCCCAGGACGCGGGCACCGCGCTCTTCTGCCAGCTGCATCGCGCGCTTCACCACGCCTTTGGAATCCGGCCCGCGGTCGACCAGATCGCCGAGGAGGATCAGGTGTACGTTGTCCACCGGATGGGCGGCGATGTCGGCATCGATCCCTTCGATCAGGGCATCGAGGTGTTCGAGGCAGCCGTGGATGTCGCCGATCGCGTACACGCGCTCGCCCGGCGGCACTGCCGGCAGCGGGCGGGACGAACCGCCCATCAGTTTGCGCAAACCCTTCAACATGGCGCCCATATCGCTCCGCCGTTGCGGAACTGCAACTGCCGCGCGACCTGAATCGCGATATGCGCAATTTTCCTTGTGCGGCGCAGCAAAAACCGCCAAGTTTGTTGCGTTCGAGGTACAGGATCGCCCATTCGACAACGAGGCGGCCGGCCCCGGCTGCAGGTGGGACGAAGCGATCTTTTCCGTAACAGGAGCATAATATGCGCACGTCCATTCGCGGTATCCTCGCCGCAGCAACTCTCTCCACCGGCATGCTTGCCGCCCCCGCCGCCTTTGCGCAGGACACCGACGTACCGGGTCCGGTCGAAGTGTCCGCCAACATCGGCGTGGTGACCGACTACCGCTTCCGCGGCGTTTCGCTGACCGAAGGCGATCCGGCCGTGCAGGGCGGCCTCGATATCGCGCACGAAAGCGGCTTCTACATCGGCACCTGGGCCTCCAACATCGTGGGCGGCGATACGTTCGGCGAAGTCGAGGTGGATCTTTATGCCGGCTTCGCGACGCAGATCACCCCGCTGGTAAGCCTCGATGTCGGTGCGACCTATTATGCCTATCCCACCGGCGACGGTCCGGCCGATTACTACGAGCCCTATGCCAAGCTCGGCGCGCAGCTCGGCCCGGTGGAAGCGGGCGTGGGCGTCTATTATGCGCCGGACCAGGAATCGCTGGGTGACGAGGACAATCTCTACGTCTCGCTCGATCTCGGCGCGGGCATCCCGAACACGCCGCTGAGCGTCAGCGCGCACGCCGGCTATACCGACGGCATCCTCGCGCCCGACCTGCTCGCCGGCGGGACCAGCGACGACGGCTGGGACTATTCGGTCGGCCTCGGCTATTCGACGCCCTTCGGGCTCGACTTCGGCGTCAGCTACATCGCGACCGACGGGCTCGACGTCGAAGACTTCACCGACGATGCGGTGGTCGGCTCGGTGAGCTACTCGGTCACCTTCTGACCCATTCTCTTGGCCTTGCCAGCCGGCCTGCTCTTCGCCTAGCGCGGTGACCACTATCACCGCAACTTCCGGGCGAAAGGGCAGGCCGATGGCCAAATATCTCCACACCATGATCCGGGTCGCCGATCCGGATGCCGCCATCGAATTCTTCCGGCTGATCGGGCTGGAGGAGGTGCGCCGCGCCGACAGCAAAGGCGGGCGCTACACGCTGGTCTTCATGGCCGCGCCGGGACAGGACGGCGTGGCCGAGCTGGAGCTCACCTACAACTGGCCCCCGGAAGACGGCAGCGCGCCGGAAGAATATTCGGGCGGGCGCAATTTCGGCCACCTCGCCTACCGCGTCGAGAATATCTACGACACCTGCCAGCGGCTGATGGATGCCGGGGTGACGATCAACCGTCCCCCGCGCGACGGGCACATGGCCTTCGTCCGCTCGCCCGACGGGATTTCGGTGGAGCTGCTGCAGGAAGGCTATCTCGAGCCGCAGGAACCCTGGGCCAGCATGGAGAACACCGGGAGCTGGTAGGCAACCGGCGAACGGGGATCAGCCCGCCTGCGGGTTCGCCATTTCCGGGTGCGTTGTAGTCAGACGCAGCACGCCGTAACCGAGCAGAGCCGATATCAGCGAGCCGAGCAGGATGCCGATCTTGGCTTCCTCCACCAGCACCGGGAAGCCGGGGAAGGCGAGGCCGCTGATGAACAGCGACATGGTAAAGCCGATGCCGCACAGGATCGTCACGCCCCACATTTCCACCCAGTTGCAGCCATCAGGCTTGCGCGCGAAACCGACGCGGTCGGCGGCGTAGACGGCGGAGAATATGCCCAGCTGCTTGCCCGCCACCAGGCCGGCAGCGACGGCGAGCGGCAGAGGATCGAGCAGCGCGTCGAGCCCCAGTTCGCGGATATCGACCCCGGCATTGGCGAAGCCGAACACGGGCACCACGAGATAGGCGTTCCAGCCCACCAGCGCGTGTTCGATATTCTCCAGCATCGACCGGCCGTCGCGGCGCTTCATGGGGATGGTCAGGGCGGCGACGACGCCTGCAATCGTGGCGTGGACGCCCGAAAAGAGCACGCAGACCCACAGCACGAGCGCAGCCAGGATATAGGGCGCGATGCGGCTTACATGCGCGCGGTTCATCCCGATCATGACCGCCAGCACCACCAGCGAGGCGATCAGCCATACCAGCTTGATATTGGGCGTGTAGGCGAGCGCGATGATCGCGACCGCGCCGATATCGTCCACGATGGCGACTGTCAGCAGGAACAGGCGCAGCGGGCCGGGCACGCGCGTGCCCAGCAACCCGACGACGCCCATCGCAAAGGCGATGTCGGTCGCGGCCGGAATGGCCCAGCCGGAATGCAAATTGGCGTTGCCGCCGACGAGGAACAGGAAGATTGCGGCTGGCGCCGCCATGCCCGCAGCAGCGGCCAGCACCGGCAGGCGGCGCGCCCTGGGATCGGCCAGGCTGCCCGCAATCAGCTCGCGCTTCACTTCCAGCCCGACGACGAAGAAGAAAATCGCCATCAGCCCGTCGTTGATCCACAGGTGAAGGGTGTCGAGCTTGGGGATCGGCGTCCACGCAAGGCGTCCGTGGAACAACTCGTGATAGGCGTGCGACAAGCCGGTGTTGGCCACGATCATGGCGGCGGCGGCCACGAAAATGAGCAGGATGCCGGCAAAGGCATCGCTGACGAACAGCGCCTTGAAGGGCCGGATGGCCCGGGCGAAAAATACAGGTGCGGCAGCCATGGCGGCCCCTCTTTCGCAAATGCCGCGCCAATGCAAGCCCGGACCGCGCCGCCCGGGCCTACACCTGTCCTATCTCGCCGCGGTTGCCTTGCGCCCCAATGACGTTACTACGCTGAGCTAAGGGGATTTACGGGGGTGGCGCTTTGGAAATCGACGGGTCGCAGCTGCTCGCCGCACTGGCGCTGGTCGAGCGTGAGCTGGTACTGTTTGCCGGCACGTTTTTCATCATCGGCGCGCTCGACGACCTGGGCGTGGATTTCGCATGGGCGTGGCTGCGGCTCAAGGGGCGGGTGCGGACCGAGAGTATCGAGACTGCAATCGCGCGCGATACCGCACTGATTGGCCCCGCGGCCGTCGTCATTCCTGCCTGGCGGGAGGCAGCCGTGATCGGGACTACCGTTCGCCACATGCTTGCCGTCTGGCCTTATGCTGAAATGCGGGTCTACGTCGGCACCTATCGCAACGATCCGGCGACGATCGCCGCAGTCCAGCGGGCAGCGAGAGGCGATCCGCGCGTACGGCTGATCGTGCATTCCGCATTTGGCCCGACGACCAAGGCCGATTGCCTCAACCGGCTGTACCGGGCGATCGCGCAGGACGAAGAGCGCGAAGGTGCACGCATGCGCATGGTGGTGATGCACGATGCGGAGGACATGGTGCATCCCGCTGCCCTGGCGCTGCTCGACCGTGCCTTGAACAGCGCGGACTTCGTCCAGCTTCCCGTGCTGCCCGCCATCCCTGCGGATGGCCAGTTCATTGCCGGCCACTACGCCGACGAATTCGCGGAAGCCCACGCGAAGGCCATGGTGGTCCGCTCCGCGCTGGGGGCCGGCCTGCCCGGTGCCGGGGTCGGCTGCGCGATCGACCGGACGGCGCTGGAACGTGTGGCTCGCGCCGCCGGACGGCATGGCGCGCCCTTCGCCGCCGACTCGCTGACCGAGGATTACGAGCTCGGCCTGTCAATCGCGCAAGGGGGCGGCCGTACCATGTTCTTGCGCGCGCGTGACGAGAACGGGCGGCTGGTTGCCACCAGCTCCTATTTCCCCGCCGAACTGGGCGATGCGGTCCGGCAGAAGACGCGTTGGCTGCACGGGATCGCCTTCCAGGGGTGGGACCGGCTCGGCTGGGCCCGTTCCGCGCGCGAATTGTGGATGCGGCTGCGCGACCGGCGCGGGCCGTTCACCGCGCTGGTGCTGGCGGCGGCCTATGCGCTGCTAGTGGTGTCGGGCATCCTGATGCTGGCAGGCTTTGCAGGGGCGGATCGGCCTTACCGTCTCGATCCGGTTGCAGAGACGATCGTGGTCGTGAATATCGCCTTCTTCGCATGGCGGGCGCTCAACCGGCTCGCCTTTACCGCGCGGGAATACGGGCTTGTGCAGGGCCTGCTGGCGCTGGCGCGCATACCCATCGCAAACATTATCGCAATCATCGCCGCGCGCCGCGCGATGGTGGCTTACTGGCGTACCTTGCGGGGCGGCCCCGCGATCTGGGACAAGACCGAGCATTTCGATCATCCGGCTCACTTGCGCTCCGGAGACGCGCGGGCATGAGCTCAGAAGGCGTCGTCACACGCCGCGGACAGCCGCTATTCGCCGTTGCTGCGATTGGCCTCGCATGGATTGCGATCCGCCTTGCCGCATGGGACGGCCCCCCGCCCCAAGCGCCCGAATTCTTTGCTCCGCCGCCGCCCTTTGCCGGGACCGGCGCTGAAGGAGCGGCGCGCCCTGCGGTGCCTCTGCGTATAGTCCCCTCGGCCAAGCGCGGGTGGGCGCAGAAAGCCGTGCCGCCACAGCCACTGGACCCGACCGTGTTTCGGTCCCACGTCGCCCGGTTTTCGCCGCCGCCCGGCCGGCTGGCTCCTCGCGTTGCGGGGGCGCACCTGTCTTTCCCCGCAGCGGGGCCTGTGGGCCTGCCGCAAATCTGGTCGCCGGGTGCAAGGGCCCCCTATTCGCAGCCTGCAGCGATGTCGCTTTCGTCGATCCGTCCCGCCGGCCCGCTGTCGCCAGCCTATGTCATCGACCAACGTCCCGCGAGCCGCTGGTCCGCCGGCGTCTGGCTGCTGGCCCGCGATGGTTCTTCCGCCGCCCTATCGTCGCTTTCGCCGCCCTACGGGGGCAGCCAGGCCGGCGCCGTCGTGCGTTACCGGCTAGGCGGCAGCGACAATCGCCCGACCGCTTACGCGCGGGTCAACCGCTCGCTGGCGCGCAACGCTGCGGATAGCGAGCTCGCGCTCGGCCTGAGCGCACGGCCGCTTGCCCGTGTGCCGGTGGTGGCCGCGGTCGAAGGGCGCGTGCGGGACGTCCGCGGCGGCACGGACACGCGCGCGGCGGCGCTCGCGTGGACCGAATTGCCCGTACAGAGCTTGCCGCTCGGCTTGCGGGCCGAAGCGTACCTGCAGGGCGGCTACGTCACGGGCCGCGACGCGACCGCTTTCGTCGACGGGCAGGTGCGGATCGACCGCGAGGTCGCTGCGCTCGGCGGCGGCAGGGTGCGCCTGCGGGCCGGCGGCGGCGCGTGGGGCGGGGCGCAGGAAGGCGCGGCAAGGCTCGACGTCGGTCCTGGTGCGACGATGCAACTGGACCTCGGCCAGCCTGCCGCGCAGGTGGCGCTCGACTGGCGCTTTCGCGTTGGAGGCGATGCCGCGCCCGCATCGGGGCCGGCCGTGACCGTGACGATCGGCTTCTGACTGGGCGGGCGAGGCACGAAAACCCGCTCACAAAGGCGCTTCGCCGCTTCCGTTAGCGGGCTGCGGCGGTTACGGCTGGGCGGCCCATGGATATCTACCTCCCCATCGCCAATCTCGCCGTCAACGGCTGGGTGATCCTGGCTCTGGGCGGGGTGACCGGCATCCTGTCCGGCATGTTCGGCGTGGGCGGCGGGTTCCTGACGACGCCGCTGCTGATCTTCTACGGCGTGCCGCCCACCGTGGCCGCCGCCTCCGCTGCCAGCCAGGTGACCGGCGCCAGCGTCTCCGGCGTGTTCGCCCACACGCGGCGCGGCGGAGTCGATTACCGGATGGGCCTCGTCACCGTCGCGGGCGGCGTGCTGGGCACCGGGATCGGCGCGCTGCTATTCAACTTCCTCCGCTCGCTCGGCCAGATCGATACGGTAATCAACATCCTCTACGTGATCCTGCTCACCAGCATCGGCACGCTGATGGCGCGCGAAGGGATGGACGCGCTGCGCCGCCAGCGCGGGGGCGAAGTGCGCAGGGCCGCGCGCCGCCGGCACCACCCGCTGGTGGCGAACTTGCCGTTCCGCTGGCGCTTCTATTCCTCGGGCCTCTACATCTCGCCCATCGCCCCGCTGGTGCTGGGCATACTGGTCGGCATCCTGACGATGCTGCTGGGGGTAGGCGGCGGCTTCATCATGGTCCCGGCGATGCTGTATATCCTCGGCATGAGCGCGGGCGTAGTGGTCGGCACCTCGCTGTTCGTCATCCTGTTCGTGACGATGGCGACCACGATGATGCACGCGCTGACCACCCGGGCGGTGGACATCGTGCTCGCCGCGATCCTGCTGTTCGGATCGGTCACCGGCGCGCAGCTGGGCGCCAAGTTCGCCGCGCGCGCCAAGCCCGAAATCCTCCGCCTGGTCCTGGCCGCCATCGTCCTGGCGCTGGCCCTCAAGATGGTGTTCGACCTTGGTGTGACGCCGGCGGACATCTACACGGTCGACCCGCTATGAGGGTGCTGCTCGCCATTCTCGCGCTCGTCCTGTGCACCGCCCAGCGCGAGCCGATCCTGGTGCCCGAAGTCTCACAGCACGAAGTCGCGCTGCAGCAGGGCTTTACCGGCACCGAACTGCTCCTCTTCGGCGCCATCCTCGATCCCGCCGGCACCCGCGCCGGTGGGCAATACGATATCGCCGTGGTCCTGAAAGGCCCGACCGAGGCGATCCGGCTGCGTGAAAAGGACCGCATCTTCGGCGTGTGGATGAATGCGGATTCCACCGAATTCCGGTCCGCCCCCAGCTTTTACGCCGTGGCATCCTCGCGCCCCATCCCGGCCATCGTCGACGACAAGACGGCGGCGATCTACGAACTCGGCCTGCGCTGGCTGCAGCTGTCGCCGGTCGGCGCCATCGACCCCGAAGAACAGGCGCGCTTCGCCGCGGGACTGGTCGATTTGCGCAGCGAACAGGGCCTGTTTTTCGAGCAGGCTAGCGGCGTGACGATCAGCGACGACGTGCTTTACCAGGCGCGCATCCCGCTGCCGTCGAACGTGTCAGCCGGCACTTACACGGCAGAGACTTTCGCCATCCGCGACGGCCGCGTCCTCGCCTCCGCCGTGTCGGAGGTGGAGGTGCGCAAGACGGGGTTCGAGCGGGACGTGGAGCTTTTCGCGCTCGACAACGGGTTCTGGTACGGGCTGCTGGCGATCTGCCTGTCGATCCTGCTTGGCTGGATCGCGGGCCGCCTCTTCGCATTCATCTAGGCGATTTGCGGTCGGCGCAAGCCGCCAAATCTTAGCGCCAATTTAACCAATCCCGCCGTAACCGATGGCGAATACGGGTAATCGTCAGGAAGGTTTTTCGATGACCGACATGGGGCACCAGCGTTTTTCCCCCGCCGCGCACGGTACCGCTCCCACGGGCGAAGCGGACACCGGGCGGCCTGCCGCGCAGCCGGCGGGCGGACTGGGTTCCGCGATCCGCCTCGCACCTTCGGGTGAAGCGCCGCAGCCTGCACCGGCCCGCGCCGAAGCGCCCGCGCAACCTGTCGCCAAACCTGTGCCTGAACCTGCGCCTGCCACTGCCGCGCCGAAAAGCGTCGACCAGGCCGAACCGGCGGACAATGTGAAGCCCATCGGCGTCGTCCTCGAAATCGCCGGATCCGGTTCGCAGATCGCGCTCGACCCGAAGCGCCTCAACGAATGTGCCAGGGATGGCGACCCGTCCATTGCGCTGGCCGGGCAAGTGGGTAGCCAGGTCAAGATCCGCGCCGCCGATGGCTGGTTGCTCGCCAATGTGCGCGACCAGCGCCAGGAACGGCGCCAGGGCGGCGGGATCATCGCCGGCATCGACTTTCTCGGCGAAGGGCAGGAAGAGAAGCTGACCGGGCGCATCCACGGCTTCCGCCGCGGTGTGACCCGCTACCCGATCCCCGGCGCGATGGTCTATCCCGCCACCACGGCCGACCTCAAGCAGATCTACGCGTCGGACGGGCGCAGCTCGATCCGCGTCGGCACCGTCTATCCCACCAAGGACATCCGCGCCGGCATCTACATCGACGCCATGCTGGGCAAGCATTTCGCGCTGCTGGGCTCGACCGGTACCGGTAAGTCGACCAGCGCCGCGCTGATCCTGCACAAGATCTGCGATGCCGCGCCGGAAGGTCACATCGTGATGATCGACCCGCACGGCGAATATTCGGCGGCGTTCCGCAACACCGGCGTGATCTTCGACGTCGACAACCTCCAGATGCCGTACTGGCTGCTCAATTTCGAGGAACATTGCGAAGTCCTGCTGTCGACCGAGGGCAAGGAGTTCCAGGAAGACAGCGACATCCTCGCCAAGTGCCTGCTGAAGGCGCGGTCGAAGAACCGGCTGGCCGAACAGCTCGGCAAGATCACGGTGGATTCGCCGATCCCATACCTCCTCAGCGACCTGACCGGCATCATCCAGGACGAGATGGGCAAGCTCGACAAGGCGTCCAGCTCCGCCCCGTTCATGCGCATCAAGACCAAGATCGATGAGCTGAAGGCCGATCCGCGTTACCAGTTCATGTTCTCCGGCATGCTGGTGGGCGACACGATGGCGGACTTCATCTCGAAGATCTTCCGCATGCCTTCGGACGGCAAGCCGATTTCCATCATCGACGTGTCGGGCGTGCCGTCGGACATCACCAGCACGGTGGTCGCGGTGCTCAGCCGCCTGGTGTTCGACTTCGCGATCTGGGGCCGGAACGAGGCGACCAAGCCCATCCTGCTCGTGTGCGAGGAGGCCCACCGCTACGTACCGAACGAGAAGAACGCGGACGGTTCCTCCGTCGGCACGATCCTCAGCCGCATCGCCAAGGAAGGCCGCAAGTACGGCATCAGCCTGGGCCTCATCACCCAGCGCCCCTCCGACCTTGCCGAAGGCGTGCTGTCGCAGTGCGGGACGATCATTTCGATGCGCCTCAACAACGACCGCGACCAGGATTTCGTGCGCGCTGCCATGCCGGAAGGCAGCCGCGGGTTCCTCGATTCGATCCCGGCGCTGCGCAACCGCGAATGCATCATCTGCGGCGAAGGCGTATCGATCCCGATCCGCGTCAGCTTCGACAATCTCGAGGAAGTGAAGCGCCCGGCATCCGACGATCCCAGCTTCGTCGATCTGTGGAGCAAGTCGGGCGGCGAGGAAGACCTTGTCATCCGCACGGTCGACCGCTGGCGCAGTCAGGGCAAGTAAGCGCTATTGCCGCGGGGCCAGCGCCTCCAGCGCGGGCCGTAGCCATGCAGCACGATGGCGCGTGCATTGCCGAGGTTGCGATAGTCGCCCACGCGCGCAGCGATATTGCGCAGCGTGTCGGTGCCGATCGCGTAATTGCGCACCGGCCGGCCGAAGAGGGCAGGGTCCAAGCCTTCAAGATGGCTCGTGCCGATCAGCACGATACCGCCCGGTTCGCCCTGCGCGTCGAGATTGACGAGATAGCGATGCCGCTCCGCCACATAGGCGGTCGGCTCCGGCGGATCGAGGCCGAGCCGCTAGGTCTGGTCCGCCAGCAAGTGCGGCGCGAAGAAGGTGAGCGCCGCAATCCCATGCAGCGCCGCCACCCAGATGATGCCCAGCGCGATGACCGCGCGTTTCACCTCAGGTCCCCCGCGTGTCACCGTGGATATGGATGTGCAGGCGGTCGCTGAAGCGCAAACCGTGCTTCAGGCAAAGTTGCTCCAGCCAGGTGGCGCGCCAGCGCAGCATGTCGCTGCTGGTGCCTTCGGGCATCAGGAACGTGCGTTCGTTCGGGAACCGATAGCGTTCCTTCAGCGCCAGCACCTCGTCAAGGTCCTCCTCGCGCTGGATCACGAACTTGAAGAACGCGCGCGGATCGGTAGCGTAGGCGTCCAGCCGCTCGGCGACCAGCGCCAGCTCGCGCGGGTTGCCGCTGTGGGCGAGCTTGGGGCTGACGTTGTACTGGTCGATGCGAATGTCGAGCGGCGGCGGCGCGGTGGTGGTGCCGTTGGTCTCGATCTCCACGGTCATGTCGGGCAGCAGGGCGACCAGTTCCGCCAGCGCCGCGCCCTGGAGCAGCGGTTCGCCGCCCGTTATGACGAGCCGGTCCTGCCCCAAAGAAAGGATGCGCTCCGCCACGTCGGCCACGTCCAGCGTGACCTGGTTGGGCTTGCGCGGCCATTCCTCCCCGCTTTCGTGCGGGCGTTCGTCGCCTTCGAAATGCCAGGTGTAGGGCGTGTCGCACCACACGCAGGCAAGGTTGCAGCGCGACAGGCGCACGAAGGCGACGGGCCGACCCGCGCTCGCCCCTTCGCCCTGCAATGCGGCGAAGATCTCCGGCCCGCCACCGGGCTCCATTGCGGCGAGGACAAGCTTCACGCGCCTGTTATCCCAGCCGCGAGAGCGCCGCGTCGAACCGTTCGACCTCGGCGGTGTGGTGGGCGAGGTCGGCGCGCGCCTTTTCGACGGCTTCCGGCTTGGCGCGTTCGACGAAGTTCGCGTTGCCGAGCCGGCCTTCGAGCGATTTCGCTTCCTTGGCGGAGGCTTCCCGCGCTTTCGACAGGCGGCTGCGTTCCGCATCGATATCGATCACGCCTTCCAGCGGCACGATGACGACATCGTCGCCTGCGATGACCTGCATTGCGGGCCCGGCCGGCGCATCGCCCACGGTAACGGGGGTGAGCCGCGCCAGCCGCTCGATCGCGGCGCTGCTGCGCTCGATCACGCCGGCTGCGACCGGGGAGGGGCTGGCGATGAAGGCCGCCAGCTTCTCGCCCGGCGAAATGCCCAGCTCGTTGCGCGCACCGCGGGTCGCCGTGGTCAGGGTGATGACCCAGTCGATCGCCGCGACCGCCCGCGAGTTCACCGATGCCTGCGGCTGCGGCCACTTGGCGGTGATGAGCGGATAGTTCGCCCTGTCCCCCTGCTTGGACCACAGCTCTTCGGTGATGAAGGGCATGAAGGGGTGCAGCATGACGAGGATCTGGTCGAGCGCCCAGCCGGCGACGGCCCTCGTTTCCGCGGCCGCTGCCTCGCTCGCGCCGTCCGCGAAGACCGGCTTGATAAGCTCCAGATACCAGTCGCAGAACCGGTCCCACGTGAAGTGGTAGATCGTGTTGGCCGCCGCATCGAACCGCAGGTCGGCCATAGCCGCTTCGAGCACCTCGATCGTCTTTGCGACCTCGCCGATGATCCACTGGTTGGCGGCCAGCTTCGCTTCAGGCGCAGCGATTGTCTCGCTCGCGCCGATGCCGTTCGACTGGCAGAAACGCGTCGCGTTCCACAGCTTGGTGGCGAAGTTGCGATACCCCTCCACCCGCTTGTCATCCATCTTGATGTCGCGGCCCTGGCTTTCCATCGCCGCCATGAAGAAACGCAGCGCATCGGCGCCGTAGGTGTCGATCAGGCCGAGCGGATCGACCACGTTGCCTTTCGACTTCGACATCTTGGACCCGTCGGCGGCGCGCACCAGCCCGTGCAGGTAGAGGCGCGGCCACGGGTCCTGCCCGGTCAGGTAGCGCCCCATCATCATCATCCGCGCATCCCAGAAGAACAGGATGTCGAAGCCGGAAACCAGCAGGTCGTTGGGGTAGTGCTTGGCGAGCAAACTCCCACTCCCCTGCGGGGAGGGGGTTGGGGGGTGGGGGTTCGACGCTTGCCGGTCTTGGCCTACCCCTGCATCCGCCGGAGACCCATCCCCCGACCCCTTCCCTTCAGGGAAGGGGAGTGATTCGTCCGGCCAGCCCAGCGTGGCGAAAGGCCACAGGGCGGAGGAGAACCACGTGTCGAGGACATCGTCGTCGCGCGTCAATTCCACGCCTGACCCGGCGAGCGCCTGCGCTTCATCTTCCGTTTCGGCGACGAACACGTTGCCGTCACCATCGTACCACGCCGGGATCCGGTGTCCCCACCATAGCTGGCGGCTGACGCACCACGGCTGGATGTTCTCCATCCAGTTGAAGAAGGTCTTCTCCCAGCTTTTCGGGACGATCTCGACCGCGCCGGTCTTCACCGCTTCGATCGGTTTGACCGCCAGCTTCGCCGCATCGACATACCACTGGTCGGTCAGCCACGGTTCGATGACCACGCCGCCGCGGTCGCCGAAGGGGGTGGCGATGGTGCGCGGTTCGGCGTCGAGCTCCTGCTCCTCGCCCTTCTTCGTCTTCGCGATGTGCGGGATCAGGTAGCCCTGTTCCTTCATCCGCTGGACCACGAGCTCGCGCGCGCCCTTGCTTTCGCCCGCAAGGTGGATGTTGCGGAAGCGGTGGAGGCCGATGAATTCGTCCGGCACCAGGCCGTCCGCCGTCTGGCAGACGTTCGCTTCGGCATCGAGCATGTTGAGCATGTCGGCCGGCTGGAAGCCCGCACGCTTGCCGACCTCGAAGTCGTTGAAATCGTGCCCCGGCGTGATTTTCACCGCGCCGCTGCCGAGTTCGGGGTCGGCATGCTCGTCCGCCACGATGGGTACGCGGCGGCCGGTCAGCGGCAGGACCACGTGCTTGCCGACGACGCTGGCATAGCGTTCGTCGGTCGGGTGGACGGCCACGGCCATGTCGGCCAGCATCGTCTCTGGGCGGGTGGTGGCAACCTCGATGTAGTCCTGCCCGTTCGCCAGCGTCACGCCGTCTTCGAGCGGGTACTTGAAGTGCCAGAAATGCCCTGCGACGTCCTGCGTCTCGACCTCCAGGTCGCTGATCGCGGTCTTCAGCTTGGGGTCCCAGTTCACCAGCCGCTTGTCGCGGTAGATGAGGCCATCGTTATACAGGTCGACGAAGGTCTTCAGCACGGCACGGCTGAAATGCTCGTCCATCGTGAACTGCTCGCGGCTCCAGTCCATCGAACAGCCGAGGCGGCGCAATTGCTTCGTGATCTGGCCGCCGCTTTCGGCCTTCCAGTCCCAGACCTTGCCGACGAATTCCTCGCGGCTGTAGTTCGTCCGCTTGTCCTGCGCGGCTTCCATCTGGCGTTCGACCACCATCTGCGTGGCAATGCCGGCGTGGTCCATGCCGACGACCCATAGCGCGTCCTTGCCGCGCAGCCGCTCGTACCGCACGATGATGTCCTGCAGCGTGTTGTCGAGCGCGTGGCCGATGTGCAGGCTGCCCGTCACGTTCGGCGGGGGGTTCACCAGCGTGAAGGCTTCCGCATCGGGCCGTTCCGGCCGGAATAGGCCGTTTTCCTCCCAGTGCGCATACCAGCGAGCCTCGATCTCCGCCGGATCGAAGGTCGTGGCGAGGGTGTTGCCGGATGCGGTATTCGTTTCGCTCGTCATACGATCGGCATTGCCAGCGGCCCTGCGCCATTACAAGCAGGGCCGTGCAAACGCTTGTAAGGCCCTGCGAAACGCCGCATAAGCGCCCGCGATGAGCGACGGGGCACTTTTCCGGCAGGACGACGACGGCACGCTTGTGCTGGAAGGCAACTGGCTGGTCAGCACGGTGGGCGAGGTGGACCAGTCGGTCCGCGCGCTCGACGGCGAGGTGCGCCGCGTGGACCTGTCGGGCGTGGAGGAGATCGACACCGTCGGCGCCTATCTCGCCTGGTCCGTGGCCGATCGGCACGATGCATCGATCGAAGGCGCGGACGAACGCGCCACCCGCCTGATCGAAGCGGTGCAGAGCGACGAGGGCGAGGAGATCGATGTACGCGCCGAGCGCGCGCCGGTCATGCAGCGCGTGATGGGCGAAACCGGCGACAAGGTGATCAATTTCGGCTACGGCACGCGCGACATGGTCGCCTTCTTCGGTGCGGCGATATCCGCATTGGGCGCCGTGATCCGCCACCCCAGCCGTTTCCGCAGCAAGGCGCTGGTTCGCCAGATGGAACTGATCGGCGTTTCCGCGCTCGGAATCGTCGGGTTGATGAGCTTCCTGATCGGCATCGTCGTGGCGCAGCAGGGCGCGGTGCAGCTGCGCCAGTTCGGCGCGGAAATCTACACCATCAACCTCACCGGCAGGTTGTGCCTGCGCGAACTGGGCGTGCTGATGACCGCGATCATGGTCGCGGGCCGGTCCGGCAGCGCCTTTGCCGCGCAGATCGGCACGATGCAGCTGACTGAGGAAGTGGACGCGATGCGCACGATCGGCATAGCGCCGATGGAAGCGCTGGTGGTGCCGCGCATCCTTGCCATCGTGTTCATGATGCCGCTGCTCGGTTTTTACGCCAGCGCGATGGCGATCATCGGCGGCGCATTCGTGTCCGCGCTGACGCTGGGCATCCCCTTCGCCACTTTCCTTTCGCGCGTGCTGGAAGTGGTCCCGAGCTACGACCTGTGGGTCGGCCTCATCAAGGCGCCGCTGTTCGGCCTCATCATCGCGCTCACCGGCTGCTACCAGGGCATGCAGGTGAAAGGCGATTCCGAACAGGTCGGCCTGCGCACCACCACCGCCGTGGTGCAGGGCATCTTCGCCGTCATCGTGCTCGACGCGTTCTTCGCGGTCTTCTTCAGCGAAGTGGGCTGGGCATGACCAGGCTGATGGATCCCAAGTCCGCCGACGTCCTGCGCCACCGCCACGGGCGCTTCCGCGGCGAATACCCGATCCGCGTGCGGGGCCTGCGCAACGCCTTTGGCGAACAGGTGGTGCACGAAGGGCTCGACCTCGATGTGAAGCGGGGCGAGATCATCGGCGTTGTCGGCGGCTCGGGCACCGGCAAATCGGTTCTGATGCGCTCCATCATCGGGCTGCAGCAGCCGAGCGAAGGCGATATCGAGGTCTTCGGCAAGTCGATGACCGATGCGGAGCCGGACGAGGAAATCGGCGTGCGCAGCCGCTGGGGCGTGCTGTTCCAGGGCGGCGCTCTGTTCTCCACCCTGACGGTGGGTGAAAACGTGCAGGTGCCGCTCAAGCAGTTCTATCCCGACATCGAACCGTGGCTGATGAACGAGATCGCGCGCTACAAGGTGCGCCTGTCGGGGCTGCCGGAAGAGGCGGCGAACAAGTATCCGAGCGAACTTTCGGGCGGGATGAAGAAGCGCGCCGGCCTCGCCCGTGCGCTCGCGCTCGATCCGGAACTGCTGTTCCTCGACGAGCCGACCGCCGGCCTCGACCCGATCGGCGCGGCCAAGTTCGACGAGCTGACCCGCAACCTGCAGCAGACGCTGGGGCTTACCGTCTTCCTCATCACCCATGACCTCGATTCGCTCTACGAGATCTGCGACCGGGTGGCGGTGCTGGCGGACAAGAAGGTCATCGCGGTCGGCACGATCCCGGAGTTGAAGCAGACCGGCCATCCGTGGATCGAGGAATATTTCAACGGGCCGCGCGGACGCGCCGCTCTCGCAGGCAAGACCACCGGCGATGCCGACAAGTTGGATGCACAGCGGGCGGGGACCGCGAAAGCGGATGCCGCAGCCATGGACAAGCGTCCGGAAAACGGGGAATAGGGCCGCAATGGAAACTCGCGCAAACCATCTGTGGGTCGGTGCCGTCACGCTCGCCCTGCTGGCGGCACTGGCGGCGGCGATCATCGTCCTCGCCGGGCTCGGCAAGGACGACCAGCAGCGTTACGACATCTTCTTCAAGACCAGCGTCGACGGGCTCGCCAACGGCAGCCAGGTCAGCTTTTCCGGCGTGCCCGTGGGCCAGGTCGAGGAAATCGAATTGTGGCCGCAGGACCCCGAATTCGTGCGCGTGCGGATCCGGGTGAAGGACAACGTGCCGATCCTGCAAGGTACCACCGCGACCGTGCTGGGCAGCTTCACCGGCGTATCCACCATCCAGCTCGACGGGGCGCGCAAGGATGCGCCGCCGATTACCGAACCGGGGCCGGAAGGTGTGCCGGTCATCCCGTACAAGCCCGGCGGCTTCGGCGAATTGCTGGCGAACGCGCCGCTGCTGCTCGAACGGGTGGCCACGCTGACGGAGCGGCTGACGATGCTGCTGTCGGACGAGAACCAGGCCTCGATCGCCGGCATCCTCAACAACACGCAGCGCCTGACCGACCAGATCGCCGACCAGGCGCCCGAAATCACCGAGACGCTGAACGCCCTGCAGCGGGCCACCGACCAGGGCACGCAGACGCTGGCAGAGGCCGAAGGCCTGCTCCGCAGCGCGACCGTCTCCGTCGATGGCGTCAGCGCAGAAGCGCCCGCTATCGCTGCCAGCCTGCGCCAGACGCTGCAGGCAGCGGAAGGCGCCACGCGCGAACTGGAAGCGACGCTTGCCTCCGTGCAGCCAGCCGCCGCGCGGGTGAACAACGAAACGCTGCCCGCTGCCGAAGCCACGCTGCGCGACCTGCAGCGCACCAGCCAGTCGCTGCGCGCGATCGTCGAACGGCTGGAGGGCGAAGGTGCGACCAGCCTGATCGGGAGCGAGAAGCTGCCGGATTACAAGCCATGACCACGACCGGGAACAAGACCATGAAATCGATCCGCATGCTGGTTGCCTTGCCGGTCATCGCAGCGCTTTCCGCCTGCATCAGCTTCGGCGACGATCCGCCCGAAAGCCTCTTCGACCTCACCCCGCAAGTCATGCGCCCGGCAGGTTCGGGCAGCAGCGGCCTGATCGAACAGGCCATCGGCGTGAGCGAAGTCGACGCGCCCAAGAAGCTCGCCGTACAGCGCGTACCGGTGCAGATCGATGCGGCGAACGTCGCCTATCTGCAAGACGCGCTGTGGGTGGAACGCCCGACGCGCCTGTTCACCACGCTGCTTGCCGAAACGCTGCGCGCGCGGACCGACCGGCTGGTGGTCGACACCGGCAATGCGCAGGTCCTGCCCGACACCAAGCTGACCGGCACCTTGCGCGAAATGGGGTACGATGTGGCCACCAGCTCCGTCATCGTGCGGTTCGACGCGATGCTGACGACGGGCGAAAACGTGGTCCGCACCCGCCGCTTTGAAAGCCGTATCTCAGGCGTCGCGCCGCAGGCCGCAGCGGTCGGCCCGGCGCTCAACCAGGCGGCCAACGAAGTGGCGATTGGCGTGGCCGACTGGGCCGGCGGTGCCTAGCCCTTCCTGCTCAATTCGATAAACCGCGCGGCGGCCGCGAATTGCGCCTCGCGCCCGTCACGCCGTTCGCGCGCGGCCGGGTCCCAGCCCCATTGCTCCGCCTGCCAGTCTTCTTCGAGATTGGCTGCGGCGAACAGGCTTTGCGTATCCCCGCCCTCGCTGGCTTCCAGCGCGACGCAAAGCGACGCGGCGAGCGAGGCCAGGGTCTGCAGCCCGGCCAGCGTGAATGCGTCGCGTTTCGCCAGGCTCTCGGCCAGTGCGGTCTTCGTCTCTTCCGGGTGCGCGCGGTAGCCGACGCCGCTGACCCTCTCCAGCCGCACGCCTTCGCGCGCTTCGAAGGCGGATAGCAACGGCTCCCAAACGTCTGCCTGCTTGCGCCACAACGGCTCGTCCGGGTCGGCGCGGTAGCAGAGCGTGTCGGTTTCGAGGAACTGCAGTAGCTTGTCCGTCACGGCGGCGCGGTCGCGCGCGACATGGTCGATGGCATAGTCCGCCATGTCGCGCAGCGGGAAGGCGGCGGGGTCGACCTTGTCTCCCTGCGCCCGCCATTCGTCGGCCAGCGCCTGCGCCAGCGCATGGGTCGGCACGATCTGCGGCGCGCCGCCTTGCGTGCGAATGCGCCGCCCGTCGAGCGCCACCTGCCAGCCGCCGTCGACCTGCTCGACCGTGGTTTCCTTCCAGAAACGCTTCATTCCTTCGGGCTCCGGAACTGCTTCGCCATGATGACGGGGATCACGAAGGTTTCGACCATGCCGGCGAGGATAAGGACGTAACCGACTACCGGGTCCGGCCCGATCACGCCGTTCGCCATGGCGAGGCCCGCCAGAACCATGACGATGCCGACCAGCCGGCTCAGCTGGATCAGCATGAAGCGCGCGAAGGCCGGATCTTTCTCCTGCTGCTTCGGGTCGTCAGCCACGGATCATCGCCTCCAGTTCCTCCATATCGCGCGCCACGCCGATGGCGCCGGCGCCCAGCAATTCGTCCGCCTCGTGATAACCCCACTCGACCCCGATGGCGCGCACGCCCGCGTTGGCGGCGGCGGCGATATCGTACGTCGTATCGCCGATCATCACCGTGTCGGCAGGCGGGGTGGCCGAATCGAACATCGCTTCGGCCAGCATCGCGGGATCGGGTTTCGACGGATGGCGGTCGGCCGTCTGCAGGGAGGAGAACAGGTCGATAATGCCGTGCGCAGTCAGGCAGCTGACCAGCCCGCGGTCGGACTTGCCGGTCGCGACAGCCAGCGCCCAGCCATCCGCATGCAGGCGGCGGAGCAGCGCCTCGATCCCGTCGAACAGCGGTTCGTCCAGGCGGCCTTCGGTGCGCGCGGCGCGGAAATTTTCCTTGTAGGCTTCCACCACTTCGGCCCGTTCCGCATCCTGGCCATCCGGCATCAGGTGGCGGACTGCCTGTGGCAGGCTGAGGCCGACGATGCGGCGGATGGCGCTGCGCGGCGGGGGCGGGGCGCCGATCCGGGCGAAGGCCTGCTCCATCGCCTCGCACACGACCGCCTGCCCGTCGACGAGCGTGCCGTCGCAATCGAAAATGGCGAGGCGGCCGCTCACGGCAGCGTCCGCATCAGTTCGGCAACGCCGAGCGAGCCTTCGGCTTCCAGCGCGGCAGCGACCCGTTCGCGCTCGTCCGCCGGCTGGTTCTGCGACAGCTTGACCGTCTCGCGCCAGGCCATGACTTCCATCTCGAAGCCCACGATGCCTCGCAGCGGAGCGCGCATCGCCTGCGGGGTCAGCTTGTCCATCGTCCACGGCTTGCCGCCGGTAGCGATGCGACCTTCATGCCGCGAAGACAGGGTTTCGAGCAGGCCGAGCAGCCCTTCTTCCTCCATCTGCCGCACCGGCCCTTCCAGCTCGATCGCGACGTAGTTCCACGTCGGCACCTTGTTCGGATCGTCGTACCAGCGGCTGGAGACATAGGCGTCCGGCCCGTTGACCACGGCCAGCGCGGTCGCGCCCGGCAAGTGGCGGGTCAGGGCGTTGGCGCGGGCGAGGTGGAATTGCACCGCGCCGTCTCCCGTCGACACGAGCGGGGTGTGGGCGACGCGCGGTCCGTCGGGCGTGGTCAGGAAAACCGTGCCGAAGCCGACCTGGTCGATCAGCGCCTCGTGCAATGCGCGTTCGTCGCGCCGGAAGGCGGGATTGGGATGCATCAGCGCTTCTTGGGCGGCTTCTTCTTCGCGGCCCCCTTGGCCGGGGAGGTCACGCGGCTGCGGCGCTCGCCCCGGCGCGACTTGCGGTATTGCTTGGCGTGCTGGCGCGCCGCTTGCTTCTTTTCCGCCTTGCTGCGTTCGGGCGGGCCCTGTTCCGGCGCGGCATCGGACAGGGAAGGGTCGAAGCCCAGCTGCTCCATCGATTCCGCAAAATGATCGGGCAGCTCGGCGGTGACGTCGATCTTTCCGGAACTCTTACCGTCATTGGGACTGTCGATGATCAGGCGGCGCGCGTGAAGGTGCATCTTGCGGCTGATGCTGCCGGTCAGGAAGGCATCCTGCCCGCCGTACTTGCCGTCGCCCACGATCGGGTGGCCCATCGCCGCGCAGTGGACGCGCAGCTGGTGGGTGCGCCCGGTCAGCGGCTCCAGCTCCAGCCAGGCGGCTCGGTTGCCGGCCCTCTCGACCACGCGGTAGCGCGTCCTGGCCGGTGCGCCCTCGTCGTCGACATGCATCTTCTCGCCGCCGGTGCCGGGCTGCTTGGCGAGCGGGGCCTCGATCAATCCTTCGTGGATATCGGGTACGCCGACCACCAGCGCCCAGTAGATCTTCTTGGCGCTGCGCCCGGAAAAGCGCTTGGAAAAGAACGCCGCGCTGCCCGGCGTGCGGGCGATCAGCAGGACGCCGCTGGTATCCTTGTCCAGCCGGTGGACCAGCCGCGGGCGCGGTGCATCGCCATCCACGTAGGCATCCAGCAGCCGGTCGACATGGCGCGTGGTGCCGGTGCCGCCCTGCGTGGCGAGGCCCGGCGGCTTGTTCAGCACCAGCGCGGCCTTGGTTTCCTTTATGAGGATATCGGCGGCAAGGCTGCGATCTTCCTCCGACAGCTCGACCGGCTTACGCGGTTTGGCTGCCGCCCCGCCCGGTGGCACGCGCAGCACCTGCCCTGCGGCGAGGCGATCGTCCGGTTTCACCCGCTTGCCGTCCACCCGCACCTGTCCGGTACGCGCCCAGCGGCTGACCATGCCGAAACCGATCTGCGGCAGGTGGCGCTTGAACCAGCGATCGAGGCGGATGCCGTCGTCGTCCGACGCAACGGTAAACTGGCGCACCTCGTCTTCGGGGTTTTTCGTGCCGTCGGCGCTCATCCTGCCACCCGCATCATCGTGAGGCTGAAGAACAGCGCCGAAATGCCCAGCGCCACGCTCAGCAGGGCATAGAGCACGGCAAGGCCAAGCTGGCCGCGCTCGATCAGCAGCACGCATTCCAGGCTGAATGCGCTGAAGGTGGTAAACCCGCCCAGCAGGCCCACGCCGAGCAGTAGCCGCGCCTGGTCCCCGCCCGCGCCGTGCCGCGCGAGATAGCCGGCGAGGATGCCCATCAGCAGGCTGCCCGCGGCGTTCGCCACCAGCGTCGCCCACGGGAAGTCGCTGACCATCTCCGGCCCCAGCCAGCGGGTCATGCCGCGCCCCAGCTGGTAGCGCGCGGCAGCGCCCATCGCGCCGCCGAGGGCGACCGACAGGGTGGGGATGAAGGAAGGGGCGGCAGACATATGTTCGCGCCTTAGCGGCGCCGCGATGGGCTGACTAGTCGCGTGTGCCGCCGCGCGGCGAGCGAGCGCCTTGCGTTTTCCGGCGATTCGGCATATACAGCGCGCTGTCGGGCCCGATCCGGAACGGATGCGGTGCCTTTTTTGTTGTCTAATCAGACAGGAATACAACGGCAACCCCGCCACTGCAGGCGGGCTCTGCCCGCATCGTTTTGAAAGAGGTTGAGTAATTTATGCAGATCATGGTTCGCGATAATAATGTCGACCAGGCCCTCCGCGCGCTCAAGAAGAAGCTGCAGCGGGAGGGGGTGTATCGCGAAATGAAGCTGCGTCGCCACTACGAAAAGCCGAGCGAGAAGCGCGCCCGTGAAAAGGCCGCTGCCGTGCGCCGTGCCCGCAAGATGGAGCGCAAGCGGATGGAACGCGAAGGCTGAGCCATCGTTCGAATAGGCGCTTGCGGGCACCTTTCGACTAAGCCATGAGGGCGCGGAATTTTCCGCGCCCTTTTGCGTATCAGGACATGTGTTGAAATGACCGAGATCACCCGCGTACCCCTCCGCCCGATCAAGCAGGGCTCGCTCACCAAGC
This sequence comes from Alteriqipengyuania flavescens, assembly GCF_030406725.1. Lineage (NCBI taxonomy): Bacteria > Pseudomonadati > Pseudomonadota > Alphaproteobacteria > Sphingomonadales > Erythrobacteraceae > Pseudoblastomonas > Pseudoblastomonas flavescens. Next base: position 494,641 of record NZ_CP129107.1, on the reverse strand, counting down.
TGTGGGTGGCGATCGCCGTGCTGGTGCTGGCCGCGGCCGGCCTTGCCTGGGCCTCCATGCCCAAGGTCCAGACGCTGGATGGCGGCACCGCGGTGCAGGTGATCGAGGAAGGCGAGGGCGACAGTCCGGCGTCCAACGATTTCGTCCGCGTCGCCTACACCGGCTCGCTGGAAGACGGCACGGTTTTCGACCAGAACGACGATGCGGCCTTCCCGGTCGACGGCGTGGTCCCGGGCTTTTCCAAGGCGCTGCAGGTCATGCAGCCGGGTGGGAAGTACCGCGTGAAGATTCCCGCCGCCGAAGGCTATGGCGAAGCGGGCAGCGGCCCGATCCCGGGCGGCGCGGACCTCAATTTCGAAGTCGAACTGCTGGAATTCCGCACCCGCGCGGAGATCGAGGCGATGCAGCAGCAGATGCAGATGCAGCAGGAACTGCAGCGCCAGTTGCAGGAACAGCAGCAGGGCGCGACTCCGGCTCCGGCAGAATAACCCGCCGCGGCGAATAACTCGCGGCGCCCACTTGCGCAAAGATGCGGGCGGGTGAAAACTTGCGCCCCATGGAAAGCGATTTCGAACCGCAAGGGCCGCAGGCGGCTGCCCTGAACGACTGGCCGCTGCGGCCGTGGATCCTCGCAAGCCTGCTGGCGGTCGCCGGCTTCATGATCTTCGCGGTCACGCGCGGAGACGGCGCGGGCGACGATCCCACGAAGATGGCGCTCGCCGCCTTCGCCCTGTTCGGTGGGCTTGCCGCGGCCTTTGCCATGGACGAGGGGCGGGAGCTGCGCGCCGCGCTGTTCGGCTTCGTTGCCGGTCTGGTGATGGCGGGGATCGCCTATCGGGCCGTCAGCGCCGGTGACAACACGGCCGATGCGCCGTTCTGGGTCGCGGCGGGTATCCTCGCCCTCGGCCTCGCCCTGCCGCTGTTCCAGGCGGGCTTCCTGCGCGATCGCTGGCGTACCTCGTATGAGGCGATGCATTTCCACGTCTGGACGGATGCGCTGAGCGCCGCGGGGGCTTTCGCCTTTACCGGCCTTTCGTGGCTGCTGCTGGTCCTGCTCGCGGCGTTGTTCCGCGCGATCGATATCGACATCCTCGACGACCTCATGCACGAGCCCGCCTTCGGCTGGATGTTCTCAGGCGCGGCATTCGGCGGGGCGCTCGGTGTCCTGCGCAACCAGCGCCGCGTGCTCGGGACGGTACAGCATGTCGCGATGCTGGTGCTCTCGATCCTCGCCGTGCCCTTCGCCGCCGCGCTGACGCTGTTCCTGATCGCGCTGGTCGTGTCGGGGCCGCAGGTGCTGTGGAACGCCACGACAAGCGCCACGCCGCTGCTGCTCGCCTGCGCTGCGGCAAGCTTTGTGCTCGCCAACGCGATCCTGCGGGATGACGACCGCGCGATGACAGGCAATGCGGTGCTGCGCTGGTCCGCGCGCGTGCTGGCTGCGCTGATCCTGCCGCTGACGGTGTTCGCCGCCGTCTCCATCGGCCTGCGCATCGGGCAGCACGGCCTCAGCCCCGAACGCATCTGGGCGCTGCTGACCGTGGCGGTCGCCACCGCCTATGGCCTGGCCTACGCCGTATCGCTCGTGCGCGGATGGAAATCCGGCACCTGGCGCGACACGCTGCGGCAGGCGAACCTGCACCTCGCCGTCGGCACCAGTGCGCTCGCGCTGCTGCTGGCGCTGCCAATCCTCGACTTCGGCGCGATCAGCACGCGCGACCAGCTCGCCCGGCTGGAAAGCGGGGCGGTAAGCGCGGAGGAGTTCGATTACGCGGCGCTGAAGTGGGAATTCGGCGATGCCGGTCGCGCGGCGCTGGCGCGGCTTGCACGGTCGGAAGACACCGCCATCGCGACGCGGGCCGGCAACGCGCAGGCGGTTGCCAATCGCTACGATGTGGAGCTGGAGCCGGTGCGGCCCGACCGCTACGGCGAAGTGGGCTTCGCATTCGAGGACACGGCCTTGCGCGAAGCCGTGCACGGCTATCTCGCCAACAACCCGTGGCAGTGCGAGCAAGGCTGCGTCGCTCTCGATGCGGGCGAACGCGACGGGCGGCGCATGGTCGTGCTGACGGAAGGCTATTCCGCGCGGCAGATCTATTTCCGCCCGTCCGACCTCGTGCCGTTCCCGCCCGATCCGCCCGCTGCCCCGCCGAGCGGCGAGGACGGGAGCCTCGAAGTGGAGGCAGTCGACCCTGCGAGCGCCGAAATTCGCGAGGTCACCGGGCGGCGTGTCTATGTGGACGGCAAGCCGGTCGGCGACATCTTCGAATAGGTTTGCTGCGCCCGCTAACACCGCTTGAAGCAAAGCCTGCGCAAGGCTAACGCCCTCGCCATGTCCGTAGATAAGGAAACAGTGGCCAAGATCGCCTCTCTGGCGCGCATCCGGCTCGACGATGCGCAGTGCGAGGCGATGGTGCCCGAACTCAACAACATCCTCAGCTGGGTGGACCAGTTGGGCGAAGTCGACTGCAGCGACGTGGAGCCGATGACGGCGGTCATCCCCAACCAGCTGCGCCTGCGCGACGACGTGGTCGATGCCGACCCGCTGACCGGCGGCGGCGTGCGCGACAAGGTGCTGGCAAACGCGCCCAACGCGGAACACGGCTTCTTCGCCGTGCCCAAGGTGATCGAATGACCGACCTTACCCAGCTGGGCGTGCGCGCCATTCGCGACGGTGTGCGCGGCGGCGAATTCACCGCGCGCGAAGTGACCGAGGCGTACAACGCCAATGTCGCCGCCGCATCGGCGCTCAACGCCTTCATCGTCGCCACGCCGGAAAAGGCGCTGGAACAGGCGGACGCGGTCGACACCGCGCGCAGCGATGGCAAGGACCTGCCCGCCATGGCCGGCGTGCCGATCGGCATGAAGGACCTGTTCTGCACCATGGGCGTGCAGTCCACCGCGGCGAGCCACATCCTCGAAGGCTTCGTGCCCGAATACGAAAGCACCGTGTCGCAGAAGCTGTGGGACGCGGGCTGCACCATGCTGGGCAAGCTCAACATGGACCAGTTCGCCATGGGCTCTTCGAACGAGACGAGCTATTTCGGCAACGTCATCTCGCCGTGGCGGCGCGGCAATGGCGACAATGCGGCGCTCGCCCCCGGCGGCTCGTCCGGCGGATCGAGCGCGGCGGTCTCCGCCCGGCTGTGCCCCGCTGCGACCGGCACCGACACCGGCGGATCGATCCGCCAGCCCGCCGCCTTTACCGGCATCACCGGCATCAAGCCGACCTATGGCCGCTGCTCGCGCTGGGGCGTGGTGGCGTTCGCCTCCAGCCTCGACCAGGCCGGGCCGATGGCGCGCGACGTCGCCGACTGCGCGATCATGCTCGGCGCGATGGCCGGCTTCGACCCAAAGGACGCGACCAGCCTGAAGATGGACGTGCCCGACTGGTTCGGCGGCCTGTCGGACGACCTTGCGGGCAAGCGCGTCGGCATTCCGCGCGAATACCGGATGGACGGGATGGACGCGGAAATCGCGGCCAGCTGGGACCAGGGGATCGCGTGGCTGAAGGATGCGGGGGCCGAGATCGTCGACATCTCCCTGCCGCACACGAAATACGCGCTGCCGGCCTATTACATCATCGCCCCGGCGGAAGCCTCCAGCAACCTCGCGCGGTATGACGGCGTGCGCTACGGCCTGCGCGACCTGCCGGAAGGCGCGGGGCTGCAGGACATGTATGCCGCGACCCGCGCCGATGGCTTCGGCGACGAGGTGAAGCGCCGCGTGATGATCGGCACCTATGTGCTCAGCGCCGGGTTCTACGATGCCTATTACACGCAGGCGCAGAAGATCCGCACGCTGATCGCGCGGGACTTCCAGCAGGCGTGGGAGCATTGCGACGTGATTCTGGCGCCCACTGCGCCGAGCGCGGCCTTCGCGCTGGGCGAGAAGAGCGACGATCCGCTGGCGATGTACCTGAACGACGTGTTCGCCGTGCCCGCCAGCCTTGCCGGCCTGCCCGCGATGAGCGTTCCCGCCACGCTGACCGCCGACGGCCTGCCGCTGGGCCTCCAACTGGTCGGCCCGGCGATGGACGAGCAGATCGTGCTCAACGCCGGCCTTGCTATCGAACAGCGCGCCGGGTTCACCGCGCAGCCGGAGAAGTGGTGGTGATTGGCATTTTGGCGACCTGGAAATGAAAGCCGGTTGCCTGATCGGTCTCGCGTTACCGGTCTGCTTGGGCCTCTGGGTTTGGAGCGAAGATCGGGCAATGAATGCGGATAATCTGGTCGCTAAGGAAGCGTTTGCGGAGTTGTGCCGGACGGAGAACATCTTCGTTTCCGGCACGTTTGCTGACTGGGACCGGACGCTTGAGGAGATCAGGGAAGGCACATTCTCGGATTCAGTGCATCTGCGACAATGGAAAGAGCGTTCGCCTCATGAAACGGAATGGCCGGTGGCCGAGAACAAACACGTGCTGATGTCGGAGTTTGTCGTCACATTCATGGATAGCGATAACGAAGTTGTTCTCAGAGACTTCGCGTTGCTTCAAAAGAACGCTCTCTTTTCTATCTCCGCCGAGGGCACCAGCAAGGAATATTGCATCGCGCAGATTGAGCCGGAGTTGGAGCGGCTGTTATGGTCGTGACACTGAGGCAGGGCCGTTTTGCAGGATAGAGAGTCAAATATGAGTACATACCGCATCCACGGCGCCACAGGCGACTGGGAGGTCGTCATCGGCCTCGAAGTCCACGCGCAGGTCTCGACGCAGGCGAAGCTGTTCTCCGGCGCCTCGACCGAATTCGGGGCGGAGCCGAATACGCAGGTCTCCCTCGTCGATGCGGCGATGCCGGGCATGCTGCCGGTGCCGAACCGCGAGTGCATCCGCCAGGCGGTGCGCACCGGCCTCGCCATCGATGCGAAGATCAACAAGTGGAGCCGGTTCGACCGAAAGAACTATTTCTACGCCGATTTGCCGCAGGGCTACCAGATCAGCCAGCTCTACCACCCGCTGGTGGGCGAGGGGCAGCTGGTCATCGATGCCGACGAGAAGGCCGGCATTCCCGAGGACAAGACCATCGGGATCGAGCGCATCCACGTGGAGCAGGATGCGGGCAAGCTGATGCACGACCAGCATCCCAGCTTCTCCTATGTCGATCTCAACCGCAGCGGCGTGGCGCTGATGGAAATCGTGTCGAAGCCCGACATGCGCTCCCCCGCAGAAGCGGGCGCCTATGTCCGCAAGCTGCGCTCCATCCTGCGCTACGTCGGATCGTGCGACGGCAACATGGAGCAGGGCTCGATGCGTGCCGATGTCAACGTTAGCGTTCGCAAACCGGGCGATGAGTTCGGCACCCGCACGGAAACGAAGAACGTCAATTCGGTGCGCTTCGTGATGGCGGTGATCGAACAGGAAGCCCGCCGCCAGGTCGACTTGATCGAGGACGGCGGCACGGTGGTGCAGGAAACGCGGCTGTATGATCCTGATCGCAACGAAACCCGCTCCATGCGGTCGAAAGAAGACGCGCACGACTATCGCTACTTCCCCGATCCCGACCTGCTGCCGCTGGAACTGGACGACGATTTCGTGGCCGAATGCCGCGAGTCCTTGCCCGAACTGCCCGACGCCAAGCGCGACCGCTATGTGAACGAGCTCGGCCTGTCGGCCTACAACGCCAATGTGCTGACCGCCGAAGTCGACACCGCCGCGTGGTTCGAACAACTGCTGGAAGCGACCGCGCGCCGGGCGAACAAGGGCAAGGGCGATGTCGCGAAACAGGCGGCCAACTGGCTCACCAGCGAATTGTTCGGCGCGCTCAACCGCGTGGACAAGACGCTGGAGACCAGCCCCGTCACGCCGGACAAGGGCGCAGAGCTGCTCGCGCTGGTGGCCGACGGCACGATCAGCGGTTCCATCGCCAAGCAGGTCCTCGAAAAGATGCTCGAGACCGGCGACGGTGCACAAGCCATCGTGGAACGCGAAGGGCTGAAGCAGGAAAGCGACACCGGCGCCATCGAGGCGGAGATCGACCAGGTCCTCGCCGCGAACCAGGACAAGGTGGAACAATACCGCGCGGGCAAGGACAAGCTGTTCGGCTTCTTCGTCGGCCAGACGATGAAGGCGATGCAGGGCAAGGCCAACCCGCAGGTGGTGAACGAACTCCTGCGCAAGAAGCTGGACGGGTAGGGGACCAGCCTGTGCGCTATTCCATGGTCATGGTCGAGTGCGATCGGGGCCAATGGATGATGCTGCTGCCTTGGCTAATTTGTCTTTCGGCGTGTGCTACTGACGCGGAAACGGAAACCGAACGACTCATGACCCAGATCGAGTCCTCTGTTGTTCTTCCGTCAAATGCCTTCGAGCTTGAAGAGTACGCCAGATACTACACTTTCTACCGCGGGAAGGTGCACGGCGCTTACACCATGGAGGTGGCTTCACCCCTGTCCGCAGACGAAGTCTGCAAGCAGGAAAACATCGACGGGTCGACCAGGTCTGTCAGTTGCCCGGACGCAGCGGACTTGCCGTTGGGTGAGCGGCGTTGGGTAAAATTCGAAGATTATCCAGCCGTTTCCGGGAGTGACTGCACGGCAATCCAGCTGGAATACGATCCACGAAGTATGCGTTTCGATTACATTGAGTGTGCAGAACCGCTTCATTAAGCTCGAAGCAACAGAAAGGCCCGCCGGATCGTCTCCGGCGGGCCTTTTCCCTAGCTGCGGCTGCGCGTCAGTTCACGCGGGTGCCGGTCATGGCCATGTCGCCGAAGGCGCCGGCGTTGACGGTGCCGTTGAGCTGGTCGCCCTCCACCGTGGCAGTGGCGTTCAGGGTCATCGGCATCGGCACGACCATGTCCATCTTCCAGGTCAGCGTGTTGCCGTCGATCGTGCCGTCCTTGACTTCCAGCTCGCCCATCTGGCCCTTGTTGGTGCCGGTAAAGGTCTTGCCGTCGTCGCCCGGGATCACGGTCAGCGTGCTGGTCTGGTCGCCCATCGGGCTCTTGGTCACGCAGTCGTACTTGCCACCAACATCGGTCATTCGAATTCTCCTGTTATCGTTCTTGGGTAGGGGTCTTCTTATCAATCCGCAGAGGCCTTGCGAAGTTCCACGTCGTAGCCGAGATCGGCCAGCTGCGGCATCACCACGTCAGCATCGCCGACGATCACGAACACGAGGTCGCCGAAGCTGAAGTTCTCGCGCGCGAGATCGCCCAGCGTATCGGCGGTCAGCGCCTCGTACTTGCCGGCCAGCGTTTCGTAGTAATCGTCCGGCCGGCCGTATTTCACGATGTTGACCAGCCCGTTGAGGACGGAGTCGGACGTTTCGAACTGGCCCGGCAATTCGCGCACGTTGCCGTTGACGGTCCGCTCCAGCTCTGCAGCGGTGACGCCGTTGTCGCCGGAGTAACCGGTCAGTTCCTTCTCGATTTCCAGCAGCGAGGCACCGGTCTTGTCGGCCTGGATTTCCGCGACGACCACGTAGCTGAGGCGGTCGACGGCCGACTGGACGAAGGAGCGTGAGCCGTAGGACCAGCCCTTGGTCTCCCGCAGGTTCATGTTGATCCGGCTGAGGAAGCTTCCGCCGAGGATCTCGTTCGAGGCGAACAGCGCGGTGTTGTCGTCCGTGCCGCGCACATCGAGCACGCGGCCGGCGGTCAGCACCGATTGCGGCGAATTCGGCCGGTCGATGAGGACGATCCGCTGGCGCGCATCCGGCACGGCGACGTCGAGGTTCTTGGCCGGCAGCGGCGTGGCGGGCGCGGCCCACGACCCGAAGGCCCCTTCCAGCTGCGCGGTAACCTCGGCCAGCGTGGTATCGCCGACCACGAAGACCTTCGCGTTGTCGGGCCGCAGCCACTTGCCGTGGAAGGCGGCAAGGTCGCCGCGCGAAAGCCCGCGCACGACGTCGATATCGCCGGTCCCGCTGGGCGGTACGGCATAGGGATGCTCCCCGAACAACACCTCGGCCATGGCGCGCTGCCACATCGCCTGCGGGTTCTTCAGCTCCGACTCGATCCGGTTGAGCTGCTGGGCGCGCACGCGCTCCAGGTCGCTGTCCGCAAAGGCGGGGTTGCGGATGTAGTCCGCCAGCAGCGCCAGCGAAGGGGCGAGGTTGGGGGCGAGGGCGGACAGTTCGAACGTGGTCCAGTCCCCGTCGGCGGAGCTGCCGATATCGGCGCCGAGCACTTCCTGCACGGTCGCCAGCGCGACGGAATCGAGCGAGGTGGTGCCTTCCTCCATCAGCTCCAGCATCAGCGACTGGGTGCCGAGCGCATCGCGCGGATCGGCGGAGAAGCCTACATCGAAAGCAACCTCGACGGACACGGTCGGCACCGCGTCGCGGCGGGCGAAATAGACTTCCATGCCGTTCGACAGCGTGGCGCGTTCGATATCGGGGAAGTCGAGGTCGGTCAGCTGGCCGACCGGCGGCAGCTGCGAACGATCCTGGAACGACAGTTCGGCCAATTGTTCGTCCGAACAGCTGGCGGCACCGCAGAAATAATCGAGCGCGGCCGCGTCGAGCCCGCCGATATCTTCGGGGATCGCCGCACCGCCGCGGCTTTCGCCGCCTTCGGTCCGCTCGCCCGGTTCGTAGACGAGGGCGAAGCGCGGCTTGGTCAGCCAGCGCTGCAGGAAGGCGGTCACGCTTTCGGGCGTGGCGGCGACCATGCGCTGCAGGTCGACCGCATACTGGCCGGGGTTGTCCTTGTAGAGCGCGCCGCCGGCCAGCGTCACTGCCTTGCCACCGGTCGATTCGAGGCCGGAAATGGTGCCCGATGCGATCGAGACCTTGCTGCGCTCGAGCTCGCCCGCGGTCGGCCCGCCGGCGATGTAGTTGGCGACTTGTGCATCCAATGCGGCTTCCACCGTGGCGCGGTCGGTGCCCGGCTTCACGTCGGCCTGCACGATGAAGACGCCTGCGTCCTCGTTGCTCCAGGTCCAGCTCGACACGCTCACGGCGACCTGCTGATCGCGCACCAGCGCGTTGTCGAGGCGGCTGCTGGCGAGCCCGCCCAGCGCATAGGCGGCGAGCTCGATCGTCATGTTGTCGGCGCTGCCCGAACCCGGGATCGGCCACATGCGATAGATGCGGGTGGTGGAAATCTGGTCCTTCACCACCTTTTCGGTGTTCGCGGCGAGGGTCGGCACCGGCACGTCCGGATGGACGACCTCCGGACCGCGGTCGATCGCGCCGAACCATTTCTCGACCATTGGGCGCGCTTCGGCGGCGTCGATGTCGCCGGCCAGCACGAGCACCGCGTTGTTGGGGCCGTAGTGGTCGCGGAACCACTGCTTCACATCGTCCAGCGTGGCATTCGACAGGTCGTCCATCGAGCCGATGGTGGAGTGGTGGTAGGGGTGGCCGCGCGGGAAGATGTTCTCGACCACTTCGTAGCGCAGCAGGCCATAGGGACGGTTGTCGCCGCGCCGCTTTTCGTTCTGCACGACGCCGATCTGGTTATCGAGCTTCTCCTGCGTCACCGCGCCGAGCAGGTAGCCCATGCGATCCGATTCCAGCATCAGCGCCCGGTCGAGCGCGGCGGTCGGCACCGTCTCGTAATAGTTGGTGCGGTCGGCGTTGGTGGTGCCGTTGAAATTGGTCGCGCCGACCTGTTGCAGCGGCTCGAAGAAGTCGCCCGGCGCGTTCTCGCTGCCGTTGAACATCAGGTGTTCGAACAGGTGGGCAAAGCCGGTCTTGCCGGCGGGTTCATGCTTGGAGCCGACATCGTACCAGACGCTCAGCGCGACCACCGGGGCCTTGCGGTCCTCGTGCACCACCACGGTCAGCCCGTTGTCGAGCGTGAATTGTTCGTAGGGAATGTCGATCGCATCGACCAGTTGCGACAGCGGCGCGGCCTGTTCGCTATAGGCTTCTACCGTGCTCGGTGGTGCAACGAGCTCTGCTTTCAGAGCGTCTGCCCCGGCGGCAAGGTCGGCGGCGCTGTCCATCGTAGTGCAGGCGCTCAGCAGCGCGATGGCGGATACGGCAGGCAAAAGGTGGCTCAAACGGCGTGTCATCGATGTCTCCCCCGTGGCAAGCCGCACCGTCCGGCCCGACTCGCCTTCGTTCGTTATGGCGCGCAGGATAGTCGCTGCGCCCCGCGCGGCAAAATCCCTTACGGAAATCAGCGGCTGCTGACGGTGTAGCGAACCCGCGAGTTCGCGCGCGCATCGCTACGCCAGAAATGCACGGGCTTCAGCCGGTGCATGACGAACAGCGCAGCCTGATCGGCGAAATGCATGGAATCGGGCCGGGTGATGGCCTGGCCGTAGGGCTGGATCGATTCGGACGACACGGGTTTGCCCGGCGCCCACTCCACGAACATCAGGAAGCTGTCGCCATGGCGCACGGCCAGCCTGCCGTCGTCTTCCACGTCCCAAAGGGTGGAGGCGCGCAGCGTGTCGCTGCCGCCGTCAAGCGGCAGGTCGGTATCGCCCTGGCGCAGCCGCAAAAGCTCGCCCTGCGGCACGTCGAGATGGCCGAAATGGGTCATCAGGTGGTCCACGGCGGCTTCCAGCTGTTCGCGCGTGTCGGGTGCGGCCTCGTTGTTGTAGCGATTGCCCATCGCCTCGCGGATCATCAGCAGCGCGAGCGCGTCGCCCGTGCCTATCCCGTCCGCCTTGAAATCCCACCCGGCGAGCAGCGACTGGGCTTCGAGCAGCTGCGGGTCGTCCGACACGTCGAGCCCGGCGATCGCATCGAACAGGTCCGCGACGTAATCCTTGCGTTCGTAGCCCGTGTCGTACTTGATCCGCTCCAGCGTCTCGCGGTCGATCGTGTCGGCCTCGCGCATCAGCTTGTCGGCGCGAAAGGCGCGGTTGGTCATCGTCAGCTCCACGCCCATTTCGGGCGCCACGCTGTCGGGGGACTGGTCGCTGGACCCGGCGGCGAAAAACGGCTGGTTGTTGGCGTTGTAGAGATAGCCGGAGCCGGGGTTTTTGTACTGCGGCAGCGCATCGTAATCGACCAGGGCGTTCCAGATCGCCGCGCTCTCGTCGCCCGGCAGGATCCCGCGCCAGTCGTAACCTTCGGGCCGGTCGGGGATGGATGCGTTGTAGATATAGGCGATGTTGCCGGCCTCGTCGGCATAGATGAAGTTGGTGGAAGGGATTGCGTGGGTCGCCAGGATGCCGCGCCATTCCTCGAAGCTTTGCGCCTTGGGCAGGCGGTAATAGGCATCGAGCATCGCGATCGAATACATCCCGCCATAACGGATGGCGTAGAAATCGCCGTCGTCCTGCCGGATCACGGGGCCGTGCATGCTGCGATAGATGGTCCGGCTGGCGGGCACCGTCAGCGGGCCGATTTTCGCCGCCAGCGTCACATCCTCCCGCTCCAGCGGCAGCCACTTGCCGTCGAGCCGGTATTCGGTCTCGTCCTCGTTCACCACCAGCTTGTAGACATCGGTCATGTCGGGGCGGTTGACCGTGTTGGTCCAACCCAGCTTCTCGTTATGACCGAGGAAGATGAAGGGGCTGCCGGGGAAAGTCGCGCCGGCGAAGTGCAGGCCTTCCTCGCTTTCGACCACCGCCTCGTACCACGCCACGCCGCCGCGCCACGGCTGGTGCGAATTGGACACGAGGCGGGTGACCCCATCGCCCGATTTCTGCGGCGCGATGGCAAAGGCGTTGGAGCCGACGTTGGCCGCATCCTCGCCCTGCGGCAGCGGTGCGGGCGGGGCGCTTTCGGCATCCAGGATGATACGGGGTCCGAATTCGCGGTTGAGGGGCTCGTCCGCCACCAGCGGTCCCACGGTGTTGAACAGGCCGAAGAACAGCGGCTGGCGCAGCGCGAAGCCGGCGGCGATATCCTTGCCGTTCACCGGGAACAGGTTGGCCAGCTTCAGCTCCCCCGGATGGGCGGCGGCATGATCGTTGAGGCCGCTGGCATAGGCTTCCAGCACGGCGCGGGTGTCGGCGGGCAGCTGCGGATAGTCGCGCTGTGCCGTGCCGCGCGCATCGAGCAGGGCGAGCGCGAAATCGAGCTGCGCGCCTTCCGTGCCGGCAATCGCGCCGTAACGGCCGCGGGTCATCGCCACCACGTCCTGCAGGGTGAAGAAATCGTCCTCTGCATGAGCGCGGGCAAGGCCGTAGGCGACATCGGCATCGGTCTTACCGTAGATATGCGGGACGCCGAACTGGTCGCGGATGATCTCCGCCCGGTAATCGCGCTCCGGCGGCGGCGGGCTCGCCTCTGCAGCGATCCCTTCCCACACCAGCAGCACCAGCAGCGTCAGCGCCAGCAGCGCGAGCGCGCCCCAGCCGATCCAAGCGCGCAGCTTATTAGTTCGCCTCCCCTCTGCAAGTGGATCGGCAATCGTGGCAAGCGTGCGGGGCGGGGTGCTCATGCCCCGCTGCCTAGATGCAGGGGGCAGCGATGCCAAGCCGCAGCGCGGGGGAGGTCGACCCTAGAAAGAGCCTTCCATGCCGAACAGCAGCACATTGGTCAGCGCATCCTGGCGCGACCAGGTGGCGCCGCCCGGCAGGTTGCCACCGATGAGGAAATTGAGCGGGACGAAGCCGTCGGCGCGGATGAATTCGCCGAACGGGTTTATGTTGCTGACCGGGAACCACGACAGGCCGGCTACGAACTGGCCCTGCGCTTCCCACGCGAACCGTCGTCGCCCGCGATGAAGCGGCTGAATTCCGCCGACACCACGAATTCGCAGCGGGCCTGGTCTTCCTCGTTCGCGCCGAAGCCGTAGCGCCCGCCGAAGGTGAAGCTTGTGACCTTGACCGCTTCGAATTCGCTCAGCGGGTTGGTCGGGTCTGGCACGGCCGTGGGGGCCCGAACGGGCTTGCTTTCGGCGCGAGGTGAGTTAGTTTTGCAACACAGCGTAAAAATGCGCGCGTCCGGCACTTGTGTTGCAATTTTGCAACATTATCTCCGTCGGGACATTTAACGAGGGATTTTCGATGAACCTGGAAAAATTCACCGACCGCGCGAAGGGTTTCCTGCAGGCCGCGCAAACCGTGGCGATCCGCATGAACCACCAGCGGATCAGCCCCGATCACATCCTGAAAGCGATGATCGAGGATCCCGAAGGCATGGCCAGCGGGCTGATCGCACGCGCCGGCGGCAATCCGCGCGCGGTGGAAGACGGTGTCGATGCCGCGCTCGCCAAGGTCCCGGCCGTCAGCGGCGGCGGGGCGCAGGGCACCCCGGGGCTCGACAACGATGCCGTGCGCGTGCTCGACCAGGCGCAGCAGGTCGCCGACAAGGCGGGCGATAGCTACGTCACCGTGGAGCGGCTGCTGGTCGCCTTCGCTCTCGCCACCACGACCTCGGCCGGGCAGGCGCTCAAGAATGCCGGGGTGACCCCGCAGGCGCTCAACGATGCGATCAACGAACTGCGCAAGGGCAAGACCGCGGACACCGCCAGCGCCGAGGAATCCTACGACGCGATGAAGAAATATGCCCGGGACCTGACGCAGGCGGCCCGCGACGGGAAGCTCGACCCGGTGATCGGACGCGACGAGGAAATCCGGCGCACGGTGCAGATCCTCGCGCGGCGGACCAAGAACAACCCGGCGCTGATCGGCGAACCCGGTACCGGCAAGACCGCCATCGCCGAAGGCCTCGCGCTGCGCATCGCCAATGGCGACGTGCCCGACAGCCTGAAGGACCGCACTCTGATGTCGCTCGATCTCGGCGCGCTGATCGCGGGCGCGAAATATCGCGGCGAGTTCGAGGAGCGGCTGAAGGCCGTGCTGGACGAGGTGAAGGGCGCGGACGGGCAGATCATCCTGTTCATCGACGAGATGCATACGCTGATCGGCGCGGGCGCGTCGGAAGGCAGCATGGATGCATCCAACCTGCTCAAGCCCGCCCTGTCGCGCGGCGAACTGCACTGCATCGGCGCCACCACGCTCGACGAGTACCAGAAATATGTCGAGAAGGACCCCGCGCTCCAGCGGCGCTTCCAGGCCGTCTATATCGACGAGCCGAGCGTGGAAGACACGATCAGCATCCTGCGCGGCATCAAGGAAAAATACGAGCTGCACCATGGCGTGCGCATCACCGACGGTGCCATCGTGGCCGCGGCGCAGCTGTCCGACCGCTATATCCAGAACCGTTTCCTGCCCGACAAGGCGATCGACCTGATGGACGAGGCGGCAAGCCGCATCCGCATGGAAGTGGAATCGAAGCCGGAGGAGATCGAGAATCTCGACCGCCGGATCATCCAGCTGAAGATCGAGGAATCCGCGCTGCAGAAGGAAACCGACAGCGCTTCGAAGGACCGGCTGGAAAACCTGCGCAAGGAATTGTCGGAACTGGAACAGCAGTCGAGCGAGCTCACCACCCGCTGGCAGAACGAGCGCGACAAGATCCACGCCGAGGCCAAGGTCAAGGAACAGCTCGACGCTGCACGGCTGGAGCTGGAGCAGGCGCAGCGCGCCGGCGACCTGCAGAGGGCGGGCGAGCTGTCCTATGGCCGCATCCCCGAGCTTGAAAAGCAGCTGGAGGAGGCCGCCGGCCAGACCGACAACGCGCTACTGAAGGAAGAGGTCACCGAAGAGGATATCGCCGGTGTCGTCAGCCGCTGGACCGGCATCCCGATCGACAAGATGATGGAGGGCGAGCGCGACAAGCTGCTGCAGATGGAGCAGCTGCTCGGCAAGCGCGTGATCGGGCAGGAAGCGGCAGTCACCGCCGTGTCCAAGGCCGTGCGCCGCAGCCGGGCCGGCTTGCAGGACCCGAACCGCCCGCTCGGCAGCTTCCTGTTCCTCGGCCCCACCGGCGTCGGCAAGACCGAGCTGACGAAAGCCCTCGCCGGCTTCCTGTTCGACGACGACGACGCGATGGTCCGCATCGACATGAGCGAGTTCATGGAAAAGCACGCCGTGTCCCGCCTGATCGGCGCGCCTCCGGGCTATGTCGGATACGACGAGGGCGGGGTGCTGACCGAAGCGGTGCGCCGCCGCCCCTACCAGGTCGTGCTGTTCGACGAGGTGGAGAAAGCCCACGCCGACGTGTTCAACGTGCTGCTCCAGGTGCTCGACGACGGGCGGCTGACGGACGGGCAGGGCCGCGTGGTCGACTTTTCCAACACGCTCATCATCCTCACCAGCAACCTCGGCAGCCAGTTCCTGACGCAGTTGACCGACGAGCAGACGGTGGACGATGTCGAACCGCAGGTGATGGACGTGGTCCGCGGGCATTTCCGCCCCGAATTCCTCAACCGGCTGGACGAGATCATCCTGTTCCACCGCCTCGCGGCAGAGCACATGGCGCCGATCGTCGATATCCAGGTCGCGCGGGTGCAGAAGCTGCTGAAGGATCGCAAGATCACGCTCGACCTCACCGACGGGGCGCGCAAGTGGCTCGGCCGCGTGGGCTACGACCCGGTGTACGGCGCGCGGCCGCTGAAGCGTGCGATCCAGCGATATTTGCAGGATCCGCTCGCCGACAAGCTGCTGCAGGGCGACATTCCCGACGGCAGTACCGTCCATATCGACGAAGGCGACGGCGCGCTGGAAATGACCACCGACGCCGGTTGAGAGGGCGGTTGCGGTGCGCGGCGATTGAGCCGGCGGATGGGGCGCGCTAGGGCAGGGGCGTGACGTCGCCACCTCCTGCCAACCGCGTGCTCGCCGCCGTGGAGGCGCTGAAGCGCCTCGACCGCGATGCGGCGGTCGCGCTCCTGCGCGAAGAGGTGCGCGACGGGCCGCCACATGGCGAGCGGTGGCAGAGTATCGGACGGCTCGCGAAGCAGATCGGCGCGGTCGAAATCCAGCGCGAGGCTGCGCGCCGTTTCGCCGCCACGCCGCCGCCCACGCTCAGCCGCCTGCTCTATGGCTGGGGCGAGCTGGTCGAGACCGGGCGCAGCCGCGAGGCGCGCGAGCAGGTCGCCCGGCTGGCGGAACAGCACCGGCAGATCCCGCAGGTGCAGCACTTTCTCGGCACGCAGGCTGTGGGCGAGGGCAAAGCGGAGGAAGGCGCGGCGTATTTCCGCGCCGCGCTGGCGCAGAAGCCGGCGATGATCGAAAGCTGGTCGGCGCTGGCGATGACCAGGACATTCGCGCCGGGAGACCCGGACATCGCTTCGCTCGAAAAGCTGCGCAGCACGCCGGGCCTCACCGATCCGATGCTGCGCAGCCGGCTGCTCTATACACTGGGCAAGGCCTATCACGACTGCCGCGATTTCAGTGCTGCCTTCGAAGCCTATTCCGAAGGCGCGGCCCTGCGCCGGGGCACCGAGACATTCGATTACGAGGCGATGGAGCGGCAGGCGACGCAGGCGCTGACCGACTTCACGCCCGAGCGGATGGCGAGGCTGCGTCCCTCTGGCCATTCGGGCAGCCGCGCGATATTCGTCAACGGCCTGCCGCGTTCGGGCAGCACGCTGACCGAGACGATCCTGACCGCCCACCCGGAGGTCGCCGACGGGGGCGAGATCAACCTGCTGCGCCCCGCGCTGATCCCGGTGGCGGGCGAGACCATGATCGGCGCGCAGGAGTTCGAAGCGGCGATGGGCGATCATCCCGATCCGTGGGGCACGCTGGCGCGGACATACGAAGGGCTGCTGGCGGAACGCTTCGGGCCGGAAGGGCGCATCGTCGACAAGACACTGCAGCAATCGCTGCGCATGGGGCTGCTGCTGCACACGCTGCCCGATGCGCGGGTGCTGTGGATGCGGCGGAGCCCGGAAGATACGGCGCTGTCGTGCTTCCGCACCTATTTCACCGCCGGTGTGCCGTGGAGCTGGTCGCTGGCCGATATCGGCCGCGTCTTCGCGCTGGAGGACCGGTTGTTCGCCCACTGGGTGAAGCTGTTCCCAGGGCGGATCATGACGGTGCCCTACGAGGAACTGGTTAGCGCGCCCGACGCCTGGATTCCGAAGATCGCGGAGCATGCCGGCGTTTCATACGACCCGGCGATGGCGCAATTCCACCGGCAGGAGCGGGTGGTGCGTACGGCGAGCGCGATGCAGGTGCGCGAACCGATGCGGACCGACCGTGTGGGGCAGGCGGAGGCTTACGGCCCCCTGCTCGACGAATTCCGCGCAGCCTACGCCGGGTAAGGCATTTACGGCGCGGCGCCGCCGCCTGCTTTCACATATCGATTACGCAAAAAGAAAGGGGCGGTCCGAAGACCGCCCCTCCCTGTTTTCGGTTCGTGTTCCGATCTTGCGATTAGAACAGGATGTCGATGCCGAAGCGGACACTGCGCGGAGCCTGGTAGCCCGTCACGATGTCGTAGTTCGGGTTGACGACGATGGCGTCCGGCAGATCGTCGGTGTTGTCGCCACGATAGATCGCGTCTTGGTCCCCAAATTCGTTACGCGAGGTAGCGTTCTGGAAGTTGAAGATGTTGAACACGTCGGCCGTGAAGCTGATCTGACGATCCTGGCCCGCATCGACGTTGTAGCGGAACGACATGTCTACGTTGTAGAGCCAGTCGGTTTCGCTGCCTTCACCGCGGGGAGCAGGCTGGAACGAGCAGTAGTGCGACGCAGCGCCGTAACCGCCGGCAAACACGTCCGTCGGGTGCCAGCCGAAGCAGCTGAGCGGACGGGGCGAGTCGACCGAGATGTTCGTACCAACGACGAACTGTTCCGTCGGCGCATAGGCCCCGAACAGCTTGAAGCGGTGCGTACGATCGTTCGGCAGACGGCCGGTTGCGAAGTCGACGAAGCCCGGCTGGTCGAAGTCCTGCGTAATGCCGGCATCGTCCTGACCGAAGTCCGACTGCACGTAGCCTTCCGAGTTACCGTAGCTGCGCGACCAGGTGTAGGAACCGGTAAGGCTCCACTTGCCATCCCACGGGCGTTCGAACGTCAGTTCGACCGCGTCGTATTCACGGATCGCTTCACCGAAGCCGAGTTCGTCAGCGGTAAAGGTCACGACACGACCGTCAAGCGCTTCGCTGGTCACAGTATCGTCACCCAGCAGGGCAACAGTCAGCGGACCACCCACGTTGTAGGTCACGTACTGGTGATAACCGGTCCACACGGTTTCACAACCAGTGATGCCGTTTTCGTTACAGTAGTTGATGACCGCCAGGTCGATCGCAGCATCTTCCGCCGTACGGTCGAGGTTGCGATGGATGTAGGCGAGACCAACCGTGAAACCGCCGAAGTCATGGTCGTAGCCGACGATGTATTCGGACTGCTTCGTTGCCTTGAGGTTCTGGCCGACGAACGCAACCGAAGGCGGCACGGAGCCATCACCGGTGGTCAGGCAGTTGGAACCGCTGGAGAACGGCGTAAGCGGGCTCGGACAAGCATTCTGGTACTGACCGTTGTCGGTAACCTGATCGGCACGACCGAACAGCGGCACACCGTCGCTGTTGAAGCCGGTGTATTCGAACCGCTCGCGGTAGAAGAACTCCGCACCGGCACCTCGGAACGCGGTGTTCGAAGCGACCGGCAGGAAGTACTGGCCGAAGAAGCCGTAGAAGCGACCGTTGTCCCCGACATCGTAGCTGAAGCCAACGCGCGGAGCGTAGTTTTCATCGAGATCGAAGAAATCGGTACCATCGGCCTTCTTCACCAGGAAGTCGTCACGACGCAAGCCAAGGTTCAGCGTCAGGCGATCGGTCACGTTCCATTCGTCCTGAATGTAGAACGCACGGTTGATCGATTCGAACTCACCACCCGAGTTGAAGTAGTTCAGTTCGACAATACCACCCGGACGCAGGACGTAAGCGATACCTGCACCGCCGGCCCCTGCGTCGTACGCAGCCTGCGAAATCAGGCCGTTACCGAGCAGGTAGTCACCGCCGGTACGGACCGTACCACGGGTCAGCGTGTTGATTTCGGTATCAAAGCCGGCACGGATGTGGTGCGAACCGAGGAGGTCGAAAAACAGGTCGACGTCAGCGCGATAGAATTCACGCTTGGTTTCGTACGGCGTGGAGATCGACGAGGCACGCTGGTCGTTCAGCAGACCACCGTTGGGCGTGCCATTGACCGTGACGCCCGACGCGTTGACGACGTACGGAAGCGTTGCAGCAGAACCGACCGGTGCGTTGTCGAAACGGTCTTCCATCACACCGTAGGCAGCCGAAACGGTCAGCCAGTCCGTGAACGTGCCGGTGTACTTACCGACGTAGCTGATGCCGCCGAAGTTGAACACACCGGTGGTCTGGTAATCGCCGATGTTGAAACCTTCGTCGCCCGAACCTTCGGTATAGGGCGCAGTCGACTGCACGGTCTGACGACGGGTGTCGAAGATCGTGAATTCGAAGTGCTGCAGGCCGTTACCGAGCAGGTAGTCACCGCCGGTACGGACCGTACCACGGGTCAGCGTGTTGATTTCGGTATCAAAGCCGGCACGGATGTGGTGCGAACCGAGGAGGTCGAAAAACAGGTCGACGTCAGCGCGATAGAATTCACGCTTGGTTTCGTACGGCGTGGAGATCGACGAGGCACGCTGGTCGTTCAGCAGACCACCGTTGGGCGTGCCATTGACCGTGACGCCCGACGCGTTGACGACGTACGGAAGCGTTGCAGCAGAACCGACCGGTGCGTTGTCGAAACGGTCTTCCATCACACCGTAGGCAGCCGAAACGGTCAGCCAGTCCGTGAACGTGCCGGTGTACTTACCGACGTAGCTGATGCCGCCGAAGTTGAACACACCGGTGGTCTGGTAATCGCCGATGTTGAAACCTTCGTCGCCCGAACCTTCGGTATAGGGCGCAGTCGACTGCACGGTCTGACGACGGGTGTCGAAGATCGTGAATTCGAAGTGCTGGCTGTCGATCGGGTATGCATCGACCTTCACGCCCCAGAACGGATCGTCCTGCGTGTTGCGGGTCGAAAGGCCCGAAGCGCGGCTGACGGTGTTCGATTCCGTTTCGCGGAATTCGAGAAGGCCGTAGACGAACAGGCGGTCTTCGATGATCGGGCCGCCAGCCTCGACGACTGCCGAGTAGCTCATGGCTTCGTCGGCATCGCGGTTGGTCAGGTCTTCGCAGGTCGAAGCCGGATTGATGATCGTGCCACGCGGGGAAAGGTTGTTCTCGACATCGTCGATCAGCGCCTGCAGTTCACCCTGATTATATTCACAGGTGATCAGCTCTTCACCATCCGTACGACCGAACTTCGGCGCCCAGTCGAGGTGGATGCCGCCGAAGAAGTCGTTCGAGCCCGACTTGGTCACGGCATTGACGATACCGCCGGTCGCACGACCGAATTCGGCCGGGTAACCACCGGTCTTCGCTTCCACCGAACGGTAGAAGTCGAACGGCACGCGGGCCGAACCGAGGTAGTTGTCGAAGTTCGTCGTGTTGAGGCCGTTCACGTAGTAGGCGTTTTCAGCGACCGACGAACCGCCGATGGAGGCGAGGTTGCCGAATGCGCTGTCGCCCTGCGTGGTGCCCGGTGCGAGCAGCACGACCGAAGTCAGGTCGCGCGGCAGCGGAACGCGCTTGGTCAGCTCTTCCACGTCGACGTTGAGGCCCTGGGTGGTGCCTTCGAAGTCGCGGACGATGGTGGTGCCGATAACGGTGATGACGTTGGCCGAAGACACCGAGATGTCCACGCCGACAGCCTGCGAAGCCAGCACGTTCACGCCGGTGGCGGTGAAGTCCTGGAAGCCGCCGCCGGTGACGACGATGTCGTACGAGCCGGTCGGCAGGGCGTTGAGGCGGAAAGTACCGTTCGAGCCGGTCGTCGCGGTACGGGTCTGGCCCGTGGCGTTCGAGGTTGCGACGACGGTCGCACCGGCAACGGGCGCACCCGTTTCGTCGGTGACGGTACCGGCGATGGCACCGGAGGTGTAGTCCTGCGCTGCGGCCGGAGCGATGGCCCCGGTCGAAGCGGCAACACCAGCACCCACCAGTGCGAGAGCCTTCAGCGCCGAGCTCGACGCCAGCAGACCCTTGCGGAAAGTGGTATTCTGCATGTTTGCTAGTCCCCTAAGACAGCCACCCGGCAGCATGCAGGGCGGCAGTTTTACCATCCAAATATCGAAACCCGCCGGAACGGGAGCGTTGGATGCATCGCTGACTAGCGCAGCCCTGCCTTCACGCAAAAGGATTCGCAGGCGGTTTCCGCCATCGGTTCATGACTGTGACATTCCGGTTACAGGTGGAACGGTCTCGCAGTCGCACAATACCCGCACCATTTCCCGTGCCTTCGTATGCACAGGCGGCAGAGGCGACAACGCAAACTTCGCGCGCACGCGTATGCACGCGGGGACTTGACCGTGCGCCCCCTGCTTCACTAGGCGCTGCGGGAAGCGGATTTAATCGATCGATTAGGAAGGCGGTTTTCCATGGCAACGGCATATATCGTGGAGGCGGTGCGCACCGCGGGCGGCAAGCGCGGCGGCAGGCTGGCGGGGGTCCATCCGGTCGACCTTGCGGCAAAGTCGCTCGATGCCATCGTGGAGCGCAGCGGGATCGACCCGAACGCCGTCGATGACGTGGTGATGGGCTGCGTCAGCCAGGGCGGGGAGCAGGCCATGCAGGTCGGGCGCAACGCCGTGCTGGCGGCGAAGAACCTGCCGCAGTCGACCCCGGCAGTGACCATCGACCGGCAGTGCGGCTCCAGCCAGCAGGCGATCCAGTTCGCCGCGCAGGCGGTGATGAGCGGCACGCAGGACGTCGTCATCGCCAGCGGGGTGGAAAGCATGAGCCGCGTGCCGATGGGCTCGACCGCGATGTTCCACATGAAGGAGGGCTTGGGGAACTACAAGTCGCCCGGGCTGGAGGAGAAATATCCCGGCATCCAGTGGTCCCAGTTCATGGGCGCGGAGATGATCGTCAAGAAGCACGGCTTCACCAAGGACCAGCTCGACAGCTTCGCGCTCGGCAGCCACGCGAAGGCGGCGAAGGCCACCGAAGCCGGCGCTTTCGCGGACGAGATCGTGCCGGTCGAGGTGGAGACGCCCGAAGGCACCGAAATGCATACGGTGGACGAAGGCATCCGCTTCGACGCGACGCTGGAGGGCATCGCATCGGTCAAGCTGCTGAGCCCGGAAGGCACGATCACCGCCGCCACCAGCAGCCAGATCTGCGACGGGTCGAGCGCGGTGCTGGTGGTCAGCGAGCAGGCGCTGAAGGACCACGGGCTCACCCCCATGGCGCGCATCCACAACCTGACCGTCACCGCCGGCGATCCGGTCATCATGCTGGAAGAACCGCTGTTCGCCACCGACCGCGCGCTGGAGCGGGCGGGCATGAAAATCGGCGATATCGACCTTTACGAAGTCAACGAGGCATTCGCCCCGGTACCGCTCGCGTGGCTGAAACACACGGGCGCGGACCCGGACCGCTTGAATGTGAACGGCGGCGCGATCGCGCTCGGCCACCCGCTGGGTGCGAGCGGGACGAAGCTGATGGCGACGCTGCTCCACGCTCTGAAGCGAGGCGGCAAGAAATACGGCCTGCAGACGATGTGCGAAGGTGGCGGCGTCGCCAACGTCACCATCGTTGAATCGCTGTGAGCGAATTCACGGTTTTTGGCGTCGAGGCGCTGTAAGCCCATTCACGAATACCGGCGTTGAGGCGCCGTAATCCGACGCGTTCAAGAGAGGATATTTTCATGGAAGTCAGCAGCAACACTCCCGCCGTCGTCACCGGCGGCGCATCGGGCCTCGGTGCCGCGACCGCACGCGCGCTTGCGGCCAAGGGCGCGAAGGTCGCCATTTTCGACATGAACGAGGAGAAGGGCGAGGCGATGGCCGCCGAACTCGGCGGCGTCTTCTGCAAGGTCAACGTGACGAGCGAGGAAGAGGTCGACGCCGGCTTCGCCAAGGCGCGCGAGGCCCACGGGCAGGAGCGTATCCTCGTCAATTGCGCGGGCATCGGCAATGCCATCAAGACCGCCAGCCGGGACAAGCAGACGGGCGAGATCAAGCACTACCCGCTGCAGGCCTTCGAATTCGTGATCCAGGTCAACCTGATCGGCACTTTCCGCTGCATCGCCAAGTCGGCGGCGGGGATGATGACGCTCGACCCGCTGAGCGACGACGGCGACCGCGGCGCAATCGTCAACACCGCGTCGGTCGCTGGCGAGGACGGCCAGATCGGCCAGGCAGCCTATTCCGCATCCAAGGGCGGCGTCATCGGTATGACCCTGCCGATCGCGCGCGACCTGATGCAGGAAGGCATCCGCGTGAACACGATCCTGCCGGGCATTTTCAACACCCCGCTGATGAACGCCGCCCCGCCGCAGGTGAAGGACGCGCTGGCCGCCAGCGTCCCGTTCCCCAAGCGGCTCGGCAATCCGGACGAATACGCCATGCTCGCCATGACCATGATCGAGTGCGGCTATTTCAACGGCGAGGACGTCCGCCTCGACGGCGCGATCCGCATGGCCCCGCGGTAAAGACCCAAGCGAAAGGGCGGCCGGAGTGGCCGCCCTTTTTTCTTTCCGCAGAGGACAGCATGACCGACTACAACCAGATCCTCGTCGACAAGGCGGATGGCATCGCGACCATTACGCTGGACCGCCCGGAAAAGATGAACGCCTACACGCCGGTGATGATGCAGGAGATCATCGCCGCGATGGACGATATCGATGCGGACGACGCGGTAAGGGCGGTAATCTTTACCGGCAGCGGCGACCGCGCGTTCTGCGCCGGGGCCGACCTGACGCCGGAAGACGGCAGCGGGCCGTTCAGTTCCGACCGTCCCGATGCCGACCTGTCGGACGAGATCGTGCGCGACGGCGGCGGGCGGCTGACCTTGCGCCTGTTCAATTCCACCAAGCCGCTGATCGCCGCCTGCAACGGCGTGGCGGTGGGCGTGGGCGCGACGATGCAGCTGGCGATGGATATCCGCCTCGCCGCCGACAGCGCGCGTTATGGCTTCGTGTTCGCGCGGCGGGGCATCGTGCCGGAAGCATGCTCCAGCTGGTTTCTGCCGAAGATCGTCGGCATCCAGCAGGCGCTCGAATGGACCTACACCGGCCGTATCTTCGATGCGGCGGAGGCGAAGGAGGGCGGCCTTGTTCGCTCCGTCCACCCGCAGGGCGAACTGATGGATGCGGCGCGCGCCCTTGCGCGGGAAATCGCCGACAACACTTCTGCCGTTTCCATCGCCATGACCCGCGCGATGATGTGGCGCTTGTCTGCCGCCGACCATCCGATGATGGCCCACCGGGTCGACAGCAGGGCGATCTATCGCATGTCGAAAGCCCCCGACGCCGCCGAAGGTGTGCGCAGTTTCCTGGAAAAGCGGCCCCCGGACTTCCCCGGCAGGCCATCGGGCGATATGCCGGACTTTTACCCGTGGTGGGACGAACCCGGGTACGAATGACACCATCGTGCCGCCGGGGAGGGTGGCCGGGGACATGAGCCTGCAGGGGAGCGTTGGACAATGAACGCAAAGGCCATCGACAATCCGCCCGACGGCGCGCGGGAAAAGCTGCTGGAAACGGCCTCCGCGATCATGCGCGAAGGCGATGCGGTGGATATCTCGCTGTCCGAACTTTCTCTGCGTTCCGGCCTCAATTCCGCGCTGGTGAAGTATTATTTCGGCAACAAGGCAGGGCTGCTGAAGGCGCTGCTGGACCGGGACATGGAAAGCATCGTGCAGTCGGTGCAGGCGCTGATGCACAAGGACATGGAGCCCGAAGCCAAGCTGCGGCGGCACATCTCCGCCATGGTCGATACCTATTACGCCACGCCCTATCTCAACCGGCTGCTGATGCGGCTGGTGCGCGACAGCGACGACGAGGAAGCGCAGCGCATTGCCGACAGCTATCTCACCCC
Source organism: Alteriqipengyuania flavescens (assembly GCF_030406725.1). Taxonomy (NCBI): domain Bacteria; kingdom Pseudomonadati; phylum Pseudomonadota; class Alphaproteobacteria; order Sphingomonadales; family Erythrobacteraceae; genus Pseudoblastomonas; species Pseudoblastomonas flavescens. The sequence goes on along the minus strand of NZ_CP129107.1, from coordinate 470,032 downwards.
GCTGAACGAAGCCTACCAGCAGCTGATCGCCGAAGGGGTGGAGCACGGCGTGTTCCGCGACGTGGACCCGCAGCTGTTCTATTTCACCGCCACCGGCGCGTGCGACCGGTTTTTCTCAGCACGGCTGGTACTGCGCCATTGCTATGGCCAGGACACGCTGACCGAAGGCTTGCGCGATGCCTATCGCGAACACGTGATCGAATTTTTGACCTCCGGCCTGAAGCGCTGATCCGATGAGCGAGACGACACGTCTGGCGCGCTTCGTGCCGTACCTGCTTTCCATCACCTCCAACGCGGTGAGCGAGCGGATCGCGCGCGAATATCACAGCCGCTTCGGACTGAAGATCCCGGAATGGCGGATCATGGCGGTGCTGGGCGACACGGGCGAGGCGACGCAGCGGGAGCTGACCGAGCTGACGGTGATGGACAAGGTCGCGGTTAACCGGGCGGTGAAGGCGCTGGCGGAACGCGGGCTGGTCGACCGTGCCCCCAACCGCAGCGACGGGCGTTCCCACATGCTGGAACTGACCGCCACTGGCCGCGAACTGCACGACGAAATCCTGCCGCTGGCGCTCGGGATGGAAGAGCGGATGCTGGACGGGCTGGACGGTGCCGAACGCGAGGCGCTGGTTTCCGCGCTGGCCAAGATAAGAGAGGCGGCAACCGGATAACCGGCGCCGCCTCGTCTTGTTTGCGGCCTTTCGGGAAGGCCGGGTTTCTTTCAGTCGCTAGACACTGCCGCTGTTCGCCGGGCCATTGGCTGCGAAGGCATCGGAAATGTCGCAGGCTGCTGGACCGAGGATGACGATGAACAGCGTCGGCAGGATGAACAGGATCAGCGGCACGGTCATGATCGCCGGCAGGCGGGCGGCCTTTTCTTCCGCGCGCATCATGCGCTCGTTGCGGAATTCGGCCGACAGCACGCGCAGCGCCGAAGCCAGCGGCGTACCGTAGCGTTCGGTCTGGATCATGGTCGTTACCACGCCCTTCACCGAATCGAGATCGACGCGGTAGGCGAGGTTTTCGAACGCCTGGCGCCGCTCGGTCAGGAACGACAGTTCGATCGCGGTGAGGGCGAATTCGTCACCCAGTTCCGGATAGGCGCGGCCCAGTTCCTTGGCGACGCGGTTGAAGGCGGCGTCCACGGTCAGGCCGGCCTCGGCGCAGATGACCAGAAGGTCGAGCGCATCCGGCAGGCCCTTGCGGATTTCCGCGGTCCGCTTCGTCACCATGTTCGTCACGAAGACATCCGGTGCCTTGTAGCCGATCAGCAGGGCGACGGCGAACGCGGCGACGCGCTTGGTCGTGCCCCAGTCGGGGAACATGTCGGACCAGAACACCACCATGATGGCGATGAAGCCCAGCACGATCGGCGCGACCATGCGCGCGCCGATGACCACCGGGGCCCAGTCCTTGTCGCGGATGCCGGCCTGGGCGAGGCGCTGCTGTACCTGCTTGAGCTGGCTTTCCTGAAGGACGTTGATGCCTTCCAGCGATTCGCGGACCTTGTCGCGGGTCTCGTTCTTCTTGACCAGGCTCTGGCGCTTGCGGGCGCTGCCGGTGACGATGCCCGCCTTCAGCTCTTCGCGCCGGGCGTTGAGCGACTTCACGCGCTTGGCCATCGGGTCCTTGATCGTGACCGCGGCATAGACCGCCATCATCACGGCAAGGGCGGCGACGCCGGCGAGTATGGAGCCGACGAAGATCACGTCGACGCCCATCAGGGTCGGGCCGGAGGATGTCTGCAACATTGTTATCGTCCCCCGCTCAGATCTCGAAGCTTACCATCTTGGCCATGATGAACACGCCGATGCTCATCCACACCAGGCCGCCGAGGCCGGTGATGATCAGGCGTTCCTCGACGAAGAAGCCGCCGATGTAGTCCGGGTTGATCCACCAGATCATCGCGAACACGATGAAGGGCAGGGCGCCCACGATATAGGCGGAGGCCTTGGATTCCGAGCTCATCGCCTTGATTTTCAGCTTCATCTGGCCGCGCTTGCGCAGCACGTCGGCAAGGTTGGAAAGCGTTTCGGCAAGGTTGCCGCCCGTTTCCCGCTGGATCGCCAGGGTGATGCAGAAGAAGCTGAATTCCGGCGTGTTGAGCTTGTCGGCGGTTTCCTGCAGCGCCTCTTCCATCGTGCGGCCGATCTTGATGCGTTCGACCACGCTCTTGAATTCGATGCCGACAGGGCCGGGGATTTCCTGCGCGACCACGGCCAGCGTTTCCGTGACCGGGAGGCCCGAACGCAGGCCGCGTACCAGCAGCTCGATCGCGTCGGGGAACTTCGCCGTGAAGGCGTTCGAACGCTTCTTGATGAAGTGGCCGACCACCAGGTGCGGAATGCCCGCGCCGAACACGATGCCGAGCGCCAGGCCGAGTATCAGGCTGCCCGATTTCATGTAGATGATCAGCATGACGGCGAGCGTGATGCCGATCGTCGCATACATATACTGCGTCAGCGTCCAGCCCTTGCCGGTCCGATCCAGCCGCAGTTCCAGCGCCTGCACGCGCGAGCCGGAGCCGGCGAGCTTGTGCGCCTTGGGCTTGCGCGCCGCGATCGCCTTTTTCAGCTGCGATTCGACCTTGGTTTCCGCGTCCTGCGAATGGCGGAAGCGCACGGCCTGCAGGCGGCGCTGGCTTTCCTTGGCGGCAGAGGGCGCGGCGATGAAGGCATATCCCAGCACCATCAGCGCCATGATGCCTGCCGCGATCAGTGCCAGCGTGAAGATATCCATGGTCTATTCGCCTCTTGCGTTCGGATGGGCGGGATGGCGGGGAAGGCCGGGCGCACGCGGCACCCGGCCTGCCACCTCATTCCGCAGCTTCGGTTTCGGCTTCGGACTTGGCGCCCTTGGCCTTCTTGGGCGTAAGGAACGACTTGATGTCGAACTTGCCGAGCAGCGACTTGTCGCCCGCTGCCGCCAGTTCCTCGGCGCCGTCCCCGTCGCCCGCGCCGACGATCGCCTTGGCGATGTCGCGCACGACCGAGCCGGACTTGGCCGAGCGGTTCGCATTGGCAAAGGTCTGGCCGAGCTTGGCGGCATTGGTCGCAGCCTTCACGTCGTAGGGGATCGTGAAGTTGATCTTGCGTTCGATCGACGCTTCGAAATCGGCCTTGCTGATTTCGCCGGCACCGCCTTGCACCTTGTTCGCGACCACCAGCGGGGTGGCGTGCGGGGCATTGGCGTTCAGCCACGACAGGATGCGGATCGCATCGCGCGCACTGGCCAGCGTCATTTCGGTCACCACCACCACCACGTTCACTTCGTGCAGCAGGTGCGGGAAATTGATCAGGATGTTGCGCGGCATGTCGACCACGGTCATCTCGAAGGCTTGCTTGAACTCTTCCTGGAGCTGGGCGAAGGCCGCACCGTCGGTCATCAGCGGCGCATTGATCGGCGCTTCTGCGGACAGGATGGCGAGATTGTCGTTGGCGCGGATCATGGCGCGTTCGATAAACAGGCCGTCGATGCGGCTGGGGTTGTCGATCGCGTCGGTCAGGCCGCGGCCCGGCTCCAGGTCCAGCGTCAACGCGCCGGTGCCGAAGTGCACGTCGAGATCGAGCAGCGCCGTGGGCGATGCGTGATCGGTGCTGAACAGCCAGGCGAGCGAGGTCGCCAGCATCGAGGAACCGACGCCGCCACGCGTGCCGACCACTGCGGTCGAGACGTGCTTCTTGCCGACCGATCCGTCACCGCTCTTGGGCGCGGCGAACACGGCCTGCGCCTGGCTGAGCGAATCGCGCAGCTGGCCCGCCGACAGCGGCTTCAGCAGGTAATCGTGGATGCCGCTCGACAGCAGGTCGCGGTACAGGCGAACGTCGTTCACCTGGCCGACCGCGATCACCACCGTGCCGGGTTCGCATACCTCGGCCAGGGCGTTGATATCGTTCAGCGGGTCGCCGCATTCCGACAGGTCGACCATGAGGATGGCAGGGCTCGCGGCGATCGAGAGCGACTGCACCGCGTTGCGCAGGCCGCCCTTGTTGCACTTTTCGGGCTGCCAGCCCATTTCGACCACGACGGGCCGCAGCACGTCGAGCGAGGTTTCGTCGCAGATGAATGCGGAAAACGGATCGCGATTGCCGCCTGCGCCGGGTTTCCAGGGTGCGTTCATGGCTCAGTTCCCCCCTTCGCCGAAGCTTTCGCCCTGCAGGCCGCCGGCGCCGGTCGGTTCGGCGTCGCGATAGCTCTGGATGGCGCGATTGGATGTGGCGACCACGGTTTCGCCGGTGCCCTTTTCACCTTCGATCAGGTGCTGCGGGTTGGCGACCATGGCGGCCAGGTTCGAATTGACGGCGCAGCCGTATCCGGGGCTGGTCCCGTTGGTCCAGTTGAAGCCGTCCTTCGACGACCAGTCCGGACAGCCCGGCACATAGGCCCGTGCGCGGCTGACGACGACGCGGGTCGTGCCCGGATCGACGTACCCCGGGGTGACCGGGGCGCCTTGCGAAATCAGCACGCCGTGGCGGCCGGCGATCTGGGCCACGGCCTCGCGGGTCGCGCCGCTCGACAGCGGATCGTCGACATAGACGCTGTCGCCATAGCCGAGTTCGAGCGTTTCGAACCACGAATTGAGGCGGGCCTGTTCGGCCACTGTCAGCCCGCCCGCGCCGCTGGCGAGGTCGAGCGAGTAGTTCGAGCGTTCCACGACCGGCTGCTTGGTCGAATAGAGCGAGCGGTTCTGCGGCTGGCCGCTGCAGGCGCCCAGTGCGAGGCCGAGCGAGACGGCGATGGCCACGAAGCCGGTTTTCTTGTTGAAGTTGGACATGGTGGTCACCTTTCTCAGTCGTTCAGGCTGAAGCCGGGGGTGGGCAGGGCGGCGGTGCGCGCGGGCGCAGTGTTGCCCTGCTGGGCGGCACCGACCTGCGGCGCCTGCTCAACGATGGCTTCGGTCGGGCCGGGGCGGCGCACGCCGCTCTGGCCGTCCTGGTCCTGGTTCAGCAGCAGCTGCTGGGCCACGTTCGGGGCGCGGAAGCCGTCGGTCGGCAGGATGATGTCGCGGTCGTTGACCGGGTTCACCAGGTACGGCGTCACCACGATCACCAGCTCGGTTTCGCCGCGGCGGAATTCGGTGCTGCGGAACAGGTTGCCGAGGATCGGCAGGTCGCCGAGGCCCGGGGCCTTCTCGATCGAGTTCTGCGAGCTGTTGCTCATCAGGCCGGCGATCATGAAGCTCTGGCCGGAGCCGAGTTCCACGGTCGTCTCGGCGCGGCGGATGGTCAGCGCCGGGACCTGGAAGCCGTTGAGCGTCACCGCCCCCTGGCTCGATAGTTCGGACACTTCCGGCCGCACGCGGATCGAGATCCGGCCGTTGGCGAGGACGTAGGGCGTGTAGGACAGGCTGACGCCGAACTTGCGATATTCGATCGACGTGCTGCCGAGGCCCTGGCTGATCGGGATCGGGAATTCGCCGCCGGCGAGGAAGCTGGCGGTTTCGCCCGAAAGCGCGGTCAGGTTGGGCTGCGACAGCGTGGTCACCAGGCCCTGGCGTTCGGCAAGGTCGAGCGCGCCGGCAAGGTCGAGGCCGAGGAATTCGCCGACACCGGCAATGGTCGTGCCGAGCGAGGCGGGGGGGATGTTCGTCCCGTCGACCTCGATGAACTTACCGGGGTTGTTGGGATCGGGAATCTGCGTCTTGATGCTGCTGCCCACGCCCGTGGCCGAACCCGGCCGGAAGGTGGTTGGGCCGCGTCCCTGTCCGATGCCAAACTGGAAACCATCGGTCCCGTCGATGCTGGCCAGGTTGGCGCCCAGCGTGCGGACCAGCGAGCGGCTGACCTCGGCAAAGCGAACTTGCAGGTTCACCTGCAGCGGCGTCGCCATGCGCAGGCGGCTGACGACATTGGCGTCCTCGCCCACGAAGGCTTCGACCAGACGTTCGGCTTCGGCCGCATCTTCCGGCGAAGCGATGGTGCCGGTCAGCAACACCGTGTTGGTGCCCATCGTGGCGACCGAGATGCGGGCATCCGGCATGGCCAGCGCCAGCATCTGGTCGACGCTGTCGATGTTGGAACCGACGCGCACGTTGGCGGACCAGATGACATCGCCGGCGGCATTGCTGGCATAGACCGTGGTAGTCCCGCCCGACTTGCCGAAGACGTACAGCTGGCGCTGCGATTTCACCTGGACATCGGCAATCGCCTCGTTGGCGACGAAGATGTCGGTCATCGCGCCGGGCACGGTGATCAGTTCGCCGCGACCCACCGACAGGACGATGTCCGAAGCGGGGCGAATGACCGACTGGGCCCGGGCCGGCGCCGTCGGCGCCAGGGCCAGCGGTGCGAGCGCGCAGGTGGCGGTCAGCATGGTTGCAAACAGGCGTTTCATGGTCTTGCCCCTCGAAGTCGTGCCCGTGTGGGCGGCGATTGCGGTTGTCGTGTTCATGGCCACCCTCAATCCACCGGTACTGCGGTGGTGCTCTTGCCGCGGGTCACCCGGACCACGGAGCCGCGCGGAACGGCGACGGTGGTGGTCGTGGCGGCCTCGGCTGCGCGGGGCGGGCGGGCAACGGAGCGCGGCGCGTAGCTGCTCTGTTGCGACAGGCGGGCCTTCTCGGCCTGCACCCGCAGGCGGTCGCGCTCGCTGGTCTGCGACGGAACGGTGGAGCGCTGGAAGCGCGACACGTCGCCGCCGGTCGAGAAGGTGGCGCGGCCATCCAGCGGGCGGCTCATCGCGGCGCGCAGAATTTCCTCTTCCTCTTCGGGCGTGGCGCCTTCCGGCAGGGTCACGTCACCGCTGGCGATGGCGCGTTCTAGTTCGGACTGGCTATCGGCGATCGAGCGCAGCGACAGGCTGAGCGTTCCGATCGTCTGGGCGACGAAGATCTTCTCCGCGATCGTCGGGGTCACTTCCAGCGTCACCGTGCGGAACGCGGTGACCACGGTCTTGCCTTCGACGATCTCCTGCTCGGTCGACTGGTCGGTGGCGAGCACGCGGACGTTGCGCAGGATGGTTTCGGTCGCCTGCAGCGGCGGGCCCTCTGCGCCCTTGACCGTCTGCGTCAGCATCAGGTCGACACGGTCGCCCGGGAACACGAAGCCGGCAACGCCGGTCTTGGCCGAAACGGGGACGGTGACGGCGCGCATGCCCGGGCCGAGTGCAGCCGCCAGGAAGCCGCGGTCGCCCGGCGCGACGAGCGCGCCCTGAGTCACCGGCTCGCCGGCCGTGATCGGGTGGCGGACCACCGTGCCGAGCAGCTTTGTCATGTCGGCCTCGCCGTCGATGAAATAGGCATCGCGGACCATTTCCTGCGGCCACAGCTGGAAGCCGACCGAATCCGCACTGATGATCGTGCCGACGGGGAGAGCGCGCTGCGCCACCAGGACCTTCGGACCCTGCGGCTCGACCGGACCGGCCTCCGCCTGGGGTGCGCTGGCACCGGCAATCAGACTACGGGCTGCAAATGCGGTGCCGATGGCGATCAACACAGCCCCAACGAGCAAAATAAGCTTCTTCCTGTCCATGGCGCGTTATGCCCCCTCGATTGGCCAAGCGTTACGAATGGTGCGCTTATCGGCCGGATTGGTTAAAATCGGGTTCACCCCGCTATGCCGCCCTGCATCTGGGGAATGTAATGGGAGCCGAGCACCCAGAGCCCGGCAGACGAGATTGCGACCCCGTAGGGAATGGCCAGCCGCTCACGCTGGCGGCGCATGATGTGCCACATGCCCATCAGCAGCGTCAGGACGCCGCCGATCAGCGCCATGAACACGATCAGGCGCAGGAACATGGTCGGCTCCACCCACAGGGCGAGCGCGGTCAGCAGCTTCACGTCGCCGCCGCCCATCCACTTCATCGCGAACAGCGCGGCGAAGACGGCGAAGGCGGCGATGGCGACGCCGAATTGCAGCGCTACGCCGGGCCACAGCGACAGTCCCGTCGCCCACCAGAACAGCGGCGCGCAAACGGCGATGGAGCCGGTCAGCCAGTTGGCGATCCGGCGCTCCTTGATGTCGGTAAATGCAGCGATGACGAGTGCGATTGCCAATGCGGCAAGCAGCACGTACTGCACGTCAAATCCTGGCATGATGCCCCCCTGGCGGTCCCACGGAAGGCATCGTTACGGGGAAGGGCTTACCAAAAAGTAACCATGGCCGAGGAGGTTGGAATTAGCCAAACCAGTAACACCGATGCCGCGGGGCGCACGGCGGGCCGCGTAATTCCCGCAATCGCGCGGGAAAGCGTCTGGAAAGCAGCCGACGGCCACGCGATCCGGCGGATCGATTTCGCCGCCGTAAATCCGCGCGGTTCGCTGCTGTTCTGCCCCGGGCGCGGCGATTTCTACGAGAAATACCTCGAAACGCTGGAACACTGGGCGGCGCGGGGCTGGCACGTCACCGCGATCGACTGGCGCGGGCAGGCGCTGTCCGGGCGGCTGGGCGGCGACGAGGTAACCGGTCACGTGGACGACTTCGGCACCTGGATCGCGGACCTGGCGGGCTTCTGGCAAGGCTGGGTTGCGGAGACGCCCGGCCCGCATGTCCTGTGCGGCCATTCGATGGGCGGCCACCTTGCCCTGCGCGCCGTGGTGGACGGTGCCGCCGCGCCCGACGCGCTGGTGCTGTCCGCGCCCATGCTCGGCTTCACCGGCCCGCCGCTGCCGCTTCCCGTCGCCCACGGGTTTGCGAAGCTGATGACGGCAATCGGCGATCCCAAGCGGCCGGCGTGGAAGTGGAGCGAGAAACCGGGCGAAATACCGGCCGGGCGCGAAAAGCTGCTGACTCACGACGACGATCGCTATGGCGACGAGCAGTGGTGGCGGACCGAGCGGCCCGGCCTCGTCATGGGGCCTGGCAGTTGGGGCTGGGTCGAACGCGCCTATGCCTCGGTACGCGGCCTCAACCGAACTGGTGTACTGGAGGCGGTGACCGTGCCGACCGTCGCGATCTCCACCTCGAACGACAAGCTGGTCAGTCACGCGGCAGTGGAGCGCGCCATCGAGCGGATGCCCAATGCCACGCTGGTCCGCTTCGGCACGGAAGCGCGGCACGAGATCCTGCGCGAAGTGGACGGCGTGCGCGACCGCGCGCTGGGCGAGATCGACGCCTTCCTCGACGAGACGCTGCCGAAACAGTGACCCTGCGCTTCGACATCGCCATCGTCGGTGCGGGCATGGCGGGGGCCAGCCTCGCCGCCGAATGCGCGCGTACGGCCCGTACGGGCGGTGCCAAGCTCTCCATCGCGCTGCTCGAGGCGGAGGATACGCCCGGCTACCACGCCACGGGCCGCAGCGCGGCTTTCTGGGAAGAATGCTACGGCGGGCCGGAGATTGTGCCGCTCACGCTCGCCTCAGGGTCCTACCTGCGCGAAGGCGGTTTCCTCGGCCGCCGCGGCGCGCTCTATCTTGCGCGCGAAGGGGACGAAGGGGCGCTCGACCGCTTCGAAGAGCGGTTCGCGGACACCGGCGCGACCTTCTCCCGCATCGACCGGGCGGCGCTCGAAAACCGCGTTCCCGGCCTCAGGGCCGAATGGGACCGCGCCATCGACCAGCCGGACTGTGCCGATATCGATGTCGGCGGGCTCCACGCGCATTATCTCGGCGCGGCGCGCAAGGGCGGGGTGACGCTGCTGACCCGGTTGCGGGTCGTCGCGGCGAACAGGAGCGCCGACTGCTGGAGGCTCGACCTCGCCGGCGGCGACACGCTGTCCGCAGGGACGCTCGTGAACGCGGCAGGCGCCTGGGCCGATACGCTGGCGCAAATCGCCGGCGCGCGCCCGCTCGGCATCGCCCCGCTGCGCCGCACGGTCGTGCAGCTGCAGACCGATCCCGCGCCGCCCGCCGACATGCCGCTATGCCTCGGCATCAATGGCGACTTCTACTTCAAGCCGGAGAATGGCCGCTTGTGGCTGAGCCCGCATGACGAAACGCCGTCCGCCCCCTGCGATGCCGCGCCGGAGGAAATGGACGTGGCGCTCGCCATAGACCGGCTGGAGGCGGTGACCACGTGGAAGCCGCTGCGGGTGGAGCGCAAATGGGCCGGCCTGCGCAGCTTTGCGCCCGACCGCCTGCCGGTCTACGGCTTCGACCCACGAGTTGGCGGGTTCTTCTGGTTCGCGGGGCAGGGCGGTTACGGCATCCAGACCGCGCCGGCCGCCGCGCGGCTGGGCGCGCAGCTGCTGCTCGGAAAGCCGCGCGATACGATGACGGAAAGGCTGGACGCGATCCTGTACGCACCGTCGCGCTTCGCGCCCTAGCCAACTTCATGTCATTTGATAGGGTGTCGCCGGATCAACAACCAAGGGAGACCCGCAGATGGCGCATCATTTCAAGATCAAGAAGAACAAGGCCGGCGAGTTCGTGGCCTACTTCATGTACAATTCCGAGCCGATCTTCTGGACCGAGGGTTACGCGTCAAAGACCGGCGCGAAGAACGCCATCGAGTCGATCAAGAAGAACGGTCCGGGCGCCGAGACGATGGACGACATCTGACGGGTTTTTCGATACTTCGGGCGTCGAACCCCCACCCCTGACCCCTCCCCACGGGGAGGGGAGATAATAGTGTAACTTTTCGACTCTAGCGCCTCCAAGCCCTTCCCCGGGGGGGAGCCGTAGGCGTGGCGCAGCCACAACGGTTGGCATGGGGGTATGAGAGTTGCGGCCCTACCGCCGGCCGGCGCGGGCGATCTCGTCTGCGGCGTCGCTTGCCAGCCGGTCAACCCGCTCGTTTTCCGGGTGGCCCGAATGGCCCTTCACCCAGTTCCACGCGACGTCGTGCCGCTCGGCCAGTTCGATCAGTTCGTGCCACAGGTCGGCATTGCGCACCGGTTTCTTGCTGGCGTTGACCCAGCCGCGCTTCTGCCAGCCGCCGATCCACTTGGTCATGCCGTCGATCAGGTACCTGCTGTCGGTATAGAGAGCCACGCCGCACGGTTCGGTCAGCGCGCGCAGCCCCTCGATCGCGGCGGTCATTTCCATGCGATTGTTGGTCGTCTCCGCTTCCGCGCCCGCCAGTTCCTTTTCGTGGCGGCCAAGGCGCAGCAGTGCGCCCCAGCCGCCGGGGCCGGGATTGCCCTTGCACGCGCCATCGGTGAACAATTCGACCTGCTTCACTACGAAACTCCGAATGCCGCCGTGCCGAGCCTTGCGTAGGCCTGCCCGCGGCGGACGAAATCCATCGGGTCCTTGCGCGGGGCGAGGACCGATCCGTCATGCGCCAGCCAGTCCTGCGCACGGGTGGCGACGAAGCGCAGGCAGGCCTGCCGCGCAAGGGCGGGCAGGGCGAGCCGTTCGGGGCCAGGGATGGGCCGCGCCCCTTCGTACCCCTGCACCAGCGCCGCCGCGATTGCGGGCCGGAATTCGCCGTCCGGGTCGAACGCCCAGGCGGCGTGAGTGGTGGCAAGGTCAAGCGCGAGGTGATCGGTGCAGGCGAAGTAGAAATCGATCAGGCCGCCGACTTCGGTTCCGCGCATCAGCACATTGTCGGGAAACAGGTCGGCGTGGATGGTGCCGCGCGGCAGCTCCGCGAAAGACTGCGTGGCGACGAAAGCGCGCTCGCCGGCAACGAAGGCGGGCAGGGCGGGATCGATCTGCCCGAGCGCATCCTCGCCCATAGCATCGAACATCGCGGCCACCTGCTCCGGGCCGAGCGAATTGGCGCGCTCCCCGGCAAAGCCTTGTGCGCCGGAATGGATGCCCGCCAGCGCCGCGCCGACGCTGCGGGCCTGCGCCTCGTTCGGATCGTCGATGGACAGGCCGGGCAGGAATTCGATCAAGGCCGCCGGGCGCCCGGCAAGCTCTGAAATCGATTCGCCCGCCGCATCGTGGATCGTGCGCGGCACCGGGCAGCCGCGGGCCGACAGGTGGTCCATCAGGCCGAGGAAATAGGGCAGGTCCGCCGGGTCCGTGCGATGTTCGTAGCGGGTGAGGATGAAGCGCGCTTCGGTGGTTTCCACCAGCCAGTTGCTGTTGGAAACGCCTTCCGCGATGCCCTTCACCGATTGCAGCTCGCCGACGTCGTAGCTGGCCAGGAAAGCCGCGATCTCTCCCGCCGAAAGCTGGGTGTAGACCGCCATCGCGGCGTCAGGCCATCAGCTGGCGGGGCAGCTTGAAGACCATCTTTTCTTCCGCCGTACGGACCTTTTCCTCGTCGACGACACGGAACTCCGCCAGCCGGTCGATCACTTCGCGGACCAGCTTTTCCGGCGCGGAGGCCCCGGCGGTGAGGCCGAGCGTGCCGACCCCGTCGAGCCACGAAGGATCGATCTCCGCCCCGCGCTGGACCAGCTTCGCATCCGTGCCGCAGCGTTCGGCCACTTCGACCAGCCGCAGCGAGTTGGAGGAGTTGGGCGCACCGATCACCAGCATCAGGTCGCACGAGGGCGCGATGGCCTTGACCGCAGCCTGCCGGTTGGAAGTCGCGTAGCAGATGTCCTCCGCCTTCGGGCCGACGATGTTCGGGAAGCGCGTCTGCAGCGCGCTGATGATCTCCGCCGTGTCATCCACCGACAGGGTCGTCTGGGTGAGGAAGGAAAGCCCCTCCTCGGCCGGGAAATGCAGCCCGGCGACGTCCTCGACCGTTTCGACCAGCGTCATCGTACCTTCGGGCACCTGGCCCAGCGTGCCGATGACTTCTGGATGGCCGGCGTGGCCGACGAAGATGATGTGGCGCCCCTTTTCCATCTGGCGTTCGGCCTGGCGGTGGACCTTGCTGACCAGCGGGCAGGTGGCGTCGAGATAGTCGAGCCCGCGCTCTTCCGCCTTGGCCGGCACCGCCTTGGGCACGCCGTGCGCGCTGAAGACCACGGGCACGCCGTCGGGCACCTCGTCCAGTTCCTCCACGAAGACGGCGCCCATCGCCTTCAGTTCGTCGACGACATAGCGGTTGTGCACGATCTCGTGCCGGACATAGACCGGGGCGCCGTAACGTTCGATCGCGCGTTCGACGATCTCGATGGCGCGGTCCACCCCGGCGCAGAAACCGCGCGGGGCGGCGATCAGGACTTTCAGCGCAGGTTTGCCGCGCGCATCCGGGTTCGCTTGCAGTGTGTCGGGATTTGGAAAGGGGGCGTTCATGGACCCGCCTCTAGCGGTTGTGGCGCGCCTGCGAAAGGGCTAGGACGCGCGCCGTCGCGCTCCGATGACCGGCCGCGCGATACGCTAGAAGGAATTGTCCCGGAATGATCGCTCGTAACGCCGCACTTGCTGCCATCGTCCTAGCTGCCACGCTCGGCGCGTGCCGGTCGAGCGGCGATATCGTGCTGGAAGACGGCGTCGGCATCCAGACCGCGCGCTCGCTGTGCCCGGCGGTGGGCGTGCCCGATTTCACCGGCGACATCACGACCTTCAACGGCACGGGCCGGACGCTGGCGGACATGGACGTGACCGCGACCATCACCAACGTGCGCACCACTTGCGACGAGACGGGCGACCAGATCTACGCCGGCGCCACGTTCGACGTGCTCGCCCGCCGTACCGACACGCGCGGGGCACGCAGCGTGCAGCTGCCCTATTTCTCCACGGTGCTGCAGGCGGGCCGCTCGGTCGTCTCCAAGCAGGTCGGCACGGTCACCGTGAACTTCGCTGACGGGCAGGAGCGTGCGCAGGCGAGCGGCCAGGCCGGCGCCTTCGTGAACCGCGCCGCAGCATCGCTGCCCGCCGATATCGAGCAGGAAATCACCCGCCGCCGCCGTCCGGGCGAAGTGGAAGCCGCAGTCGACCCGCTGTCGAAGCCCGAAGTGCGCGCCGCCATCGCCCGCGCCACTTTCGAACTGCTGGTTGGATTCCAGCTCGACGAAAGCCAACTGCGCTATAACGCCACACGCTGAGCGATACCGCCTTCGCGCAGCCCGATCTGCGCGTAAGCTTCCCTCCCTGTCGTTAAGCCGCTACCGCGCGCGGCCATGACCGATAGCCAGATGACCGACACACTCACGATCCACGCCCGCCTCGCCGCCCGCGTCGATGCCGCGCTCGATGCGCTGGTCGATGGCGGCATGCTGCCCACAGGCCTCGACCGCCGTAACGTGAGCGTCGAACCGCCGCGCGATCCCTCCCACGGCGACCTTGCCACCAACGCCGCGATGGTCCTCGCCAAGCCTGCCGGGACGAACCCCCGCGCGCTGGCAGAGGCGATCGCCGACAGGCTGCGCGCCGAAGATGGCGTCGCCGGGGTCGAGATCGCCGGACCCGGCTTCCTCAACCTGCGGCTCGACCGGTCGATGTGGCTGGGCGAGCTGGCCGCGATAGAGGCGCTGGGCGACAATTATGGTCGCAGCGCGATGGGCGGGGGCAAGCGGGTGAACGTGGAATACGTCTCCGCCAACCCGACCGGGCCGATGCACATGGGCCATTGCCGCGGTGCGGTGGTCGGCGATGCGCTCGCCAGCCTGCTTGAATACGCAGGCCACAACGTCACGCGCGAATATTACGTCAATGATGCCGGCGGCCAGGTCGACGTGCTCGCCCGCTCCGCCCACCTGCGCTACCGCGAGGCACTGGGCGAGGATGTCGGGACGATCCCCGAAGGCCTTTATCCCGGCAGCTACCTGCAGCCGGTCGGCATGGCGCTGGCGAAGGAATTCGGCGATCGCTACGCCGACCAGCCGGAAAGCGAGTGGCTGGAGATTTTCCGCACCGCATCGGTCGCGGCCATGATGGAAGTGATCCGGCAGGACCTCGCCTCGCTCGGCATCCATCACGAAACCTTTGCGTCGGAAGCCGAATTGCAGGCCGCCGGAAAGCCGGCCGAGGCCGAGGCCAAGCTGCGCGAGGCAGGGCTGGTCTACGACGGTATCCTCGAAGCGCCCAAGGGCAAGACGCTCGACGACTGGGAGCCGGTGGAACTGCCCTTGTTCCGCAGCACGCAGTTCGGCGACGACCAGGACCGCCCGATCCGCAAGTCCGACGGCAAGTGGACCTATTTCGGCGCCGACCTCGCCTATCACATGCAGAAGGCGGAAAGCGCCGACGCGCTGATCGACATCTGGGGCGCGGACCATTCGGGCACGGTGAAGCGGATCAAGGCCGCCGTCGCCGCGCTGGCGCAGATGGAAGGGCGCGAGGTGCCTTTCGACGTCAAGCTGGTCCAGATGGTCCAGTTGCTGCGCGACGGCGAACCGGTGAAAATGTCCAAGCGTTCGGGCAATTTCGTCACGCTCGCCGAAGTGGTCGAAGAAGTCGGCAAGGACGTGGTTCGCTTCACCATGCTGACCCGCAAGCCCGAAGCGCAGATGGACTTCGACTTCGCCAAGGTGGTGGAAGCCTCGAAGGACAACCCGGTGTTCTACGTGCAATATGCGCATGCGCGGATCCATTCGACACTGCGCAAGGGGGAAGAGGCAGGCGTGCGGCCCGATCCCGCCGCGATCGACCGGCTGGGCGAAGACGAAATCGCGCTCGTGAAGCAGGCCGCGCAATTCCCGCGCATCGTGGAGCAGGCGGCCAAGGCGCGCGAGGCGCACCGCATCGCGTTCTTCCTCGGCGACCTCGCGGCGGCCTTCCATGCCTTCTGGAACGCGGGCAACGACGACCCCGAAAAGCGCATCATCGTGGCACAGGATGACGCCCTGACGGCAGCGAGGCTTTATCTCGCCGACCAAATCGGGCAGGTTTTCCGCAATGGCCTCGCCATTTTGGGGGTGCAGGCGGTCGAGGAGCTGTGACCATGACGTCCTGGGGCGACGAGAACGAGCACGAATACGACGATGCGGAACGCGAGGAAGAACGCCTCGAATTCGCGGACGAGGACGAACATCTCCCCTGGCTAGAAGGTGACGAGGACGAGGAGGCCGGCACGGTCGATACGGGTCGGATCGTCGGGATTGCGGTCATCGGCTTGCTGGTGGTGGCCGCGGTCGTCGGCGCGATCTGGGCCCTGACCCGCGCCGGACCCGATCCGGAAATGATTGCCGACGGCAGCACCATCGAAAGCCCCGAAGGCCCGATCAAATCCCGTCCCGAAGATGCCGGCGGCCAGCTGGCGGCAGGCACCGGCGACGTCGCCCCGCAACAGGGCGAGGGTCGCGAAACCGAAGGCCGGATTGCCGCCAGCGAAACCGCGCGCCCCAGCATCGATCGCCGCCAGCCGGGCGAGGAGGAAGCTCCTGCCGCTGCGGCCAGCGGTGTCGGCGTGCAGGTGGGCGCCTTCTCCTCGCGCCAGAATGCCGAAACCGCGTGGAATGCGCTGCGCAGCAAGACCGACGC
Organism: Alteriqipengyuania flavescens; assembly: GCF_030406725.1. Lineage (NCBI taxonomy): Bacteria > Pseudomonadati > Pseudomonadota > Alphaproteobacteria > Sphingomonadales > Erythrobacteraceae > Pseudoblastomonas > Pseudoblastomonas flavescens. The sequence goes on along the minus strand of NZ_CP129107.1, from coordinate 453,885 downwards.
GCTGAACGGCGTCAGCCGCTCGATCGTGCAGGTGGAGGTCGACAACGGCACGCTATACGCACTTCGCGCGATGGCCGGCAATGCGGGCGAGGCGAATGCGCTGTGCGGCCGCCTGAAGAACGCCGGCATCGACTGCCAGGTCAAGAACTGAGCGCACTCGCGGCTCGGCGGCCCGGTTTTTGAACAGCCGGGGCGCGGGGCGCGCTTGTCGGCCCGCATCGCCTGTGCCAGCGTCACGGCGATGACACCGGCGATTTTCGGCCTTTCCGGCACTAGCCTGACCGACGCGGAACGCGGCTTTTTCCGCGAGGTCGATCCGGCGGGCTACATCCTGTTCGGTCGCAACATCGACACGGCGGACCAGCTTCGCGCTCTGACGGACGACGTGCGCGCAATCCACGGCCGCGACGTGCTGGTATCCATCGACCAGGAAGGCGGCCGCGTGCAGCGGATGAAAGCACCCAATTGGCCGCCCTATCCCGCCGGCGAGAAGTTCGACGCGCTCTACCGCCTCGCCCCTGCGAGCGCGATCGAGGCAGCCCGCGTAAACGCCGAAGCGCTGGGCGCGGACCTCGCGGAGGTCGGCATCAATTGCACCTACCACCCGCCGCTCGACGTGCGGCGGCCGGGGACCCACGACGTGATCGGCGACCGCGCGCTGGGGAGCGAGCCGATGCAGGTCGCCGCGCTCGGCCGCGCAATCCTGCAGGGGCTGGAGCGCGCAGGGGTGGTCGGCTGCATCAAGCATATGCCGGGGCACGGCCTGACCTATGTCGACACGCACAAGTCGATGCCCACGGTCACCGCCGGGGCGGAGGAACTGGAGACCGACATCGCGCCCTTCCGTTCCCTCAACGATTGCCCCGTCGGCATGACCGGCCACCTGCTGTTCACCGAATGGGATGCGGACAATCCGGCGACCCTGTCCGAAACGGTGATCCGCGAGATCATCCGCGGGCGGATCGGTTTCGACGGGCTGCTGCTGACGGACGATATCGACATGCAGGCGCTGGAGGGCACCGTGCCGGAACGCGGCGCGCGCGCCATCGCGGCGGGATGCGACATCGTGCTCAACTGCTGGGCGAAGATGGAGGACCAGCAGGGCCTCGTCGACCGACTGCCCGCACTGTCGGACGCCGGCAAGGCGCGGCTCGATCGGGCGCTGGCTGCCACAGGCTCGCCCGCCCGCACGGCCGATCATGCGGAATTGCTCGCCAAGCGGGACGCGCTGCTCGCGCTCACGGAGGCAGCGTGAACGACGGCGATCTCCTCTTCACCGCTGCCGACGAGGCGCAGCCGCAGGAGGACTGGGACGGTATTGCTTCCTCCCCAGGCGCCGACGAGGCGCTGTATCTGGAGCTTGACGGGTGGGAAGGCCCGCTCGACCTGTTGCTCGACCTCGCGCGGCGGCAGAAGGTCGACTTGCGGCAGATCTCGATCCTCGCGCTGGTGGACCAGTACCTCAACTATATCGAGCGTGCCGAGGCGCTGCGGCTGGAGCTGGCGGCGGATTACCTCGTGATGGCAGCGTGGCTGGCCTATCTCAAGTCGGCCATGCTGCTCCCCAAAGAGGAGCAGGAGGACCCTTCGCCCGAAGAGATGGCGCTGCGCCTGCAACTGCGGCTCCAGCGGCTGGGCGCCATGCGCGAGGCGGCGGCGCGGCTGATGGGCGGCGACCGGATCGGGCGCGACGTTTTCCTGCGCGGCGCACCGGAGGGCCTGCGCATCGACCGCAAGACCGCGTGGCGCTGCGAATGGTACGACATCGTGCAGGCTTACGGGCAGGTGAAGGCGCGCACGCAGCCGGCGATCCACATGGTCCGCGAACGGCCGGTGATGACGCTGGAAACCGCGCTGGAGCGCGTATCCTCCATGCTCGGCCTCAAGCTCGACTGGTTCGAGATCAGGGACTTCATCCCGCCCGGCAGCGAGCCCCGGTTGCGCAAGTCGGCGCTCGCCAGCAGTTTCGTCGCCATGCTGGAACTGGCGCGCATGGGCCGCGCCGAATTGCGGCAGGAAACGACCTTCGGCCCGTTGCACGCACGGCGCATTCAGTGACGGAGATGTCCGATCTCGAACGCTCGGTCGAAGCGACGCTGTTCGCTTCCGAAGAGCCGATGAGCGCGGAGGCGATTTCCACCCATCTCGGCGGGGCAGACGTGCGCGATGCGCTACGCAGCCTGGAAGCGCATTACGAAGGGCGCGGGATCCGGCTGGTCGAACGGGGCAAGCGCTGGCAGTTCCAGACCGCGCCCGACCTTGCCCACCTGCTGCGGCGGGAGCGGGAGCAGGTTCGCCGCCTGAGCCGCGCGGCCACCGAGGTTTTGGCGATCGTCGCCTATCACGAGCCCGTGACCCGCGCCGATATCGAATCCATTCGCGGGGTGCAGACCTCCGGCGGCACGCTCGATGTGCTGATGGAAGCGGGCTGGGTGCGCGTTGCCGGACGGCGCGAGGTGCCGGGCCGCCCCGTGATCTATGCCACGACGCCGGAATTCCTCAGCCACTTCGGCCTCAAGAGCCGGCGCGAACTGCCCGGCATCGACGAGCTGAAGGCGGCCGGACTACTGGATCCGGTGGATGACGCGTTCGATGCGCTGATGGGGCCGGACGAGAACCCCGACCGGCCATCGGCGGAAGAAGAAGAAGAAGATTCCAACGAGGGCGAAAACTAGGCTTCGCTGGTCAAGCGGCGCGGCAACGCCTATGTTTCGCGCCGACCAATCAATTTCGGAAGATTTCCCATGGGTAGCATCGGACCGCTGCAGCTTATCATCATCGCCATCGTCATCCTCGTCCTGTTCGGGCGCGGCAAGATTTCGGAGATGATGGGCGATTTCGGCAAGGGCGTGAAAAGCTTCAAGGACGGCATGAAGGAAGGCGAGGACACGCCCAGCGAAGGTGCGCAAAAGGCGATGCAAAACCGCATCGAAGGCCCGCAGCACGATGCCAAGCCCGCGTCCGAAGCTGCCGCCGACCCGCGGCCTGCCGACAAGACCGAAGGCTGACCGGCACCGGCTGACGCCCGCGGGACGCGAACATGTTCAATATCGGTGCGGAGGAACTGCTGCTGATCGTGGTGGTCGCGATCCTGGTGATCGGGCCCAAGGACATGCCGCTCGCCCTGCGCACCGCCGGGCGCTGGATCGGCAAGATCCGCCGCGTCTCCGGCCATTTCCGCGCCGGTCTCGATTCCATGATCCGCGAGGCGGAAATGGAAGAGATGGAAAAGAAGTGGAAGGCGCAGAACGAGGCGATCATGAAAGCCCATCCCGGCGCCGCTGCGGATGTGCGCAAGACGGCGGGGGAGCCGACCAACCTGCTGCCTGACGAAAACGGCGAAGGGCCGCAGATGCAACCGCTGGCCGCCAATCCCGATCCGGAGCGGGACCAGGCGGCCGATGCCGCCCGCGAGCGTGCCCGCCCCAAGCCGCCGTCCGCCGACGAGGCAGCCCCGCGCCTGCCGCTGGGCGGGGAGGACGAGGTGTAATGGGGATCATCAAGGATCTCGACGATACGCAGGCCCCGCTGCTCGATCACCTGATCGAACTGCGTACCCGGCTGGTGCGTGCGGTGCTGGCGCTGATCGTGGCGTTCGGCGGGTGTCTGTTCGTGGCCGATGACATTTTCGGCATCCTCGTGCGCCCGCTGACCAATGCGTTTCCCGCAGGCGAGGGGCGGCTGATCTACACCAAGCTCTACGAAGCGTTCTTCGTGCAGGTGAAGGTGGCGCTGTTCGCCGGCTTCTTCATCAGCTTCCCGATCATCGCCAACCAGCTGTGGGCCTTCGTCGCCCCGGGTCTCTACGCGAAGGAAAAACGCGCTTTCCTGCCCTTCCTTCTCGCCACGCCCATCCTGTTCTGCGCGGGCGCGGCGCTCGCCTATTTCGTGGTGATGCCCAACGCCTTCAAATTCTTCATCGGCTTCGAAGGGCAGGTCGCCGACATGCCGATAGAGGCGCTGCCGGCGGCGGGCGATTACCTCAGCCTGGTGATGCAGTTCATCCTCGCCTTCGGGATCAGCTTCCTGCTGCCGGTGCTGATGATGCTGCTGAGCCGCGCCGGGTTGGTGACGCGGGATCAGTTCGTGAAGTCGCGGCGCTTCGTGATCGTCGGCATCGTGATACTGGCGGCGGTAATCACCCCGCCCGACTGGGGCAGCCAGGTCGTGCTCGCCCTGCCGCTGATGCTGCTTTTCGAAGGATCTCTGGTGCTGATGCTGCTGACCGAAAAGCGTGCCGCCAGGGCGCGCGAGCGGGCAGAAGCCGAAGAGGCTGAGACAGAGGCGGCGTCGAAGACCTAGCGGACGATCTCCGCTTCCTCCCCGGCCACGATCTCCGGCGCGTCGCCGCTGCGGGTTCGGGCATCATAGACCTTGCGCCCGCCGATCCACGTTTCCAGCACCTGCGTTTCGCGGATTTCGGCGGGGGAGGAGATCATCGGATCACGGTCGACCACCACGAAGTCCGCCTGCTCGCCCACTGCCAGCTGGCCGAAACGCCCTTCCGCGAACCCGGCATAGGCGCCGCCCGCCGTGTAGGCTGCCAGCGCCGCGCCGCGATTGACGGCCTCTTGCGGATACCAGCCGCCGAAAGGCTGGCCGTCCGCATCCTCGCGGCTGATGGCCACCGCGAGGCCGGTCCACGGATCGGGCAGCTCGACCGGCGCATCGGAGCCGAAAGCGAGCGGCGCGCCGGTTGCAGCGATGGAACGCCATGCATAGGCACCGTCGAGCCGGTCAGGGCCCAGCCGTGCTTCGGCCATCAGCCGGTCGCTCGTCTGGTGGACCGGCTGCATCGATGCGACGATGCCGTGGTTGCCGAACATGTCCATGTCGGCGGGATCGACGACCTGTGCGTGTTCGATCCGCCAGCGGATATCGCCGGGATAGACGGGAGCGACATCGTCGATGGCGCGCAGTGCTTCCATGTTGGCGCCGTCGCCGATGGCGTGGACCGCGGGCTGGTACCCGTCGATGGCCGCGCGGGTCAGGGCGTTGCGCAGTTGCGCCGGCGTCATCAGGGCGAGGCCGCGATTGCCGGGATGGTCGGCGTAATCCTCTTTCAGCACGGCTCCGCGCGATCCGAGCGCGCCATCGAGAAAGAGCTTTACGCCGTTGAGACGCAGCTTGTCGTCATACAGCCAGGGGGACGGGCCGGTGCCGCCGATCAGCACGGTCTGGTCGATACCCGCGCCATAGCTCATGATACGGATATAAAGCCCGCCGGTGTCGCCCGCGCGGCGGAAGGTCTGCCAGTCCTCGATCGACGTACCCATGTCGGCGATCGCCGTGACACCGCGCGCAACCAGCAGCCGCTGCGCCTCGCTGAGCGCCGCGTCACGGTCGCTGCCGCGCGGAGGCGGGATCTTGCCGGAGACGAGTTCCATCGCCGAATCGACCAGCACGCCGGTCGGGTTGCCCGCCGCATCGCGCTCGATCCGGCCGCCGGCGGGGTCGCGCGTGTCCTTCGTGATGCCCGCCAGCCGCAGCGCGGCCGAATTTGCCCAGCCGGCGTGGCCGTCGACTCGTTCCATCCATACCGGACGCTCGCTTTCGGCAAGGTCGAGCTCGGCGGCGGTGGGGAAGCGGCCAAGGCCCCAGGTTTCCTGGTTCCAGCCGCGCCCCAGCAGCCAAGGCCGACCGGGGAAGCGCGCAGCATAGGCGGCGATTTCGGCCTGCGCCTCGCCCAGCGACGCGGTCTGCATCAGGTCGAGCGACAGCGCGGAGAGGCCGATGCCCATGACATGGCCGTGGCTGTCGATCATGCCCGGCAGGACGATGCGGCCTTGCCCGTCTTCGCGATAGTCGGTCTGCGGCCGCCGCTCCCCGCGCGCGAGCACGTGGGTGATGCGCCCGTCGTCGCCGATCACCAGCGCTTCGAAGCGGGTCACGTTGCCTTCGCGGTCCACGGCGATGCCCTGGACATTGTCGAGCAGCACATCGGCCTCGGCGGGCGCAGCGATCAGGGCGATGGCCGCAGTGGCGGCGGAAAGTAGCGTCTTCAGCACGAAATCATCCTTCGAGGTGTTTGATGAGGGCACTGGTATCCAGCCGCCCGCCGCCCCGGCTTTGCACCTGGGCATAGAATTGGTCGACCAGCGCGGTCACCGGCATGGACAGGCCGCGGCTGCACGCTTCCGCCAGCGCGATGGCGAGGTCCTTGCGCATCCAGTCGATCGCGAAACCGAAGTCGAATACGCCTTTCGCCATCGTGTCCCAGCGGTTGACCATCTGCCAGCTTTGCGCCGCGCCGCCACTGATCGCTTCCAGCACTTTCGCCATGTCGAGCTCGCTCGCCTGTGCCAGTTGCACGCCTTCGGAAAGCCCGGCGAGGATGCCGGCGATGCACGCCTGGTTGACCATCTTGGTGGTCTGCCCCGCACCCGGTCCGCCAACATGGACGATCCGCGCGGCATAGGCTTCCATTACCGGGGTCGCGGCGGCCATCGCCTCTGCGCTGCCGCCGCACATGATGGAGAGCTGCCCGTTTTCCGCGCCTGCCTGCCCGCCCGAAACCGGCGCGTCGACTGCCAGCAGGCCGCGCGCCTCAGCTTCCGCCGCGATTTCGCGGGCGATGGCGGCGGATACGGTGGTGTGATCGACGAAGCAGGCGCCCTGCTTCATGGCGGCAAGCGCGCCGTCTTCGCCCAGCACGACGCTGCGCAGGTCTTCATCATTACCGACGCAGGTCAGCACGACATCGGCTTCGGCGGTTGCTGCGGCGGGTGAGCCTGCGGACCTGCCGCCATGCTCTGCAACCCAGGCATCGGCCTTCGCACCCGTGCGGTTGTAGACGGTGACCGCGTGTCCGGCCCTGGCGAGATGCCGCGCCATCGGCGCGCCCATGACGCCCAGGCCGAGGAAAGCGACTGATTTTCCTGTGCTCATGGCCAGCCTGATGGCGGCCCGCGCGCGGCAAAGCAAATCTTTCGCGCGGCCAAATTGCGCGGCGATAGGCAGTGCGGCGGATTTCCGGTAGGCAGGGCGCCCTATGACGCAGCCCCTGACCGACGCGGAGCATCGCGCCCAGCCGCTTACCATCGACGACGTCCGCGCCGCGGCGGCACGGATCGATGGCGCGATCGTGCGCACGCCCATGGCGCTGTCGAAGACGCTGTCCGATATCACCGGCGCGGAAGTGTGGCTGAAATTCGAGAACCACCAGTTCACCGCCGCTTACAAGGAACGCGGCGCGCTCAACGCACTGCTGCAGCTGACGGAAGAGCAGCGGGGCCACGGGGTCATCGCGGCAAGCGCCGGCAACCATTCGCAGGGCCTGTCCTACCACGGCAGGCGGCTCGGCGTGCCCGTCACCATCGTGATGCCGAAGACCACCCCGGCAGTGAAGGTCATGCAGACCGAAAGCGTCGGCGGCCAGGTCACGCTGCACGGCGAGACCTATGACGAGGCCTATGCCCACGCGCGCCATCTCGAAAGCAAGCTGGGCCTCACTTTCGTCCACCCGTTCGACGATCCCAAGGTGGCGGCGGGGCAGGGTACCGTGGCGCTGGAAATGCTGGACGAGCAGCCGGATCTCGACCTGTTGGTGATCCCCATCGGTGGCGGCGGATTGGCCACCGGGATGGCGACGGTCGCCCGTGCGCTCAACCCGAGGATCGAGATCATCGGCGTACAGGCGGAACTTTATCCCTCGATGCACAACCGCGTGAAAGGCGCCGATGGCGCTTGCGGGGGCGACACGATTGCGGAAGGCATCGCGGTCAAGGAACCGGGCGGCTTTACCGCAACCCGGCTCGCCGAACTGCTCGACGATATCGTCCTGGTACCCGAACCGGCGCTGGAGCAGGCGGTGTCGCTGCTGCTGCAGATCGAGAAGACAGTTGTCGAAGGCGCAGGTGCGGCGGGCCTCGCGGCAATGCTTACTTTCCCGGAGCGCTTCGCCGGCAAGAAGGTCGGCACGGTGCTGTGCGGCGGGAACATCGACACGCGCCTGCTCGCCAACGTCCTGCTGCGAGACTTGGCGCGCTCGGGACGCCTCGCGCGGTTGCGGGTAACGCTGCAGGACCGGCCGGGTTCGCTGTTCAAGCTGATGCGGCAATTCGATGCGCACGACGTCAACATCATCGAAATCTACCACCAGCGCATTTTCACCCACCTGCCGGCCAAGGGCCTTATCACCGACATCGAGTGCGAGGCACGCGACGAACGCCAGATCGCCGACCTCGTCGAGCGCCTGCTCGATCTCGGCTACGAGACGAAGATGGTCCAGCTCGCCTGATCCAAGGCGCTGATTTCACGCGTTAACACTTGACCCGCACCCCTGACCCAAAGCGGGCCATGGCGGGGGTTGATCGGGTGGACTGTGCAAAATAACCTCAGGTTAACCATGATTCTTGGTTAAGACGGTTCTACCGGGCGACTCGCTCGGGCAGAGAGGTGGTGCGGCGCGGCGACGAACCGGTCGATGCGCGCAGACCATGCACCCGCAGGCCCGCCTGGGCAGAGAGGATTTTTTGCGAAGTGACGGCTCCGGTACGATTTCCGCGATTTTTCGTCACTGCCCCGGCGCCGTGTCCGTACCTGCCCGGTCGGACGGAGCGAAAGGTCTTCACCGAGCTAAAGGGCGAGCATGCCGATGCCCTGAACGATGCGCTCGGCCGGATCGGCTTCCGCCGCAGCCAGACCGTTGCTTATCGTCCGTCCTGCGCCAATTGCCGCGCCTGCGTGTCGGTGCGCGTGGTGGCAAACGAATTCCGGCCCTCGGCCACGCAGCGCAAGAACCTGCGCCGCAATTCCGACTTGGTGGCGACCGAGTGCCGCCCCTGGGCTACCGACGAGCAGTACCAACTGCTCCAGAAGTACCTCGGCGCGCGCCATCCCGGCGGGGGCATGACGGCGATGGACGACATCGATTTTGCAGATATGGTGGAACACACGCCTGTATCCAGCTATGTAATTGAATACAGGGAGCCCTCCGACGGGGAGCGGCCCGGCCGTCTGGTCGGTGCCTGCCTCACCGACCGGCAGGGGGACGGGTTGTCGATGATCTACAGTTTCTTCGACCCCGAGCATGAGGATCGTACGGGTCTTGGTAACTATATCATCCTGGACCATATCCGGCGCGCCGCTGACAGCGGGCTGGGCTATGTCTATCTCGGCTATTGGGTCGATGGCTCGCCGCGTATGCAGTACAAGGTGCGCTACCGCCCGCTCGAACGGCTCGGCCCCGATGGCTGGGTGCGCATGTCGGAAGACGAGCAATCCGGCCTCATCGCAGCAGCCACTCGCCCGCGCGACCGGTCCGGCGATTTCGTGGGCAACAAGGACGGGTTGCCCGAGCAAGTCGAAAGCTTTTCGCCTGTCGAATGACTCCACGCGACGCGTAGCCGCCATCTCGCCGCGCGCCCTGACCGGCGCGCTGGCGATGGCGCTGGCCGCCACCGCTTCGCCCGCCCTCGCGCAGGATCGCGATACGTCTGCCGAGCTCGAGGAATTGATCCCCGACAGCGCGATCGACAATCCCGACGGGTGGGCGGGCGAAGGTGTGCCGGCGGAAAACGCCGCGCCTGACGCTTTGCCTCCGCTGGCCGCCGACGCACCGCTCGACGACTTGCCTGAAATCACCGTGCCGTGGCCGGACGAGATCGAGCTGGCAGACGTGCCCGACCTCGAACCGCCGGACGACATCCAGTTCGCAGAAAACCCGTTCGAAGTGCTGCCGGTGCTGGAAGACGGGTTCGAGGTCCGTGTTTCCGACACGACAACTCTTGTCTTCCCCTCGGAACGCTCGCTGTTCCCCGAGCAGGACGAATTCATCGACCGGTTCCAGGCCCTCTCGCAGGTCGAGGCGCTCGACAGCGACGAGGACAGCCTCGCCCAACTCGCCGCACGGGCTCGCGCCGACGAGGAACTGCTCATCCGGCTGATGCGCATTTACGGCTACTACGATGGCGAAGTCCTGCGCTCCGTCGGCGGGATCAGCCCGGGCGAGGAGGCAGCCTCGCTGGCCGAAGGCGCCGTGCGTTTCGATGTCCTGCCCGGCCCCCAATACACGATCGGCGCGGTCGACCTGGGCGAATTGGCGCAGGCCGACGATTCCCACCTCCTGCGCGATGCTTTCGAAATCCGCGCCGGCGATCCCGTGTTGCAGGACAAGATCGTCGAGGAGCAGTTCGATCTCGACACCGCGCTTGGCGCCAACGGTTATGCCTTTGCCGAGATCGACGCGCCCGAACTGCTAATCGATCATGCGCGCGACGAAGGCGATCTCACCATGATCGTCCGTCCCAACGGCAAGTACAACTTCGGCGTGGTCACAAGCGACCGGCCGGATTTCCTGTCCGGAAATCACCTGGGCGACATCGCCCGCTTCGATCCGGGCGACCTCTACACGCGCGAAGACGAGCTGGACCTGCGCCGTGCGATCCTGGCCACCGGCCTCGTCTCCTCGGTCACCATCACCAAGCGCGAAGTCGTTGCGCCGCAGCCGGGGCAGCCTGGCACGGTCGACCTCGACGTGGGTATCACGCCTGCACCCGTGCGGACGCTGGCCGGGTCGATCGGCTACGGCAGCCAGGAAGGCTTCAAGATCGCCGCGAGCTGGGAGCACCGCAACTTGTTCCCGCCCGAAGGCTCGCTGCGCGTGCGCGGCATTCTCGGCACGCAGGAGCAGTTGCTCGGCGTGACCTTCCGCCGCAATAACGTGGCCGGACGCGACCGCATCCTGACCATCGACGCCTACGCCAGCACGATCGACACTGTCGCTTACGACCGGCAGGCCATCGCGCTGACCGGCGTGTTCGAGCGTATTTCCACCCTGCTTTACCAAAAGCCGCTGACGTGGGGCGTGGGCGCTGAACTCCTTGCGACGCAGGAAAGCGCGGTCGATGTGGACGGCAACCGCCTGCCGCGGGAAACCTATTTCGTCGGCTCTGTCTTCGGGCGCACGGAAATCGACACGACCGACTCCCTGCTCGATCCGCGCAAGGGCTTCCGCCTCGGCGGCTTCGTCGCGCCGGAAATCTCGCGCAACAATGACATCAAGACGAACAGCTTCTACGTCCGCACCGAAGCGACCGGCAGCTATTACCAGCCGGTGAGCGAGAAAGTGGTCGCAGCCGGCCGTTTCCGCCTCGCCAGCATCAACGGCGCGCCGCTGGAGGCCATTGCGCCGTCGCGCAGGCTCTACGCCGGTGGCGGGTCGTCGGTGCGCGGCTATGGCTACCAGGCGATCGGTCCGATCACCGCCGACGGCGTGCCGACCGGCGGTCTTTCCGCTTTTGAACTGAGCGCGGAGGCACGCATCACCACCCCGCTGCTGAACGGGCTGGTCGAGGTCGTGCCCTTCGTCGACGCCGGCACAGTCGCCCGCGGGACAACGCCGGACTTCGACGAGATCAAGATCGGCGTCGGCATCGGGGCGCGGTACAAGACCGGCTTCGGCCCCATCCGCGTGGATGTGGGCGTGCCGCTCAATCCCGGCGAATTCGATAGCTCCTTCGCGGTCTATGTCGGCTTGGGGCAGGCCTTCTGATGAGTGACGCCGAAGTAGCAGAAGTAGCCGAAGAACCGGCAGCCGAGCGGCGCAAGGGCGGCTGGCCGAAGCGCGTTGCCAAGTGGCTGCTCGGCCTGTTCGCCTTTGTGCTCGCCGTGCTGGCAATCGGCGTGGCGGTGCTCAACAGCCCCATCGGCAAGCGCTTCGTCACGGAACAGATCGGCAAGGTCGCGCCGGCGTCCGGCCTGCGCTTCGAAGTCGGCCGGATCGAGGGATCGCTCTACGAAAGAGCCACGTTGCACGACGTTTCGGTCTACGACACCGAAGGGCTGTTCCTGGAAATCCCGGTCATCGAACTGGATTGGCGGCCCCTGTCGTGGTTCAGGAGCGGGCTCGATGTCCGAGAACTCATCATCCGCCGCGGGCGGCTGATGCGCACGCCTGTTCTGTTGCCGGGCGACCCAGACGCGCCGATACTGCCCGATTTCGATATCCGCGTGGACCGCCTGATCATCAACGACCTGACCGTCGACGGCGATATTTTCGGCGGCGAGGACCAGCAATTGAACCTGTTCGCCCGTGCCGACATTCGCGATGGCCGAGTCGACTTGCTCACCAACGCGATGGTCGGGACGGAAGACCGCGCGCTGTTCAAGCTGATCAACGTGCCTGCCGAAGGGACGTTCGACCTCAACCTTTATTACAATGCGCCCGCAGATGGCTTTTTCGCGGCGATGACCGGCATGAATGCGGACATTCGCGCCATCGGCTATGGCGACGGAAGCTGGGCCGCCTGGAAGGGTGGGCTTTATGCTACGCGCAATGGTGAAGACTTCGCCGCGTTTCGCCTGACCAATTCCGAAGGGCGGATCGGCCTGCTGGGACAGGCACGGGTCGCGTCGATGCTGGAGGGGATACCGGCGCGCGCGGTTGGAGAGGTTCTCAATTTCAAGGGCCTCGGCACGCTCGACCAGAGCGTCCTGTCGGGCGAATTTACCGCCGTCAGCCCGTCCTTGCGCGTCAGCGGCGACGGCGGCGTCGACCTGGCCGACAAGGTGGTCGACGCGCTCAGTCTTAGCGGGCGATTGAAGGATCCGAACCTGTCCGGTGACAGCTTCACGCTGCGTGGCACGCGTTTCGATGCGCTTGTAAACGGCGATTTCCGCGACCTCACCATCGAACACGACGTGGATGTGGCCGAATTCGTCACGGGCGACACGCGGATCGTCGATCTCGCTCAGCGCGGCACGGCGACCTACGATGGCTCGCGCTGGGTCGTCCCGCTCGATGCGCGGGTGCAGCGACTGGTCACCAACACCGACTTCATCGACCCGCGACTTGTCGGCGGCACCGCGACCGGCACGCTGGTTTACACCGGGCGCGACCTGCTGGCGGACGACCTTTCGGTGCGCTTCCCCGGCCTCGCGGCCGACGTGGCGCTCAACGCCAATCTCGCCGACGGAATCTATCGCATCCGCGGGCCGGTGAGCGCAGACGATCTCGCCATCGAGAACCTCGGCGCGATGTCCGGCAATGCGAATATCGATTTCGTCTTCGACAACGCCGGATGGCGCGTCAGCGGGCAGGTCGAGGGGCGCATGACCCGCATCGACAACGCCACGCTGGCCGACCAGACGGGCGGCAATATCCGCTTCGACGGCGGCTTCGCATTGGGCAGCGCGCAGCCGATCCGCTTCAATAACGCCACTTTCCGGTCGGCCAAGATCACCGCGAATCTCGATGGGCGTTACCAGAACGGCAATTCCACCATCGTCGGACGCGGTCGCCACGTCGATTACGGACCGTTCACCGTGCAGGCATCGCTCGATGCGGGCGGACCGCGTGCCGACCTTGTGTTCGCCGAACCTGCTGGCGGATTTACCGATGTGGCGGTGGCGCTGCGCCCGATTGACGACGGCTTCGGGATCGAGACCAGCGGCATCTCTCCGCTCGGGGACTTTGCCGGGACCGTGAACCTCTATTCGACCCCAGGCACCGACACGCGGCTGGTCTTTCAGGAATTCCGCGTTGCGCAAACTGATGTGGCGGGCGAAATCGCGCTGGTGGAAGGCGGCGCGGCGGGCGACCTGCAACTGGCCGGCGGCGGTCTCGACGGCACCATCGTGCTCGCGCCGCGCGAAGGTAGACAGGGCTTCGACGTCAATCTCGTCGCCAATGGCTTCGACATCGCGAGCCCCAGCCGGATCCAGATCCGCAGCGGGACCATCGATGCAAGCGGGCTTGTCGGCGGCGACGAACCGCCCACGGTGGAGGCCGACATCGACCTCACCGGCGTGCGCTATGGCGGGCTCGTCATCAATCGCCTGCGTGCCGAAGCCGACCTCGTCGATGGTGTCGGCACTTTCGAAGGCGCGCTGGCCGGGCGCCGCCGCAGCCGCTTCGCGCTGCAGTTCAAGGGGCAAGCGACGTCCGAGCAGGTCCGTTTCGTGGCCGGGGGCGAGTATGCGGGGCGCGACATCGTGATGCCGCGCTACGCCGTGCTCGACAAGGACCCGGACGGCACCTGGACCCTGATGCCCACGCAGCTGCGCTATGCCGGTGGGGCGCTTACGGTGGAAGGCGGCTTCGGCGGACCGCGCGAGCCGCGTATCGATCTCGCCGTCTCGAACATGCCGCTCTCGCTCGCCGACGTGGCGGGGGCCGATCTCGGCCTTGGCGGGACCATCTCGGGCCGGATCAACTACGCACCGAGCGCAGGCGGCCAGCCGACGGGCGAGGCGCGGGTAAAGATTTCCGGGCTCACCCGCTCGGGTCTCGTCCTCACCAGCCGCCCGATCGACGTGAACCTGGTCGCAAATCTCACCCCGACGCGCCTCGACACGCGCGCGCTGATCAAGGCCGACGGCGGCATCAGCGGGCGCTTGCAGGGGCGGATCACGGGCCTGCCGGGTAGCGGCGGGTTGCTTGACCGGCTCTATGCAGGCGATCTGCTGGCCCAGTTCCGATACAGCGGACCGCCCGAAGGCGTTTGGCGTCTCGCTGCGCTGGACGCGTTCGACATCACCGGCCCGCTGAATGCGGCGGCGGATGTAACCGGTAGCCTCGGCCAGCCGCGCTTCCGCGGATCGGTGGCGGGCGACAACCTCCGCCTGCGCAGCTCGCTATCGGGCACCGACATCACCAATATGCGCATGCGCGGCGAGTTCGACGACGCGCGCCTGCTGCTGCGCAGCTTCAGCGGCACCGCCCCTAACGGCGGGACAGTGAGCGGCAGCGGCTACATCGACCTCGCCAATCTAGGCACCGGGCGCGGACCGGATATCGACCTGCGCATCGCCGCTCGCAACGCCGAACTGATTGAGCGGGAGGGGCTGGGCGCGACCGTCACGGGTCCGCTCCGCATCGTCTCCAACGGTATCGGCGGGACTATTGCCGGGCGCGTGCGCCTGAACGGTGCGAACTGGTCGCTCGGCGGGCCGGCCGCGGCGCAGCGCCTGCCGGACATCCAGATCCGCGAAATCAATCTGCCGCAAGACCGCCGCGCCGCCGTGTCGGTTGCTGCACCTTGGCGCTTCCTGATCGATGCGGAGGCCCCGCTGGGTGGGATCGACGTGAAGGGCCTCGGCCTCGAAAGCGAATGGCGCGGTAATATCCGGCTGCGCGGGACGACCGACGAGCCGCGGATCGGCGGCCAGGTCAGCGTCGTGCGAGGCGACTACACCTTTGCCGGCACGCGGTTCGAACTGACGAAGGGCGAGATCGGCTTCACCGAGGATGCGCCGATCGATCCGTTGCTGGACATCGTGGCGGAAACGAGCGTGCCGGGGCTGGACGTCACGGTCACCATCGGCGGCTCGGCAACGCGCACCGACATCGACTTCAGTTCGACACCGCCGCTGCCGCGCGAGGAAATCCTCGCCCGGCTGCTGTTCGGCGGTTCGATCAGCGACCTGTCGGCCACCGATGCCCTCCAACTGGGCGCAGCAATCGCCTCGCTCAACAGCAGCGGGGGCGGCGGGCTGGACCCGATCAACCGCCTGCGCACCGCTGTAGGCCTCGACCGGCTTCGCATCGTTGCCGCCGACCCGGCGCTCGACCGCGGCACGGCTGTGGCGCTGGGCAAGAACATCACCGACCAGCTCTATGTGGAGATTATCACCGACGGGCAGGGCTATAGCGCGACCGAGCTCGAATACCGGGTGACGCGCTGGCTGGTGCTTCTGGCCAGCGTATCGACAATCGGCCGCGAGAGTGTCGCGGCCGAGTACCGACGGGATTATTAAGATTTATTCGGCGGCGGTTGTCGCGGCGGGAATATCGACCAGCACGCCATCGATGGGAATGACCACGCCGTTGCTGGCGGTGCTGGCAGAGCCGTCAAGACGGGCGGACTTTCCGCCCGGCCCGGCCACCATGATCGTTTCACCGTCGATAGTGAAGGTCAGGTCTTCCCCGCCATAGCTGGCCATGGTGACCGACCCGCCGCCGGCACTTTCGACCGCCTTGCGTATATCGTCCGGGCTCAGGTAACCCGGCACGATATGCTGCCGGACCACGGCGATCGCTAGCGGCCGGCCATCCGCGCCGGTGAGGGACGTACCTTCCGGAACAGCAGCCTCGAAGGCAGCATCGCTGGGTGCGAGCACGGTGTAGGAAGCAGCACCGTCGAACACGCCCGACAAGCCGCTATCCGAAAGCGTCGACGCAACCGTCGAAATCCCGTCGGCCTGACCGATCACAGTGGCCAGAGTTGACGATTCGCTAGCGGTTCCTGCGGGTTCGCTCGTGCCGTCTTCGGCGCTGCATCCGGTAAGGACTAGGGCACCTGCGGTGCAGGCAAGGAACCACTGTTTCATTCCGGGCCTCCTCAGAGGATCATTTCGATGGCGGATGCGATGAGGCGCGTTTCCGGATCGACCTGGTAGATATAGCCATCCGAGTAACGGTAATTCGCCTGCGGAGTGTCGTAGTAGCGGTCGCGATAAGGCGGCGGCACGTTGTAGACGTCGTACCCGCGCGGCATCGGCTGGCCGATGCGGAAGTCGTCTCCGGTCAGCAGCGCCGCGATCGAGGTGATCGCTGCCGTTTCCGGATCGACGCGGTAAAGGACATTGTCGGAATAGCGATAGCTGTCGCGGCCGCCGAGAGACCAGTAATCCTCGTAATAGGAGGGTACGGCGGTACGCTGATAGCTGCTCGGCCAGACATTGCCGATCGACAGGGCTCCGCCCAGCAACGGCAAGTACGAACCGATGCCGCCATCGCGGCCAAGCCGCACCAGATAGCCGTCGTCGTAGTAGTAGCGCCTGTCATTCAGGCCGCGATAGCCGAAGAAGTCGGGATCGTAGTCGCGCTGCTTCGCGAGACCAGGAGGGGTGCAGCCGTTGCGCTTCTTGGCGAGACCCGGGGGGCACCCGTCGAGCAGGCTGGTGCGCCGCGTATCGCGGATTCCGAAGACTTCGCCGACCGTGCCGATGATGCCGTCGTTACCGCGGCGGTCCGGCCCACGATCGACCGCGACGGCGCGATTTCCGTTGCCGTTGCCGTTATTCCTGACCCGGATGCGATCGTCCCCGTTGCCCCGGTTGCCCTTGTTCCCGTTTCCGCGAGCATAGTCATTGCCACGGTTGCTGTTTCCGGCATTCGCATTGCCGCGATTTCCGTTGCCTTTGCCGCGCACGGCCTTGTCGGGTCCGCCGCGCTGCTGCACGGCACCTCCACCGCGGTTGCCGTTGCCGTTGTTATTCTTCGCAGACTGGGCAGCGGTTGGTCCCTTGCCGTTGCCGTTACCATTACCGTTGCCCTTACCCTGGGCGTAGGCACCGCCGGAAATGGCGAGGGCCGCGCAAGCGCATGCAAGTGCCAGATTTCTCATGTCACAACTCCTTTGTCGATCAACGCTTGTCGGCTTGGGAGTGTTCCTGCCGGCCTCTCAGCCTTGATAAAGCGCCGCTTCGGCAGCGCGCCTGCGCACGAGGCCTTTCAGCACCCTTCCGCCCGCCCGGTTCCAGCGGGCAAATTCCCGGACAGCGTCGTCGTGGCGACCTGCCCGATGACGCTTGGTCAGCGTGGCCCGGCGGATCGCACCTGTGTTGAAATGGAAGGATACCAGCGCGTCGAACTGGGCCTGCGTGGTCGCGGCATCGCCGATGGCAGTATCGACATCCTGCGCGTGGCGGGCGACGTCCTCTTCCAGCCGCGCATCGCATTGCGCGCGGGTCCATACGGTTCGCGGGCCGATGTCGGGCCCGGTCGCGCCCCAGCCGATAGTCCATGGCGCGCCCCCCGTGCCTGGGTCTGGATAGGCGGCGTAGCTGCCATCCGCCCGCCGTTTCGCGCAGCCTTCGAATCGCTGGATCAACGCAATACCCCGCGGGGAAACCCTGCGTTCGCCGGTAATCGTAAGAGCGGGGCAAGACCCGAACGCTTCGTCCAGCGCCTCGCTCAATCGCCTGCTTTCTTCGGCATCGAGGCCGCGCCCGGCGATTGCGCGGACGGTTTCGAAAATCAGGGAATGATGCATCGTATGCCCTCGTCGTCGGATTGGGGCCGGGTCAGCTATCGTGTCTTTCTCGTGTAGGAAAACGGTTTCAAGCGGGTCGGACAGGAGCGGCCTGATTGCCGGACTTGCTCATCGACGGTTAAACTCCATATGAGCACCGCGTCGGCGACGATTGCATTTGAAACCTATACGCAGTCCGGGCCGTAGCTGTCAGGGTCTGCAAACCTGAAGACTGGAACCGCGATGCCCGGCTCGGCTAAGCCACTGCTGATCTGCGACCTGACGCAAAGCTACTCCGCGCACGGCGGCGGGGGCATCAGCACCTACTTGCGCGAGAAGCGCGAATATCTCGCCGCCAAGACGCCGCATCGCCACCTGCAGATCGTTCCCGGCCCGGAAGATCGCATCGTCGAGCGCGGCAATCATATCTGGTGCGAAATCGGCTCCGACCCGGTGCGCGGCAGCCCCAATTACCGCTTCATCCTGCGCACTTCGAAAGTGCGCGAGGTGCTGGCGCACTACCAGCCGGACGTCATCGAATCGCTCTGCCCGTGGATCCTCCCGTGGACCGCGATCCGCCATCGTCGCGCCTTTCCCGGCACCGCGCTGGTGGCCGGATACCGGACGGATTTTCCCGAAGCGCACGTTCACCGCGTCGCCACCGATGTCGGCGGCAAGTGGTTCGGGAAATTCATGCGCTTTATGAGCATTTGCTACGGCGAGATCACCTACCGCGAATTCGACCGTATCTACACGCTCGGCCGGGACAATTTGCCGGCCTTGGCGGAAATGAAGGTCGACAGGGTCGACATGCTCAACCTGGGCGTCGACACGAACCTGTTCTCTCCCGAGGCCCGCGACCCGGCTTTCCGGAGCGAGCTTGGCTTGTCCGGCCCTGGCCCACTGCTCGCCTATGCCGGGCGTATCGACAACGAGAAGAAGGCCGATCGCTTGGTCGAATTGATGCGCCGCCTGCCGCGTGACATGGGCGCGGGTCTCGTCATGCTGGGCGACGGAAAGCTGCGCGAGCCGCTGGAGGAGGTTGCCCGCGCGGAAGGCTTGCCGATCGCCTTTACCGGCTTCATCGGTGACAGGGCGCAGCTCGCCCGCGCGCTGGCATCGTCGGACATCTACGTGTCGGCCATGGCGGACGAGACTTTCGGCATTTCGATCATCGAAGCGCAGAGCTGCGGGTTGCCTGTGGTGGGCGTGCATTCGGGTGCCATGCCGGCACGGGTCACCCCGCAGCTTGGCCGGCTCGGTCCGGTCGACGATATCGACGCCATGGCGGGCTTCGTTCAGGAAATATGGCGCGGCGAGATCGAAGCAATGGGGCAGGCCGCGCGTGACCACGTGCTCGCCAACTTCAGTTGGGACCGCACTTTCGAGCGTCTCTTGGGAACGGTCTATCCCCCCGCGCTGGCCCGCGCAGCCCGCCGCGTTGGCCGTCCGGCGCCGACTGCCGTGCTTACCGGCGCACCGCTTCCCGAAGCTTCCTGATCTGTCGGGCTTCTCCCTGTCGAATGGCGCAAACCGTCTTCGCTATGTAAAGAGCTCTTGACTGACAAGAGTTCTTTACAGTAAAGAGATCTTTACATCGGGAGATTCGGATTTGCGGAACACCGTGCGCGATTATCGGGAGCAGGCGGGCTGGAGCCAGGGCGAACTTGCCCGGCGCCTCGGCGTGTCGCGCCAGACGATCAACGCGGTCGAAACCGACAAGTACGATCCCTCGCTGCCGCTGGCCCTGCGCATGGCGAAATTGTTCGCTCTCCCGGTGCCGACGCTGTTCATCGACGATTGGGAGCCGAGTGATGATGAGTGACACCAAACCGAAGAATAAGACCGGAAAAACGCTTCTGGCGGGAGCACTTGGCGCGTTTGCCGGCTTTCTGGCGATGTACGGGTTCCTGCAACTCGAAGACCGCTACGAGCTAACCGACGGCGCCGTGGCGCTGGGTGGGGTCGGACTGATCTACCTTCTAACCGGGGGCATGGTGCTGGTCGGAACGCTTGCCCCTGCAGCTGGAGCAAAGGTGCTGAATGCCGAAGATGTCGAGGAATGGCGCGAAATGCGCTCCGTCCTGTTCGGCAGTTGCGCTGCTTTCATCATCAGCGGTATCGCGATGGTAGCCCTCTCGCTGGCCGCGCCGGCGGGGCCTGTAGCGCCCATTGTCGCTGTGAGTCTGATCGTGATCGCCTTGGTAGCGGCTTTCGTGATCTCGAAGCTTCAATGGGACCAATACGACGAATTGTATCGCGCAATCAGCTGGGAAGGGTCGGCGTATGCGCTCGGCCTCTTGCTGCCCATCCTGTTCGTGTGGGGCGCCCTTGTACAGGTCGGATGGCTGGACAGCTTCGAGCCGCTGATGGTCCTTGCGGTTGCGGCCCTGCTCATACTCGTCGGGACCTTCATCGCTGCCGGTCGTCGGGGGATGCTCAAACAGCGCTGAGCAACGGTTTTCCCGTCCAAAAATTGGGGCGCCCGGTGTGAAACCGGGCGCCCTTATTGTGTCCAGAGCGTAGTTTAAGCGCTGTAATACATGTCGAATTCTGCGGCCGTCGGCGTGGTTTCCCAGCGGCTGACGTCTTCCCACAGCAATTCGGCATAGGCGAGGATCTGGTCTTGGCTGAAGACATCCCCTTCCAGCAGGAACTGGTGATCGGCTTCCAGCGCTTCGAGCGCCTCGCGCAACGAACCTGCGACGGTGGGCACGTCGGCCAATTCGGCCGGCGGCAGGTCGTAGAGGTTCTTGTCCATCGCCTCGCCAGGATGGATCTTGTTCCGGATCCCGTCGAGACCGGCCATCAGCAGCGCCGAATAGCACAGGTACGGATTGGCCATCGCATCGGGGAAGCGGAATTCCACGCGCTTCGCCTTCTCGCCCGCACCGTAGGGGATGCGGCACGCTGCCGAACGGTTGCGCGCCGAATAGGCGAGCAGCACCGGCGCCTCGAAGCCCGGCACCAGCCGCTTGTAGCTGTTCGTGGTCGGGTTGGTGAAGGCGTTCAGCGCCTTGGCGTGCTTGATGACGCCGCCGATGTAATAGAGGCAGGTTTCCGAAAGGCCGGCATATTCGTTGCCCGCGAACAACGGCTTGCCGTCGTCCCAGATCGACATGTGGGTGTGCATCCCGCTGCCGTTGTCGTCCTTGATCGGCTTGGGCATGAAAGTCGCCGTCTTGCCGTAAGCGTGGGCGACCTGGTGCACCACGTACTTGTAGATCTGCATCTCGTCGGCAGTCTTCACCAGCGTGGAGAAGGTCAGGCCAAGCTCGTGCTGGGCGGCGGCAACCTCGTGGTGGTGCTTGTCGCAGTCGAGACCCATTTCGAGCATCGTGGCGACCATTTCGCCGCGGATGTCCATCGCGCTGTCGACCGGCGCGACGGGGAAGTAGCCGCCCTTGGCGCGCGGGCGGTGGGCCATGTTGCCGCCGGGCAGTTCTGCGCCCGAATTGGTCGGCAGTTCGACATCGTCGATCTGGTAGCCGCTGCCGGCATAACCGTCTTCGAAGCGGACGTCGTCGAACATGAAGAATTCGGCTTCCGGACCGACGTAGATCGTGTCGCCGATGCCGGTCGACTTCAGGAACGCTTCGGCACGCTTCGCGGTGGAACGCGGGTCGCGCGCGTAGAGATCGCCGGTGGAGGGTTCCAGCACGTCGCAGAACAGGACCATCATCGGCGTTGCGCTGAACGGATCGAGATAGGTGCGCTCCAGGTCCGGCTTCAGGATCATGTCGCTTTCGTTGATGGCTTTCCAGCCGGCGATGGAAGAACCGTCGAACATCAGACCGTCTTCCAGCGTGTCTTCGTTCATTGCGCCCGCCGTCATGGTCAGGTGCTGCCACTTGCCGCGGGGATCGGTGAAACGCAGGTCGACCCATTCGACCTCGTTGTCCTTCATTTCCTTCAGAACGTCGCTAACCTTGGACATGCAAATGCTCCTGCTTTGGTGTTCGTTCGGGCCAGCGGCTGGTCCGCCGCGCCCCTGTTTCCGGTATTGAACTTTGGTGCGTCAGATCGCGTCGTCGTCGCGCTCTCCGGTGCGGATGCGCAGCGCGCTCTCGATGTTGGTGACGAAAATCTTGCCGTCGCCGATGCGGCCGGTCTGGGCAGCCGATGCGATCGCTTCGACACAGCGTTCGGCGATGTCGTCGCCCACGATCACGTCGAGCTTCACCTTGGGCAGGAAGTCGACGACGTATTCCGCCCCGCGGTAAAGCTCGGTGTGGCCCTTCTGCCGGCCGAAGCCCTTGGCCTCCGTCACGGTGATGCCGGACACGCCGACTTCGTGGAGCGCCTCCTTCACCTCGTCCAGTTTGAATGGCTTGATGATGGCTTCGATCTTTTTCATCGCCGGCCGTGGCCCCTCTCGTGTGTCCCTGATTTTCCGACCCTGACCGACCAACGCAGCGAAGCGGTGATTCGGTCCCGTCGCGTGCGCATGGTATCAAGATTCGTGCCAGAAAGCGGGCAGTCGTTTTACGGATGGGCGTGGCCAGATCGCGGGGAATGGCGGCAAAGACTGCCCGATTCTTGCGCGGGGCGCTGCCGCGTTTTTGGGCAGGTCAGAGCCGCAGCCCGGCCGTTTCTTCCAGCCCTGCCATCAGGTTCAGGTTCTGCACCGCGGCGCCGCTCGCCCCCTTGCCGAGGTTATCGAGCCGCGCAACGAGCCGCGCGTGCCATCCGCCCGCATTGCCGAACACGAACAGTTCCATCCCGTCGTGTGGAGCGGCGTCGACGTCCAGCAACAGTTCGCCAACCGGTTCTTGCCGATGGACGGTGACGATGCGGGAACCGGCGTAGAACGCAGCCAACGCCTCCCGCAGGTTGTCTGCGGTCGGATCGCCCGCCATCGCGGCGAGATGCAGCGGCACCTCGACGATCATCCCGCGATAGGCCGGCACGACCGCGGGGGCGAAGATCACCGGATGGGCGAGGCCCGCATGGACCTTCATTTCCGGCAAGTGCTTGTGCGCAAGATCGTATCCATAGGCGCGGAATGCAGGGGCGCCGCGCCCTTCGTACCGTTCGATCAGCGCCTTGCCGCCGCCGGAATAGCCGCTGACGGCGTTTATCGTGAAGGGCCAGTCCGCAGGCAGGAGGCCGGCGCGGACCAGCGGCGCGACGAGGCCGAGGAAGCCGGTCGGGTAGCAGCCTGGATTGCTGACGAAGCGGGCGCCGGCCACGGCCTCGCGCCCGACCAGTTCGGGAAAGCCGTAGGTCCAGCCATCGGCCACGCGGTGGGCGCTGGAGGCGTCGATTACGCGCGTCGAGTCGTTGTCGATCACGGCGATCGCTTCGCGCGCCGCGTCATCGGGCAGGCAGAGGATCGCGACATCGCACTCGTTCAGCGCCTCGCGCCGAGCGGCGGCATCCTTGCGCCGGGCATCGTCGAGCACGATCAGGGAAAATTCGCTGCGCCCCTGCAGCCGCTCGGCGATCTCGAGGCCGGTGGTGCCGGCTGCCCCGTCGATGAAAACCTGCATCAGCCCGCCGGCTCGATCCGGTCGAGCGCGACATAGCCGACCGGACCGTCGAGGGAGACGCAGCCCCAGGCATAGCCGCGCGCCACGTCGAGCACTTCGAACGGGCTGCCCGACTCGAGATGGGTGCGCTTGTCCGACGCGCTGTCGCAGTCTGCGAGCAAGTCCGCTCCGCCTTCTGCGATAAAGTGCGGTTCGGCCTCGGCGTAATGGGGCACGAAATAGCGCCCGGCGAGGCCGATATGCGCCAGGTCGCCGCGCAGCGGAACGCGCGCAGGGTCGGGCTTTTCGACCTTGCCGCCGAGGATGAACGGCCCCAGCGGATCGATTCCGGCGTCTTCGCTCAACTGTCTTCCTGCCCCTTGGTCCTTGCGCTGCAAACCCAGCGTTTCCGCCGCTTATACAGGCGAGGCGTTACGCACAAGTTCACGCGGCGTAGCGTCCACGGAGCATGTGGTAGGCAGCGCGAAGGCCAAGCGCCTCGCCGCCCTTGGGCCGGCCGGGCTTGGCAAACGGCCGCCACGCGAAGGTGTCGAAATGCGCCCAGTCGATCCCGTCACCGACGAACTTGTCGAGGAACAGGCCCGCGACGCTCGCACCGGCATAGGGGTTCGTATGTGCGTTGTTGGTGTCCGCGATATCGGACTTCAGATATTCGCGATAGGCATCGGGCAGGGGCAGGCGCCACGGCTCGTCGTCATGCGCCTTGCCCGCCGCGACCAGCGCGTCTGCCGTCGCGTCGCGCCGCGCCATCAGCGCAGGCAAATCGGGGCCGAGGGCTACGCGCGCCGCGCCCGTCAGGGTCGCAAAATCGATGATAAGGTCGGGGTCGTGTTCGCTCGCCAGCGTCAGCGCGTCGCCCAGGATCAGGCGGCCTTCTGCATCGGTGTTGCCGATTTCAACCGTCAGGCCCTTGCGACTTTCGAGGACGTCGCCGGGGCGGAAGGCGTTGGAGGAGATCGCGTTCTCCACCGCCGGCACGATGCAGTGCAGCCGCACGGACAGTTCGGCCTGCATGATTAGTTCGGCCAGTGCGAGCGCGTGCGCCGCGCCGCCCATGTCCTTCTTCATCAGCTTCATACCGGCTGCGGATTTGACGTCGAGACCGCCGGAATCGAAGCAGACCCCCTTGCCGACGATGGCGAGGCGCGGATTGCCCTTCTTGCCCCATTCGAATTCGATGAGGCGCGGTGCGTGATGGCGGCTGGCGGCGCGGCCGACCGCGTGGACCATCGGGAAGCCCTGTTCCAGCGCGTCGCCGCGCACGACGTTCAGCTTCGCCCCGAAGCGCTTGGCGAGCTTTTCCGCATGCTCTTCCAGCGCGGCGGGACCCATGTCCTCGGCCGGCGTGTTGACGAGGTCGCGCACTGTGCACACTGCCTGCGCTTCCGCCTTGGCGCCGTCGATCGCCTTGACCTGCTTGGTCAGCAGGACGCGCGGGCCCTGCGCCTTGTCGTCTTTCGTATAGCGGTCGAAGCGGTATTGCGCGGTTTGCCAGCCGTGCAGTGCGGGCCCGGCATCGCCGGTATTCAGGCGATAGGTACCGGCGGGAAGGACTTCTGCCAGCCGGGCGAGGCACCAGCTCGACAAGGATTGCGGGTCGGCGACGCCGCCGACGGCGAACCAGCCGTCGCCGTCCGGCACGATGGCGGTTTCGTAACCCCCGCCGGTGAATTTCTGCGCATCGAGGGCGGCACGCTGGCCGCCGCTCAGGCCCTTTTTCCAGTCGCTGAAGCTCGTTTCGTTGACGAGATGGATGGCAACCGCGTCCTGGTCGCGATCTGGCTGGATGAAATCGATCTTGTCTGTCATAGTTTCCCCTAACGCCCTTTAGGAGAAGAAATCCAATGCGCCGTATCCTGTTCCCCCTGTTGGCTGCGCTGCCTTCAGCGATGATGCTCACGGCCTGCCAGCAACCGGATGGGCAGGCGACGGGGAAGGACGGCGCGGCAGAGACCTCGGTGCAGACGACCGCATCGGCCATCGCGTCGTCGAGTGCGGATCCCGATTCGCCCGGGCCAGCGCCCGCTGCGACCGCGAGCGCCACTTCGATCTCTGAAAAGCTGCAGGGCGGCGAATTCACCATGGAATATTCCTGGCCTGCCGCCGTCTCCGCCATCCCCGCACTCGCACGGCGGCTGGGCGATGAGCGGGATCGTATCGCGGCCGAGGAGAAGGCCGAGTGGCGCGACATGATCGACGATTGCCCCAAGGATGCCGTGTCGTGCCGGAACCGCAGCTTCGGCAAGGAATGGAAGGTCGTCGCCAACCTGCCGTCCTATCTCAGCCTGTCCGCCGACGTCTCGACCTATCGCGGCGGGGCGCACGGCGATTATGGCATGGAATCGCTGGTGTGGGACAAGCGCCGGGGCGAGGCCGTGGACGGGATCGACCTCTTCCGCTCTCCCGAAGCGCTCGGCGAGGCGGTGGCCGCGCGGTATTGCAAGGCGCTCGACCAGAAACGCTTCGGCCGCCGCGGGATCGAGCTTCCTTCGGACGATCCCTTTTCCGATTGCCCGACGATGGACGAGCTTGCCGTGTTGGTCGGCTCCTCGAACGGAAAGACCTTCGACCGGATCACGCTGTACGCCGCGCCCTACGTGGCGGGCAGCTACGCCGAAGGGGCTTACGAGGTCGATCTCGACATCGACAGGGCCGTCATCGCGGCAGTCAAGCCTGCCTATCGCCGGGATTTCAGCGTCCGGCACTAGCGCACTCGCAATTTGCCGCCCGGATCGCTACATGTTGGCACATGAATTTGTACCAGACAGTCGATAGCACCCAGACCGTCCTGCGCGACGGCACGATCAAGCTGCATGACGAGGCAGGCTTCGAAGGCATGCGCAAGGCAGGCCGGCTGGCCGCCGAAATCCTCGATGCGATTGCCGAACACGTGGTGCCGGGCGTCTCGACGGAAGAGCTCGACACGCGCATCCGCGAGATGATGCTGGATGGCGGCGCGGTGCCGGCGACGCTGGGCTATCGTGGCTACACACATTCCAGCTGCATCTCGATCAACCACGTGATCTGCCACGGAATCCCGTCGGGCAAGGTGCTGCGCGACGGCGACATCCTCAATATCGATGTCACCCCGCTGCTGGACGGCTGGCATGGCGATACCAGCCGGATGTATTTCGCCGGCGAACCGCCGCTAAAGGCGAAAAAGCTGGTCGACGTGACCTACGAATGCCTGATGAAGGGTATCGAGGTTGCGCAGCCCGGCGCGCGGCTGGGCGATATCGGTGCGGCGATCCTCGAACATGCGCAGAACCACCGCTATGGCGTGGTGCGCGAATTTTGCGGGCACGGCCTCGGCCGACTGTTCCACGATGCGCCCGAAGTGGTCCATGCGGCAAAGGCCGGCACCGGACCCGAACTGAAGCCGGGCATGTTCTTCACGATCGAGCCGATGATCAACCTCGGCAAGCCGTGGGCGAAGATCCTCAAGGACGGCTGGACCGCCGTGACCCGCGACAAGTCGCTTTCGGCCCAGTTCGAACACTCGATCGCCATCACCGAGACCGGCAACGAGATTTTCACGAAAAGCCCGACCGGCAAGGACCGACCGCCCTATTGACGCGAGGGTTTCAGCGGGCGGCGCGGATAGCCGCCGCGCCGGCAAACGGCGACAGGGCGACTAGGACGAGGCTGGCAGCCGCCGTGTAGGCGAGCGTCGCCGGATCATCGTTCGCCAGCGACCCCGCGCCGAAAATCAGCACCGGCACCGCAAGCGGTATCAGCAGCAATCCGGCAAGCGCAGTCCCGCCGCGCAGGCCCGCGGTGATGGCGGCGATGGCAACGCCCAGCGCGGCTAGACCGGGTGTGCCGGCAAGCAGGCTCAGAATCAGGCGCGGCAGGGTCTCGGCTGGCACTCCGAGAAGGGCCGAAGCGGGCAAAGCAGCGACCAGCAGGGCAGGGCCAAAAGAGAGCCAGTGGGCAAGGATGCGAGTCGCAAGGACGCTTTCCTCGCTCAGCCCCCGCAAGCGCCACTGGTCGAAGAAGCCCGCGTCGAGATCGGGCCCGACCAGCCGGTCGAGCGGCAGCAGGGCGGCGAGCAGGGCGGCGATCCAGACGATCGCACCGCCGGATTGCGCAAGCAATGTGGGCCGCGCACCGATGGCGAAGGGGTAGAGCATCGCCACGGCGAGGAAGAACAGCACGGGCATCACCGTACCCGGCACCAGCCGCGCAAGGTCGCGTCTGAGCAGCGCGGCGATCACGGGGCGAAATCCGCGATGGCGAGGGACTTCGCGCCGGGCAGGCTCAGCGGCTGGTGCGACGCGACCACGCAAATGCCGCCACGGCCGCAATGCAAGGCGACCAGGCTCTCGACCCTCGCCCGCGCTTCGTCGTCCAGTCCGTTGAGCGGCTCGTCCAGCAGCCAGATCGGGACGCCGCGATTGAGCAGGGCGGCAAAGGCGGCGCGCTTTCGCTGGCCGGTCGAGAGAAAGCGTACGGGAACATCAAGCAGCGGAGCAAGACCAAGGACCGCAAAAGCGCCCGATGGATCGCCGCAACCATCCAGCCGCTGCCAGAAACCGAGCGCCTTGCCGAGCGGACGGTTTTCGTCGAGCGCCAGCCGCTCGTCGATCAGCCCGACCGCTCCGTCCGCCTCGCAGGTGCCTTCGAACGGGCGGGCGAGGCCGGCGAGGATACGGATCAGGCTGGTCTTGCCGCTGCCGTTGGGACCGGTCACATGCAGCGCCTCGCCCGGCGACAGGGCCACGTCGACCCCGCGAAACAGCAAGCGGTCGCCCTTGCGGCAGGCGAGATTGCGCGCGGTGAGAGTGGCCCCTTGCATGGCCGCGCGGGTTAGGGGAAAGCGGGGCTGCTCACAAGCACGCCGGGTATGAGGAGAGCGAACCGATGGCGGTAGCCGAACTGATCGAAGCTGAACGCCAATCTGCACTGGCGGACCTGTCCGAATGGTCGCTTTCCCGCGAAGGAAAGGCCATAGAACGCAAGCTGGAATTCGGCGATTTCAGCGAGGCGTGGGGCTTCATGAGCCGCGTCGCGCTGCTCGCTGACAGTCACGACCACCATCCGGAATGGTTCAATGTCTACAACACAGTCGAGATCACGCTGACCACCCACGACGCGGGCGGGCTGAGCGAGCGAGACGTGAAAATGGCAAAGGCGATCGACGCGCTGCTTTAACGCCCCAGCGCGCCCTGCCGCCCGTGCATCTGCTTGCGCACCGCTCCGGGGAACCAGCGTAGCGCGAAGGCGAGCTTCTTCGCCGTCTTGCCCACCGTAGTGTGGATGCGGTCGCCATGGACGGCGGCCCAGGCGGCTTCGGCCACGTCCCCGACCGGCGTGATCTCCAGCCCGGCATCCCTGACCCGCTGGCGGATGGAATTGTTCTCGCGCGCATTGGGATTGTGATCGAGCAGCGGGGTCTCGATGAAACTGGGCATGATGGTGCGCGCCTTGATGCCGCTTTCCGCCCATTCGCTGTCGAGGGATTCCGTCAGCGCCCGCACGCCGAACTTGGTCGCCGAATAGACGCTCGCGCCCGGCGAACCATAGAGCCCCGCCGCGCTGCTGGTGGTGAGCAGGCAACTGCCCGGTGCGGTCTTTTCGAGGAACGGCTGGCTTGCCTGCGCGCCGTAGATCGCGCCGCGCAGGTTGATGTCGAGGCAGCGGTCGATCTCTTCCTGCGAATTCTCCGACAGCGATCCGCCAAGCGGGATGCCCGCGTTGTTGGCGACCACGTCGATCCGCCCGCCGGCGGCCATCTCGAAGCTTTTCAGCGCATGGTCCCAGGCCGCGCGGTCGCGGACATCGAATGTGTGGGCGTAGTTGAAGCCGTTGTTCAGCAGGCCCTGGGTTTCCGCCATCCCGGCTTCGTCGATATCGCCGAGCCCGACGAACCAGCCTTCGCTGCCGAACTTGAGGGCGATGGCGCGGCCGATGCCGGAGCCGCCGCCGGTGATGAAGATCGATTTGCGGGTGGTCACCGAAGGCTCCTTACAAACAGATAGGGCTGCGCGAGGGAGCTATCCCTTACGCGCAGCCCCGTGTCTGTAGGAAATATCCTACAAGGCCGACAAGCCTTACTCTGCCGAGAGGCCTTTCACATATTCCGCACCGGTCACGATCTGCGCGGTGGAACCTGCCACCGTGTCGCCGATCGGTTCCGCACGCCCGCCGAGGCAGGTGGCGAGGAAATTCTCGGTCACCGCGTTGAAAGCGATGTTGTTGGTCGGCTTTGCAAACCCGTGCCCTTCGTCGGGGAATAGGACGTAGGTCACCGGAATGCCCGATTCCTGCATCGCGGAAACAATCTGGTCGCTTTCGGCCTGCTTCACGCGCGGATCGTTGGCGCCCTGGCCGATGATCAGCGGCTTGGTGATCCGGTCCGCCTTGTAGAGCGGGCTCGCGTCTTTCAGCAGTTGCAGACCTTCGGGCGTGTTCGGGTCGCCCATGCGGGTGTGGAACTGCTTCACCATCGGCTCCCAATAGGGCGGGATGGTTTCCAGCAGCGTCTCGAGGTTCGACGGGCCGACGATGTCGACCCCGCAGGCGAATTCGTCGGGCGTATACGTAAGGCCGACCAGCGTGGCATAGCCGCCGTAGGATCCGCCCATGATCGCCACGCCGTCTTCCCTGGCGACGCCGCGTTCCACCGCCCAGTTCTTAGCATCGATCAGGTCGTCATGCATCGCGCCCGACCATTCGAGGTTGGCGGCGTTGACGAAGTCCTTGCCAAGCCCGGTGGAGCCGCGGAAGTTGACGCTGAGCACCGCGTAGCCCCGGTTGGCGAGCCACTGGTGGTAGGAGTTGTAGCCGTAAGCATCGCGTGCCCACGGGCCGCCGTGGACCAGCATGACCATCGGCACGGCTTCGTCCGGCACGCCGTCGCCATCGGGATCCGAACCGGGCGGCAGGGTGAGGTAGCTGACCAGCGTCATCCCGTCGCGGCTGGGAATTTCCAGCGCGTGCATCGGTTGCAGCGGCGCGCCGGCAAGTTCGGGGCGCGAGGTGTAGAACTTCGTCAGCGTGTTCGCATCGCGGTCGTAGACATAGGTGCTGGCTGGAGCGGTCACCGGGTCGTTCCAGACGAGCCAGGTCCGGTCGTCCTCGGTCCGGCTCTGTACGCCGTATTCACCGTCCAGCTGGGTGCCCAGCCAGTCGAGCGAGGCCTTGATTTCCGGGTCGGTCGCGGTCCATTCGTTCTTGAGATAATTGACCGAATAGGCCTCGACATAGCCGGTCTTGCGGTCGGTCAGGATGCCGCCGATGTCCGCCTTGTCGCTTTCGGCGACGATGGTCTTCTCGCCCGTTTCCACGTTTTCGGCGATCAGCGCGGCGGTGTTGCGGCCGCGGCTGTCGAGCCAGTAGATGATCTTGCCGTCATTGGTGAAGCCGGCGGCGCCGGTGGACAGCGAATCTTCCATCGTGGTGCTGTCGCTCGGCGTATCCTCGACCACGCCGTCCACGATCTTGAACATGTCCATCCCGCCCGCGGCGTTCTGGCGAATGGCGAACCTTAGGTCGAGATTGTCGTCCGCCATGAACCCGGCATAGCCCGCGTTTTCCAGCACCAGGTCGAGCTCGCCTGTGTTGAGGTTGAGCATGTAGACATCGTGCAGGCGCGGATCGCGGTTGTTGAGGCCGACGAGGACCTTGTCCTTGATGCGCGTGGAGCCGCCGATCATCTGGACTCGCGTATTCTCGAACGGGGTGAGGGTGGTCTCGGTCCCGCTTTCGACATCGATGCCGTAAAGCAGGAAATTCTCGTCCCCGCCCTTGTCCTGGATGTACAGCACGCTCTTGCTGTCGGGCGCCCAGAAATAGCTGCGGATCGGGCGGTCGTCGGCCGAGGTGATCAGCCGCGCCGCGTCGGGATCGTCAGCCGGGGCGACCCACACGTTGAGTACGCCGTTATTGGGCGCGAGCCAGCTGACCCACTTGCCGTCCGGGCTGATCTGCCCGCCGGCGCGCGTCGGGTTGCCGAACAGGCTGTCGCGCGGAATCATCGGTGCCGCCTGGGTGGTGGTGGATGTGGCGGTCATGGTTTCTCCGTGATGTTTTGCCGCGGCAGGCGCTGCGACGCCCGCAATGGCGAGGCTGGCGCAGGCGGCGAAAAGTAAAGGCTTGGCTGGTCGTTGCATCGTCTCTCTCCCGTCCGTGTATTGCCTTGGTGATACACGAAGGGAGGGCCGGTTTGAAGTGGTTCGTCGATTACAGCGTGAAGTTCGAATAATAGTGCCAGGTGAAAATCGCCGCGGCGCCGCGGTGGGGCGACCAGCTTTCGGCAAGCGCTCGCGCCTCTTTCTCCGATGGCCGCGCGTCCAGCGACAGGATGCGCGCCATGCCTTCCTGCACGGCAAGGTCGCCGGCGGGGAAGATGTCAGGGCGCCCCTCGGCAAAAAGGAGGTAGATTTCCGCCGACCAGCGCCCGATCCCCTTGATGCGGGTGAGTTCGGCGATGGCGGCCTCGTCGTCCGCCGGCAGGTCTTCGAAATCGACGGCGCCGGCCTCCACCAACTCGCACAGCGACCGGGCATAGGACTGTTTCTGGCGCGACAGGCCGCAGGCCCGCAGCGTGTCGAAATCGCGCTTAAGCAGGCTGGCCGGGGTGAAGCCTTCGCCCAGTTCCGCCTCCAGCTTGTTCCACATGGAGGATGCCGCCGCCACGCTGACCTGCTGGCCCACGATGGTGCGCAGCATGGTCATGTATCCGCGCTCGCGGATGCGCGGTTCGGGATAGCCGACCGCTTCGATCGCCTTCGCCATCGCCGGTTCGCGCGATGCAATGGCATCGAGCCCGCCGACGATCTGTTCCCTGGTCAGGCCCACGTAGGCGCCCCTCCTGCATGGACTTGCGCGATTCTTGCCAAGCCTTCGCCCTTCGCCTAGCAGCCGCGACACAGCCCGCATACAGCGGGGGCCGAATGAAGGAAGCACGCCCGATGCCCAAACTGATCGTCACCACCCGCGAAGGCGAAACGTCGGAAATCGACGCCGGCAACGGCCTCACCGTGATGGAAACGATCCGCGACAACGGCATCGACGAGCTGCTGGCCCTGTGCGGCGGGTGCTGTTCCTGCGCCACGTGCCATGTGCATGTCGACCCGGCCTTTATGGACAGGCTGCCTGCCATGAGCGAGGACGAGGACGACCTGCTGGAATCGAGCGACCACCGCGCGGACAACAGCCGCCTGTCGTGCCAGATCCCCTTCACCGACGACCTCGACGGATTGAAAGTAACTATCGCGCCGGAAGATTGATCTTCGTTGCGGGCATGGGGCGGAGCGCCTAGCTGGTTACCGATGAAACCGCCTGCCTCGCTCTCCAACACTCTCCCCAATACGCTCGACCTTATCGGCAACACCCCGCTCGTGCGGCTGGCCGGGCCCAGCGAGGCGGCGGGCTGCGACATCTACGGCAAATGCGAATTCGCCAACCCCGGCGCCTCGGTAAAGGACCGGGCGGCGCTGGGCATCATCCGCGATGCGGAAAGCAGCGGCGAACTGAAGCCGGGCGGCACGGTGATCGAAGGTACGGCGGGCAACACCGGCATCGGCATCGCGCTGGTCGCCAACGCGCTCGGCTACAAGACCGTGATCGTGATGCCGGATAACCAGAGCCGGGAGAAGATGGACACGCTGCGGGCCCTCGGCGCGCGACTGGTGCTGGTCCCGCCCACGAAGTTCGCCAACCCGGGGCATTTCGTCCACACATCGCGCCGGCTCGCGGAAGAAACGCCGGGCGCGATCTGGGCCAACCAGTTCGACAATATCGCCAACCGCCGCGCCCATATCGAAACGACCGCGCCCGAAATCTGGGAGCAGATGGGCGGCAAGGTGGACGGCTTCACCTGTGCCGCGGGCACCGGCGGGACGATCGCCGGCGTGGGCATGGGCCTCAAGGCGAAGAGCGAGAAGATACGCATCGCGCTGACCGACCCGCATGGCGCGGCGCTCTATTCCTATTACGCGGAAGGCGAATTGAAGTCCGAAGGCTCTTCGGCGGCGGAGGGTATCGGGCAGGGCCGGATCACCGCCAATCTCGAAGGCGCGCCGATCGACACGCAGTTCCGCATCTCGGACGAGGAAGGCCTCGTCTGGGTGGGCCGCCTGCTGCAGGAAGAAGGCCTGTGCCTCGGCCTGTCGAGCGGCATCAACGTGGCGGGCGCCATCGAACTCGGCAAGCAATTGAAGGCGGACGGCCTCGCCAACCCGCAAGTCGCGACCATCCTGTGCGATACCGGCTTCCGCTATCTCTCCAGCCTCTACAATCCCGAATGGCTGGCGGAGAAGGACCTGCCGGTCTTTGACTGGCTGAAGTCTGGCGCTAACGCTGACAGCGACGATTAAGGCGGCGCGGATTATGGGGCAGGGGATGGACAGCAGCGAACCCGTGATGGACGCGCCCGCCCGGCAGCCCCGCTTGCGACCGGAGTCGGTCTACCGACTGCAGGTCGGCGCGATCGGGCTGGGCGCGATGCTGCTGCTGGTCAGCCTTGCCAACATCATCATGGACCGCGCGCGCGAAAGCGATGCCGCCGCCGTGCCCGATACGGTCGCGACCGTGGCCGCACCTGCGGCGAGCGAGGCCCCGCAGGATCCGCTCGCCGATACAGGCGTGGTGCCCGAAGTCGCGCCGACGCCGACGCCGAGCTCCGAAGCGACCGCGGCAACTGGCGGTCCCGTCCGGAACCCGATGGAAGCGCGGGCAAGCCCTGCTCCCGGGACCGGCGCCCGGTGATGCTGCGCCACGTTGCGGCGCTGTTGCTCGCCGCCCTTTCCACCCCCGCCCTTGCGCAGGACCAAGCTCCTGCCGAGCGGCCTGCGCTGGGCGTCTTTACCACCTTGCCGCTCGCTTGGGGCGAGGCGAGCGATTTGGGTGCGGTGATCCGCGGTGAGACCGAGAGCCACTGGCTGCGCGGCGCACTGGATGCCGAATATACCTATGTCGCGCTCGACACGCTGGACGAGGAGCTCGCCGGGCTCGATTACCTGCTGATGGCCCAGCCGCGCGGGCTGGGCGGGGCGGAGAATGTCGCGCTCGACGATTGGGTGCGCGGCGGCGGGCGGCTGCTGCTGTTCGCCGACCCGATGATGACAGGGGAGAGCCACTACGGCATCGGCGACCGCCGCCGGCCGCAGGATGTCGCGCTGCTCTCGCCCATCCTCGCGCGCTGGGGCCTGACCATGACGATGGACGAGGCGCAGGAGAGCGCCGATGGCAAGATGCTGGACGGCACCATGCTACCGGTTGCGCTCTACGGCACCTTCGCCCTGCGCGATCCCGCCGGCGGTGCGCCGGCCGACTGCACGCTTTCCGCCGAAGCCGTGGTGGCCGAATGCACCGTCGGGGAAGGGCGGGTCGTGATCCTCGCCGATGCGGCCATGCTCGATCCCGGCATGGGCGAATTCGCCGGAGTGCGCACCGCGCTTGCGGTGCTGCTCGGCCGCGCCTTCGCCGCCGACTCGCAATAGGCCGGGGAATTTGCGGGACGGCGCGGGTCGCCGTGGCGGTTCCTTACAAAAATCCAGCAAATACAGTCTTGAAGATTCGCGAGCGGAGACCGTTTGCGCGCTACGGCTCGCAAGTCTGTGCGAAAAATGCATAGGTTAAACATAGGTTTACCAATCATTCCCCTGAATTCCCGTAATTTTCCCTTCCCTCCCGCCAGTGTGAAAGGTAAACGGTCTTTCCATCGACACGATTGTTGTCTCGCGCCCGCAGCCCACCGGCTCGGGAGC
The DNA here is from genome assembly GCF_030406725.1 of Alteriqipengyuania flavescens. Lineage (NCBI taxonomy): Bacteria > Pseudomonadati > Pseudomonadota > Alphaproteobacteria > Sphingomonadales > Erythrobacteraceae > Pseudoblastomonas > Pseudoblastomonas flavescens. The sequence goes on along the minus strand of NZ_CP129107.1, from coordinate 418,761 downwards.
CCGGATGCGGCTGGCCGCTTTCGGGGGCGGGAAAGCCGTGTCGCCAGGCCGCAGGGGAGCGGCGTTCGAAGGGCGAGGAACGGGGCCAGGTGGCGACGGGAGCAGGCACGGATTTCAACGGACAGGGCTTTTCGCTGCGCGGCGAAAAGAGCCGGTTCGTGCTGCCCGTATCCCTGCGCAAGCAAGTGGCAGCCGAATCCGACGGGCGCATCCTGTGCGTCGGGAAGCACGAACGCTGGGACTGCCTGATCGGCTTCGGCCTGTCGCGCATCAAGAGCTTCGCCGACCAGATCGACCGCGAGGAAGAGCGCGCCCTGCGACTGGGCCGCGATTACGACCCCGAATTGCGCCGCATGCAGCTGTTCGCCTTCACCGAAATCCCCTTCGACGCCAGCGGCCGCTTCATCCTGCCCGACCACCTGTCGAAGCTCGGCGGGATCGAGGGCGGGGTCTATTTCCACGGCGCGGGCGATTTCATCCACATGTGGAACCCGGACCTGCTCGCCAAGATGGGCGCGGGCTGGGAAAGCGCGCAGGCCTATTGCGAAACCACCATGGCCGAAGCGCAGGCGAAGGCGGCGAAATGACGGCGCCCGGAACCACAACTCAGGATGCCCCGCACATCCCTGTCCTGCTGGACGAGGTGATCGAGGCGCTGGACCCGCGCGAAGGCGACGTGATCGTCGACGCGACGTTCGGGGCCGGCGGATACAGCCGCGCCATTCTGGCGCGCGGCGCGCAGGTCCACGGGTTCGACCGCGATCCCGATGCGATCGCCGCCGCCCGCACATTGGCCGATGCGGAAGAGCGCCTGACGCTCCACCCCCGCCGTTTCTCCGAAATGGTCGCCAGCCTTGCCGAGGCGGGCGTGGGGCAAGTGGACGGCGTGGTCATGGATATCGGCCTGTCGTCGATGCAGATCGACCAGGCGGAGCGCGGTTTCGCCTTTTCGCACGACGGCCCGCTCGACATGCGCATGAGCCAGAGCGGCGAGAGCGCGGCCGACTTCCTCAACACGGCAGACGAAGCCGCGATTGCCGACGTGCTTTACGAATATGGCGAGGAGCGCCAGTCCCGCCGCGTCGCCCGCGCCATCGTGGCGGCGCGCCCGCTGGAGACCACCGGCGACCTCGCCCGCGTGGTGCGCAAGGCGCTGGGCCACCGCCCGCACGACAAGAAGGACCCGGCCACCCGCAGCTTCCAGGCCGTGCGCATCCACGTGAACGGCGAGCTGGACGAATTGCGCGAAGGGCTTGCCGCGGCCGAAACGCTGCTGCGCGAAGGCGGGAGGCTCGCCGTGGTCAGCTTCCACAGCCTGGAAGACCGCATCGTGAAGCGCTTCCTGCGCGAGGCATCGGGTGCGGGCCGCGTCGTGTCGCGCCATCTGCCGGGCGAGCCCGAGGCTGCCGCCCCCACCTTTGGCAAGCCCGCCAAGGCCGTTCGCCCCTCCGCAGCCGAGGAAGCGCGCAACCCCCGCGCCCGCTCGGCCACGCTGCGCTCCGCCATCCGCACCGCCGCACCTGCCCGCTTGGAGGTCGCATGACACTGAACCGTCTTCGCCAGATCGGATGGGCCAGCCTGCTATTTGGCTGTACCGCGTTGTTCGTGGTCCTGTGGGTGCAGGTGAACAGCGTGAAGAGCGACGTGCGCATGGCCGAACGCGAAATCGTGCGGCTGCAGAACCAGAAGCTGGCGCTGGAAATGGAATTCCAGACCCGCGCCAACCAGTCCCAGCTTGCCGCATGGAACGCGGTCGATTTCGGTTATGAGCCGCCGGCGGCCGACCAGTTCCTGGACGGGGAGCAGGCGCTGGCCGAATTCGGCGTGCCGCGCGCGGAAGGTGCGCCGCACCCGATCCGCGTCGCGCAAAGCGAAGCGGATGCGAAGGTCCCTGAATTTCCGAAAATGGTCTCCCCGGTCGGAGAGCCGCAGCAGGCCGACCTCCCGGCGAAGATCCAGAACAACGCCATTCGCGTGGACTTCGGCCGGAACGTATCCGCTTCGGGTAGCGGCCGCGTAGCATTGAAGGCGACCCTGCCATGACGTTCTACGCGCCGGTCGGCACGGCCGGCATTTCCGCACGCTCCACCGGTCGCCCGCGCAACCTGACTTCGCTCGGCCAGCGCGAACGTTCGCTGCTGGTGGCACGGATGCGGGTCCTGTTCCTGATCGGCGCCTTCTGCCTGGTGGCTTTCGCCGCGCTGCTTCGCATCGCCTATTTCGGCATCGCCCATCCGGGCATCGAGGCGCGCTCCATGGCCGAAGCGCTGCTGCCGCCGCGGGGCGACATCGTCGACCGCAACGGCGTGCCGCTGGCCCGCGCATTCCCCGCCCACGCGCTGTGGTTCAACCCGGCGGCGATGGATGACGGGGGCGATCCGCTGGTGCGCGGCGCACAAGACGTTGCGCGGGAACTGGTCGCCATCTTCCCCGACATGGACCTGGCGGAAACCACCGAATTCCTCGCTTCGGGCCGCGCCGGGTACCTGCGGCGCCGCGTGCTGCCGGAAGAAGCCAACCGCATTCACGCCATCGGCGAAATCGCGCTGGAGACCCCGCGCGAAACGGACCGCTATTACCCGCAAGGGTCCATGGCGGCGCACGTCCTGGGCTATGTCGCGGCGGACGGTCATGGCCGTGTCGGCATGGAAGCCGCGCTGGACGAACACCTTGTCGACCCGGCGCTGCGCAGCCAGCCCGCCATGCTCTCCATCGACAGCCGGGTGCAGGGCGCGCTGGAAGACGAATTGCGCCGCGGCATGCTGGCGGTGGACGCGAAGGGCGCAGCCGGCATCGTGCTGGACGTGGATTCGGGCGAAGTGCTTGCGCTCGCCTCCCTGCCCGAATTCAACCCGAACAAGATCGATGCCGCAGGGCAGGACCTGATGTTCAACCGGGTGACCAACCAGGTTTACGAACTCGGCTCCACCTTCAAGCCGCTGGCCGTGGCGGTTGCCATCGACAACGGCGTGGTCACGAACATGTCGCGCCGCTATCCCGCCGCGCCGGTCAAGATCGGCGGCTTCGCCATCAAGGACAGCCACCCGCTGGGTGACAGCCTCAACGTGCCGGAAACGCTGATCCATTCGTCCAATACCGTGACCGCGCGCATCGCGGACGAGGTTGGGCCGATCGTGATGAAGCGCACGATGGTCGAACTCGGCATGTCGGAGCGCCCCTTCATCGAACTGCCCGCGCGCGGGGCGCCGATCTGGCCCAGCGGCGAATGGCCGCGACTGCGCAACATGACGGTCAGCTACGGCCACGGGATTGCGGTGACCCCGCTGCACCTCGCCAGCGCCTATGCCGCGATGGTCAACGGCGGCATCTGGCGCCCCGCAACGCTGAAGAAGATCGAGCCCGGCTATGCCCCCAAGGGCCGCCGCGTGTTCAAGGCCAGCACCAGCGCCCGGATGAACCAGCTGCTGCGGATGATCGCGCTTTACGGCACTGGCAAGAACGCCGACGCGCCCGGTTTTCGCGTCGGCGGCAAGACCGGCTCTGCCGAAAAGCCAGGTGCGGGCGGCTATCGCCGGACCACGCTGGTTTCCACCTTTGCCGCCGCCTTCCCGATGGACCGCCCGCGTTACGTGATCGTGGCCATGATGGACGAGCCCAAGGGCACGCTCGCCAGTTCCTTCCAGCGGACCGCCGCGTGGAACGCCGCGCCGGTCGTCGGCCGGCTGGTGCCGCGCATCGGCCCGATGCTGGGCGTGCTGCCCGACGAGAGCCGCGATATCGACCTGTCCGACCTGCGCCCGCTGATCAAGGCGAACGACTGATGCGGCTGGCGAAGATCCTCGAACGTGCCGGCCTCGATGGTTCCGGTGCGGCGGACGCAGACGTGACCGGCTTCGCCATCGACCACCGCAAGGTTGCCCCCGGCACCGTGTTCGGCGCCTTCCAGGGCGCGAGCGTCAATGGCGAGGATTTCATCGCCGCCGCGGTCCGGTCCGGTGCCGTGGCCGTGGTCGCCCGGCCCGAGGCAAGGGTGGAAGGCGCGCTCCACATTGCCGACGATACCCCGCGCCGCGCCTTTGCCCGCGCCGCCGCGCAGTTCTTCACCCCCGTGCCGCAGCAGGTGGTCGCGGTGACCGGCACCAACGGCAAGACCTCCACGGTCGAGATGACGCGGCAGATCTGGCGCATGTGCGGCGAGCGCGCGGCCAGCATCGGCACGCTGGGCGTGACCACCCCCGAAGGCAGCACCTCCACCGGCCTCACCACGCCCGACATCGTCACGTTCCTGTCCAACATGACAGGGCTCGCGCGCGAAGGCGTGAGCCACGTTGCCTACGAGGCGTCGAGCCACGGGCTCAGCCAGTATCGCAACGAAGGCCTGCCGGTGGCGGCAGGCGCCTTCACCAATTTCAGCCGCGACCACCTCGATTACCATGGCACGATGGGCGAATATTTCGAAGCCAAGATGCGGCTGGTCGACGAGGTGGTGTCCGGCGGCGGCAGCATCGTCGTCTGGGCGGACGATCCCAAATCGGGCGAAGTGATCGAGCGCGCGGGCCGCCGCGGCCTCACCGTGTTCTCGGTGGGCGAGAAGGGCGAGGATATCGCCCTGCTGCGGCGCGAGGCGACCCAGCTCGGGCAGGAACTCACCATTCGCCATGGCGGGACCGAGCGCAGCTTCCGCCTGCCGCTGATCGGGGCGTACCAGGTGGCCAATGCACTGACGGCGGCCGGACTGGCGCTCGCCACGGGAAGCGATGCGGCGCAGGTCTTCGATGCCACCGCGCGGCTGCAGCCCGTGCGCGGCCGGCTGGAACGGGCGGCGATCACGCAGGCCGGCGCGCCTGCCTATGTCGATTACGCCCACACGCCCGACGCGCTGGAAGCCGCCATCGCCGCGCTGCGGCCGCATACGTCGGGCCGGTTGATCGTGGTGTTCGGCGCCGGCGGCGACCGGGACGAAGGCAAACGCGGCCCGATGGGCAAGGTCGCTTGCGAAAACGCCGACGTGGTCATCGTGACCGACGACAATCCGCGCGGCGAGGACCCCGCCGCCATCCGCGCCGCGATCCTGGCCGACGCACCGGACGCGCGCGAGATCGCCGGCCGGCGCGAGGCCATTGCCGCCGCGCTCGCCGAAGCCGGGCCGCAGGACATCGTCCTCATCGCCGGCAAGGGCCACGAAACGGGCCAGATCGTGGGCTCGGGAGAAGCCATGCGCGTGTTGCCATTCGAGGATGTGGAGGTGGCGCGCGAATGCGCCGCCGTGCAGGAGAGCCAGTGATGAGTGCCCACCCCGCCTTGCTCCAGTGGCCCGTCCGCGCCGCCGACAGCCTGCCGCTCGCCCTGTGGACTTCCGCCGCGATCGCCGAAGCGACCGGCGGCGTGCCGAGCGCCGAATTCCAGTGCTCCGGCGTCGAGATCGACAGCCGCGACGTGATGGAAGGCGACCTGTTCGTGGCGCTGCAAGGCGAAAGCACCGACGGTCATCGCTTCATCGAAAAGGCATTCGAGAACGGTGCCGCCGCCGCGCTGGTGGATCGCCCGGTCGATTATCCGCACGTTCTGGTGGAAGACACGTTCGCCGCGTTGCAGGCGCTGGGCGCGGCGGCGCGCGCGCGTGCAAACATGGTGGCGATCGGCGTGACCGGCTCGGTCGGCAAGACCGGCGTGAAGGAAGCCCTGTTCGCCGCGCTCGACCGTTCCAGCCGGGGCCGCGCTCATCGCAGCGTCAAGAGCTACAACAACCACGTCGGCGTGCCGCTCAGCCTTGCCCGCACCCCGGCGCGCAGCCGCTTCGCCGTGTACGAGATGGGCATGAACCACGCGGGCGAGATCGACGCGCTCACCCGCCAGGTGCGCCCGAACGTCGCGGTCGTCACCACCGTCGCGCCCGCGCACATCGAAAATCTCGGCAGCATGGAGGCGGTTGCCGACGCCAAGGCGGAAATCTTCGCCGGGGTCGAGCCAGGCGGCACCGCGATCATCCCCGCCGACAACGCCCATCACGCGCAGCTGAAGGCGGCGGCCGAAAAGCTCGGCCTGAAGACCGTGTCCTTCGGCACCGCGGCGGATGCCGACGCGCGGCTGCTCGACGCGATCCCCGTCGGCAGCGGCGGCTCCCTCGTCACCGCGATGCTCGGTGCAACGCGCGTCTGCTATACCGTGGCGGAGCCGGGCGAACACTGGATCGGCAATTCGCTCGCCGTGATGGCGGCGGTGCAGGCCGCCGGCGGCGATCTCGGCACGGCCGGGCTGGCGCTCGCCGAAATGGGCGGACTGAAAGGGCGCGGCGCGCGCCACCGGATCAAGGCGCCGGGCGGCAGCGCGCTGCTGATCGACGAAAGCTACAACGCCAACCCCGCCTCGATGCGCGCCACGCTCGCGCAGCTGGGCAACACGCCCGCCCACCGCCGCATCGCGGTGCTCGGCCAGATGGGCGAACTCGGCGATTTCAGTGCGAAATTCCACGCCCAGCTTGCCGAACCGATCGTGGAGGCCAAGGTCGATCACGCGATCCTGGTGGGCGAGGGGATGACCGCCCTTGCGCGCGAACTGGGGAAACCGAATGCGGCAACGCTTGCGGGCGGGCTGACCTTCACCCATTGCGATACCCCCGAAGCTGCCATCGCGGCGCTGGAAGACCACGGGCTGGTCGGCGGCGATGCGGTGCTGGTGAAGGGATCGAATGCCGTCGGGCTCGCCCGGCTCGTGGACCATTTCGCCGCTGCGGAAGACTGAATGCTTTACTGGCTCGCCCAGCTGCTGGATTTCGAGGGGCTCCTGAACCTCGTCCGCTACCAGACCTTCCGGGCTGGGGCGACGCTGATGACCGCGCTCGTCATCGGGCTGATCATCGGGCCGAAATTCATCGACATGCTCCGCGTGCGCCAGGGCAAGGGCCAGCCGATCCGCGAGGACGGGCCGCAAAGCCATCTCGCCAAGCGCGGCACCCCCACGATGGGCGGGCTGATGATCCTGGTCAGCGTGGTCCTGTCCATGCTGATCTGGATGGACCTGTCGAACCCCTTCGTCTGGGCCTGCCTCGCGGTCACGATCGGCTTCGGCATCATCGGGTTCCTCGACGATTACGACAAGGTATCGAAGAACAGCCACCGGGGCGTGTCGGGCAAGGTGCGCCTGCTGGCCGAGTTCGCCGTCGCCGGCGTGGCCGCGTGGCTAATCGTCAGCGAAATCCACACCTGGCTTTACGTGCCCTTCGTGTCCGACCGCGCAATCCCGCTGGGCCCGTTCTATTACGTCTTCGCCGCCATAGTGATCGTGGGGGCGGGCAATGCGGTAAACCTGACCGACGGGCTGGACGGGCTGGCCACCATGCCGGTCATCATCGCGGCAGGCACCTTCGCGATCATCTGCTACCTTGCCGGGCGCGTCGACTATTCCGAATATCTCGGCATTCCGCACGTGCCGATGGCGGGCGAGCTGGCGATCTTCTGCGCTGCGATCATGGGGGCCGGGCTCGCTTTCCTGTGGTTCAACGCACCGCCCGCCGCTGTCTTCATGGGGGACACCGGATCGCTGGCCCTGGGCGGGGCGCTGGGTGCCATCGCGGTCGCCAGCCACCACGAGATCGTGCTCGCCATCGTCGGCGGCCTGTTCGTGTTCGAGGCGCTGTCCGTCATCATCCAGGTCTTCTGGTTCAAGCGCACCGGCAAGCGCGTGTTCCGCATGGCGCCGATCCACCACCATTTCGAACAGCTGGGCTGGAGCGAGAGCAAGGTCGTGATCCGGTTCTGGATCGTCGCCATCGTGCTGGCGCTGGTCGGCCTTTCGACGTTGAAGCTGCGGTGAAGCGGGAGTGATCACGGGAACCGCCTTCAAGGACAAGCGATACGCCGTTCTCGGCCTTGCCCGCTCGGGCCTCGCCACGGTCGAGACGCTGCTGGCGAGCGGGGCGCACGTCACGGCTTGGGACCGGCAGGACGAGGCGCGTAAGGCGGTGGACGGCCGCGCGGTGCTGGCCGATCCGCTCACGATCGACCTTGCCGGGTTCGACGGCATCGTGGTTTCCCCCGGCGTGCCGCTGAACACCCACCCGATTGCGGAGCGTGCCGCGGCTGCGGGCGTGCCGGTGATCGGCGACGTCGAGCTGTTCGCGCTCGCGCGGTCGGATCTGCCGCCGCACCGCGTGGTCGGCATCACCGGTACCAACGGCAAATCGACCACGGTCGCGCTCATCACCCATTTGCTGAAACAGGCCGGCGTGCCCGCGCTGATGGGCGGCAATATCGGCCTGCCGGTCCTGAGCCGCGAGCCCTTGCAGCCGGGTGACAGGGGCGCGGGCGTCTACGTGCTCGAATTGTCGAGTTACCAGATCGACCTCACCCGCTCGCTGGCTTGCGAGGCGGCGGGGCTGACCAACATCACCCCCGACCATCTCGACCGCTATTCAGGGTTCGAGGAATATGCCTTTTCCAAGGGCCGGCTGTTCGCGATGCAGGGCAGCGGGCAATTCGCGGCTTTCGGCTGCGGCGATCCGTCCACCCGCGCCATTCGCGACGGGGCGGCAGCGCGCCGGGCAGACGGGCGGGCGGTGTGCGCCGACCTTGGCGCGTTCGAGGCGGAAGCCGACCGCTGGCCTTCGCTGCAAGGGCCGCACAATCGCGAGAACGCGGCCATCGCCATCACCATCGTCCGCGAGCTCGGCCTGAACGACGCGGAAATCTCCGCCGGTCTCGCCAGCTTCACGGGCTTGCCGCACCGGATGGAGCGGCTGGGCCGCCATGAGGGCGTGGAATTCGTCAACGACAGCAAGGCGACCAACGCCGCATCCGCCGCACCGGCGCTGGCGGCGTTCCCGCCCGAACCGCGCCCCCGCGTCCACTGGATCGTCGGCGGACTGTCCAAGTCCGACAGTCTTGAGGAATGCGCCGACCAGCTCGGCAATGTCGCGGCGGCCTATACCATTGGGGAGGCCGGGCCGATGTTCGCCGAATTGCTGGACGGGCAGGTCCCGGTCGAGAATTGCGAGATGCTGTGCGAGGCTGCGCGGCGCGCATTCGGCGCGGCGGCACCCGGCGATGTCGTGCTGCTGTCCCCCGCCTGCGCCAGCTTCGACCAGTTCCGCGATTACGAGGCGCGCGGCGAGGCCTTCCGCTCCATCGTCAACGCGGTGGCGGAAACCGGCAAGGTGCGCTGCGCACAGGACGAAGAAGAATGACCCCCGGCCAACCCTACCTGCCACGCGGCGCCGAACGGCTGCACAGCGCATTCAGCCCGCCGAAGAACTGGCGCAGCGAGCTGAAGATCTGGTGGCGCGAGGTCGACCGCGTGCTGCTCGGTCTGATTGGCCTCCTGATGGTCTGCGGCCTGTTCGCGGTTGCCGCGGGCTCCCCCGCCAGCGCCGCGCGGCTTTCGACTGCCGAGGTTACGCTTTCGCCGCTGCGCTTTTTCTGGATGCACGCGGCCTTCCTCGCGCTCGGCGTCGGCGTGATGCTGGGCATTTCGATGTTGCCGCAGAAAACCGTGCGGCAGGGCGGCATCTTGCTGGGCGCGGTGATGATCGTCCTGCTGCTGCTGGTCCCGGTCATCGGCAGCGAGGTCAACGGGGCGAAGCGCTGGATCAACCTGGGCATCCGCTTCCAGCCGAGCGAGTTCCTGAAGCCGGCCTTCGCCATCATGCTGGCATGGATCCTGTCGTGGCGGCTGCGCGATCCGACGATGCCGGTCATGGCTCTTGCCGGCATCCTTACCGGGCTGGTCGCGCTGCTTTTGATGCTGCAGCCCAATTTCGGGGATGCGGTGCTGTTCGCGGGCGTCTTCGTTATCGCGGTGTTCCTTTCCGGCCTTCCCTTGCAATTGCTCGCGTGGCTGGGCGGGTTCGGCCTGCTGCTGGTCAGTGCGGCCTATATTTTCTACGACAATGCCCGCCACCGGATCGACAGCTTCCTTGGCGGCGGCACCGCATTCGACCAGGTCGACCTTGCCGAACGCGCACTGCTGGGCGGCGGGTGGACGGGCACCGGCATGCGGCTGGGTACGGAAAAGATGCGCCTGCCCGAAGCGCATACCGACTATGTCTTTTCGGTCATCGGCGAGGAATTCGGCCTTGTCGCTTGCGCGGTGATCGTGGTGCTGTTCCTCGCCATCATCCTGCGCGTCCTGTCGCGCCTGATGGACGAGGAGAATTTGTTCACCATCCTCGCGGCGACCGGGTTGACTGCGCTGTTCGGTGGGCAGGCTTTCATCAACATCCTCGTCAACCTGCAGCTCTTCCCCTCCAAGGGCATGACGCTGCCGCTGGTGTCCTACGGTGGATCGTCGACCGTCGCGATCTGCCTGACCGTTGGCGCCCTGCTGGCGATCACCCGCCGGAACCCGTTCCTCCAGCGCGAAAGATTTGACTGGCGCGCCTTGCTGCCCAAGGGACGGGCGCGATGAACGATATCGTACGCCACTTCGTACTCGCCGCCGGGGGCACCGGCGGCCACTTGATCCCCGCTTTCGCACTGGCGGAGGAGCTGATCGCGCGCGGCCACCACGTCGCGCTGATCACCGACGATCGCGGCGCGAAGATACCCGGCAAGCCCGAGGCGCTGACCGCGCATGTCCTGCCCGCCGGCAAGATCGGCAAGAACCCATTGAAGTGGGTCGGCGGGGTCAAGGCGATCCTGCAGGGCCGCAACATGGCAAAGCGGCTGTACGAAAGCTTTGAGCCGACGGCGGTCGTGGGCTTCGGTGGCTATCCGTCCTTCCCCGCGGTGCTGGCTGCGCGCTCCGCCGGCGTGCCCGCCGTGCTGCACGAACAGAACGCCGTGCTCGGCCGGGTGAACCGCTTCTTCGCGCGGGGCGTGGAAGCGATTGCGACCTCCTATGAAAAGGTCGACCGGCTCGATGCCAAATATGCGGGCAAGGTCCACCTCGTCGGCAATCCGGTACGCGGCGAGGTCCTCTCCCTGCGCGACAAGCCGTTCCCGCATTTCGCGGAGGAAAGCCTGCTGCGGGTGCTGGTGACCGGCGGCAGCCAGGGCGCGCGGGTGCTGAGCGAAGTGGTGCCGGACGGGCTGGCGATGCTGCCCCCCGCGCTGCGCGCAAGGCTGCAAGTGACGCAGCAATGCCGGGCAGAGGATCTGGACGCGGTGCGCCACCGCTATTCCGAACACGGCATCCCGGCAGAGCTCGGCACCTATTTCGAGGACATGCAGGACCGGCTGGCCGACACGCATATCTTCATCGGCCGCGCGGGCGCGAGCACGATTGCGGAACTGACCGCCGTGGGCCGTCCCGCTATTCTCGTGCCGCTGCCGATCGCGACCGACGACCACCAAGCCGCCAATACGCGCGAGCTGACGAACTCGGGCGGCGCGCGGATGATCCGGCAGGAAAAGTTCACGGCCAAGGAACTGGCGAAACAGATCCAGGCGCTGGCCATGAAACCCTCCACCCTTGCCAATGCGGCCCATGCGGCGTGGAATTGCGGGCGGCCCGATGCGGCGATCGCGCTGGCGGACCTCGTCGAAAGCTTCGGCGGGGCGGGCTTGCAGGACGTGATCCGCGTCGGCGGCAACAACGCCCGCGGGGCCACGCAGGGCGCACCCGTGGGCCAGGCCCTTCGACAGGCTCAGAATGAGCGCGCCGCGCGGGAGGCTGCGCGATGAAGGGCGTCCCGACAAACATCGGCGTGGTCCACTTCGTCGGCATCGGCGGCATCGGCATGTCCGGCATCGCCGAGGTCATGCACAACCTCGGTTACACCGTGCAGGGGAGCGACCTTTCCGAAGGGCCGAGCGTGGAGCGGCTGCGCGAACGCGGCATTTCGGTGCATATCGGCCATGCGAAGGAAAACGTGGAAGGCGCATCCGTGGTGGTCACCTCAACCGCCGTAAAGCGCACCAATCCCGAAGTCGCCGCCGCGCTCGAAAATCGCACGCCGGTAGTCCGCAGGGCGGAAATGCTGGCGGAACTGATGCGGCTGAAATCCACCGTCGCGGTAGCCGGCACGCACGGCAAGACGACCACCACCAGCATGATCGCCGCGCTGCTCGATGCGGGCGGGATCGACCCCACCGTCATCAACGGCGGCATCATCGAACAATACGGCTCCAACGCCCGGCTCGGCGACAGCGAGTGGATGGTGGTGGAAGCCGACGAGAGCGACGGCAGTTTCCTGCGCCTCGACGGGACGATCGCGGTCGTCACCAATATCGATCCCGAACACCTTGACCATTACGGCGATTTTGACGGCGTGAAGAAGGCGTTCGTGGAATTCATCCATAACGTGCCGTTCTACGGCGCGGCGATCCTGTGCATCGACCATCCTGAAGTGCAAGCGGTGATCGGCCAGGTGCGCGACCGGCAGGTGATCACTTACGGCCTGTCGCTGCAAGCCGACATCTGCGGCGTGAACCTGCGCACCGAAGGCGGGGCGAGCGTGTTCGACGTCGTCATCCGCCAGCGCGCGGCAGAGGACCGCCGGATTGAATCCGTCCGCCTGCCGATGCCGGGCCGCCACAATGTCCAGAACGCGCTCGCCGCCATCGCGGTCGCGGTGGAGATGGGTTGCAGCGACGACATCATCTGCAACGGTTTCGACAAGTTCGGCGGGGTGCGCCGGCGCTTCACGAAAACAGGGACCGCGCGCGGCGCGACCATCATCGACGATTACGCCCACCACCCGGTCGAAATCCGCGCCGTGCTGCAAGCCGCGCGCGAGGCCGCGCAGGGCCGGGTCATCGCGGTGATGCAGCCGCACCGCTATTCCCGCCTCGGCGACCTGATGGACGATTTCCAGAGCTGCTTCGACAACGCCGACCGCGTCTATGTGACCCCGGTCTATGCCGCGGGCGAGGATCCCATCGAGGGCGTGAACCAGGATGCGCTGGTGGAAGGGATCAAGGCGCGCGGCCACCGCTCCGCAGAGGCGGTTGCGGACCGGGCGGAACTGGTCGCGACGCTGTCCGAAACGCTGGAGGAAGGCGACATGGTCGTGTGCCTCGGCGCGGGCGACATCACGAAGTGGGCCGCCGCCCTGCCGCAGGAACTCGGGGGCGCGGCATGATGCAGCCCGGCGAGGACTGGATGTGGGGCGACAGCGGCATGGCGGCCGAAGCCGATGCGGGCGAGGCCCCCACGGGCGCTGCGCCTGCGGGAGAATGGCGCGGCAAGTTGCGGCAGGACGCGCCGCTCGCCAAGTATACCTGGTTCAAGACCGGCGGCCCGGCGGACTGGCTGTTCGAGCCTGCGGACGTGGACGAATTGCGCGAATTCCTTACCCGGCTGGGCGGTTCGCTGCCGGTCATGCCGCTCGGCCTTGGCTCCAACCTGATCGTGCGCGACGGGGGCATCCCCGGCGTCGTCATCAAGCTCGGCAAGCCTTTCGCACAGGTCCGCCAGCTGGACGAGACGACGCTGGAATGCGGCGGCGGGGCGCACGGCATCCTCGTGGCGTCCGAAGCGCGCGATGCGAGCATCGCGGGGCTGGAATTCCTGCGCGGCATTCCCGGCACGGTCGGCGGCTTCGTGCGGATGAACGGCGGCGCTTACGGGCGCGAGGTGGCCGACATCCTCGTCGATTGCGACGTCGTGATGGCGGACGGGCAATGCCATTGCCTGACGCTTGCCGATCTCGACTATTCCTATCGCCATTCCGCCTTGCCGGACGGCGCCGTAGTGGTCGCCGCGCGCTTTCGCGGCACGCCCGGCGATCCCGAAGCCATCGGAGCGGAGATGGACCGCATCGCCGAAGAGCGCGAGAATTCGCAGCCCCTGCGCACCAAGACGGGCGGCTCCACGTTCAAGAATCCCGAAGGGGGCAAGGCCTGGCAGCTGGTCGATGCCGCCGGCTGTCGCGGCCTGACGCTGGGCGGCGCGCAGGTGAGCGAGAAGCACACCAATTTCCTGATCAACACCGGCGATGCGACCAGCGCCGATATCGAAGGGCTGGGCGAGGAAGTGCGCAACCGCGTCCGCGCCAGCCAGGGCGTCGCCCTGGAATGGGAGATCAAGCGGGTGGGCCGGCCATGAGCACCTTGGGCAAACTCCACGTGGCCGTCCTGATGGGCGGCTGGGCCGCGGAACGCGAGGTTTCGCTGATGAGCGGCAACGGCGTTGCCGATGCGCTGGAATCGCGCGGCCACCGGGTGACCCGGATCGACATGGGCCGCGATGTCGCGGCGCGTATTGCCGAAGCGAAGCCCGATGTCGTGTTCAACGCGCTTCACGGTGTGCCGGGGGAAGACGGCACGGTGCAGGGCATGCTCGATCTTATGGGCGTGCCCTACACGCACTCGGGCCTCGCCACCTCTGTCATCGCGATCGACAAGGAACTGACCAAGCAGGCGCTGGTCCCCCACGGCATCCCCATGCCGGGCGGCCGGATCGTGGACTGCGAAACCCTGTATCAAGGCGACCCGCTGGCCCGGCCCTATGTGCTCAAGCCCGTCAACGAAGGCAGCAGCGTGGGCGTGGCCATCGTCACCGACGAAAGCGACTACGGCAATCCCATCGCGCGCGATGCGAAGGGCCCGTGGCAGGATTTCGAGCGGCTGCTGGCAGAGCCGTTCATCCGCGGGCGCGAACTGACCACCGCGGTGATCGACCGTGCAGGCGGGCCGGAGGCGCTGACCGTGACCGAGCTCGTCGTCGCATCGGGCTTCTACGATTACGAGAACAAGTACACCGACGGGAAGACCGAGCATATCTGCCCGGCGCAAATCCCCGACCGGATCGCCGAACTGTGCCGCGAATACGCGGTGCGCGCGCATACGGTGCTGGGCTGCAAGGGCACCAGCCGCACGGACTTCCGCTGGGACGACGAGCAGGGCGAGGATGGCCTGTTCGTGCTGGAAACCAACACCCAGCCGGGCATGACCCCGCTCAGCCTCGTTCCCGAACAGGCGAAGCATTGCGGCATGGATTACGCAACGCTGGTCGAAGCGATCGTGGCGGCCGCACTGGAAGGGAGGGCGGCGTGAGCCAGAAGATCCGCCGGGGCGGCACGGGGGCGCGCAAGGTTGCGCGGCGGCAGGGCACGCAGGCCCGCGTGCGCCAGACGAAGAAACAGGCGAGCGGCGCGATGGGCGCAGCGATCCGTTTCCTGCCGTTCACCGAAGAACAGCTGCAGCGGGTGTTCCTCGCCATCATCCTGGGCGGCGCGGCGGCGCTTGCATGGTTCGTGGCCAGCCTCGCCGGGGTGCCGGCCATGGCGCAGCAGCAGCTCGCCAGCCTGGCCGGCGATGCCGGTTTCGAGGTGAAGAACGTGGAAGTCCGCGGGACAGAGCGGATGAATGTGCTCACCGTTTACGAACGCGTGCTGGGCGAACAGGACCAGGCGATGCCGTTGGTCGATGTGGAGGCCCTGCGCGCCGAACTGCTCGACCTCGACTGGGTCAGGGATGCCCGCGTTTCGCGCCAGCTTCCCGATACGCTGGTGATCGACATCGTCGAACGCGTGCCCCACGCCGTTCTGCGCAAGCCCGGCCGGCTGGTGCTGATCGACGCGACCGGCCACGCGCTGGAGCCGATTTCCGCCGCCAATGCCAAGCCATACCTGATGATCGAAGGGCCGGGCGCGCAGCGGCAGGTGCCCGCGCTCGCAACGCTGCTGGAAGCCGCGCCCGCGCTGAAACCCCAGGTGGCGGAGGCCGAGTGGGTTGGCAACCGGCGCTGGGACATCACGTTCAAGACCGACCAGGTGCTCGCCCTGCCGGAAGGGGAGGAAGCCTCTGCCAAGGCCCTGATGAGCTTCGCCCGGCTGGACGGGGTAAACCGCCTGCTCGGCGGCAAGGTCGCCAGCTTCGACATGCGCGCGCCGGAACGCATTTACATGCGCTGCCCCGGCTGCGGCGAAGGGGAGGGCGAAGGCCTGGCCTCGGGCGAAGGCGAGGTCCGCAGCGAATGAGCGACACGCCCCGCCTCGACCAGGTTTTCGGCTGCATCAACATCGGCAGTTTCCGCATCGCCGCGATGGTCGCCGCGCTGACGGAGGACGGCAATATCCTCGTACTCGGCTCCCACCACCGGCAGGCCCAGGGGATCAAGCGCGGCTATGTCACCGACATGGCGGCCGCAACCTTTGCCGTGCGCGAGGCGATGGAGCGGGCAGAAAAGATCGCCGGGCAAAGCGTGCGCAAGGTCCATATCGGTGCCTCGGGCGCAGGGCTCACCAGCCGCATCGCGCAGGTGGAAATCGACATCGGCGGGCGGCGGATCGAGGAAGAGGATATCGAGCACCTCCTGCTCGAAGCGCGGGAGGGGCTGGAGCCCGACGGGCGCATGGTCCTGCACGCGCAGCCCGCGCATTACACGCTCGACGGGGCGCACGGCGTCGCCAATCCCACCGGCCTGCATGCCGAACGGCTGGGGGTCGACGTCCACGTCATGCTCGCCGACGGCGCGCCCATCCGCAACATCACCGAATGCGTGCAGAACGCGCATCTGGAGGTGTCCTCCGTGGTCGGCTCGCCCGTCGCTGCCGGGCTTGCCTGCCTGTCGGAAGAAGAGCGCGAGCTCGGCGTGGCGCTGGTCGAATTCGGCGCGCAGGTCACCAATGTCTCGGTCTTCGCGGCGGGGATGCTGCTGGGCCTAAAGTCCATTCCGATCGGCTCTGCCGACATGACCGATGCCATCGCCTCTGTCTTCGGCATCAAGCGTTTCCAGGCGGAGCGGCTGAAGTGCCGCTATGGCAGCGCCGTCGCCAGCCCCAGCGACCACCGCGAGATGATCCCGGTGGACGGCCCCGGCGATCCGCGCGGCGGCGAACCGGCCCGCGGCGCGGACGACCACGGCCGAATCCCGCGCGCGCAGCTGATCTCGGTCATCGCCGACCAGCTCGACCGGGTGCTGAAAGAAGTCGACCGCGCGCTGAAGGACATGGGCTTTTCCGGCGCCGGCGGGCGGCAGGTCGTCATCACCGGCGGCGGGGCGGAACTGGCGGGCATCGCCGACTATGCGCAAGGATCGCTCGGCTCGCCCGTGCGGATCGGCAAGCCGCCGGAACTGGACGGGTTGGCGGAGGCGCACCGCGTGCCCGCTTTCGCCACGCTGGCGGGCCTTGCGCTCTATGCCGCGCGCGATCCGGTCGACATCCGCGTGCTGCGTCCGCGGCACCAGCAGCAGGACGTAATCGGCTTCCCCGCGCTCGCCGGAAAGGTTTGGCGTGCCATGCGCGAGTATTTCTGATGAATTTCGCCGCCGATTTTCGGGCACAAGCCGCTGTGGATAAGGGTTTACCCCCTGTCCCGCGCGGAATCGCTTTGTGTCACAACCGCATCAACCATAATTTCCCCGCGTCCAGCCCTGAAAGGGAACGCATATGAGCATCAATATCGGCCCGCCCTCTGTTGAAGAACTGCGCCCGCGCATCACCGTGATCGGTGTCGGCGGGGCGGGCGGCAACGCCATCGCCAACATGATCGACGCGCAGATCGAAGGCGTCGATTTCGTCGTCGCCAACACCGACGCGCAGGCGCTGAACAACTCGGTTGCGGAACAGCGCATCCAGCTCGGCCCGGAAATTACCCAGGGCCTGGGCGCAGGATCGCGGCCCGAAGTCGGGCGTGCGGCGGCCGAAGAGACGATCGAGGAAGTCGAGCGGCTGCTCGACGGCGTGAACATGGTCTTCATCGCGTCCGGCATGGGCGGCGGCACCGGCACCGGCGCAGCGCCCGTGATCGCGGAGGCCGCGCGCAAGATGGGCGTGCTGACCGTGGGCGTGGTGACCAAGCCCTTCATGTTCGAAGGTGCGCGCCGCATGCGGGCCGCCGAAGCGGGTATCGAGGAACTGCAGAAGCACGTCGATACGCTTATCGTCATCCCCAACCAGAACCTGTTCCTGGTCGCCAAACCCGATACCACGTTCAAGCAGGCGTTCCAGCTGGCCGACGAAGTGCTGCAACAGGGCGTGCGCTCGATCACCGACCTGATGGTGATGCCGGGCCTCATCAACCTCGATTTCGCCGACATCCGCTCGGTGATGCAGGAAATGGGCAAGGCGATGATGGGCACGGGCGAGGGCGAGGGCGACAACCGCGCGCTCGAAGCCGCCGAACGCGCCATCGCCAACCCGCTGCTCGACGGTGTCAGCATGGCCGGCGCGAAGGGCGTCATCATCTCGATCATCGGCGGGGAGGACATGCGCCTGCTCGAAGTGGACGAGGCGGCGAACCACATCCGCGAACTCGTCGACAACGATGCCAACATCATCTGGGGCAGCGCCTTCAACCCCGACCTCGACGGCAAGATCCGCGTGTCGGTGGTCGCCACGGGGATCGAGGACAGCGCGGAAGGCACCGTCGCCCCGGCGCAATATTCGCAGCGGCCCGTCGACCTCGGCGCCTCGCGCGGGCCGAAGACCCCGGTCCTGCCGGTGCCGAGCGCCGAGGAAATGGCCGCGGACGGCGAGGACGAGGACGACCAGTTCGCCATCGGCAGCAGCGATGCCGGCAATAGCGACGACGGGCTGTCCGGCTTCTCCGGCCTTACCGGCGGCTACGACTATGACGATGAAGAAGACGAGGACGATGTCGACGATATCGTCGATCCGCTGGCAGGCCTGCGGCAGGACGACGAGGACGAGGATCTGTCCTCGCCCCGCGTGCCGAGCGGCTACGATGCGGAACCCGCACCCGTCGAGGAACCGGCAGCCGATCAGGCGCACATGAATCCCGGCGATGGCGGCTTTGCCGCCGGCGCGGAAGCGGACGACGACGATGGCCCGCTCGAACTGAGCGGCGGTTCGTCCCCGGGCGACAGCGACGACGAGGCGAGCAGCGACGAACTGCTCCTCGACGCGACCCGCCTTGCCGAGGCGGACGAGGACGTGCGGCCCCCCGCACCGGGCGGGCGCAGGCGCGGCCTTGTTGCCGGGTCCGGCCAAGCGGGCGCGGAATCCGGTGGTGGAGCCGCCGGCGGCGCAGGCTCGGGCGGTTCGGGCGGCGAAAGCGGCGGCGGCAGCACGCTGTTCGAACGCATGGCCAACCTGTCGCGCGGTGGCGGTTCGGGCGCATCGGGATCTTCCGATGACGAGGACGATGACGACGACAAGAAAGACGGCGGCGGCATCAACATCCCGCGTTTTCTTGGTCGCCAGAACAACCAGTGACGCATGACGCGGGCGGCTTGCGGGCCGCCCGCGCACGCGATTTGCCGGCGTTCAGGCCTTCGCAAGCCGCGATTCGTACTGCATAAACGCGGACCTATGGGACATTCCGGCCTGATCTTGTGTTTCGGCGCATTCGCGCTCGCTCTTGGCGTCATGGCGCCGCCTGCCTACGCGCAGGTGCCGGATTATACCGACACGGCCTCCACCGAAGAGGCGCAAGAGAGCCTGCGCGCCGCGACCCGCCGGCTGGCGCAGGACCCGCGCGACCTCAACGCCCTGCGCATGGCCGGCTTCGCCGCGCTCGACCTCAATGACGACGAGGCCGCGCAGGATTATTTCAGCCGCGCCCAGGCGCTCGCTCGCGGCGATGCGCGCATCCTCCTCGGCCTTGCCGTGGTCGCGGTGCGCACCGAGGATCCCTACCAGTCGCTGTCCCTGTTTGAACGCGCCGAGGCATCGGGCGCGCAGCTCGGCAAATACTGGGGCGACCGGGGCCTTGCCTACGATCTGGTCGGCGATACAGCCCGCGCGCAGCAGGCCTACCGGGCTGCCCTGTCGAGCGGCGAGGACGCGGTCGTCAGCCGCCGTATGGCGCTCAGCCAGGCGATCGACGGCAACATCGTCGGGGCGGAATCGACGCTCCTCCCGCTGCTCCAGCGCGGCAATCGCGCCGCCTTCCGCACCCGGGCCTTCGTGCTGGCGATCGCCGGCCGCGCGGACGAGGCCATGGCCATCGTCAAGGCGCTCCAGCCGCCGGCGGCCGCGGCGCGATTCGAGCCTTACCTGCGGCAAATGCCCGCATTGACCGCAGCGCAACAGGCGGCAGCGGCCAATTTCGGCCATTTCCCGCGCAGCGAGGCAGTTGCCTTCGCGCCTGCCGACCCCACCCGCTCGCGCTACGAACGGGCGCTGGCCGCGCAGCGCGGGGAAGAAGCGCCGAGCAGGCTTGAGCCGCAAGGGCCGCAGCTTGGCCCAGCGGTCGCGCAGGTAGAACCTGCACCTGCGCAGCCCGCGCCTGCCGCCACCCCGCCACCAGCCCGGCAGCCGGCGCTCGCGACAGCCGAGCTTCCCCCGATCTCCCGGACGCCGGTTGCGGAAACTCCGATAGCGCAAGCCCCCGCGGCATCGCCGGTGACGCAGCCTGTCCAGCAACCGGTCGAGACCGCCGCGCAGCCAGCTGCCGAAACGGTTGTCGCGGCGATCGAGGAAGAGGCTGACGAGGTGATCGGGCCGACCGAAGCCGAGACACCGCGTCCCACCATCGAGATCGTGCGCGCGGACATGCCGCC
The DNA here is from genome assembly GCF_030406725.1 of Alteriqipengyuania flavescens. NCBI lineage: Bacteria > Pseudomonadati > Pseudomonadota > Alphaproteobacteria > Sphingomonadales > Erythrobacteraceae > Pseudoblastomonas > Pseudoblastomonas flavescens. Next base: position 398,451 of record NZ_CP129107.1, on the reverse strand, counting down.
TGCTACCGACGATGTGCCGCCGCGGGACCCGGATCCGGCCGCGACTGTCGCGGTAGCAGAGGAGCCCGCGTCGCTGGACGAGGCGTTCAGCAGCTTCCGCCTGGCAGCTGCCGCGCCGGCCGCGCCCACCGGCGGCGTCGACATCACCGCTATCCAGCCCCCGCGCGAGCGCGCCGCACCGCCTCCGCCTGCCGCGCCTTCGCGCCAGTGGGTGCAGGTGGCCACGGGCCGCGACCGCGACGCGCTGCGCTTCGACTGGCGGCGCATCCGCCGTGCGGGCGGCGATTTGCTCAAGGGCCGCGAGGCCTATGTCGCCACCTGGGGCGAGACCAACCGCCTCGTCTTCGGTCCCTTCGACAGCGTCGCCGCAGCTAACAAAATGGTCAGCGATTTGAAGGCGTTGGAGATCGACAGCTTCCGCTTCACCAGCGCCGAGGGCGAGGCGGTCGACAAGCTTCCCTGAGGCCGCTCACACCGTCCGCGCGATACTGGCGGGTCCGGCTTTTGCACAAGGTTTGAACAAGCGAAAACGGTTGTGCACCGCTGCGCGATGCCGCGCGATTGCGCGGCGGGGCGGGCCTGCGCCATGTCACCCTGCATGAGGTTCGCAGGACTATCCGCCCGATGATCGACCGCCAGCAAAGGCAGGCCACCACCGTCGACCAGTCGCCCCCGGTCGACATGCTCGCGCAGCTGTTCGAAGCGCGCGGCTGGCCGTGCGAATTCGTCGAGGAGAACGAAATCACCGGCGAGGTGCAGGGCAGCTGGGCGACTTACCAGCTGCGCGCGATCTGGCGGCAGGAAGACCACGTGCTGCAGCTGCTCTGCCTGCCCGATATCAGGGCCACGGAGGGCCGCCGCGCAAACTTGCACGAGCTCATTTCGCTCATCAACGAGCAGGTCTGGCTCGGCCATTTCGAAACGTGGTCGAAAGGCGGGATGATCCTCTACCGCAACGCGATGATGCTGGGCGACGACGGGATGCTGGACCTGAGCCAGGCACAGGCGCTGGTGGAGAACGCCGTCGCGGAATGCGACCGCTTCTATCCCGCGTTCCAGTTTTCCCTGTGGGGCGAGAAATCCCCGCGCGAGGCGCTCGATTCCGCATTGATCGACCCCGCCGGCGAGGCTTAGTCCGGGTGGACGGCTTCGCGCGCATCCTGGTCGCGGGATACGGCGCGATGACCGGCGCGATGGTGGAAGGCTGGCTGCACGCCGGCCTGCCCGCGGACCGCTTTACGATCTACAACCCTCGCCCGAAGCCGGCGCCGGAAGGCGCGCGGTTCACGACCGAATGGCCAGCCGGACCGTTCGATGCCGTGGTGATCGGGATGAAGCCGCAGCAGCTCGCCGACGCCGCCCCGGCCATCGATGCGGTGTGCGATCCGCACACGGTGCTGCTGTCGGTGCTGGGCGGGGTGGATCTAGGGACGCTGGCCGACGCCGCTCCCTCGGCCGGCGCGTGGGTGCGCTTCATGCCGAACCTCGCCTGCGCGATTGGCAAGTCGCCCAACGTGCTGGTCGCCCGCGATCTGGATGCCGCCGGGCGCGACAAGGTAACGGCGCTCGCGGTAGCGCTGGGCAGCGCCGAATGGCTGGCGGACGAGGCGCAGTTCGACCTCGGCACCGCGCTTGCCGGATCGGGTCCGGGCTTCGTCTATCGCATCATCGATGGCATCGCGGCGGCGGCGCAGCACTTGGGGCTCGAGGCTGAACAGGCGGAGAGACTGGCGGTGCAAATGATGGAAGGGGCCAGCGCACTCGCCGCCCGGTCCGACCTGTCCCCGCGGGATCTTGCCGCCCGCGTCGCCAGTCCCGGCGGCATGACGCAGGCGGGTCTCGACGTGCTCGACGAAGGCGGCGCGCTGGAGGCATTACTTGCTGAAACCTTGCGAAAGACGCGCGACAGGGGCGCCTATCTGGCTGGAAAGGCGCGCAAACAGGGTTAATAGCGGCGCGTACCGATTTCCTCCGGTTTTCCTTGAAATCGGCGGCGAAAATGCCGATATTTCCCTTGAACCGGCCCCCTTCTGGCGACCGGAACCGTAAAGGGATCAAACATGGCAAACTGGAACGACCCCCGTCAGGCCCAGCAGGGCTACGGCGTGTCGCCGGGCCTCGATCGCACCGAAGGGCGCGTGACCTTCGACGAAGGCCTGCGCAAGCACATGCTGTCAATCTACAACTACATGGCCAGCGGCGTGCTGCTGACCGGTATCGTCGCGATGCTGGCTTCCACGTCGGAAGCTTTAATGCAGGCCATTTTCGGCGGCGGGATCCTTCGTTGGGTTGTGCTGCTGGCACCGCTCGGCTTCGTCCTGGCTATGAGCTTCGGCGCGAACAAGTTCTCCAGGCCGGCGCTGCAGGCGATGTTCTGGGGCTTCGCGGTCGCGATGGGCCTGTCGCTCTCGTCGATCTTCCTCATCTACACGGGCGCGTCGATCGCGCAGACCTTCTTCGCCACGGCGGCAGCCTTCGCCGGTCTCAGCCTGTTCGGGTACACCACGAAGAAGGACATCTCCGGTTGGGGCAGCTTCCTCATCATGGGCGTCGTCGGCCTCATCGTCGCATCGCTGCTCAACGCTTTCCTGATCGGTTCGCCCGGTCTGGAACTGGCGATCTCGGCCCTCGGCGTGCTGATTTTTGCGGGCCTGACCGCCTATGATACGCAGCGTCTGAAGACCGAATACCAGTACCTGCGCGGTACCGAATTCGCCGGCAAGGCGGTGATCCTCGGGGCGCTGACGCTGTACCTCGACTTCATCAACATGTTCCTGTTCCTGCTGCGTTTCATGGGCACCGCCCGCGAATAATCCGCAACGCAGAGCAGACGAAAAACACCCCGGGTCGCATGCTTGCGGCCCGGGGTTTTCTTTTGCCCTTGCCCGGCGCATCATGCGGCTTCATGACGAGGTCAGGTCGCGCCGCTATACCATGCGGGTGAACCGACCGCCGAGAGAGAGGTTGCCCCGATGTCTTCCCGTTTCGCCGCCCGCCTTCGCCTTGCTTCCCTGGGGGGCATCGCGCTCGCCATGGCCGGCTGCACCGTCGCCCCGCCGCCCGTGCTGCAAACGACGCAGCTGGCCGCGCCGCCGCTCGTCTCCGTGCCGCCGCTGCGACCGACCCCGCCGTTCAGCGCCTCGCCCTACACCGAAATCCCGCAGCGTGACGCGCTCGGCAACCGGCAGACGATCAACACCGGCATCACTTCGACCGAGACGCTGTGGAACCTGCGCTCCGCTTGGAACGTGGCGGCACTCAACTGCCTGTCCGGCCGGTACCAGCCGATCGGTGAGGGCTACCGCCTGCTGCTGGAGAACAACGAAAGCGCGCTGTCGGCAGCCAATACGGAGCTCGACGCGCAGTTCCGCCGCGACTTCGGCGGCAATTTCAAGCGCACGCGCGACACCCATTCGACCCGCGTCTACAACTATTTCGCCCTGCCGCCGGCGCGCACCTATTTCTGCGAGGCGCTGCTGGATACGGCCAATCGCTACCAGGCGGCCCCGCCCGAAGACATCTCCAGCTTCGCGGCCGCCGAGCTTGCACAGATCGAGCGGGCGTTCGACCGCTTCTACGGCGAGTTCGAACAGTACCAGAGCGACGTGGTGACGTGGGACAATGTCTATGGCCCGCAATACGGCGCGGTCTACGCCACCATCGTCCCCACCGTCATCCCGAACGCCGGCGGCGAGGTGGTCCAGCCGGTTCCGGACGAGAGCGGCACGGCGCAATAGGGCGACGCCGCTTGTCCTTGCCGGTCCCCGCGCCTAGGGGCGGGACACCATGCATTTCCTCGACCAGGCCAAGATCTATCTGAAATCCGGCGCCGGCGGCCCCGGCGCCGTCAGCTTCCGGCGCGAGAAATATGTCGAGTTCGGCGGGCCGGACGGCGGCAACGGCGGCAAAGGCGGCGACATCGTGTTCCGCGCGGTCGGCGGTCTCAACACGCTGATCGACTTCCGCTACACCCAGCATTTCAAGGCCAAGCGCGGCATGCACGGCCAGGGCCGCGACCGCACCGGGGCGGGCGCGCCCGATCTCGTCATCGACGTTCCGGTCGGCACGCAGATACTCGACGATGACAGGGAAACCGTCCTCGCCGACCTGACCGAGGAAGGCCAGGAAATCACCCTGCTCGAAGGCGGCATGGGCGGGCGCGGCAATGCCAGCTACAAGACCAGCACCAACCGCGCCCCGCGCCAGCACCAGCCTGGCGAACCGGCGCAGGAAATGTGGGTCTGGCTGCGACTGAAGCTGCTCGCCGACGTCGGCCTCGTCGGCCTGCCCAATGCGGGCAAGTCCACCTTCATCAACCAGGTCACCAATGCGCGGGCCAAGGTCGGCGAATACGCCTTTACCACGCTGGTGCCCAAGCTCGGCGTGGTCCGCCACAAGGGCCGCGATTTCGTGCTGGCGGACATTCCCGGCCTGATCGAGGGCGCGGCGGACGGCGCGGGCATCGGCGACCGCTTCCTCGGCCATATCGAACGCTGCCGGGTGCTGATCCACCTGATCGACATGAGCCACGAAGACCCGGTGGAAGCGATGCAGATCGTCGACGAGGAACTGGCCGCATACGGCGCCGGGCTGGAGGACAAGCCCCGCCTCGTCGCGCTCAACAAGCTCGACCTGGGGGATGCGGAACTGGCTGAAGACTTCGGCAAGCTGCTGGTCGAAGCCGGGGCCGAGCGGGTCTTTCCCATCTCCGGCGCGACGGGTGCCGGGATAGAGGCGCTGCTGGACCAGGTCATCGGTTACCTCCCGGCCAAAACCTCCACCGAAACGAAGCGCGCAGGCGTGGAGAACGAGGACGACGAGCCGGAGGAATGGTCGCCGATCTGACGCGCGGCTTTGCAGCCACTGCGCGCGCCGCTAGGGGCGGGGGCACGATGGCGATCACCGGACATTCCCAGCTTGAGGATGCGCAGGTTTGCGCGCGGGTGGTCGTCAAGATCGGCTCGGCGCTGCTGATCGGTGCGAACGGCGCGCCGGATGCCAGCTTCATGGCGGCGATTGCCGGCGACATCGCGGGCCTTCGCGCACGCGGGCAGGCGGTGGTGGTCGTGACTTCCGGCGCGATCGCGCTGGGTGCGGCGCGGCTCGGCCTCGCGCAGGCGAAGCGCAATCTTGCCGATGCACAGGCGGCGGCCGCCGTCGGCCAGATCCGCTTGGCCTCGGCATGGGCGGACGCGCTGGAGCGGAAGGGGCTGGTGGCGGCACAAATGCTGCTGTCGCTGGACGATTTCGAGGATCGCGCGCGCTATCTCAACGCCTCCGCCACGCTCCAGAGACTGATCGAAGGCGGGGCGGTGCCGGTGGTGAACGAGAACGACAGCGTCGCGACGGAGGAAATCCGTTTCGGCGACAACGACCGGCTCGCCGCGCGCGTCGGGCAGGCGGCTCGGGCGCAGGCCGTGGTGCTGCTGAGCGACGTGGACGGGCTCTACACCGCCGCTCCGGGCACGGCTGGTGCGGAGAAGATCGAGCGGGTCGAGGGCGTGACGCCCGATATCCTTGCCATGGCGGATGCGAGCAGCGGTTCCGGCCTCGGCACGGGCGGAATGCTGTCCAAGCTGCGCGCCGCGGAGATCGCCGAGCGGGCCGGGATCGCGCTGGTCATCGCGAAAGGCGCGGGCGACCATCCGCTGGCCGATGCGCTGGTGCCGGGCGGGGGCACGCTGTTCGTGCCGCAAGGCGATGCCGATGCACGGCGCAGCTGGCTCGGCGGCAGGCAGCGCGCGGCCGGGCGGCTAAACGTCGATGCCGGATGCGTCGAGGCGCTGCGCAGCGGGAAAAGCCTGCTGGCGGCAGGCATAACCGGCGTGGAGGGTGAATTCGCCCGCGGCGACCTGCTCGAAGTCAGCGGGCCCGATGGCGTGGCAGTGGCGAAGGGCCTGTCGGAATATGCTGCCAACGCCTGCCGTGCGATCATGGGCCGCCGCAGCGATGCGCTGGAGGCTGTACTGGGCCACGCGCCGCGCTCCGCTGTCATCCACCGCGACCACATGGTGCTGCTATGACGGTGGCGATTACCGGTGCGACCGGCTTCGTGGGCCAGTCGCTGCTCGACGAGGCGGCGCGGCGCGGCATCGAGGTACAAGCCCTCACGCGCAGCAAGCAGAAACCGCGCGACGGGGTGCGGTGGATATCAGGCCACCTTGCCGACGAGGCCGCGCTGTTCGACCTCGTGGACGGATGCGAGGCGGTGATTCACGTCGCAGGCGTCGTCAACGCGCCCGATGCCGCCGGTTTCGAAGAAGGGAACGTGCGCGGTACCGTCCGCCTGATCGACGCGGCGCGCAAGGCGGGCGTGCAGCGCTTTGTCTTCGTCTCCTCCCTGTCGGCCCGCGCGCCGGAGCTGTCGAACTACGGCGCATCGAAAGCGCGTGCGGAACGGCAGGTGCGGGCGAGCGGGCTGGACTGGACGATCGTCCGCCCGCCGGGAATTTTCGGGCCGCGCGACCGCGAGGTGCTGGAGATGTTCAAGGCGGCGAAATGGGGCGTGGTCCCGATGCCGCCGCCGGGCCGCGCGTCGTGGATCCACGTAGATGACCTCGCGCGGCTGCTGCTGGCGCTGGTCCCCGGCGGGGAGGATGTCAGCCACCGCATCTTCGAACCCGACGACGGGCGGCGCAACGGCTGGAGCCACCGCGAATGGGGCCGCGCGATCGGCTGGGCGGTGGGGCGGCGGCCGTGGGTCCCGCATCTTACGCAAGGCCTGCTGGAAAAGGCGGCAAAGGCCGACCGGATGCTGCGCGGCGGCAAGGCGAAGCTGACGCCAGACCGCGTCGGCTACATGGTCCATCCCGACTGGACGGTCGATCCGGGTAAGGCGGTGCCGCAGGCGCGCTGGATGCCTCAGGTCGATCCGCGAAAGGGGCTGAAGGACACCGCCCGCTGGTATCGCGAGCACAAGTGGCTCTGACCCAAGTCTAGAGGAAGGGTTCGATCCCCGGCTGGTGGATGCCGCATTCGGTCTTGTCCCAGCCGCGCCAGCGCCCGGCGCGCGGGTCTTCACCGGGCTTGACGGGTGAGGTGCACGGTGCGCAGCCGACCGAGAGGAAGCCGTCGGCTTCCAGCGGATGGCGCGGCAGGTCGTGTTCCTCGAAATAGGCATCGAGTTCCGCTTTCACCCAGTCGCCAAGCGGATTGAGCTTCAGGCGGCCCTGTTCGACCTCGAAACGCGGAATGTCCTGCCGCGTCACGCTCTGGAAAGCCTTGCGTCCCGAAATCCAGCTGTCGAGCCCCTCCTTGGCGCGGGCCAGCGGCTCCACCTTGCGGATCGCGCAGCACCCGTCCGGATCGAACGACCAGCGCAGGCCATTCGCATCGCTATCCGCCAGCACCTGTGGGTCGGGCTGGACGACGCGCGGGTTCAATATGCCGAAGCGCTCGACTAGCGTGTCGCGATAGGCGAGCGTTTCGGGAAACATCTTCAGCGTGTCGACGAAGACGACGGGGATTGCCGGGTCGGCCTGCGCGACCAGGTGCAGCAGCACGGCGCTTTCCGTGCCGAAACTGGAAACCACGGCCGTGCGGCCGAGGATGTCTTCCGCAAACAGCGCCTGCAACATCGCAGAGGTGTCGGTGCCGGCGAAGCGGGCGTTGAGCGCGTCGGCGTCTTCCTGCAGGAACCCAGGCGCGGTGTCGATCCGGTCGACGTTGCGGGCAGGCTCACCCATGGCGCAGTGTCCAGATGGGCACGGCGGAAGCGGCGGCCGGTTGGTAGACATGCGGGAAGCGCGACAGGGCTGCCTCGACCTCTGCCGGATCGAGCGGCGCGTCGGGCTGGAACGCGTCGAAGCCGCAGCGCCGCATGTATGCGATCTGGTCCACCAGCACGTCGCCCACGGCGCGCAGTTCGCCCCGGTAGCCGGCTTCGCGCAAGATGCGGGCGGCGGAGTAGCCGCGCCCATCGCCGAAGACCGGGAAATTGATCTCGACGAGTGCAAGGCGGCTTAGGTGTGGCAGCAGGTCGCGCGCATCCTCGCCTGGTTCGATCCGCACGGCCGTCGCCGCCGACTGCGACAGAAACGCCTCGACCGTCACGGCGGGCTCGCCGGGCAGGGCGTCGTTGCGGAAACGCAGGTCAGCCATACAGCGCCTCCTTGAAGGGAGCCATGCCGACACGGCGGTAGGTATCGATGAAGCGTTCGTCCCCGCTGCGTTCGCGCAAATATACGTCGGCTGCCGTCTCGACCGCGTCGACGATGCCGTCGGCGTCGAAGCCGGGGCCGGTGATCCGAGCGAGGCTGACGTCCTCCGCCTCGCTGCCACCGAGAAGAAGCTGATAGTTTTCGACCCCCTTCTTGTCGACGCCGAGGATGCCGATGTGGCCCGCATGGTGGTGGCCGCAGGCGTTGATGCAGCCCGATATCTTCAGCTTTAGTTCGCCCAGCGTATCCTCCTTGCCGGACGCGGCGAAGCGCCGGGAAATGGCCTGCGCGATGGGAATGGAGCGGGCGTTGGCGAGGCTGCAGTAATCGAGACCGGGGCAGGCGATGATGTCGCCGATCCGGTCGAGGTTCGACGTGCCGAGACCGGCCGCCTCCAGCTTCTGCCACAAGGCCGGCAGGTCGGCCTTGTGGACATGCGGCAGGACGATGTTCTGCGTGTGCATGACCCGCAGTTCGTCATGGCTGTATTCCCTGGCGAGGTCCGCCATCAGCCGCATCTGGCCTGCCGTCGCATCGCCCGGAATTCCGCCGACAGGCTTCAGGCTGATGACGGCTGAGACATGGCCGGGTTGCTTGTGGGGCACCGTATTGCGATCTATCCAGACCGCGAAATCGGGATCCGACCGGTCGGGATCGGCGGGCGCGGCGTCCGCATAGTCAGGTGCCGCGAAATACTGCGCGATGCGCTCCAGTTCCGCGCGGGGCGGCACCACGCCTACTTCCAGCAAATGCGCGAATTCCTCCTCGACCTGGCGCGTGTATTCCTCCGCGCCGAGTTCGTGGACAAGGATCTTGATGCGCGCCTTGTACTTGTTGTCGCGCCGGCCGTGGCGGTTGTAGACGCGCAGACAGGCCTCCGCGTAAGTCACCAGCTGGTCGATCGGGACGAAGTCGCGGATCAAGGGGGCGATCATCGGAGTGCGGCCCATGCCCCCGCCGACGTAGAATTGCGCGCCTGTCTCGCCACCGCGCTCCACGATGCGGATGCCGATGTCGTGCAGCCGCATCGCCGCGCGGTCCTGTTCGCTGGCGATCACCGCGATCTTGAACTTGCGGGGCAAGTAGCTGAATTCGGGATGGAAGCTGGACCACTGGCGCAGCAGTTCCGCATAGGGACGCGGGTCGGTGACCTCGTCCGCCGCAGCGCCGGCGAAGTGGTCCGAACTGATATTGCGGATGCAGTTGCCGCTGGTCTGGATGGCGTGCATCTCCACCTTGGCAAGGTCGGCAAGTATGTCGGCCGCATCCTCCAGCTTGATCCAGTTGTACTGGATGTTCTGCCGCGTGGTGAAGTGGCCGTAACCACGGTCGTACTTGTCCGCGATGTCGGCCAGCGCGTCCATCTGCCGGCTGTCCAGCGTGCCATAGGGGATGGCCACGCGCAGCATGTAGGCATGCAGTTGCAGGTACAGGCCGTTCATCAGGCGCAGCGGCTTGAACTGGTCCTCGGTCAGCTTGCCTTCGATGCGGCGCTGCGCCTGGTCGCGGAATTCCGCAACGCGCGCGTCGACTATCGCCTGGTCGTATCGATCGTATTGGTACATCAGATCACCTCCCGGATCGCAGCCGGGTTTTCGGGTTGCAGGGTCAGGTCGGGGCGCACCGTTGGGCCGAGGCCGCGGATGCGGTCCTTCACGTGCAGCGGGCGGGGGATACCTTCGGCTGTTTTCTCGGCAGGCACTACGTAGGGCGCGTTGACGCGGCGCGCGGCTTCCTCGCGCGCCATGATGGCCTCGCCTTCTTCGCCCGCGTCCGCCGCTTTCGCGATGTCGGTCGTCCAGCTCTCGCCGTCCCACCACACGACGGCGCCGCTCAACAGGTCGTTTCCGGTGAGGAGGTTCATGCCGCCAGGTCGCTTGCTAGCGCGGACACCGCGGCATTCTCGCGCGCAGTCACATCGCCGATCACGATGAGGGCGGGGCTGACGACGGCCTCGCGCTCAACGAGGTCGCGCAGGCCTGCAAGCATACCGCGCAGCACGCGCATTTCGGGTCGCGCCGCGTTCTCGATCACCGCGACCGGCGTTTGCGGGGCTAGCCCGTCCGCCATGAGTTTCTCGGCAATCTGCGGTGCGGTTTTCACGCCCATGTAGATCACCAGCGTGCGGCCCTTGCCGGCGAGACCGGCCCAGTCCTGATCGGAAAGCCCCTTGCACTGGCCGGCGACGAAGCTGACGATGCTGGCCGCGTCGCGGTGGGTGAGGGCGATCTGCGCGGCCGCGGCAGCGCCGTTGGCAGCGCTGATGCCGGGCACGATTTCCACGGGCACGCCTGCGGCATGGCAGGCCTCCGCTTCCTCGCCGCCGCGACCGAAGACCAGCGGATCGCCGCCTTTCAGCCGCACGACATCGTGGCCGCGCAGCGCCTCGCGCACCAGAAGCGCACAGATGTCTTCCTGCGGCAGGGTGTGATGCGCGCGCCGCTTTGCGACGGATATTAGCCGCGCATCGGGCCGCGCAAGGGCGAGTATCGCGGGATCGACGAGGCCGTCGTGCACGATGATCCGCGCCTCTGCGATCAGCCGCGCCGCGCGCAGGGTCAGCAGGTCGGGATCACCGGGCCCCGCGCCGACGAGATGGACTTTTCCTGTTTCGCTCATGCAGCATAGCTGCGCGCGCACGCGCCGTCGCAACAGGCAAAACGCGTTTGGCCGGGGGAAGCAGAAGTTTAAGCGGGCGCGGAAAGCCGCAGCAAACCGCTATTCCTTGGACGTATCGATCCGCTGGCTGATGGCGGCCACAAGTTGGTCGAACTGGTCGTTGCCGCGCAGGTTGAGGTCGCGCTGGGGGAAGGGAACCTCGATTCCGTTCGCCTGGAATTTCTCCCACAGCACTTTCAGAACTTCGCTTTTCACGTTGCCGACGCCCTGTTCCGGATCGCGGATCCAGCAATGGATGATGAAGTTGACCGAGCTGTCGCCATAGGCGTCGAGCCAGCAGGTCGGCTTGGGCGATTTTAGCACTCGCCCGCACTCGGTCGCCGCTTCCAGCATGAGCTTTTCGGCCAGTTTGATGTCGCAATTGTAACTGACGCCGACCGGCACCTGGATCCGCACGTTGCGGCTGGAATAGCTCCAGTTTTCGACTTGGTTGACCATCAGGTTCTCGTTCGGGATCAAATATTCGCGCTCGTCCCGGGTGGTAACGGAGACGGCGCGGATGCCGATCTTGCGAATCTGGCCGAAGGTCACGGCGCCCGCCTGGTCGGCCACCGCGATGACATCGCCCGGCTTGATCGACCGGTCCATCAGCAGGATGATCCCCGCGATCAGGTTGCCGAAGGTCTTCTGCAGGCCGAAACCGATGGCGAGGCCGAAAGCGCCGGAGAACACCGCCAGCGCGGTGAGGTCGATGCCCAGCATGTCGATCCCGATCAGGATCGCGCCGGCCCAGACCACAATGGTAACCAGCTTTTCGACCAGCAGGCGCCGTGCCGCACCCAGTTTGGTGATCCGCCCGATCACCCGGTGGGCGAGTTTGCTGAACAGCCACGCGAACAGGAAGACGCCGAAAATGACGAGCAGCACTACGATCCCGTCCCACACGGAAACGCGCGTATCGGCAAAGCTGATCGCCAGCCCGTCCAGCGTGTCGATCACGTCGGATACGGTGCCGGGCTTGGATGCCACCGCATCGCGCACGGCATCCGCGCCGGACACGGCGGTTTCCTCCGGGGCCTCGAACGCGTTGACGCCCGCCGGTGCCGCGTCGCCGCCCACAGGCGCCGAGTGGCCGGCATCGCCGCCGCCCTCCGGCGCCGCGGTTTCCGCGGGGGCTGGCGCTTCCTGTTGGGACAGGGCGGTGTTCAAGCGTCGTTCTCCATCGCGGCAAAACCGCGCTCAAGGTCTGCGATCAGGTCTTCGGGGTCTTCCAGCCCGATTGCAAGGCGCACGAGCGGGCCCTGCACGGGCGATCCCTCGCGCGGCCACGCGGTGGCGCTGCGGCAAGTGGCGGGATCGACCGGCAGGACGAGGCTTTCGAACCCGCCCCAGCTGTAACCGATGCCGAACAGGTCGAGCGCGTCGATGAAGCGGGCCCGCGCATCTTCGTCGCCGCCCTGCAGCGCGAAGGAAAATAGGCCGCAGCCGCCGGAGAAGTCGCGCTGCCACAGCTCGTGACCGGGCGATCCCGGCAGCATGGGGCACAGCACCGCCGACACCGAAGGATGCGCCGCGAGCCACTTCGCCACCGCAAGCGCGCTCTGCGTGGCACGCTCCAGCCGCAGGGGCATGGTCCTGAGGCCGCGGGAGGCGAGCGCCGCATCGTCGGGCGAAACCACGATGCCGAGCGACTGGGCCGTGCGGCGCAGCCGGCGATAGAGACGCTGCCCGGCAGCTGCGGACCCCATCATCACGTCCGAATGGCCGCCGACATGCTTCGTCAGCGACTGGATCGCGATATCGCAGCCATGCTCCAGAGCCGCAAAGCCGAGCGATCCCGCCCAGGTGTTGTCGATCAGGCTGGTCGCGCCATGCTCTCGCGCGATTGCTGCCAGCGCGGGAATGTCGCACACTTCCATCGTCAGGCTGCCGGGGCTTTCCAGCATCACCGCTTTCGTCCGGTCGCAGAAAGCCGCGCGGTAGCCATCGATGTCGAGCGGGTCGAAATAGCGCGCTTCCACGCCGAACTGCTTCAATATGCCGTTCGCGATGCCGCGCGTGGGTTCATAGGCGTTGTCGGTCACCAGCAGCACATCACCGGGCTTTACCATTGTCAGCAGGGCGGAGGAGATCGCACTGGTGCCGCTGGGGAACAGCATCGTGCCGAAGGCGCCGGGTTCCAATTCGGTCAGCGCGTCGGCCAGCGCCCACTGGGTCGGGCTGCCGCGGCGGCCGTAGTAGAAATGCCCGTCCTCGTTGTGCTTCAGGCCCGCCTTGCGCGATGCGCTGTCGGGATAGAGATGCGTGCTGGCGCGCCAGACGGGCGGATTGACCACCCGCCCCGTCCATTCCTCGCGCCGTCCCGCCCTGACCGCGCGAGTGCCCCTGCCATATTTGCCGTGATTTCCGTCCGATGCCTTGCTCATGGCTCGCGCTGTAGCCGCAATCAGTCCGCCGGGCCAAGCGCGGTCGGCAGTGTGCTGTCGGCGGCCCACTCGCTCCAGCTGCCATCGTAGAGGGCGACGTCCTGCTTACCGATCTGGTGGAGGGCGAAGGCGAGGACCGCCGCGGTCATCCCGCTGCCGCAGCTGGTGATGACCGGCCGGTCGAGATCGATGCCTGCGTCGGCGAAGACTTCGCGGATGGCGTCGGGCGATTTCCACGTGCCGTCCTCGCGGAACAGCGCCGTGTGCGGCAGATTGCGCGATCCGGGAATGTGACCGCTCGGGATGCCGGGGCGGATGTCCGGCTCCTCACCGGTGAAGCGCGCGGCGGGGCGGGCATCGACCAGCACTTCCCTGCCGGTCTCGATGTTGGTGAGGACAGCGTCCTTATCGCGCAGCTTCCGGTCGTCGGCCCAGGCGGTGTAGTGCCGCTCGCGCAAAGTCACGGTGCCGCTTTCCAGCTCACGCCCCTCTGCCTTCCACTTGGCGAGCCCGCCGTCGAGCACGGCGACATATTGCGCGCCGAACATGGTCAGCATGAACCACCCGCGCGCCGCGCTTTTCAGCAGGCTGTCGTCATAGACCACGATGCGGCTGCCGTCGCCGAGGCCGAGCTTCTGCATCCGGCTGGCGAATTTTTCGGGGCTGGGGAGGGTGTTGGGGCTGGCCGCATTGCTATCGACCAGCGAGTCGAGGTCCATGAAGACCGCGCCGGGAATATGACTCGCCTCGTATTCCGCGCGCGCGTTGCGGGACGGGTCGAGATGCTTGCTGGCATCTACGATGCGCAGGTCGCTTGCGCCGATATTTTGCGCCAGCCACTGCGTGCTAACCAGATTGTCCATCCCAGCGTCTCCTTCACGCCGTGAGCGGGGACAGGAGGGTTAACGGCGTAAAGGGGCGCCGTAAAGCACGCAGAATGGCGGAATTGCGCGGCTCAGGCGAAGCCGCGTTGCACCAGGGGCGCGAAAACGCCCGGCCCCTTGTCGAGCGGGAAGGGCTGGATGCCCTGCTGCCTTCGGTCCGACGGCTGGCCGACGAGGAAGGTCTGCACCAGCGGTTCCAGCGCGGGCTCCTGCGCCACGATGCGCCAGCGCGACAGCGGCACCAGCAGAGGGGCGCGCCCCTGCGCCACGGCGCGGATCGCGCTGAACGGCAGGCGGATCTGGCCCTTGATGGCCTGGTTTTCGCCCGGCGCCAGCTCGGCAATGGCGTGGCGCTTTTCGAGCGGGCGGCCGGCGGCGGCGACCTGCTGGTCGGCAGGCAGCGAGGCATGCGCGCTGACGAGGTCGCCCTGGACTTCGATCCCGCGGATGGTCTCGTTGCCCGAATTGACCAGCGTCAGTTCGTAATCGAGCGTGGCGGCCATCATGGACAGGCTGATCCGGCGCGATGTCATGGCGAGGCCGAGCGGGCCCGATGCGGCGGCGATGACCGGCGCCGGTGCGGGTGCTGCCGCAGGCGCTGCTGCAGGCGAGCGCGCGGGCGCGTCGGCGGCGAGCTTGCGCGGCCTGGGTCGCTCGATCTGCGGCGCGGTGACAGGCCCGGCAGTCGGCAGGCCGCGCGCGCGGACCCACAGGAATGCGCCTGCAGCCAGCAGCAGGGCAAGCAGGCCGAGCGCGTAGTAGAGCCAGTTGCTGCCGCCGCTGTCTTCGCTCGCCGCAACGGTTTGTCCTGCCTCGCCAGCGGGTGCAGCAGGGGCGGAGGACGGGGCCTCGTCGAAATCGAACGGGTCTGCGCCGACCGTCGGCTGAGGCCCGGGCGTCTCGATCGTCGGGGCGGGACGGTTGTCCGGCACCTGCTGCGGCAGCGGGGAGGGGATGCCTGTCGCGCGCGGCTGCGGAGCTTGCGACCGGGTGGGCTGCGGCTGGGCCAATTCGCTTCGGCGCGGCGGCGTGGTTGCCGTGGGCGTGGGGGCGGGCGTCGTGGCGGTCGCGCGCGGTGTGGGCGTCGGCGTCGGCGAAGCTTGCGGTCGGCGGGTCTGGCGCGATTCCGGCACGTCGGGCGCGACCGGGCCGATCACTTCGCGCGACGGCGTGGGCGAAGGCGTGGGCAGGCGGAAGCCGCCGACACTGGCCATCGCCGGCAGCGGCGCGGCAATCGCCATTGCGGCGGCAACTGCAAGCAGGGAAGGTGCGGTGTGGCGTGTCATGGTCTTGCGAAAGGCGGCGCGCATCCGGCGGCCTTTTGCCCCTTGCGCAGCGCCGCCGTGAATAGCCCCTTAATCCGCCCGCGCAATGGGGCGACTTGTGCGCAGGGCGAGATCGCGGCATGGGCGTTGCCGATGAGCGACACCGAAGACACGAGCGCGCCGAAGTTCCTCGGCAAGGATACCCCGCTGCCACAATCGCCGGAAACGGCGGTGCTGGATTATGTGCCCAATCCGCGCGCGGGATCGCTATACATGGTGCGCTTCGCCGCGCCCGAATTCACTTCGCTGTGCCCGGTGACAGGCCAACCTGATTTCGCCCATCTTGTGATCGATTACGCGCCGGGCGAGACCATCGTGGAATCGAAGAGCCTCAAGCTTTTCCTCGGCTCTTTCCGCAACCACTGCGGCTTTCACGAGGACGTGACCGTTGGCATCGGACAGCGCCTGGCGGACGAAATGAATCCGCAATGGCTGCGGATCGGAGGGTACTGGTATCCGCGCGGTGGCATTCCCATCGACGTGTTCTGGCAGACGGGCGCGCCGCCCGAAGGCCTGTGGGCGCCGGACCAGGGCGTCGCGAGCTACCGCGGCCGCGGCTAGGACGCGTATTCGCCGAAATTCCGCGCGCAGGCGGCCAGCATGGCATCGATCCGCGCCGGGTCGGCCAGCGGCGCATCGGCAGGCAGCGGCTGCATCTTTTCCGGCGGCGGGAAGCTGCCGTAGCCTGCAAACAGGCAGTGCCAGCTGGCGCTCGAATAATATTCCTTCGGATACAGCTCGCGGTTGGCGGCGGCGATGTCGCGGTGGGTGAACCACGCGGTCATCATCGCCTTCAGCCGGTCGGAGATGGCATCGTTCGCGGCGTTGGCGCGCCAGTAGTCGCCGTCGCGCCGGTTGAGCCGGTAATGGGCGACGATGTAGTCGCGGATGCCGTCGTACCGCTCGCTGATGGAGGCGTTGAACGCGTCGCGGTGCCTGGCGGTGAACCCGCCTTGCTCGTGCGCCTGGATGAATTCGAGCGCGGTGTGGATCACGATGTGGAGCGCGGTCGCCTCCAGCGGCTCGATGAAGCCTTGCGACAGGCCTGCGACCAGGCAGTTGCCGCGCCAGCTTTCGCGCATCCGGCCCACCCGCATCTTCAGGAAACGCGGCTCTGCGTCGCCGCCGCATTCGCGCGCGAGTTCGGCCGCCGCCTCGTCGTCGGAGATATGGGCGGATGAATAGACGTATCCGTTGCCGGTGCGGACGGTGAGCGGGATCGACCAGCGCCAGCCGGCGCGCATGGCGATGGCGCCGGTGGCCGGCACGATGCGCGTCCCATCACGCGGTGTCGGCATAACCACGGCGCGATCGGCGAACAGGTTCTCGCCATAGGACTGAAATTCGCTGCCGAGCGCTTCTGCGATCACGGCGCGGAAGCCCGAGCAGTCCACGAACAGGTCGCCCCCAATCCGCGTGCCGTCATCGCAGACGAGCGCCTGTACCTCGCCGGCTGCCACCTCGACATCGGCGACTTGCGCCTCGCGGTGGACGACGCCGCGCGAAACGCACCATTCGCGCAGGAATGCGCCCAGCTTGTGCGCATCGAAATGGTAGCCATAGCTCGGCGCGAAGGGGAAGTTTTCGCCCGCTTGGGGTGCCTTCGCCTCGTCCGCCAACCGGGTGGCGAGGAACCAGCGGTCGGGATGCGCGCCCGCCTCGTATCCGCGCCGCTGGGCCGCGCAGACCTGTTCGAAAGCGGGCTGGGTGTGGAGGTCGGTGGGGCCAGGGAAGGGGTGGAAATAGCTTTCGAAGCCCGACCGCGCGCTCCAGCCGGAAAAGCGGATGCCCAGCTTGTAGGTCGCGTCGCAAACGGGCATCCATTCTGTTTCATCGATGCCGAGCAAGTCGAAGAACGCCTTCAGCTGCGGGGTGGAGCCTTCGCCCACACCGATGATGCCGATGGCGGGGCTTTCGACCAGCGTAACCGACGCGCCCTTGTCCGCCCATGCGTGGTGGAGCAGGGCGGCAGTGATCCAGCCCGCGCTCCCGCCGCCGAGCACGATGATGTCGGGCGCCTTGCCGCCCTTCATTCGCGCCATAGCCACGCCAGCATTTCCGCCATGCGGGCATTCCAGGCAATCTCGTCATGCTCCGCGCCTTCGTAGACGCGGGCGGTGAAATCCTTGTCCCGCGTCCAGCCGGCCATGGTGTCGAGATGAGCGGCGATGCCCAGCTGGTACGGACCGTAATAGGAATCCAGTGCGGCGGTGCCGTGGTCCATCCAGATGCGGCGGCCTTCCGGCAGGGCGAGGCGGTGGTCGAGATAGGATCGCCAGGCGCCCACGATAGCGGGCGTATGGCGGGCGGCGATGCCCGGTGCTGCAACGGCGAAGTGCGAACTGACGCAGCCTGCGCGGCCGAAGACGTCGGGGCGCTCTATCAGGCTGTAGCACGCCAGCACGCCGCCCATGCTGGCGCCGACGATCGTGGTGCTTTCGGGTGCGGCCTGCGTGCGGAATGACCGGTCGACCCACGGCTTTACCGTGTCCGCCAGCCAGGCGACATTCGCGTCGGATGCGAGCGGCCCGCCCGCCATGTCGCGGACGCTGGTCGCGACCTCTTCGGGGACCAGTTCGGCGATGGCTTCGGGTTGGTAGGTGCGGTAGCGGTCCTTGCCCGGCGGCGACCACAGGCCGACGACGATGTGTGGCTCCGCCTCGCCGCGCGCGACCATTCCAGCCAGCACGTCCTGCGCCATCCACGCCTTGCCGTAGTGCGTGCTGGCGGGATCGAACAGGTTCTGCCCGTCCCACATGTAGAGCACCGGATAGCGCCGCGCGCCCTCGTCATAGCCTGGCGGCAGCCAGATCGAGATGCGCTGGTCGGGCAGCCCGCCGACCGCGAGCGGGCCGTAGCCCAAGATCCGCCCCCCGCGCGCGAGGTCGCCGTCGTCCGGCGCGGGAACGCTGGCGCAGGCGGCCAGCAGCACCGCGGCAAAGAGGGCGAGCGCGCGCCCGATCATTCGCCGCTGAACTTGATTTCCGCCGCGAAGCCCCCGGCGCGCGCCATGCCGATGTCCAGCGTATCGCCCTTGCGCACGATGACTTCGCGCACATTCATCGCGTGGCGATTGTCACCCATGCCGTCCGCTCCTTCGCCGTCTTCCCAGATCGTGGCGACATATTCGGTGTCGGGAGAGAGAAAGTCGAGGCTTAGCGAAACATCGCGCGGTTCCTCGTCGGTCACGCCGCCCAGATACCATGCATCGCCGCCGCGCTCGCGCCGCGCGAAAACGGCGTATTTTCCGACCTCGCCGGCGAGCAGGTGGCTTTCGTCCCAGTCGACCGCGACGCGCTTGATGAAGTCGAGCCCCTGCGGCCATGCGGCGAGGTTTTCCGGCAGGTCGGCCGCCATCTGGATCGGCGAATAGATCACGACGTAGAACGCCAGCTGCCGGGCCAGGGTGCTCGACAGGTCAGGCTGCGTCGCGCCGCGGCCTTCCAGGCTGAGGACGCCGGGGGTGTAATCCATCGGGCCCGACAGCATCCTTGTGTAGACCAGTTCCGGCACGTGGCCGGGATCGTTCTTCGGCACTGCCCAGGCATCGTATTCCGCCCCGCGCGCGCCCTCGCGGCTGACCCAGTTGGGATAGGTGCGCCTCAGGCCGGTGTCCTTGATCGGTTCGTGCGGGTTGACCGCGATGCGGTGGCGCGCGGCGGCCTTCACCACGTTCAGGTGGTGCTGTGCCATGCGCTGCCCGTCATGCCATTCGAAGATTTCCTCCGCGCACGGGTCGGCCTCGTCGGCATTGCAGGCGATGATTCCGCCCGCATCCGCGACATAGCCCGATTTGACCGCGTCGATGCCGAGCCTTTCGTAGAGCGCGAAGCCATCTTCCAGCTGGCGCTCGTACACCTCGATATTGCCGCCGGTTTCGTGGTGGCCGATGATCCGAACGCCCTTTTCTGCGGCGTAGCGGGCGACCTCCTCGATATCGAAATCGGGGTAGGCCTGCGTGAAGCTGTAATCGCGCCCGTTGCCGAACCAGTTTCCGTCCCAGCCGACATTCCACCCTTCGATCAGGATGCCGCGAAAGCCGTTGGCGGCAGCGAAGTCGATGTATTTCTTCGCATTTTCGGTGGTCGCGCCATGCTTGGGCCCGCTCGCCCAGCTGCTGTCCTCGAGGTGCATCTCCCACCAGATGCCAATGTATTTATGCGGTTCGAACCAGCTGACGTCGCCCAGCTTGTTGGGCTCGTTCAGATTGAGGTCGATGTCGCTTTCGACGAGGCCGCCCGGATCGTCAGACATGCGCACGGTGCGCCACGGCGTGTGGAAGGGCAGCTCGCGCACCACCTTGGCGCCGCGGCTGGAGGGCGAAAGCGTGGCGCGGAACCGCGTGCCGGCGATCCGTTTCAGCCACATGCCGGAATAATCGACCAGCGCCGCTTCGTGAAAAGACAGGTGCAGGCCGGTGTCCGTCACCATCGTGATCGGCGTGTGCGCCGTGCTGACCGCGTCGATCGGCGTGGTCTCGTACAGATACTCGTAGCGGTTCCAGTCGCCCGCCGGAATCCACCATGCGGTGCCCGATACGCTGAGGTTGAATTCGGTCAGCTCGTCGGCGATGCGCGCGACATCCCAGCCCGGCTGCTGCGGGAATTCGTAGCGGAAGCCGAACCCGTCGTCGAACACGCGCACCTGCACGCTGAAGCTGCGCGGCGCGTCGTTCTTTTCCGCGAAAGTGACCGTCATGGCGCGGTGGTGGTCACGCACGAAGCGGCGCTCGCCCCACGGCTGCTCCCACGTCTCGTCCGCCTGCGCACGGGTCACGCCGACGACTTCGAAATTGCGCCGCAGCGGGTCGCCGTCGGTCAGGTTGAAGCCTAGCGTGGAGTAAGAGATCACTTCCTCTCCGTCGCGGGTGACGCGGTAGAACGGCTTGCCTTCGCCGTCCGCATCCACTTCTACCACGATGCGCCCGTCGGGAGAGGCGACCTCGTCGGCAAAAGCGAGCGAGGGGGCAAGCGCAAACAGCGCGGTGCCGAGGGCGAGTTTGGTGCGGGTCAGCATGACAAAAACAGGGCTCCGTATGGGGGGAGGGTGTCGGTATCGGCGGCGTTGACCGCGAAGATCGGAGATCCTGCGGCATCGGCGGTGTCGATCGTCTGGTCCGACAGGTTGAACAGGCAGCGGATACGCTCCCCGTCTGCGACGCGGTCAAAGCTCAGCAGCGCCGCACTTGCCCGGCAGCGTTCGAGCGCCCCGTGGTGCAGCGCCGGGTGGCCATTTCGCAGGGCCAGCACGTCGCGCGTGAAGTGGAGCAGGGAGGCATCGTCCGCTTCCTGCCGGTCGATGGCGAGTGGACGGTGGTCCTCGCTCGCCGGCAGCCATGGCTCGGCACTGCCGAAGCCCATGTCCGGCGCATCGCCCGCCCACGGCAGCGGCGTGCGGACCCCGTCGCGGCTCAGGGTGAGCGGCCAGTTCGCGATGGCCTCGGGGTCCTGCAACTGCTCGAAGGGGATGTCGACCTGGGTCAGGCCCAGCTCCTCGCCCTGGTAGACGATGATGTTGCCGCGCAGGGCCGCTAGCAGCGCCATCTTGCAGCGCAGGAAGGCGGTGCGGTGTTCGGGCGCCGCCCAGCGGGATACGGCGCGGGGCGCATCGTGATTCTCGAACGCCCAGCTGGGCCAGCCTTCGCCCGGCTGCCCCGGCCAGTCGCCTAGCGCCCGGCAGACGAGCTGCGGCGTGAGCTTGTCGGCATAAAGGAAGTCGAAGCCGTAGGCGCTGTTGAGGCGCGCGTCGCCCTGGGTGAAGCTCTTCATTTCCACCAGCGCTTCGTCCCCGCCGACTTCGGCCAGGGTAAAGGTCGCATCGTAGCGGTCGGCCAGGCTGCGCAGCCGTTCCAGGAACAGCGGGATGTCCCGGTGCGACTGGTTATAGGTCTTGAGCTGGAAATCGAACGGGCGGGTGCGCGGCTTGTCCGTCGGTGGGGCGGGCGGATTGTCGCGGAATTCGGGATCGTGCATCGAGAAATTGATCGCATCGATACGAAAACCGTCGACACCGCGGTCGAGCCAGAATTTCGCCACGTCCAGCAAGGCCTGCTGGACGTCGGGGTTGTGACCGTTCAGCTGCGGCTGGCTAGCGAGGAAATTGTGCAGGTAGTACTGGCCGCGCCGTGCGTCCCAGGTCCATGCCGGCCCGCCGAAGACGGACTGCCAGTTGGTCGGGGGCGACCCGTCGGGCTTCGCGTCGCGCCACACGTACCAGTCGGCCTTGGGATTGTCTCGGCTGGCGCGGCTTTCGGCGAACCACGCATGGTCGTCGGACGTGTGGGAATAGACCTGATCGATCAGCACTTTGAGGCCGAGTTCGTGCGCGCGCGTGACCAGCGCATCGAAATCGGACAGCGTGCCGAAGATGGGGTCGACGTCGCAGTAATCGGCCACGTCGTAGCCGAAATCGCGCATGGGGCTGGTGAAGAAGGGGCTGATCCACACGGCATCGACGCCCAGGCTGGCGACATGGTCCAGCCCGCTGGTGATGCCCGGCAAGTCTCCAATGCCGTCGCCGTTGGTATCGCGGAAGCTGCGCGGATAGATCTGGTAGATCGCCGCGCCCTGCCACCACGGCAGGGCCTGCGCGTCCGGCGCCGGGGAGGATGCGTGGCTGCTCATTTCAGTTCGCACACGGCCCAGCCGAAGGCGGGCAGGTTTACGGCAACGCTGCCGGGCACGGCGACCGTTGCGGGACAGGCGGCGCCTGCCAGGGTCGTCACATCGCGCGCGGCGTAATCGACCGCGACATTGCCGCTAAGTGGCTCGGCGGTGTTGTTGAAGGCGAGCAGGACACGCTGCCCGCTTTCCGGATCGTGCCGCGTGACCGCGAAGATGCCGGGCGCATCGTCCCACTGGCGCATGGTCTGCAGGCCGCGGCGCAGCGCCGGGTTGGCCTGCCGGACGGCGGAAAGCTGCGCGATCAGGCGATAGAGCGGGTGGCTGCGGTCGAAATTGTCCGTCGCCGTGGTGGCGTCGGTGCCGATCAGGTCGTTGTCGTTGTAGCTGGCGACCCGGCTGGGGAACATGTCCTCTCGCGCGGCCTGGTCGTTGCCGTCGCCGACGAAGCCCTGCTCGTCGCCGGAATAGACTACGGGATTGCCCCGCAGCGTCATCAGCATGGCGTGGGCCAGCTGCGTGCGCGCCAGCAGCTCCTCTTGCGAGATGCCGGGCACGCGCTGTTTCGTCATGGTGGTGAAGCGGCCCATGTCGTGGTTGCCGAGGAAGGTCGGCAGCTTCAGCGCGGCCGCTTCGCCGCCTTCGTACAGGACATCGCCGTCGAAGAGGCGGGTCATGATGGACGCATCGCCGCCCGCTCCGGCATAGCGGAGCACCGCCTGCTGGAACGCGAAGTCGAGCACGGCAGGAAAGCCGTCGCGCCGCGTGTATTCGGCGATGTAGCCCGCCATCGGATCTTCGGCGTAAACCTCGCCGAAGATCAGGAAGTTGGGGATGCCTCGCGCATGGGCTGTCGCCAGCATGGCAGGCACGAATTCCCGCCAGAAACCGGGGTTCACGTGCCGCGCGGTGTCGATGCGGAAGCCGTCGATGCCGAAATCCTCGATCCACTGCGCGTAGATGTCGATCATGCCGCGCACGACGAAGGGTTGTTCGGTGTAAAGGTCGTCGAGCCCCACGAAGTCGCCCAGCCGCGCGCTTTCGCCGCTGAAAGTCGTGTCTCCGCGGTTGTGGTAATAGCGCGGGTCGTTGAGCCACGCCGGCACTTTAACGTCGCGCTCCGCCTCCGGCACATAGGGCGTGTAGGCGTAGGTCATGTCGGTCAGCCGCGCGAAGTTTTCTTCCGTGCGGACCTCGTCGCCCATGAAGCCTTCGTTGATTGCCGCCCCATCGGGCCCGCCGCGGGTGGAGTAGGGGTAATCGCCCTTGCTGCGATAGGAGAAGCCTTCGCGGTACTTGATGACATCCGCCGTGTGATTGGTGATGATATCCATGTAGACCTTCATCCCGCGGGCGTGCGCGGCATTCACGAAAGTGCGGAATTCCTCGTTCGTGCCGAAATGCGGGTCGATCCGGGTGAAATCGGTGACCCAGTAGCCGTGATAGCCCGCGCTCTCGTCGCCCGCAGGGCCCTGGACCGGCTTGTTGGCGAAGATCGGCGCGAACCAGATCGCGGTGATGCCCATGCCCTGCAGGTAATCCAGCCGCGCGGTCAGCCCGGCGAGGTCGCCGCCGTGGTAGAAGCCCTTGTGCGTGGGATCGTATCCGCTGACGAGCCGATCGGCGCCATAGCCGCCGTCATCGTTGGCGGGATCGCCGTTGTCGAAACGGTCGGGCAGGACGAAATAGACCACTTCGTCTTCCGCCAGCCTCTCGCGCACTTGCTCCAGCGTGGGCATGGGCGCTGAAGTGGTGGCGGGCGCGGACTGGGCGAGAGCGGGCGCGCAGCCGGGCAGGAGCGCGGCGCCGGCGAGCGACATGGCGAGGGCGGTGCGAGTGGTCATGCGGCAACTTCCTTGGTGGTGCGCGCCAGCAGGGCGCCGAGGTAATCGTGGTGGGTCGGCATCGGTTCGACGGTCTTCACGCAGGCGCGGTGGGCCGCTTCGAGAAAGCGCTCCAGATCATCGTCCGGCAGCGCATCGGCGAGCGGGTTCCAGCTGTCGGGCATAACGCCTTGGCCGATAAGAACCTGTGTCCAGCCGACTTCGGTGAACAGCTCCTCGCGCTCGCGGGTGATGCGAGCGCCTGCACGCCAGAGCTCGAGTTTCGCGGCCAGTGTGTCGGGCAGCGTCGCCGCGCGTCGCTCGTCCCAGAACGCTTCGCCGGTGCGGCCGTTGGCGTAGTAATGCAGGACAAGGAAATCGCGGATCCGCGTCCATTCGAACTCCGCCTGCCGGTTGAATTCGTCGGCGAGCGCGGCGGTGTTCTCGGTGCCCGGCATCAGGGTCAGGAAACGGGCGATGGCGGACTGGACGAGGTGGATCGAGGTCGATTCCAGCGGCTCCATGAACCCGGCGGCAAGGCCGAGGGCGAGGCAGTTGCGGTGCCAGTGCCGGCGCCGCATGCCGGTGGTGAATTTGAGCGTGCGCGGGTCGGCCAGCAGCTCCCCGTCGAGAAGGGCGAGCAGCGTGTCGGCTGCCGCCTCGTCCGACAGGTGGGCGCTCGAATAGACATAGCCGTTGCCGATCCGGTGCTGCAGGGGGATGCGCCATTGCCAGCCGGCCTCGCGCGCGGTGGAGCGAGTGTAGGGGGTGAAGTCGCCGCCCGACTTGCAGGGGACGGCGACCGCGCGGTCGCAGGGCAGCAGGTCCGCCCAGTTGGCATAGCCCGCGCCCAGCGCCAGTTCGATCAGCAGGCCGCGAAAGCCGGTGCAGTCGAGGAAGAAGTCCCCGTCGATGCTGCGCGCATCGCCGAGGTCGAGCCCCGCGATGTCGCCGCTTTCGGTGTCCTGCCGGACGTGGTCGACCGTGCCTTCGATGCGGGTAACCCCGCGCGTTTCGGCATAGGCGCGCAGGTGCGCGGCATAGAGGCCGGCGTCGAAATGATAGGCGTAGGGAAAGTCGGTGCCGGGCGCCCCCATCCGGTTGTTGCGCGCGGCGATGTCGTTGGCGCTGTAGGCGCTAAGCGGGCGGGCCTTGCCGGCATCGCGGGCGCGCAGCCAGAAATGGTGGAACGGCAACACCCCGTGCGCGCAGCCGACTGGGCCGAAAGCGTGGAGGTAGGAATGGCCGGGCTCTCGCCAGTCGGCGAACTCGACGCCTAGCTTGAAGCTGCCCTTCGTGGCGGCAAGGAATTCGGCTTCGTCCAGGCCCAGCGCCTGGTTGAAGAGGCGGATTTGCGGGATCGTCGCCTCGCCCACGCCGACGGTGGCGATGGCATCGCTTTCGACGAGGACGGTGCGCTTGTGCGGGGCGAAGCGGGCAAGCGCGGCGGCGGCCATCCAGCCGGCGGTACCGCCGCCCACGATGACGAAATCCGCGCGCGCTGCCGCTTTATCGCCAGCTGCGCCTGAAGTTTGCTGAGCTGTCATAGGTTCGGTCCCGTCTGCCCGGGCCGACCCCAATGGCCTCCGGTGCCGACCTGCTCGAAAGTGAGCGTAGCCGGCACCGGATAATGCCTTACTGGAACTTGTAGGTGAAGCCGGCGAGGAAACGACGACCGTAGATCTGGTAGTCGATGACCTGCAGCGGGCTGTCCTCGTTGGCCACCGAAGCGAACCGCTCGTCCGTCAGGTTCTGGCCCTGAAAGTAGATCGACAGGCCATCGAGCGGGCTGTTGTCCTGGAAGTCGTAGCCGATCTGCGCATCGATGATCGTTTCGTCGAGCGCGGTCCGGCGCGTCGGCGAACCGCCGAAGCCCGTGAAATCGCCGAGGAAGCTGGAACGATAACGTGCGCTGGCACGGGCGTTAAAGCCGCCCTGTTCGTAGAACAGCGTGCCGTTCACGACCCACTTCGAATAACCAGGGATGGCGGTTTCGTTGCCGTTCTGGTCCTTCACGTTGGATTCGGTGACCGACGCACCGCCCGTAAAGCCGAGGCCTTCGAGCGACGGTGTGAGGATGCCGAAGGGCAGCGTCAGGGCGAGTTCTGCACCGTACAACTGGCCACCGCCGGTATTGATCGGCGCATCGAGCCGTCCAATCGTGGTGGGGACGGTCACTCCGTCGGGAAGCGGAAAACCGGCGTAATCGAACGCGAACTGGCCATTCAGGATATATTCTTCGATATCCTTGAAGAAGAGCTGCAGCGACGCGACACCCCGGCTGCCGCCGAAATATTTCTCGAAATTCATGTCGATCGCGTTCGCACGATAGGGCCGAAGAACCGGGTTCCCGCCACCGCCACTGATGAAGGGTGCCTGTCCGGTCGGGCTGTCCGACGGGTTGTTGTTGATGCCATAGCCGATCGAGGCCCGCAGGTCATCGAGGCGTGGGCGCATGATCTGGCGCGATGCCGCCATGCGGACCACCCAGTCGGAATTGAAGCGAGCGGTCAGGTTGAAACTGGGAAGGATGTCCCAATATGTCGCTCCGGCTTCGACAGCTACCGGAGTGCCGTTGAAGAACGCGTTGGCGGACGACGACTGGTCGGTACGGATCGCCTGAACCCCGAGATTCCCGGTCAGAACGGCGTTGTCATATTCCCGTTCGATATTCAGCTGCGAATACAAGGTCAGCAGGTTCTCGTCGATGCTGTATGCCTTTGCTCCGACATCCTGGGCCGTGTTGCGCTCAAGTTCCAGCACGCCGCCTTCGATCAATTCCCGTGCGTCGTAGCTGACAATCGGACCGAGGCCGAGATAGGTAAGATCGGTCGGTTCCAGCAGATACTCGCCGGGGATGGGGGCGATCTGCGCGCCATCGGGAAGGACGATGAAGAATTCGTCCGGCAGCAGCGACTTGTTTCTGTCGGTGAAGTTCACACCGAGTGTGAAGCTGCGGAAAAAGCTGTCGGTAAATTCGTAAGAACCCTCGGCCCTGTACTGGAACAACTCGTCGTCGATGATGCGGTTATTGTAATAGCCGGCCTGGACGCGGCTTCCGCCCCAGCCAAGCGGATCGGTCAGCTGGATGAGACCAGGATCGCTGTAATCGAGGGAAGGAGAGAAGATCGCGCCGGTCGGTCCGCTGACGAAGTCAATCGTATCGGTGACATCGTCCGCCGCATATTCGTCACCGATGTTGTCGGGATTGTCCCAATTATACCCGGTGCCGGCGTAGCTTTCGAAACTCAGCTCGTTGCGATCGGTGCGCGAGTACCCGAAATCGACGAAACCGCTGAAGCCGTTGTCGCCTTCGTATTTCGCATTGAAACCCGCCGAATAGAGATCGGCCTTTTTCTGGAAAATGTCGTTGCGGACCACGCCCTGAACGTTGTCATAAGTGCCGGTCGTGTACTGCCCGTCTTCAACGTTCCCACCCCCGGCGAAGGTCGTGCCGAAGAACGAGAAAGGCAATTCGATGCCGCGCTTCGACTGGTCGTCTTCGAAGTTCGAATAGAACCCGTCGAGGGTGAGCATCAGGTTCGGGCTGGCTTCGAACTGCAGAGTGCCCATGACACCAAGCCGCTGCAATTGCGTGGACGTGACGAAGCTCTTCGATCCGGAGGGCACAACATTGCCGCTGCCGTCGGGAGAGAAATAGCCCCAGGCGTTGAATTCCTGCAGCTGATAAGGCTCGTCGACATAGGATGCCGCGAGGCTCACGCCGATGGTGTCGTCGGCGAACTGGTCTACGTAGGTCGCATTAACCCGGTAACCGAGGTCGTTGGAGCCGGCATTCAGCGCGCCGAGATCCGCGTAGGAACCGCGGGCGCCGATGGCGAGCACGCTTTCGCCGTAATCGAGCGGTCGGATCGTCCGGATATCGACGGTGCCGACAAGGCCTTGGCCGACCAGCGATGCTGTCGGGGATTTGTAAACCACGACCTGGTTGACGACTTCCGAAGGATACTGGTCGAATTCGACGGCGCGGCTGTCACCCGTGGTGGTCTGTTCGCGGCCGTTGAGTAGCGTTTGCGAAAAGTCGGGACCGAAGCCGCGGATAGCAATCACGTTGGCACGGCCGTTGGTCCGCTGCGAGGTGATGCCAGGAAGGCGGGCAATCGATTCGCCGATCGAGTTGTCGGGCAGCTTGCCGATATCTTCGGCGGTCACCGATTCGACGATCTGGTCGGAATTGCGCTTTTCGCCGACTGCGCTTTCCAGCGCGGCCTGGAAGCCTTCGACAATGATAATGTTGGCATCTTCGTCGGCAACGGGATCGCCTTCGGTGGCACCCGTATCCTGTGCGAAAGCGGTCGACGGTGCCAGCAGGGCCAGCGCCATCGCGCCGCTGCTGATTCCCAGCGAAAGGGTCTTGTTCCAGGCCACGATTCTCTCCCGTTTTTGCGCCCCGGCTTCCCCAAAGACAGTCCGGGTTCGGGCGCGATAGAAATGCCACGTTGCGCGAAGGTTTTTCGCGAAACTGTCACACTCCTATTGACGTGGCGGCCACGGTCGCGAAACTCGGCATACGTATGTTTGTGCAGCGCAGCACGGCGCGGTGTGGCCTTTTCGCACCAGCCGTGCCGGCGCAGCAATCGCCGGCTGAAGGGGAGAGCAGCCTTGGGTCGCAAGCCGACCGGACGGCCGACCAGTTTCGATATCGCCTACATGGCGGGGGTGTCGCAGCCCACGGTCAGCCGTGCGCTGCGCGGCAGCAAGTCCGTTAGCCAGGCGACCCGCGAGAAGATCGAGCGGATCGCGCGCGAACTCAACTACACGGTCGACAAGAATGCGAGCTCGCTTCGCAGCCAGCGGTCGAACACCATCGCCCTCCTGTTCTTCGAGGATCCGACGCCCGACCAGTCGAACATCAACCCGTTCTTCCTGTCGATGCTGGGCGCCATTACCCGCGCCTGCGCCGACCGTGGCATCGACCTCCTGATCAGTTTCCAGAGCATGGAGGACGACTGGCACGTCCAGTACCAGGACAGCCACCGCGCCGACGGCCTGATCCTGCTCGGCTACGGCGATTACACGCTCTACATCGCGCGGCTGGAACAGTTGCGGGCGCAGGGCACGCAGTTCGTGCGCTGGGGCAACGTGGGGGAACACAATATCGGCCTCACCATCGGGTCCGACAACCGCGGGGCGGGGCGACTGGCGGGCGAGTATTTGCTGCAGCAGGGTCGCAAGCGGATCGCCTTCATCGGCAACAATGACGAACATTATCCCGAATTCGCGGACCGCTGCGCCGGGCTCGCCGATGCGCTGGAAGCGGCGGGCAGCGGGATCGGCGTCGCCTTGCAGGCCGATGCGCTCAACAGCGAGGAAGACGGGTTCGAGGCGGCGAACTCGCTGATGGAAACAGGCAAGGATTTCGATGCCGTCTTCGCCGCCAGCGACCTGATCGCGATCGGCGCCATGCGCGCCTTTGCCGAAAGCGGGCTCGACGTGCCGGGCCATATCGCGGTGGTCGGGTTCGACAATATCCCTGCCGCCAGCATCTCCAGCCCGCCGCTCACCACGCTGGTGCAGGACCTGCAGGGCGCGGGCGAAAAGCTCGTCGAGGCGCTTGTCCGCCAGATCGAAGGCGAGCCGGTGGAAGGCGAGGCGCTGCCCGCACGGCTGGTTGTGCGCGGGTCGTCGCAGGCCGTTTCCTAATCCATAACATTCGTATGCGGGATTGCCGCTAGGCCCCTGCCGTGCCAGCCGTTATCCATGACACGTGCCGTCAAAGCGCACGCCGGGAGAGACAGCTATATGGCAACCGCCGCACCGACGGGCGACGCGCTCGCGCATACGCAGAAACCGCGCATGGGCTTCTGGGGCCTGTGGAACATCAGCTTCGGCTTCTTCGGCATCCAGATCGGCTTCGCGCTGCAAAACGCGAACATGAGCCGCATCTTCCAGACCGTGGGCGCGGCAATGGACGACCTGCCCGCCCTGTGGGTCGCCGCCCCGCTGACCGGGCTGATCGTCCAGCCGATCATCGGTCACCTGTCGGACAGGACGTGGAACCGCCTTGGCAGGCGCCGACCCTACTTCCTTACCGGCGCGATCATGGCGGCGATTGCGCTGTTCCTGATGCCGCTTGCCCCCGGCTTCGGCGCGCCGCTGCTCTTCGCCGCCGCGCTGCTGTGGATCCTCGATGCCAGCCTCAACATCTCGATGGAGCCCTTCCGCGCCTTCGTGGGCGATATGCTGAATACCGACCAGCATAGCGCCGGATACGCGGTGCAGACCGCCTTCATCGGCGCGGGCGCGGTGGTCGGGTCGATCTTCCCGTATTTCCTCGAGCAGGTCGGCGTCAGCAACGTCGCGCCTGCGGGCGAGATACCCGACACGGTGACGTGGAGCTTCTGGGGCGGCGCGATTGCGCTGTTCCTGGCCGTGCTGTGGACGGTGATGACCACGAAGGAATACTCGCCAGAGGAAATGGCCGCGTTCGAAGGGTCGGACGCCGCCGTGCCGGACGATGCGCAGCCGCTGCGCGCACTGGCCGCCAAGTCCTATCTTTCCGGCGCGGTATGGATCGCCGCCGGTCTCGTCGTGGTGCTGCTGGTCGATGCGTTGGGGCTGGAGAAGGAAGTGCTGCTGCTCGGCGCTCTCCTCGCCGTATACGGCCTGCTTTCCATGATCGCGATCTCGATGGCCAAGGGCGGCAAGTCGGCCAACATGCTGTCCAGCATCGTCGGCGATTTCTCCGGCATGCCCGAAGTTATGAAGCGCCTTGCGCTGGTGCAGTTCTTCAGCTGGTCGGCGCTGTTCATCATGTGGATCAACACCACCCCGGTCGTGACCCAGTATGTCTTCGGCAGCACTGACACTTCCAGCATCGCCTACAATGACGGGGCGAGCTGGGTGAACGTGCTCTTCACCGTCTACAACGGCGTGGCCGCCATCGCCGCGCTGGCGATGCTGCCGTGGCTCAGCCGCAATTTCGGTCAGGTGAAGACCCACGCGATCTGCCTGACGCTGGGCGCGCTCGGCTTCCTGATGTTCTTCTTCGTGCGGGATGCGAACGCGCTGTTGCTGGCCGAGATCGGCATCGGTATTGCGTGGGCCAGCATCCTTGCGATGCCTTATGCGATCCTCGCCTCCAACCTGCCGCAGGGCAAGCTCGGCATCTACATGGGGCTGTTCAACATCTTCATCGTGGTGCCCCAGCTGCTGGTCGCCACGGTGATGGGATCGATCATGAAGGCGCTGTTCCCGGGCGAGCCGATCTGGACGATGCTGTTTGCCGCGGCCGCGTGGCTGATCGCCGCCGCCGCCATGTTCCGGGTGCAAGCCGCCCTGCCGCAGGAGTCTGCCCGTGCTTAAGCAAGCCTTCGCCCCCCTGACCGCCATCGCCGCTGCGCTGGTCGCTGCGCCCGCCGCCGCGCAGGATGCGGACCCGTGGACGCCCAGGCAGTACGTCCAGCTGGAAAATCCGGAGTGGAGCCGCGATGCCGTGCTCTACCAGATCAACACGCGGCACTTCACGCCCGAAGGCACTTTCGTCGCGGCGCAGCGGGAATTGCCGCGGCTCAAGGCGCTCGGCGTCGATATCCTGTGGCTGATGCCGATCCATCCCATCGGGGAGGAGAACCGCAAGGGCACGCTGGGCAGCCCCTATTCGGTGAAGGACTATTACGGCGTGAACCCCGAATTCGGCACGGCGGAGGAGTTCAAGGCTTTCGTCGATGCCGCGCACGCGCAGGGCTTCAAGGTCATCCTCGACCTCGTGGCGAACCACACGGCGTGGGATAATCCGCTGCGTAGCGAGCATCCCGACTGGTACGAGAAGACTTGGGACGGCGATTTCCGGCCGACGCCGTGGTGGGACTGGTCCGACATCATCGACCTCGACTGGTCGCAGCCGGGCGTGCGCGCGCATGTCGGCGGGGCGATGGAACAATGGGTGCGCGATTACGGCGTCGACGGGTTCCGCGCCGACGTGGCGGGTTATGTCCCGGTCGATTTCTGGGAGACGATGCGGCAGCGGCTGAACGCCTACCGCCCCGTCTTCATGCTCGGCGAAGTGCAGGAAACCGCCTATCACCGCGCCGCCTTCGACGCGACCTATGCATGGGACTGGCACCATACGATCAAGGACATCGCCCGCGGCAAGGCGGGGCCTTCGGCGCTCTACGGCTATTACGCCGAGAACGAGAGCCTGTGGCCGCGCGAGGCGATGCGCATGACCTATATCGAAAACCACGACAGCAATGCGTGGGAAGGCACACTGTACGAGAATTACGGCGAGGGGCTGGAAGCTGCGATCGCGCTGAGCTTCGTGACCGAGGGCATTCCGCTGGTCCACAACGGCATGGAAGCCTGCAACGCCAAGCGCCTGGAGTTCTTCGAGCGCGACCCGATCGACTGGAGCCAGGGCGAGGGTTGCACGCTGGGCGCGCTGATCGCGGACCTGATCGATTTCCGCAAGGCCAACCCGGCGCTGGAAAACGGCAAATGGGGCGCGCGGATGAGCAAGGTGGATACCGACAGCGACGACCGCCTGTTCGCATTCGTTCGGCAGGAGGAAGCCAACAAGGTGCTCGGCCTGTTCAACTTCTCGGACGCGCCGGTAACCGCCCAGTTCAAGGACGGCCTGCCGCTCGGCTTCTATCTCGAATTCCGCGGCAACCGGATCACGCTGAAACGCGGCGAGGCGGTGACGATACCGGCGCACGGGTATCGCCTGTTCTCCGGCACGGGCGAAAGCGCCCCGCCGATTATGGGCGCGAACTAGGGGTTAGCCGCCTGAACTGCCGCCTTCGCCGCCGCTCCACAGCGAATAGCCGAGGCCGATGGCGCCGATGCCGAGCACGGTGGCGACGATCATCAGCAACCCGTCACGCACCATGATCGCGACGCCGAAGCAGGCGATCGCCAGCATCGGCCCGGAACTGGCGAAGGGCAGCACCTCCAGTGGCGGGATGCTGGCGCACAGGAACAGGATGATGAGCGCGGCCAGCCGCCGGTACCAGCGGCTGGTGAAATGCTTCATCCGGCCGTGAAACCATTTGTCCATGAACCTGCCGATGCCGCGCAGCTTCTTCGACGCCTTGGCCAGCTTCTCTCCCTTGACCGAACGGTTCTCGATGAAGCCGGGCAGCCACAAGTGGGATTCCCCGACCAGCATCTGCACGGCGACGACGGCGATGATCAGCGCGAGGAACGTCGGTACGCCGGGAATAGCGCCGATGGGGGTCAGTTCGACCAGCGCGGGGACCAGCAGGAGCGGGCCGTAGGACCGGTCGCCGAAAGCTTCGACCACGTCGGCGATGCAGACCTCGTCCTTGTCCTCCGCCAGTTCGTCAAGGTCGTCGAGGATGTCCTTGACGCTGTGCGGTTCTTTCATTTCGGCATCCCCTGTTGTGAGGAAATAACAATCGGCGCCGCGCTTGGGTCCGAGGCTTGCGAATTGCCGCGCGGCTGGTGACTCCGGCCGCCAAATCCTTATGCAGTGCGGCCCATGGCTACCGGAACGATCATCTCGCTCGCCCTCTATTTCGTGCTGATGCTCGCCATTGGGCTCTACGCTTGGCGCAAGTCGACCGAGGATAGCGAAGGCTACCTCCTCGGCGGACGGCAGCTGTCGCCCGCCGTCGCGGCGCTGTCTGCCGGCGCGTCGGACATGTCGGGCTGGCTGCTGCTGGGCCTGCCGGGCGCGCTTTACGTGACCGGACTGGTGGAGGCGTGGATCGGGATCGGGCTGTTCCTGGGTGCACTCGCCAACTGGTTCATCGTCGCCCCGCGCCTGCGCGAACAGACGGAGAATCTGGGCAATGCGCTGACCATTCCCGAATTCCTCGCCAACCGCTTCCCTGACAAGGCCGTGCTGCTGCGCGTGGTGAGCGCGATCATCATCGTGACCTTCTTCACCGTCTACACGGCGAGCGGGCTGGTCGCAGGCGGCAAGCTGTTCGACAGCGCCTTTCCCGCCCTGATCCCCGGCATGGAGCCATATTGGGCGGGCATCTGGATCACCGCCGGCGTGGTCCTTGCCTATACCATGGTCGGCGGCTTCCTCGCCGTCAGCCTGACCGATTTCGTGCAGGGCTGCATCATGGTGGTGGCGCTGGTGCTGATGCCGCTGGTGGTAATGTTCGGCCCCGGCGGCAGCGCGGGCGAGAGCCTGACGGGCATCCAGCCCGGCTTCCTCAGCCTGACCGAAGGATTGACCGCGATCGGCTTCCTGTCGGCGGTGACCTGGGGCCTAGGCTATTTCGGCCAGCCGCACATCATCGTGCGCTTCATGGCCATCCGCAGCGTCGCCGACGTGCCGAAGGCGCGCAATATCGGCATGACCTGGATGGGCGTGGCGCTGCTCGGCTCCATTGGCATCGGCATCGCCGGCCGCGCCTACATGGAGCGCAACGGCCTCGTCATTGACGATCCGGAAACGATCTTCATCGTGCTCGCCGACCTCCTGTTCCATCCGCTGATCACCGGCTTCCTGCTGGCCGCCTTGCTGGCCGCGGTGATGAGCACGATTTCCTCGCAGCTGCTGGTCAGCTCCAGCTCGCTGACGGAAGACTTCTACCGCCTGTTCCTGCGCCGCAATGCGAGCGAACGGGAGGCGGTGAACGTCGGGCGCATCAGCGTGCTGCTGGTCGCGCTGGCAGCGATTGTCATCGCGTCGGATCCGGACAGCGAGGTGCTGGGCCTCGTCTCCAACGCATGGGCCGGTTTCGGCGCGGCGTTCGGGCCGCTCATCATCCTGGCGCTGACGTGGCGCGGCATGACGGGCGCGGGCGCGGTTGCCGGCCTCGTGACCGGGGCGGGCGTCGTCATCGCGTGGATTGCGCTCGGCTGGAACCGGGAATTCATGGGCGGTCCAGGCGTGTACGAGATCATCCCCGGCTTTGCGCTGGCATGGCTCGCGATCCGGCTGGTCAGCGCCGCGACCCGCCGCGAGGAGGCGGTGGCTGCGCAGTAGGCTATCGCGAGATGGTGCCGGCTGCAGGAATCGAACCCGCGACCCCCTGATTACAAATCAGGTGCTCTACCAACTGAGCTAAGCCGGCACTCTTTTTGCGTCCTACCGCTTCGCTGCTTGAGGACGTTGCTTCTTGCCCTATCGCTTCGCTGCTTGAGGGCGTTCGTCTCTGCCCTATCGCTTCGCTACTTTAGGGCGCGAGGGCGCTTGCTTCAAATGGCTCCGAATGTCCAGCCTTCGGTCTGCGCGATCTGCGGCGTCAGGGCGGGGGGCTTCCAGCGGGCTTCGTCATGCGCGACCGCGCGCAGCCACGCGGCGGTGAGGAGCGCGTCGGAGGAATGGTCGTCGATTGCCCCGTCGCCCGCGACCGGAGGCGAGCCGAGCGCGGCCAGCGCATCGTTCAGTTCGGCATAGCTGCGCAGCTTTGTCCTCCCGGCGCTGCGCCCTGCCTCCAGCGCGGCAAGCGCGGTGTAGATTTCGACGATGACAGATCCGGTATCCGGCAGCGGATCGACCGGCCACACCGGCAGGTGACCGCGCAAGCGGTGCAGCATGCGCATGCCCGTGAGGCTCGACTTGCCCACCTGCGCCGCGCCGACGAGGTTGAAGTTCGAATAGGGCTTGCACCCCATCGCGGCCTGCCGCTGCTCGGTCACACGGAAGCGCCCGCGCCCGTGGGCCGCGCCGTCGCAGCGGAAATGCGTGCCCTCGCGCCCGCCGTGGCGGCGGAAATAAGGGGCAAAATCGGCATGGTCGACGAAGCTTCCCGCAGCGAGGTGCGGGTCGCCTTCGCACACCGCGTCGATCAGCGCCCACAGCTCCGGCGCATCGGCGGGCGAGCGGGCGAGGCGCGGGAAATACGCCTCGCAATCGGCAAATGGCAGTGCGATGCCGAGATCGAGGCCCACCAGCGTGTCCTCCGGCAAATCGTCGAGCAGCAGGTCCAGCACCGCTGCCCGCGACCACGGCCCGCGCGCAAGCACCGGAGGCCCCCCGTCACTATCGGCGATGGCGAGCGATACGCCCTTCTGCCGCGCGCCTTTCGCGCCCGACCAGTCGATGGCGAGAAATTGCCGGAAGCGGCGCGTCACCCGCGCTCGGCCCGCAGCTTGTCCCAATAGGCGATCCGTTCACGCACCTTGCGCTCGAACCCGCGCTCGACCGGTTCGTAATAGGTCTGCGGCTCCATCTCTTCCGGCCAGTAATTATCGCCTGAAAAGCCCTCGTCCGCATCGTGGTCGTAGGTGTAGCCGCTGCCGTAGCCGATGTCCTTCATCAGCTTGGTCGGAGCGTTGAGGATGTTGGCGGGAGGCATCAGGCTGCCGGTTTCCTTCGCGCTGCGCCACGCGGCCTTCTGCGCCTTGTAGACCGCGTTCGATTTGGGCGCGGTGGCAAGGTAGAGGCACGCCTGCGCCAGGGCGAGTTCGCCTTCCGGGCTGCCGAGGAATTCGTACGTGTCCCTGGCCGCCATGCATTGTACCAACGCGTTGGGGTCCGCGAGGCCGATGTCCTCCACCGCCATGCGCACCAGCCGCCGGGCGAGATAGCGCGGCTCTTCCCCCGCCGTCAGCATCCGCGCGAGGTAATAGAGCGCCGCCTGCGGGTCCGATCCGCGCACCGCCTTGTGCAGCGCGGAAATGAGGTTGTAATGCCCGTCGCGGTCCTTGTCGTACACGGCGACGCGGCGCTGCAGGAACTTGCCTAGCCCTGCCGGATCGAGCGGTTCGGGAATGTTCGCGGCGTAAAGCGTTTCCGCCTGGTTGAGCAGGAAGCGCCCGTCGCCATCGGCGCTCGCCACCAGCGCATCGCGCGCTTCGGGGGTGAGGGGTAGGGGCCCCTCCAGCGCCTCTGCCCGGTTGAGCAAATTGCCCAGCGCCTCGTGCCCCAGCCGCTCCAGGATCAGCACCTGAGCCCGGCTTAGCAGCGCGGCGTTCAGCGCGAAGCTGGGATTCTCCGTCGTCGCGCCGACCAGCGTCACGGTGCCGCGCTCCACGAAGGGGAGGAAGCCGTCCTGCTGCGCGCGGTTGAAGCGGTGGATTTCGTCCACGAACAGCAAGGTGCGCTGTCCCGCCTCGGCAGCCTTGTCGGCGGCGGCGAAGGCTTTCTTGAGGTCGGCGACGCCGGTGAACACGGCGCTGACCGCCTCGTACCGCATGCCCACGCTGTCCGCGAGCAGGCGGGCGATGCTGGTCTTGCCGGTGCCGGGCGGACCCCACAGGATCATGCTGGAAAGCTTGCCCGCCGCGACCATCCGGCCGATCGCGCCTTCCGGACCGGTCAGGTGCTCCTGCCCGATGACCTGCGAAAGGTCGCGCGGGCGCAGCCGGTCGGCCAGCGGCGCATCCTCGCGCATCGGCTCGGCTGTTCGGGAGGGCGGGGGATCGTCGGCGAAAAGGTCGGCCATGGCTCCCATGTAGGCAGGCGCGCCCGATTTTGCTATCGCCACGCCAAGGGCCGCTTGGGGGAGTGGAAACAATGAACGAGACGATAGCCGGAACGGGCGCGAAGACCGCCATCGTGGTCAGCGTGGTTTTGCTCGCAGTCTACAGCCGCCGGATGACGGTGCGGGGCGTGCTGCGCTAGCCCTGCCGTTTCGCTGCGATCAGCCTCAGATACGTGTCCGCCACCACCTGGTTGATCGCGTCCCACTCGTAGCCGTCGGCCTTGCGCGCGCCGGCCTCGCCATGGGCGCGGCGTAGCGCCGGGTCCTCGGCATAGGCTTGTAGCTTGTCGGCATAGGCGGCGATGTCGCGCGGCGGTACGAGGTAGCCCGTTTCCCCATCGGCCACGAGGCTGCTGGCCCCCGTCGCGTCGGCCGCGACCACGGGCACTCCGCAGGCCATTGCCTCCAGCGTGACGTTGCCGAATGTCTCCGTGACGGAGGGGTTGAGCAGGACGTCCATGCTGGCGACCGCGCGGCCGAGGTCCGGCCCGTTCTGGAAGCCGACGAAGATCGCATCGGGCACCTTGGCCTTGAAGAAATCGTGCGCAGGGCCTTCGCCGATGACCAGCACCTTGAAGGCGACGCCGCGCTTCTTCAGCTCGACCATTGCCTCGGCAAAGACGTCCAGCCCCTTTTCCAGCACCAGTCGGCCGAGGAAGCCGATCGCCATGTCGTCGTCCGCGATGCCGTGGCTGCGCCGCCAGGCAAGGTCACGCTTCTCCGGCGAGAAGATCGTGCGGTCCACGCCGCGCGTCCACAGGCCGATGTCGTGGTGCATCTCTTCCTTGCGCAGTTCCTCGATCATGGAATCGCTCGGCGCGACAAGCGCGTCGGTGCGGCGGTAGAAGCGGCGCAAGCCCTTGATGAAAAGGGGTTCCAGCCACGTCGCGTTGTAATATCGCGGGTAGGTTTCGAAGCGCGTGTGGACGCTGGCAAGGATGGGGAGGCCGCGCGCCCGCGCCCAGGTGACCGCGCGGTGGGCGCTGGGATCTGGGGAAGAAACGTGGACGATATGCGGGTCGAACGCCTCGAGGTCGGCTTTCACCGCCGCGCTCAGATACATTGGCACGCGGTATTCGTCGCGGCCCGGGATCGGGATTGCGGGTACGCCGACCAGCGTCCCCTGGGGTTCGAAAGCGGGGTTGTCGACGGTGGCGGAATAGACGTGGACCTTCGCGCCCTGCCGCTGGAGATATTCGACCAGCCGGTTCAGCGCCTTGTTCGCGCCGTCCACGGTAATGTTGTAGTTGCCGTTGAACAGCGCAATGCGAAGGTCGGAAATATCCATCGCTGCGCCTCTAGCGCCGCAATCGCGCGAGGCAAAGGCCCGGCGGCGCACGAACGGTGCGCTGCCGGGCCTTCATTCGGACTAGAATTTCAGCAAGGCACCGACGACGAACTGGCCGCGGTCGGCCTCCGCCCCGGTTTCCGCTCCGAATACTTCGAGGTCGCCATAGTCGGTCCGGCGGTATTCGCCGCGCAGCGCCACGTCGAACGGCAGGTCGACTTCCACGCCAGCGCCGTAACGCAGGCCCTCGACCTGGCGGTCGTCGATGATGACCACGTCGCCATCGTCATAGGTCGCTTCGAAACCCGTCCAGCTGTAGCCGAGCTTGCCGTAGGCGCGCACGCGCGGGAGGACCGAGAAACCGGCCCGGGCACCGACGTAGTAATCGACGTTGGATTTCACCGCGAGGCTGTCACCGTCTTCGGCGAAGTCGAGAATCTGCGCGCCGGCTTCGGACTGGGCGATTTCGCCCTCGATGCCCACGAAGGCGGACGCGAAAGCGACATCGTAGCCGACCACCGCGCCGTAGACGATGTCGCTGGCGTCATCTTCGGTAAAGCCGTCGTCGACGGTGACCTCGTCCACCCCGGCGATCACGCCGATGTAGGGGCCGCCGCTGGGGATGACCTGCGCAGCAGCGGGGCTGGCGGAAGCAGCGGCCACGGCGGCGGCTGCGAAATAGCGGTACTTCATGCAAAATGCTCCCTCATTGCCACCACACGGGCGGCGAGAAGGGGCGTGGCAGCACCGGGCTTGCGCTGGAATGAACCGCTGACCGGTGCTGCCGTTCCGGCTCAGAAGCGCAGGCCGATGCCGGCGACGAGCTGGTCGCTGGCGGCATCGCCGAATTCGGTGCCGTCGACCGCGTCGTATTCGCTGCGGCGATACTCGACGCGCGCTTCCAGCGGGCCCGGGAGGGCAACCTGCACGCCGGCGCCGTAACGCAAGCCGCTGGCGTTCTCTTCGAGCTCGGCCAGCGAGCCGGATTCGGTGAAAGCGTTCACGTCGATTGAGGTGTAGCCGATCTTGCCGTAGGCCGCGATGCCGGGCGTCAGGGCCACACCGGCACGGGCGCCGACGTAATACTGCGCATCGCTCGACAGGCTCTCGCGCGCGGCGCCGAAGCTGTCCGGGAAAGTGGCGGTGCTGTCGCTCTTGGCGATCTCGCCCTCGACCCCGACGAAGGCGTTGCCGAGCGACAGGTCGTAACCGATCGTCGCGCCGTAAACACTGGAATCCGCATCGGCGGAGACGGTGCCGTCGGCGGAATCGACGTCGATCCCTTCGTAACCGGCGAGCACGCCGACATAGAGGCCGCCGTCCTGCGCCATGGCAGGGGCTGCGGTGAAGGCCGCAGCGATGGCGACGGTGGCGAGAAGTTTCCTCATGATACGATCCTTTTGCATATGTGCTGATGAGCGGGGGCTGCTCATGGCGCGTGCGCCTTGCCCGGCGCTGAACGGCGGGTCCACCGGAGGGCGGGGCGCGACGAAGCACAGACGCGGTTGACGCATGGCGCTATTTAGCCTATTGCCTAAATAGCTAATGGCTTCCGTTTTCGACGCCTTGTCGCACCCGATCCGTCGCGAAGTGCTCGAGCTGCTGAAGGGCGGCGGCCGTTCTGCGGGCGATTTGGCGGATCATTTCGACGTGTCGAAACCGACCATGTCCGGCCATTTCGCCAAGCTGCGAGAGGCCGGGCTGATCCGCGGCGAACAGCAGGGCGGGTCGATCATCTACACGCTCAACATGTCCACGCTGGAAGAGGCGTTGATGGGCTTCATGGGCCGCATGGGCATGGACGGGGCCAAGCAGGACACGGATCCGGAAGGGGAAAAGTCGTGAATACGAAACGCCTGTTCATCGCAGCACTGGTGCTGGCGGCGGCCCTGGCAGGCTTCGCCGTCCTGACAGCCGAGCGCCTTCCTGCCGATGCCATGCTGCCGACGCACTGGAACGCGGCGGGGGAGCCGGACAGCTTCAGCCCCGCGCTCGACGCGCTGCTGTTTCCGCCGATGCTGCTGGTCGGCGTGTCCTTGCTGTTCCTGCTCATCCCGCGCATCGAGCCCTTGCAGGACCGGTTGGAAGATTCCGCCCCGGTGCTGCGCGCCAGCTGGATCGGCATGATGGGGCTATTCACGATCATCTCCGCCGCCGTGGGCCTGCCTGCCTGGGGCGTGGAGCTGCCGGTCAACATCGTCATGCTGGGGGTAGGGCTGCTGCTGGTGGTGGTCGGCAATGCGTTGCCCAAGAGCCGGCCGGGTTTCTTCGTCGGCATCCGCACGCCGTGGGCCATTCTCGACACGGACAACTGGATTGCGACACACCGGCTCGGCGGCAAGCTGATGCTGCTGGCCGGCATCGCGATCTGCATCGTAGCGCTGCTGCCGGTGTCCCCGGAGCTCATGACGTGGGTCGTGCTGGGAACCGTGCTGGCGGCGGCATTCATACCGTATCTCTACAGCTGGTGGCTCTGGGAGCGGGGGAAGCGCGCCCACTCCGGGTCCGGCGACAGGAAGGACTGATTTTATGCGCATCCTCGCCTCCACCGCCGCTGCGGCCCTTATCGCCATATCCCCGCACGCTTTCGCCCAGGAAACCGGGGCGGAGATTTCCGCCCCAGCTGGCAAGGGAATGCTCGGGGGCGCTTTCACCGGCTCGCGCGACGGATCGCAGCCGGTGGTGCTGATCATCCCCGGCAGCGGCCCGACCGACCGCAACGGCAATAACCCGATGGGCGTACGCGCCGCCACGCTGCGCCTGCTCGCCGTGGGACTGGAGCAGCAAGGCATCGCGAGCGTCCGGATCGACAAGCGCGGCATGTTCTCCAGCGCCTCTGCCACCGCCGATCCCAATGCGGTCACGCTGGCGGACTATGCCGGCGACGTGCTGAGCTGGGTTTCGGTTATCAAGGCGGAAACCGGTGTGCCTTGCGTTACCATCGCCGGCCATAGCGAAGGCGGGCTGGTCGCGCTGCTGGCGGCGAGAGCCGGAGGCGCCGATGTGTGCGGCCTGGTGCTGCTTGCCGCGCCTGGTCGGCCGCTGCGCACGACTCTGGAGGCGCAATTGGGTGCAAGCCCCGTGTTCGCCGGGTCGATGGACCAGATCCGCGCCATGTTCGACCGGATCGAGGCGGGGGAGACGGTGCCGCTCGCCGAAATGCCCGCTGCGGTGCGCGGCCTGCTGCCGCCGCCGGTCCATCCCTTCCTAGGCAACCTGTTCCGGACCGATCCGGCAGAAGCCGCGGCCGCCGTACCCGATACGCCGATGCTGCTCGTCTATGGCGAGAAGGACAGCCAGATCACGCTGGAAGACTGGCATGCCCTGCGCACTGCACGGCCCGATGCACACAGCCTGATCCTGCCGTTTGCGACCCACGCTCTGAAGGACGCGGCGGGCGAGGGTCCTGCCGCCGCAGCTGCGACCTATACCGATCCGGACCTGCCGCTGACCACGGGCGTGGCCGAGGCGATGGCGAGCTTTGTGAGGCTGCACGCGGGCAACTGAGCGCCCCGGTTGCCGCATATCGGGCCAGGGTCTAGGGCCCGGTCATGACCGCGCCCTTCGTCACCGGCCTCATGGCGCTCGCCTTTTGCGCGGTGCACGTGTTCATAGGGCGGCTACGCCAGCTTCACCGCACGCCGCGTAGCCGCTGGCTCAGTTTTGCGGGCGGGGTCGCGGTGGCCTACGTGTTCCTCCACATCCTGCCGGAACTCGCCGCCCATGCCATAACATTCGAACAAGCTATCGGCTGGCGAACTGCAGTCGCGGAAGGCTGGGTCTACACGCTGGCTCTGGGCGGGCTGGTTCTCTTCTACGGGCTGGAGCGGGCGCTCAGCGTGTCGCGTGGAGACCGCCGGGCGGAAGAGGGGCGCGACCGGCCCGCGCACGGGATATTCTGGCTGCACATCGCTG
This sequence comes from Alteriqipengyuania flavescens, assembly GCF_030406725.1. Classification (NCBI taxonomy): domain Bacteria; kingdom Pseudomonadati; phylum Pseudomonadota; class Alphaproteobacteria; order Sphingomonadales; family Erythrobacteraceae; genus Pseudoblastomonas; species Pseudoblastomonas flavescens. The sequence continues at coordinate 356,019 of NZ_CP129107.1, read as the reverse complement.
CATCCTCCACCCTGATCGCCATCATCGCCTACTTGCTTAATCACCGTGAGGACGGGAGCGCGATCGGCCTCGCCCTGTTCTTTGCGGCGATGATCCTGCACCTGCTCACCGCCGATTACGGCGCGCGCTCCGATCATCCCGAACTTTACGACGCGCGCGGTCGATGGGTCCTCGCCGCGGCGACACTGGGCGGCTGGGCGCTAGGGCTGGTGGTGGAATTGCCCGACATCGCCATCGGCGGCCTGTTCGCGTTCGTCGGCGGAGCCATCGTGCTGGTGGTCCTGAAGGAAGAGCTGCCTCAGGAACGCGAGAGCTATTTCCTGCCGTTCCTGGGCGGTGCGGCGATCTACGCGGCCCTCGTGCTGGCAGAGCTCACCCTGATCGCCTGAGCGAAAGCCGGCACAGTTTCGAGGCAATCAGCCCGAAGTCTGGCGCGGCGGAGTCCGGCGTCATCGCATCCAACGGCCAGCCGAACTTCCGCACCGCGCGCGAAAGTCAGGCTTCGCCGCGATCAGGCCTCGTCCTTGCGCTTGGCCTTCTTGCGCTCGTGCGGGTCCAGGATCGCCTTGCGCAGGCGGATCGTGGTCGGCGTGACTTCGACCATCTCGTCGTCGTCGATATAGGCGATGGCCTGCTCCAGCGTCATCAGCCGGGGCGGGGTCAGCTTGATCGCGTCATCCTTGCCGGTGGAGCGGAAGTTGGTCAGCTGCTTCGATTTCAGCGGATTGACTTCGAGATCCTGCGGCTTGGCGTTTTCGCCGATGATCATGCCTTCGTAGATCTTGGCGCCGCCGCCGATGAACATCTCGCCGCGGTCTTCAAGGGCGAACAGGGCATAGGACGTCGCCTCGCCCGTCGCATTCGACAGGAGCACGCCGTTCTGGCGGCCTTCGATCGGGCCCTTGTGGGCATCGTACTTCTCGAACAGGCGGTTCATGATGCCCGTGCCGCGCGTGTCCGACAGGAATTCGCCGTGGTAGCCGATGAGGCCGCGCGACGGGGCGGAAAAGGTGATGCGGGTCTTGCCCTGTCCCGACGGGCGCATTTCGGTGAGCTCCGCCTTGCGGCGCTGCATCTTCTCCACGACCGTGCCCGAATGCTCGTCATCCACGTCGATGACGACGGTTTCGTACGGTTCGAGTCGCTGGCCGTTCTCTTCGCGGAACAGCACGCGCGGACGCGAGATGCCAAGTTCGAAACCCTCGCGGCGCATCGTCTCGATCAGGACGCCCAGTTGCAATTCGCCGCGACCGGCGACTTCGAAACTGTCCTTGTCCGCGCTTTCGGTCACACGGATGGCGACGTTGGTTTCCGCTTCGCGCATCAGGCGGTCGCGGATCATGCGGCTGGTAACCTTGGTCCCCTCGCGCCCGGCATAGGGGCTATCGTTGACGGAAAAGCGCATCGCCAGCGTCGGCGGGTCGATAGGCTGCGCGGCGATCGGTTCCTTCACCGAAGGATCGGCGATGGTATTGGCGACGGTCGCCTTTTCCAGTCCGGCCATCGCGATGATGTCACCGGCCTGCGCGCTTTCTACCGGCACGCGCTCCAGCCCGTCGAAGCTCATCAGCTTGGTCGCGCGGCCGACTTCCACGACGTTACCGTCCATGTCGATCGCGTGGATCGGGTCGTTGATGTTGATCGAGCCGGACTGGACGCGGCCGGTCAGCACGCGTCCCATGAAATTGTCGCGGTCGAGCAGGGTGGCAAGAAAGCTGAACTTGCCGTCGACGTCGAGGCCGGGTGCGGGCACGTGGCTGGTGATCAGCTCGAACAGCGGGGCGAGCGTACCGTCGCGCGCATTCTCGTCGTCGCTGGCATAGCCATCGCGACCGCTGGCGAAGAGGCTGGGGAAGTCGAGTTGTTCGTCGTTGGCGTCGAGGCTGGCGAACAGGTCGAACACTTCGTCGAGCACTTCCTGCGGGCGGCCGTCTGGGCGGTCGATCTTGTTGACGACGACGATGGGCTTTAACCCCAGCGCCAGCGCCTTGCCGGTGACGAACTTTGTCTGCGGCATCGCGCCTTCCGCGCTGTCGACCAGCAGGATGACGCCGTCGACCATGCTCAGGATACGCTCCACCTCGGCGCCGAAGTCGGCGTGGCCGGGCGTGTCGACGATGTTGATGCGGGTGGTGTTGCCGTCGGCACCTTCCCACTCCACGCTGGTGCATTTCGCCAGGATGGTGATACCGCGTTCTTTCTCCAGGTCGCCGGAATCCATCGCCCGTTCGTCCACCCGCTGGTTCTCGCGAAAGGTGCCGGACTGGCGGAACAGCTGGTCGACGAGCGTGGTCTTGCCGTGGTCGACGTGGGCGATGATGGCGATATTGCGAAGGGGCCGGGGGGCGGTCATGCGATTGGTCCGATAGTAAAGGAAAAGGCCGCGGCGCTTGGCGCGCCCGGCCCGGTCGCAGCGCCCCTAGACGATATGCCGCATTGCAGCAAGCCGTGTGTCGCTGCGGACACATGCGGGGCAATTTAGTGCTTAAGGCGGAACGTTAAGCACTTAATCCGCTTGAGCGATTCAGGTCGAACGCGTATCCGCGCGACCAGAGCGGCGGTGTTTCTCCCCAGGACAACGAAAAACCGCCGTTGGAGTGAGAGGAGTTTCCATTGAAAGTTTCTTATATCGGCCGCCGTGCCGCCATGCTCGCCGGTGTCGCCGGGCTGGGCCTCATCCTTCCCGCGGCCGCGCATGCGCAGGCAGCGTCCAATCCCGTCAACCAGGACGGTGACGAATTCCCGGCGGAAGAGGAATTCGCCGTCGGTAACGAGATCGTCGTTACCGCGACCAAGCGCGAACAGACGCTGCAGGAAATCCCGGTCGCCGTGTCCGTGACCGGTGCCGAAACGCTCGAGCGTGCGGCCATCCGCGACCTCAACGACCTGCAGACCGTGGTGCCCTCGCTGCGCGTCAACCAGCTGCAGAGCTCGGCCAACACCAACTTCATCATCCGCGGCTTCGGCAACGGCGCCAACAACGCCGGCATCGAACCGTCGGTCGGCGTGTTCGTGGACGGCGTCTATCGCAGCCGCACCGCCAGCCAGATCAACGACCTGCCCGACGTGCAGCGTGTCGAGGTCCTGCGCGGCCCGCAGTCGACCCTGTTCGGCAAGAACGCATCGGCAGGCGTGATCTCCATCGTCACGCGCGAGCCGCAGTTCCTGCCCGAAGGCACGCTGGAAGTCAGCTACGGCAACTACAACGCGCTGGTCGTGAAGGGCTATGCCACCAGCGGCATCAGCGACACTGCGGCGCTGAGCCTGGCTGCCGGCGTCAACCGCCGCGACGGCTATCTCGAAGATCTGAACACGGGCGTTGAATCGAACGAACGCATGCGTTCGTTCGTTCGCGGCCAGGCCCTGTGGGAGCCGACCGCCGACCTCACCTTCCGCCTGATCGCCGATTACGACGTCATCGACGAAGTGTGCTGCGGCGTCGTGAACCTGCGGCAGTCCGCCGCAACGCAAGCTGTCCGCGCCGTGGGCGGTAACGTGAACGATCCGGCAGACCCGTTCGCCGACCAGATCTACACGAACTTCCCTTCGACCAACCTGATCAAGAACTACGGCTTCTCCGGCCAGATCGACTACGATCTCGGCCCGGTCACATTGACCTCGATCACCGCCTACCGCAATTCCGATGCGGTAACGAACCAGGATGCGGACTTCACCAGTGCCGACCTGATCGGCGAGCTGAGCCAGGACCTGAACATCGACACTTTCACCCAGGAAGTGCGCGCCAACGCGTTGATCGGCGATCGCGGCAGCCTGCTGATAGGGGCGTACTATTTCGACGAGAGCATCGATCAGGACAACGCGCTGTCCTACGGCGACGATTTCCGTCCCTATGCCAACCTGCTGGTTCAGGGTGCCACCGGCGGCGCGCTGAATGTTCCGGTGCTGGAAGGCACCTTCGGTGCGCTTGAGGGCGCGCCCGGCCGCTATATCGGCCAGTTCTTCCGCAGCGGTACCGGGCTGGACGAAACCTACACGCTCGACAACCAGGCGTTCTCGATCTTCGGCCAGTTCGATTACGAGCTGATCGATGGCCTGACGCTGACGCTGGGCGGCAACTGGACCACCGACGAAAAGACCTTCACCACCGACGTGGTTTCGACCGACGTGTTTGCAGGCCTCGACCTCGACAACCCGGCTTACGCTCCGTTCCGCCAGCAGCTGCTGCTTGGCGGTGCGCTGGCCCAGGCGGGCGTGAACGTGAACGATCCGGCGGCGGTGTTCGCTTTCGCGACCAACCCGACGACGGCTCCGATCTACCAGCAGTTCCTGCTGTTTGCGCAGGCCAATGCCAACAATCCGGCGGCCAATCCGCTTGGCGGCCTGCGGGCGCTGCAGTTCTCGCCGCCGTTCCTCAACGTCCCCAACGCGGTCGAGGATGGCAAGACGGAGGACGACAACTTTTCCTACACCATCCGCCTCGCTTACGACGTGTCGCCGGACCTCAACATTTACGCAAGCTATGCCACCGGGTTCAAGGCGAGCTCGATCAACCTGTCGCGCGACAGCCGTCCGCTGCTGAGCGATCGTGCCGCCATCGAAGCGGCCGGCATCGACCGCGTCAACCAGAGCTACGGCAGCCGCTTTGCAGGGCCGGAAGAAGCCAAGGTGCTGGAATTCGGCGCCAAGCTGAACCTGGACCGCTTCAGCGCAAACCTGGCCGTGTTCGACCAGACGATCGAGGGCTTCCAGTCCAACATCTTCACCGGCACCGGGTTCGCGCTGGCAAACGCGGGTGAGCAGTCCACTTTCGGTGTCGAGCTGGAAACCATGTTCAACCCGATCGATGCCCTGTCGCTGACCTTTGCGGCAACCTATCTCGATCCGATCTACGACAGCTTCCCGAACTCCGCCTTCGGCGACGCTTCGGGCCGTGCCCCGGCCGAGATCCCGGAATGGGTGCTGCAGGCAGGTGCCAACTACATCGCCGAAGTCGGCGCGGACGATCTGATCTTCAACGTCGGCTATTACTATGCCAGCGAAACGCAGATCGCGGACGGCCTGCCGGGCTTCATCACCACCAACCCCGATGGCTCGCCGAACTACCAGACGGCGTTCGATGCCGCCGCGCCGTTCACCCGCGAGGTGAACCAGCTCGACGCGTCGATCACCTGGGCGATGGAGAATGGCATTTCGCTGCAGGTGTGGGGCCGCAACCTGCTCGACGATCGCTACATCTCGACGATCTTCGACTCGGTCGCACAGTCGGGTTCGATCTCCGGCTACACCAGTCCGCCGCGCACCTACGGCGTGGCTCTGCGCTACAAGTGGTAGGCTGAAACGCTACTGCCGAATAACGAAAGGGCTCCGCTGCGGCGGGGCCCTTTTTCGTTCGGGAGCGCGGTCCGCGACGGCCACAAGACAATCGCAACCATTCGGGTTAAGGCCCTGTCCAGTATCGCGGAATACCGCGTGGTCATTGGTTCATCGCTAGGGCTGACGGGCGTTTTACCAAGGACCCGATACCATAACCCAGTTTTTCACCCTCGATGCCGAAACCATCTGCGCCACGCAGATCGAACCGGCGGACATGTCCAGGATCAAGGCCATGGGGGTGACGCTGATCGTCAACAACCGGCCGGACCGGGAATCAAGAGACCAGCCCGACGGAGCGGAGATAGAGGCGGCAGCGCGCGACGAGCGGATCGCCTATCGCGAAATCCCGATCACGATCGGCGGGGCCGGCGAAGACGATATTGCCGCCTTGGCGAATATCCTCCAGCGGCACGGCGCCAAGCGATTGCTCTATTGCCGCTCCGGGACGCGCAGCGCGCTGCTGTGGGGACTGGCGCAGGCACAGCTGGGCCGCAGCGCGTCGGAAGTCTGCGCAGCAATCGAGGCGGCGGGTTTCCGTTCGGGGCCCGTGCGCGCTTCGATCGAGCGGATGGCTGCGGGAAGGGCCGCCTAATCCGAGCGTAACGCGCGCGCCGGCTTCGCGCGCAGCAGTGGCAGCGATCCGCCCAGCGCAAAGGCGATGACCAGCGCGAGGCCGGCCCCGAGCACGCCCAGCACCGTGCCCCAGTCCGGCAACCAGTCGAATTCGAACAACTGCGTCACGACCAGCCATGCGAGTCCGGACCCGAGGCCAAGCGCAACCAGCGCCAGGATTACGGCAAGCGCGCCATATTCCGCCAGTTGCAGCAGGAGCAACTGGCGCCGGCTTGCGCCGAGCACGCGCAGGATCACCGTGTCGTAAATCCGGCTCGCCCGCGCCGCGGCTATTGCGCCCAGGAGGACGGCCAGGCCCGCCAGCACCGCGACCGATGCCGCGGCCAGGATCGCGGTGCCGACCTGCCTCAAGAGTTCGCGCGCCTGGGTGAGGACCGAGCCGATCTCGATCACCGAACTTGAGGGCAGGATGCGGACAAGGTCGCGCAGCAGCGGGCCGGTGTCCGCGCTTTCCGGCAGCTCGATGGTGGCCGCCAGATTGTGCGGTGCGTCGCGCAGGGCATTGGGGGAGAATACGAAGACGTAATTGAAGCCGAAGCTGTCCCAGTCGATCGTGCGGAAACTGGCGATCCGTGCGGTGCGTTCGACGCCGAGGATGCCGACGGTGATCGTGTCGCCCAGCCTCAGGTCGATCGCTTCGGCAAGCTCCTCGTCGACCGAAACGAGCGGCTCGCCCTCGTAATCCGCACCCCACCATTCGCCGGCGGTCAGCGTGTTTCCTTCCGGCACTTCGTCGGCATAGGTGAGGCCGCGCTCGCCGCGCAGGGGCCAGGCACCGTCAGGGATTTCCTCCAGTTCCGCGACCACGACCGGCGCGTCCTGTGGCCCGTAGGCCAGGATCTTGCCGCGCAGCGCCGGCACCGTTCGCACCTCTGCTGCCGGGTTGTCGCGTGCTACCAGCGTGCGGAACTCCGCCTCGCTGTCGCGCGGCACGTCGAGCACGAAATAGTCCGGCGCCTGTGCGGGGACGCGCTGCCGGATATTGCCGTCGATGGCGCTCTGGATGGCGGCGAGCAGCACGAAGGCGGACAGGCCGAAGCCGAGCGCGGTAACCAGCTGGCCGGTCGACGCGCCCGGGCGGTGCAGGTTCGCCTTGGCGGTGCGGAGCAGCGGGTTACGGGGGCTGGGCAGGCGCGCGGCGAGCTTGCGGATGATCCAGCCGAGCAGCGCAAGCAGGCCAAGCAGCACCGCCGCCCCACCGAGGAAGCCGGCGCTGAGCAAGGGCTGCGGCGCGCCGACGAGTGCGAGTGCCACGATCCCCGCGAGCCCTCCCACGACCCACGGTGCGCCTTCCTTCCAGCGCTGCGAGAGCGGGCTGACCCGTGCGCGCATCAGTGCCATGGCCGGAAACCGGCGCGCAGCGAGCAGGGGCGGGGCGGAGAACACCAATGCCACCAGCAGCCCGAAACCGGCTGCGCGCAGCAGGGCGAGCGGATCGATGGCGAAACCGCTCCCTGTCGGTAGCAGGTCGGCCAGCGCACGGGCGAGGAACGGCGTGACCGCCACCCCCCCCACAAGGCCAGCGACGCTGCCGATCAGCGCCGCGGCGCCGATCTGCAGGGCGTAGATACGGGCGATATCGCGGCTCGACGCGCCGAGGACTTTCAGCGTGGCGATGCTGCTGCGGCGCGCTTGCAGGTAGGATGACACACCGCCGCCGATGCCGATGCCGGCAATGACCAGCGCGGCCAGGCCAACGAGGACGAGGAATTCGCCCATCCGGCTGACGAAGCGGTCAGCCCCGGGCGAGGCATTGTCGCGCGTGCGATATTCGAAGCCGGCTTGCGGGAAACGCTCCTCCAGCGCCTCCGCCAGGGCTTCGGTATCGCGGCCGACATCGTCGAGCGCCACACGGTACCGCGCCCGGTAAAGCGCGCCGGGCTCGAGCAAGCCTGCTTCTCCCGGAAAGGCGCGGTCGACGATGACCGTGGGGCCGAGCGAAAAGCCTTCGGACAGCTGGTCGGGCTCGGTCTCGATGATCCCTGTGACGCGCAGTTCCTGCCCGGCGATGGTCACCGTGTCGCCCACCGCCGCGTCTAGCCGGTCGGCAGCCCCTTTCGCGATATACGCCTCGCCCGCAGCCGGTGCGCCCGCCGCGCGGCCGCCCGCCAGCGTGAGAGTGCCGACCAGCGGATATTCGCTGTCGACCGCCTTCAGCCCGACAGGCGCGGCGTTCTCGCCCGCAGTTGCCATCGCCTGCATCCGGAAGCCGCCGGATATGGTGCCCAGCTCCTCCAGCGCAGCCAGTTCGTCCGGGGCGAGGTCGCGCTGCCAGACCGAAAGCTGGATGTCGCCGCCCAGGAATTCGCGGCCGCGCGCCTCGATCTCGCCGCCGACCGCACTGGTCAGCGTGCCGATGGCCGCCAGCGCGCCCACGCCGAGGAACAGGCAGATGACCAGCAGGCGCAACCCGCGAAAGCGCCCGTTGAGGTCGCGCCGGGCGATCCGCCAGGCGGTGGCCCAGGAAATATTGCTCACCCGCGGCCGTCCGAAGCGACGAGCCCGTCGGCGAGGCGCACGATGCGTTCGCAGCGCTTGGCGAGGCTTTCGTCATGGGTGATGACGACCAGCGTCGCACCGGTTTCCGCGCGCCGTGCGAACAACAGGTCGACGATTTCCGCGCCCGTCGCCGCATCGAGGTTGCCGGTCGGCTCGTCGGCGAAAATGATGGTCGGGCGCGGTGCGATCGCGCGGGCAATGGCGACGCGCTGCTGCTCTCCGCCGGAAAGCTGGGTCGGATAATGGCCCAGCCGGTGGCCAAGGCCGACAGCCACCAGTTCCGCCTCGGCCCGCTCCGCTGCGTCCGCCATCCCGGCCAACTCCATCGGGGTCGCCACGTTTTCGCGCGCGGTCATGGTCGGCAGTAGGTGGAAGGCCTGCAACACGATGCCGATGCGCCCGCGCCGTGCTGCGGCGAGCGCATCCTCGTCCATATGCGTGAAATCCTGCCCGGCGACGCTGAGCGAGCCGCCGGTCGCCCGCTCGAGGCCGGAAAGGACCGCCATCAGCGAGCTCTTGCCCGATCCCGACGGACCGAGCAGCGCCACCATCTCGCCGGCGCGGACCGTCAGGTCGATGCCGCGCAGGATATCGACCGGTGCGGCGGCATCGCCAAGCGTCAGGGTGAGGTTTTCGGCGACAATGGCGGGGCTGGTTTCGGGAGAGGTGGACACGGGATGCAGCGATGGCATAGCTGGCGGGCAAGTCCAAGGAGGTTGCATGCTGAAACCTGTTTTTCCCGTTCGCGCGATGGCGATGGCGCTGGCCTTGACCCTATCGGCTTGCGGGAGCGCGGAGCCGGCGCAGGCGCCGGAAGGCGACGCGACACCAAGCAGCGTGGTTACAGAGAGCGCGGCGATTGCGGGGCCTTCGCGCACCATCCTCGCCTTCGGGGACAGCCTGTTTGCGGGCTACCGTTTGCAGCCTTCGGAAAGCTATCCGGCGCAACTGCAGGCGGCCCTGCGCGCACAAGGCATCAACGCGACCGTCCAGAACGCGGGCGTATCGGGCAACACCACCGCCGCCGGTCGGCAACGCTTCGCCTTCACGCTCGATAACATGGCGACGAAGCCCGACCTCCTGATCCTGGAGCTGGGCGGCAACGACTTGCTGCGCGGTCTTCCTGTGGAGGAGACCCGCGCCAACCTCGACTTCATGATGGCCGAAGCGACCAAGCGCGGCATTCCCGTGCTGCTGATGGGCATGCGCGCGCCGCCCAACTACGGCGGCGATTTCCAGCGCCAGTTCGACGCGATCTACCGCGACCTTGCGCGCGAATACGACGCCGATCTCGTGCCGTTCTTCCAGGAACCGATCATTGCGCGGCCGGAGCTCAACCAGGTGGACCGAATCCACCCCACGGCACAAGGCGTGGCCGCGCTGGTCGAAGCGACGCTGGACGACGTGCAGGACGCCTTGCCGGCCAGCTAAAGCCGCGTCACCTCGCCATGAAATACCCGCCAGCGGGCGGCGTCGGCGGGCAGGTCGCTGAAGGGGGCGAGCTCGGTCCCGGTCAGCCAGACCTGCGCGTCCATGCCGGCAAGCCGTTCGAACAGGGCCGCGCGTCGAACGGGATCGAGATGGGCGGCAACCTCGTCCAGCAGCAGCAGGCCGGGCCGCTCCCGCAAGGCGAGTTCGAGATGCGCGAGGACGATGGCGATCAGCATCGCCTTCTGCTCCCCGGTCGAGGCCTGCGCCGCGGGCACGCCCTTGCCCGCAAGGGTCACGGAAAGCTCGCTGCGATGCGGGCCGGTCAACGTGCGCCCCGCAGCCCGGTCGCGATCCCGCCCGCGGGCCAGTGCGTCGGCCAGTGCATTGCCGTGGATCGGACCGCCGTGGTCGAGGGCGAGTTCGGGCCGCGCGAAGGGTTCTTCCGGCATGGCGGAAAGCGCCCCCGCCAGTGCCTCGACCAATCGCGCCCGCCCGGCTGCCAGCGCGGCGCCATGTTCGGCCAACTGGGCCTCGACAGCCGAAAACCAGCGCGCTTCGGGCATGATGTCCGCCGACAGCAGACGATTGCGTTCGCGCAAGGCCGCTTCATATCGGCTCGCATGGCGCGCGTGGACCGGTTCCAGCGCCACCACCAGCCGATCGAGGAAGCGGCGCCGTCCGCCCGCGCTATCGGTGAACAGGCGGTCCATCGCGGGCGTCAGCCACGATGCGGCGAACCATTCGCCGATCTGGGTCGCACTGGTCTCTGCGCCGTTGATGCGCGTGACGCGGCGGCCCGGCCGGCCGGGGAGGGTGCCGGTGCCGATCGCCAGCTCGTCCTCGCCCGTAATGAGGGCATTCACCGCAAAACTGCCGTCGCCACCTGCCATCGCCATCTCCGCCAGCGCCGCCCGGCGCAAGCCGCGTCCGGGAGCGAGGAGGGATAATCCTTCCAGCACATTGGTCTTGCCCGCGCCGTTCTCCCCCACCAGCAGGTTGAAGCGCGCCAGGCCGCCGAGCGAAGTCGCGGCGTGATTGCGGAAACGGACAAGGGAAAACTGGGCGAGCGGCATGATCCTTGCCAGCGATACGAGCGGTTTTGCGGCGCGCCAATGGCCGTGTGAATTCGGGCCGCGGCAATGCGCCGGAATTACAAAGCCAACAGTTGGTGAATTTTACCAAGCAATGGCATTCAGCAAAATGAAAGCAAACATTGCTGGCGGAAAAATGGCGGAAAACAGCGATTTTCCGAAACTGGCACGGGCCATGCAACGGTGTTTGCGTCGGCAGAATTGTTCTCCGGCACCGATGAAAGGAAACACAATGTTTGGTTTGTCCGCAAAATTCGAACAGCTCGCTTCGGTCGTCTCGGCCTTCGCGATCTCCGCAGCCTTCCTGGCCTTCGCCATCGTTCCGGCCGAAAACGCCAGCGCTGTCGCAGGGATGGTCGCATGAGCCAGCTCGACAAGAACGGCCCCGTGATCGGTTCGAGCACCGAGAAGTATGGGGCAGAATTCCGTCTCGACAAGGACAACGGCAAGCTGCTCGGTGTCTGCGCAGGGCTCGCGAACCGCTTCGACTGGGACCCGATGATCGTCCGCCTCGGCTTCGTCGCCGCGACCATCCTCGGCTTCGGATCCGCCATCCTGATCTATCTCGCCATCGGCCTGATCGCGGATTGATTTATAACTGCCCCGCTACGGGAGAATTTCCAATCCGTCCCGCAGGGGACGGCAAGGCCGACCGGCCGCCCGCGCTCTGGCTCGCTACCGCCCAGTGACTTTGGTTTTGAAAGGAGAGAAATCCGTATCCGTATCGAAAACATCCACCCCCTCGCGGCGCTTCAGCCAGCCGACAGCCGCATAGGTCGCGAGGGTAAGAAGGGCCTCCCACGCGGTTTTCAGCGCCCACTGGGTCAGCGCCACCGTGACGACCAGTTCGGTGGTCCAGCCTTCCACGCCGAGGAACGCGATCGGGTAGAATAGCGCGCTGTCCACGCCTTGGCCGACCACGGTCGATCCGATCGTCCGGGTCCAGAGATAGCGGCCCCCGGTCCAGATCTTCATCTTCGCCAGCACATAGGCATTCACGAATTCGCCGGCCCAGAAGGCGACGATCGAGGCCACCACGATACGCGGGACCTGGCCGAAAACGCGGACATAGGCATGCTGGTTGCCCCAGTCCGCTGCCGGCGGCATCGTCACCACCGCCCAGCTCATGAAAGCCATGAAAACAAGCGCGGCAAACCACGTCCAGATCACCCGCCGTGCGCGGGCATAGCCGTACACCTCGGTCAACACGTCTCCGATCACATAGGATACGGGGAAGAACAGCAGCCCCGCGCCGAACGGGATGGTGCCGAGCCCTGGCACGGTAATCTCCGCCACCTTGCCTGCGCCGATGACGTTCGAGAACAATAGCACGGTCACGAACGCCGCCATGACGAAATCGGCATAGCGGAAGCGGGGCGGCGTTGCCGGCGTGGCAGGCGGTCCGGACGGGTTTTCCGTCATGCCAGCGGCCTAAACCCGATTTGCGCCTGCCGCAAAGCGCGCTAAAGCGCCGCCCAGCGCGCGCCCGTAGTTCAACTGGATAGAGCACGAGCCTTCTAAGCTTGGAGTTGCAGGTTCGAGTCCTGCCGGGCGCGCCAGATCGTTTCGGCCCGGAAGGGCCGTGGACGATCTGGTGGGTGCCTTAAGGGATCGAACTGTTCGGAGTCGGAGCCGCGAAGCGGCGGAGACGTGTCGACGCGCGAGCGGCGACACAATCCTGCCGGGCGCGCCAGATCGTTTCGGCCCGGAAGGGCCGGTCATCCGCGCATGGCGCTGCTAATTTCCTCTTCCGTCACCGGGTAGCCGAGGTCGCCGGGGATCGTCAGTACGCGGCCGCCTTCGCGATCCTCGATCTTCGGTGTGATGGTGCGGACCGGAGTTGCTTCGGCATGGGCCTTCGCAGCGCCGAAATCGGCGAATGTGGCCAGTCGTTCGAGGTTGCGGCGGGTCGGGAATATAACCGCCATTTCGCCGCGGTCGGCAGCGGCCAATGCATCTGCGGCGCTGGTCCAGAACAGGCGCGTGTTCTCCGTTGCATCCACCGCGATGTCGACTGCGCCGGTGCCGATGTCGTAGAGGTAGAAATGCGTGTCGAAGCTGCGTTCGTGGCGAAAGCGCGGCCACCAGCGTGCGAAATAGACCAGCCGCGACAGGTCGAGCGTCCAGCCGAAGTGTTCGAGCACGGGTGCGAGCGCCACGGTTTCCAGCAGCATGGCCCGCGCATCGGCGGCCTCCGCCGCGCTGACGGCTTCCTTCACCGCGATGACGAGGCCGGTTTCCTCCAGCGTTTCGCGCATCGCGGCGATCATGGCGGCGCCTTGGATTTCGTCGAACTGCGGTGCGATGCGCGCGGCAAGTTCGCGGTCTGCCGGGTCGATGCGTCCGCCGGGGAACACCGCCATGCCGCCTGCAAAGCTCATGTTGCGCGATCGTGTGACCATCAGCAGCTGCGGCGGGCCGCCGGCGGGATCGTTGCGGAAGATGACGACGGTTGCGGCCGGGATCGTTTCGGGTTGCGGATCACCACTCATGGGGCGCTTTTGCGGGCAGGGCTTGCGGCGGGCAAGCGAAATCCGGGCATGCGCCTGTCGGTCCGCTTTACACACGGGGCCGGCGTTAACGCCATGCTTACCATCGCATAGCGCAGGGATTGCCGGATTGGCCAAACTGGCACGGGGAATGCATGGGTGATGGCGTACGCTGGTTCGTACAGTCTTCGAATTAAGGCGGGGCCGTCACCTACCCCTGTTGCCCCACAACCCGGTCACACGGTCCCGCCTTAACCCTTGGAATTTTGTTTCATGAAGCTGCCTCCGCGGCTTCGTCCTCGAACAAGCTTTTTCTCATGACCGCGCCTCCGCGCGGTCGTCCTCGCGGCTATTCTCTTCGCCGGGACTTCGTTCCGGCTGCGAGGCCGCCGCGGTCGGCCGTGCAGGTGACCTTTGGTCGGTTGTGCCTTCGACTTCGCTTCCGGCCTCTGGCACCGCCTGCGCGGTGCGACAGTGATAGTCAGCAATCCAAGTCGCGGAGCTCCGCCGCGCAGGCGGCGGCAAGGGCGACCGCCCGTCCCGGACCTGCCCCGCCGCGTAGCGGTGGGAACAGCAGGAAGGACGAAGCTGCAGAAGCGGCTTCATGAGGAAAAAGTACTACGCGCGGAGGCGGCTTCTTGAAGCTAGGAAACTTCCTTGACGCCTTTTTCGGTCATCAGGGTCTTGAGTTCGCCGCTTTCGAACATTTCCATCATGATGTCGCTGCCGCCCTGGAATTCGCCCTTCACGTAGAGCTGGGGGATGGTCGGCCAGTCGGAATAGGTCTTGATACCCTGGCGGATTTCCATGTCCTGCAGCACGTCGACGCTGCCGTATTCGACCCCGAGGTTTTCGAGGATTGCGACCGCGCGGCTGGAAAAGCCGCATTGCGGGAACAGCGGCGTGCCCTTCATGAACAGGACCACGTCGTCCTTGCTGACGATTTCGTCGATGCGGGAATTGATGTCGGACATGTGTGCGGCCTCGCGGAAGTCTGGAAGAATGCGTTGACGCTCAGTTGGGTGCGGCGGTCGTGAGTTGCAAGGCGTGAAGTTCCCCGCCCATGCGCCCGCCCAGCGCGTCGTAAACCATCTTGTGCTGGGCCACGCGCGCCTTCCCGGCGAAGGCGGGGCAGACGACGTGCGCGGCATAATGGTCGCCATCGCCGGCCAGGTCGCGGATCTCGACCTCGGCATCGGGCAGGGCGGCCTTGATCAGCCGTTCGATCTCGCCTGCTGCCATCGGCATCGGCTCAGCTTTCTTCCATCAGCTGGCGGCGCGCCTCGACGCTTTTCTCTTCCAGCTTGGTGCGAATGTCCGCTTCGGAGACGTCGCAGTCGGACGCGGTGAGATCGCCAAGCAGCTTGCGGATCACGTCCTCGTCGCCCGCCTCTTCGAAGTCGGCCTGCACCACGGCCTTCTTGTAGGAGTCGGTTTCCTCTTCGGTCAGGCCCATCAGGCCCGCGGCCCATTCGCCCAGCAGGCGGTTGCGGCGTGCGGCGACGCGGAAGGCCATTTCGTCGTCCATTGCGAATTTGGCTTCCTCGCCTTTGCGGCGGTCGGAAAAGTCGGTCATTGAAAGTGCTCCCTGAAATTCGGCCGCGAGATAGGCGCGCGGCAAAGGCCGCGCAATCGTTTCGGCCGCAATCCTACATCGTGACGACGAGCTTGCCCACCGCCTCGCGGTTTTCCAGCTTCGCAATCGCCTCGCCGCCGCGTTCCAGCGGGAAAGTCTCGCTCACCAGCGGCTTGATCCTGCCGTCCTTCAGCCATTCGAACAGCTGGGCGATATTCTCGGCGTTCTTCTTCGGCTCGCGCGCAGTAAACGCGCCCCAGAAGACGCCGCGGATGTCGCAGCTTTTCAGCAGCGTCAGGTTGAGCGGCATCTTCGCGATTCCCGCAGGAAAGCCGATGACGAGGAAACGGCCTTCCCAGGCGATCGAGCGCAAGGCAGGCTCCGAATAGTCGCCGCCGACGATGTCATAGACGATGTCTGCGCCATTCGGGCCGACCGCCGCCTTGAAGTCGTTCGCCAGCTGCTTCGATGTGTCCTTGTCGAACGGCGCGCGCGGGTAGATCACCACCTCGTCCGCCCCGGCCTTGCGCGCGATGTCGGCCTTCTCCTCGCTGGAAACGCCGGCGACCACGCGGGCGCCGTAGGCTTTGGCGATCTCGATGGCGGACAGGCCCACGCCGCCGGCTGCGCCGAGCACCAGCACGGTTTCGCCTTCGGCGATGTCGCCGCGGTCCTTCAGCCCGTGGATCGTGGTCCCGTAGGTCATCAGCAGCGAAGCGGCGATTTCGAACTCCACCCCATCGGGGATGGCGAACATGCGGCCCGCATCCACGGTGACCTTTTCGGCCAGGCCGCCGTTGCCGAGCATGGCAATCACCCGGTCGCCGGGCTGCCACCGGGTGACATCGTCGCCCACAGCCTCGACCACGCCGGCAATCTCGCCGCCGGGCGCGAAGGGGCGGGGCGGCTTGAACTGGTAGAGATCGCGGGTGATCAGCGTGTCGGGGTAATTGATCGCGCAGGCCTTCACCGCGACCAGCACCTCGTTCGCGGCGGGAACGGGCGCGTCGATTTCGTCCAGAGTCAGGGTTTCCGGGCCGCCGACCTCATGGCTTCGCAGGGCTTTCACGTCGCGTCTCCTCAGTCGGTTTCGGGCGGGTCGATATGCGGCAGGTCGGGATTGCGCGGTTTCTTCTTCTCTTCCCGCTTTCTGGAGGCATAGAGAAGCGCGGCAGTAATGGCGGCAGAGCCGATGGCGGCGCCCGCTACGGCGGCCTTACCAGTGATCGATTTCGAGTTCTTGGTCATGCAACCTTCATGGGATTGCCGCCGCGCGCTGGCAAGGCGGCATCGGGCGAAGCGGGCACATAAATTGGCAAACGGCCCAAAAGAGTCATGGAACGGTAAGCAATTCGCGGCTAACTGACATTCATGTCAGCAGCAAAGGCCTATCATTTCCCGATCACGATCGTCCCCGGCGACATCGATTTCATGGGCCACGTCAACAATGCGCGTTACCTTTCGTGGGTGCAGGACGCGGTGCTGAGCCACTGGCGCAAGCTCGCCCCGCCGGAAGCGGTGGCGAGCAAGGCGTGGGTCGCGCTGAAGCACGAGATTACCTATCGCCGCCCTGCTTTCCTCGATGACGAGGTGATCGCGGAGACGGTTCTGGAGAAGATCGCCGGGGCACGCGCGTTTTATTCCACGGTGATCCAGCGGGGCGAGGATGTGCTGGCAGAGGTGAAATCCGCCTGGTGCTGCATCGATGCCAAAACCCTG
This sequence comes from Alteriqipengyuania flavescens, assembly GCF_030406725.1. Taxonomy (NCBI): domain Bacteria; kingdom Pseudomonadati; phylum Pseudomonadota; class Alphaproteobacteria; order Sphingomonadales; family Erythrobacteraceae; genus Pseudoblastomonas; species Pseudoblastomonas flavescens. Next base: position 339,247 of record NZ_CP129107.1, on the reverse strand, counting down.
CGCCCGGCGCGCATCGGCAAGGAAGTGGCCGCCTTCTTCTTCCCGCACGAAGACTGAAACGCCGGACGGCGAGCCGCCGTCTATTTGTCGTTCAGTTGCAACGGCGTATAGCGCGCCGCGATGGCCGCACGTGCAACCACTGCCGCGAAACCCGCTGCGCTCGCGCGCCAGGACCAGACCGTCGTCGGGCTGGGGCTGGCAGCGGCAGTCGTCGGCGCGCTGGCGGGCCTGCATGCCTACTCCATCTTCGTGTTCGAGCTGGGCTGGGCGACCGCGCCCATCGCGCTCGTCCTTGCGGTGCTGCAGTGCTGGCTGTTCGTCGGTGTGTTCATCGTGGCGCATGATGCGATGCACGGCTCTCTGGCGCCCGGGCGGCCGCGGCTCAATTCCGCGATCGGAGCGACGCTGCTGTTCCTTTATGCAGGCTTCTCGTGGACCAGGCTGCGCGATGCGCATTTCGCCCACCACCGCCACGCCGGCACCGCGCAGGACCCGGATTTCTGCGCCGACCACCCGCGCGCCTTCTGGCCGTGGTACGCCACGTTCCTGAAGCGCTATTTCGGGATCGGATCGGTCCTGTTCGTGACCGGCGTGTTCTGGCTCTACCACCTCGCCTTCGATGTCGGCGTGGGCAAGATGCTGCTGTTCTACGCGGTGCCTTCCATCGGCTCGTCGCTCCAGCTGTTCTATTTCGGCACTTTCCGCCCGCATCGCCACGGGGAGGACAGGTTCGTGGACCGGCATAATGCGCGCAGCGACAGCTTCGGACCCGTGGCCAGCCTCGCTTCGTGTTTCCATTTCGGCTACCACCACGAACACCACTGCCACCCCGACACGCCGTGGTGGGCGCTGCCGCGCAAGCGGGCGAGCGTTCTGGCAAGGACCACCGCCGGCGAGGAGGCCGGACAATGAGCATCTGGGCCATCATCGCCATCATCGCCGCGACTTTCATGGGCATGGAAGTCTTCGCCTGGGCGCTGCACAAATACGTGATGCACGGCTTCGGCTGGGCATGGCACCGCGACCACCACGAACCGCACGACAATGCGCTGGAGCGCAACGACCTTTACGCCATCGTCGGCGTAGTGATGAGCGTGTCGATGTTCGCGCTCGGCAGCCCGCTGGTGCGCGGGACCAACGCGTGGGAGCCGGCGACGTGGATCGGCGCGGGCATCCTGCTCTACGGCATCGTTTATACGCTGATCCACGACGGGCTCGTCCACCAGCGCTATTTCCGTTACGTGCCCAAGCGCGGCTATGCCAAGCGGCTGGTCCAGTCGCACAAGCTGCACCATGCGACCGTCGGCAAGGAAGGCGGCGTCAGCTTCGGCTTCGTCTTCGCCCGTGCGCCTGCCAAGCTGAAGGCCGAGCTGAAGCGCCAGCGCGAAGCCGGGATTGCGGTTGTGAGGGACAGCGCTGGCGCCTGAGGGTGGGGCTCGTGGAACACCGACCGGGCATTTTTGCGAAACTTTGCGATTGAGGATCATGCAGATTATACAGATACTTGCTGCGAACTTTCCTGGTCTGCGTGTCACCTTTGCGAATCCTTCCACCGCGCCTTCAATCTTGCGCGCGGCGGCGATGATGCAGGCGGTGGGCGGATGTAGGAAACCCCGCCGGTGCGCGGATGGCACCGACGGGGCTTTCCCTTGTTTATCGCTCGCGATTTACCGGGCGTAGTTCACGTACAGTCCGTGGATCAGGCCGGGGATGAACCCCAGCAGGGTGAGTACAAGATTAAGCAGCGTGGTGCCACCGAGCCCGTGCTTCGCCGCCACACCGAGCGGCGGAATGAAGATGGTCGCGAGCAGGGTAAGAATGGCCATTGTGTTGTCCTCATGTCTGGCCTCCCGCTTGGACAATCAATGGTTTGCCTGGCCGGATGTTCCACAAGATTTGCGTCGCAGTCACTCGTTGCGCGTGGCGATCCAGGTGCCGGAAATCACCAGGATAGCTATTGAAATCCAATAGTATGGGTGGCCGAGGGTGAAATAGGTGAAGACCGCGCCGCCAGCCATCGCGAGGATTGCCACCGTTTTGGACTTTCGACTGATAGCCCGGCGTTCCTGCCAATCGCGCACTTGCGGGCCGAAATGCGGATGGTCGAGTATTCGCTTTTCAAGCTTCGGGCTGCTGCGAGCGAAAAAGTAAACAGCTACGAGCAGGAACGGCACGGTCGGCATGATCGGGAGCGCGGCACCGATTGCGCCAAGACCTGCAAAGATAATGCCGAGCGCAAGATAGATATGCCGCATGGGCGGGGGCGGTCAGGCCGCGGCGATGCGCGCGGCATGCTCCTTCACCAGCGCGATCATGTTGGGCACGCCTTGCGTCCGGTTGCTGGACAGCTGGTTTTTGAGGTCGAACGGGGAAAGGGCGCCGGTCACGTCCATGCCTGCGACTTCGGCGGCGGGCTTGTCCTGCACCGCGGCGATCACCAGCGCGACGATGCCCTTGGTGATTGCCGCGTTGCTGTCAGCCAGGAAGTGCAGCCTGTCCGCCTCGCCGGTCGGGTAGACCCATACCGCCGCGCTGCATCCCCGCACCAGCGTGGCGTCGGTTTTCAGCGCGTCCGGCATCGGCTCCAGCTCGCGGCCCAGCTCGATCAGCAGGCGATAGCGTTCGTCCCCTTCGAGGAAGTCGTATTCTTCGGCGATGTCGGAAAGGCTGCGCATGAATTGGCCGTAACGGGGAAGGGGTGCCAAAGAAAGTCCTGCGGCTGCACTAGGGTTCCGACATTCCTCTTCCGCCATTCAGGAGACTAGAGGTCGACCCCGCTGGCGATGGCTTCCAGCTTGCGGATGCGTTCCTTCAGCGCGGCAATCTCGATCCGGGCGGCGCCTTCGGGCGAACCCTCCTCCAGAAGATCGTGGCTACGGCCGGCACCGGCGTGCTGCCCTGCAGGGAGGCTTTCAAGTTCCCGCAATTTCAGCGCCAGCCAGCTTCTCCAGCCGGCAAGCACGGTCGCGGCGACGATGGCAATGCCCGCCAGGCCTGCGCCGGAGATGACCAGCATTTCGCTCCCCAACATGGCTTTCTCCCTTCGGTTCTCGTTCGCGCCGCCGCTCAGTCGCGGTCGTCGCGCAGTTTCTCGATATCGTCGGACAGGCGCTTGGCCGATCCGGTGTTGGCATCGGTGGCGATGCGTTCCAGCACCTTGATACGTTCGCGCAGTTCGGCGACCTCGCGGTTGAGGCTCTGGTTCTCCTGCACGATCTCGCGCTCGTTGCCGCGTTCGTCGACGACGATGCCGCCTTCGCGGCGCTGGTGCGCCTTGTACATCTGCGTGGCGGCGACGAGGCAGCAGATCAGGAATATGGCGGTCCAGAAGCTCACGAGGCGTTCTCCTTGCGGCGCATTTTGAGCGGGACGCCGTTCCCTTCCATTTCAGGATCGCGCAGCGCCTCGATCTGGTCGGCCAGGTCATGGCCGCGGTCGGTGGCAATCCGTTCCAGCACGCGGACCCGCGCTTCAAGCTTGCGCTGCGCCTCGACGTTCGCCCCGCTGCCGGCGTTGGCCTCCGCGATGCGGGCTTCCAGTTCCAGCCTCCGCTCCTTGTGTTCCAGATCGCGGCGATGGATCCGCCCGCCAAGCCCGATGGCAACGATCGTGATAAGCAGGACAAAGCCGAAGATGACGAGCAGGTTCGGGTCCATCACGCGCGCTCCCTGCGTTCGATTTCGAGTGGGACTCCGATGCCGCTTTCCTCGACGGACTGGATATCCCGCAAGGCCTCGATCTGGGTGGCGATGTCGTAGCCGCGGTCGGTCACGATCCGCTCCAGCACGCGGACGCGCTGTTCCAGTTCGGCGGTGTGGGCGGCGTATTGCGCTGCTTTCTCCGCGCTCTGGCTGGTGGCCGCCTCGAGGCGCTTCTCTTCCAGCTTGCTGCGCTTGCTGATCCACACGATGCCGAGCACCATGATGAACGGGGCGAGCGGTATGAGAATTCCAAAGTCCATGGTTCAGGCCCTCCCTCGGCCCGGTTCAGATCAGCGCAGCCGCTCGATTTCGGCGTTCAGGCGCGGGTTGCTGCTGACGTAGAAACTTTCCACTTCGGCCAGGCGGCGGTCGATGTCGCGGAAGCGGCTGCGGATTTCCCGCGCGGTGCGCTTCGGGCTCTGCCGGACGCGCTGCCAATACTTCTGTTCCTGCGGGTCGACATAGAGGTGGGGCGGCTTCTTGTTCAGCAGCAGGCCGGCAAGCAGGTAGAGCGGGATCACGATCGGGCTGAGGATCCCGGACAGAATTGCCGCCAGAAAGCCGAGCCGGACCCAGAAAACGCTGATACCGGTGTAGTCGGCCACGCCCGCGCATACGCCCATGAATTTCGCATTCTGCTTGTCGCGATAGAGGGTGGTGCGGGGGCTATTCATCGGGCGTTCCTTTCTTTCTCCGCCATCATGCGGTCGAGTTCGTGCAGCGGGTTGTTGTCGATTTCCTTGTCGTGGCGGATGCGCGGCGCCTTGAATTCCGGATTGTCGCTCGCGACCAGCCGTTCCACGGTGTCCATCCGCTCGTCCAGCCGACGAGCGAGGTGGTAGAGTTCGTCGAGCAGCTCTTCGTCGTCGCCGGTTATGCTGGCAGCGGTCTTCCACTTGGTAATGTAGTGGAGGATGACCCACGGCAGGCCGATGAAGACGACTGCCACCATCAATGCGCCAAAAATCTCGTCCATCGGTCAGCCCTCTTTCTTGTCTTCGCCGGCGCCCTTGCCGAGCGCCTTTTTCATTTGCTCCAGTTCGGCGTCGATCTTGTCGCCCCCTTCCAGCGCGGCGATCTCGTCGGCCAGGCTGGGGGTGTTCGATCCGTCGGCAATGCTGAGCGCGTCGGCGCGGCCTTCGGCATAATCGACGCGGCGTTCGAGCTGGTCGAAGCGGCTCATCGCCTCGTCCACGCGGTCGGTGCTCATCACCGTGCGCAGCTTCACGCGGTTCTCCGCGCTTTCGAGGCGGGCGGCGATGCCGGTCTGGCGGCTGCGCGCTTCGCGCAGGCGGCTCTGCAGCTTCTGGATGTCATCCTCGTAAGCCCGCAGCGCATCGTCGAGCACGCCGATTTCCTGCTTCAGCTGGTCCGACATGTCGGCCGCCTTCTTCTTTTCGACCAGCGCCGCGCGGGCCAGATCCTCGCGGTCTTTGCTCAAAGCCAGCTGGGCCTTTTCGCCCCAGTCGGCCTGCAGCCGGTCCAGCTTGACCGTGTGGCGGTGCATTTCCTTCTGGTCGGCGATGGTGCGCGCGGCAGAGGCACGGACCTCCACCAGCGTTTCTTCCATTTCCATGATGATCATCCGGATCATCTTGGCCGGATCGTCGGCCTGGTCGAGCATGTCGTTGAAATTGGCGGCGATGATATCGCGCGTACGTGAGAAAATACCCATCCAGGGAACTCCGGCAAATGAATCCTTGATATTACGGGCCGCGTCGGCGGCAGGCTGGGGGCTCCGGCGCAGCCGCTCGATTTCTTGGTCGAGACGGCTGGCCGAAGCGTGGGCGCGGCGGGGGGATTGGGACCCGCCCTGCCCGGGGACGCGGTTGTCTCCACCCTTCGCGCGGATCGGCGCCAGCGGGTTGGAGGGATCGTTGGCGGTCATCAGGCGACAACCACGGAAGCGGCGTGGACCAGCGTGGGCGTGGCTGCGCACGGGAACTGGCCGACGACGGTGATCAGGTTGAACGCCACCATCGCGGCGATGCAGAGCGCGGAGACCTTGCCCAGCTGCGTCGAGAAGAATTGGCGGTTGTACATGATCGTGATCCTTTCAAATGTGGCACCGCTCGGTGCTTGTTCATCACATAGCAAGGGGTGTGCCAAACTATAATTACTGCGTTAAATCAAATACTTGAATAAAATTCGACGAACGACATGTGGTGCCCGTTGCCTCAGGTTGGTGAAATTTCCTATATATTGGCGTCATGGAGCGGGAAGGACAATTCATCGGCCAATCCGGCGCGTTCCTCGACGCGGTGGAACGGGCCAGCCAGGCGGCCCCGATGAGGCGCCCCGTGCTCGTGATCGGCGAGCGCGGGACGGGCAAGGAACTGATTGCCGAGCGTCTCCACCGCCTCTCCACCCGCTGGGACGAACCGCTCGTCACCATGAACTGCGCCGCCCTTCCGGAAACGCTGATCGAGGCGGAGCTGTTCGGCCACGAAGCCGGCGCTTTCACCGGTGCTACCAAGGCGCGCGCCGGGCGGTTCGAGGAAGCCGACCGGGGCACGCTATTTCTCGACGAACTGGCCACGCTTTCGATGGGCGCGCAGGAACGCCTGCTGCGCGCGGTCGAATACGGCGAGGTCACCCGCATCGGCAGCAGCCGCCCGATCCGCGTGGACGTGCGCATCGTCGCCGCCACCAACGAGAACCTGCCGCAAATGGCGAGGGAAGGCCGATTTCGCGCCGATCTGCTCGACCGGCTCAGCTTCGAAGTCATCACCCTGCCGCCGCTGCGCGTGCGCGAAGGCGACGTGGAAGTGCTGGCAGACTATTTCGGGCGGCGCATGGCGGCGGAGCTGGGGTGGGACCGCTGGCCGGGCTTCGCGCCCCATGTGCGCGAGGCGATGGAGAAGCACGACTGGCCAGGCAACGTGCGCGAATTGCGCAATGTGGCGGAGCGCGCCGTCTATCGCTGGCAGGACGACAGCCGCCCGGTCGCCGATGTCACTTTCGACCCCTTCGACAGTCCGTGGATGCCCGAACCGCTGCCGCGCGAAGACGCATCTCCTGCCGGTGCAGCGCCTGCACGACCCACATCACGCCAGCCGATCCCCGACTTTGCCGATTGCGACGACCTGCGCGCCGCAGTGGACGAGCATGAGAAAACCATCGTCGAACACGCGCTCGGCCGCCACCGCTGGAACCAGCGCCAGACGGCCAAGGCACTGGGGCTGAGCTACGACCAGCTGCGCCATTGCATCAAGAAGCACGGCATCATGCAGGACGATGCGGACTGAAGCCGAACGCCTGAGCGCCCCGCGCCCATCCTTAACCGACTGACAAGATTTGCTCCCTAGTCTCGTGCGCGAGACAACAAGGTGGCGCGTTGTGGGCAAGATTTTTCGGATTGTGCTGGGCTCGATCGCAGCGATCTGGCTGATCGCGGTCTTCGCTTTCGGGGCCGGGGTCACGTATCTCGGCAACGATCCCGAAGCGGCTGCCGCGGTGGCAATGGGCGCGGCCTCCTACAGCCGGGACGGCAGTTTCTCCGAAAACATCGGCAACATTCAGGAAGGCGCCGCCATGGGTGCCGCGCTGGCGCGGACCGCGCGCGAGATGCAGGACGAACGCCACGCCCGCCGCGCGATCGAGCGCATGCGCGACAACTACGGCGACGACTGGGGCGACGAATCCCTCTCCGGCGAATCCTCCGGCGATTGGGGCAACTGAACCGCGATGTTCTTCATCGGTCGCATCTTCAAATCGGTCGTCGAAGGGGCGTCCGGCGACAAGGCGACGTATCACTACGAAAAGCCGCTTAACGAGCGCATCGGCAACGGCATCTTCAAGTTCTGGGGGCGGATGATGGTTTTCAGCATGGTCGCGCCGATCCTCGTCTGGGGGCCGAGCATGTGCATGGGCAAACGCAGCGAGCGCATTGCCGAAACGGTGCCCTACACATCCCCGTCCAACCCATGGGCGCTGGACCCGACGGAGTAAGACGATGAACCTGTTCTCATTTTTCATGCTGACGTCGGAAACCAAGGACTTGATCGGAACTACCAAGGATCTCGTCACCGGCTCCGACAAGAAATACCACTACGAATCTACGCGCGGTTTGGGACTCAATCTGCGCACGGCGGTTTTCGTCGTTCTGATGCTCGGGTTCGCACTGCTCGCCAACGCGACCGCCAATATGATGGACCAGTCTGCCGAGAATTCCGATGTTGCGGAAAGCCGCGCTGCCTCTGAGGAAAAAGAGCGGCTGGAGTATTGTCGCAACAATCCCTGGACTGTGGATTGCTGACGATGCGCGCACCATTGGCAAACAGGGCGAATCTAGGGTCCGGACCCATAAACGGGATTCACACCGGCGCTGCAATGTGATTCACGTGCCTCCAGCGAGGAGGCTTGGTGAATGGCGGATTTCTTCTGGTTTTGTGCTTTGCACGCCTTCGGCTCCGGATGATCAGTGGGCACGGATCGAGCCGCTCTTGCCGAATGATACGCGCGGGATGCCAAGGGTCGATGACCGGCGCGTGCTTTCCGGGATTGTCTAGGCTCTGAAGAGCGGTGGTCGCTGGGGCGACTGCCCGGAACATGTCTACGGTCCGAAGAAGATGCTCTACAACCGCTTCCGGCGCTGGGCCGAACGCGGCGTGTGGGAACGGATCTTCGCCCAGCTCGCCGGGGTCGATGGCGTCCCTGAAAGGCTCTTCATCGACAGCAGCTGCATCAAGGTCCACCGCACCGCCGGCGGCGCAAAAGGGGGGCCTTGGCTCATGGTATCGGCATCACCAAGGGCGGACGCAACACCAAGCTCCATGCCGTCTGCGACGAGAAGGGCCGCCCGCACATCCTCCTGCTGACGCCGGGCAACACGCACGATGCCAAGATCGCTATCCAGACGATCAATGCCGTACCGCCCTCCCGCTATCTGGTCGCCGACAAGGGCTATGACAGCAACGCCTTGCGCTCCTGGCTTATCGAGCGCGGAACCACTCCGGTCATCCCCGCCAGGTCCAACCGCAAAGTGCACATCCAGCACGATCGGCAAATCTACCGTCAGCGCAATGTCGTAGAGCGCATGTCTGCCGCTTCAAGGACTGGCGCCGCGTCGCCACTCGCTTCGACCGCAACATCAAGACATTCATGGCCACCATCGCCATCGCAGCATTCGTCACATGGTGGCTCTAATGAGTCCGGACCCTATGCTCTGCCACCTGAAAACCGGACCGTTTCGAGCTAGAGTTTTCCGCCGTAGACATCCTTGGCTGGACGAGGAGTTACGGCATGAAGGCATCGAAGTTCACGGACGCGCAGAAGGCGTTCGTCATCAAGCAGGGCGAGGAAGGCACGCCGGTGGCGGAGGTGTGCCGTAAGGCAGGTATCAGCCAGGCGACTTACTTCAACTGGAAGAAGAAATACGCGGGGCTGATGCCGTCGGAGATGCGACGTCTGCGTGATCTGGAAGATGAGAACGGCCGACTGAAGCGGATCGTCGCTGACCTGACGCTGGACCGCGAGATGCTGCAGGATGTCATCAAACGAAAGCTCTAAGGCCGGATCGGAAGCGCGAGATTATCGACGCTGTTCGGCAGGACTGGCAGGTGACGATCCGTAGGGCATGTTCTGCCTTGCAGTTTGATCGGTCGACCTATCACTACCAGTCGCGCCGAACCGATCCGGCCTTTCTGAAGAAGCGCATCAAGGAGATCTGCGAGACCCATGTCCGCTATGGTTATCGGCGTGTGTATTACATCCTGCGTCGGGACGGTTGGCATGTGAACCTGAAGAAGGTCTACAGGCTTTACAGGGAGTTGGGTCTGCAGCTGCGCAACAAGACGCCCAAGCGGCGAGTGAAGGCGAAGCTGCGAGAGGATCGTGCGCCGGCGGTCCGACCGAACGATGTCTGGGCAATGGACTTCGTGCACGATGAGCTGGCGACTGGTCGCAAGCTGCGGATCCTGACGGTGGTGGATACGTTCTCCCGGCTATCGCCGGTGATCGATCCCCGGTTCAGCTATCGCGGTGAGGACGTGGTCGCCACGCTGGATCAGGCATGCAGGAAGATCGGCTATCCGAAGACGATCAGGGTGGACAATGGCAGTGAGTTTATCTCTCGGGACATGGATCTGTGGGCTTACCAACGCGGTGTGATCCTGGACTTCTCCCGCCCTGGCAAGCCCACGGACAATGCCTTTATCGAAGCGTTCAACAGCAAGCTGCGCAGCGAATGCCTGAACGCTCATTGGTTCCTGAATCTGCAAGATGCTTGCGAAAAGCTGGAGGCCTGGCGTAGACACTACAACGAAGAACGACCGCACAGCGCGATCGGGAATATCCCCCCGATCATGCTGGCAAACTCAGCCGGTGAAACCAGCCCACCGGACCTGAGCAAGGCGGAAAACTCCAGACCTGCGCGGTCCAAGGTTGGGTAGCAGTGCACCTAAAGTGCGGACTCTAATCCAACTTGGAGGAAAATCAGGGGGACACGTCAAACCCCAACTTCGGATTGTTGTCGGCGCAGGCGGCGCGCTCGCTCGCAATCCATCATGGCGCAGGTCGTCTTCGACCAGCGGCTTGCCTAAAACGCAACACCTGTTGGACTTTTCGAAAGCGGCCCTCCGTTAATCGATTATTTCGATGAGCATAATCGTCACTAATCGCTTTGCTGCATTGCAGTGCTCCCTATATCCGGTGCCAGTTCAAACCCGATTCACTGACATCAGGAGTATATTTCATGGGTATCATTGGCAGCACCATCCAGCCGTTCACCGCTACCGCCTTCCAGAAGGGCAAGGACTTCTTCGACGTTTCCGAAAAGGACATCGAGGGCAAGTGGGCGGTGTTCTTCTTCTATCCGGCGGACTTCACCTTCGTGTGCCCGACCGAGCTGGAAGACCTTGGCGAAAAGTACGCCACGCTGCAGTCGATAGGCGTCGAGGTTTTCGCCGTCTCCACCGACACGCATTTCAGCCACAAGGCATGGCACGATACGTCCGAAAAGATCGGCAAGCTGGAATACGCCTTTCTGGGCGACCAGAACCACGTGCTGGCGAAGCAGTTCGGCGTTCTGCGCGAAGGATCGGGTCTGGCCGACCGTGCGACCTTCGTGGTCGATCCGGACGGCGTGATCCAGATCATGGAGATCACCTGCGAAGGCGTGGGCCGCAATGCCACCGAGCTGACGCGCAAGATCAAGGCTGCGCAGTACGTGCGCAACAACCCCGGCCAGGTTTGCCCGGCGGCGTGGGAAGAAGGCAGCGAGACGCTGGCTCCCTCGCTCGACCTCGTCGGCAAGCTCTGAGCCCGACACCCGAAGGCGCGGTGGGTGCAGCCCGCCTGCCGTGCCCGAGCCCGAGACCATAATCTCGGGTCGCAAAGAGGCCCGGGGCACCCCACCCCCACCCCAGCTCCGGGCCTCCATTGTTTTCCATTTCACCGGCAGGAGACCGACCCATGCTCGACGACACCATGAAGCAGCAGCTTTCGACCTATCTTGCGAACCTTCGCGAGCCGGTCGAACTGGTCGCGAGCCTGGGCGACGATGCGAAATCCGCGCAGACGCGCGAGCTGCTGGAAGAGATTGCGGCGCTGCACGACATGGTCAGCGCCAGCTTCGACGGCGACGATGCGCGCCGCCCCAGCTTCATCATCCGCCGCGCGAGCGATGCAACCAAGTGGGTGCGCTTTGCCGGGCTGCCGATGGGACACGAGTTCACCTCGCTGGTGCTCGCGCTGTTGTGGGCGGGCGGGCATCCGCCCAAGGTGGAGCCCGAAGTGCTGGAGCAGATAGAGGCGCTGGAAGGCGACTTCGCGTTCGAGATGTATTTCTCCCTCAGCTGTCACAACTGCCCCGACGTGGTGCAGGCGCTGACGCTGATGGCGCTCTATAACAGCCGCATCACCGCCACGCTGATCGAAGGCAGCACGTTCCAGGACGAGGTCGAGCAGCGCGGCGTGATGGCGGTGCCCGCGACCTTCCTCAATGGCGAGATGTTCGCCAGCGGGAAGATGGGCGTGGAAGAGATCCTGGCCAAGCTGGACACCGGCGCCAGCGAGCGTGCGGCAGCCAAGATGGCGGACAAGGAGCCGTTCGAAGTGCTGGTGGTAGGCGGCGGCCCGGCGGGCGCTGCGGCGGCGGTCTATACCATCCGCAAGGGCTTCAGCACGGGCGTGGCCGCCGAGCGATTCGGCGGGCAGGTACTGGACACGATGGGGATCGAGAACTTCATCTCCGTTCCCTACACCGAAGGACCGAAACTTGCGCGGCAGCTGGAAGAGCATGTCGGCGAATACGATGTCGACGTGATGAATCTCGCGACGGCGAGCAGGCTGGTGCCCGCGGCCGACAAGGGCGGATACCACACGGTCGAGTTCGAGAATGGCGGCGTGCTGCAGGCGCGGTCCGTCATCCTGGCGACGGGCGCGCGCTGGCGGAACCTGGGCGTGCCGGGCGAGCAGGAATATCGCAACAAGGGCGTGGCGTATTGCCCGCACTGTGACGGGCCGCTCTACAAGGGCAAGCGCGTGGCGGTGATCGGCGGCGGCAACAGCGGCGTCGAAGCGGCGATCGACCTGGCGAATATCGTCGGCCACGTGACGCTGGTAGAGTTCGACACGGCCCTGCGTGCGGACCAGGTGCTGCAGGACAAGCTGCGCTCGCTGAAGAATGTCGACGTGCTGGTGAACGCGCAGACGACCGAGATCTCTGGCGACGGCAGCAAGGTCGATGGCCTGGTCTACAAGGACCGGGCGAGCGGCGAGGAGCACCGCGTCGAGCTGGAAGGCGTATTTGTGCAGATCGGGCTGGTGCCCAATACCGAGTGGCTGAAGGATAGCGGCGTGGCCCTGTCGCAGCATGGCGAGATCGAGGTCGATGCGAAGTCCGCGACCAATATCCATGGCGTGTTCGCGGCGGGCGATGTGACGACCGTACCCTACAAGCAGATCGTGATCGCGATGGGCGAAGGGTCGAAGGCGGCCTTGTCGGCGTTCGATTACCTGATCCGCAATTCCGCTCCGGAAGAGATCGCGCAGGCGGCCTGACGCTCCGGGCGTTCCGACCGACGCAAAAAGACCCGCCCCGCCGGACCGGCAGGGCGGGTTTTTGCGTTTGGGTCGCTGGAGGGACGTGTCTTGAGCGGCGACACCGTGATAACGACAAAAGCGATTAATGCGCGCCAATCAATCGATTGGACGCATCAAACCCCGTGCGTCATCCTGCCCTCAACCTTAGGCGAATCTAGGGTCCGGACCCATAAACGGGATTCACACCGGCGCTGCAATGTGATTCACGTGCCTCCAGCGAGGAGGCTTGGTGAATGGCGGATTTCTTCTGGTTTTGTGCTTTGCACGCCTTCGGCTCCGGATGATCAGTGGGCACGGATCGAGCCGCTCTTGCCGAATGATACGCGCGGGATGCCAAGGGTCGATGACCGGCGCGTGCTTTCCGGGATTGTCTAGGCTCTGAAGAGCGGTGGTCGCTGGGGCGACTGCCCGGAACATGTCTACGGTCCGAAGAAGATGCTCTACAACCGCTTCCGGCGCTGGGCCGAACGCGGCGTGTGGGAACGGATCTTCGCCCAGCTCGCCGGGGTCGATGGCGTCCCTGAAAGGCTCTTCATCGACAGCAGCTGCATCAAGGTCCACCGCACCGCCGGCGGCGCAAAAGGGGGGCCTTGGCTCATGGTATCGGCATCACCAAGGGCGGACGCAACACCAAGCTCCATGCCGTCTGCGACGAGAAGGGCCGCCCGCACATCCTCCTGCTGACGCCGGGCAACACGCACGATGCCAAGATCGCTATCCAGACGATCAATGCCGTACCGCCCTCCCGCTATCTGGTCGCCGACAAGGGCTATGACAGCAACGCCTTGCGCTCCTGGCTTATCGAGCGCGGAACCACTCCGGTCATCCCCGCCAGGTCCAACCGCAAAGTGCACATCCAGCACGATCGGCAAATCTACCGTCAGCGCAATGTCGTAGAGCGCATGTCTGCCGCTTCAAGGACTGGCGCCGCGTCGCCACTCGCTTCGACCGCAACATCAAGACATTCATGGCCACCATCGCCATCGCAGCATTCGTCACATGGTGGCTCTAATGAGTCCGGACCCTAGGACGTTGGACCTCAAGTATTTCATCAAGGAAACCTTGCGCGGCGACCCGGCAGGCCGCAGCCGAGAGGAACTCGATCTCTTCAAGGGCACCACGAAGATCTACCATTACGAGGGCGCCGGCGACGACCGCGGTTTCCCGATCTGGCGGACCCTTTCAGTCCTCCTCCTGACGCTGGCCGGGGCTTCCTGCGTCGCATTTACCTTCGTCTCGAGCGATCTCATCAGCGCGCGTGTCGAGGCCCGTCAGGCCGCCGAGGCGGAACACCAGCGCTGCGCCAACAACCCGTGGGCTGCCGAATAGGCTCACACCCATGCCGTTCGGCACCATCTGGAAGCGCGCGACCGATGCTTTTGCGCCCTACTGGGGCCTTGGGCCGCGCTACCACTACGAGAATCGGCGAAAGGCCGACGACGACTTTCCGGTCACTGACAGGATTGCCCGCTGGGCGCTGTTCGGGATCGTCGCGTTCGTCTTCTACGCGATGACGCAGCCCTACCACTCGTGGGGAAACAGCAAGGCTGAAGGCATCTCCGCCGTCGCGCGAAAATTCGATCCGGCCGAGCGTGAGCGGGTGGAGCGGGAGCAGGGCCGTGCCTGCAAGGCCAATCCGTGGGCCCAGGCCTGCCGCGCACCCGTTACGCCCGCCGGACAGTCAGCCCTGACGAATTAACGGCTTGCGGAACCATCTGGCGCCACCTCCGCCCTCTTCATATCAGCCGCCCGAACCGGTCGAGCGGATGCAGCGGAATTCCTCCGCGCCGATCCGCAGGATGACATTGCGGATTGGCGGCTTGGGCGCGATCCACAGGTCGGGCATGTTCCTGCGCACCGCGATCACCGGCTTGTCCGCCAGAAAACCCGCCTCGACGAAACCGATCGCATGGTCGTGCGCCAGCACGAAACCATCGGCGAGCAAGTCCATGTTGCCGCTTTGCGCCTGCACGACGAGATTCGCGGGCCGCTCGCTGCTCGGTTTCTCGGTGAAAGTGCAGCCGCTTTCTTCAGCCGGCACATCGTTGGGGACGAGCCGCTGCGTCCAGCTCCCGCGTTCGGGAAAGCGATCGACCCGCTGGTCGAAAGGCAGCAATTCGCCATCGCGGGTCGCTTCGGCCAGCTGGCGTTTCTCTGCCGCGGCTCCTTCCTTTTCCTGCTCGCGTTCCAGCGGCGGACCTGCGCCAGGTGGCAGCTCGGCCGGAGGCGGGAGCACATCCTGAGCCACGACCTGCGGTTCCTGCGCTCCGCTGTCGCAGCCTGCGATCAGTGCGGCGAAAACCATCGTGGCGATCGAAATGCGCATCTTGCTTTCCATCTCCTACCTGCCTACATGAACCGCATCCCGACATTGTCGATACAAGGTTGAGATGCTGGCGCCGCGAGGGGCCGGCCCGAAACCGGTTTGGCCCCAAACCGGATTGGCAAGGACCGACTGAACGGAGGCCGAATGGCAGATATCGAGCGCCTGACCGAGATTATCGAACCCGAAGCGAAAGCGCTGGGTTTCGACCTCGTGCGCGTGAAGATGATGCCGTCCGAAGCCGGCGACGGCGGGCAGGCGCTGCAGGTGATGGCGGAGGACCCGGCGACGGGCCAGCTGGTCATCGAGCAATGCGCCGAACTGTCGCGCCGTATCTCCGCCCGGATGGACGAGCTGGAAGAGGCCGGGCGCGACCCGATCGAAGGCGCCTATCACCTCGAAGTTTCCAGCCCCGGCATCGACCGCCCGCTGACCCGCGCGAAGGATTTCGCCGACTGGGTGGGGCACGAAGCCAAGATCAGCATGGACAAGGCTTGGAACGGACAGAGGAACCTGCGCGGCCCGCTGGTCGGCATCGACGGCGACACCGTGTCGATAGAGGATAAGAAGGCGGGACGTGTGGACGTTCCGCGGCAAAGCATTCATTCGGCGAAGCTCGTCCTGACCGACGCGCTCATCGCCGCCACCCGGCCGCTGGACACCAGCGGCGCAGACGAAATCGTCGAAACCGAAGAAGAGAGTAACGACTGATGGCCAGTGCCATTTCCGCCAACAAGGCAGAGCTGCTTGCGATTGCGAATTCCGTTGCGTCGGAAAAGATGATCGACAAGTCCATCGTGATCGAAGCGATGGAAGAAGCGATCCAGAAATCCGCCCGCAGCCGCTATGGCGCGGAAAACGACATCCGCGCGAAGCTGGATCCGAACACCGGCGACCTGCGCCTGTGGCGCGTGGTCGAAGTGGTCGAGGAAGTGGAAGACTACTTCAAGCAGGTCGACCTGAAGCAGGCGAAGAAGCTGCAGGACGATGCCAGCATCGGCGACTTCATCGTCGATCCGCTGCCGCCGGTCGATCTCGGCCGCATCGACGCGCAGAGCGCCAAGCAGGTGATCTTCCAGAAGGTCCGCGATGCGGAGCGCGAGCGCCAGTACGAAGAGTTCAAGGACCGTGCCGACGAAGTCATTACCGGTGTGATCAAGTCGGTCGAATTCGGTCACGTGATCGTCAATCTCGGCCGGGCAGAGGGCGTCATCCGCCGCGACCAGCAGATCCCGCGCGAAGCGGCCCGCGTGGGCGAGCGCGTACGTGCGCTGATCACCAAGGTGGAACGCAACAACCGTGGCCCGCAGATCTTCCTCAGCCGCGCGCACCCCGACTTCATGAAGAAGCTGTTCGCGCAGGAAGTGCCCGAAATCTACGACGGCATCATCGAGATCAAGGCCGCCGCCCGCGACCCGGGCAGCCGCGCCAAGATCGGCGTCATCAGCCACGACAGTTCCATCGACCCCGTCGGCGCCTGCGTCGGCATGAAGGGTAGCCGTGTGCAGGCGGTGGTGCAGGAACTGCAGGGCGAGAAGATCGACATCATTCCGTGGAGCGAGGACACGGCGACCTTCGTCGTCAACGCGCTCCAACCGGCGACCGTCGCTCGCGTCGTGCTCGACGAGGAAGAGGGCCGCATCGAAGTCGTCGTGCCCGACGACCAGCTCTCGCTCGCCATCGGCCGCCGCGGCCAGAACGTGCGCCTCGCCAGCCAACTGACCGGCCACCAGATCGACATCATGACCGAGGAAGAGGCTTCCGAGAAGCGCTCCAAGGAATTTGCCGAGCGGTCCAAGATGTTCGAGGAAGAGCTCGACGTCGATGAAACGCTGTCGCAGCTGCTCGTCGCTGAAGGCTTCGTGGAGCTGGAAGAAGTCGCCTATGTCGAACTGGACGAACTGGCCGGTATCGAAGGCTTCGACGAGGAACTGGCCGAGGAACTCCAGTCCCGCGCGCAGGAAGCGATCGAGCGGCAGGAAGCCGCCTATCGCGAGGAACGCCGCGAACTGGGCGTGGAAGACGACCTGGCCGAACTTCCCCACTTGACCGAGCAGATGCTGGTCGTGCTGGGCAAGGCGGGGATCAAGAACCTCGACGACCTGGCCGATCTCGCCACCGACGAGCTGATCGCCAAGAAGCGCGAAGCGCCGCGTCGCCGCAATCCCGAAGGCGGCCCGCCGATGAAACCGACCCGTCCGGCGCGTCCGGAAGACAAGGGCGGCGTGCTGGGCGCGTTCGGCCTGTCGGAAGAGCAGGGCAACGAGATCATCATGGCCGCCCGTGCGCACTGGTTTGAAGACGAAGAGGAAGCTCCGGTAGCAGCCGAGCCCGCCACCGAGCCAAATACCGGGCCAAATACCGGGCCAAATACCGGGGAGGCCGCCGATGCGGACTCCACCCAATGAGAGCCTGAGCTCCGACATCACCGACCCGCGACGCCCCCTGAAAACAGGGGCAGAGCGGCGCTGCATCCTGTCGGGCGAGACGCGCCCGGCGGATGAACTCGTGCGGCTGGCGATCGGGCCGGATGGCCAGGTCCTTCCCGATGTGCTGGCGCGTGCGCCGGGGCGCGGCGCATGGATCGGCGTTTCGCGCCCGGCGCTTGAAAAAGCGATGGCCAAGGGCCAGTTGAAGGGGGCGTTGGCACGCGCGTTCAAGGGCGCGCCGCTGGCGATCCCCGATGACTTGCCGCAGCGGATCGAAGATGCGCTGGTGCGCAATTTCACCGACCGGCTGGGTATCGAAATGCGCGCCGGCAAGATCGTGCTCGGTTCCGACCGCATCGCCGAACATGCCCGCGGCGGTGTGCTGGAACTGCTGCTACATGCTGCCGACGCAGCGCCGGACGGCACCACCAAGCTGGACCAGGCGTGGCGCGTCGGGCGCGAACGGGAAGGGTCGGGCGACCGCGGGACCCGCTTGCCACTGGACCGGGAAGCCCTGTCTGTGGCATTGGGCCGCGACAATGTGGTCCATCTGGCATTGGCCGACGCCCGCGCAGCGACGCGGGTAAGCGGCCCTCTGCTGCGTTTGCAGAACTTTACCGGCGCGGGAGAGCCTGCGCCAGAGACGGGTGGAGCCGGGGACGGCGTCACGCGCCACTAGCGCGCTGCTGGGGCGCGAAAGGGCCGGACGGTCAGGTCCGGACACGAAGAATTGAGCTGAAGGACAGATACGAGTTTTATGAGCGATCAAGACAAACCGACCCGGACCCGCAAGCCGCTGACCCTGAAGGGTTCGCAGCCGGGCGAGGTCAAGCAGACCTTCAGCCATGGCCGCACCAACAAGGTGGCGGTCGAGGTCAAGCGCCGTCGCAAGCTGGTGAAGCCGGGCGAGGAAGCGCCGGCACCTGCGCCCGCACCCGCTCCCGAAGCGGCCCCTGCACCCGCGCCCGCGCCCGCCGCGAAGAAGCCGGCGCCTGCGCCCAGGAAACCCGCCGCGTCGGACGAGACGCCGCAGGAACGCGTCGCCCGCCTGCAGCGCGAGGCCGAGGAAGAGCGCCTCCGCCTGGCGGAAGATGCCCGCAAGCGCGAGGACGAAGCCGCTGCCAAGGCTGCCAGGGACGAGAAGACCCGCGCCGAGGATAACCGCAAGGCCGAGGAAGAAGCTGCCAAGCGCGCCGAGGAAGAGGCGAAGAAGGCTGCCGAAGCTCCGGCCGAAGAGGCTGCGCCTGCTGCTGGCGAGCCTGCCGCTCCCGGAACGCCCGCGCCGCGTAAGTTCACGCCCGTCGCGCGACCCGAACCCAAGCGCCCGCCCAAGAAGAAGGTGGAGGAAAAGCGCACCCCCGAACGGCCCGACAAGCGCCGCGGCGGCAAGCTGACCGTCACCAAGGCGCTGAACGAGGACGAGGGCCGCCGTGCCCGCAGTCTCGCCGCGCTCAAGCGTGCGCGCGAAAAGGAACGTCGCCTCCAGGGCGGCGGCGGCGGCAAGCCGCGTGAAAAGCAGGTCCGCGATGTCGTGGTGCCCGAAGCCATCACCGTTGGCGAGCTCGCCAAGCGGATGGGCGAAAAGGGCGCCGACCTCGTGAAGGAGCTGTTCAATCTCGACATGATGGTCACCGTCAACCAGACGATCGACCAGGATACGGCGGAACTGCTCGTCGAACAGTTCGGCCACAATATCGAGAAGGTTTCCGAAGCCGACGTCGACATCCAGGAAGCGGAAGATACCGATCCGGAAGAAACGCTGAAGCCGCGTCCTCCGGTGGTCACCATCATGGGCCATGTCGACCACGGCAAGACCAGCCTGCTCGACGCGCTGCGCGGCGCCAACGTCGTGAAGGGCGAAGCCGGCGGCATCACCCAGCACATCGGCAGCTACCAGGTGAAGACGAAGGGCGGCGACACGATCACCTTCCTCGACACGCCGGGCCACGCTGCCTTTACCGAAATGCGCCAGCGCGGTGCCAACGTCACCGATATCGTGGTGCTGGTGGTGGCTGCCGACGACGGCATCATGCCGCAGACGATCGAGGCCATCAATCACACGAAGGCAGCCGGCGTGCCCATGATCGTGGCGATCAACAAGATCGACAAGCCGGAAGCCAACGCACAGAAGATCCGCGAGCGCCTGCTGGAGCAGGAAGTGATCGTGGAAGCGATGTCGGGCGACGTGCAGGACGTGGAAGTCTCCGCCAAGGAAGGCACCGGTCTCGACGAATTGCTCGAGAAGATCGCGCTGCAGGCGGAACTGATGGAGCTGAAGGCCCGGCCGGACCGCGATGCGGAAGCGACCGTGGTGGAAGCGCAGCTCGACAAGGGCCGTGGCCCCGTCGCCTCCGTGCTCATCACCCGCGGCACGCTGAAGCGCGGCGACACCTTCGTCGTCGGCACCGAAAGCGGCCGTGTGCGCGCCATCGTCAACGACCAGGGCAAGCAGATCAAGGAAGCCGGCCCGTCCATGCCGGTCGAGGTCCTCGGCCTCGGCGGTGTGCCGATGGCAGGCGACAAGCTGACCGTGGTGGAGAACGAGGCACGCGCCCGCGAGGTGGCGGAATATCGCCGCGAAAAGGCGACCGAGAAGCGCACTGCGCTTGCCCCGACCAGCTTCGACACGATGTTCAACAACCTGCAGACCGACGTGGTGGAATTCCCGGTCGTGGTGAAGGCGGACGTGCAGGGCAGCGTGGAGGCGATCAACACCGCGCTCCACAACCTGTCGAACGACGACATCAAGGTCCGCGTGCTGCACGCAGGCGTGGGCGCGATCACCGAAAGTGACGTGACGCTGGCGGCTTCGTCCGGCGCACCGATCATCGGCTTCAACGTGCGCCCCAATCCCAAGGCGCGCGAGCTGGTGAAACGCGACAATGTCGAGATGAAGTATTTCGACGTGATCTATCACCTGACGGACGAGATCACGAAGGAAATGCTGGGCGAACTCGGCCCGCTGAAGGTCGAGAATGTCGTCGGCCGTGCCGAGGTGAAGGAAGTCTTCAAGTCGGGCAAGCGCGACAAGGCCGCCGGCTTGCTGGTTACCGAAGGCGTCATCCGCAAGGGCCTGTTCGCACGCCTCACGCGCGAAGACGTCATCGTGTCGGCGACCACCATCGCCTCGCTGCGGCGCTTCAAGGACGACGTGGACGAAGTCCGTGCCGGCCTCGAATGCGGCGTGGTCCTGGAAGACACGAACGACGTGCAGCCGGGCGACAGCCTCGAGGTCTTCGAGATCGAGGAGCGCGAGCGGACGCTGTAAGCCTTGCGCTACGCAGGCCTCATCGCGCGGGTTAACGTCGGGCGGAACCGCATCTCCATGGCGGAGCTGCGCGAGGCGATGGAGCGCGAGGGGTTCGCCAATGTGGAAACGGTCGTGGCGAGCGGGAATGTCCTGTTCGACCACGAGCCGCGCCCTTCTGCCGGGATCGCGGAGAAGCTCGGCCTGCTGATCACCGAGCGGTTCGGCTTCGACACGTTCGCCATCGTCCTGACGCGCGAGGAGCTGGCTGCGGTGATCGATGCCGATCCTTTCGCGGGCGAGGGCGAGGACAAGTTCGTCCACACGCATTTCCTGCAGGATCCGCTCGATCCCATCGCCTTCGACGCGATGCTCGCCGCCTACCAGGGCCGCGGGTCGGAGCGGATTGTGGCTGGCCCCAAGGCTGGATCCGTGCCGACCATCCATGTCGATTACGTCGAGGGTGCCGGTAAGAGCCGCCTTACGCCCGCCTTCATCGAGCGGCGGCTGGGCACGCAGCATACGGCGCGCAATCGCAGCTCGCTCAGGCGGATACTGGACAAGATGGGCTAGGCCCGCCACCTAGCGCCCATGGCCCGCCGCGAGCATACATCCGAACAGCAATCCGTCCGCGTCCTCAAGGTGGGGGAGCGCGTGCGCCACATCCTGTCGGAACTGCTCGCCCGGCAGGAAGTGCATGACGACACGCTGTCCGCCCATTCGGTCAGCGTCACCGAAGTGCGCATGTCCCCCGACCTGCGCAACGCGGTCGCTTACGTGAAGCCGCTGATGGGCGAGGCGGAGGACGTGGTGGTGAAGGCGCTGCGCACCAACACCGCCTTCCTCCAGCGCGAAGTCGCCAAGCGCCTCGGGCTGAAATTCGCCCCGAAGCTCACGTTCCGCGCCGACGAAACGTTCGACGAAGCCGACCGCATCGAACGGCTGCTGCGCGATCCCAAGGTAGCGCGGGATTTGGGCGGGGATTGAACATTAGAACTCTCCCCTCCCCACGGGGAGGGGCCGGGGGTGGGGGATCGGACCTAGCGGATATAGCGAGCTGCTAGCTCCGCACACCCACTCCCAACCCTCTCCCTCAAGGGAGAGGGCTTTGCTTTTTACTCCGCCGCAGCCGGGCCGGTCGGGTCCACGGTGCTCGGCACTTCCATGAACACTTCCGCGCCGGGGCCCAGCGGCAGGTCGAGCGCGACCCAGCCGATCGTCATAATCAGGCCCGCGACCATCAGGCCGATGGAATAGGCAGCATGGTCGCCGCCAGCGATCCCAGGCCGAAGTCCTTCTGCCAGCGCTGGCAGAAGATCAGGATCAGCGGGAAATAGACCATCAGCGGCGTGCCTGGGCCGAAGTTGAAGACCAGCCACAGCGCCACCACGCCGAGCACGGCCAGTCCGGCCCTGCGCAGGCCCTTGCGCTCGCCATCGGTCAGCGCGCGGTCGGTCTGCTCGTCGGCGGCGGCATTGCCGGCCTTGGCCGGGTCCCACCTGCCAAGGCGCGGCTCGATCATGCGGTCGGTGACGTACCAGATCACCGGCAGGAAGATCACGGTCATCCAGACGATGAAGAACCAGTTGCCCCGCGATGTTGGCGGTGAAATCGCCGAACACGGTCTCCACCGCGGCCTCCGTAATGCCGAACAGCAAGGCATCGAGCTGGCCGGGCAGGAGGTTGGCGGAAAAGCCGCCGGATGCGCCGGCGAAACTCGCCGCGATCCCGGCGATGGGATGGCGTCCGGCGGCATGGAAAATGATGCCGGCCAGCGGGATCGGCACGACGTAGGCGGCATCGGCGGCCAGGTTGCCCAGCATCCCCACCAGCAGCGCGATCGGCGCGTTCCTGACTCCGGCGCGCATGGCGGTGCCGAACAGGCCCGCGCGCTCTGCCACGCCAGCGCCCAGCATAACCACCAGGACCTATCCCAGCGGGTGGAAGTGGGTGAAGGTCTTGGGCATGTCGACCCACATCTGGCGGATTCTTTCCGCCGACAGCAGGCTCTGCCTGTGGACTATCACCGCGCTGCGCCGTTGTCGCCCCGCGCCGGGCAGGATACCCACGGGCCGATGGCAAAGCTGTATTTCTATTACGCGAGCATGAATGCCGGCAAGTCGAGCACCTTGCTGCAGGCGGCATTCAATTACGGCGAGCGCGACATGCGCGTGTCGCTGTGGACGGCGGCGATCGACGACCGGCCGGGCTTTGGCGCGATCAGCAGCCGGATCGGGCTTGCCAGCGACGCGCACCGATTCGAGGCGGATACCGACATCCTTTCCCGGGTGCTGGAAGACCATGCGCGGGAGCCGATTCACTGCGTGCTGATCGACGAGGCGCAATTCCTGACCGAGGGGCAGGTGTGGCAATGTGCCGAGATTGCCGACCGCCACGACGTCCCGGTGCTGTGCTATGGCCTGCGCACCGATTTCCAGGGTGCATTGTTCCCCGGCTCCGCCGTACTGCTGGGCATTGCCGACAGCCTGGTGGAACTGAAGGCCGTCTGCCACTGCGGGCGCAAGGCGACGATGAACCTGCGCGTCGACGAAAACGGCGCCGCGGTGAGCGAGGGGGCGCAGACCGAAATCGGCGGGAACGACCGCTATGTCGCGCTGTGCCGCCGCCATTTCAGCGAGGCGCTGGGCAAGTGAGCGACGATGCGATCAACGGTGCGATCAACGGCTGGATCATCCTCGATAAGCCGCGCGGGCTGGGCTCCACCCAAGCAGTCGCGGCCGTAAAGCGCAACTTGCGCGAAGCTGGGCTGCCGAAGACCAAGACCGGTCATGGCGGCACGCTCGACCCCGAAGCCGAAGGCGTGCTGCCGATCGCGTTGGGGGAGGCGACGAAGCTTGCCGGCCGCATGCTCGATGCAAGCAAGGTCTACGACTTTACCATCCGGTTCGGGGAGGAAACCGATACGCTGGATGCCGAGGGCGAAGTGACGCAGCGCACCGACCGCCGCCCGCCGATGGCCGCGATTTCCGCGGTGCTGCGGCACTTCACCGGCGAGATCGAACAGGTCCCGCCGAAATACTCCGCCCTGAAAGTCGACGGAAAGCGCGCCTACGCCCGCGCGCGGGCGGGCGAAGAGGTGGAGATGAAAACGCGGATCGTGACGATCCATTCGCTCCGCCTGCAGGGGCAGCGTGACGATGGCGATGACATCCCGAGCGCCTTTGCCACCAGTGCCGGCCGCCCCGACCCCTACGATCCGCAGGCACCGCTGGAACTGGCCGATGCGGTCACGCTGACGGCGCACGTCAGCAAGGGCACTTACATCCGCTCCCTTGCACGGGATATTGCACGCGCCCTTGGCACGCTGGGGCACGTTGCCTACCTCAGGCGTACCAAGGCCGGCCCGTTCCGCCAGGAACAGGCGATTTCGCTAGACAAACTGAACGAAATCGGTAAGGGCGCGGCGCTTGAAGACCTCCTCCTGCCGCTCGAAGCGGGGCTGGACGACATCCCGGCCCTGGTCCTCGATCCGGAAAGCGCGCAGGCGGTCCGCCAGGGCCGGGTCGTTTCCGGGCTGCCCCACACCGACGGGCTTTACTGTGCGATGCTGGCCGATGTGCCGGTAGCGCTGGTGGACCTGAACGGCGGTACGGCGAAAGTCGTGCGGGGGTTCAACCTTTGAAGATGTCGCTGAGCAAGTGAGAACAGACATGTCGGTTACCGCCGAAAACAAGCAGAAGATCATCAAGGACAACGCCCAGGGCAAGGGCGACACCGGCTCCCCCGAAGTACAGGTCGCCATCCTGACGGAACGCATCCGGAACCTGACCGACCACTTCAAGAGCCACCACAAGGACAACCATTCGCGTCGCGGCTTGCTGGCCATGGTCAACAAGCGCCGCAGCCTCCTCGCCTATCTCAAGAAGAAGGACGTGGAGCGCTACAACGCCCTGATCCAGAAGCTGGGTCTGCGTAAATGACGCAATAAGTTCGGCCCGCCACTGGCGGGCCGTTTACGTTTGCGTCATCCCCGCGCAGGCGGGGATCGCAGGCCGCCTGGCCTGACAAACATTGCCTGAGGCCCCCGCCTTCGCGGGGGATCACGGACAGTAAGAGACGCAATCCGGCGTCTCGCTCAAATGGGGCAGACATAGTCCCCGAACCGGACCGGGACGGTATCCCCGGCAGTAGGCCCCGCATCGCAATGAGGCCGTGCGGGTCATTTAGGAAAATACATGTTCGACAAGAAAACCGTATCGCTGGAGTGGGGCGGAAAGACCCTCACCCTCGAAACCGGCCAGATCGCCCGTCAGGCAGACGGCGCCGTACTGGCCACCTATGGCGAAACCGTGGTGCTGTGCGCCGTGACCGCCGCGCGTAGTGTGAAGGAAGGGCAGGACTTCTTCCCGCTGACCGTCCACTACCAGGAAAAATTCTCCGCTGCGGGCCGTATTCCGGGCGGCTTTTTCAAGCGCGAAGGCCGCGCCACGGAGAAGGAAACGCTGACCAGCCGCCTGATCGACCGCCCCGTGCGGCCGCTCTTCCCGGAAGGTTTCTATAACGAAATCAACGTCATCGCTCAGGTCCTGTCTTATGACGGCGAGACCGAGCCCGACATCGTCGCGATGATTGCTGCATCGGCCGCGCTGACGATCAGCGGCCTGCCCTTCATGGGCCCGATCGGCGCCGCGCGCGTCGGCTTCTCCGATGGCGAATACGTCCTCAACCCGACCGTTGCCGACGCGCTGGGCGAAAACGGCAATCTCGACCTCGTCGTAGCCGCTACGCAGGACGCGGTGATGATGGTCGAATCCGAAGCGAAGGAACTGACCGAAGAGCAGATGCTCGGCGCCGTCATGTTCGCGCATGAGGAAAGCCGCAAGGTCATCGGCGCGATCATCGATCTGGCCGAACAGGCCGCCAAGGATCCGTGGGAACTCGACCCGGTCGAAGACAAGACCGCCAAGCTCGAAGAGCTGCGCGGCGTCATCGGCGACGATCTGGCGAAGGCTTACAAGATCACCAACAAGGCCGAGCGTCAGGACGCGGTCAACGATGCCCGTGCCAAGGCGCGCGAGCATTACGCCGATCTGGAAGAGAGCGATCCGGCCGAATACATGGGCCGCTTGAAGCTCGTGAAGAAGCTGGAAAGCGACATCGTGCGCAAGGCGATCCTAAAGGATGGCCAGCGTATCGACGGCCGCAAGACCGACGAAGTTCGCCCGATCGAGGCGATGGTCGGCCTGCTGCCGCGCACCCACGGTTCGGCGCTGTTCACCCGCGGTGAAACGCAGGCGATCTGCACCACCACGCTGGGCACCAAGGATGCCGAGCAGATGATCGATGGTCTGGAAGGCCTGTCGTACAGCAATTTCATGCTGCACTATAACTTCCCGCCCTATTCGGTCGGCGAAGTGGGCCGCTTCGGCTTCACCAGCCGTCGCGAAACCGGCCACGGCAAGCTCGCCTTCCGCGCGCTGCGCCCGGTGCTGCCCGATCACGAGGAATTCCCGTACACAATCCGCGTTCTGTCCGACATCACCGAGTCCAACGGCTCGAGCTCGATGGCGACGGTGTGCGGCGGAAGCCTGTCGATGATGGACGCCGGCGTGCCGCTGGCGCGCCCGGTTTCGGGCATCGCCATGGGCCTGATCCTCGAAGGCAGCGACTTCACCGTGCTGTCCGACATCCTGGGTGACGAAGATCATCTGGGCGACATGGATTTCAAGGTGGCAGGTTCGGAGAAGGGCATCACGTCCCTGCAGATGGACATCAAGGTCGCCGGCATCACGCAGGAGATCATGCAGACCGCGCTCGAACAGGCGAAGGCCGGTCGTGCGCACATCCTCGGCAAGATGACCGAAGCGCTCGGTTCCTCGCGCGGTGAAGTTTCCAAGCACGCCCCGCGCATCGAGACCATGCAGATCGACAAGTCGAAGATCCGCGACGTCATCGGTACGGGCGGCAAGGTGATCCGCGAGATCGTGGCCGAAACCGGCGCCAAGGTGGACATCGACGACGAGGGCGTGATCAAGATCTCGTCCAGCAATGCCGACGAGATCGCCGCTGCAAAGGCGTGGATCGAAGGCATCGTCGAAGAAGCGGAAGTCGGCAAGATCTACAACGGCAAGGTCGTCAACATTGTCGACTTCGGTGCATTCGTGAACTTCATGGGCGGCAAGGACGGTCTCGTCCACGTGTCCGAAATGAAGAACGAGCGTGTCGAGAAGCCGACCGACGTCGTCAGCGAAGGCCAGGAAGTGAAGGTCAAGGTCCTCGAGATCGACCAGCGCGGCAAGGTCCGCCTGTCGATGCGCGTGGTCGACCAGGAAACCGGCGAAGAGCTGGAAGACACCCGCCCGCCGCGCGAACCGCGCGGTGATCGCGGCCCGCGTGGCGGCGGTGATCGTGGCGGACGTGGCGGCGGTCGCGGTGGCGACCGTGGCGGTCGCGGTCGTGGCCCGCGTGGCGGCCGTGACAGCGACGGCGGCAACGACAACGGGGGCGGTGAAGCCCACGTGCCCGACTTCCTCAAGGACTGATCCTTCAAACGCCTTTTGGCATTTCAGGGCCGCGGGAGTATGCGCTTCCGCGGCCCTTTCAATAATTGCCAGACGAAAGCGACCCGATCCGATGTTCAAGGCCCTCAGGGACCTTCCGCCCGATAGTCTGACCTTCCTGCAGCGCCTGCCGCTGGCTCGCCGCCGTCCGTGGATCGGCTATGGCGTCGCCATTCTGTCCAGTCTCGCCGGGCTGTTGCTGCGCTGGGCGGTTGGCGGGGCGCTGCCGGACGGCTTCCCCTACATCACCTTCTTTCCCCCCGTGATCCTGACCGCGTTCTTCTTCGGTGTCGGGCCGGGTGCGCTCGCGGCACTGCTGTGCGGCCTGCTGAGCTGGTATTTCTTCATCCCTCCGGTCGACAGCTTCGCGCTCGACTTCCGGGCGGTGGTGGCTCTGGCTTTCTTCCTCGGAATCGTCGTGGTGGACATTGCTCTCGTCCACTGGATGCAGATCGCCAACGCGCGCCTGGCACTGGAACAGCGAAAGAGCGCCGAGCTGGCCGAGACGCGCGAAATGCTGTTCAAGGAACTGCAGCACCGCGTCGGCAACAACCTGCAGATGGTGTCCTCGCTCCTCACGGTGCAGCAGCGGGGCATGCGCGAAGGGGAGGGCAAGCAGGCCCTGGCCGATGCCTCGCGCAGGTTGGGGTTGATCGGCCGCCTGCAACGGACGCTGTACCGTTCCGACGGCGCGCAGTTGCCGCTGGGCAGCTACATCAACCGCATCGCGCAGGACACGCTGGACGCGTCGGGCAGGCGCGATATCCGCTATGTGTTCGACGAGAAAGCGCAAGGCACGCTGGAAGCGAAAGATGCAGTGCCGACGGCCCTCGTCGTGGCGGAAGCAATCAGCAACGCGCTGGAGCACGCTTATGCCTACGCCGGCGGCCCGCTTGAGGTGACAGTGGTCGAGAACGAGTACGAGGACGAGGCGGACCGCTGCTACATCATCTGCATCCAGGACGAAGGCACCGGCTTGCCCGATGGCTTCGAGCTGGAAGGATCGGACAGCCTCGGCCTGCGGATTGCCTGCACTCTCGCCAAGGGGCTGCGCGGGGAATTTACGCTGGACAACCGGGTTGACGGGAAGGGCGCGATCGCCCGCCTCGTGATCCCCGCTTCGCAACCGGAGGATTACGATGCTGCCGCGTGAACATGTCGCCACGGCGGAGATTCCGGGCGGGGGCACGCTGGAACTGGCCAGCCACGGGCGCGACTTCATCATCATGCTGGGCCGCGACGAGCTCATGGGCACGAGGATGCGCTTTAGCGAGGAGCAACTGGCCGAGCTCACGGTGGAGCGACTGGCAGCAAGTGCGCCGAACCTGCTGATCGGCGGCTACGGCATGGGCTTCACTTATCGCGCGGCACTGGCCGCCCTGCCCGAAAGGGGCAAGGTGACGGTGGCGGAGGTAGTCCCCGATATCCTCGAATGGGCAAAAGGTCCGCTGGCGGAATTGACCGGCGATTGCCTGGACGATCCGCGCGGGGAAATCGTGATTGCCGATGTCGCCGCGCTGATCGACGATGCGGTGGACGGCACTACACCGCGTTACGACGCGATCCTGCTGGACGTGGACAACGGGCCCGACGGCATCGTCCATGATGGCAACGAACGGCTTTACACGCGCACCGGGCTAGCCCGGGCGCGCGACGCGCTGAACCCGGGCGGTCTGCTGGCCGTATGGTCGGCGGCGGACGATCACAAGTTCACCCAGCGCCTGCGCGATGCACGTTTCGATGTGGAGGTCCGCCGGGTGCGCGCGCGGCCCAACAACAAGGGCCCGCAGCACTTCATCTGGTTCGCGCGAAAGCGTTGAGGCTCAAAAGCCGTAGATGAGCGTGAACCGGGTGAGGGTGTCGGTCGAAACCGCGCCTGCCAGCGGATCGGTCTCGTATTCCACGGCGTAGCTGAAACGCGCGGATAGCGAGGCCCCGAGCCCGGCCTCCAGCCCCGTGCGCGCCGCCAGCGTCGTGCCTTCGGGTTCGTAGAACACGCTGGCATCCTCGAACAGTTTCAGTCGCTCCGCCACCTGCCAGTCGAAATCCAGCGCGGCGAGGGCGGAGATGCGCTCCCGCGCCGTGCCCTCCACCCTCTCCGTGCGTCGCCAGGCCGGACCGCCCTTGACCGAAAGCTGCCGGTCCTTTTCGTCGAGCAGGGTCAGGCCCGCGCCGCCGGAGACCGAAAAGCGCGCGTCGTAACCCTGGAACCGGTCGCTTTCGAACTGGGCGAGGCCATAGAGAAACACCCAGTCGTCCACCCGGTAGTTGGGCTCGTACGTCGCCCGGTACTGCTCGCGCGCGGCGACGCCATTGTTTTCCTGGTAATCGGCCAGCAGCGCAATCTTGTGCGTCCAGTCGATCCCCTCGCGCTCCAGCTTCGCGCCGGCCGTCAGACCCAGCTGGTCGGCGTTCCCGGTGGCGCGGAACCCGCCGAGCTGGCCTTCACCGGACCAGTGGGCGAAAACGTCGGCTTCGCGCAGCGCGCGCTTTTCCTCGGCGGCTTTTTCGGCCGCGATCCGCTCGCGTTCGGCGGTGAACGCCGCTACCAGTCCGTCGATTTCCTCGACCGCATCGGGGTTGGTCGTGCGCGCCGCTTCGGCGACGGCCGCGACCTTTGCCGCATCGCCCGTGTCGATTGCGGCCTCCACCATCGCGCGAACCGGCTCCGGCAGATCCTGCGCCGCGGCCGGCGTGGCAAGAAGGACAAGCGCGGCCAGCGGTGCGGCGCGGCGGATCGGGTCAGGGATGGCAAACATGGATCGGGCGGCCCCGGCTGCTTTACGAATATGCAAAGACGCCTAGAGGCCGCCTGGCCATTTTTGCAAGCCCGGTCGACCGACCGTCAGCCCATCTCGATGATCGGCTTGAAGACCTTTTCCTAGCCTTCGATCTGCGAGAGACGTAGCGCGCCGAGATAGTCGCGCTTGCCCAGAGAAACGCCCTTCATCCGCAGGATGTCGTAGAAGGTCGTGGCGTGGAAATAGAAATTCGGCAGGTTGAAGCTCATAAGGAATTCTTCGGCCGGGCCTTCGAAGCGCGGCTTGCCGCCGAGGACGAATTTTACGTTGCGACCGGCCAGTTGGGCCAGCTCGCCTTCACTGACCTGGCCCAGCGTATCCTGCGCATCGGTGATCATGGCTTGCATCGCGCCCCAATCCATAGGCAGCTCGGTGAAGTCGGGCGTGAATTCGCCGCCCGCCGCCTGGCGCAGTGCATAGGCCGAATGCATCCAGCAGGCGCGCACGTGCCAGGGCAGGTCCCACATGTCGTCCGCCAGCTTCGCCTGCAGCAGCTCGCCGTCGTCGAGATCATTGTCGCGCACATGGGTCTCCGCCTTGGAGACGAGCCCGTCGAGCCCGGTAAGGATCTGGCGGCAGCTGCCGACGAAGGCGGTGTGGAGGGATATGGCCATGGGAAGCTCCACTAATGGGCAATGAAAAGGGCCCGGCAGCCTTGTAACTGCCGGGCCCGGATTTTGTGTCGCGGCAATAGGTTGTTGCCGGATCAGCGGACGCGGGGCCCGCCGAAGGGCAGGGGCGGCGGGGGACGGCGAGCACCGCGCGGAAGCTGTGCCTGATACGCCCGCCCGCAATGTTCGACGCAATAGGGGAAGCCGGGGTTCACCGCCTCGCCGCAGAAGTGGAAATCGCTTTCGCCCGGGTGGCCCATCGGCCAGCGGCAGACCTTGTCCGACAGGTCGAGCAGGCTGGTCTTGTCTGCAATCGACGGGTCGGGCTTGGCAGGCACCAGCCGGCGCGGCGGCGCGGGCGGGATCGGCGGTTGCTGGTCGCCGGGCCCTTGCCGCAGGAAGCCGCCGGGGCCGACCGAGACGATCTTGGGCTGGTCGGCGCGGTTGGTTGCGCCGGGGATCGGCTGGCTTTGGACCGGCTGCGATGCGGCGGCCGGACGCTGGCCCGGGGCCTGCGCAGGCGCGGCAGCCGGTTTCGCCGCGGGAGCGGGCGCGGGCGCAGGTGCCGCGGCCTTCTTCGGCGCAGGTTTGGCAGTTGCAGCCTTTTTCTTCTTGGCGGCCGGCGCGGCCTTCTTCTCGTTCGCTTTCACCGGCGAGGGACGGCTTTTCAGCCCGAGGCGATGCGCCTTGCCGATCACGGCGTTACGCGACACGCCGCCCAGCTCGTCGGCGATCTGGCTTGCCGTGGCACCGCCTTCCCACATCTTGGTGAGGGTGGCGATACGGTCTTCGGTCCAGCTCATGCAAATTCCTGTGCGTTCTCAATTCGGGGCGCGCGGCGCGCTTGCCAGCAGGGGCGCCGCCCGATAGGCGCACGTCCCATGACCGATCAAGCGCAATCGCTTGCTTCCGAAGCGCCCGTCCTGCGGCAGGACAATGGCGCATCGGCGGGCAAGTTTCCGCCCCCGGGGGAAGCCCGCTTCCACGGCATGAACCGTGTCGGGCTGTGGACGCTCTATGTAAAGGAGGTCCGCCGGTTTCTCAAGGTGCAGACGCAGACCGTCTGGGCGCCCGCGATCACGACGCTGCTGTTCCTTGTCATCTTTACCGTCGCGCTGGGCCGCAGCGGGCGCGAAGTGCTGGGCGTGCCGTTCGGCAGCTTCGTGGCACCGGGCCTCATCATGATGGGCATGATGCAGAACGCCTTTGCCAATTCCAGCTTCGGCCTGCTGGTCGGCAAGATTCAGGGTACGATCGTCGATTATTTGATGCCGCCGATCGCTTCGTGGGAGCTGATGCTGGCGATCGTCGCCGCGGCAATTACGCGCGCAGTGATGGTCGGCGCGGCGGTGGCGCTGGCCATGTGGCTCTATCCCGGTGTGACCCTGTCCGCGGAACATCCCTGGGCCATCGCCTGGTTCGGGCTGATGGGCGCAATGCTGCTGGCGCTGGTCGGGCTGATCACCTCGATCTGGGCCGAGAAGTTCGACCACAATGCGGCGATCACCAACTTCGTGATCGCGCCGCTGACGCTGCTGTCGGGCACGTTCTACGTCATCGACAACCTTGCCCCGACATTCCAGACGATCAGCCGGCTGAACCCGTTCTTCTACGTGATTTCAGGCTTCCGTTACGGTTTCCTGGGGGAGACCGACATCGCTTCGACCGACGCGGCGGTGTGGCACGCGGCGCTGGGCGTGCTGGCGCTGAATATCGTGGTGGCGGTGATTACCTACCGCCTACTGAAGAGCGGGTGGAAGCTAAAAAGCTGAAGCAGCGGGCCTAGTGGCTCAGGCTGCGGCGCAGGCGATAACGCCCGTCGGCAAAATCCTCGAACAACTGCGGCACGGTGGGATGGTCCACTGGCCCGCCAAGGCTGTCTTCCAGCAGGTTCTGTTGGCTGACGTAGGCGACGTAGCTGCTGTCGTCGTTCTCTGCCAGCAAGTGGTAGAACGGCTGTTCACGCTTCGGGCGCACGTCCTGCGGTATGGATTCGTACCATTCCTCGCTGTTGGCGAAGACAGGGTCGATATCGAACACCACGCCGCGGAAATCGAACAGGCGGTGGCGCACGATATCGCCGATCGCAAAGCGCGCCTCGTTGCTGCGCGGCGCATCGATCCGGCGGCCGGCCTGCGCGGAATAGAATTCGGTACGGTCCATCATCGCCTGTTAAAATAGGGTCTGCAGGTTAGCGAAACAAGAAAGCGGCGCTAGGCAGTGCCCGGAAATTTACGCAGTCGCAGCATTGCAGGCTTGGCAAGCCGCACCGCTTTCGCTAACCGCCGCGCTTCCCGGACCGGCGGCCCGCACATGGGCCGTGTGCTTTTCTTGCGGAGAGGTGCCGGAGTGGTCGAACGGGGCAGTCTCGAAAAC
This sequence comes from Alteriqipengyuania flavescens, assembly GCF_030406725.1. Taxonomy (NCBI): domain Bacteria; kingdom Pseudomonadati; phylum Pseudomonadota; class Alphaproteobacteria; order Sphingomonadales; family Erythrobacteraceae; genus Pseudoblastomonas; species Pseudoblastomonas flavescens. The sequence goes on along the minus strand of NZ_CP129107.1, from coordinate 306,193 downwards.
TGTTGTGCCTTCTGGGTACCGTGGGTTCGAATCCCACCCTCTCCGCCAAAGCACTCTGTTGATATATATACATTTTTCCTTCGAGTTGCGTCGTGCGCAGCGCGGTAGGAGTTCGACTTAAGTGTGCTTCGGGTGATCGAGTTGCTGCAAGCTACCTGCCCGCGGCTCAATCCAGAATATGCGAAAAGGGGCGACCGCGCGGGCCGCCCCCTTCCTTTTTCTGTTACCGGCTCAGAACCCGAAGGCGACGCCCACGCGGCCGCTGGCTTCCTTGTCGGCGGTGGAGGTGGCGACCGCGCCGTTGACGTAGACGCGCGGGGCGATGCGCGCGACGACCGAGCCGGACAGGCCCTGCTCGCCGCGATAGGTCGCCGCGTTGACGCTGACCGAGATGGTGCTGTCGGGCACCACCATCGTGCCGCCCATCGCCATCGCCTGCGCGATCCCGCCGCGGGTCGAGCCGTCGAGCTCGTCCAGGCGAAAGTCGAGATCGGTCACCCGCCCCTCCAGCGCCGCGAACTGCATGTCGCTGACCGCGGCGATGGACTGGACCTGCGCCCGCACGGTGGCGACCGAGGCGGCGGTCGCGGCGTTGGAGACGCCGAGCGTGCCGTTGCCGTCGATGGTGACGAACTGCTCTTCGCCCACTTGCGCCGCGTCGGAAGCAGCGATGTCGCCGATGGCGACCGAGCTGCCCGCACCGCCCAGCATCACCTGGTCGTCAGCGGTGGTGGTAGCGGCAAAGTCGACGGCCGTGGCGCGGTCGTTGGCAGCATTGGACAGGCGCCCCACTGCCGTCGCCCCGCCGCCGGTCGCCGAGGATTCGCGCCCGATGGCAGTCGCGTTGCCGCCGGCCGTCGCCTGGTAACCGACCGCCGTTGCCGAATTGCCCGACGTGCTGGTGAACGCACCCACCGAAGTGGAGCCGATCCCGCCGACCGTGGCCGAGCGACCGACCGCCGTGCCGAACCGGGCGCCCGCATCGGCAACCGAACCGATCGCCGTCGCATTCTCGCCCGTAGCCTGCGCCCGCAGGCCGATCGCCGTGGCGGATACCTGGTTCGCCAGTGTCTCGCGGCCAATCGCCACACTGTTTCCGGCCAAGGCCCGCGTGTCCGCGCCAAGGGCCACGGCAGCCAATCCGATAGCCTGGGCGCCAATTGCATCGAGATCGTCGCCATCCCCGCCAAGAGCAAGCGCGGCAAGCCCATTCGCCACGCTGGCATTACCGCCTGCAAAGGCGCTTTCGCCGGTGGCGCTGGACTCACGCCCCAAGGCAATCGAATTCATGTTTGCCACGGCATCTGCACCTAGCGCCATCGCGCCGTCGGCGGTGACGCCCGCACCGCCTCCCAATGCGATCGCTGCCTCACCGGAAGCGTATGCATCCGCTCCGATGCTTATTGCGGACCCTCCCCAAGCTCGTGCGCCTTCGCCGCCAGAATCGTCTCCATCACCTCCGATGGCAATGCTGCCTACCCCCGAAGAATAAGTCCTTCTTCGAATAGCGACCGAAGATTCTCCTTGTGCGCCGGCTTTGGAACCCACGGCCGTTGCGCCAACGCCGCCGATGTCTGCGCTGTATCCAAGAGCAGTCGAATCGCCGAAGTCGGCAATCGCTCCGCCCCCTATCGCTGTTGAAAAATGCCCAGTCGCCTTGGCATCGAGGCCGATAGCGACGCCATCCCAGCCGGAAGCCTCGGAGCTCGAGCCGATGGCAATTGCGTTCCATTCGCTCGCCACTGATGAGGGCCCGATCGCGACAGCATTAATGGAAGCCTCAGCCTGGTTGCCAACCGCTACGCCATAGTCGCCTGTCGTTCGCGAAAAGTTACCTACAGCGACACTGTATCCTCCACTGGCTGCCGCGTTGACACCCAGTGCAGTCGCATCGGTTTCAGTTGCTGCCGCCCCGAAACCAAGAGCGGTTGTGTTGAATGCGGTCGCCTTGGCACTGGAGCCGATAGCAGTCGATTGTGCTCCGGAAGCCAGGGCTGCATTCGTACTGCCCGTCGGATCAATATCACCGCCGACCGCCGTCGAGGCTAAACCCGTCGCCTGCGCTCCGCTGCCGACCGCAGTCGCGCCCTGTTGAGTAGCATCGGAATCTTCGCCGATCGCCACGCTCTCAGTTCCGCTGGCGGTGGCAAATTCGCCTACGGCGGTGGATGCGACGCCGGTTGCCGCAGAGTCCGTGCCGACGGCGGTGGCTCCGTTCGCCCCGGTCGCCGTGGCACCGATGCCGCACGCGAGCGCGCGATTATCATTGTTCGAATTAGCTCCGCCATCGTTGTCTGTACCGGCATCGACGACGCCATCATTGTCGCGGTCGAGCAGGCAGTCGTCGGCCTGCGCCGTGCTTGAAGTGAGTACTGCGGCCATGCCGACTATGGTGAGAGCCGTGGGCGATGCGAATGTAAGATTGATCATGAGTGAGCTCCCGTTTTTTGCGAGCGGGTGCCATGCGATGATCGGGGCGGCGGTGTCATAGCCCAGCTGGGGTATGGGGCGCCGGTTAATTGCACTTTCGGTCGCGTTGGACGGGAAACGGGCGGACGCTAAGATGATGCAGCGAAATGATCGACGGCCATGCGCGCGATTTGCTCTCCGGCGCTATAGAAATACAGGTCGCCGTGCCCTACCAGTTCCTCGATTCGGGTATGGGATCCAAGATTAAGGAAATCGCGATAGCTCTTAAAGCCGTGGACGGCGTTCTCGCCTTGGACCAGCGCCAGCAGCGGGTATCGGGAGTCGCGCATCAAGGAGACCCCGGGCGACCGATCAATCCGCAATTCCCGCGAGAAGACATCGGGTCCCTGAGCGAACAGATGGCTCGCCGCCGCGCGGACGAGGTCGGCATTTTGGCCGGAGCGGAAATAGGCTTCGTCGCTCGATCCGGCCTCGATCAGCCGCTCGATGTACCAGTCCACGCCGACGCGCTGCATATTGCGATAGGCGATGCGGGAAAAGGTGCTTTGCACCCGCGGCGCCCGGCGCATCAGGTTCAGCATGAGACGCTGATAAAATGATAGCTGCGGATTGAGCGAAACCTCGCCAAGAAACAGGTGGCCGGTCATCACGATGCTGCGAACGAGGTGCGGCTGCCGGGCAAGCACGGCGGCGAGCGGCACCATGCCGGTACTGATTGCAAGAGCAGGCGTATCGGTCAGCCCGAGATGCTGGCAGAGTCCCACGATCGCGTCGGCACTTTCCTCGCCGGCGTCGCGCCCCTGATCGTACTCGCTGGCGCCGAAACCGGGGCGCGAGACGACGAGCAGGCGATAGCCGGCATCGCGGAACACGCGCTCGGCCTCAGGCGACACTGCGTTGGCCATCGTGTAGCCGTGCAGCACCAGCACCGGCTGGCCATCGGGCGCACCCTGCCACATGTAGCGAAGGACGCGCCCGTCCCCGCGACGATGGGCAAACTCGCGCCCTAGCGGATTGGTCCAAGCCGCCACTTCGCCGCGCGCGCCGCCAGCAGGGAAAGCAGGTGAAGCAGCCCTGCCTGGTTGGTCGTGCTGGTCTTGCCGAAAATAGACTTAATCTGGGTGCGTACCGTCGCCGGGCTGGTCCCGCGTGCGACGGCGACCCTAGCGCTGCCGCGCAGCTCGTAGAATTCGCGCGCGATCCCGCGCTCTGCCTCTGTGAGGGCAAAGGCTTCATCCAGCTGCGCCTCGAGATCTTCCGTCCACGGGATGTCGAGCACTCTCAGCGCGATGCATGGATAATTGCGCCGGCTGTCCTCAACAATTACCGCTTCGCACAATTCCATCGCGCGGACGCTGATTTTGCGGCGCGCGAGTTCTTCTGTATCCAGCCTGACGATCATTCGCCGATGGTTGATACCCTTGCGCGCATCGGCGAAAAAATCGCGCAGTGCCGAACGATAGGCTGGATCGACGATATCGAGCCCCACGCGGCGACCCGGCTTGGTGCCGAACAATTCTTCTCCGTCCCGGTTGGCGACCATGACGTTGCCCGCCGTGTCGAACACGATGGCGGCGCTTGGAACATCCTCGACCGCACGTTCGAGCTCGTCGCGCCAGCTTTCAATGGAATGTGGCAGGAATTGGTCGATGCGGTGAAGCTGATCCACAACCGCTGGACGGGTTTCCTCATCGCGACCGTGCACGTCGACGTAGCGTGCCTTAAGGGTCGTAATCAATTCATCGAAGGCGTCCCGCTCACCCGCTGCCCGATAAAGCGCGGAAATCAATTCGATATCGAGATCGGCCTTGTCGTCCACGGTTACCATGCCACCCGCCTGATCGGTAGCGCAAGCACATAAGAAGTGAAGAAAAATGTGGAGCCGACTTCGCTAGCTAGCACGATGTCCTTCGCCTGGCTTCGAAAGCGGTCAATTGGCTTCAATCGTATGTCGCCATGCCGGGAGATGGCTGAGGTCGCCGCTATTCATTCTTCTATGTCGATTGACCTGTCGCGCCACGCTACGAGCGGGGCTGCAGACGAGAATTTGCCGGCTTCCAGGCTCCACTCGACTATTTCTGTTTCCATTAACGCGGCGCGGCGTTCTCGCGCGGGGTAGGCGCGGCTGCGTAGCCAGCCTCCGTCTCGCTCGGCACCTGTTTCGGAGAGCCAGAATTGCGGGGCGAGCATCGGATCATACCCCGCATTCGCAAGCAGGTGGACGCTCAGCCGGTCCGCCTCGATCTCTGCGCGCCGGTTTCGGCGGGCGTTCTTGCCGAATTCGGCGAGCAGGCCTTTTCTGACTCCCGCTTCTTCCAGCCGGCGCCGATGTTCCAGCACCTGGTGGGCCAGCTCGTGGGCCACGACCACAGCAAGCTGTCCGTCATCCAGCGTCGCCGCGAGCGCGGAGGAGATCTGCACGATCTCGGCGTCCGCACGGGCGAATTTCTCGTTCGACGGGAAAATCTCGATCAGCGAACGGCAGGCCGGTGCGGGTTCGACCGTCACTTCCGTCAGATATGCGCCCCGTGAAACGGAAAGGGTGACTGGCGCGGCGGAATCCCGGTCCGCCAGCGCGCTGAACACGGACATATAGCGGAACTGATCCTCCTCGCGGCGCTCCGGGAGCGGCTCCCCGGCTGCCAGCCACAGCGCGTCACCCGCCCGCAGCCCTGCCCGGGCGGCAGGCCCGTCCGCCGCCACGGCACTCAGGGCAACCCGGCTGTCGTCGATGAAGGCAGGGTGGGGCTGGTCATAAGGGGTGTCCGAATACTGGTCGCGACTGATTAGCGACAGGCCAAGTCCGGGCATCGAGTACCTGCAAAGCGGTGCGTTGGCGGCAGTAATTCGATGTGCGACACCGGAAAGGCGCGCGTCCAACTGTGTCATATTCGCGTCAGTTGCTTGGGCTTTCGCGCTAAAAAGCAAGAGAAAACCGGCCAAGGCGGTTGCAATCAGGGGCGGTAATCGCATAGGAGGGGCCTCAACGGCTCTCGATGGGGGCGTTGCCAGGGGGATTCTCCCGGTTCGACGGTGGGGTTCACCCACCTTAGGGCGGTGGTAACGATGTTGTCACCTTTTGATGGCAACGACCGCATCGAACGGGTTGGACGGCCTTTGAGGGGACCGGACGAGCCTGGCCATAAACAAGAAACGTAAGAATTTAATGAGGTCCTGACACTATGCGTAAAATCCTGCTTTCCGCCGCTGCCCTTTCGATGGTTGCCGGCACCTCGGTTGCCCAGGCCGCTCCGGTCGACGCACGTGCAGCTGCCAACGTCGAAGGCGAATCGCTCGACGGCATCAGCATCCTTCCGCTGCTGCTCGGCCTCGCTGCCATCATCGGCGCGATCTTCGTGATCGCCGACGATGATGACGACACGACGATCCCGGTCAGCGTCTGATCGACCTCGCAGCGTCGGCTGCGTTCTTATGATCACCAATGCGGGCGTCCCCTACGGGGCGCCCGTTTTGCGTTGTCTTGGCGAAAACGGGGCTGCTCGTTTGCGTGGCCGGGCAGATTTCTCGATGGGTTGGCCGCGCCAGGGAAGCTTTTTGCGCCGTCTCCTTTTCAATTCGGTTTCACGCGTTTTCCCCCGTGCGTGCAATCATGGTTCATGACCGGGTAGGTATTTTGCCCTAAGCATTACAACAGTTCCGGACATTCCCGGGCGATGCGGTGATTAGTGAACGCACCTGTCCATCTTCCTGCGGCCAAGGTCCGCCCGGCGCCGGCGCAGTCGCTCGAGAAACGGCGCCTGCAGCTGTACCTCGTGCTGCTGCTGGGCGACGTCGCCCTGATCGCGCTCGGTTTCGCGACGAGCGGGCTGCTCTATCGCGGCGAGTTTGGCGAATTTCGCGCCATGCTGGCCGGGCAATTGATGCTGCCGCTGTTCCTGACGCTGGCGCTCTATAACGGGACCTATTCGCTCTCCTCGCTCGAAAGCCGGCGGTATGGCGTGCAGCGGATGGCCGTGGCGCTGCTACTTTCGAGCGCGCTGGTGAACTTCATCGTCTTCTTCGCAAGGGCCAGCACGCAGCTTTCGCGCGCCAGTTTCGCCATCGGCCTCCTGATCAGCGTGCTTCTCCTGGCCGGTTGGCGGCTGATCGTGAGCCGGCAAGTGCAGCGGCGCTACTCCGGGCGGCTGCAGAACGTGCTTGTCATCGATGCCGGCGGCCCTGCGGTGAACCTGCCTGGCGCCTATCGGGTCCACGCGGCGCAACTCGATTTGCGCCCCGATCCCGCCGATCCGCAAGCGCTCGACCGGATCGGCAGTGCGATGCGCAACATGGACCGTGTTATCGTGAGCACGCGCGAAGAAGACCGTGAAGCATGGGTTGAAGTGCTGCGCGGGAGCGGCGTGACCGGCGAACTGGCCAGCGAGGCGATCGCCCGGATCGACGCGCTCGGCCTCGAACGGCATGCGGCAAGCAATCTTACCACACTCCTCATCAGCCGCGGACCGCTGCGCATCCGCGACCGGGTGGTGAAGCGCGCCTTCGACCTCGCGCTTTCAACCATCGCGCTGGTCTTGCTGGCCGTGCCGCTCGCTCTGGTCGCGGTGGCGATCAAGCTCGACGATGGCGGGCCGGTTCTCTTCCGCCAGCGCCGCATGGGACGTGCCAACCGCTTCTTCGATATCTGGAAATTCCGCACGATGCGGGTGGATGCCGCCGATAGCGACGGTGCGGTATCGACGGGCCGAGAGGACGAGCGGGTGACTCGCGTCGGCCGCTTCCTGCGTGCCAGCAGCATCGATGAATTGCCGCAGCTGATGAATATCCTGCTGGGCCAGATGTCCTTCGTCGGCCCGCGGCCCCATGCGATCGGCTCGCAAGCGGGCAGCCGGCTGTTCTGGGATATCGACCGGCGCTATTCGCAGCGCCATTCGCTGAAGCCCGGCCTGACGGGTCTGGCGCAGGTGCGAGGCTTGCGCGGAGCGACGGAAACCGAAGAGCATCTTGCGGCGCGGCTGCAGGCTGACCTCGAATATGCCGCGCGCTGGAGCCTGTGGCAGGACTGCCTCATCATGCTGCGCACCGCGCGCGTCATCGTGCACGAGCGGGCGTACTGAGATGCGTTAAGCCTTGGCCCAAAAGGTTAATTCTCGATTCTTGTTATTGTTGCAATGCAGCGATATAGAGATGGACGTGAACGATCGGGTGCCGAACCATGCGTAGATTGAAGGGCTATCTTGCTGCCAGCTTCGCCATCGCGGCGATGGGCCTGCACGCGCCTGCGTCCTACGCTGCCGTTCGTTCTGCCGATGCCATCCCGACGGCAGGCTTGGCCCTGTCGCAAATCCAGGCCGACTTCGACAACGAAGAGGTCCGCTGCGCCGAAATCGACGACGAATTCGTCAAGGTCGGCGAAGACGGCCGCGTCCTGCTGGACGTCGACGGCGAACCGTTCGGGTGCCGCATCGCCGCGGCAGCGCAGCCGTGGTACGCGCAAACCGCGTTCATTGCCGCGCTGGTCGCCACGTTCGGCGTCGTGTTGGCTTTGACCATCGGCAATGGCAGCAACGACAGCCCCGGCTGAGCCGGGTACTCCTCCACTGATGTGTTGACACCGCGCGCCGGGCGCTTGCCGCAAGCGCATGCGCGTCGCACACTCTCGCCTCGCAACGGGTGAGGGATGGCAGTGCCGGATCAGCAGCGTGACTTTTCCGGTCGGCAGGCGGCGGTTGCCGCGGGATTCGTTTTGTGCGCGGTCCTGCTGGGTGGTGGCGGAAGTCCGGCTCCCGGCGCGGAGCTTCTGTTGCAACTCGTCATTGCAGCCGTCGCGGCGGTGTGGGTCTGGTGGTCCCACGGACTTTCCCGCCGCTCGCCCGGGCCATTATTTACCGCGATCGTCGCGGCGATGGCGATCTTTCCCCTGCTGCAATTAATTCCCCTTCCGCCCCGCATTTGGGAGGCGTTGCCGGGCCGGACAACGAGCACCGCCGCGCTGGAACTGGCGCGCGGGGAGGGCGGATGGCAGCCCCTGTCCCTCACGCCCCATGCGACATTGGCCGGATGGCTCGCGATCATTTCAGCTGCTGTCGGTATGTTGGTTGCCGGTCGCCTTGGGACCCGCCAGCGACATATTGTGCTATTCGCTGTCTTGGGCGGTGCGGGTCTCACGGCCGTCGTTGGCGCATTCCAGCTTGCGGGCGGCGAGGGTGCCTGGCGGGCTTATGCTGCCAGCCACCGCGGCTGGATCACGGGCTTCATGGCCAATCGCAACGCCGCGGCGGATGTCCTGTTGATCGGGCTCTGCGCGGCCGTCGCGCTCGCCGCGTCCCGCCGGCGTGACGGGATGGCGCGGCTGCCGCGCGGGATGGCTGCGGCGCTGTGCGTGATCCTGGCCGTCGCGGTGATCTTCACCGGATCGCGCACCGGAATCGCACTGCTGCTCGTACCTGCCATACTTGCGTGGGTCCTGTTGCGGGAGAAGCGCAGGGGGCTCGGCGTCGTCGCCGCCCTGTTCGCCGTTGCCGCACTGGTGCCGACCTTTGCCGGCGGCGCGCTCGGCCGAGTGGGGGAGCGCTTCGCCGTTGCCGGCGATTTCCGGACCGAACTGTGGCGCGACGCGGCCTTCGCCGCCGGTCAGTTCTGGCCACTCGGCGGAGGGATCGGCAGCTTCGTCCCTGCCGTCATCGCGGCAGAGCGGTTGGAGGTCGTGGACGCGACCCAGCCCAATCGCGCGCATAACGACTACCTCGAATTCGCGCTCGAAGCAGGCCTGCCGGGCCTCTTGCTCGTCGCCGCCATCATGTTGGCACTGGCGTGGCAATTCGTGCGGCGATGGCGCGCCGATCCTTCGCAGCGGCCGATAACCGGCTTTGCCGGCGCCACGCTGGCGATCGTCGCCCTGCATTCGGCTGTTGATTACCCTCTGCGTTCGATGACTCTCGCCTGCCTCGCGGCTATGGCTGCAGGATTGCTGTTCGTCCCGCGGCGGGACGATGAGAGCGGGGTCGCGACGGGATGATGGCGATGATGGCTTGGCGGAGTGGACGAGCGCTTGCGAGCGCCTGCCTTGCCGCGCTGTGCGCAGCCTGCCAGCCCAGCCTGCAGTCGGACCTGCCGACCGGCGCCGATGCCGCGGCAGCCATCGCGGTGCCGGAACCTGCGCCGATGCAGGCGCGCACCTACCTCCTCCAGCCCGGCGACGTGGTCTCGGTCGACGTGTACCGCGAGGCGGAATTGAGCCGCGAGCGGGTGCAGGTGGACGAGGCGGGCAATCTGGCGCTTCCGCTCATCGACGAGGTAACCGCAGAGGGCCGCAGCCCTGCCGAACTCGCGATCCTGATCGAGAATGCCTACGGCGCGCGCTACCTACGCGATCCCCAAGTTACCGTTTCGGTCGTGGAAACGGCCGCGCGCACCGTGGCGGTCGAAGGCTCGGTTGCCAAGCCAGGCGTCTACGAGATACCCCCCGGCGCCAGCCTGCTGACGGCGATGGCGCTGGCCGGCAGCCCGTCGGACACGGCTGCGCTCGACGAGGTGCTGGTCTTCCGCCGCATCGATGGCCGCAGGGCCGGCGCACGCTTCGACCTGACCGACATTCGCGCGGGCCGCGCCGACGATCCGGCGCTGCGGCCGGGCGACATCGTGGTGGTCGGCCACGACAACTTGCGCAGCGGCCTGCAGGAAGTGCTGCGCGCCGCCCCGTTGTTCAACATCTTCTACCTGTTCTGACGATGGCGAGCGCACCCGACATCCAGGCAGCGCCCTATCCGGCCTATCCGCAATACGGCACCTATGGGGACTTGCGCGGGGGACCCGGCGATGCACTGCGCTACATCCTTTCGGTCGTCCGCCGGAATCTCTGGCTGATTGCGGCGGTCATCGCGGTCGTCGTGGCAGCGGCGCTCGTCTGGACCATGCTGCAGACGCCGCGCTACACCGCCGTCACCACCGTCCAGATCGACGACCAGACCGCCAGCGTGCTGGGCGAGGACCTGGAAGATGCAGTGATCGAGGATTCCGGCTGGGACATAGACCGGTTCCTCAACACCCAGATCGAAGTGCTGCGCAGCCGCGAACTGGCGGAGCGAGTGGCGCGGCGACTGGAGCTATTCGGTGACGAGGCTTTCCTCGCCGCCATGGAAGTGCCGCCGCCTGCCGACGGCTTGTCGGAGCGAATGCGCGAGGACCAGGTTGTCGGCTTGCTGCAGGCGGGGCTCGGCGTCGACTTGCCGCGCAACAGCCGCGTTGCGCGGATCAGCTTCGACAGCACCAATCCCGACATGAGCGCGCGCGTCGCCAACGGTTTCGCGGAGGAATTCATCCAGGCCAGCCTGCGCCGCCGTTTCGACAAGTCCGCCTATGCCCGCAACTTCGTGGCCGAGCAGCTGGATGAGGCGCGCGCCCAGCTCGAAGCATCGGAGCGCGAGCTCAACGCCTATGCCCGCGATGCCGGCCTGATCCGCGCGCGCGAGCCGGGCATCAGCGACGACAGCAGCAACCGCACCAGCAGCGTGACCAGCTCCAGCCTGTTGCAGCTCAACGAGGCGGCCAACCGCGCGCAGGCGGACCGGGTGGCGGCCGAAGCGCGCTGGCGGGCGGAAAGCAACACGCCGCTGCTTTCGTCGGAAACCGTGCTTGCCGATCCCACGGTGCAAAGCCTGATGCAGCAGCGGGCCGCGCGTCGCGCCGAATTGCAGTCCGCCCGCGAACGCTATCTCGACGATCATCCTCAGGTGCGCGAGCTGACGAGCCAGATCGCCGAGATCGAGCGCCAGCTGAATGCCGCGGCGCGCAACGTCCGCAACGGCATCCGCGCGCGCTACACTGCCGCGCGCGAGGCGGAGAGCCAGCTGCGCGGACAGGTCGGCAGGCTGGAGCGCGAGACGCTGGCCGAGCAGGACCGCAGCGTGCGCTACAACACGCTGGCGCGCGAGGCCGATACCAACCGGTCGATCTACGACGGGCTGCTCGAACGCTACCGCGAGCTGAATGCCTCGGCAGGGGTGGCGGCGAGCAACATCAGCATCATCGATCCCGCCGAGCCACCGCTCGGCCCGTCCTCGCCCAACGTGATGCGCAACCTGCTGCTCGCGCTCATCCTCGGCACCGCGATCGCGGGCGTTGCGGTGTTCCTCCGCGACCAGCTCGACGACCGGATCCGGGTGCCTGAGGATATCGACGCGAAATTCGGTATCCCGCTGCTCGGCGTCGTGCCGCGCGACGAGGATGTCGGCACCGCCATGGAAGATCCCAAGTCATCGATCGCCGAGGCTTACAACTCTCTGCGGGGTTCACTCCTCCACGCGACTCGCGAAGGCCTGCCGAAGATCCTCCTCATCACCAGCTCGCAGCCCACCGAGGGCAAGAGCACGACCAGCTGGGCGACCGCCGCCTCGCTCGCACGGATGGGCCGGAGGGTGGTGCTGGTGGATGCCGACATGCGGCGTCCCTCGATACATCGCCGCGCCGGCATCGCCAACGAGCGGGGCCTGTCGGACCTGCTGACGTCGGACGCTGCGCCGGGCGATTTTCTGTCCGCCACCTCCACCGAAGGGCTGGTCGTGCTGCCGTCCGGCAAGCAACCGCCGAGCCCGACCGAACTGCTGACCGGACCGCGCATGGCGTTGCTGCTGGAACGGCTGGGTGAGGAATATGACGCTGTCGTGGTCGACTCCCCGCCCGTCCTTGGCCTTGCCGATGCGCCGGCACTCGCGGCGATCAGCGACGGCGTCGCCTTCGTCGTCGAATCCAACCGCGGCGGCCGCGGCGCGCTGAAATCGGCCCTGCGCCGCCTGCGCGCAGTGAATGCCAACGTCCTCGGCGCGGTCCTCACCAAGTTCGATCCGCAGCGCGCCGGCCACGGCTATTCGGCCTATTACGGTTACGACTATTATCGCTACGAAAGCGGGGCGGAAAAGGCGTGAAGGCGCGCATCGCAGCCAGCGCCGCGATCCTCGCTTTCGTTGCGCTGGCCTTGCTGAGCGGGCTCGACCGGATGAGCGCGCTGTCGCCCTCGCTCGCCCGCCTGGTCCCGCCGGCGTTCGCTGCCGAAGCTGCCAAGGTCCGGGCGCGCTCTGCCTTGCTGGAGGGGCAGGGCGCTGTCGCTGCGGCCCGAGACGCGGTGGCGGCAAACCCCTACGATGCGCGCGCGCTCGGCCTGCTCGGCGCGGCCTTGTTGCGCGAAGGGCAAGGCGAACAGGCGGAGGCGGTGTTCCGGCTTTCCGCGCAGCTTGGCTGGCGCGACGGGGCGACCCAGCTCTACTGGTTCGAAGCCGCGCGACAGGCAGGGGCGTGGGAGAACGCGGCCTTGCGCGCCGATGCAATCCTGCGTGACGATCCGCAGTCCCCGCAAGGTGAGGCGCTTCTGGCAGCGTTCGACGAAGAGGCGGCGCGCAAGGCGCTGGCGCGGCGCGTCGCAGTGAGGCCGGGCTGGACAGCGCGGTTCCTCAATCCTGGGCCTGATGTACCAGTCGATGCGCTGCGGGCGCGGGCTGCGCTGTTTGCCACGTCTTTCCTGGCCAACACGCCGTTCGGTTGCGATGAGCCTGCGCAGCTCGCTCGCCGGTTACTGGCAAATGGTGAGCGACAGGTAGCCGAAGACCTGTGGCGGGTACATTGCCCGGAGCAGGCTTCGGATGGGTCGATTGCCGACCCGCAATTCGCCGGGGACGGTCGCTCGCCCTTCGGCTGGCAACGCCATCCTGCTGGTGATCTCGCCTTTCGCACGGCGGATAAGGGCGAGGGGCTCGTGCTCGCAAACGATGGCGCAGTGACACGGCTCGCCTTGTCGCAGGCGGTGACGCTGGCGCCGGGTCGCTACCGCGTTGCGCTGAACGGGGATACTGCCGCGGTTGCGGTCACGGTGGATTGCGGTGCGCCCAAGCGACCCGGGTCCGACATTGGGGCGGCGCTGATCGATGTGCCCGCTTGCGACAACCGGATGCTCGGCATCTGGATGCGCCCGCGCTCCGCGGCGCGGCTGGAACAGATCGGGATGGAAGCAGTGCGCTAGGCGGCGGCAATGGCGCCGCGGGCGATGATCTTCAGCGCCAGCGTTTCTTCCGCGCCTTCGAAGATCGAGAGCACTCTCGCGTCGACGAAATAGCGGCTGACGGCGCTTTCTTCCGCGTAGCCCATGCCGCCGTGCAACTGCAGCGCCTCGCGCGTGACTTCCTCCGCCGCGCGGCACGCGACGAGCTTGGCGAGGCTGGCATCCATCGCCCGGTTCGGGGCGTCGGTCGTGCCGGCAACCTCGTACGCCAGTGCGCGGCAGGCGGCGAGCTTCGCGGCCATCCCGGCGATCTTTGCAAGGGTCAGCGGATAGGCGGACAGGGGCTGGCCGAAAACCTTGCGGTCCTGCGAGTATCCGATGGCCGATTTCAACGCCGCCCGCATCACGCCGCAGGCGCGCGCGGCGGTCTGCATCCGGCCGCCCATCATGCCCGCCATGGTGAGGTAGAAACCGCGCCCGGTACCCTCCGCTTCACCGATCACGCGGTCGTCGGCCACGAACCAGTCTTCAAACGACAGGTCGAAGCTGTGCATCCCGCGATAGCCGATGGTGGGGATCGCCTTGCCCGAAAGCGTGCCGCCGTCGCGATGGTGGTGGAAGGCGTGGCCTTCGTCAGACGGCTTTTCGACCAGCATCAGCGACAGGCCGCGATGGCCCGCGGTGGGGTCGGGATCGGTGCGCGCAACGACCATCAGCAGCTCCGCCTTGCCGGCAAAAGTGCACCAGGTTTTCCCGCCGCTCAGCCGCCAGCCGCCGTCCACCTTGCGAGCGCGTAGCTGCAGGCCCGCGACGTCGGAGCCGTAGTCGGGCTCGGTAATGGCGATGGCGCATAGTGTCTCGCCCGATGCGATGCGCGGCAGCCAAAGCTCCTTTTGTGCTTCGGTACCGCCGGCCAGCAAAGCGCGGGAGAGGATTTCGGGCCGGGTGATGAGGCTGCCGGCTGCGGCGAGCGAGGCCTGCGACAGCGCTTCGGTCACCGCGATCATCGTCGTCGCATCCTCGCCGTCTCCGTCCGCGGTGCCGCCGTATGCCTCGGGTATGGCAAGGCCGAAGGCGCCGAGTTCGCGCATTGGGCCGAGGATGGCTTCGGGCACGGTCAAGTCTTCGCGGTGGATCGCTTCGGCCAGCGGGGCGACCGTGTCGGCGGCAAAGCGGGCGAAGCTGGCCTGCGCCATGGCAGCATCGCCGGGCAGGGCGGGCGTGCCGACTTCCCCTTCCGCCGCGATGACCGCCCGGCCGATCTGCTGAACCCGGTCCGGCGTCGTCCAGTCGGCCAGCGCCTGCCAGTCGGCCCCGTCGCGGATCTCGTGGAGGGGGGCGGCATCGCGGCCCAGCGCGTGGGCGATATCGCCGAGCCGGTCGAGTGTGCGGCGGGCGTGGCGGCGCAGGAACAGGATGGCGAGGTCGCGGTCGAGACCGGCATCGGCCTTAAGCGCAGATCGGGCTGCGCGTATGTCGGCGATTGCCCAAGCGAGGTCGAAGCATTCGATCTGGCGTTCGTCCTGCCGTGTTGGATCGCCCCCGGTGATGTCCTTCAGCCCGCGCGCCGCATCGTCTGCGGTTACGGACAAGGTCTCCACCAGCCGCCTGGCGCCTGCGACATCCATGCTCACATTGCCGAGATGCCGCCGTCGAGCTTCAGCTCGGCGCCGGTCATGAACTTGCTTTCGTTGCTGGCGAGATAGACCACGCCGTTCGCCACATCGTCGGGTTCGCCGACCCGGCCGAGCGGCACCTGCCGCGCCAGCTTGCCCATCACCACGTCCTTCGGGATGCCGGCACTGCGGCTGATCCCGTCGAGGATTGGCGTATCGACGAAGGTGGGATGGATCGAGTTGCAGCGAATGTCCCACTTCTGCTTCGCGCAATAGAGCGCGACCGACTTGGTCAGCATCCACACCGCTGCCTTGCTGGCGTTGTAGCCTGGCATGGTGTCGCTCGCGATCAGGCCGGCGATGCTGGAGATGTTGATGATGGAACCCGGCTGGCTTTCCTTCATCAGCGGCAGCGCCTTCTGGCAGCCCAGGAACACGCTATCGACATTGACCGCAAAGCCGCGATGCCATTCCTCCAGCGTGCAAGTGAGGATATCGCCGCGCACGCCGATGCCGGCGTTGTTGAGCAGCACGGAGAGGCCGCCCATATGCTCTTGCGCGGCATCAACCGCTGCTTCCCACTGGCTTTCCTGCGTCACGTCGAGCGTGAGGGCGAAGGCGGTCCCGGCGCCGTGTTCTTCATTGATCGCAGCGGCGGTTTCCTCCGCCCCGGCCGCGTTCACGTCCGTCACCAGCACCTGCGCTCCTTCCGCTGCCAAGCGCCGGCTCGCCGCCGCGCCCAGCCCCTGCGCCCCGCCTGTCACCAGTGCCTTCTTGCCCGCTACCCGATCAGCCATCCTCGTCTCCAAACCAGCCTGCCGCCATCAGCATGGCGATCCTTACATCGATCGCTAGCCCTTCGGCGCGGCGGGCGGCAACGAATTCGGCAAGATTATTGAGGGCAACGCGGTGGACGCGGATGTCTTCGCTATCCGTCCCGCCGCCTTCGCCGACCTTCGTGAGATCGCTGGCGCGCAGCAGGGTGAAGCTTTCGCTGACCATGCCGGGGCTGGAGTAGAATTCGCCCAGCGTCTCCCATGTGTCGGCGCGATAGCCGGTTTCTTCCTCCAGTTCGCGCGCGGCGGCGGCTTCGGGCGCCTCGTCCTCGTCGCCTTCGTGGTCGCCGATCAGTCCGGCGGGAATTTCGAGGCAGCGCTTGCCCAGCGGCACGCGGTATTGCTCCACCAGCAGCACGTGGCCCTCCTTATCGATGGCCACGATGGCAGCGGCACGGATGCCGCGCGAACGCCCGGCATATTCCCATCGCCCGCGCCGCTTGGCGGTGACGAACTGGCCCTGCCACATGATTTCTTCGGGCTTGGCCGCGTCGGGATCGCTTGTCATGGCAGGTTGCATAAGGGCGAAAGCAGACCTTTTCTACCCGCGCCGAACCCCCACCCCCGACCCCTCCCCAAGGGGAGGGGAGGGAGAAAGCTACTTTCAGGGCGAAGGGAGGGAGACAGCCCCTTCCCTCGAGGGAAGGGGTTGGGGATGGGTGTGCGGCGCCTGCGGGCAGTGGCCGCGTTCCGCGCGCGCCGTCCCATTACGGCTCATGAACAGGGGAAGGGAAATCCCTCACAATTCGATCAGCCTGTCGGGCAATTCGTTCTGGTCGTCCTCTTGCCGCGGGAAATGTTCCGCCAGGACGGCGCCGACATCGCGGATACCGGCGACCAGCCCTCCGGCGATGTCGCCCTTCTTCACCTGCACCAGCATGTCGACCATGGCCTCGCCCCAGACCTCGGGATCGACCTTTTGCGCGATCGTCTCGTCTGCCACGATCTCTGCCCGGTGTTCGCGCATGGACAGGTAGAGGAGCACGCCGGTGCGGCCGTGCGTGCGCCGTTCCGCGCCCACCTTGAAATGCGACACGGCGCGGTCGAACACGCGATTGCGCTTCACGATGCGCGGGATCATGGCGAAGCGCACCGCGTCGATGAACTGGAGCAGCCAGACGACGAGGAAGGTGAGGATGCCCATGCCGCTCGCCATGGCGAAGACCTCGCCCGGGCTCCACTCGGCATTCCATGTGGCGTGGAGCGAGGCGTAGAAGCGCAGCGGCGGATCGGGGAACAGAGCCGCAAGGGTCAGGACGGTGAAGGCGAGGAACGCCGCCCACGACAGCGCGATGTCGCTGTACCCGTCCGACCGGTCGGCCAGCACGGTTACGATCTCGCCCGACGTCTGCTCCTCCGCCGTGCGGACGGCCTGCGTCACCTTGGCGTGATCGGTTTCCGACAGATAGGATGGCATTACCAGCTCCCCCCGGCGCCGCCGCCGTTGAAGCCGCCGCCACCGCCGCCGAAACCGCCGAAGCCGCCGCCTCCACCACCGCCGCCGAAGCCGCCACCGCCGCCCCCGCTACGCATGGCGCTGTTGAGGGCGGACCACAGGATGACTTCGCCGATGCCGCTGCCGCGGCGATAGCGGCGCCCGCGCCGACGGCCGCCGCGGCCGAAAATGAACATGAAGGCGAGGATCATCATGACCCAGAAAAACGCGCTGCCGACGGTGGACGCATCGACATCCGCGTTCTGGCGCTGGGCGGCACGCTCCGCCTCCTCGATCGCCAGCTGGTCGGCAGGCTCGGTGTCCAGCCAGCCGATGATCCCGTCAACTCCGGCGATGATGCCGCCGGCGTAGTCGCCCGCCTTAAAGGCCGGGACGATGTCGTTACGAATAATCCGGCCGCTGGCGATATCGGTCAGCGCGGTCTGCGCGCCGCGCGCAGTGGCGATGAAGACCTCGCGTTCGTTGGGCGCGACCAGTAGCAGGATGCCCTGTTCCGTCTCCTGCCCGCCGATGCCCCATGCCTCGCCCAGCGCGGGCGCGTAGGTCGCGGCAGGCTCGCCATCCAGAGAAGGGACGGTGGCTACGACCACGGCCCGGCCCGTTTTCGCGTTGTAATCGCGCAGGCGCTGGTCGAGCTCGGCCTCCTGCGCATCAGGCAGGATTTCGGCCCCGTCATAGACCGGGCCGTCCGGCCGCGGCGGGAAATCCTGCGCCGCCGCGCCCCCCGCCGTGAGCGCGAGGAGCAGGGCGAGGCAAATTGCCAGGCACGCGGAGATGTGGCGCATCACGGGGGTTTCCGTTGCGGGCGCGCTGGTCCTCAATTGCCGCCGGTCGGCGTCAGGTCGGCGGCGTCGATATCGGGCGCTTCGTTCGCACCGGCTTCGGCCTTGAACGCTTCCATCGGCTCCGCACCGTGAATGATGTTTGCGCCGATGGAAGACGGGAACACGCGGATTTCGGTGTTATAATCCTGCACCGCCGCATTGTACTTGGTGCGGGCATTGTCGATGCGGTTTTCCGCGCTTTCCAGCGCCGTACGCAGGTCGTCGTACCCGCGGCTGCTGGTGATCTGGGGATAGGCCTCGACCGTTACCAGCAGGCGGCTGAGCGCGCCGCTCAATTCGCCCTGTGCGGCTTCGAACTGCTGGAACTTTTCCGGATTCGAAAGGTCGTCTGCATCGATCTGGACCGAGCTTGCGCGGCTGCGCGCCTCGGTCACTTCGGTCAGGATGGCGAGTTCCGATTCCGCGCCGCCGCGCACCGTGGCGACAAGGTTGGGGATCAGGTCGGCGCGGCGCTGGTAGGCGCTTTCCACGTCCGCCCAGCGGGCCTTTGCAGCCTCTTCCTTGGTGGGCACGGAATTGATGCCGCAGGCGGCAAGCGCGGCGGTGGCCATGACGACCAGCATAAGGCGGGCGGAACGGGCAAGCGACATGTGTGGTCCCCTTGATTGACTGTATTATCGAGATAGCACGGCTGGGCGGATCTGCAAGGATTTATCCCGCTTGAGCATTCCGGCAGTAAATGGCAGAGGACCGCGGTTTTCAAGGGTTAGGGGAGGAATAATCGTGCTGCAGGAATTCAAGGATTTCATCGCCAAGGGCAACGTGATGGAACTGGCGGTCGCCGTGATCATCGCGGGCGCTTTCGCCACCATCGTCGGATCGCTGACCGACGATCTGATCATGCCGCTGGTCGGATATATCTTCGGCGGCGCCGATTTCTCCAGCTATTTCATCCTCCTGAGCACGCCGGAAGGTTACACCGGGTCGACCACGGACTACGCCGCGCTGAAGGAAGCGGGCGCGGCGATGATCGGCTACGGCGCCTTCATCACGGCGGTGATCAACTTCCTGATCCTGGCGTTCATCATCTTCCTGCTGGTCCGCTACGCCAACAAGGTGACCGCGCGATTCGAGAAGCCGGCGGAAGAGGAAGGCCCCGCCGAACCGACCGAGGTCGAACTGCTCAAGGAAATTCGCGACGCGCTGAAATCGGGCGCGCCGGGCGCCCCGCAGAACGGCCCGATGGGCTGATTTTACACCATTCACTTCCATTTAAGCCGGCGTTCCCTATATGGGGGATGCCGGCTTTTTTGTCGGCTATGGTGATAAATGGTAGCGTGCAATAGGCACAGCGGACCCGGGGGCAGTACCCGGCGGCTCCACCATCAGCGGCGATTCCAGCCGGTGTTGACGGGGCCGAACCAGGATCGACGTGTGTTGAAAGGCGCTGTTTTCACTCGGGCTGAGTAACCCGTAAAACTGTTCAAACACACAAGTGCCAACGATAACGAAGCACTCGCAATCGCTGCGTAACCTGACGGCCTAACGGCCTGATCTTACAAAGCTAAAGCGCGGTTGGACCCACCGGGCAACAGAAGCGGATACCGGGGGCCCGGGGCGGGCCTAGCAACAGAACCGCCCCACTTACCTCACATGAGAGCGGCCTCGGTCGCTGGTCACGCGACGGTCCTCGCCCCGCGACAGAAAAGCTGCGGGCCTAGCAACAGAACCGCCCCACTAACTTTACATGAGAGCGGCCTCGGTCGCTGGTCACGCGACGGTCCTCGCCCCGCGACAGAAAAGCTGCGGGCCTAGCAACAGAACCGCCCCGCTTTCCTTTTTCAGTCGGCAGTCTCGAGAGCCTCGGCCTCGCGCCGGGCCTTTTCGAATTTCAGGCAGTCGAGGATTTTCGCGCCGCCGAGGAACACGGCGCCGCTGCAGGCTGCGAACAACAGCTGGCCGGGCCAGCCGGGCATGGCGTCGAGATAGTGGCTGCCGCGTTCCATCGCGCCCAGCGCCAGGGCGAAGATGATCAGATAGGCTTCGAAGCGGTTCTTGATCACGAACAGTCGGCCAATCTTGCGCAGCATCAGCTCCCTTTCCTTAACTATTTCCGCAGCAAGCATCGTGCCAGCGGCGGGAATGCGGGGACAGGGTGGTTAATAGTCGCGGACTTGTAAAGCCTGCCGACGGATCATGCGAGTTCGCCGAGATCGAGTTCCTGCAACAGGGCTTCGCGGGCTGCCACCACTTCACGCGCCAAGGCCTCGTCGCCGAGCTGGCTGGGCGCGATGCTTTCCGGCCAGTGGCGCTCGATAATGCGGGCAATGCGGTCGGCCTTGTTTTCATCGAGCATGAAACGCGCGTCGACCGTTTCCGGGTCCGCGACCACGCGCAGGCGCAAACAGGCGGGGCCGCCGCCGTTGGCCATGGACTGACGCACGTCGACCGGGATGACCTGGCGGATCGGGCCGTTGGAAGCGGTCGTCCGCTCCGCCCAGCTGCGCACCGCGCCCGATTCCATGCACTCGCCCGGCACGATCAGCGCGGTCGATCCGTCGGGCAGCGTGACCAGCTGCGCGTTGAAAAGGTAGGTCTTGATCGCCTCGCCCAAGCCCACTTCGGCTTCGGGCACCACCACCAGTTCCAGCGCGGGGAAGGCTTCGCGGATTTCGGCGTAGGCCTCCTTAGGGCGGGCGAAGGCGCGCTCGTGCGTGAACAGCACCCGCTCGTTGGCGACGGCCACGACGTCATTGTGGAAGGCCCCGGCGGCGATCGCTTCGGGGTTCTGCTCGATGAACAGCGTGCGCGCGGGAGCGAGGCCGTGGAGGCGAGCGACCGCGCGGCTGGCCTGTTCGTGCTGGCGGGCGGGGAAGGGGCCGCCGCTTTCGCCATAGACGAAGATCTCCACACCGCGCGCGCCGTGCCCTTCGCACAGGCGCATGTGGTTGGCCGCGCCCTCGTCTCCGAAAGTGGGCGGCACGGGATCGTGGATCGTGAAATGCGCGGGGTCGGCAAAGGCCAGTTCGAGCATCCGCTTGGTGTCTGGCCATTCCTGCGCGCGGTGCGGCATGGTGACGAGGTTGGCGGGCGTCAGGTGGCAGGTGCCGTCTGCCGTGTCGGGTGCGGGGCTTACCGTAGCGGCATTGGCGGTCCACATTGAGCTGGCTGACCAGCTTTGCGCCAGCAGGCGGCGATCGGTCGCGCTGTCGGCCCCTAGCCGCGCCAGGTAGTCACCGTTCGGGCGCGGCAGCGGCAGCAGGAATCCCTGCGGCAGGCCGCGCGCCATGTTGCCGCGCATCTTGGCGAGACCCTGCAGCGCCGCGGCGCGCGGATGCGACACGTCGCCCGCATGGCTGGACGAGGCGATGTTGCCGAGGCTGAGGCCGGCGTAATTGTGGCTCGGCCCGACGATGCCGTCGAAATTGATTTCGACCAGCTTCGACGCCCTGCTCATCGTGCCACCGCGTGGACCTGGTCGCCGACACCGACGCCGAGCGTTTCCGCCGCCGCCGTACCCAGCTGCACCCCGTCATCGCCCCACGCCGCGCGGCCATAGCAGCTGCGGAAGTCCGCCAGCGAGCCCGTTGCCACGATCGACGCGGTCGAGGCGGCGCCGTCTTCCAGCCCCACGCCCGTCACCTCGCCGCCGCGCGCGTCCTTCACGCTCACCACGTCGTCGGTGCGCGCCAGCATGGTCGGCCCGCCATCGAAAATGTCGACATAGCCTTCATAGCGGAAGCCTTCTTTTTCGAGCATCCGCATCGCCGCGCGGCCGGTGGGGTGGGGCAGGCCGATGACGTCGCGCGCATCGTCGTCCAGCATGGCGACATAGACCGGGTGCTTGGGCATCAGGTCGGCGATGAACTGGTTGCCGTTGATGGCGTTGAAATAGTCCGCTTCCTGGAAGGTCATGCCGAAGAAGCGCCCGGCCACCCCGTCCCAGAACGGCGACCCGCCGCGATCGTCGATGATGCCGCGCAATTCGGCCAGGATGCGGCCGGCAAACCGCTGCCGGTGCATCTTGATGAACAGGTAACGGCTGCGCGCCAGCAACAGGCCGAGCCCGCCGGCCCGTTCCCCGGGATGGAGGAACAGCCCGCCCACTTCGCTGCAGCCTTCCAGATCGGTCGTCAGGCTGAGCAGTTCGGCCCGCACCGTGCGATCGAGTTCCTGGCTGTGCTGGGTCAGCGTGTTGAGGCGATAAGAATAGAACGGCCACTGCTGGCCGACCTGCGTCATCAGCTGGCACGTGCCGCGCACTTGCCCGGTTTCCGTGTTTTCGAGCACCAGCACGAAGGTCTCGTCCACCAGATCGCTGCCGGTGTTGGCAAAGGCCTTCGCGCTCGTTTCCAGTTTCTTGGCCAGCGCGTCGCGATCGGGCGGCAGGTTGGTAAAACCGCCGCCGGTCAGCTTGGCCATTTCGTACAGGTGTTCGAGATCGGACGGGCGGCTGGCCCGCAAACGGAAACTCACAAATCTTCCCCCTCTGCCAGCCGCGACAGGACCAGCGCGGACAAGGCCGCGCGTTCCGCCAGCGACGGCGCAATCATGAATTCGTCGGGCGAGTGGATCTTGCCCCCGCGCACGCCCATCGTATCGACCACCGGCACCCCGGTGGCCGCGATATTGTTGCCGTCGCACACCCCGCCGGTCGATTTCCAGTCGATGGCCTGCCCCAGCGATGCGCCGCATTCGCGCACCAGGTCGAACAGTTTCTGCGCCTTGCGGTCGACCGGCTTGGGCGGCCGGCTGATCCCGCCATGGACATGGACGTCGACCTCGTGCCGCTGCTTCACCTCGCCGATCACCGCGTTCATCGCGGTGGTGAAATAGTCGGCGGCGGCGGGCTCTTTCGGGCGGATGTTGAAGCGCAGCACCGCATGGTCGGGCACGACGTTGTTGGCCGCGCCGCCTTCGATCCTGGCGGGGTTCACGCTGATATCGTCCCGCTGCAATTCCTTCAGCGCCACGGCGAGGGTGGCGGCGGCGACGATGGCGTTGCGCCCGTCGTGCGGGTTGCGCCCGGCGTGGGCGCTGCGCCCGGTCACGGTCAGCGCGTAATTGCCGCTGCCGCCACGCGCGTGGGCCAGCGTGCCTTCCGGCGTGGCGGCGGGTTCATAGGTGAGGGCGGCGAACTTGCCGCGCGCCAGCTCCTCGATCAGCGGGGCGGAGGAAAGCGAGCCTGTCTCCTCGTCCGCATTGATCATCACGTCGTAACCGCAATGCTGCCACGGGGCGAAGGTTTCGAGGACGCGGAGCGCCTCCAGCATGACCGCGATCCCGCCTTTCATGTCGGCGGTGCCGGGGCCGTTCAGCACGTCGTCGTCCAGCCACGCCAGTTCCTGAAACGGGTGGTCGGCGGGAAAGACGGTGTCCATGTGGCCGGTAAAGATGAAGCGGCGCTGTGCCTCCGGCCGCACCGAGACAACAAGATGCCGGCCGTTCTGCACTTCCACTTCGCGCCCGTCGGCGGCGATGGCGGTGATGGGGGCGGGGTCGACCAGCCGGACCTCGCCCGGAAGCTGCGCAAAGGCATCGGACAATTCGCCCGCCATGGCCGCAAGCCCGGCAAGGTTGGTCGTGCCGCTGTTGATTGTCGCCCAGCGTTCGACCTGCGCGAGCATGGTGGCGCCATCGATGGCGTCGAGCGCGGGGCGAATGGGCTGCGGGACAGGTTTCATCGGCAACCAGCCTCTAACGCGCCGCGCCTTCCTGTCCACCCCGTGCCCCCAGACATCCTCATTCTTCATCCCTGCAGTTCATGCCTGCACTTGCAATGGCGGGCGCGCTTCGCCAGAAGGCGCATCGCTCCTCCCCGGACACTGAAAAACCTGTATGCGCCGATGCGCGCACACGCCCGAGGAGTATTGCATGTCCGATTACGTCGAACGGTCCGGCCTGAAAGTCGACGCCGCTCTTGCCGCCTTTGCCGAGAACAAGGTGCTGGCCCCGCTGGGCCGCGATGTCGCGACGTTCTGGCAAGGCTTTGCCGAGATTTGCGATCGCTTCGCTCCGCGCAATCGCGACCTGCTGGAGAAGCGCGAGGCGCTGCAGGCGAAGATCGATGCATGGCACAAGGAGCGGCGCGGGCAAGACCACGATGCGGCCGCCTATCGCGCGTTTCTGGAAGAGATCGGCTACCTCGTTCCCGAGCCTGGCGACTTCACCATTGGCACGGAAAATGTCGATAGCGAGATTGCCCGGATGGCGGGCCCGCAGCTGGTGGTGCCTTCGCTCAACGCCCGCTTCGTGCTCAACGCCGCGAACGCGCGCTGGGGTAGCCTGTACGACGCGCTATACGGGACCGACGCTCTGGACGCACCGGCGGCCAGGCCGGGCGGATACGACAGGGCGCGCGGCGATGCGGTAATCGCGCGCGGGCGCGAATTCCTCGACGAGACGCTGCCGCTGGTGGACCAGAGCTGGGCCGACCTTGGCGGACCGGACGACGGCAAGCTGGTGGACGAGGACCAGTACGTCGGCCGGACGGAACGCGGCTTGCTGTTCCAGAACAACGGCTTGCACATCGAAGTTGTCTTCGATCCGGAAAGCCCGATCGGGCAGACCGACAAGGCGGGCATCGCCGATATCGTGCTGGAAGCGGCGCTGACGACCATCGTCGACATGGAAGATTCGGTCGCCGCCGTGGATGCGGAAGACAAGCGGCTGGCTTACACCAACTGGCTGGGCCTGATGCGCGGCAATCTCGAGGAAACCTTCGAAAAGGGCGGCAAGTCGCTGACCCGCAAGCTTTCTGCGGATAAGACCTATATCCCCGCTCAGGCTGAGCCTGTGGAAGCCCCCGGAGGCATGGCACGGCACGAGCATGCTTCGACAAGCTCAGGACGAGCGGAAGTGGGCGAGAAGACCTTGCCGGGGCGTAGCCTGCTGTTCGTGCGCAATGTCGGCCACCTGATGACCAATCCGGCGATTCTGCTGCCGGGCGGGGGGGAGATCCCCGAAGGCATCATGGATGCGGTGATGACCAGCGCCATCGCGATGCACGACTTGAAGGGGCTCGGCGCGCTGCGCAACAGCCGCTCCGGCAGCATCTATATCGTGAAGCCCAAGATGCACGGGCCGGAGGAATGCGCCTTTACGAACGACTTGTTCGATGCGGTGGAGGATTTGCTCGAACTGCCGCGCCACACGATCAAGGTCGGCGTGATGGACGAGGAACGCCGCACCAGCGCCAACCTTGCCGCCTGCATCCATGCGGTGAAGGACCGCATCGTCTTCATCAACACCGGCTTCCTCGACCGGACGGGGGACGAGATCCACACGTCGATGGAAGCGGGGCCGATGATCCGCAAGGCGGAGATGAAGAACGCGGACTGGCTTTCCGCCTACGAGGCGCGCAATGTCGGCATCGGGCTGAAGCACGGCCTGTCGGGCCGCGCGCAGATCGGCAAGGGCATGTGGCCTGCGCCCGACCTGATGGGCAAGATGATGATCGAGAAGATCGGTCATTTGCGCGCCGGCGCCAACACCGCCTGGGTGCCGAGCCCGACGGCAGCAACGCTCCATGCGCTGCATTACCACCGGGAAGACGTGTTCGAGGCGCAGAAGGGCCTCGGCGACATTCCGGGTCTGGAGCCGCTGCTCACCATCCCGCTCGCGCGCGGGACGAACTGGAGCGAGGACGAAATCCGCGAGGAGCTCGACAACAACGCGCAAGGTTTGCTCGGCTATGTCGTGCGCTGGATCGACCAGGGCGTCGGCTGTTCCAAGGTGCCGGACCTCAACGATGTCGGCCTGATGGAAGACCGAGCGACGCTGCGCATCTCCAGCCAGCACATGGCGAACTGGCTCCACCACGGCGTCTGCACGCGCGAACAGGTGATGGATTCGCTGCAGCGCATGGCGGCCAAGGTCGACGCGCAGAACGAAGGCGATCCGGCATACGAGCCAATGGCCGGCAACTGGGAAACCAGCATGGCCTTCAAGGCGGCGTGCGACCTCGTGTTCGAAGGAACGCGCCAGCCGAGCGGCTATACGGAACCGCTCCTGCACGACTGGCGTTTGCGCAAGAAGGCCTCGTAAAGGCCGGAAAAACCGCGCAGGGGGTCGCCATGTCGAAAACGTTTCATTCCAGTGTAGCCGGTGCGCTCGTGCTGGCCACACTTCCACTCGCCGCGCAGGCGCAGGAAAGCGATATCCCCGCGCCGCGTGCGGAGACCGAGGGTGTGTCGGGCGAAACCCGCATCCGCATCGGCCTCGGCCCGCGGGTGGTGCCGAGCTGGCCCGGATCGGACGAGCACAACATCGGCCCGCTGTTCGAATTCTCGCGCGCGCTGCCGGGTGAGCAATTCGCCTTCGAAGCGCCCGACGAGAGCACGGGCTTCGACCTCTACCGCGCCGGCGGTTTCTCCATCGGGCCGTCGCTCGGCTTCCAGGGCAAGCGCGATTCTGAGGACGTGGGCGGCGCCTTGCCCGACGTGGGCTTTTCCGTCGAACTCGGCGGATTTGCGCAGCTCGAAGCGAGCCCCAGCCTGCGGTTTCGCTTGGAAGCGCGGCAGGCGGTGAGCGGGCACGACGGTTTCATTTCTGTCGCCAGCGCCGATTACGTCTTGCGGGACGAGGACGACACGGTCGTCTCCATCGGTCCGCGCCTGACGCTTACCGATGCGCGCTACCAGCGCTCCTATTACGGGGTCGCGCCTGACGAAGCCCTGGCATCCGGCCTCGCCGCCTACGACCCCGGCGGCGGCCTGCAGTCGGTCGGCGGCGCGCTTGGCGTGGTGCAGCAGTTCACGCCCGAATGGGGCATGTTCGGCTACGTAAAATACGACCGGCTGCTGGGCGATCCGGCGGATTCGCCGGTGGTGGCGGCCTATGGATCGAAGGACCAGTTAGAAGGCGGCGTCGCGCTGACTTACACTTTCGGCCTGTAGTTCAGCCGTCCAGCGCCCGCGCCAGCGCGACGAATTCCTCCACCGACAGCGTTTCCGCGCGCCTTTGCGGGTCGATGCCCACGCGATCGAGCGTGTCGACTGCGCCGGGCACGGATTTCAGGCTCTGCCGCAGCATCTTGCGGCGCTGCCCGAAGGCGGCCTCCGTCAATCGCTCCAGCGTTCGCGCAGAGACGCCTTCGGGCATTGCGCCGGGCGTGACGTGGACGATGGCGCTCATCACCTTGGGCGGCGGGGTGAAGGCGCTGCGGTGGACTTTCATGGCAAGGCTGGCGGCGCTGCGCCACTGGGAGAGGACTGCGAGGCGCCCGTAGGCCGGGGTGCCCGGCTGCGCGACGATCCGCTGGGCCACCTCCTGCTGAAACATCAGCGTCAGCGAGCTCCATTGCGGTGGCCAGCTTTCGCCGGACAACCAGCGCACGAACAGCGCGGTCCCGACGTTGTAGGGCAGGTTGGCGACGACGGCGAAGGGTTCCCCCAGCAGGGCGCCGTGGTCGATGGCCATGGCATCGCCTTCCACCACGGTCAGCTGGCCGGGAAAGACTTCGGCAAGTTCGGCTAGGGCGGGCAGGCAGCGGCGATCCATCTCGATCGCCGTGACGCGCGCCCCGGCACGCAGGAGTGCGCGGGTGAGGCCGCCGGGCCCGGGCCCGATCTCCAGCACCGCCTTGTCCTGCAAGTCCCCGGGAATGGCGGCGATGCGGTCCAGGAGCTGCTCGTCGAACAGGAAATTCTGCCCCAGCGCCTTGGATGCGGACAGGCCGTGGCGGGCAATCACGTCGCGAAGGGGCGGGAGGTCGGTCACTTGGCACCTTTGGTCATGCTGGCGCTCATGCTGAGCCTGTCGAAGCATGGGCAGTCCGCTAGCGTCAATGCGTGGCCTTCGACAAGCTCAGGCTGAGCGGGACAGGGCATGGGCCCGTCGCGCCGCAATTTCGCCCGCTAGCCGCAGGGCGGCCATCGTCGCGCCTTCGCCTGCGATGCCCTTGCCCGCAATGTCGAACCCGGTGCCATGGTCGGGGCTGGTACGCACGATGGGCAGGCCGAGCGTGACGTTGACGCCCGCATCGAAGTCGAGCGCTTTCAGCGGCACCAGCGCCTGGTCGTGATACATGCAGATCGCCGCGTCGTAGCCATCGCGTGCGCGCGGGGTGAAGATCGCGTCGGCAGGATGCGGGCCGCTCGCCTCGATCCCTTCCGCGCGCAAGGCGGTGATGGCGGGCGCGATGACCTCGATCTCCTCGCGCCCCATGCGGCCGTTCTCGCCTGCATGCGGGTTGAGGCCAGTCACGGCGAGGCGCGGGCGGGCGATGCCGAAGTCCCCGGCGAGCGCAGCGGCGGTGATGCGTGCCCGGCTCACGATGAGGTCTGCGGAAAGGCGCTGCGGCACTTCGGCCAGCGCGCAATGAATGGTGACGGGCACGGTGCGCAGGCTCGGCCCGGCGAGCATCATCACCGTGTCCGCTTCCGCCACACCGCAGGTCGCAGCGCAGAATTCGGTCTGGCCGGGATGGGCAAAGCCGACGTCGGCAAGCAGCGCCTTGGCGATCGGCGCGGTCATCACGCCGCCGGCTTCGCTGCGACGCGCCAGATCGACCGCGCGTTCCAGTGACTGCAGCGCCAACCGTGCGCCCTCCGGCGAAGGCGCGCCCGGCGTGTAATCTGCGTCGGCGTTGTCGAGCACCGGCAGCGCGGCGGCAAAAACCTCGTCAGCTTCCGCAACAGTATCGATCCGCACGACCGGACAGTCCACGCTCATGCTTGCCGCAGAGGCTTCCAGAACGCCTGCGCCACCGACCACGGCAAAGGGCGCGAGCCCTTCGCCGCGCCGCAGCCAGCTGCGGACGACCAGTTCCGGCCCGATGCCCGCCGGATCGCCCACCGATACGGCGAGCGGCTTCACGGCGGACGAAGACGTCACCGGCAGGTCAGTTGAGTTCGATCACCGCATCGCGGCGCAGGTCGCGCAGGTAGCGCTCGCCCCGGCGGTCGATGCGTTCCTGCTTCATTTGCGCCTGAAGGCGCTCGGGGCTGGGCGCGTCGGCGGCCTTGGGGTCATCGCGGCCGCACAGCACGAGGACGCTGACGCCTTCCTCCACGCTGCCGAAGGGCGAGGTGACCTGGCCGACCTGCATTTCCAGCAGGGCGTTCTGCAGCGGACCCGGCAATTCGCGCACGCGCACGTCATTGGCGCGCACTTCGGCGCCGGTTTCGGCAGCGATCTGCTCCGCGTTGCCGCAGCCGCGCAGGCGCGCCACGCCCTGGCCAAAGGTTTCGAGCCGCTGCTCGGCCGCCGCCTGGGTCATGCCCTGGTCGAAAGCGATGGTGATCTGCTTCAGCGACAGCGTGGCATCGCGCGGATCGGCGGTGAGAACCTGGCGACGGTCGACGAGGTAGATGATCGAATAGCCGCCGCCCTGCAGCGGGATCGGTCCGACGATCTGGCCGGGGTTCATGCTGCGCAATTCGGTCGCGATTTCCACCGGCAGCTGCGGCAGGCGGACCCAGCCCAGCAGGCCGCCGCTCGCTGCGGTCGACGCTTCCGAGAATTGGGCCGCTGCCGCCTGGAAATTGGCGCCCTGGCGAATCTGCTGCATCAGCGCGCGGGCGTTCGCTTCCACTTCGGCGGAGGTCGCAGCTGTGGCCGACAGGTAGATTTCGGCGACATTAAATTCGTCCAGACCCTTGCTCGCTTCCAGCCGGGCGATGACTTCGTTCACTTCCTCGATGGAGACGTTCACGAAGGGATCGATGTTGCGCGCAATCAGGTTGCGCCATGCCAATTCGCCTTCGATCTGGCGGCGCAGCGAAGCGGTGGAGGACCCGATCGAGGTCAGGTATTCGTCCATCTGCTGCGGCGTCATGTTGAAGTTGTTCTGCGCCACCGCGTTGTAGGCCGCGGTCACTTCATCCGCCGTGACCGGCATGTCCTGTGCAGCGGATTCCTGGATCTTCAGCATTTCGTCGATCAGGTCGCGCAGGGTCTGGGCGCGCAGCTGGGCGATCTGCTCGGGCGTGGCTTGCTGTTCCGTACCCGCGATGAACAGCGCCATGCGCTGCTGCACGTCGGTGCCGGTGATGATCCGGCCGTTGACCGTGGCGGTCGGCAAGCGGACGTTGGGATCGCTGCCGATGCGAAGCTCGCCCTGGCCCGGCAGTTGCAGGCCGGCCGGGTTCACGGCGGCAGAGGCGGATCCGTCAGCCGCGGCGTCCTGCGCATTGGCGAGGGCCGTGCCGGGCATGGCCGCAAGGGCGATCCCGCCCGCAGCAAGAAGGGTCGTGGCAATCCGGGAATAAGTCGAGGTCACGAAATCATCCTGTCATCGATGCGGCGCATGCTGTGCCCGCTATTGGCGGCAAGCCCTGGCGAATTCCGGCTTAACCGCAGCTTAGTGCATGATCTGCCCGCGCCGATACCGCATCGTCCCTGCGGTGCCAAGCGGCACGCAGGCGCGCTTACCGGAAACCGAGGTTCTTCAGGTTGATATAGACCTGGTAGGTGTTGCCGCGCTCCACGTCGCCGGTGGCGAAATAGTCGCGCCGCCAGGTAGCGCCCAATTCGATGCAATCGTCCTCGTACGCCACACCGAGGCGGGTGCGCAGCGGGTCGAAACCGTCGGCGGTGAAGCTGGGGTCTTCCTCGCGGTCGGTGAGGTTGAACACGCCGGAGCCGAACACCGACCAGTAATTGGCAAAGGCATAGCGGCCGGCGAGGCGCAGTTCCTCGCGGTCCTGCAGATCCTCGATATTGATGGCGATATCGCGGTTGAGGCGCAGGTAGCCGACTTCGACATAGGTCCGCCGCGTCCCGACCGTGGCGTCGAATTCGTTGCGGCGGACGGCCAGATCGTCCTTGTCCAGCCGGAAGCGATGGGTGAACTGGACGAAATCCTTGTAGCGCACCTCCGTCCGCCCGACGATGTCGCTGACCCGTTCGGACAGGCCGGTGCCGTCGGGAAGGATGTCGTCGCTGGACGTCAGGCGATAGGACTGGCCCAGCGTCGCCAGCACGCGCCAGCCGGGCGCGGTGAATTTCCAGTCGAAGCCGTAAGTGACGCGCACCCCGTCTTCCACCCGATCGTAGCCGGGGAAGCGGTTGAGTGCGAAAAGGTTGGAATCTTCCAGGTCGATCGCGCGGGCATCCTCGTTCGGGATGGCAAGGTTGCGGATCGGCGGGCTGGCCACGAGCTGGACGCGCGGGGTGAGCACCTGCGTGCCGCCGAACGCCTCCCCGACCAGCGGCCATTTCACGTCGACTGCGCCGAGCGCCACGAAACGTGTCTGCCAGCCTTCCTCGCCCCGATAGAATTCCGTGGGACTGAGCAGGTTGTCGCCGGAATGGTAGACATCGCCCCGGGCCAGCGCGGTGACGGTCACTTCCTGGCCCATGGGCAGGATGCTGCGCCGGTCCCACCGCGCCCCGGCAAAGGCGCGCTGCGTGTCCTGCCCGTCCGTGCGCAGGATATTGAGCGAATTGGCCTGCAATTCGACCTTGCCGCCCAGCAGCGGGTCGGACAGGCGCTGGCGGAAATCGATTGCGGGAATGGCGAAGGGCACTTCGCCCTGGTCGTCGCCGAACCGTAGCGTCTGGAAGGCCCAGCCGGCGATGGAGAGATAGCTGTCGTCGTCGATCCGCTCGACCTCGACAGTGGATCGCAGCCGGTCGTCGCGGCTGATGTCGTAACGGCGCAGGAAGGTGCGGTCGCTCGCCACGCGAATGGATCCGGTGGCCGACCAGTTGGGATCGAACTGGTAGCGCCCGTTGGCATAGACATAGCCGCGCCAGGATCGCTCCGGATCGCCGGGATTGTCGCCGATGGAGATGCGGCTGGATCGGGTGAGATAGCCGGTTGCCTGGAACGCGCCGGTTTCCCCAAGTTGGCGGTATTGCGCAGACACCATCGGCGGCGCGCCGGTGTAAAGATAGCCGGAAGCGGTGAGGTCGCGGTTCTCCGCCAGCCGCCAGTAATAGCTGCCCGAAACCTCCAGCCCGTTGGAAGCCGACAGGCGCAGGTTGGGCACGAGAATGCCCGAACGCGCGCTGCCGTCGGTGGAAATGGCGAGGCCGGGCAGCGGCAGCAGGCGCTTGCCGAAGAGCTCGAGGTAAGCGCCGCGGAAATCGATCTCCTGCGTCTCGGGATCGTAGACAACACGGTCGGCGGTGATGCGCCAGCTGGGGTTCTTTGCACAACCGTCCGGCCCGGTGATGGCGCAGGCGGAGTAGGCCGCGCGCTCCAGCACGACGGCGCCGTCCTCGCCGCGCGATCCCTGCACTGCGGCCAACCGGCCCCCGGCGCGCAGGGCGAGGAGCAGGTTCTCCATCGCGCCGACGCGCAGGTCGCCGTCCAGTTCCACGCTGTCGGTGTACAGCTGGTTGCCGTCCGGATCGACGACGCGCACGTCGCCCTCTGCACGGATCACGCCGGTCTCGCGGTTCCAGACGATCCGGTCGGCGATGACCGAATCGTCCTCGCTGCGCAGGATGACATTGCCGGATGCGGTGACGATCTCGGGGTCGGAGAGATATTCGATCGTGTTCGCCTCGAACTCGATCTCGCGCCCGGCGAGCGGGTTTTCTTCCGCCGCTACGGCCTCGACAGGCGCAGCCGGTTGCGGCGCGTCCTGCTCTGGCTGGGCAGGGTCGATCTGGTCCTGCGCGGTATCGGTGCCCGGCGCCGCGCCTTCTTGTGCCTGAGCGCCCAGCGGCAGCAGCAGGCCCGCCAATGCGGCAAGCCCGGCGGTGCGCCGATGCGGGCCAAAACGGTGGAGACCGGGGGCAGTCAGGATCGGCAGCGCAGGCTGCGTGTCGCAGGGCATGGCTTGCCTATCGCACCGGCGATGCCTAAGCGCAACGCCGCGAATTGCAGCGCGTGAAAAATGGCCGCAGGGCCGTGGTTTCCGCGCCATCCAGCCGGAGCCCGATCCCATGAAAATCACTTTCGACCAGTCCCCCAGCGGCGCGGCCATGCCCTATGCACGGCTTGCGAAAAAGGACCACCTGCCCGCCGACCTGCCCAACGCGATTGCGAAAGGCGCAGAGCGGAGCCGGTTCACGGGCGCCGCGGGGCAGCTGTTCGAAAGCTTCGCCGATGGCGAGGACGGCGTGCACCATGTCGTGCTGGCGGGGATCGGCGATGCCAGCCCCACCAAGCTCGAAAAGGCCGGCAGCGCGCTCGCGGCGAAGTTCATGACCTCGGGCAACGAGGCCATCGCCATCGATTTCGGCGGTAGCGGCCTCGATGCGGACGGCGCGGCGTCCGTGCTGCTGGGCGCGGTCCTGCGCGGTTGGCGTTACGATGCGCACCGCACCACGTTGAAGGACGACCAGAAGGTCAGCCTGCAGACGATCCATGTCGTCGGCGCGCCCGAAGGGATGGACGCCGCGTGGGACGATGCCGCCGCCGTGGCCGAGGGGATCGAATTCGCCCGCGTACTGGTGACGGAACCGGCCAACGTGATTTTCCCGGTCAGCTATGTCGAACATTGCCGCAAGGCTTTCGAAGGAACGGGCGCGGAGCTCGTCGTGCTCGATGTGCCGCAGATGGAAGAGCTCGGCATGGGTTCGCTCCTCGGCGTAGGGCAGGGTAGCGAGCAGCCTTCGCGTATCCTCGCGGTCAAATGGATGGGCGGCAATGCCCACGATGCCCCCGTCGCCTTCGTCGGCAAGGGCGTGACGTTCGACACCGGCGGCATCAGCCTGAAGCCGGGCCCCGGCATGGGCGACATGAAGTTCGACATGGGGGGCAGCGCGGCCGTGGTCGGCGCGATGCTGACGCTGGCGAAGCGCAAGGCGAAGGCCAACGTCGTCGGCGTGGTCGGGCTGGTCGAGAACATGCCCGACGGCAAGGCCCAGCGCCCCGGCGACGTGGTGAAATCCATGTCCGGCCAGACCATCGAAGTGCTCAACACCGATGCCGAAGGGCGGCTGGTGCTGGCCGACGTGCTGACGTGGACGCAGCGCGAGTTCAAGCCGGCGCGCATCGTCGACCTCGCCACGCTGACCGGGGCGATGATCATCGCGCTCGGCAACGAACACGGCGGGCTCTTCTCGAACAACGACGCGCTGGCCAACGACCTGCTCGCCGCCGGCACCGCGACGGGCGACAAGCTGTGGCGCATGCCGTTGTCAGTGGAATACGACAAGCAAATCAACAGCCCGATCGCCGACATGCAGAACATTGGCGGCAAGGGCGCAGGCTCCATCACGGCAGCCCAGTTCCTGCAGCGCTTCATCGAGAACGACACCCCCTGGGCGCATCTCGACATCGCCGGCATGGTCTGGGCGGACAAGCCCGGCCACGCCTGGGGCAAGGGCGCGACCGGCTACGGCGTGCGCCTGCTCGACCGCCTCATCCGTGACACGGTGAAGGGGTAATTTGTCCTCAAGCAGCGAAGCGGTAGGACGAAAGCTTGTCCTCAAGCAGCGAAGCGGTAGGACGAAAGCTTGTCCTCAAGCAGCGAAGCGGTAGGACGAAAGCTTGTCCTCAAGCAGCGAAGCGGTAGGACAACAAAATGCCCAGGATGCGGAAAAAATCTGATCTGCCCACCAAGACCTGCGCGTCCTGCGGCCTGCCGTTCGCCTGGCGCAAGAAGTGGGAGCGGGACTGGGACAGCGTGAAGTTCTGTTCCGACCGCTGCCGCCGCGCGGGCAAGTCAGCAGACAAAGCAGCGAGCGGGGCCGAGGCATGAAGCTGGGCTTCTATCTCGTCGCCGACATGCCCCTGGAAAGCGCGATCGCTCAGATCGCGGTCAAGGTGCTCGAAGGCGGCAGCCGCATGCTGCTGGTGACGCAGGATGCGGACCTGCGCGCGCGGCTCGACAAGGGGCTGTGGACCGAGCAGCCGCAGGAATTCCTGGCGCATGGCGAGGCGGGCGGGCCGCACGATGCGCGCCAGCCGATCCTCATTTCCGAGGAGTGCGATGCCGCCAACGGGGCGACCTTTGTCGGCCTTGCGGACGGGCGCTGGCGCGATGCGGCGCAGGATTTCGAACGCGCCTTCCTGTTCTTCGACGAGGACGGCCGCGATGCGGCGCGCAAGACGTGGAAGGCGCTGGAAGATCGCGACGGGCTGGAACGCGAGTTCTTCGCGCGCGAGGACGGGCGCTGGGTGAAGAAGGGCTGAGCGCCTACTCGAAAAACCAGTGCAAAAGCGAGCGACAGCCTAGCGAATGGTCCATCGGGCGGATTTGCGAAACCCAATGGCTTGAGGCTAAGAAAG
Organism: Alteriqipengyuania flavescens; assembly: GCF_030406725.1. NCBI lineage: Bacteria > Pseudomonadati > Pseudomonadota > Alphaproteobacteria > Sphingomonadales > Erythrobacteraceae > Pseudoblastomonas > Pseudoblastomonas flavescens. The sequence goes on along the minus strand of NZ_CP129107.1, from coordinate 270,988 downwards.
TGTGGTGGGGAGGCGACACGTAGCGGAACAAGCAGGCTCCGGTGTGCCCCCCACGCCATTGGCTTGGAATCCATGGCGCTGACCACGCCACAGGTAATGAATCCCTGAACTCGTTACCGTCAAGCGCGACGGGTCTCTTCTAACCCTAATCTTTTCCCCGCCATCTCCACAAAAAGGGGCGAGTCCCCGCGAATGCTAGGCTGGTGAGGCTGGCAAGGCCCAAAACGTATATGTGAAGAAAAAGGCGGGGATGGACTCATTCGAATCCATGACGGCATCATCATGATGATTTCGGTCATTTACCCTTCACGGCTTTGATCACTCCGCTGATGGGGTGGGCGATGCCTTTCTCAACCGCGAGGCCAAGAATCAGGATGGTTAGGACATTGCTCAACCACGCGGGTGCCTACGCCATGGCGGTGAAATAGGCGCTCATCGCGTCGGGATCCAATGGCCGCTCACCAAGAGCACTGTGAAGGACATGAAGGCAAACGGGCGCGCCCATCGCATCGATAGGGTCGCGGCCTCTCTACCATCGATGAAGCGCAGCCAACGCCATACTGAGACTAGATAGCGCTTCACAATTCATCACTCACCAAATCGAGATAGGATTTTGCCGCCACCTCGGCACGCGAACGCTCATCGGCCTATCCGCTTGCCTAACGCCGCCCCCGGGGGTAGTGGCGCGCGCAACAATTTTCCCCCACAAGACAACCCAAGGAAATCACCATGGCGGTTACCCGCACCTTTTCGATTATCAAGCCCGATGCCACCCGCCGCAACCTGACCGGCGCGGTCACCAAGATGCTGGAAGACGCCGGCCTGCGCGTCGTCGCTTCCAAGCGCATCCAGATGACCCGCGAACAGGCCGAAGGCTTCTACGCGGTGCACAAGGAACGCCCCTTCTTCGGTGAACTGGTGGACTTCATGGTCTCCGGCCCGGTCGTGGTGCAGGTGCTGGAAGGCGAAGATGCCGTGAAGACCAACCGCGACGTCATGGGCGCGACCAACCCCGCCGATGCCGACGAAGGCACGATCCGCAAGACCTATGCGGAATCGATCGAAGCCAATTCGGTCCACGGGTCCGACAGCGATGAAAACGCCAAGATCGAAATCGAATACTTCTTCGACGACAGTGAGATCGTCGGCTGATTCTTCGCTGAATCAGGCGCTTGCCAAAAGGGGGTCGGACGGGCTGCGTCCGGCCCCCTTTTGCGTTATATTGGCGATGCCGACTCGGAGGGGCGCCGATGGCCAGAGGGATCAGCAACCGCAAGATCGATGTCGCGATGCAGTTCGTCGCGGCCCTCAACACGCGCAGTTCCCGGCGGGTTTCCGAACTCATCACCCCCGATTGTCGCTTCATCGACAACACCGGCGGTGCCATCGAAGGCGAGCAGGCAATCGGTGCGGCGATGGAGCGGTTTTTTGAACTCGATCCGTCTTTCAGGCTGGAGATTACCGGCAAGACGGTGCGCGGGGACGATGCGCTGTTGAGCGGGCACAGCCGGTCGAACGAGCCCTCGCTAAACCACGATACGCTGTGGCGTGCCAAGGTGCGCGGTAAGAAGGTTTCCGAGTTCCAGAGCTACGGCACGCAGCCGGTGCGCCTGTCGCAAATCCTGGCGCAGCCGCGACAAGTTGCGACCTAATTTCCTGTAAAGACCTCCAATCAGCGCTTGAATGTGTATACCGCCGGGCGTGACAAACTGCTCGTGCTGGCGAAAACAATGATGGGATCGGATCGTGGGTTCCACCCCCGGCTAGACGAGGTGACACGGCGGGCCGGGATGGGCCTTGCAACGCTGACCATATTCCATTCGCTGGCACCGGAAGGCGAGCGGTTACTGTGGCAGGTGCGTTACGCCGGCGAACGTTCAGCGGACGACGCTAAAATTCCACAGCGGCGCGCTGCAGGCTAGCCAGCCGTTTGGGCGCCACTGCGGCCCAGCTTCGCTCCAGCCAGTCCTCCACCGATTGCCAGTCGAGCCCGGGCTGGTCGAGGATCACGCCGATCCAGCCGCTCGCACCGTAGAAGGCTGGCTTGAAATAGGCTTCCGGCGCGCGCTCGATCAGGCTGTCCATTTCGTCCCGCCCGCTGGTCTTCACCAGCAGCGCGATATGATCGCTGCCGTGGTGGCGGTCGTTGAAATAGGCGAAATACTTGCCGCTCTTCCCCGCCGTGCGCCAGCCGGGCGCACCGTGGCTGGGCCGCTCTTCGGCTTCGGGCAGGGCGAGAGCGCGGGTCCGGACCTGCTCCAGCAGCCAGTCGGCGCGGTAGGCGCGCGAGACATATTCGCCCAGCACGCGCGGATAGAGCTGGTGTTCGGCGAGGCGGACCCGCGCGGCAAGGTCATCCGCCGTGTCGCCATCGCGGATCGCGACGGGCAGCTGGCCCAGGACCTCGCCCGCATCCAGCTCCGGCGTGACGAGGTGGACCGACACGCCGCCGTGACTGTCGCCCGCATCGATCGCCCGCGCATGGGTGTCCAGCCCCTTGTATTTCGGCAACAGCGACGGGTGGATATTGAGCATCCGGCCGCGCCACTTCGCGGCGAAATCGTCGGTCAGGATGCGCATGTACCCCGCCAGCGCGACATAGTCCGCCCCGCTCGCGCGAATGGCCTCGTCCATCGCTTCGTCGTGTTCCGCCCGCGCCATCCCCTTGTGCGACAGGGCGAAGGTCTCGACGCTCTCTGCCTCGGCCAGCGCGAGGCCCGCGGCATCCGGATCGTTGGAGGCGACCAGCACGAGCTCGTAGGCGGCACCCGGCAGGCGGCTGGCATAAAGCAGCGCCGCCATGTTGCTGCCCGCACCCGAAATCAGCACGGCCACGCGCGCTTTCGGGGCACGGGCGGGGTCAGCCATCGTGCCCGGCGGACCAGTCGGCCTTGGCGGCCCAGGTTCCCTGCGATCCGCGCACGGTGCAGCCCCTGGTGCCGCTCTCCACGCTGCCGACCACGAATGCGCCTTCGCCCTGCGCCCGCATCAGTTCGAGGAAATCGTCCGCCTTGTCGGGTTCGATCGCCACCACCATGCCGACGCCGCAGTTGAAGGTGCGGGCCATTTCCTCGGGCTCGATATTTCCCTGGCCCTGCAGGAAGGCCATCAGCGCGGGCTGCGGCCAGCTATCCGCATCGACCACGGCGCGTGCGCCTTCGGGCAGGACACGGGGGATATTTTCGAGCAGACCGCCGCCGGTGATATGCGCCATCGCCTTCACCATCCCCTTGCGCACCGCTGGCAGCAGGCTTTGCACATAGATGCGCGTCGGCTCGATCAGGTGGTCGATCAGCAGGCGCTCGTGATCGAACGGGGCCGGGCGGTCGAGCTTCCAGCCCTTGTCCGCCGCCAGCCTGCGCACGAGCGAATAGCCGTTCGAATGCACGCCCGAAGAGGCAAGGCCGACCAGCAAGTCGCCAGCCGTCACGCCCTCGCCGGTCAATTGCTCGCCGCGCTCCACCGCGCCGACGCAGAAGCCGGCGAGGTCGTAATCGCCCGAGGCATACATGCCGGGCATCTCCGCGGTCTCGCCGCCGATCAGCGCGCAGCCGGCCTGCTTGCAGCCTTCCGCAATGCCCGCGATCACCCGCTCCGCGACGCCGTGCTCCAGCTTGCCGGTGGCGAAATAGTCGAGGAAGAACAGCGGCTCCGCGCCCTGCACGATCAGGTCGTTCACACACATGGCGACAAGGTCGATGCCCACCGTATCGTGCCGGCCCGTATCGATGGCCAGCTTCAGCTTGGTGCCGACCCCGTCGTTCGCGGCGACGAGCAGCGGGTCGCTGTATCCGGCCGCCTTCGGGTCGAAGAAGCCGCCGAAGCCGCCGATCTCGCCATCGGCACCGGGGCGCGCAGTCGCTTTCACCAGCGGTCCGATCGCCTTCACCAGCGCATTGCCGGCGGCGATGGAGACGCCCGCGTCTTCGTAGGTAAAGGGGGAGTTCTTGCCACTCATTGCTTCGCCTTAGCCTTTCGCGCTTGGATTTCCACTCGGCTTTGGGCAAAAGGCGCTGACTTTCCCCGATGACGACCATTCTTCCGCCTCTTCCCCGCATCATGCACCTGTCCGCGCGCGCAATCGGCGTGCTGCTGGCGGGCGCCCTGCTGCTGGTTGCGCTGGTGGCGGTGCGCGCGCAGATCGAAGGCGACCGCGGCATCCAGCCGCGCGCGCAGTCGACCGATATCGAAGTCGGCGAGATCGAGGTCGATGTCACGGCGGACACCGCGCAGGAAGCACGCGAGAAGGGCTGGACCGAAGCCGCCCGCCTCGCGTGGGAGAAGCTGGAAGGTCCCGAAATCTCCGACGGCCAGCTCAATTCGATGGTCGCGGGCATCCTGATCGAGCGCGAATCGATCGGGCCGAAACGCTATATCGCCACGCTGGGCGTGGTGTTCGACCGTCAGCGCGCCGGCGGTATGGTTGGCCGGGGCAGCCAGGCCAAGCGTTCCGCACCGATGCTGATGCTGCCCGTCCTCAACGAAGGCGGCGTCTACACGATGTTCGAAAGCCGCACCGAATGGCAGCGCGCCTGGGCGGAAGCGAATTTCGGGTCGAGCCCGGTCGACTACGTCCGGCCGAGCGGGGCCGGGGGCGAATCGCTCCTGCTCACCTATGGCCAGACCGGCCGCCGCAGCCGTGTGTGGTGGCGCAACATCCTCGACCAGTTCGGCGCGTCCGACGTCCTGGTCGCCATCGCCGAAGTGACGCGGCAATATCCCGGCGGACCGGTGGAGGCGAACTTCGTCGCCCGCTATGGCCCCAACAACGCATATCTCGGCAGCTTCCGCCTGAAAGCCGCCAACGATGCCGCCATCCCCGCGATGTACGAACAAGCGGTCGCCCGCTTCGATCAGATCTACAGCAAGGCGCTGGCCGACGGTAGGCTGAGCCCCGACCCGACGCTGGGCCGCCAGACACTCAGCCTGAGCCCCGAATGGCGCGCCGCTCTCGACCAGCTGCGGGCGAAAAACCAGGCGCAGGCCGATGCCGCAAGCGGCGCATCGCGCAGCAGCAGTTCCTCCGGCAGCGGGGAAGGCGCGGCCACACCTTCGCCCATGCCGACCGAAACGGCGGCCCCGGTACCGACCGTGACATACGTGGTCCAGTTCGCCTCGCCCGACGGTGCGGCATTCGATGCCGCGCTCGGTTCGGTCCGCGGCACGCCCGGCGTCGGCGCCGCTTCGGTGAGCTCGACGGCGATCGGCGGCACCTCGGTCATGCGCGTGACCTACACCGGCGATCTGTCGGCTCTGGCCGCTGCATTGCGGGCGCGCGGCTGGAACGTGACGCAGGGCCCCAGCGCGCTCTCCATCACGCGCTAGGGGCGCACGGTTGAGCCAGATCGCCCTTCCGCTGGAGCGTGCCGGAAAGGCCGCGCCTTCGCGCATCGTACTTGGCCCCGCCAACGCCCATGTGGCGGACGCGATCTCCGACCCGTCGAACTGGCCTTTCGGCACCGCGATCCTTCTCGGCCCACCGCGCTCCGGCAAGTCGCTGATGGGCGGCTGGTTCGTGCAGCAAGGCCTTGGCACCACCATCGACGGCGCGGACACGTTGGACGAGACCGCGCTGTTCCACCGCTGGAATCGCGCCCGCGAAGGGGGCGAGCGGCTGCTGCTGATCGTGGACCGCGAAAGCTGGGATATCAAGCTGCCGGACCTGCGCTCCCGCCTCGGCGCGGCGCTGCAGCTCGAAATCGGCGCACCCGACGACGCGATGCTCGCGGCGCTGATAGAAGAACACGCGGCGATGCGCGGCCTTGCGCTGGGCGAAGAAGCCACCAGATACCTCGTGCCCCGCATGGCGCGCAGCTTTGCCGGGGCGGAAAAGATCGTGGCCGAGATCGACCGCATCAGCCTGGAGCGCAAGAGCCCGCCGTCGCTAGCAGTCTGGCGCGCCGCGCTGGAGGCGGTCGAGGGACCGGAGGCCCCGCGCCTCCTGTAACGCGGCCGCATCCTTTAACGCGGCCCGGGCCGGCAAACTTGCGCGATGCGCGCCGAAGTGAAAGGATTGCCGCGATGTTCGAAAAACTCGTCTCCTTTCTCGATTCCATCAAGGCCCGCGACCCGGCACCGCGCAGCCGCTGGGAAGTGCTGCTGTATCCCGGCGTCTGGGCGATCTTCTACCACCGCATCGCCCACTGGCTGTTCGGGGGGAAGCTGTTCTTCCTCGCCCGGCTGGTGAACCACTGGTCGCGCATGGTGACCGGCATCGACATCCATCCCGGCGCCAAGATCGGCCGCCACCTCTTCATCGACCACGGCTTCACGGTGATCGGCGAAACGGCGGAGATCGGGGACGATGTGACGATCTACCAGTGCGTGACGCTGGGCGGCACCAACCCGACCAACGGCGTGCCGGGCAAGCGGCACCCGACGCTGGCGGATGGTGTGATCGTGGGCTCCGGCGCGCAGATCCTGGGCCCCATCACGGTGAATGAACGGGCGCGGATCGGCGCCAACACGGTGGTCACCGACGATGTGCCAGAAGGCGCGACGATGATCGGCCTCAAGGCCCGCTCCACCCTGATGCCGGTGGAAGAATGGGCGCGCGAATTCATGCCCTATGGCACCCCGTGCGAGGAACCGTGCCCGCCGTGCCCCGAATTGCCCGCGGATGTGGACGGCCGCATCGCCGAATTGCAGGCACAGCTGGCGGAGGTTTCCGCCCAGTTGCAGGAATTGCGCGCCGAAAGGGACGCGCCGCGACCCACGGGGACCGATAGCTGATGGCGGGTTTGAACGACGCGGCGCGGATCGTGCCGTTTCCGGGGCGCCAGCCGCAGCAGGTGGGGTTCGAACGGCTGGAGTTGCAGCGCATCCTCGACCTCTACGGCCGCATGGTCGCCGCCGGCCAGTGGCGCGACTACGCTATGGACTTCACCCGCGACGTGGCGGTCTTCGCCGCCTTTCGCCGCGCGGCGGAACGCCCTGAGGTGCGGATCGAAAAGCGCCCGGCGCTGCGCATGAAGCAAGGCATGTGGGCGCTCGTCGGCGAACAGGGCCAGATGCTCAAGCGCGGGCAGGAGCTCGCCAGCGTCCTCGCCCCGATAGAGCGGCGGCTACTGAAATCGGTGGATTCCTGACGCGAAAAGGCCCGGCTGCGCAGCTGCGCAGCCGGATCCGTCTGTCTGCGCCGGAATTATCAGGCGGTGGCGGGTAGGCGCATCGTCATGTCGCCCGGCAGCGTGGCGGCTTAGCCGGCCATCTTCTTCTGCATCGCGGTCATGATCGCGCCCGATTGCTCCGCACCGGAGTTCGGGATCGTCATTGGCTCGGTCTTCGAAATCTCGTCCCAGTGGGCGGCGAAACCTTCGACCGTGCGATCGTCCTGGTCCAGGATGACCGGCGTGTTCATGGTCACGAAGGCGGAGTGATAGCCGCCTGCACCCGCGCCCACGATCGCGTTGGTCGGCGCGTCTTCGCTGACGAGGTAGAGCGCCGCCGGGACGACGTTTTCCGGGCCGAGCATCTTGAACATGGCTTCCGGCATGATGTCTTCGGTCATGCGCGTCGCGGCGACCGGCGCCAGCGTGTTCACCTTGATGTTGTACTTCGCGCCTTCGAGGTAGAGCGTCTTGGTGAAGCCGGCGAGGCCGAGCTTGGCCGCGCCGTAGTTCGCCTGGCCGAAGTTGCCGAACAGGCCGGTGCTGCTGGCGGTCATCAGGATACGGCCATAGGCCTGCTCGCGCATGGTTTCCCACACGGCCTTGGTCACGTTGGCGCTACCGTTGAGGTGCACGTCGACGACGATCTTCCAGTCGTCCATCGTCATCTTGGCGAAGCTCTTGTCGCGCAGGATGCCGGCGTTGTTGATCAGGACGTGGACGCCGCCCCATTCTTCCTTCGCCTTGGCGACCATTTCTTCCATCTGGGCAAATTCGGTCACGCTGCCGCCGTTCGACATGGCGGTGCCGCCGGCTTCCCTGATTTCCTCGACCACCTGCAGCGCGGCGTCGGAATGGCCGGTGCCGTCGCGCGATCCGCCGAGGTCGTTGACGACGACCTTGGCGCCGCGGCGGGCGAGTTCGAGCGCATATTCGCGGCCCAGGCCGCCGCCGGCGCCGGTGACGATGGCTACGCGGTCTTTGAAATCGATGGACATGGGGGTGTCTCCTGTCGTGAAACTGGCTGAATTCTGCGGGGTCGATGGCATGCACCGGCGGTCAATTCAACCGCGCGATTATGGGTCCCCGCTTTCCGTAACGTCAGACCGCGCCTTGCGCGGGAACGCGCGCGTGATCAAAGCGCCTTGAGGGCGGGGATAAGCTCGTCGAAGCCGCGAATCACCGCATCGCCGCCCAGTTCCCCTGCCGGGCGGTCGTTGTATCCCCAACCGGCCACCAGCACCGGAATGCCCGCCGCCTTTGCCGCATCTACGTCGTAGGAACTGTCGCCGATATAGGCCATGGGCCCGCCGCCGCATTCCGTGCGGATGTGGAGCAGGGGATCGGGCATCGGCTTGGCGCGGTATTGCCCGTCAGCATCCTTGCCCAGGCTGTCGCCGCCGACCAGAAGCGCGAAATGGCCGAGGAGGCCGAGGTCCCCCAGCAGCGTGCGGGCGAAACTTTCGAACTTGTTGGTTACCACCGCCAGCGTGACGTCCATCGCCGCAAGCGCTTCCAGCGCCTCCACGCAGCCTTCGTAGGGGTGGGAATGGACCGAGACATGCTCGCCGTAATAAGCCAGCAGCGCCTTGTAATATGGCTTGAACCCGTCGGCGGGCATTCCGCCGGTGCGCTCCAGCGCCTGTTTCAGCAGCATCTTGGCCCCGCCGCCGACCATCTCGTGGATATTATCGAGGGGCACCGGCTGGCGCCCGGCCAGCGCCAGCGCATGGTTCACGGCCGCGCCAAGGTCGCCGCTGGTGTTTACCAGCGTGCCGTCCAGGTCGAAGCCCACGATGTCGAAGGGAAAATCGCTCATGGCGGCGGGACCTGCCCGTGCATACTTCAATCCGCAACCCTTTGGTGGCATGGGCGCTTTCCATGAGCACTCAGACACGATCGATCGCCGCCGTCATCCTCGCCGCGGGCAAGGGCACCCGCATGAAGAGCGACCTGCACAAGGTCCTGCATCCCATCGCCGGGCGTTCCATGGTCGAGCACCTGCTCGCCAGCGTGGAAAGGCTGTCGCCGGAAAAGCTCGTCGTGGTGACGGGCGAGGGGCGCGAGCAGGTGGAAGAGGCGCTGGCGGGCCGCTGCGACTTCGCGCTGCAGATGCCGCAGCACGGCACCGGCCACGCGGTCCAGCAGGCGAGGGACGCGCTCGCTGGCTTCGAAGGCGACGTGCTGGTGATGTACGGCGATGTGCCTTTCGTGCGCGCGGCCACGATGCAGGCGATGGTCGACCGGTTGAACGAGGCCGACAGCCCGGCTGCGGTGGTGCTGGGCTTCGAACCGGACGACGCCAAGGCCTATGGCCGGGTGATCGCGCAACAGGGCCACATCGTGAAGATGGTCGAATACAAGGACGCGAGCGAGGCGGAGCGCGCCTGCACCCTGTGCAATTCGGGCCTGATGGCGGCGAAGGCGGCGGACCTTTTCGCGCTGCTCGACCGCGTGTCGAACGACAACGCACAAGGCGAATACTACCTGCCTGACATCGTCAACATCGCCATCGGCGACGGGCGCAATTGTGCGGTGGTGACGACCGACAAGCCGGAGGAAGTGACCGGGATCAACAGCCGCGCGGAACTCGCCGCGGCGGAAGCCCAATGGCAGGCCGACCGGCGCGAGGATGCGATGGCGGGCGGCGTGACGCTGCGCGCGCCCGAAACCGTGTTCTTCAGTTACGATACCGAGCTCGCAAGCGATGTCGTGGTGGAGCCCAACGTGGTTTTCGGCCCCGGCACCAGCGTGGCGAAGGGCGCGAAGATCCGGGCGTTCAGCCACCTTGAAGGCGCTACGGTGGGCGAAGGCTGCGAAGTCGGCCCCTATGCCCGCCTGCGCCCGGGCGCGGTGATGGAGAAAGGCGCCAAGGTCGGCAATTTCGTCGAAATGAAGAAGGCGACGCTGGGCGAGGGCGCAAAGGCCAACCACCTAAGCTACATCGGCGATGCCACCGTTGGCGCGAAGGCGAATATCGGGGCGGGCACGATCACCTGCAATTACGACGGCTATTTCAAGCACCGGACGGTCATCGGCGAGGGGGCCTTCATCGGCTCCAACAGCGCGCTGGTGGCCCCGGTGAAGATCGGCCGCGATGCCATCGTCGGCGCGGGCAGCGCGGTGACGCGCGACGTGGACGACGGCGAATTGCGACTGGTCCGCGGCGAACAGCTGATGAAGCCAGGCTGGGCCGACCGCTTCCACGACGCGATGCGCAAGAAGAAGGCGGCGGAGAAGGGCGGCTAAACATTCTTCTTGCGATGATATCACGATATGATATCGGTATATCACCGTGTCGCGCGTGCTAGCAGATATCCCTGAAGAGGACCTCGTTCGCCTCGATGAGCTCGCCCGGGCGGAATCGAAGTCGCGCGCGGCCTTGATCCGCGAGGCGGTGGCGGATTACCTCGCGTCCGAATCGCGCCAGGGGTTCGAGAAATATTTCGGCCTATGGTCGCGCCATGGATCGTCGGTCGACGGGTTGGAATACGAACGCAAGCTGCGCGGGGAGTGGCCCGACGTGGCGGACCTCGACCAGGCGCAAGCCAAACCGCCCAAGCCGTGAGCGAGCGTTTCTTCGACACCAATATCATCATCGACATGCTGCACGATCGCCCTGCGGCATGGGCGGAAGTGCGCAATGTCGGCAGGGCATGGATCAGCCGGATGACCTGGATCGAGGTCATGTCGGGCGTACCCGATGCCGCCGCATCGGAGACGGAAGAGTTCCTCCGCCTGTTCGCGATGAGCGAAATCGACGAGGAAATTGCCCGCCGCGCCGCCGACTTGCGCCATCAGCGCAAGTCTCTAAAGGCACCCGACGCAATAATCCTGGCGTCGGCGCAGGTCGCTGGCCGCATCCTCGTCACCCGAAACACCAAGGATTTCCCGGCGCGCATGCCGGGCATCCGCGTACCCTATTCACTCTGACAGCAAGGCCTTGTAACCATGTGCGGAATTATCGGAATTATCGGCAGTCAGCCGGTTGCGGATCGGCTGGTCGATGGCCTCAAGCGGATGGAGTATCGCGGCTACGACAGCGCCGGCGTGTGCACCGTGCATGATGGCGAGCTTGTGCGCCGCCGGGCGGAAGGCAAGCTGTCCAACCTCGTCGAGGTGCTGAAGAAGGACGATGCGCCGGGCGATATCGGCATTGCGCATACCCGCTGGGCCACCCACGGCGCGCCGACCGCCAAGAACGCGCACCCGCATGCGACCGAGCACCTGGCGCTGGTCCACAACGGCATCATCGAGAATTTCAAGCAGCTGCGCGACGAGCTGCAGGCCAAGGGCCGCACTTTCGAGAGCGAAACCGATACGGAAGTCGTCGCCCACCTCGTCTCGCAGGCTTACGAGGACGGTGCCTCGCCGCGCGATGCGGTGCGGGACGTGCTGCCCCGTCTGCGCGGCGCCTTTGCGCTGGCTATCGCGTTCAAGGACCATCCCGACATGCTGATCGGCGCGCGGCTCGGCTCGCCGCTGGTGGTGGGCTATGGCGAAGGGGAGACCTACCTCGGCTCCGACGCGCTGGCGCTGGCCCCGCTGACCCAGCACATCACCTATCTGGAAGAAGGCGACTGGGTCGTCATCACACGCGACGGCGCGACGATTTACGACAGCGAGAACAACGAGGTGACGCGCGATGTCGTCGCCTCGGGCGCGACCGCCGCCGCGATCGAGAAGGGCAATTACCGCCACTTCATGCAGAAGGAGATCTTCGAGCAGCCGACCGTGGTGGCGCAGACGCTGTCCTCCTACGTCCGGCGCGAAGACGGCACGGTGGCGCTGCCGCAGATCGACTTCGACCTGTCGGCCATCAACCGCGTCACCATCGTCGCCTGCGGCACATCCTATTACGCCGGGCTCGTGGCGAAATACTGGTTCGAACAGTTCGCGCGCCTGCCGGTGGACATCGATGTGGCGTCCGAATTCCGCTATCGCGACCCGGTGCTGGAGCCGGGCGGGCTGGCGCTGTTCATCTCGCAGAGCGGGGAAACGGCGGACACGCTGGCCGCGCTGCGCCATTGCAAGGAAAACGGCCAGACCATCGCAGTGGTCGTCAACGTGCCCACCAGCACGATGGCGCGCGAGGCGGACTTGCTGCTGCCGACCCATGCCGGGCCGGAAATCGGTGTCGCCTCGACCAAGGCCTTCACCTGCCAGCTGGCCGTGCTTGCGGCGCTGGCAGCGCACATGGCGGTGAAGCGCGGGCGCATCGACCGCGCGGAGGAGGCGGAGATCGTGCGTCACCTGATCGAGGTGCCCGCCTGCCTAAACGCCGCGCTCGCCCATGACGAGGATATTGCCGCCATGGCGCACCTCATCGCCCCGGCACGCGACGTGCTGTACCTGGGCCGCGGGCAGGACTTCCCGATTGCGATGGAAGGCGCGCTGAAACTGAAGGAAATCAGCTACATCCATGCCGAAGGCTATGCTTCGGGCGAGATGAAGCACGGCCCCATCGCGCTGATCGACGAGGCGGTGCCGGTCATCGTGATCGCGCCGTCGGGCCCGCTGTTCGAAAAGACCGTGTCGAACATGCAGGAAGTGAGCGCACGCGGGGGCAAGATCGTCCTGATCTCGGACGCCGAGGGGCTGGAAGAGGCGGGCGAGGGGTGCATGGCGACCATCGAGATGCCCAAGGTCCACACGCTGATCGCGCCCCTGGTCTATGCGATCCCGGTGCAGCTCCTCGCCTATCACACGGCCGTTGCAAAGGGCACGGACGTCGACCAGCCGCGCAATCTGGCCAAGTCCGTAACCGTCGAATAATTCGCTCGATTTCGGGGGAAAGGTTTACGCCCCGATAACCCTTTCCCGTTACCCGCATGCTGGTGACGGGCGAACGCAACGACATTCCGGCTTTGCCGCGGGATTTTCCGGCCGACGCACTGCTGGGTCTGATGACCCCGGCAGGCGCGGACTGGGCGCGTGTGCGCGGCATCCAGCATGCAGGGCTGGCCGACACCAGCACCCTGTTCCTGATCGCCAACGCAGTGGCGGGGCTGGTGGCGCTCGCCATGATCGCTTTCGATTTGCCGCTGGTCCTCACCATCGCTTGGGGCACCGCCCTCGGCCTTGCGCTGTGGCAGTTGCGGAAATCGGACGGCATGCTTGCCGATGCGGACCGCAACGGGTTGCCCGCAGGAGCGATGCGCCGCAACGCGGTCGTCTCCGGCGCGCTGGGAGCGGTCTGGTCGCTGCCCGCCATCGCTATCACACTCCTCGGCGGTTCGGTCGATGTCCTCGTGTTGTGGACCATTTCCGCGACGCTGATCGCGGCGGCGATGGTCATCCGCTCGAGCGCGCCAGCAGGAACGGCGATTTTCGTCGCCGCCATCGGCGTGCCCCAGATCGCGGCCTTCCTGCTTACCGGCGACCTTGTCATGGCCGCCGCCAGCATCGGATTCGTCGGGCTGGCGCTGGTCGGCATCATCCGCAGCGCCCGCTCCTACCTGAAAGTGCGGGTGGCGGAGGCAGGCGTGGCGGAAAAGGACGAAGTCGTCTCCATGCTGCTGCGCGAATTCGAGGAAGGCGATGCCGACTGGCTGTGGCAGATCGACCGGCAGCGCCGCATCCATTCCGCCAGCCCGCGCTTCGCCTTTGCGCTGGGTGGGGAGCCTGCCGGCTACAACGGCACGTCCTTCATCCAGGCGATCGCCGGCAAGGCATGGGAAACGGGTCAGTTTCCGCCCAGCCTGCATGACCTGGCCGAACGGCTGAAAAGCCGCGCCAGCTTCTCGAACCTGCTGGTACAGGTCGCCATCGGCGCGCAGCAGCGCTGGTGGGAGCTGTCGGGAACGCCCGTGTTCGACCAGCAGGGCAAGTTCACGGGCTTCCGCGGGGTTGGCTCCGACGTCACGGAACAGCGCGAATCGTCCGAGAAGATCGCGCGGCTCGCCCGTTACGACACGCTGACGGGCCTGCCCAATCGGCTGATGTTGACCGAAACGCTGGCCGACGCGATGAAATATGCCGAGCAGTGGCGCACCCGCTGCGCTTTCCTGATGCTGGACCTCGACCGGTTCAAGTCGGTCAACGATTCGCTCGGCCACCTGATCGGCGACCAGCTGCTCGCCAGCGTGTCCGACCGCTTGCAGAGCCTGATGGGCGACGGCGAGATGGTGGGCCGGCTGGGCGGGGACGAATTCGCCATCGTCATCCGCGATGCCGGCAACAAGGCGCGGATCGAGGAGCTGGCGCAAGCGGTCATCGGGCGTCTGTCCGAACCTTACGAAGTGAACCGCCACACGCTTTATGTCGGGGCTAGCGTCGGCAGCGCCTTCGGCCCGCGTGACGGCGACACGGTCGAGATGCTGATGCGCAACGCCGACCTGGCGCTTTATCGCGCCAAGGACGAAGGCGGCAGCGCACATTTCGCCTACAAGCCGGAATTGCACGCCCATGCCGAGGAACGGCGCAGGCTGGAAATCGCGCTGCGCGGCGCGCTGGAGCGGGACGAGCTGACGCTCGACTTCCAGCCCGTTGTCGATGCGCAGACCGAAAGCATCGCCAGTTTCGAGGCCTTGCTGCGCTGGAACAGCCGCGATCACGGGTTCGTCAGCCCCGCGAAATTCATTCCCCTGGCCGAGGACACGCGCCTGATCGTGCCCATCGGCGAATGGGTCATGCAGCGCGCATGCGAGGAAGCGACCAGGTGGCCCGAGCATGTGCGCGTCGCAGTCAACGTCTCGGGCGAACAGCTGCTCGATCCCGCGTTCTCGGACACCGTGGTGCGCGCCTTGTCGATGAGCGGCCTTGCCGCAAACCGGCTGGAAATCGAGGTCACCGAAAGCATCTTCCTGCGCGACGGGACGACGGCAGGCGCCACGCTGGAGCAGATCAAGGGCCTCGGCTGCTCGGTCGCGCTGGACGATTTCGGCACCGGCTATTCCTCGCTCGGCTACCTGCGCAAGGTGCGTTTCTCCACCATCAAGGTGGACCGAAGCTTCGTGCAGGGCGCCAGCGCCGGCAGCGACGAGAGCCTTGCCATCATCAAGGCCGTGGTGGCACTGGCCGACAGCCTGGAGATGAACACCACCGCAGAAGGCGTGGAGACCGAGGAAGAAGCGGCAATGATCCGCGCGCTCGGCTGCAACAAGATCCAGGGATATTATTTCGGCCGCCCGATGGACGCCGCCGATGCGCTGGCGCTGTTCCGGCGGCACCGGGCCGCGAGCGCGTAAGCGTCATGCGTCGACGAGGCTTTTTACAACGCTTTCGAACAGGGCGCGGCCGTCGGTGCCGCCATGCGCATCCTCGATCGCGCGTTCCGGGTGCGGCATCATGCCGAGGACGTTGCCGGCGGCATTGAGCACCCCTGCAATATCGCGCGAGGAACCGTTGCAGTTCTGCACGTAGCGGAAGGCCACGCGCCCGTCGCCTTCGATCCGGTCCAGCGTGTCCTCGTCGGCGTAGTAGTTGCCGTCATGGTGCGCGACCGGGATTTGGATGCGCTGGCCGCTTTCGTAGCCTCCGGTGAACAGCGACTGGCTGTTGGCGACTTCCAGTTCCACCGTGCGGCAGACGAAGGTGATCTGGGCGTTGCGCATCAGCGCACCGGGCAGCAGGCCGGCTTCGGTCAGGACCTGGAAGCCGTTGCACACGCCCAAAACCGGGACGCCGCGCTCCGCCTGCTTCTTCACCGCGGCAAGGATAGGGCTGTTGGCCGCCATCGCCCCGCTGCGCAGGTAATCGCCGTAGGAAAAGCCGCCGGGCAGGGCGATGAAATCGAGCCCGTCCGGCAAGTCGGCATCGCCGTGCCAGACGCGGTGCGGCGCTGCGCCGGAAACCTGCTCCAGCGCCACCGCCATGTCGCGGTCGCAGTTGGATCCGGGAAAGGTGATGACGGCGGAACGGAAGGCCATCGTCAGCCCACCTTCTCGACGCGGTAATCCTCGATCACCGTGTTGGCGAGCAGCTTGCGGCACATCTCGTCGATCGCTTCGTCGCTGGTGTCGTCGGCGACATCCATTTCCACCGTGCGGCCGATGCGGACATCCTCGACGCCCGAAAAGCCGAGGCCTTCCAGCGCATGGTGGACGGCGCGGCCCTGCGGGTCGAGCACGCCGGGTTTCAGCGAAACGAGGATGCGAAGCTTCATGGCCGGGTGCGTGCCTTGTACCAGTGTGGAGGTTCGCAGCCGCCTATGCCGCGCGGCGCGGAACGGCGCAACCGTGTGGGCGGTTGCCATGAACAGAAAGCGCGCCGACAATGCAGGGGGGAGGACCGAGATGATAGCCACCGAGACTTTCACGTTCGAAGGGCGGGCCGGACAGCGGCTCGACGGGAGGTTGGAACGGCCTCTTTACGGCCAGCCCCATGCCGCCGCGCTGTTCGCCCATTGCTTCACCTGCACCAAGCAGAGCCGCGCGGCGACCCGCATTGCGGCGGCGCTGGCGGCGCAGGGCATAGCCGTGCTGCGCTTCGATTTCACCGGGCAGGGCGGCAGCGAAGGCGATTTCGCCAACGCGGGCTTTACAGCCAATATCGACGACCTGGTCGCGGCAGCCGACGCGCTGGAGGCGGCAGGCCTGCCGCCGAAGCTGCTGGTCGGGCACAGCCTGGGCGGGGCGGCCGTCATCGCGGCGGCGGGCAGGATCGCCAGCGCGGCCGCCGTCGCCACGATCGGCGCGCCTTTCGACACGAGCCACGTGTTCGGCCATTTCGGCGACGCGGTGGACGCCATCGAGCGCGACGGTGAAGCCGAGGTCCAAATCGCCGGACGCCCGTTCCGCATCGCGCGCGACTTCCTGGAACAGGGCCGCAACCAGCCGCAGGCCGAACGCCTCGGTTCGCTGGACCTCCCCCTGCTGGTCATGCACGCGCCGGATGACGACACGGTCTCCGTCCACGACGCGGGCGAGATTTTCCGCGCGGCGAAACATCCCAAGAGCTTCGTCGCGCTGGACGGGGCGGATCATCTGCTGACCGAGCCGGGCGCGGCGTCCTATGCCGCCGGTATCGTCGCGGCGTGGGCGTCGCGCTACCTGCCTGCGCCGGAGCCGGAGGAGGTCGCCCTGTCAGGCACGGTCGAGGTGGAGACCGCGGGCGGGAAGTTCGCGCAGTTCGTGCGCACCTCCACGCACCAGTTCATCGCCGACGAACCGGTCAGCTACGGCGGGCGGGACGACGGGCCGACGCCGTACGATTTGCTGCTCGCCAGTCTCGGCACCTGCACGTCGATGACGATCCAGATGTATGCGGAGCGCAAGAAATGGCCGCTCGAAAGCGTGCGTATCGAGCTGGAGCATTCGCGCGATCACCAGCAGGACTGCGTCGATTGCGACAAGGACGGCACGCAGATCCAGGCGCTCGACCGGGCGATCGAGCTGACGGGAGACCTGACTTCAGAGCAGCGGGAAAAGCTGATGGAGATCGCCGACCGGTGCCCGGTTCACCGGACGCTGGAAGGCGACCTCCATATTCACACGACCTCTATCGGCTGACGCTCATTCCGCGGCAGCGGCGGCCGGCAGCACGCGAATATCCGCGCGGCGTTCCGGCACCAGGTACTTGTTCGCCAGCGCCATGATGTCGGCGGCGGTGATGCCCTGGAGGATGGCTTCCTCCTCCCGTGCCCGGTCGAGCCGGTCGGGCTCGCCCTGTGCGGAGGAAGCGACGCCCAGCCAGAAGCCGTTGTCCTTGCGCCGCTGGCGCACCCGCTCCAGCAGCGGCTGGCGGGCGCGCAGCAGCATGTCGTCGCTCACCGCTTCGCTACGCAGCCGTGCGGCCAGCGTCGGGATCAGCGCCTGCACCTGGTCCACCGCATCGGGCGAGACGACCGCGGCCACGGATAGCTGGCCCGTATCCACGAAATCGCTCGACATGGAATTGTCGACCAGCGGGCTGTAGGTCGCGGCCAGTTCTTCGCGCAGGGTTTCGGTGGCGTAGATGTCGATCACTTCCTTCAGCAGGCGCATCGTGACTTCCTCGCGGAAGTCGCCATCGTCGGCGGTGCGCCAGACGCTGCCGGCCATCGCCTGGTCCGCCGGGCCGCCGTGGGTGAAGGTCGCCACCTCGTCGCCCGACAGGTCGTTGTAGGCGACTTCGCGCTGCTCGCTGTAATCGGGCGCCACGTCCGCACGGGCCGGAAGCGCGCCGAAGCTTTGTGCGACCGCCGCGATGACTGCGTCGGCATCCATGTCGCCGACCACGGCGATCTCGATCGGCGCGTCGGCCGCGTTGGCGGTGAAGGGCGCGCGGATCGCTTCCAGGCTGACGGCCTGCAGCTCTTCCTGCGAAGGGAAGGCGAAGCGCGGGTCGTCGGTCAGCACGCCGGAGCTTTCGAACTGGAACACCAGCGGCGGCTGCGAGGTGAGCTGCGCATAGACGGCCCCGATCAGCGAGGTGTAGCGGCTCTGCGCCTCCGGCCGGAAACCCGGATCGGTGAGGTAGGCCGCGGCCACCTTCATTTGCAGAGCGAGATCCGCCGGCGTCGTCGCGCCGCCGACCACGAAATCGTCGGTGCCGGCAGCGAAGCCGGGCGTCACCTGCCTGCCGACCGTGACCTGCTGGATCTCGTCGAAGCTGTGCGCGGCAGTCCCTGCCTGTGCCGCAACCAGCTGCAGCAGCAAGGCTTCGCCGGGGCCGGCATCGCCCAGCGCGAACTGGCCGCCCGACATCGCCACGTTGAAGCGCACGCGGCCCGGTTCGAAATCGGTCTGCTTGATGTTGAGCTTCACATTGTTGGCAAAAGTGACGGTACGGATGCCGAGGTCTTCGATCACCGTGCCCGCCACCACTTCGCCCGGCCCGTCGCCGAAACTGTCGTATGCGAAGGTGGCGACGGCTGCATCGGCGGGCGCTTCCACTGCGACAGTCGCCGCGTTGGCAAAGGCGGCAGCGACCGCTTCCTCGCCGCCGTCGACGCTCTTTGCATTGATGGTGATCAACGGCGCGCTTCCGGTCCACAGGTTCTGGAACGCCTCGTTCACGGCGGGAAGGGTGAGCGTTTCCTTCATCGCCCCGAACAGCTGGTAGCGCCATGCCGGGTCGGTCACGAAATCGTTCTCCCCAGCGACACTGACGATGGCATCCGCCAGCGCGCGGGTGCGGCGCGCATCGGCCTGCTCCGCCCCGCGGCGATAGCTCGCCTCGGTGTTCGCGATCGCTTCCTGCAGTTCGCTGGCGGTGAAGCCGTACTGCAGCGCGCGCCGCAATTCGTTCTCTGCAATCGCAAGGCCTTGGGCCCACTGGCCGTCACCGGTACCGATCGACAGCATGGTCAGTTCCGTCACGGGATCGAACGCCTCGGTCATCACCCCTCCGCCCAGCAAGGGGGAGCCCTCGCTGTTGGCGAGGCGTTCCAGCCGGCGGTTCATGATCGAGGTGGCGAGGCTTTCGAGCGTCTCGGCTCGGCGCTCTGCCAGCGTATCGGCCGGGTCGGTGTAGGGGCGGGCGACGGCGATCACGACATTGGAGGAGGATGCCGGATCGGTGAACACGCTGAAGGCGGCTGCGCGTTCGAGGTCGACGCGGCCGATGTCGGGCTTGCCGCCCGCCTCGCCGACGCCTTCCCAATCGCCGAACGTATCGGCGATGCGGGCTTCCATTGCCGCGACATCGAAATCGCCGACCACGACGAGGGTGGCGTTTTCCGGGCGATAATAGCGGTGATAGAGCGACTTCAGCCGCTCCGCCGGCGCTTCGCGCAGGACCGTGTCGAGGCCGATCGGCAGGCGGTCGTCATAGAGGGATTCCGGCAGCTGAAATTCCAGCCGGTCGATCAGGCCGCGCAGGGAGACATTGTCGCGCTGGCGGCGTTCGCTGGTGATGATCTCGCGCTCCCGGTCGACCGCCTCTGGCGCGAAAGTCGCGTTACCGGCGGCTTCGCGCAGCAGGAACATCGCCGTGTCGACCGCCTCGTCCGTCGCGTTGGGTGCGTCGAGCTGGTACACCGTCTCGTCGAAGCTGGTGTAGGCGTTGGTGTCAGCGCCGAAGGCCAGGCCCTGACGCTCCAGCAGCGCGACCATTTCGCCTTCGGGCACGTTGGTCGATCCGTTGAAGACCATGTGTTCGATGAAATGGGCGAGCCCGCGCTCGTCCTCGGCCTCGTACAGCGATCCGAATTCGAAATGCAGGCGGAAGCTTGCCGCGCCTTCGGGCGTGTCGTTCTGCCGGATGGCGTATTTCATGCCATTGGGCAGCCTGCCGTAAGTGATCGAGGGATCGGCCTCGACGTCGGTCTGCTCGACGCCCCAGGCTTCGACCGGGGCTTCCTGCGCGAGAGAAGGCGCCGCGATGGCGAGCAGGGATGCGATGGCGGCGGCAGATGCGCTGCCCTTTAACATGCGAACGGATTTCATCGGTACTGACCCCGGATATGGCAAGAATGGTGCAGGCGTGTCGCGGAAACGGAGGCGTGCGACCCCCAATTCCTAACGCGACAGCCTAATTTGCCAAGTCCGGCGTGTCAGCCCCCTGAATGCTAGTGCAGGTGCACTAGGGCTCGCGTGTGCCCCTATTTCCGCTCTTATTTCCGGGGCGGCTTGCCGCGCAGCTTGCGGTGGGCGGACAGGTCGAACACCTCGCCCGGGCCGCCGTCATCCTGCAGCAGACCGAGCCGGCGGGCGACTTCCTGGTAAGCTTCTTCCTCCCCGCCGAGGTCGCGGCGGAAGCGGTCCTTATCCAGCTTTTCCCCGCTCGCCATGTCCCACAAGCGGCAGCCGTCGGGGCTGATTTCGTCGGCCAGGATCACACGCGAATAGTCGCCGTCCCACAGCCGGCCGAATTCCAGCTTGAAGTCGATCAGGCGGATGTTGATCGCGCTGAACATGCCCACGAGGAAGTCGTTCACGCGGATCGCCATGGCGGCGATGTCCTGCATTTCCTCGTTACTGGCCCAGCCGAAGCAGGCGATGTGCTCTTCCGCGATCAGTGGATCGCCCAGCGCATCGTCCTTGTAGTAATATTCCAGCAGCGTGTGCGGCAGCGGTTCGCCTTCCTCGATGCCGAGGCGCTTGGAAATGGAGCCGGCGGCAACGTTGCGCACGACCACTTCGATCGGGATGATCTCGCATTGACGGACCAGCTGCTCGCGCATGTTGAGGCGGCGGATGAAGTGGGTGGGGATGCCGATGTGCGACAGACGCGTGAACACATGTTCGCTGATGCGATTGTTGATCACGCCCTTGCCGTTGATCGTGCCCTTCTTCTGGGCGTTGAAGGCTGTAGCATCGTCCTTGAAATACTGGATGATGGTGCCGGGCTCCGGCCCTTCGTACAGGATCTTGGCCTTGCCTTCGTAGATCTGGCGGCGGCGGGACATGGCATTACCCTTCTTCGGGAGGAGAAAACACTGCGCCCCGGCGGGCCGTGCAAGGGGTGCTGGGCATGCCGGGGCGGATGGCCCCGCCTTAGGCGAAGTGACCTGCCAAGGCAATGACCGCGCGGGGCGCGAATGTGACGGGCCCGACCCAAATTGGGGTGCGGGCGCGGACAGGAGTATGGTCGCCTTACTGTGCCGATAGATGTGCGTCCGCTCACGGGGGCGGAAATCGCCGCCCGCATGCCTGACCTCGCCAGGCTGCGTATCGCCGTATTCCGTGAATATCCATATTGTTACGATGGCGATGCGGATCAGGAGCGGCGCTATCTTTCCGACTTTTCCAATGCGCCCGACTCGGCGCAGGTCCCGGCCTTCGACGGGCGCGAGATCGTGGGCGCGGCCACCGCTTCTTCGACCTGAGGGAAGAGCACGCACGGCGATGCGGCGCCGACCGGGCCGTCTTTTGCGCCGTGGTGCGCAAGGGCCATCGCCGGCGCCGCCCCGACGATTATCGCGCGCAGGAAGAATTCTGGGGTGAGCGGGGCTATCGCCCCCTCAAGGGCCTCGTCACGACATTCGAGTGGAAGGAGATCGGCGACGAACAGCCGACCGACCACACGATGCAGTTCTGGATCGGCGAGCTTTAGGAACGCTGTCCGCGCCCGCGCGCTGTGTCTTCCGAGAGACCTTTCGGAGAACACCATGAAAGCCACTGACCTGCCGGCCCACGACCTGCTGAAGGATTTCCTGACCGGCGAAGGGGTGGAGGTGACCAATCCGTCCGACCTGTCGCATCTCGCCTATGTGAAGGATTGCAAGGCCGACGACGTCCGCGACGCGATCGGCCGGGCAGAGGCCGCCCTGCCGGACTGGCGCGATCGCAACGTGAAGGAGCGCGCCGATATCCTGCGCGCCTGGTTCGAAGCCATCATGGCACGCAAGGAAGACCTAGCCCGGCTGATGACGCTGGAACAAGGCAAGGTCATTACCGAGAGCCGCGGCGAAGTGGAATACGGCGCCAGCTTCGTCGAATGGTTCGGGGAAGAGGCCAAGCGGGTCTACGGCGACCATATCCCCAGCCACGATACCGACAAGCGGATGGTGGTGATCAAGCAGGCGGTCGGCGTGGTCGCGGCGATCACGCCGTGGAATTTCCCCATCGCCATGATCACCCGCAAAATCAGCCCCGCGCTGGCCGCCGGCTGCACCGTGGTGGTGAAGCCCGCCGCCCTCACGCCCCTGTGCGCGCTGGCGATCATGAAGCTGGCGCACGAGGCCGGCGTGCCCGAAGATGCCTTCATCACCCTGACCAGCAGCGATGCGGCCACCGTGGGGGAAGAGCTGTGCAAGTCTTCCACTGTGCGCAAGCTCAGCTTCACCGGATCCACCAAGGTCGGCAAGATCCTGGCCGAACAGTCCGCCTCCACATTGAAGAAACTATCGATGGAGCTGGGCGGCAACGCGCCTTTCATCGTGTTCGACGATGCCGATATCGATGCGGCCGTCGAAGGCGCGATCGCATGCAAGTTCCGCAATGCGGGCCAGACCTGCGTCTGCGCGAACCGGGTGATGGTGCAGGATGGCATCTATGACGAATTCATGGCGAAGTTCCGCGATGCCGTGGCCGCGCTGAAGGTCGGCGACGGGCTGGACGACGACATGGAGATCGGCCCGCTGGTGGAAGAGGCCGCGGTCGACAAGGTCGAGGAGCTGGTGGAGGACGCGACCTCCAGGGGCGGCGAACTGATCGGCGGTGGCCGGATGGAGGGCAGGGACGGCTGGTTCTACCGCCCCGGCATCATCGACGGCGCCACCACCGACATGCGGCTGGCCGAAGAGGAAATCTTCGGGCCGATCGCGCCTGTTTTCCGCTTCTCGAGCGACGAGGAGGCGATGGAGATCGCGAACGACACCGCCGTCGGTCTCGCCGCCTATTTCTACAGCCGCGACATCGGCCGCATCTGGCGGGTGGCGGAAGCGCTGGAATACGGCATGGTCGGCATCAACGCGCCCAGCGTCTCCACCGAACTTGCGCCTTTCGGCGGCGTGAAGGAATCCGGCTTCGGGCGCGAAGGCAGCAAGTACGGGGTGGAGGAATACGTAGAGATCAAGGCGCTCCACTTCGGCGGCATCGGCGAAGCGCTGCCGCGGCGATAGGGGTCAGACCGCGCCCTTGCCCGAAACCATGACCTGCAGCGTGCGGAACAAGATCAGCAGGTCGAGCCAAGCCGAGATATTCTTGATGTAATAGAAGTCGTACTGCAGCTTGACGAAGACGTCGTCCAGTTGCGTGACGTGCCCTTGGTTGACCTGCGCCCATCCGGTCACCCCGGGCCGCACGATATGGCGATACTCGTAGAAATCGAGATTCTCGTCATACCATTTCGACAGCGCCATCGCTTCCGGTCGCGGGCCGATCAGACTCATCTCGCCGCGAATGACGTTGATCAATTGCGGCATTTCGTCGAGCCGGGTCTTGCGCAGGAAACGACCGATGCGGGTAATCCGCGGATCGGACGCCTGCGTCATCTGGCTGTCGCGGTCCAAGCCGTCAGGCGCCCGCGTTACCATGGTGCGAAATTTCAGCGTGTGGAAGGGTACACCGCGATGCCCCATGCGCTGGTGCCGAAAGATCGCCGGTCCCGGCGAGTCCAGCCGGATCGCAATGGCGACGACAAGCATGATCGGCGAGAGAAGGATCAGGGTCGGGACCGAAACCAGCATGTCGATCACGCGCTTTGCATGCAGATAGCTGGAAGAAGGCTGCAATGTACCGAAGGAATTTTCCGACATCGCATCGATGCGGACCATTCCGGTCAGCGATTCCCGCAGCTGCTTCACATGGAAAACGCTGACCCCGCGCACCACGGCGCTCGCTATTGCCCGCTCCCAATCGCTGTCGAGATCTTCGCGCAAATCGACCACGACCGGATTGTCGTCGACCCTGGCAAGATCCTCGGGGCTTTCAAGGCGGTGGAAATCGATGTCGCGCAGCTCTTCGCAAAACGCCACTGTGCGGTCGCTCGGCACATAGAACATGGAAATGCTCTTGTATTGCGAGCGGGCGCGCGCGTTGAGGATCCATGTCAGGCTGAAACCGACTACGAACCCGATGGCGCCCAGGATCGAGCTGTACGGTACGCGGGCGATCAGGATTATCAGGATCAGCACGAGGTAGTTTACGAGAAACGCGGGCAAGATCGAGGCAACGCGCCGCGTACCCGGCACTCGGCGCATCTCGCGATACACAAGCATGGACAGTACGTTGGCGGCGAAGGTTGCGCTCAATGTGTTGCTTGTGGTGCGGCTCAGCAACGCGTCGGGCAGGGCGAAGACGACCACGGCAATCTGGACCGCCAAGGTAATCACGACGAGCAGCGGTATTTGGACGCTGAAGCGGTCGAGCGCATCGCGGCGGCCCAGCTGCGATGCGCCGGAATAATGGAGGAGGTCGTCCAGAACGCTCATGAATTGGGTTGGGAGTGCCGTCTACGTGGGGAATAGCGCGCCCGGAGCGATGCACGTGAATGCATCGAAAGGCAATATTTGCCGCCTTAGATTTTTGATAAATCTACCGAGCGGATCCGGATCGCACTGCGCCGGTCGCGTGCCGTATTGACGATTTGAAGGCGGATCGCCGCAAAGGAGCAGCCGGGCAGGGCGGCAGCGATATCGACCTCGGCGCCTGCTTCTACCGCCCTCCATCGGCCCGGTTCCTGCCCGTCTATGCAGCGGATACCGGGCTCCAGCGAAACATTGTCCGGCAGATCGGCATCGACCGAAAGGCGAAAGCGGCCATCGCGCACGGGAAAGGCCTGGAATGCCAGCGTGCCGGAGGCAGCCAATCTTAAATTGGCCTTGATCAGCAAACCCTCGTCGGACGACAAGCGAGCCCGGATCTGGTCGTTGTCCGGAATGGTCCAGCCGAATGGCCGCATCAGTCCGTCAGCCGCGAGCAGGCTGTCCTTGCTGCGCGAGCCGGCCGCCTTGGTTAGCTGGTATACCGACCATGCCGGCGCCAGGGCACCACGACCGGCCAGCAGGCCCACGGCATCACGGTCGGCGGCAGCCAACTGGTCCAGCGGCTGATCCCGGAAAGCCTGACGCACCGCGACGGCCCTGTCGGGATCGAGGTTCGCCGCCGCGTGCCTGATCATCGCCCGCATCCATTCCGGATGACCGCGCATCAAGCCGGCGACGCGCGCGATGTCGTCGCCTTGGCCGAATGCCGCACCGATAGCCGGAACAAGCCGGTCGCTGATCTGGGGCTGCGTCACGATCATGCGTTGGACCGTGGCGAGTGCGGCCTCGGTATCGCCGCCCTGCGTCTGTGCCTGCAATTGCAGGGCTTGGAGCGTCAGCGTCCGCCGGTTGAGCGGGACGCTGCGGTTGGCAGCATCCAACGGCAGCTCGATACCCTCGTCGTCACAGCCATGCGCCAGCGTTGCCGAGGAAAGCGCATTCCCGTCCAATGGTTCGAGAATTACGCTACGCCGGGCCATGTCGGACAAGGCATCCTCGGCGCAGAATGTTGCCGCGCGATCATCGTCAGCCATCGCCAGAACGTAGGGTTGCCGGGCGATCTTGCCTTGCGTCTGCCCATCCAGAGGCAGTGTAGCGGACAGGCGCACTCCGCCAAAGGCGCTCAGCAGTACGGCGGTTGCTGCCAGTCCGGCGATGCCGACGGCGGTCAGCCCGATCCCGGCCAGCGGGCGGCGCATCAGTCGCTCTCGCGGCTGTAGCTGTAATCGTAGCCGTATTCTTCCGATGTCGGCGTCTGCGTCATGATGAACGCGTCGATGTCGGTACCCACCTGTGCCAGCCGGTTCTGAGCCGAATAGATCTTGCGCGACCGGATCTCGTTTGCCTGCACGGCATAGATCACGAGGTCGACCATGCGCGCCATGTGCACTGCATCGGCAAGGCCCAGGATCGGGGGGCCATCATAAAGGACGAAATCGTACCGCTCGAGCACGGATTGGTGCAACTGCATCATCCGGCCACTGGTGATGGCTTCGCCCGGATTGGGCGGGTACTGGCCTACCGTCATGACATCGAAACCGAAATCCTCGTACCGGCGGATCGGCAGCTCATCGGTATCGAAATCGGCGATGTAATCGCTCAGGCCGGGGCGTTTTGGCAAGTCCAGCCAGCCGTTCAGCCGGCCTCGGCGGACGTCGGCATCGACCAGCAAAACTTTCATCCCGCTGCGCGACAGCGCGTAGGAAAGGCCGATGGAGGTGTAGGACTTTCCTTCGCCGGACTGGCTGCTGGTCATCAATGCAGACTTGTGGTCGTCGCCGATCAGGTGGCGCAGGGAAAGCGAGGCCGACAGGAAGGACTCGTAGACCGGGGAGAGGCGGTCGCCCAGTTCTTCGATCGCATCGTCGCCTTCGTTCACGGGGATGGAGCCGATGACCGGGCGACCGGTCAATTTCTGCAGTTCTTCCGGCGATCGGATGACCTGGTCGAGCGCGAAGGTGCCGCCCACGAACAAACCGGCGAAGACGAGGCCCGCCAACGTTGCGGCAACGACGTTCAGGACCGGATTGGGAAACGAGGGAACCTGCGGCGTCTCGGCTTCGTCGATGACCACGATATTGCTGCGCTCCGTCGGAGCGACGCCCACTTCCTTAACTCGCTGCAAAAGTGCGTCGTAAAGCTGGCGGTTGGTGTCCACTTCGCGGGCAAGAAATCCATACTGCACGCCCGTCCTGCGCTCGCTGATGAGCGACTGGGTCAGCTGGGTCACTTCGCTTTGCAAGGCGCGCTCCGCCTGGAGTGCGGCATTGTACTGTTCCTGCAGGCCGCCGCGATAGACGCCGGCTTCCGATGCGATGGCCGAATCGATCTGGGCGAGCTCTTCCCGGGCGGAGCGAAGCGGCGGGTAACCATCACCGAACCGTTCTTCCAGGCCGGCAACGCGCGCCGCGAGCTCGGCCCTGCGTGAGCGCAGCTGGACGAGCGTGCCAGAGGTGTTCGAACTCGTCCCCGAACGCGCGCTGCCGAGCCGGCTGGCGGCCGCGATGCGTTCGGCGCGTGCTTCGCCCAGCCGATCGTTGAGGCTTTCCAGGCGAGAGGATACGAGAGTGGGGCTGTTCTCGGCCGCCGCTCCTTCGCTGTCGCTCGGCAGATTGAGAATCTGGTTGCGCGAGGCGAATTCGATCAGGGCCTGTTCCGCGTCCTGAAGTTTCTCACGCGTTTCGGCGAGGCGGGAATTCAGGAACTCTCGCGCCTGGATCGACGCGCCGAACCGGCGTTCGATATCGGCCGCGATGAAAGCTTCGGCCCAGGCATCGGCCAGCCGCGCGGAATAGGCGGGATCGCGCGTAGTGAAGGTGATATCGGCAAGGTTGGAATCGATGATCGGTTCCACTTCCAGCGCATCGAGGAGCGTGTTGATCGCGCGCTTCTCGGTTATCTGCTCGCCTTCCAGCCCGAAAGCCGCGGCAAATTCCGGATCGCTCATCGCATCTTCGCCGATCGCAACGTCGCGGGCCAGGGAACGCGAGCGAAGCAGCTCGTACTGGGTCTGGAAATACTGTTCGTTCAGCACCAGCGCGCTGGCGGCGTCGGTGTCCGTCGCCTGGACCAGCGTTTCTTCCGGCTTGAACTCCATCCGCGTCTGCGCGGTGTAATAGCGCGGCTGCAGCATGGTCAGGACAACGCCGAGTGCAATCGTCGCGGCGATGATTGCAAGAACCTTCCACCGCTGTTCGCGCAGGATCTGCATGAGGCGAGCGGATACGTCCGACCCCATGGCGCGGCTCTGCTCGACAGGCGCATAGCGCACGGGCGTTGCCGGATCGGCGTCGATGGGACTTATTCCAAGCACTGGTGTTTCTTCGCTTCCGCCGAATGGTGTCAGTTGAGGATGCGCTCAAGCAGGATAAGCGGGCTGGTTACGGCGTTGACCAGGGGCGCGTAAGTCGCGATCGAACGCAGAAGCGCGCTTTCGCCCACCATGATTACATCGCCGGAATAGACCGGCGGATCGCCGTAATTCCCGCGCTCGATCGCGGTCATGTTGTAGACGCCGATATAGCGCTGCCCTTCCACTTCACGGATGAGCAGCACTTCCTGGCGTTCTGCCGCGTCAGTCATGCCGCCGGCCGCCACGACCGAACGCATCAGCGAATTAGCCTGCGTGCTGGAATAGAAACCAGGCCGCGCCACTTCGCCGCCGACCGTGATCTGGCGGGCGGTGCCTTCTTCGACTTGCAGGGAGACCTGCGGATCGAGGACGATCTGCGGGGACAGGCGGTTGGCAATTTCCGCCGCGAGGTCGCTGCGGCGCATCCCGACCGTGTTGATGGTGCCGGTGAAGGGGAACTGCACGGTTCCATCGTCTTCGATCTGGGCGCTGGCGGTGAAATCCTCCGCACCGTAGACCTGCATCGTCACCGTATCGCCCGGGGCAAGCGTACCGCCTTCCCGCGACAATGCGATACTGCGCGTCGGTGGGCCCGGGAGCGAGGAATTATCGAGGACCGTAACCCCCTCGGCCTGACCGACCGGAGGACTGCTGACGCAAGCCGAGCCCAAGCAGGCGAGGCTTGCCACTGCCGCAATCCGGAATACACCAGTGAAAATCACGCTGTCCCTCGTCCTTGGTCGATCCTGCGCGCCGTGTCGTTTTTGCGCGCCATTCCCGTAGCGACGGCGAGCAATTGATACCAGAGGAAAGTGCCGAACGTAAGGAGCAGCGCCGTTCGCATCGGGTAGTCCACCAGGCTGCCCAGCGCCAGCACTACGATCGATATGAGCAGACATTGCGAGCGGACGCGGACAAGCATTCCCTGTCCGCTCCAGCCGCTGTGAGCCGCGCGCACGATACTGATGATCGGCCACAGTAAGAGGCCAAGAGCGAAAATGCCGTATTCGACGAAAGGCTGCAGCCAATCGTTATGCGCTTCGTTGAGGTACTGGCGCATGAGATTGTCGTCCGCTTCGGCCATGCGGTACGCGGCCTCGAATGTGCCGGGCCCGCTGCCGAACGGGAAGTGTGTGCCAACCAGGGCGGCAATGTCCGGCAACAGCTTGAAGCGAAGATCATCGATTGGGTCCGACGCCACTATGCGGCCGAAAGCCTCGGAATTATATGCGAGCAGGGGCAGGGCAACCAGAGCGATACCGATGATTGCCGCAGGGCCGATCAGCCAATTGGAGCGCCCGCCGCCCGCGTTGGTCCGCGCTTTTGCAAAGACGGCAAGCGAAGCGAGCGTAGCCAGCCCCGATACTGCGAGACCCGCGCGGCTGGACCCCAGCAGGCAGCCGGCGAGGATCAATCCAGCGGCGATGAGGTAGAGCGTGCCGGCCTCGTCCTGCTGCGATCGCTTTTCCATGTAACGGTAGAGGCACAGCGGGATCGAGGCTGCGAGGAAGATCGCGTGATGGTTGCGGTTGGCGAAGACGCCGGTGGCGCGGCCGAAGTTGGCGAGATCGTAGAAATAGAGCGATTTCGCACCGCTGACCACCTGCAAGACGCCAAGAAAAACAGAGAAGACCGCGATGACGATAAACAGGTCTATCGCGCTTGTCCGCCATCGTTCCCCTGCTTGAGCGGCGAGCAGGACGAGGGCAAGGGGCGCGAATATGGCCGTAAGCGTATTCAGGGTAAGAGCGACCGATACCGTGGTTGGTCGCCAGGCGCCCGCCATTCCGACGGACGCGAAAAAGTCTCCGATGACTTCGCGTCCCGGCATCGCCGTCCACAGCGATGGCGGCAAGGGAACCAGGTAGAGCGCGGTAATCGCCAGGGCCAAGGACAGGAATATGGCAGGTACCGGGAAGGGCGCGCCCGCTGCGCTCCGACTGCGGCGACCCGAGCCGCGAAGCTTGGCAACCCCGATCCCGATCAAGATGAGCGAAGCGACGATCTTAACCGCCAGCGTTTTCCATTCGTCGGCGCGCGATGCGCCGCCCATGAAGGCGAGCAGGACGATAAATGCCAGGAACGCCGTTTCGAACGCATTAGGACGCGTCCGCCCGTCTGCGGGGCCGCGCTGCCCGCTGCTTTTCGATCGGCGGCGAGAGATAGTTCGTGTCGACATTGGGGTCAGAGCCGCTTTGTGATCGGGAAAGGTGCGTGATTTTGCATTGGCATCAGATCTCACACGACAGAATGTCGCGGTCCGAGGCCAAAGCGGCGTAGGCTGCGATGTTCCCGGCGACGTCGAACCTTGCTTCGGCATGCGCGCGGCTGGCGGCACCCATCGCGGACAGGGCAGCCGTGTCCAGGGCGAGAAGCTTGCGCATCGCCTGCTCCAGCGAAACGGCATCGCGTGGGACCGCGATGAAGCCCGTTTTTCCCTCGATTACGGTTTCCCGGCAGCCCGGATGGTCGGTGGTGATTACCGGGCGAGCGCACGCGGCCGCCTCGATGGCCGATCGGGGAATGCCTTCGCCGTAATAGGAGGGGAGCACGAAACAATGCGCCCGAGCCATCTGATCGCGCACATCATCGCTTGGCCCGCAATAGCGCGCCGGCGAGCCTTGCAGCAGGGCATCGAGTTCTGCCCGCGGCATGGTCGAGGAAAGCTGTTCCTGCGTGAATCCGACGATCCGGTATTCGATCCTGCGCCCATCGGGCGACACGTCACCGATTGTACGTGCGGCCTGCGCAAATTCTGCCAAACCCTTGCTCAGCACGAGGCGGCCGCTGAACAGGAAGACGAAGGGATCGCTAGCGGGCAGGGGAATGGGCGCAAAGCGTGTCAGGTCGACTCCGGAACCGGCAAGCTGCGCGGCCTGTCCGGACGAAACGATACCTTTGCCGACGAACATGTCCCGGCTTTCCCGGTTCTGAAAGATCACTTTCTTCGCACCGCCGAAAGCCGCGGAATAGGCACGACATGCAGCTGTCGTGAGCAAGTTGTCGCGTTCGAAAACCCTGCCGAGCCCCGACACATTGGGCGCAAAACCGGTCCCGGTCAGCCGACTTGCAATCCCGGCGAACACATTGGGCTTGGGTGTGAAGGTAAACACGGTCGCGGGCCGCAGGCGCCGGAACAAGCCGACGTACCAGGCGAGAATGCGGGCATCGGCAAATGGGCTCATGCGGCTCGGAAGCGGGGGGCTATCGTGCACCGTCGCTCCCAGTTCCTTAAGCGCTTGGCGCCGGTCGTCGCGCGGCGCAGCGCAGTGCACTTCATGCCCCTCAGCAATCAGCGCCGCAATGGTTTCCCGGCGGAAATTATGCAGGTACCACTGCGTATTCGCCGCAAACAGGATGCGGCGGCCATGCTGATTTTCAGAAGTCATATAGTGTTGGCCAGACCCAGTCTTGCGGTGCGAGTGTGGTGGGGCGTTGGGGGTGGCACCGCCCGCCGCCGGGAAGCCTGAACCCCTTGCACCAGACCTGCAATCGCCAATCCCTGCACAAGCCAGAAGATCCGCTGGCGGAGGCCGAAAGTGAACAATCCGTAGAGGTAGATCATCACCAGGGCCATCAGCACGCCAAGAAGGAATTGCGCCGCCTGTGGGTTCGGCAGCGACTGGACTCGGCGCAAGAGACCGACCGCACTGACAACCAGGATAGCCATCAGTAAAGCCATCCCGACCAATCCCTGGTCGATCAATATTCCGAGATAGGTGTTGTGCACCTCGTGCCGATGATCGAAATATTGCCGCAGGGCATCCGGTCCGTAGCCGATGACCGGCGATTCCCACCAATGCTGTTCGACCAGGGCAATCTGTTTTCCTCGCGGGCCCAGCGATTCCAGGGTATCCTGTTGCTCGCCCATTTCGACGAATTCGATGATCGGTCGCGCCGCCACCCGCATCGGCCCTTCGGGCAGGGCGGTCCTGCCGAAAGTGACCACAGCGCCGATCAGGGCCACGGTCGCCAGCCCGATGCCAAGGCTGATCGATATCACGCCCAGCTTGAGCCACACCGAAGTGAGTCGTGAGAAAACCACCCGGACTGCGAAAAAGGCCAGCAGCAGGATAAGAAAAATGAAGGACGACCGGCTTCCTGTCGCCAGCAAGGCGACCATTCCGAGGATAATGGTCACGAGTGCGAACGCACGCACTGCAGGCCGCGCCCTGTCGGTGATGAAGAATGTCGTCGCAAGCGCCATTCCCGGTGCGACGTAGGATTGCACCTGATTGGTTGCCAGCATCGTGGAACTGATGCGGTAGCCGCTGGTCGCCCATGCCGGCGCCAGACCCAGCAGGGCAAGGGCGGCGACGAAAGAGACGAGAAAGGTGCCCGCGACGATCGCAAAGGCGATCGTTTCCATGTCGCGAAAACGCACGGCCCAATAGATTAGCGCAACCGCAATGGCCATCCCGTAGATATAATTCGCGGCCGTCAGCACACCGATTCCGAAAGAGGAACCTGACGGCACCCCGACGAGGGTCAAGCTCAGCATCAAGCCGAAGATGAACGCCGCGAACAGCCACAGGCAGAGGCGCTGCTGGCCGGAGAGCGGGGCGCCGATGCGCTTGCTGCCGACGGCGGCTACCAAGGTGAGAAGCAGGAACAGGCCGAAGAAAATGTCCGCTGCAATCAGCTTGGTACCCACCCCGGGCAATTCGGGCGTGAGAGTGATGGCGGATAGAAACGTGGCGCAGAAAAGCAGGCCCATCGCAAGGCGTTGCATTGCAATGAAGCGCTGCGTTCCCTGAACGGGGGGCGATCCGGCGAAGCCCGTCATGCGCCCGCCTTTTTCTTCACGCGTGTGCTGCTGATCGCAATGCGGCGAAGGTAACGCGCAGCGGACCAGCCGAACGCCGCAGCCATCCAGCCAAGGCCGGCAAGACCCGACGGGCGGTTCTTGACGATATTGAGCAGCTGGCCGTGCATCATCTTGTTGAGATTACCGCTCAACCCGCCGCTGTGGAATGGGGGATTTCCATATACACCGAGCACTTGGTCGATCATCAAAGCTGGCTGACCTGCAGCTTTTAGATAGCGACACCAGAAGTCGTGATCTTCGCCATATCGTCTCGTCTCGTCAAATCTAATTGAATTTCGGCGAAATAATACGGTTGGAGTGTTTATTCTATTCCAAAAGTATTCTTTTTCATAGCTAAGCCAGCGCGCTTCCAGCGAGTCAAATTGCAATTCGGATAGAGAGTAGCGGCCTTCGTGATCTATCTGATGGCTCAGAAGGCGATGAAAACTGAATGCTGCCTTTTTGGCCTGCATGGATTCCAATTGGATCTGAAGCTTGTGGTCAAACCAATAATCGTCAGAGTCGAGCAGGGCGATAAATTCTCCGATCGCGATGTCCATGCCGCGGTTACGCGCAACCGATGGTCCACCATTTTCTTCCAATTCTATCAGGCGAACAGGAACGCGCCCGTTCCAATCGTCCAAGCGAGACTTGATGTAATTCACGGTATCGTCCGGCGACTTGTCATCCACCAGGATGATTTCGGCCGGCGGCAGGGTCTGTGCCAGCACGCTGCCGACGGCCCTGTCGATCGTGTCCGTGCAGCGGTAACACGGTATAACGACTGAAATTCTGTCAGATGGCTGCGACACTATGTCTGCTCAGTGCTGTTTGTCGGGTTGTCGGGGTTTGGTTTCAACGCGCGCAGAGCCATGGCGATGGTCACTACCGCATTGAGGGATAGAGCGATAGTTGCAGCAGCAGCGATGCCCTCGATCCCGAAGGGGCCGACCAGCACAAGGCTCAGAACGACCTGTAGCAGCGCGGATAGCACGACTGCCATCATCAGCCGTTTTTGCCGACCGGATAAATTGAGGTACGCAAGCGTGAATGCCCCGCCACTGGCGAACGCGGTTCCGGCACACAGGATAAGCATGGCCTGGTAAGCAGGTGCGAAGGCAGCCCCGAAAGCTGTTGCTAGCAGCCATTCGCCCACCAGGATCATCGCAAGAAGTCCGATCGCCGTGCAGGCCCAGGTGCCGGCCATCGCACGAAAGAGGATCTGTCGGGTTTTCTCAGGTGCATCCAGTTGTGCACTTTCCGAGATATAGGGCATCGCGACGAGATTGATGGTCGCTGGAACCATGGAGAGGACGGCGGCGAACTGTGCCGCTGCGCGATACAGCGCTACCGCCTCCTCGTCGGTCGTGAATCCCGCGATCAGCGTTCCGGCCTGTTGATTGAAATATTGCAATGCGCCAACCACGGCGAAAGGTATGAACATCCTTGTCGATATCGGTGTCGAAGAGGGGGTGGTGTGGCGGATCGCTTTCCCTCGTGCCGAATAAGCGATCGCCGCGAAGGCGAACACGACCGCCGACAGGAAGATTGCCCCGCGAAGCAAAGCAGCCAGGTTCCAATCGATGACGCTTCCGGATTGCCACACCGGATACAGGCAAGCGACGAAGATCACAGGCGCCAGGACCGATGCGGGCAACATGGCGAAAGCCGGCATCTTCAGCGACCGCGCAGCACCCATGAAAGGCCCGGATAGGCAGAATGCCAGAACCAGGACGGCGGTCGCAAGCCATGGCACTTCGCCGTCGAAAAGCTTGCTGAGGCTAAATGTGAGCAGGGTAGCGATCGACGCGGGGATCACCCACAGCAGGGCGGCCCGGGTAGACCAGCGTACGGCGTGGTGGGCTTCGCCATATTCACCCAGCCGGATATGGCGCGGCACCTCCCTGACCAGGAGATTGGAGGTGCCTTGCACCATGGGGATGCAGAACAGCCGTACCGCCGCGAAAAGGAAGGAGAATCGCCCGAAATCTCCCACGGACATCACCCGGACAAGCGCCATGGATACGCCGACCAGCAATACCGCTTCACCGGCACGCATGACACCGGGCCCCAATAATAGGGCGAAGGCCTTGCGGGCCTGACGGATCAAGCCGGCCTTTGCCATGCTAGCGGACCTTCTGTTCTGATAGGTAGAATAGGTAGGGCGTCTGACTGCGGCTCCTTAGGCTCGTCGCCTGCCGCTTTCAAGCTTCGGCTTCCTTCGCGCGGTTGCGTCGGAGCGTCTGAGTGCATAGAGGGCCACGGCTATCGTCGAAGGGCCCCGTATGTACGATCTTTCCAATGTTTACTGGTACCGTCCGAAGCGGTTCAAGATTTTCCCGCAACCCTTGAACCTGGGCGATGCACTTTCTCCGTTTATCGTGGGCCGTTGTCTCGACAAGTTGGCAACAGCGCCGACCGGCGCCCCGCGAAACCGGTTGCTCGCTCTCGGTTCCGTCCTCGAGAAAGCCCGCGATGGCGACACGATCTGGGGCACGGGATTCAATGGAACGAAGCCCGACGATGCGTACAATTTCGAAAAGCTTGACGTGCGGGCCGTTCGCGGCCCCCGAACAATCGAGTTGCTTCGCAGCAAAGGTATCGAAACGCCCGACACGGTCGGCGACCCGGGCATCCTGCTTCCCCTGTTGCTCGAAAGGCCGGCGGCCGAGAAGAAGCTGGGCCCGCTGATCATTCCGCAGCGAAGCGATCCGACCCGTTTCGACCGGTCCGACCGCGTTCTCCAAACCGTGGGGGATGATTTCGCCGCCTTCGTCGATGCCATTCTGGCGTCCGATGTCGTCCTGTCCGGATCGCTGCACGGCATCATCCTGGCGGAGGCATACGGCGTCCCGGCGGTATTCGTGCACCATCGATCGGCGGAATCGCTCGACAAATATTGCGACTATTACGAATCGACCGGGCGGACGGATTTTCCTGTTGCGCCTGATTACGTTGCGGCGCGCACTGTAAATCCGCCCCCACTACCAAACCTTGGACCGTTGCAGGAAGGTCTGCTGAACGCCTTTCCCGCGGACTTGTGGCTCTCATGAACGCTTCATCCACCGAGCAAGAGCGAATGCTCGTTTCACAGCGCGACCAGTTTGCGCGCGAGCTGGACTATCCGGCGACCGAACATCGAAAGACCTTCGTCATTGCGTCGACCGGTCGATCCGGAAGCCATCTCGTTGGTCGCACGCTGCATGCCAGCGGTGCCTTCGGACTACCGCTGGAATATCTTCATCCCTCGCACCTCGCCCTTTGGGGCCGTCGGTCGGGCATGTCGGATGCGATGGAAATCGTTCGCGATATTATCGCTCACCGGACCGGGCCGAATGGCGTGTTCGGTATCAAGATCCACAATTCCCATTTGCGCGCGTTTCCCGACCTGCAAGGGCTGTTTGCCTTGCTCGGCGATACGTACGCGGTGCATCTCGTCCGCGATGATCTCGCAGCGCAAGCCGTCTCCTATTCGATTGCCGTCCAGACCGGCGAATGGATCAGCGGGATGAGCGGCAACGGCCGTGAAGCGCGATATGACGAGGCGCTGATCTTGCGGTGCTTACGCGAGATCATCGCCGATAACGCGGCCTGGTCTGAATTTTTGGCCCGCAACTCCCTCCCAAACCGATCCATCCGTTTGGCGGAATTTCAAGCCGACATACCGTCAACCGTTTCAAGCCTGGCGGAATCTGCGGGGATTGCGATCGACCAGGCCGCGCTTCCGCAAACGCCTGCGACCAGGAAACAGGGGGGCTCCCGAAACGCGGAATGGACACAGCGCTTCAAGAGCGAGACTATTACCGGGAAAGGGATCGGTTATAGCGCGCTTGGCCTGCTTCCCCGAACCATCCTGCGACGCCTGCTCCGGCGCGCCTGATTTCCTCAAAAAGCGAACCAGTCCACTTCGTCGACCCGTTTGCCGGAAAACTTGGCGCCTTCGACAGTATGGTGCCCGTGTGGAGCAGCGGCTTTTCCTCCACTGCCGTGTCGAAATAATCCGCTTCCATCCAGAACAGGATGTTCGAGACAAAGAGGCTTGCGGCGACGATGCTCTGCGCGAAGTCGTCAAGCTGACCGGGCAGCATGAGCGCCCACGCCGCGGGCACACAGGCCAGTACGACAAGTGTCAGCGCCGGCAGGATGCGCCTCGCGCGTCGCTCGTAGAAATGGGCGATGCTGAAGCGTTCTTTCTCGATATCATCGACCAGGATGGTCGTGATCAGATACCCACTGATGACAAAGAATATGTCGACACCGACGTAGCCACCCTTGAAAAGGCCGAAGCCGGCATGGAAGAGGATGACCGGCAGGACAGCCCACGCCCGGAGACCGTCGATCTCTGCCCGGTACTTCATCTTCTTGCCTCGCCCTGCCCGAAGTTCGTCCCGTGCCCCTTTCAGCGGGCCGCGGCCCTTTGCAAGGCATCAGGCAAGTTTATAAAAAGACAGGAAAATGGTGCCCAAGGGCGGGATCGAACCACCGACACTACGATTTTCAGTCGTATGCTCTACCAACTGAGCTACTTGGGCATATCGTCCGGCAGCGGCCCGGGTGGGCGGCTGGGCGAATGAGCGCCGCCTATGGCGAAGGCGCGGGGCGATGGCAAGGGCTATTTGGGGAGCAAGCGGGGTAAATCGCGCTGCGCCCCGATCGCGGCGCCGGGCGACCTAATCCTCGTGCGCCAGGTCGTCCGGATTGGCGGGTTCGCCGGGCATCGAATAGCCTTCGCCGAACCACTTGGCGAGGTCGAGGTCGCGGCAGCGCGCCGAGCAGAACGGGCTGAATTCCTCGCTGCGGGGCTTTTTGCACATCGGGCAGGGCTTGGGTCGTGGCGGAGCGGCCGGCGTCATGGCTGCACCGCCTGCGCGAATCCGGCTTCGAGCGCAAGGTCGCCGCGTGTCGCTATCCGCACCTTGCGTCCGCTGCGGCGGGCAAGTTCTTCCAGCCAATCGTCCCGCAGGGCCGCGCCGACGCCCGGATGGCAGGTCAGGAGCAATTCGCCCGGCTCCGCCACCGCCTCGCCATGGCGCAGCAGTGCGCGCGCAGCCGCGGCCGTGCGCCGGCCGGCGATGCGGTGGAGGAGGGAGGCGCGCTCGAGCCGGGCGACCAACTGGACGAAGCCAAAGCCGTTCATGGCGGTGCGTTCGTGCGACCAGCCATCGAGGGCGCTTTGCAACGCGTCATCCACGGCCTTGCGGTCGGCCTTGGCCTGAAGCGTGGGGAAGTCGATCCCGATGGAGCCGGCAAGGTCGAAGCGCGCAATGGCGCTGCCGAGCGCCTCTGCTGCCGCCAGCGCCAAATTGCGCGGGTCGGCCGTGCCGTCGACATCGACCAGCGTCATCGCGGGCGTTGGGAAAAAGGCGAGCTCGCCGCCCACAAACTCGGTCCGGCCGTGCCATGCGTCGAGCCACAGCGCATTCCACTCGCCTTCCGTGAAGCGATGCACGACGCGCACGGCATGGCCCCCGGCGCGCAGGGCTTCGGCCAGCGTCGGGGCAGGGCGGGGGTCGGCGGATGTCGGGCGGGCCTGCGCCATCTTGCTGCGGCCCTGCTCGCGCAGGGCGGGGCGATGGATTTCGAGCCGGACGGCGGCGCCTTCCCGCGCGTGCTTGGGCAGGCGGTCGACCAGCGCTTCCTCGCCGCTTGCAAAGCGGGCGGTGCCTCGGCTGCTGCCTTTTGCGCGCGAGACGAGGACCGCGTCCTCCACCTGGCCGGCGGCGAGTTTTCCCGGCCAGTCGATCCGCGCTGCCACGATTTCTCCGCCCCGGCACAGGATCGCGCGATGTTCGCCGATCCCTTCCTCCACCTGCCATTCGTTCCCGGGCCGGTCAGCCAAGCCGGTAGCCCGCGGCTTCGAGGAGGATGCGCGTTTCGTAAAGCGGCAAGCCGACCACGCCGGAATAGCTGCCCTGGATCCAGTCGATCAGCCCCGCCGCCCGGCCCTGGATGGCATAACCGCCCGCCTTGCCGCGCCATTCGCCGCTGGCGATGTAGCCATCGATTTCGGCATCGGACAGGCGCTTGAACCGCACCGCCGTTTCGCTGAGCTTGTGGCGCAAGGTGCCGTCTGGCGCTCGCAGGGCGATGGCGGACAGGACCCGGTGCCGGCGGCCCGACAGCAGCGCAAGGCAACGCTGCGCCTCGGCCTCGTCCTCTGTCTTGGGCAGGATGCGCCGTCCGGCCGCGACCACCGTGTCGCCCGCCAGCACCAGCGCGCCGTCATCTGCTGCCGCCTGCGCCTTTTCGCGCGCCATCCGCTGCGCATAGTCGCGCGGCAGTTCGGCATCCTGCGGGGTCTCGTCGATATCGGCGGGGCGCACGGCGTCGGGCATGACCCCGATCTGTGCGAGCAGGTCGAGCCGGCGCGGGCTGGCCGAAGCGAGGATCAGCTGCGGAGTATCGGCCACGGTGTTTCGGCAGTACCCGGGCCGGGTGGTCAGGCCGGCGGGGCCGACTGCGGGCCGGGGCCGCCGCGCCCGGGCATGAAGCGATAGGTGATGCGCCCCTTGGTCAGGTCGTAGGGCGTCAGTTCCACCAGCACATCGTCGCCCGTCAGCACGCGGATGCGGTTCTTGCGCATCTTGCCGGCGGTGTGGCCGATTATCATGTGGCCGTTTTCCAGCTCCACCCGAAACATGGCGTTGGGGAGAAGTTCGGTCACTTTCCCGCGCATTTCGAGGAGTTCTTCTTTGGCCATGATCCGGTTCGGTCGCTTTCTTCAGATTTCAATGCAGGTTGCGGGGAAATTCCCGCCGCGCGGGGGCCTTTAGCGGGCGCAGAGCAAAAAGGGAAGCGGCGAGGGGATCGGACCGTTCCAGAGCTCCGCCAAGCCACAGTTCATGCGGCGACAAGGCGGCCGCAGCCATGCAACCAAGTCGCTCGTCGAAGATTGGCAACGATTGATACACTTTGCGGCTTGTTTGCCGACCATGCCGGACCCACTAGCGCTGCCATGACATTCTGGACCCCCTCGCTCGGCGCGATCGCCGTTTCCCTGTTTGCCCTGCCCGCCGTCGCCGCTGCGCAGGATGCGCCGTCTCCTGTCGCCCAAGACGTCGATGCTCCCGATACGGAAGCGCCGGTGGAGGGCGACGAAATCCTCGTCATCGGGCGGTCGCTGCGCGGCCAGATCAACGCACCCGAAGCGCCGATCATCGAACTGGACGAGGCGGATATCGCTGCCTACGGCGCCAGCTCGATCGCCGATCTCGTCCAGCAACTGTCGCCGCAGACCAGCTCCGCCCGCGGGCGTGGCGGCGGGCAGCCGGTCTTCCTGGTCAACGGCCTGCGCGTATCGTCCTTCCGCGAATTCCGCAGCTATCCGCCAGAAGCGATCGAAAAGGTCGAGGTCCTTCCCGAAGAAGTGGCCCAGCGTTACGGCTTCCCGCCCGACCGGCGCGTGATCAACTTCATCATGAAGGAGAACTACTCCAGCCGCGAGATCGAGGTGGAGGTGGAAGGGCCGACCAGAGGCGGGTTCGCTGCAGGCGAGACCGAGCTGACCTATCTGAAGCTGGCCGACCAGTCGCGCCTCAATCTCAATGCTGAATATAACCAAAGTTCGCTCCTGACCGAAAGCGAACGCGGCATCGCGCAGGTCGAAGACCCGGCGCTGCCCGCCGGGGTGGATCAGGGCCTTTATCGTTCGTTGCGGGGTGAATCGCGCTCTCTCGAGCTGACCGGCAACCACACGACGCGATTGGGCGAGGGGATCACCACCCTCAGCAGCAACGCGACGTACGAACGCTCCGAATCGCGCAGCTTGTCGGGGGTCCGGCTGGTGGAGGCGGATGGCACCGTCGACCCGCTCGACCGCCGCACCCGCAGCGATACGCTGTCTTACGGCGGCGCGCTTAATACCCTGCTCGGCGACTGGGACACCGCTCTGACAATGGATATCAGCCGGGCGGAAAGCGAAAGCGATATCGACCTGCGCTTCGATGCCGACGAGCCGCTGGCGCCAGCCGTGGCGAACAGCCGGACGCAATCGACCGGGCTGGCCAGCAAGGCGACCTTCCGCGGCACGCCGCTGGTACTGCCGGCCGGCGAGGTTTCGACGACCTTCGACCTGGGCGGCGACTGGACCCGCGTCGAAAGCCAGGACAGCCGGACCGCGCGCGACACCGACCTGTCGCGCCGCAATCTCAACGCGGGCGTCAACGTGACCATCCCGATTGCGGAGCGCGATTATGCGTGGGGCGCACTGGGCGATCTGGCGCTCAACTTGTCCGCCGGGGTGGAGGATGTCTCCGACTTCGGCACGCTGGGCGATTACAACGCCGGCCTGACGTGGGGCATTTTCGAGAACCTGACGCTGGGCGCGAGCTACACCTATGCCGAGCAGGCCCCCGGCCTGACCCAGCTGGGCGCGGCGCAAGTCGATACGTTCAACGTGCCGGTCTATGATTTCGCGAACAACACGACCTCGCTCGTCACGGTGACCAGCGGCGGCAATCCCGACCTTCTGGCGGAGACCCAGCGCGACTGGAAATTCAGCGCCAACTGGCAGCCGTGGTTCTGGGACGATGCGCGCTTGAACGTCGAGTACTTCGACAATTCCTCGCGCAATGTCACCGCGTCCTTCCCCTTCCTGACGCCGGAGATCGAGGCGGCGTTTCCCGGCCGTGTCCAACGCAACGCATTCGGCGAGCTGGTGGCGCTCGACAGCCGTCCGGTCACCTATGCGCGGCAGGATGCGAGCCGGCTTGCCGTCGGTCTGACCGTGCGCGGCAGCTTCGGCGAAGCGCGGCCGCAGGGCGGCCAGCCCGAAGGCGCCGGCGGAAGGCCTGCCGCTGCGGGCGAGGGCTCCGACCGTCCCGAAGGCGCCCGGCCTGGTGGCGGGCCGGGCGGCGCTGGCGGGCCTCCCGGAATGAGCGAGGAACAGCGCGTCCGCTTCATGGAATTCCGCACGAAAGTTTGTGCCGAAGACGGAATGGATTTCATCCGCCGCGTCGTGGCCGCGGTGGACGGTGACGAGGCCGCGATCGCCGAGATGGGCGAAGGCTTCGACCCGCAGCAGGCGGCAGGCTTCCTCGCACGGTTCCGCAAGGACGACGGCACGGTCGATTTCGAACGCGTGGCGCAGTTCCGCACCATGATCTGCAGCCGCGAGACGGGCGGCGGGCAGCAGGCATCGGGCGCCGGACAAGGTGGCGGCCAGCGTGGCGGCGGCGGCGGCGGCCGACGCGGTGGCGGCATGTTCGGCGGCGGCGACGGGCGCGGGCGGTATTTCGTCAACCTCACCTACAATTACGAGCTGACGAACGAGATCCTGATTGCGGAAGGCGGCCCGCTGCTCGACCTGCTGGATGGCGATGCGGTCGACAGCAGCGGCAATCCGCGCGGGTCCGCCTCTTTGGAGGCAGGCGCGTTCCGCGATGGCCTCGGCTTGCGACTGTCGGGCCGCTATTCGGGTGCGAGCACCGTGCTCGGCACCGGCGCGCCGGGTTCGACCGACCTGTTCTTCGGCGATCTTGCCACTTTCGACGTACGGCTGTTCGCGGATCTCGGCGAAGTCATCGACAACGAAGGCATCTGGAAGGGCGCGCGGGTTTCCCTGCGGGCGGACAACATCTTCGACACGCGTCGCCGCGTCACGGATGGCAATGGCGATGTGCCCATCGCCTACCAGCCGTTCCTGGTCGATCCGGTCGGCAGCTATGTCGGAATCGAATTCCGCAAGCTGTTCTTCTGATCAGTTGATCGTTTTCGGGAAGAACATGGCCGGGATGCCTTCCGGCGCGAACGGCTTCCATTCGCCTTCGGGCTGGGCCAGCCGGTCGGCGATGGCATAGATCGCCGCCGGGTTGACGCCGAGGCCGATGTGGCTGGCAACGACCTCGATATTCTCGGTGTCCTTTTCCGGCTTCTGCACCGATCCGCGCCAGTGGACCACGCCGTCGCTCTTGGTCAGGATCGAGGTGGTCGGCACCGGCGGCGCCTTGTCCAGCCCGGTGAAGCGACCGTTGCGCAGCGGCTCCGGCTCCTTGCCGTTGAGCATCTCGAAAAGGCGCGCGGCGTTGGAATGACCGCGGTCGTCGCTGATCGGGCTGCCCATGCTGATGACGCTGCGGACCTTGTCCGGGTGCATCTTGGCCAGTTCGCGCGCGAATACGCCGCCCAGGCTCCAGCCGACGATCGAGACCTTGCGCCCTTCGTTGCGCCGGTAGAGCGCATCGAGGCAGCCGCTCATCGCCTCGACCCGCGCATTGTCCACGCGGACGTTGCGGCCGAGGTCCCAGCCGGCGGCGTCGTAGCCCAGGTCCACCAGCAGGCGGCGCAGCGGGGCGGTGGAAAAATCGCTCGCCATGAAGCCCGGCAGCACCAGCACCCCGTGCCCGTCGCCCGACGGAAGGGCGGAATAGAACGGGCGCATGGCGTAGAAACTGGCGACTTCGAACATCGCGCGGGCCGGTTCGGTCAGCGCGAACAGCGGGCTCGGCGGACGCGCGGAAATCTCTTCGGTCATCGTAGTGGCGGTCATGCGGTTTGCGTCCCTTTCTTCGCGCGCGGCTCTTTCGCCGGCGCCTTTTTCTTCGCTGCGGGCTTCTTCGCTGCCGCTTTCCTGGCGGCAGGCTTCTTCTTCGCCGGAGCCTTCCTTGCGGGCTTCCCATCTGCCTCTGCTTCACCGCTACTCGCGGCAAGGTCGCGCAGTTCCTCGAAACTCTCGCGGATGCAGCCGGCATAGAATTCGGGATCGGGTAGCAGGTCGCGGCAGGCGGTGAAGGCGATCGTCGCCTCGTCGACATAGGATTGGACCGTGTGGGCGAGGCCGAGCCCGTCGGCGAGGCAGATGAGGCCCATCTGGCTTTCGAGCTTCGCCCCGCTCGAATAGATCGGCACCGGCGGGCCCGGCACGTTCGTGACCACCGTATTGTACGGCATCTTCACCCGGTTTGCGAGGCCCAGCTGGGTGTAGAGCCGCGCGCCCAGCGCCATGAACAGGGCGGGGGACACCTTGCTGATCTCGGTCATGTTGCGCGCGCCCATCGCGTCGGTCATCGCCTTGGAATTGACCGTTTGCGCGTGGCAGTATTGCAGCCGCTCCACCGGGTCTTCGATATGCGTGCCGAGCGGTGCGATCATGGCGGCGACCTGGTTGCCCATGTCGCCTTTCTCGTCCTTCGCGCGGACGGAGATCGGCGCCATCGCCGTCATCGTCCGCTTGGGCAAATCGCCCTTTGCAAGCAAGTAACGGCGCAGGGCCCCGCCGACGATGGCGAGGAAGACGTCGTTGACCTTGCTCCCCGGCGCAAGCGCGCGGATCGCCTTGATGTCGGCCAGCGGCACGCTGATCCCCTCGACAACGCGGCTGGCGGAAATCTTGCGGTTGAAGCGGGTGCCGGGTGGGATCAGGTCGCGCTCCAGCTTGAAGTCCTTCTGCACCGCGCCTTTCAGCGCATTGG
The DNA here is from genome assembly GCF_030406725.1 of Alteriqipengyuania flavescens. Classification (NCBI taxonomy): domain Bacteria; kingdom Pseudomonadati; phylum Pseudomonadota; class Alphaproteobacteria; order Sphingomonadales; family Erythrobacteraceae; genus Pseudoblastomonas; species Pseudoblastomonas flavescens. Next base: position 226,518 of record NZ_CP129107.1, on the reverse strand, counting down.
CCATGCCCGGCATTGCCTTTGCGGCGACTTCCAGCTGCTTCATCGGATTGGTGATCGCCCCGACATAGCTCTTGGCGAGCAATTCGGCGGGGCTGGGTATCTTTTCCGGTTTCCACGTGTCGGGCGTTTCCGGCGGCGGTGCGTCGGGAACCAGCGTGTGCATCGCTTCCAGCAGGTCGACGCCGCTCATCCCGTCGATAGCGGCGTGGTGGACCTTCGTCACCATCGCATAGCTGCCCTTGGGCACGCCTTCGACCCCGTCGAGCCCTTCCACCACCGTGAATTCCCACGGCGGGCGCGTCAGGTCGAGCTGGCGGGCGAAGATGCGTGCGGCCTGGATGCACAATTGCCGCCAGTCGCCCGGCTTGGGCAAGGCGATGTGGCGGACGTGGTATTCGAGGTCGAAATTCGGGTCCTCGATCCAGTACGGATAATCGAGGTCGAACGGCACGCGGACCATGCGCTGGCGGATCGTGCGCGACAGCTGCATCCGGCTTTCGAAAAAGGCGAGGATATCCTTGAAACGGACGAAGCCGCCGGGCGCGGTGGCAGGGTTGTAAATGAGGATGGAGCCGATGTGCATCGGCGATGTCGGCGTTTCCATCGCCACGAAACTGGCGTCCATGCCCTGCAATTGGCGCATGTGTGTCCTTTCGCGCTACCGCTTCGCTACTTGAGCGCGGGTAGCCTCTCCTGTGGTCGCCCGCTTTGCGCGGGTCATGGGAATGCTAGCAAAGGGAGGGTCGCGGTCAACTTGCCGCTCCCGTCAAAGGCGCGGGTATCCGTGTCTTACAGCGCCTCGCCCGCCGCGACACCGCTGGCCCACGCCCACTGGAAATTGTACCCGCCGAGCCAGCCGGTGACGTCTACCGCTTCGCCGATGGCGTACAGGCCGGGGAGCTTCTTCGCTTCCATCGTCTGCGAGGAGAGCTCGGCGGTGGAGATGCCCCCGGCGGTCACCTCCGCCTTCGCGAAGCCTTCGGTGCCGTTGGGGAGGAAGGTCCAGCGGCGCAGGCGGTCCTCTGCGGCGCGCAAGGCCTTGTCGCCGGTGTTGCCCAGATCGCCCTCGATCCCCAGCCGCTCCGCCAGAGTATCGGCCAGGCGCTGCGGCAGCGCGTCGCGCAGCAGGCTGCGCAGCGTCGCGCGGGGCTGGGCGCGTTTCGCTTTCAGCAGCCAACCCTCGGCATGGTCCGGCAGCAGGTTCACGGTCACCGGCTCGCCATGTTTCCAATAGCTGCTTGCCTGCAGGATCGCAGGGCCGCTGAGGCCACGGTGGGTGAACAGCGCCGCCTCGCGGAACGCGGCCTTGCCCGCGCGCGCTTCCACGTCGGCGGATACGCCGGAAAGGTCGCGGAACAAAACGTCTTCGCCCCCCAGCGTCAGCGGGACGAGGGCAGGGCGCGGCTCGACCACCTTGAGGCCGAACTGGCGCGCAAGGTCATAGGCGATGCCGGTCGCGCCCATTTTCGGGATGGACGGCCCGCCGGTGGCTATCACGAGCTTGTCCGCACGATAGCTCGCCGCCCCGGTGGTGACCGTGAAACCGTCCCCGTGGGCGACCCCGGACACTTCTTCGCCGCAGCTGATTTCGACTTCGCCCTTGGCGCATTCGGCCAGCAGCATGTCGACGATCGCCTGCGCGCGCCCGTCGCAGAACAACTGGCCGAGCGTCTTTTCGTGATAGGCGATGCCGTAGCTTTCGACGAGCTCGACGAAGTCTTGCGCAGTGTAACGGGCGAGTGCCGACTTCGCGAAATGCGGATTGGCGGAAAGATAGTTCGCCGGTCCCGCGCCCCAATTTGTGAAATTGCACCGCCCGCCGCCGGAAATCAGGATTTTCTTTCCCGGCCGGTCGGATTTCTCGAGCACCAGCACGCGCTTGCCCCGCTGGCCGGCGCGTGCGGCGCACATCAGCCCGGCCGCGCCCGCGCCAAGCACGATCGCGTCGTAGCGGGCGCTCACGCCGGTTCGAAAGCGCCCAGTGCTTCGGCCGTCAGCCTGAGCGATACTTCGCGTGCTTCAGGATCGTAGGTCGCGCCGGCGACGATAATCTCGTCCGCCTGCGTGCGCCGGGCGAAAGTCTCGACCTGTTCACGCACCGTGGCGGGGCTGCCGACGGCGCTCGCCTGGCTCACATGGTCGAGCATCCGCCGCGCCATGGGATCGAGCGTGTCGCGATAATTCGCAATCGGCGGTGCCAGCTTGCCCGGTGTGCCGGTGCGCAGGCGGACGAAGGACTGCAGCTGGCTGGTCGAGAGCGTCTGCGCGGCCTCGTCGGTTTCGGCCGCGAATACATTCATCGCCACCATCACGTGCGGCCTGTCCAGCGTCTCGGACGGCTGGAAATTGCGGCGATAGACCGCCAGCGCCTCGTCCAGGTGGTCGGGCGCGAAGTGGGCGGCGAAGGCATAGGGCAAGCCGAGCGCCGCGGCGAGCTGCGCGCCGAACAGGCTGCTGCCCAGCATCCACATCTCGATATCGGCACCGAAACCCGGCGTCGGGCGCAGGCCGATGTCGGGATGGCCGGCGAAATAGGCGCGCAATTCCTGCACGTCCTGCGGGAAATCCTGTGCCGCCTGGCCCAGGTTCTTGCGAAAGGCATGCTGGATCCGCCCGTCCGCGCCCGGCGCCCGGCCCAGGCCCAGGTCGATCCGGCCCGGGAACAGCGCGTCCAGCGTGCCGAACTGCTCCGCTATAACGAAGGGGTTGTGGTTGGGCAGCATGATCCCGCCCGAACCGATACGGATGGTGCGGGTGGCGTGGCCGACATGCGCCAGCACGACGCTGGCCGCGCCGCCCGCGATACCTTCCATCGCATGGTGTTCCGCTACCCAGAACCGCTTGTACCCCGCATCCTCCGCCACCTGTGCGAGCGAAGCGGCAGCGGCGTAGGCTTGTGGCAAGGTGCCGCCTTCGCGGATGGGGACGAGGTCGAGGACGGAAAGCTGTGTCATTCGCCCTAGATGGGAAGCGCAGGCCGGTTTGTCGACCTCCGCGACGCCTGGGCGGCGATCAGCCCATCAGTTCGGCGGATTTCGCATAGGGATCGCCAATGTCGGCCATGCCGGACTTGTCGCCATCGCACATGTAGGCTTCGTAGTCGGCGCCGGGAGATCCATCGCGAATGGGCTCGGGCGGCAGGTCGAGCACTTCGGATGCAACCACGCTGCCGTATCCGTCGATCACGGTCATCGAATACAGCTTCCATTCGCGCGTGTCGCAATGGAGGATGATCTCCGCTTCCATGAATTCCAGACCGGATCCCTTGTCCTGGGCGATCAGGATCAGCGCGGCGCGGTTGGCCTGCGATCCGGAAACGCTGTCGACATCGATATAGCCGATCGTCGACCCGTCGTCGGTGACGTACCACCAGTTTTCCGCCATCGCGGCGGCCGGGGTGGCGAGCGCCGCGGCGGCGCAGGCGGCGGCCGCAAGGCGAGATGCGGGCATGGAAAACTCCCATCCGGCGGCGAAACTGCCGCTGCGCTTCCACGCTGCTACGGCTGCGTAAATTGTCGATTAAGGCAAGGAAATTGCGCGCGGTGGTGACGGGGCGGCGACACCGCCTATATAGGCGCGATGGCGCGCACCCCGGCAGGCTCTCCCCACGATCCGCGTGGCAAGGAACGGTTCAACGAGGAACGCGCGACCTACACCGTCGCGGGCGCGAAGCCCGACCTGGAAACCGGGGTCAAGGCGATCCGCGAGGTGGTGAAGACGCTGAAACCGAAGCCCGGCGTCTACCGCATGCTCGATGCGCGGGGCGACGTCCTCTATGTCGGCAAGGCGCGCAGCCTGAAGGCGCGGGTGGCGAACTACACCCAGCCCAAGGGGCTATCCAACCGCCTCGTCCGCATGATCGGCCAGACGCGGGCGATGGAAATCGTCACCACCAATTCCGAAGCGGAGGCGCTGTTACTGGAGGCGCAGTTCATCAAGCGCTTCCGCCCGCCGTTCAACGTGCTGCTGCGCGACGACAAGAGCTTCCCTTTCATCCTGCTGCGCGCCGACCACGATTTCCCGCGCATCATGAAGCATCGCGGCGCGCGCCGGGCGAAGGGCAATTACTACGGCCCCTTCGCAAGCGCAGGCTCGGTCAACAAGACGCTGAATGCACTGCAAAAACTGTTCCTGCTGCGCAGCTGCACCGACAGCTTCTTCAATAACCGCGACCGGCCGTGCCTGCTTTACCAGATCAAGCGCTGCAGCGCGCCCTGCGTCGGCCGGATCGACGAGGCGGGCTATGCCGAGCTGGTGGGCGAGGCGAAAGACTTCCTCGCCGGCAAGTCGGGCAAGGTGCAGGCCAAGATCGAAACGCAGATGGCGAAGGCGGCGCAGGACCTGGACTTCGAAACCGCCGCCCTGCTGCGCGACCGGCTGCGCGCGGCGACCTTCATCCAGGGGTCGCAGGCGGTGAATGCGGCGGGCGTGGGCGATGCCGACGTCTTCGCGCTGGCGGAGAAGGGCGGCAGCATCGCGGTGCAGGCCTTCTTCATTCGCGGCGGGCAGAACTGGGGACACCGGGCCTTCTTCCCCCGCAACACCGGCGACATAGACCTTGCCGAAGTACTGGCCGACGTGCTGACCCAGTTCTACGAAGAGGTGCCCCCGCCGCGCACCATTCTCGTCGACCGGGCACTGGAAGAAAGCGAGCTTCTGGCCGAGGCATTCTGCGCCAGTGCCGGACACAAGGTGGACATCAGCGTGCCCCAGCGCGGCGACCGGCGGCGGCTGATGGAACAGGCGCAGCGCAACGCGGTGGAAGCGCTCGACCGGCGGCTGGCGGAAAGCGGCACGCGGGCGAAGACCTGGCGCGAAATGGCCGAATTCCTCGAACTGGAAGAGGCCCCCCAGCGCGTCGAAATCTATGACAACAGCCATATCCAGGGCGACAAGGCGCTGGGCGCGATGGTCGTCGCTTCGCCGGAAGGGCTGGAGAAAAGACAGTACCGCAAGTTCAACATCAAGACCGCGCAAACGAACGACGATTTCGGCATGATGCGCGAGGTGATGCGGAGACGCTTCCGCAACCTTGCGGAGAACCCGGACGGCGAGGAAGGCAAGGCGAACAGCCACGAGACGATCTGGCCCGACTTGCTGCTGATCGACGGCGGCAAGGGGCAGGTCTCGAGCGTAATGGCCGTGCTGGAGGAGCTGGGCATCGCCGACCGTGTGGCAGTTGTAGGTATTGCCAAGGGCCCGCACCACGGGCGCGAGGGGCGCGAGGTCTTCCATTTCCCCGACGGGCGGGAAAAGACGCTGCCGACGAATTCGCCGGTGCTGTTCTTCCTGCAGACCCTGCGCGACGAGGTCCACCGCTTCGCCATCGGCGCCCACCGCGCCAAACGCAGCCGCGCGATCAGCGCATCGCCGCTCGACGAAATCCCCGGCATCGGCCCGTCACGAAAGCGTGCCCTGCTGCTGAATTTCGGCACCGCCGGAAAAGTCCGCGCCGCCAGCCTCGAAGACCTGATGCGCACCCCCGGCATCAGCGAAGGCGTGGCGCGGAAGGTTTACGATTTCTACCACGCTGGAGGGTGAGGATTATCCCCGCGCATCCCGGATCATGCCCTCTTGCGCGACGCTGGCGACCAGTCTTCCGTCGGCGGCGAAGATGCTACCGCGGTTGAAGCCGCGCGACCCGCCGGTCCAGGGGCTGTCGGTCGAATAGAGCAGCCATTCGTCGGCGCGGAAGGGTTCGTGGAACCAGATCGCGTGGTCGAGGCTGGCGCTTTTCAGCTCGCCGCGTGCCCAGCTTAGGCCGTGGGGCAGGGCGCTGGTGCCGAGCAGCTGCATGTCCGAGAGCCAGGCGAGCGCGGCGCGGTGGAGGCGCGGATCGTCGGGTAGCGAGGCCTTCACGCGGAACCACGCATGCTGGACCGGCTCGGCGGGGCCGGTGCGCTCCCAGTGCCGTTCGCCGACCGGACGGATCTCGATCGGGCGTTCCTGCAACAGGATCCGCTTGAACGGGCCGTCGACCTTTTCCGCGATCGCGCGGCGCGCGGCGTCTTCGCTTTCCAGCCCGTCCGGCCCCGGCACGTCCGGCATCTGCGGCAACTGGTGGTGAAGACCGGTCTGCTGTTTCTGGAAACTCGCCGCCAGGTTCAGGATCGGGCGCAATTCGCCGTTCTCGCCGCCCGGTTGCAGGGCGACGACGCGGCGGTTGGAGAAGCTGCCGCCGTCGAACTGGCGGTCGACCTTCAGCGTGATGTCGTGCTCTTCGCTGCCGCCGCGCAGGAAATATGCGTGGAGCGAGTGGGCGTGGCGATCTTCCGCCACGGTGCTTTCCGCTGCGGCGAGCGCCTGCGCGATCACCTGCCCGCCGAAGACGCGGCCGATGCCGTCGCCCTTTCGCGGTGCGGTGAAAACGTCGTCGCCTTCGTCGGTCAGCGTGAATAGGCGCATCAGCCGCGCCACGAGCTCTTGGGGAGGAGTACTGTCCGTCATCGCGCGCTGCGATGGCGGGGCGGGCCTATCGGGTCAAGCGCGCCTTTCGCAACACCTTCCAGCCGAGCGACCTGGCGCGGTTGGCATGCGGCCAGCGGCCCGGTGCTGCGGGGCGCAGGCCGATCCGGCGCAGCACGGCGTTGAAAGCGCGCGCCTCGCTTTCGGCATAGCTCCACTCGCTCCGCCAGGTGATCGACAGGCTGATCGAGGACGCCGGGCCGTTGCGCACGAAGTGCGGCGCCATGACGGGCACGAACAGCGCATTGCCGGGCGACAGGGCGAACTCGGTGCCGTGGGCCAGCATGTCGTCGCTCCACGTCAGTTCGCGCGGGCCGCCGGTGTGATAGGCCTCGTGCACAGTATCGGGCGCGAAGCGCGTGTCGCCGGAGGGGAACTAGGTCATCGCCTTGGTCCCTTCGAGCTGGAGCAGAATATTATGCTCCGGATCGAAGTGATACGGCGTCACCGCATTCGGGCTTGAGATGAAGACGAAGGCTTGCGGGGTCAGCATCGCGCCGGTCCTTGCCTCGAGGGCGAGGCGCAATTCGCCCAGCAGCCGATGGGCAGGTCGCCGCGATTGTATTTGATCGAGCGTTCGGGGAGCTGGACGACCAATTGCGCAAGAGCGTCGAGAGCGAGGAGCGGATGGTCGCGCAAGCCGAAGCAAGGTTTAATCGTGTCGCTCGCGTCCCCCAACCCGACGGAGGCGGCGGCAATCGTTAACGCCGCAAATGCGAAGGCCCCGCCCGGCGCGAACCGGACGGGGCCTTGCCTTGGCCGAATTGGGCGTTTCGATCAGCCGTGGGCCAGCGCGGCGAGCAACAGCAGCGCCACGATGTTGGTGATCTTGATCATCGGGTTCACGGCTGGGCCGGCGGTGTCCTTGTAAGGATCGCCGACCGTGTCGCCCGTCACGGCGGCGTGGTGGGCATCGCTGCCCTTGCCGCCGTGGTTGCCGTCCTCGATGTATTTCTTGGCGTTGTCCCATGCGCCGCCGCCGGCGGTCATGGACAGGGCCACGAACAGGCCGCCCACGATCACACCCAGGAGCAGGGCGCCCAGCGCCGCGAAGGCATTTTCCTGCCCGGCAATGGCGAGGATCGCGAAATAGACCACGATCGGTGCCAGCACCGGCAGCATCGACGGCACGATCATTTCCTTGATCGCAGCCTTGGTGACGAGGTCCACCGTGCGGGCATAGTTGGGACGGCTGGTGCCTTCCATGATGCCCGGGTCGCCCGCGAACTGTTCGCGCACGTCCTTCACCACGTCGCCAGCCGCACGGCCCACTGCGGTCATGCCCATCGCGCCGAAGAGGTAGGGCAGCAATGCACCCAGCAGCAGCCCGACGATGACGTAGGGGTTCTCGAGTGAGAAATCGACGTCGGCATCGGGGAAGAACTCCGCGAGGTCGGTGGTGTAGGCGGCGAACAGCACCAGTGCGGCGAGGCCGGCCGAACCGATGGCATAGCCCTTGGTCACGGCCTTCGTGGTGTTGCCGACGGCGTCGAGCAGGTCGGTCTTTTCGCGGACGCTGTCGTCAAGGCCCGCCATCTCGGCGATCCCGCCGGCGTTGTCCGTCACCGGACCGTATGCGTCGAGCGCCACGACCATGCCGGCCAGCGCCAGCATCGCGGTTGCGCCATAGGCGATGCCCATGAGGCCGGCGAGCTGGTAGGCGATGATGATGCCGGCCACGATCACGATGGTCGGCAGGGCGGTCGATTCAAGGCTGATGGCGAGGCCCTGGATCACGTTGGTGCCGTGGCCCGTTTCCGATGCCTTGGCGATCGATTTCACCGGGCGGTAGTTGGTGCCAGTGTAATATTCGGTGATCCAGATGATCAGGCCGGTGATGACGAGGCCCAGCATCGCGGACCAGAACAGGTCCATGCCGGTGAAGCTGGCGAGGGCGGCGGTGCCTTCTTCTGCCAGCGGCGCGCCGGGGTCGACATTGCCCAGGTTCTCCCCGCCGCCGATGGCCGTGGTCATGTCGCCGAGCGCCCAGTTGGTGACGAGGTATATGAGCGGGATCGCGAGCACGGCGGTGGCGATGAAGCCTTTGTACATCGCGCCCATCACGTTGGTCCCGCGGCCGAGGCGGACGAAATAGGTGCCGATGATGCTGGTGACGATGCAGGCACCGCCGATCAGCAGCGGCAGCGCCATCAGCGGCAGCAGCAGGTCGCCCACGCCGGTGAGCAGCAATGCGGTCAGCACCATGGTCGCGCCGACGGTCACGACATAGGTTTCGAAAAGGTCGGCGGCCATGCCGGCGCAGTCGCCGACGTTGTCGCCCACGTTATCGGCGATCACGGCCGGGTTGCGCGGATCGTCTTCGGGGATGCCCGCTTCCACCTTGCCGACCAGGTCGGCGCCGACATCGGCAGCCTTGGTGAAGATGCCGCCGCCGAGGCGCGCGAAGATTGAGATGAGCGAGGCACCGAAGGCGAGGCCGACCAGCCCGTCCACTACGACGCGGCTGTTGGGCTCCATACCCATCGGCCCGATCAGGACGAGGAAGAACACGGCGATGGCCAGCAGCGCGAGCCCGGCGACCAGCATGCCCGTGATGGCCCCTGCGCGAAACGCGATGGTCAGGCCATGCTGCAGCCCGCTTTGTGCGGCAGCTGCGGTGCGGACGTTGGAGCGGACCGAGATATTCATCCCGATATAGCCCGCCACGCCCGACAGAACTGCGCCGATCAGGAAGCCGACGGCCGGGACCAGCCCGAGGAACACGCCGACCAGCACGGCCACGACCACGCCGACGATGGCGATGGTGGTGTACTGGCGGTTGAGATAGGCCTGCGCGCCCTCCTGGATCGCGCCGGCAATTTCCTGCATCCGCTCGTTGCCGGCACCGGCCCCGAGCACCTGTCGACTGGTGACGAAGCCGTAGAGCACGGCCAGCACACCCAGCGCGATCGCTGTGTAAACGAATATCATCGGGTTGTACCCCTCTCCCAGATCACATTGATGTGAAATGCCCCCTCGTGAAAGCGGGGGGCGTTGGGGCAAGGGGTATAAGCAAAGGCGGGGGCGGCGCAAGCCCCGCAAACCGCCGGTTTCTCACAGTCCGCCCGCATGCATTCTCCGCCCGGCTGCGCGCGCGATCCAGCATCGGGACATTAACCCAAATCGTTAGCGATGTTAGGTTTCTTGCGGGGCGCGATGGTTTCCATTATCTTAACCGTCATGGAAGGGGCCGCAAAGAAACTCATGGCGATCATGCCGTTCCTGTTCGGGATCGGCTTCATCGCACCGCTGACCGCGCAGCTGCTGGAACGGTTCGGCCATTCCGGCCCGTTCGGGTTGAGCGCCGTCGCCTTCGGCCTGCTGTTCGGCGGCACCTGGGGCCTCGTCGCGAACATCCGCGGGCGGTGGCTGTAATGGATACGATCCGGCAGCCGGGCTATGCGGACGAGGCGTTCACCGCCGACGTCGAAGCGGAAGTCGCCGGCCTTGCGCTGCGCGGCGGGAACGATCTCGACAAGCACACGCGGGTCGACCTGCTGAAGCAGGAACGCGCCATCGCCAGGGAATTCCATAGCGGGCGGATGTGGCCCTATGTCGTCGCGGCGTGGGGCGGCTTTGCGCTGTGGGTCAGCCTGTTCCCGCTCACCATGCTGGGCATCGTGCCGCTCTGGCTCGCCTGCATCGTCGCCTGTGTTCTGGCGACCGGCGGCTATGTCACCAGTCACGAGGCGATGCATTCCAACATCGCGCGGCCGAATACGAAATATCGCTGGGTCAACGAATGGGTCGGCAAGGTCTCGACGATCCCGATCGTCTTCCCGTTCTCGATGGCGCGGCTGATGCACCTTGAGCATCATTACCACTGCAACGACCCCGAAAAGGACCCGGACTATACCGACGAGGCGCCGAGCGCAGCGTGGGCCTGGTACAAGACGTGGTACAACCGCCAGCCGGGCGTCGACGGTTCGATCCACCACTACAAGCGCATCCTCGCCGGCATGGGCACGCCGGAGGCAAAGAAGGCGCTGAAGGACACGCTGCTGCTGCAGCTGTTCTTCATGGCGACGCTCTTCACGCTGGCGTGGAACGGCTATGCGCTGGTGGCCGCCGCGGTCTGGTGGCTGCCGCGCCATGTCGGCCTCAGCTACATTCGTTTCTACCTCAGCTGGGCGCCGCACCACCCGCGCGAAGGCAACACCAGCCGCTATGACACCACGCGTATCTTCAAGAGCCGCCTGGGCCACACGATGAGCATGGGGATGGAAACCCATCTCATCCACCACCTCTATCCCGGCATACCGAACCACCGCACCAAAGAGGCGTATTTCGCGCTCAAGCCGATCCTGCAGAAGCGCGGCGTGGACTGTTCGGCGCTGTAACAACCTAGCTTCGGCAAAGGCTCATCGTCCGCAAAGACGGTAAACCCACCCCGCTGCGACTAGTGAGCAAGCTCACAAGTCTCGCTGCCCCTCCCTTGAGGGAGCGAGCGGGGCTGTCCGACCATCCCCCGGATGGTTGGACGGGCGCCCCGCTGGGTGGGTGTGCGGCGCTCGCAATCGGCGATAGTCAGGCTGTGATACGCTGATTAGCCGTGCTGGTACCCGAGGCCGTCGGGGCGCTCGAAAACCTCTCCATCCACCGAGATGCCCGATCCTGCCTCGACCGTGCCGATGCGGTGGATAGGCCATTCCGAGGTGAAACCCGCAGGCGCGGTGAAGAGCAGTTCGTAATCGTCACCCCAGCGCAGCGCTTCGGCGCGGCGGTGTTCGGGCGCGCCCAGCGGGACCGCGCCGCTCTCGATGAATAGGCGGACCCCGCTCGCCTGCGCCATGCGCCACGCGTCGAGCAGCAGCCCGTCGGAAATGTCCATCATCGCGCCGACATGGGGCGCCAGATCGATGCCTTCGTAAGTGCGCGCTTCGGGCCGGCGATAGGCGCGCGCGGCGGCGCTGCGATCGCGGGACAGTTCCTCGAACGCGGTCATCGCCGCGCCGATTTGGCCGGTGACGAAGATCGCATCGCCGGGGCGGGCTCCGTCACGTCCCGGGACAGGGCAGTGCCGCGCCTTGCCGATGGCGGTCATGGTGAAGCTGCGCGGTGCGCCTTCGGGCATCAGCACCGTGTCCCCGCCGAGCACGTCGGCCTGGCAAGTCCCCAGCGCGGAGACGAGCCCCGCGGCAAACCGCGCATCGTCCAGCGTGACCGAATGGCTGACCAGCACCGCAAGCGGTTTCGCGCCCTTCGCCGCCAGATCCGACAGGTTCGCCGCGACAAGGCGCCAGGCGATGTCAGCCTCGTCCATGTCGGGCAGCAGGTGGACGCCTTCGACCAGCGTGTCGCAAGTCACGACCAGCGTTTCGCCGCCGATCTCTATGATCCCGGCATCGTCGCGCAGGTCGCGGGCGCCCGGGGCAAGCGGGGCCACGCCCCGCAGCATGTCGATAAAGGCGAATTCCGCCGAGGGCACCTAGGCGCGCACAGCCTTGCCGACACGGTCGAGCACGCCGTTGACGAATTTTGCCTCGCGGTTCTCGAAGAAGGCTTTTGCGACGTCGATATATTCGCCGATCGCGGTGCCGGTGGGCACGTCGGGGCGGGCCATCAGCTCGTAGGCGCCGCAGCGCAGGATCTGCAGCGTCGTGCGGTCGAGGCGCGTCAGGCTCCACCCTTCGGCAAGATAGCCGGCCAGCAGCGTGTCGATTTCCTCGCGCCGTGCATCCACGCCGCGCACGATATCGTCGAAGAATTCCACCTCGGCTTCGGCCAGTTCCATGTCGTCGATGACTTCGCCCAGCCGGTGCTGGTGGAATTCGTCGAGCAGCCGCGCCAGCGCGGTCTTTTCCATATCCATCTGGTACAGCGCCTGCACGGCGGCGAGGCGGGCGGCAGAGCGGGCCGTTGAGCGATGGGGCGATCGTTTGTTCTGGGTCATTTGAGGCGCAATTCTATCGAGCGGGCGTGGGCCGGCAGCCCTTCCGCGTGGGCAAGGCGGGCGGCGGCGGGGCCGATGGCGGCCAGCGCTTCGGGCCCGCTTTCGAGGAAGCTGGTCCGCTTCATGAAATCGGTCACCGACAGCCCGCTGGAAAAGCGCGCCCGGCGGCCGGTCGGCAGCACGTGGTTCGGCCCGGCAACGTAATCTCCGACCGCTTCGGGCGTGTGCCGGCCGATGAAGATGCTGCCCGCATGGCGGATGCCGTCGAGGAACGGCTCCGGGTCGGCAACCGAAAGCTCCACGTGCTCGGCAGCAAGGCGGTTGGCGAGCGGGATGGCGTCGGCCAGCTTCTCCACCACGATGATCGTACCGTGATTGTCCCAGCTCTGCCGCGCTACGCGCTCCGTGGAGAGCTGGTTAAGCTCCATGCCGATTTCGTCCTGCACCAGGCCGGCAAGCAACGTGTCGTCGGTGACGAGGATCGACTGGGCCGCCGGATCGTGCTCCGCCTGGCTGAGAAGGTCGGCGGCGAGCCAGCGCGGATCGCTGTCCTTGTCGGCGATGACCAGGATCTCGCTGGGGCCGGCGACCATGTCGATGCCCACCGTGCCGTAGAGCTGGCGCTTGGCCTCCGCCACCCAGGCGTTGCCGGGGCCGGTGATGACGTCGACCGGGCGGATGCGGCTGGTGCCGTAGGCGAGCGCCCCCACGGCCTGCGCGCCGCCGATGCGCCAGATTTCGTCGATGCCGCACAGATGCGCCGCCGCCATCACCAGTTCGTTCGACAGGCCCTTGGGCGTCGGGGTGGCGACGACGATCCGCTCCACCCCGGCAACCCTTGCCGGGATCGCGTTCATCAGCAGCGAGCTGGGATAGCTCGCCCGCCCGCCGGGCACGTAGAGGGCTGCCGCATCGACCGGCCGCCATTTCGCGCCCAGCCTTACGCCCGCATCGTCACGATAGTCGCGGTCCTGCGGCAGCTGCGCCTCGTGATAGGCGCGGATGCGGTCGGCGGCGAGGGTGAGGGCATCGCGCAGCGACGGATCGAGCGTGTCCCACGCCGCCTCGCACTGGCGCGGCGTGATCCGCCAGCTGGCGAGGTCCGCCGTCAGCGAGTGGCCGTCGAAACGCTGGGTGTAGTCCTCCAGCGCCCTGTCGCCCGCATCGCGGACCTGGGCGAGGATGCCCCGCACGTCCTGCGACACGTCGTCGCCGGATTCGCGGCGGTCCTTCACCAGCCGGTCGAAGCGCTTGGCGAAATCGGGATCGCTTGCGGAAAGGCGCTGCATCATGCGGCCTTCCTTTCGCTTGCGATGGCCCGGAACCGTTCCACCAGCGCGCCGACGCGCAGGTCGGTCTTCAGCGCGGCGCGGTTGACGATCAGCCGGGCGGTAATGTCCATGATATGGCCGGTTTCGACCAGCCCGTTGTCCTTCAGCGTCTGCCCGCTGGAGACGAGGTCGACGATCCGCCCTGCAAGGCCGAGCGAGGGCGCCAGTTCCATCGCGCCGTTCAGCTTGACGCATTCGGCCTGGATGCCGCGCTTCTCGAAATAGCGGCTGGTGATGTTCGGATACTTGGTCGCGACGCGCAGGTGGCTGGCGCCGCTTGTGTCTGCCGCGCCGCCTTTCGGTTCCGCCACGGCGAGGTGGCAGTGCCCGATGTCGAGATCGACGGGCGCATAGAGGTCCGGATAATCGAATTCCTCAATCACGTCCGATCCCACGATGCCGACCTGCGCCGCGCCGTGGGCCACGAATGTCGCCACGTCGAATGCGCGCACGCGGATGATGCGCATGTCGCCGCCTTCGGTGGCAAAGCTCAGCGCACGGCTGGCCTTGTCGTGAAAGGCGGCATCGGGCACCACGCCCGCGCGCGCCATCAGCGGCAGCGCATCGTCGAGGATGCGCCCCTTGGGCACTGCGAAAGTCAGGCTGTTGCTGGTCATGCGCGGCGGGATAGGGTGAGGCAGGGAAAAGGGCAATCGTGCATGAGTGAAGGCAGCACAAGTGCTGGCGAACGCTATGAGGTAATCGATCCGCTGGCGAGGGGGCCGGAGGCAATCGACCGCGCGTTCGAGAACCAGGTGGCTTATTGCCGCGACAACGGGGCGGATATCACGGCCTGCGTGTGCGCGGGCCTGCGCGCGTTGCTCGATACCGACCGCGGCGGCGCGACGATGAAGCGCGTGCGCCGCTGGTCCGGGCCGCCGCTCGCCGATGCCCTGCCGCTGCGGCTGGCAGGCGGCCTGCACGCGCTGCACTTGTCGGGCGACGAGCCGGCGCTGGAGCCGCTCTACACCGGCCAGCGCGTCACCGACGTGGCCGACTTGCTGGCCGATATTATCGAGCGGCACGACTACACGCTGCCCGTCTGGCTCGACGGTCCCCCCCCAAACGAACGAGGCGGGCCGGTCCGCCAATTATGCCGCCGCGCTTTTGTGGTTGGCGGACAAGGGCCTGCCCTCGCAATTCGCGCTGAACGAGATCGGGTCGAGCGCGGGCATCAACCTGATGATGCGGTGCTATCGTTACGATCTCGGCGGCACGACGATGGGGCCGTCGCTGTCCTCCATGCAGCTCGCGCCCGAATGGCGCGGCGATGCGCCGCCGCAGGTCGGAGTCGATATCGTCGCCGCGCGCGGTTGCGACATTGCGCCGGTGGATCTGACCGATCCCGCCCAGGCGCTGCGCCTGCGGGCCTATATCTGGCCGGAATTTACCGCCCGCTTTGCCCGGATGGACGCCGCCATCGCCGCCGCGCAGACCATGCCTCCCGAAGTCGCGCGCCAGAGCGCCGATGCTTTCGTGGAAGCGATGCTGGCGGAGGAGCCGCAGGATGGTGTCACCCGCGTGCTCATGCACTCGGTCGTGTGGCAATACGTGCCCGAAGACCAGCGCCGCCGCGTGACCGAACTGATGGAGGCCGCCGGCGCCGCTGCCACCGCGGATGCCCCGCTGGCATGGGTCTCGCTGGAGGCGAACCGCGACACCCACCGTCACGAACTCACCGTCCGGTACTGGCCCGGCGGGGAGGAATGGACCCGCCTGGCCACCGCGCACCCGCACGGCGAATGGATCGAGTGGCGGGGGTAGGCGCGCGCGCGTTGGGCGCGAGGCGGGATTAGCGGGCGAGAAAACGCTCCATCGCCGCGTTGACCTTGTCCGGGGCTTCCCACGGGACGAAGTGGCCGCAACCGTGGACTTTCTCGATGGTGAGGTCGTCGACGAATTCGTCCAGCCCCTCGATATTCGCAGCGGGCAGGGCAAGGTCGTCCATCGCCCAGATGACCAGCGTCGGGATGGCGAGGTTGGGGATGGCGGGAGGGGTGTAGTCCGCCGGCACCTCGTAGGGCGCATCCAGCGGGGGGACCTGCACGGGCGAGCCGCGATACCAGTTCAACATCGCCATGGCGGCGTCGCGGTCCTGCCAGTCGGCGAGCAGCGCCTCGCGCTCTTCCGGTTCCATCGCGCTCGGGCGGTCCCAGCGCACGGCCTTCAGCAAAATGCCGACGAGTCCGTGTTCGCGCACGAGCGCGTCGTTCGCCGGATCGCGGAATTCGCGCATATACTGGCTCGCCTCGCGCTGCGCCCGGTCGGTGAAGAGCAGGCGCTGGAACACGAGCGGGTGGGGCGCATTGGCGATGATCGCGCGGGTTACGCGGCCCGTCATCTGGCCGCCGATGGCAGTGCCCCAGGCGATCGCGCCGCCCCAGTCGTGGCCGACCACGGTGAATGTCTCCACCCCCAGCGCATCGGCGAGCTGGAAGACGTCGCCGATCAGCTTGTCGGGCGTGTAGGCGGCGACCTCCGCCGGTTTCGAACTGCCGCGATAGCCGCGCTGGTCGGGCGCGATGCAGCGATACCGGTCGGAAAAATGCGCGATCTGATGCCGCCAGGTGCGATGGCTTTCGGGGAAGCCGTGCAGGAAGACCAGCACCTCGCCGTCCCTGGGGCCGGTGTCTACCACATCCAGCTCGATACCGTTGGCGAGCGTAACGCGGGTTTGCTCCATCGCGCTCAATCCTCCGCTTCCATCTTTTCCATGTAGCCGCTCGCCACCATGGCGGCCATCTGGTCGAACATCGCATCTTCGGTGCGGCGGGCTTCGCCCATCTGTTCCTCCACCCCGCGCGCGACGATGATCTCGCGCTCGCCGCGCCCGATGGCGTCGAGGATGGCGAGGGCGGCCTCGGCGGGCGGGATGCCGTTGTCGATCACCTTGTCGCTGCGCCCGCGCGCCGCGCCGCTGCCGGACAAGGCGTTGCGGCTGACGTCGGTGGCGACCGATCCGGGCGCGACGACATGGACGTCCACTCCCGATTGGGACAGCTCCGCCCGCAGTGTATCGGCATAGCCGATCAGGCCGTGCTTAGCCGCGCAATAGGCGCTGCGCATCGGCACGCCGACCTTGCCGGCGATGGAGCTGATGAAGACCAGCCGCCCCGATCCCCGCTCCACCATGTGCGGCAGCAGCGCCTGCGTCAGCGCGATGGGGGCCATCAGGTCGATGTCGACGATGTGCTGGTAAACCGACAGCCGCGTGTTGATCGCCCGGCTGCGCTGGGAGATGCCGGCGTTGTTGACCAGCGTTCCGACACCGTCTTGCCACGCCTTGGCCTGCTCGACCGCTTCTTCCATCGCGGCCCGGTTGGTTGCCTCGAACGGCAGGATAAGCGTGTCGGACGCGCACTCCGCCGCCGTTGCTTCCAGCGCATCGACGTTGCGGCCGGAAAGGATGACGGGCTCGCCCGCCTGCGACCATGCTAGCGCGAGGGCGCGGCCGATGCCGGACGAGGCGCCGGTGATCCAGACGCTGCCACTCATGGGTAGCTCACCGTTTTGGGCACGTCGGGCAGGGGGATGTATTCCTCCTCGTCACCCGGGACCTTGGGGAAGGCCCCGCTTTGCCACTGTTCCTTCGCGTGGTTGATGCGTTCGCGGTCGCTGCTGACGAAGTTCCACCAGACGTGGCGCTGCGTCGCAAAGGCTTCCCCGCCCAGCAGCATCGCCCGTCCGCCGGTTCGCGAGGTGAGCGTCATCGCCTCGCCGGGCTTCAGGACATAGAGCGTATAGAGCTCCAGCCCTTCGCCATCGAGGCTCGCTTCGCCGCCCACCAGCATCACGGCGCGTTCGTCCGCCCCGGCGTCGATCGGCAGGCTGCCGCCCCCGGCAAGGACGATTTCGGCATAGATCGTCTCCGCATGGGTCGTGGTCGCCGCGCGCTTTCCCCACAGGTCGCCCATGATGACGACTGCCTTGGCGCAATCGTCCTCGACAATCGGAAGATCGCTGATCGCTTCGAAGGCAGGTGCGATCTCTTCCTGCCCGTCCGGCAGGGCGAGCCAGGTCTGCATGCCGTAGAGCTTCGGTCCCCTGTCGCGCTCGTCCTGCGGGCTGCGCTCGGAATGCACGATGCCTGTGCCGGCTGTCATCAGGTTCACCGTGCCGGGCCGGATGGTGGAGAAACTGCCGATGGAATCGCGGTGGTCGATCGCGCCCTCGAACAGCCAGGTAACGGTGGCAAGGTTGATGTGCGGGTGCGGGCGCACGTCCATCCCGCTGCCGATGTCGAGATCGGCGGGCCCGAACTGGTCGACGAAGATGAACGGCCCCACCATCGTGCGCGGCCGCCCCGGCAACGCGCGGCGAACCTTGAAATCGCCGAGATCGTGGGTCGTCGGTGTGATGGTCTGACAGAAGAGGTCTGACATCGGGCTGCTCATTCCGGGTCCAGTTCGGGATAGTGGCGGAAAATGCCGTCTTCGCTGAAGGCCTGCGCGCGGTCGGAGCGCTTGTATGCGGCGATGCCGTCCAGTTCGGACACGGCATCGCGGCACGCTTTCAGTCTTGGATAGTCTTCGCGCAGCGCGGCCATCCTGTTGGGGAATGCATATTCCAGGCCTTCCATCATCTGGAACAGCGACGTGTCCACGTGGCTCCACCGCGCGCCGCGCACGAAGGGGCCGTCGTTCGCCGACAAGGCGTTCTCGAAATGGTCCGCATATTTGGGGATACGGTTCTCCCGAAAATCCTTGGCATGGGCGATCGCCGCATCCTTCTGTTCATCGAAATATTTCGACGTGGCGATGGGATGGTGGGTCGTGTGAACCTCTTCGACCCAGTCCGAAATGTCCAGTTGCAGCTGGATCAGCTGAAGCGCCTCTAACTCGTTCTCGCTGCCGAAACCGTGCCGGTCTGCCAGCCAGCTGACGATATGCGCGGTCTGGCCGATGCACAGCCCTTCCTCGGTCACGATATAGGGCGGAGCGTATGGCTTTATACCGCTGCGCTGCTCCATGTCCTCGGTCAGCGCGTCGATTCCGTCCTCCATCGCGCGGTCGCGATAGGCGATGCCTGCAGCCTCTAGCGGAAGGCGGACGAACTCGCCGCGTCCGGGTATGCCGGGCCAGTACCACAGGTCATAGCTCACGGCCGCTCTCCCGGTGCCCAGGTCTTCAGCGCGACTGCATGGACCCGCGTGCCGGGAATGTCGCCCAGCGCAGCGTTGACCAGCCGGTGGCGCGCCACGCGGCTCTGCCCGGCGAAGGCGGCGCTTTCGATCTCGATGGTGAAATGCGATTCGCCGGAACCGTCGTCTCCCGCATGGCCGTGATGCGCCGCGCTGTCGTTGATCACCGCGAGGTGGAGCGGCGCGAATGCCTCTTCCAGGATCGCGTGCATTTCGCTTTCGAGCGGGCCTGCTTCGGGACGGGGTGCCATGGCGGGGGTTCCTTTTCGTGGGTGGTGCCCCCATCCTATGCCCGTGAGGCAGACGAAGTTCCATGGACGATACGAAGCGGACGGGCGCCTGTGCGCCGTTCCGGGGTGCGAGGAGGCGGGGGAATTCCGTGCGCCGGGCACCCAAGGCCACGGCTTCGACGGGCCGGGCAGCTGGCGCTGGATGTGCCTCGACCACGTGCGCGCGCACAATGCGGGCTATGATTTCTTCGAAGGGATGAGCGCGGACGAGATCTTCCATGCGCAAGGCACGACCGCCGGGTGGGAAGACGTCACCCGCGCCTTTGCCGGGGTGGGGGAGGACGGCTTGCCGCGCTGGGCCGACTTTACCGATCCCCTCGATGCCATCGGCGCCCGGGCGGAGGGCATTCGCGACGCTGCCGGACGCCGCGCCGCCACCGCGCGGCCGATGCCGGGCGGCGGGCGCTTCACCCGCGCAGAGGTGCAGGCGCTGGATGTCATGGGCCTGTCCCGCGATATCGACCGCCGGGCGCTGCGCCGCCGCTATGGCGAGCTCGTGCGCCGGTACCACCCGGACCGCAACGGCGGGGACCGCACGCACGAGGTGCGGCTGACGCGCGTTGTCGATGCCTACAAGCTGCTGCGCGAAAGCACGGCGCTGGCCTAGGCGGCCTCGCCTTCCGGCGGGGTATAGCCGCGCTGCATCCGGTCGAGCTCGCCCACGATGCGCGGTTTCAGGCTTTTCACCCAGTCCAGGATTTCCTGCCGGATGTTCGCCGTTTCGCGTTCGTATTTCTGGCGGGAAATGCCCATGCCACCGGGCATGCCGACATCGCGCAGCAGCTTGCCGATTGCCGGATCGTCCTACAGCTCCTTCGGGAAGACCCGCGCGATGCCGTCTGCGTCCGGCTCTCGCATCATCGCCTGAAGTTCCGCCATGCTTTGCTGCTTGCGGCCAATGTTACCTTGCGCCCGAATGCCGTTGCAAACCCCCTCGTGTCTGGCGGGGGCGAGCATAGGCGCAAGCGGTGAAAGCCGGGTTACCGGCACAGGTGGGTTGCGGTCAGCCGCTTTCGCCTTCGCAGATGTCGGCAAGCTGCGCGGCGCAGGCTTCCCAACCCTGCACGAAGCCCATTTCCTCGTGGTTCCTGCGCGCCTCTTCGCTCCAGTGGCTGGCGGACGCGGTGTAGCGCGTGCCCACAACGCCATCCTCGGTCGCCGGCTCGAATTTCCACGTGCCGACCATGAAGGGCTCCGCCGGCACGAAACCTTCGGTAATCGCGTCGGTCGTCACGAAACGGCGGCCCTCGTCCCATTCCAGGTAAATCCCGCGATTGGGCATCTCCTCGCCATCGGGGCCGAGCATCGTCATGTCGCAGGCCCCGCCGGCGCGCTTGTCCAGCCGGACTCTCCACGGGGCAGGGCACCACCATTCCTCCTGCCGGTTGGCGAGGACATCCCACACCTTTTTCGGCGGCGCAGCAATGAAGCGCGAAACGGATAGTTCGTTTATGCCGCGTCCCCACGCTGCTCGGCCTCGATCGCGCGCGCCTTCTGGTAGGCTTCGCGCTGCTGCAGGCGCTCGGCATAGACCTTGAAACTGTCGCGGTCGGGCAGGCTCTTGAACATCAGCCCCCAGTCGACCTGGCTGCCGACATAGACATCTGCCATCGTGAACGCCTTGCCGCAGACATAATCGTGGGAAGACAGCCAGTTGTCGAGCGTATCGACCGCAAGCTCGTAAGTGCCGAACCCGGCCATTCCGCGCTTGTCGTCGGGAACTTCCCAGCCCATCGCCTTGCTCGTCACCGCCGCCTCGATCGGCCCGGCGGCGAAGAACAGCCAGCGGAAATAGTCGGCCTTCTTGTGCGCATTCGGCAGCAGGCCCGCGTCGGGGTGGGTTTCGGCGAGGTAGTGGCAGATCGCCGCTGCCTCGGTCACCACGTGGTCGTGGCCCTCGTGGTGGTGGACAAGTGTCGGCACCTTGCCCATCGGGTTCGCATCGAGCAGCGCCTGCGGCTTGTCGCCCCAGTCGACGAAGGCGTATTCGAAATCCGCCCACACTTCGAGCAGTGCCCAATGCGCAATCGCGCCCCGGCTCATCGGATTGGTGAAGAAGGTGAATTCGGCCATCGCCTCTAACCCTTCTTGCCGATCAGGCTGAACATGGCCCCTTGCGGATCGATTGCGGAGAACACGTGTTCGCCGCCCGGAATTTCCATCGGACCGACGATGATCTGGCCGCCATTCGCCTTCACATACTCAGCCGCCCCATCGATTTCCGGCACGCGGAAGTAATAGCTCCATAGGCTGACCGGCATTTCGGCAGGTTTGGCCATGATCGCGCCAAGTGTGTAGCCGTTGACCGAATACATGTCGTAGGCGCCCATTTCGCCCATATCCATCGTATCGGCCTTCTCCCAGCCGAAGAGATCGGTGTAGAATTCGTGCGCGGCGGATTGGTCGGCGCTGGCCAGTTCGTTCCAGGCGCAATGACCGACCTTCGGCTCGTGCTTGGCGAAGGAGGTGGAGCCTTCGCCTTCCGGCTGCATCAGGTAGAACGGGGCGCCCTGCGGATCGGCCACCATGGCCATCTTGCCGACGCCCGGCATATGCTGGATATCCATGAAAGGCTGGCCACCTGCCGATGTGAGACTGTCCATCGCGGCGGCGATATCGGTCACCGCAATATATCCCACCCAGACGGGCCGGGCGCCGCCCGCGGTCATCTCTTCGGTCAGGCCCAACAGCCCGACAACATCCGCGCCGGCGGCCTTGCCCAACCGGTAATCCATGCCGGGCGTGCCGCTATCGGCGAATTTCCAGCCGAGCAGGGGTTCATAAAACGCCTGCGCCGCATCGGCATCGCTCGTCATCAATTCGTACCACACGAAATCGCCGTGACCGTCTGCCATGCTTATTCTCCCTTCAATTCTACTACCGGGGCAAACCCGCCAAAGATCAGGCGTTTGCCATCGAATGGCATCGGATTTTTCTCCATATCCATCCGCTCATCGTCGAAATCGTCCGACATCATCCGTGCCATCGCGGCATCGCGGGTCGGCTTGTCCGGCCACTCGATCCAGCTAAAAACGACCGTCTCATCGTCCTTCGCCTGCACAGCCTTGCGGAAATCGGTGACCTTGCCTTCGGAAACATCGTCGCCCCAGCATTCCAGCACGCGGGTCGCGCCCATGTCGATGAATACGCTGTCGCCGGTGTTGGCGTGGTCGATGAACTTCTGCTTGTTCGCGGTAGGCACCACGATCACGAAACCGTCGATATACATGCGAACTCTCCCCTGCATTCCGGCCCCGCAACAAAGCTGCGATCCGGCCCTTGATAAGCATTGCGGCAGCAGTTACCTTTTGCAACAGTGAAGTTACAAAAAGAAACCAAAACCGGGCAGGGCACCCACGGCAAGTGGTACAACGATGCCTGCGGCACCGCCTTCGCGATGGAGGTGTTGGGGGAGCGTTGGGCGCTGCTCGTGCTGCGCGAACTGATGCTGGGTCCGCGCCGCTTTTCGGACCTGCGCGCCAGCCTGCCGGGCATTTCCGCCAAGGTGCTGACGGAACGGCTGGCCAATCTCGAAAGCGCCGGTGTGCTGGTGAAACGGCAGATGGAGCCGCCGATCGCCGCGCGCGTCTACGAACTCACCGAGTGGGGCTACCGGGCGGAGCCGCTGATCCAGGAACTGGGGCGCTGGGCGGCCATGTCGGGCGATCACGATCCCACGCTGCCGCTTTCGCCGGTGTCCTTCATGCTCTCGCTGCGCACGATGTTCGACCCCGCAAAGGCGGCCGGGCAGGCGGCCCGGATCGGCTTCCGCTTTCCCGGCGACCGGCTGGTCGGTGAACTGGCCGACGGGGTGCTTGTCGCATCGCGCGGTTCGCTCGACGGGTGCGAAGCCGTGTTCGAAGCCGCCGAAGCGCCGCAGCTGGCGGCGATCTTTTATGGCAACGTGGCGCCCGAAGACATCGGTGTTTCGGTCGAGGGGGATCGGGAGGCGGCCCTGCGCTTCGCCTCGATCTTCGAGCTTCCGGCCAAGATGACCTGACGCCTCAGCCTTGCCGGAAAGCCCAGCGCAGACCGCCCGCGATGCCGCGGGTCATCGCGCGGGCGGGCAGGACCGCAAGACCGCCGCTTTTCAGCCCCAGCATCTGGCGAGCGTATGCGGGCAGCAAGTCGACCGCCGCCTGGCCGACCGCCCGCTGGACCGCGCGCGGCGTACCTTCGGGCCGCTGGGAGAGCACCAGGCGGGCAACCTCGCGCGCTTCGGGCGTCGCTTTCAGTTCCGGCCGGAAATCGCGCAGCAAGGCGTCCGCCTCGCGCCGCGTCTCCGGCACCGGATCTGCGCCCAGCCGCCGCGCAACCTCTGCAAACTGGCGGAAATACTCGTCCTGCTTCGCCATCGGCCAGGTGGGCTTTGCATAGGCGAGATAGCCCGCAAGGAAGCTGTCCGCCTCTGCCACGTGCACCCAGGCCAGCGTGCGCGGATCGCGGGCGGAGTAGGGCGTGCCATCGGGCAGCGTGCCTTTCACGACCTCGTGGATGCGATTGACCCGCGCGATTGCAGCCTCCGCGCGGTCGCGTTGGCCGAAACTGGTGGTGGCGATGAAGCGCGCGGTACGCCGCAGCCGCCCGTGCATGTCGGCGCGGAAATCCGAATGGTCGAGCACCCCCTGCAGCGCATGGGGGTGGAGCATCTGCAGCAGCAGGCCGCGAATTCCGCCCACCATCATGCCGACGATATCGGCGTGGACCATGCGGATCGGCGTGTCGCGTTCGAACAGCGCGTCGTCGGACGGCGGCTCCCCCTGGCCATCCTCGTTGAAGAAGCCGCGCACGTGGTCGACCACGCGCCGGCGGATGGCTTCGGAAGGGAGCGTTGGCGGCATGGGGCCAATATAGGGTTGGCGTTCGCCGGATAAATGCCTAGGTCGCCCCTCGCGATGAACGACATGACCAGCACCAGCGAACACGGCGGCCAGACCGTCCTTGCCGAGCCCGATACCACCGTGGACGTGCGGGAAACCTTCGGCATCGATATCGACATGAAAGTGCCGGCCTTTTCCGAAGCGGACGAGCGGACGCCCGATTTCGACGCGAACTACGTGTTCGATCCGGATACCACGCTGGCGATCCTGGCGGGCTTTGCCCACAACCGCCGCGTGATGGTTCAGGGCTATCACGGCACCGGCAAATCGACCCATATCGAACAGGTCGCAGCGCGCCTCAACTGGCCGTGCGTGCGCATCAACCTCGACGCGCATATCAGCCGTATCGACCTGATCGGGCGCGATGCCATCGTGCTGCGCGACGGATTGCAGGTGACCGAATTCCGCGAAGGCCTGCTGCCGTGGGCGCTGCAGACCCCGACCGCGCTGGTGTTCGACGAATACGATGCCGGGCGCCCCGATGTGATGTTCGTGATCCAGCGCGTGCTGGAAACGGAAGGCAAGCTGACGCTGCTCGACCAGAACCGCGTGATCCGCCCGAACAAGTGGTTCCGCATGTTCGCCACGGCCAACACCGTCGGCCTTGGCGATACGAGCGGGCTGTATCACGGCACGCAGGCGATCAACCAGGGACAGATGGACCGCTGGAGCCTGGTGGTCGGCCTCAACTACCTGCCGCACGAAACGGAGACGGAAATCGTCGCGGCCAAGAACCCGGACATCGACCCCAAGCTGATCGGCGACATGGTCAAGGTCGCCGACCTTACCCGCCAGGGCTTCATGACCGGCGACATCTCCACGGTGATGAGCCCGCGCACAGTCATCAACTGGGCGCAGAACACGGCGATCTTCAACGATGTGGGCTTCGCCTTCCGCCTCACTTTCCTCAACAAGTGCGACGAGGCGGAGCGCAGCCTGGTGGCCGAATACTACCAGCGCGTGTTCAACACCGACCTGCCCGAAAGCGTGGTCGGCAGCGCCTGACGGGCCGCGCGCCGAGAAAATTCTCGCACCCGCTGTGTTAAACGTGTAATACAGTAGGCGTCATGGGTATCTGGTCGCTTTTCTCCCGCAGCCGAGACGACGCCGATCGTAACGGCGGCGGCTGGCAGTTGCCGGACGATTACGGTTACGCAGGCGGCGCGCAGGAGCGTGTCGACTTCAGCCGGTTCGATGCTGCGCTGGCCTATGACGACGACGAGCCGCGCGGACCCATAGATCACAGGATCGATCATAGGGGCGATCGTTGGTGGCAGAAGCGCTTCTGGTTCGGCCGGCGCAAACGCTGGTGGGCGGTGCGGATTGTTGCCGGCATCCTGCTAACCTTCCTGCTGCTGGTCGCCTATCTCGCGATCACCGCGCCGCTGTCGAAATCGCTCCAGCCCGTGGTGCCGCCGCAGATCACCCTGCTGGCCGCGGACGGCACGCCGATCGCCCGCAACGGGGCGGAGGTGGAAAAGCCCGTCGATGCGGCGAAGCTTCCCGACCATGTGACCGGAGCTTTCCTCGCCATCGAGGATCGCGGGTTCTACGACCACTGGGGCATCTCGCCCAAGGGCATCGCCCGCGCAGCGTGGACCGGGGTCGGCGGGGGGAGCACGATCACCCAGCAGCTCGCCAAGTTCACCTTCCTCACCCCCGAGCAGACCCTGACCCGCAAGGCGCGGGAGGCCCTGATCGCCTTCTGGCTGGAGGCGTGGCTGACCAAGGACGAGATCCTCAGCCGCTACCTCTCCAACGCCTATTTCGGCGACAATGTGTACGGGCTGCGCGCGGCGAGCCTGCATTATTTCTACCGCCAGCCGGAAAAGCTGAAGCCCGAACAGGCGGCGATGCTGGCCGGGCTGGTGCAGGCGCCGTCCGCCTATGCGCCCACGCGGCACTGGGACCGGGCGGTGCGGCGCATGGGGATGGTGAAGCAGGCGATGGCCGACGCTGGGTATATCACGCAGGCCGAAGCCGATGCGATGCCGCTACCCCGGCTGGACGTGCGCACCAAGCGCGACGTGCCGACCGGGACCTATTTCGCCGACTGGGCGCTGCCCCAGGCGAGGAAGCTGACCGAGGGCGGCTACGACCGGCAGACGCTGACCACAACGCTCGACAGCCGGCTCCAGAACCTCGCCCGCCGCATCGTGGAGCGCGCGCCGCTGGGCGGGGCGCAGGCCGCGCTGGTCGCGATGCGGCCGAATGGCGAGGTCGTGGCGATGGTCGGCGGCAAGGACTATTCGAAAAGCGCGTTCAACCGCGTCACGCAGGCGAAGCGCCAGCCGGGTTCCACCTTCAAGCTGTTCGTCTACCTCGCCGCGCTGGAAGCGGGGGCGGAGCCGACCGATACGATCGACAACACCGCCATCACCACCGGCAGCTATCGCCCGAAGAACTACGCCAACCGCTATTCCGAAACGCTGACGCTGGAGCAGGCCTTTGCCCAGTCCAGCAACGTGGCCGCCGTGCGCCTGTTGCAGGACGTCGGCAGCAAGAACGTGATCGACATGGCGCAGCGGCTGGGCGTGTCTTCGCCGATGGCGGAGGGCGACCCCAGCCTCGCGCTCGGTACGTCCACCATGACGCTGATGGAACTGACCGCCGCCTATGCCGGGGTTGCAGGGAACGATTACCCGGTCGAACCGCGCGCTTTCAAAGCGGAAGAAGCGGGCTGGTTCGACTGGCTGACAAGCGGGCGCGGCGAATTCTATTCCAGCGACCTTACGCAGATCGAACGGATGCTGCGGGCGGCGATCAACACCGGGACGGGCCGCGCGGCGACGCTGGCGGGGCCGAATTTCGGCAAGACGGGCACCACGCAGGACAACCGCGACGCACTGTTCGTCGGCTATGCCGGGGAGGGGGATAACCGGCTGGTCGTGGGCGTGTGGATCGGCAACGACGACAACTCGCCGCTGAACGGCGTGACCGGCGGCGGTCTGCCCGCGCGCATCTGGCGCGACTTCATGGTCGGCGCGAAAGCCGGCACTGCGCCCGCACCGCGCCCATCGCCGCAGCAGACCGACCCCGGCGGCCCGATCGAGCCGCTCGACGTGCCGGACATCGGCGACATCCCGCTGGGTGACGGCGCGACGCTGGGCGTAGACGGCGAGGGCGCGAATATAAGTACCGAGATCGAAGGGGTGCCAATCGATGTCCGGATCGACCGCGACGGCGTGCGCCTCAACCCGGGGCAGCGGGATGCGCCGCGCGACGCCCCGCGCGAGGTCGATCCCGCGCGGCTGGAGGAGGAATTGCAGCGGCTTGAACGGTAGCGAACGCCGCAATCCCACCCCGCTGCGACTAGGTAGCAAGCTACCAAGTCTCGCTGCCCCTCCCTTGAGGGAGGGGATGGGGTGGGTGCTCAATGCTAGCCGTTTGAGAGCGTTAACCGTTCGGGGTGACGAGGTATTTCTCGCCCGTCTTCATCTGGCGGTAGTCGAGGATCGCGTCCTTGGTCAGCATGCCTTCCAGGTCGACCTTTTCCTTGTAATTGCTGGCGAAGGTCGTGGTCAGGTTGTCGAGCACGCGTTTGCGCATCCGCATCACGGTTTCCATGCCCGCGTTTTGCAGGAACGGGGTCAGCAGCCAGCCCGACAGCGTCCAGCCGAAGCCGTATGCCGGGGTGAGGACCGTCGGCCCGAAGTCCAGCCGGCCGTAGATGAACATCCGCTTCGCCTGGTTGGAGCCGTAGCGGCTGTATTCGCTCATCTGGGCCACGGCGACCTGTTCCATCGCCTTGAAGCAGTGGTCGACCATCTGGCCGCCGCCGATGGGATCGAAGCCGTAGAATGCGCCCGTCGCCTCGACGGCGCTGCGCAGCTTGTCCATGAAATCCTCGTCCGAGGAGTTCACGACATGCTCTGCGCCCTGCGACTTCAGCAAATCCGCCTGGTCCGCCTTGCGCACGATGTTGACCAGCGCGATCCCGTCTTCCTGGCAGATACGATTGAGCATCTGGCCAAGGTTCGATGCGCCCACCGTGTGGAGGATCGCCTTCTGCCCGTCCATCTTCGCATTCTCGACGAAGCCCAGCGCGGTCATCGGGTTGACGAAGCTGGATGCACCGGCCTCTGCGCTGTGGTCGCCCAGCGGCAGGCACATGGCGGCATCGGCGATGGCATACTGGCTGAAAGCGCTGCCGGGTACGCATGCAACGCGCTGGCCCATCAGGCCCTGCGCCATCTCGCCGTCGCCCGCGGCAACGACCGTGCCTGCGCCCTCGTTACCGGCGGGCAGGCGCTGGCCGTGGCGCGCTTTCGAGCCGGTGTTGAACGGCTCCGGCATCTTGGCGACCACCTTGCCGGGCGAGTATTCCGCATTCTCGAAATCGGCGGCCCCGGTCAGGATGGCAAGGTCGCTCGGGTTGATCGGCGCGGCCTCCATCTTCACCAGCACCTGGTTGCCGGTGGGATCGGGGAAAGTGGCCTCGGCGATCTCGACCGTCAGCGTGCCGTCGGATTCCAGCGTGGTGAAGAGTTGCTTGCCGGTGGTGCTCATGCGGTTTTCTCCTGTTGATCCGGTCGGCCCGGTTATCCTGTTCTGCGACCGTCTGGCTCCCACCCTGCTTCGCTAAGGCTCACCTGCGGTGAACCAAGCTGCGCTGCCCCTCCCTTGAAGGAGGGGTTGGGGTGGGTGTTCGACGTCACTTATCCTCGTCATACTCCGCAGCCACGAAATACAATCCGTGGGCGGGGGCGTTGAGGCCCAGTTGCTGGCGATCCCGTGCCTCCAGAACCTCCGCCAGCTTCGCCTTGTTCCACTGGCCGAGCCCGACCAGCGCAAGGCAGCCGACCATCGAGCGGACCTGGTGGTGGAGGAAGCTGCGCGCGGCAGCGTGAATGTGCACTTCCTCGCCCACGCGCTCGACATCCAGCAGCGCAAGCGACTTGACGGGGCTGTCGGACTGGCAATTGACGCTGCGGAAAGTGGTGAAATCGTGCTTGCCGACGAGGACCTGCGCCGCGTCGTGCATCGCAGCTTCGTCGAGCGGGCGCGGCTGGTGCCACACGCGCCCTTTCAGCAGCGCGGGCGGCGCGCGGCGGTTGAGGATGCGATAGAGGTATCGGCGCCCGGTGCAGGAGAAGCGGGCGTGCCAGTCCCCGTCCACGATCCGGCAGTCGGTCACGACGATGGGATCGGGCCGCAAATGCGCGTTGAGCCCTTCCATCAGGCGGAAGGGATCCTTGTCCTTTTCCAGGTTGAGGTGGCTGACCATCGCCAGCGCGTGGACCCCGCTGTCGGTCCGCCCGGCGCTGTAGAGCGTGACATCTTCCCCGGTTAGCCGGTGCGCCGCCGCCTCGATCGCGCCCTGGATGCTCGGCCCGTGCTTTTGGCGTTGCAGGCCCTGAAACGGCCCGCCGTCGAATTCGATGGTGAGGGCGTAGCGGGTCAAGAAAGCCGCGTCCCGGGCCCTGCCGCATTGCCGCGCAGAAATTCGCCCACCACCATCGCGGGCTTTCCGGCCTTTTGCAGGCGCAGCGGGCGGATTGCGCCCGTGCCGCAGGCAATGGTCATAGTCTGGTCGAGGATTTCGCCCGGCGCGCCGGTGCCCTCCGCCAGTTCGGCCGTGTGCAGCTTCACCCGGTCCTCGCCCAGCATGAACCACGCGCCGGGGGCAGGGGCAAAGGCGCGCACCTGCCGCAGCACTGTTGCGGCGTCCGCGCCCCAGTCGATCCGTGCCTCGGCCTTGTCGATCTTGGCGGCGTAGGTCGCCTCCTCGTCGTCCTGCGCGATCGGGCGCAGCGCATCGAGGTCCTCCAGCTGGCCGACCAGCAGCTGCGCGCCCAGCTGCGCCAGTTCGTCGGTCAGTTCGCCGGCGGTCTTGGCGTCCACCTGCGTGCGCACGGTGGCCAGCATGGGGCCGGTGTCGAGGCCCGCTTCCATCTGCATCAGCGTGATCCCGGTGCCCTCGTCGCCCGCCAAGATCGCGCGCTGGATCGGCGCCGCACCGCGCCAGCGCGGAAGGATGCTGGCATGGACGTTGATGCAGCCGCGCGTTGGCGCGTCGAGGATGGGTTGCGGCAGGATCAGGCCATAGGCCGCGACCACCGCCAGCTCCGCCTCCAGCGCGGCAAACTCCGCCTGCGCTTCGGCGCCTTTCAGGCTGGCGGGATGGCGCACTTCGATGCCCAGCCGCTCGGCCTCGACATGGACCGGCGTCTTCGTCAGCTGCTTGCCGCGCCGCCCGCCCGGGCGCGGGGGCTGGGTGTAGACGCACGCGATCTCGTGATTGGCGCGGGCGAGGGCCGTGAGGCTCGGCACCGCGAAATCGGGCGTTCCCATGAAGATGATGCGCATTGCGTGTGTTTCTGTTTTTGCCAATCGAGGTTCGCGGCCCTATCTCCCGGCCCATGGCATCGCAAGAGATCGAACGGCTGACCGGCGCGCTGGCGCGGCTTCCCGGGTTGGGGCCCCGCAGTGCGCGGCGGGCGGTGCTGTGGCTGGTGAAGCGCCGCGACAGCGCCCTGCCGCAGCTGGTCGAGGCGCTGGCCGAAGTGGGCGAGCGGCTGGTCGAATGCTCCACCTGCGGCAATGTCGACACCACCGACCCGTGCGGCATCTGCGCCGATGCGAAGCGCGATTCCCGCAGCCTGTGCGTGGTGGAGGACGTGGCGGACCTGTGGGCGCTCGACCGGGCGCGGCTGTTCACCGGGCGCTACCATGTGCTGGGCGGCAAGCTTTCCGCGCTCGACGGGGTGGGGCCGGAGGATCTCAACATCGCCAGCCTGATGCAGCGGGTCGGGCAGGGCGGGATCGACGAGATCGTGCTCGCCATGAACGCCACGCTGGAAGGGCAAACGACCGCCCACTACATCGCCGAGCGGCTGGAGGGGAAACCCGTCCGCATCACGCAGCTGGCCCATGGCCTGCCGGTCGGTGGGGAGCTCGATTACCTCGACGAAGGCACGCTCGCCCAGGCATTGCGCGCAAGGCGGCCGATGGCTTAGCAGATGCCGTAGTGCACCCACCCCAACCCCTCCCTCAAGGGAGGGGCAGCGAGACTTGGCGACGTGTCGCCTAGTCGCAGCGGGGAGGGTTTACGACCGTTGAATTCACCCATTCGATCACCTATCTGCCCCCGCATGGCTATCCGCGAAATCCTCGAAGTGCCGGACCCCCGGCTGAAGACCGTGTCCGAACCCGTCACCGAGTTCGATGACGAACTCAAGCTGCTCGTCGATGACATGTTCGAAACCATGTACGCCGCGCACGGCATCGGCCTCGCCGCGATCCAGGTGGGCGTGCCCAAGCGCGTGCTGGTTATCGACCTGCAGCGGCCCGACGAGACTGCCGAACCCGAAGATTGCGGCGACGGCGAGTGCGGGCACAAGCACTATCCGGTGATCAACGAGAAGCTGGTCTTCATCAATCCCGAAATCCTCGACCCGGCGGACGAGATGGCGGCATACCAGGAAGGTTGCCTGTCGGTGCCGGACATCTATGCCGACGTCGAACGCCCCGCGACCTGCCGGGTGCGTTACCAGGACCTGGACGGCAACAGCCACGAAGAAGACATCGAAGGCATGCTGGCGACCTGCCTGCAGCACGAGATGGACCACCTCGAAGGCATCCTGTTCATCGACCACCTGAGCAAGCTGAAGCGCAAGATGGCGCTCAAGAAGCTGGAGAAGCTGCGCCGCGCTGCGTGACCGGCTGACCCGTGAACAAGAAAGCCCCGCTGTTTATGGCGGGGCTTTTCGTTTGTGTCGCGATTGGGGTCAGGCCGCTTCGACCATGCCCTCGTGCGCCTGGACCACGTCTTCCACCACTTCGCGGCACATCCGCTCGCAGCGCTTGCAGTGTGCGTTGTCGTGCTTCGCGCATTCTTCCGCGCAGACCTTGCAGGCGATGATGACCGCTTCGGACAGCGACTTGATCACCGTGACATTGCCGGCGGTTCGGCGGCTGGCGATGCGGTAATAGGCGGTGCAGGCGTCGGAGGCATCGCTGCACAGGCGGATGCAGCGCGACATGTCGCCACCTTCCGCGCTGCAGGCATCGGCGCAGCTGTTCATGATCGCGGCGCCGTACATCGCATGCTTGATCGCCTCGCCCAGCTGCTCGTTGTAATCGGCGCCCACCTGCGGGTGTTCGGAAATCATTTCCTTGATCGACATGTGTTTTCTCCTCTTTGACTGGGGAGCGAACGGGGCGGGGGATTGGTTCCGCCGCGGCGCTTGGCAAAGGCTCACGTTCCGATTATGTTCCGCACATGGAAATGACCCTGCTGATTGTCGCGCTGCTTGCCCTGCTCATCGGGGGAGGGATCGGCTGGTTCGCCGGCTCCCGCCCCATTGCTGAGTGGAAGGAGCGGCACGGCGCGGCCGAGGCGCGCGCGGCGGAGGCGGATGCGAAATACCTGCGCGCCTTTGCTGATCTGGAAGCGGCCGGAGCGCGGGCCGAACGGCTCGAACCGCTCGAGCGGGAGCTTCGCGAAACCCGCGCCGCGCATGACACCACGCTGGCCAACCTGCGCGGATCGCACGAGAAGGCGCTGGCGGACCTGCGCACGGGGCACGACACGCTGGCCGAGACGCTGCGCGGCGAAAAGGCGGCGCTGGCGCGCGAGCTTGACACGCTGAAAAGCGGCGCGGCGGCGCGCGAGAAGGCGCTCGAGGATCGCTATGCCGAGCGCGAGCAGCATTTCGAGCGCGAGCTGAAGCGGCTGGTCGAAGCTGAGGAGAAGCTGCAAGCGAAGTTCAACGAGATCGGGGAAAAGATGCTGGAAGGCGCGCAGTCCAGGTTCATGGAAGGCGCGCAATCGCATCTCGCCAATCTCAACAAGGAAAGCCTTGCGGAGCTGGAAAAGAAGGTTGGTCCGGTGGGCGAGACGCTGGAACGCTATCGCAAGCGGATCGACGAGATCGAGAAGAACCGGGCCGAGGCCTATCACCAGCTGACCGGCGTGATCGGAGAAGTGAAGGCGGGCCAGCGCGAGGTAATCGACGGGGCCAACCGCATCACAACCACGCTGAAAGGCGCCACGAAAGCGCGCGGCGACTGGGGCGAACTGCAGCTGGAGAACCTGCTCGAAAGCTGCGGCCTCAGCCAGCGGACGGATTTCCGGCGGGAGGTCGGGATCAAGGGGGAGGACGGGCAGGACCTGCGCCCCGATGCGATCATCAACATCCCCGGCGGACGCAAGCTGATCGTCGATGTGAAGAACGTCTTCAACACCTACAAGGAAGCAAACGAGGCGGAGACCGAGGAGCAGCGCGGCGTGTTGCTGGCCAAACATGCGCGCGAGCTGCGGGGTCATGTCCAGGCGCTCTCAGCGAAGCGTTATCAGGACCACGTGAAGGGCTCGGCCGATTTCGTGGTGATGTTCGTGCCCGGCGAACACGTGCTCTACGCCGCGCTGACGCAGGACGAGGGACTGCTCGATTACGCGCTGCGGCAGAACGTGGTGCTGTCGAGCCCGCTTAAT
Organism: Alteriqipengyuania flavescens; assembly: GCF_030406725.1. Taxonomy (NCBI): domain Bacteria; kingdom Pseudomonadati; phylum Pseudomonadota; class Alphaproteobacteria; order Sphingomonadales; family Erythrobacteraceae; genus Pseudoblastomonas; species Pseudoblastomonas flavescens. The sequence goes on along the minus strand of NZ_CP129107.1, from coordinate 193,080 downwards.
TTCATGTCGATCGCGATGACGGTGGCGACCGTGTGGCGGCAGGCGGGGGTGCAGGCCGATGCGGACGAGATAGCGAAGCTCGGCAAGGAGCTTTACGACCGGCTCGGCGTCGTGGCCCGGCACCTCGGCAATCTGCGCCGCGATCTCGGCAAGGCGAACAAGAGCTTCGATTCACTTGTGGGCAGCTTTGATACCAACCTGCGTCGCACCGGCGAAAGGTTCGAAGAACTGAGCATCGATACCTCCGCGAAGGAACTTACCGAGGCGTTGCCTATCGGTCATCAGCCGCGCCGATTGGCGAATTTCCCCGACGGCACGGATAATGACGAATAAGGGAATGGCGCGGTGACGTAATAGAACCTCCGGCTCGTTTGCCGGGATGTCGGTTCGACGCGCCAATTCTTTCCTACACCGCTCGCATTTGCTCCACCTATGCGGATGCCGCGCATCCCAGCCCATCGCCGCCGGCGCAAGCCGCCGTTCTTTCATCCCGTACCGGTGCGTTTGCGCAGCGACGGGTGGAACGAGCTGCGCCAGTGCGCTTTCCTTGCCGAGCTCTATTTGACCGGCTCTGCCAGTGAAGCGGCGCGGCGGGTGGGGATGTCGAGGGCTTCGGCCTATCGGCTGCGCGGACGGGAGGACGCAGCGGATTTCGCTCACGCCTGGGATGCGGTGCTCACCCCGCCCGGATCGGGGCGGCTGGCGCGGCCGAAGCGCGACTGGCGGAAGGTGACAACCCGCGCGCTGATAGAACGGCTGGAGGCGGGACTGGTACAGCCCGTCCTTTATCAGGGCCGCATGACCGCGATCCGCCGTAAACCCGACAAAACCTCGCTCTTTCGACTGCTGCGGCGAGCCGACGCGGGCTGGGCGACGCTCGACAGGCGGGAGGCCGGGCGGTGACCGTGCAGTTTTGCGAAACACCCCGGTCGGTGTTCCATGACAGGCGTCGGTTAGCCGTCCAAACCCGCCAGCACCTCGTAGGCGAGCACGGCGCCGGCGATGGCGGCGTTGAGGCTGTCGGCGCGCCCGCGCATGGGCATGGTCACGCGCAGGTCGCAGGCCGCTTCGTAGGCTTCGGGCAAACCTTGCGACTCGTTGCCGACCAGGAGGAAGCACGGCGCCTTATACGGCGCACCGCGATAGGGCACGGCATCGCGCAGGGATGCGGCGACAAGCTGGCCGTCGCCCGTTCGCAGCCACGGCAGGAATTCGTCCCACGTGGCGCGGGCGATCGCCTGGGTGAAAACGGCGCCCATGCTGGCGCGCACGGCCTCCACGCTGAAGGGATCGGCGCAATCGTCTACCAAAATCAGCCCGCCGGCGCCCACCGCGTCGCAGGTGCGCAGCATGGTGCCGAGATTGCCGGGATCGCGCAGCGCCTGCGCCACCAGCCAGATCGGCGCGGCGGTGCGGTCGATCTGGGCGAGCGAGGTGTCCCACTCCGCGAACACGCCCGCGACCGCCTGGGCGTTCGACTTGCCGGTGATCTTGGAAAGGATGTCGGGCGTGGTCTCGATCACCTCGCCGCCGCCCGCATCCACCGCGCGTTCCAGCTCGTCCAGCAGCGGATGCGCATCGCGGCCCCTGGCCATCGCCAGCATTTCCGGCAGGCGCCCGCTTTCGCGCGCATCGGTGAGCAGGCGCAGCCCCTCGACAAGGAAGCGGCCTTCGCGCCGCCGGTACTTCTTGTCCCGCAAGGACCGCAGGTACTTGACCGTCGGATTGGAAAAGCCGGTAATTTCGCGGCGCATGGCCTTCCGCCTCAATCTTCGCCGAAGCGATCTTTCACGAGGCCGACCAGCCGCATGACCGCGACGTCCGCTTCCGGGCCGGCGACGGTGATCGTCACCTCGTCGCCCTTCGCCGCGCCCAGCATCATCAGGCCGAGGATCGAGCTGCCGCCCGCGGAAACCCCGTCCTTCTCGACCGTCACCTGCGTGCCATCGGGCAGGCCGGCAACCGCGCCGACGAACTTTGCGCTGGCGCGGGCGTGCAGGCCCTTCACGTTTTCGATGACGACGCGTTCGCTTGCGGTATCGGCCATGGCTGCGTGCTCCCCCCTTGGCCGCCGACTATGCCTCGGCCGCGAGGAATTCGCTAGCCACGGTGATGTAGTTGCGCCCGGCATCGCGTGCCGCCTTCACCGCTTCCCCGATGGACAGGTTCTTGCGCGCGCCGGCCAGGCGGATGAGCATCGGCAGGTTGATGCCGGCGACCACTTCCACGCGGCCCGCCTCAAGCAACGAAATGGCGAGGTTGGAGGGCGTGCCGCCGAACAGGTCGGTAAGGATGATCGCGCCGTCGCCGATATCGACCTTGCCGATCGCGGTGCGGATGTCCTGCCGCCGTTCCTCCACATCGTCTTCCGGCCCGATGCAAACGGTGGCGACGCGGTCCTGCCCGCCGACCACGTGTTCCATCGCGGCGACGAATTCTTCGGCCAGGCGGCCGTGGGTTACCAGGATTAGACCGATCATCGGTTACGCGCACTCGTCAATCTGCATGGCCAAAGCCTATCGCGGGCTTGCTGGCTGGAAGGTGAAGCGGCGGCCATTACAGGCTCGAACTGCCTTCGACCAGCCCTGCCGCGCGCGAGCCGAGGTTGCGGTGGACGACGGTCGGCTCGAACCCCTCGTCGCGCAGGGCGGCGGCCATCCGTTCGGCCGAATAGACGCTGCGATGGCGCCCGCCGGTGCAGCCGAAGGCGATGGTGGCATAGCGTTTGCCGGTATCGCGATAGCGCGGCAGCAGGTCGAGCACGAGGTGGCAAATCTGCGGGAAGGTCTCATCGAAAGCCGGGTCCGCCTGGATGTGCCGCGCCACCGCTTCGTCCAGCCCCGTCTGTTCGCGCAGCCCCTCCACCCAGTGCGGATTGTCGAGATAGCGCATGTCGAAGACGAGGTCGGCGACGGGCGGCATCCCGCGGGCGAAGCCGAAGCTGGTCACGGTGACAACCATCGCATCTTCGGTGGCCCCGGCGAAACGCTCCCGGATTGTTTCCTGCAGCGCATTCGTGCTGAGCTTGGTCGTGGTGATGACGAGGTCGGCCCAGCGCCTCAGCGGGGCGAGCAGTTCGCACTCCATGCCGATGGCTTCGGTCACCGGCACGCCGTCCGCCAGCGGGTGGCGGCGACGGTTCTCGTTATACCGCCGCTCCAGCTCCGCATCGTCGCAGTCGATGTAGAGGGTGGAGATTTCGAGATCGGGCCGCGCCGACAGCGTCTTGACCAGCTCGATGATCTGGGCCGGCACGAAGCCGCGGGTGCGGGCGTCAAAGCCAATGGCAAGCGGCGCGCGATGCTCGTCCGCTTCCTTGCCGGACACGAGGTTCTTCAGCAGCCGGATGGGGAAATTGTCGATGGTTTCCCAGCCCAGGTCCTCCAGCTCGCGCAGGGCCGTGGTCTTGCCGGCGCCGGACAGTCCGGTGACGAGGAGGATCGGCTGGGCAGCCAGGGCGGTTGTCGAATCGGACACCATGGGGAAGGCGGGCTTGCGCGCCTTGGCCGCGAATTGGAAGGGCGAAGTGGCGACGCTGTTCCGAACGAGGACAGGCTTCAGGCAAGGCCGTAGCGAGCGAGCGCAAGCTCCGCGCGGATGGCCGCTGCCGGGATAGCGGGGTCGAACAGGAGGTGGGGAATGCGGCGGCCGAGAAGGTCGATCCCGCCGGCTGTATCGACGAAACGCGGGGCCTCTGCGGTAAGGGTCAGCACCAAGGCCACCGGACCCTCGCCGACGGGTTTTTCGGCCAGGCCGACATTGCGCAATTCGATAAGGCCGGCGGTGTTGGGCGGGGGCGCGGCCCACAGGGCTTCGCCGCGATCGCTGAGTGTGACGCCGTCATCGCCGACCAGCGTCGCGCCGCGGTCGAGCAACTGGAGGGCGAGGGTGGATTTGCCGCTGCCCGCCGGGCCTTCGATCAGCAGCACGCGCCCGTCGATCAGGACGGCCCCTGCCTGCCTTTCGGTCATCGCGCGCTGTCGGCGGCGGGGAGGGCGAGGGTGAGGCAGGCCCCGCTTCCTCCGTCCGCACGGTCGCCCACGGTCAGCGTGCCGTCATGCGCTTCGGCGATGGTCCGTGCGATGGCGAGGCCGAGGCCCGAATGGTTGCCGAACTGTTCGCTGTCCGGTCGCACCGAATGGAACCGGGTGAAGACCTTTTCACGCGCTTCGGGTGCGATACCGGGGCCCTGGTCGCAGACGCTGAGCTCGACGAACTCGCCTTCCCCCGTGATATCGATGTCGATCCTGCCATCCTTGGGGGAGAACGAGACGGCGTTGTCGAGGAGGTTGCCGATGACCCGCTCCAGCCGCAAGGCAACCCCCTGGATGTAAGCGGGGCCGTCGTGCAGCGTGATCGCGACCTCGCGGCCTTCGTTCTCATCTCTGCGATCGCGCGCCGCGACGAGGTTGCGGACCATCCGGTCCAGGTCGATGACTTCGAATTCGGTGCGCGACATTTCCGCCTCGATACGGCTCGCATCGGAAATCTCGGTAACCAGCCGGTCAATCCGGCGCACGTCGTGGGCGGCAATGTCGTTGAGCTGGCGGCGCAGGGCCGGGTCGTCGACCGTGCCGAGGCTCTCGATGGCGCTGCGCAGGGAAGCGAGCGGGTTCTTGATCTCGTGCGCGACGTCTGCCGCGAAGGCCTCGACGGCATCGATCCGCTGGCGCAGGGCCTCTGTCATGTCGGAAGTTGCGCGGGCGAGGATGCCGATCTCGTCGCCGCGCTCGCTCATGCGCGGGACCACGACGCCGCGCTCGCGCCCCAGCCGCACGCGCACGGCGGCGCGGGCGAGACGGCGCAGCGGCTCGACGATGGTCCGCGCGAGGTACAGCGAGATCATGATGGAAACGAGGAAGGCCACCCCGATCAGCGCGGCGATCAGGCCGCGCGCGTCGCGGACGGATTGCACGATGTCGCGCGGGTTGCGGCTGAGCAGCAGCGTCGCGCCTTCGAGGCCGACCGGCGCGGCGGCGGTAATGACCGGGGTCCGGTCGGGGGCATAGCGCAGGCGCAGCTGCGTGATGCCCTGCCGCCGCGCTTCGGCGAGCTCGGGCCAGTCTTCGGCATCGTCGGTCTCGGGCTCGACATAGTCGGGCACCGGGGGGGCGCCCAGCATCGCGTCCATTCCGGCGTCGAGCGAGCGGCCCCAGCGTTCGACCCAGCTGTCGTCGGTGGGGTCGTCAAGCGTGTAGGCGGGTTCGCCCAGCACGAAACTGTCCTGCGTCAGCACGCCTTCGGGATCGTAAAGGCGGATGCGCAGCTGCTGTTCCTTGCCGATCTGGATCAGCAGCGCCTCCTGGCGTTCCTGCGACGCGCCGGCCAAGGCCTCGGCGATGATCTGGGCTTCTACCTGCGCCAGGCGGAACCGTTCCCCGGTCAGTTGGCGGCGATAGCTGTCGAGGTAGAAGACCGAGCCGGCAAGCAGCGCAATGGGAATGATGTTGAGCAGCAGGATGCGCGTGGTGAGCGAGGCACCGCGGGCAAGGTCAAAACGCGCGAAGCGGGGCGCGATCCGGCCCGGATCGTGCGGGTCGAGCCCGGTCTCGGCAGGCTCACGCACCGGAGAAGCTGTATCCTGCACCGTAAAGCGTCTCGATGCCGGAAAACTCCGGATCCTTGGCGCGGAACTTGCGCCGCATGCGCTTGATGTGGCTGTCCACCGTCCGGTCGTCGACGAAGATGTCGTCCGGATAGGCCGCGTCCATCAACTGGTTGCGGCTCTTGATGACGCCGGGACGCTGGGCGAGCGCTTCGAGGATAAGGAATTCGGTCACGGTGAGGGCCACTGGCACGCCGTCCCAGGTCACGCGGTGCCGCGCGGGGTCCATGCCCAGCCGGCCACGGGTGACGATGCCGGAGCCGTCCTCGTCGCCGTGCGGGCCGGCATGGGCGGGCGATCCGCTGCGGCGCAGGATCGCGTGGATGCGGGCGAGCAGCAGGCGCTGGCTATAGGGTTTGGCGATGTAATCGTCCGCGCCCATCGCAAGGCCGGCCGCCTCGTCAGCCTCCTCGTCCTTGCTGGTGAGGAAGATAACTGGAAGGTCGGAATGTTCGCGCAGCTTGGCGAGCAGTTCCATCCCGTCCATCTTGGGCATCTTGATGTCGAACACGGCCAGGTCCGGCGGGTTTTCCAGCAAGGCCTTCAGCGCCGTTTCGCCATCGGTGTAGAGGCGGGTGACGAAGCCTTCGGCCTGCAGGGCAATCGCCAGCGTGGTCAGGATGTTGCGGTCGTCGTCGACCAGCGCGATGACGCGGTTGTCAGCGCTAGATGCGGCGCCGGGGGCCAGTTCGGGTGTGTCGGTTTCCATCGTCCGCCGGAGATAGCGCGGCAGGCCCGACTGCACAACGCAGGGGATTTTTCGCGCGGACAGCCGCAGCGAAATTGACGGAATCGGTACGGGCCCCTAAAGGCGGCGCAAAGGTCGCTTGCATACGAATGCACCCAGCGTGTCGTTCGCCTGCCTCGCGCCGTCCACCAGACCTGTTACGCCACGGAGTTTCCATTGGCCCACACGCTTTCCGTTCCGCTGTCCGCCCAAGGTATCGAAACCGCCGCGACGATCCACGCCAACCTGTCGAGCGAGGAGCTGACCGAGGCGGCGCTCGCCAACGGGGAGGGCAAGCGCGCCAAGGACGGTCCGCTGGTGGTCGAAACCGGCAAGCACACCGGCCGCAGCGCGAAGGACAAGTTCATCGTCCGCGACGGCGAAACGGAAGACACCGTCTGGTGGGACAACAACGCCTCCATGTCGCCGGAGCATTTTGCCGCGCTGAAGGCCGATTTTCTGGCCGCGCTGAAGGACAAGGGCGACCTCTACGTGGCCGATCTGTTCGGCGGATCCCAGCCCGAATATCGCGCCAACGTTCGCGTCATCAACGAATTCGCGTGGCACAACCAGTTCATCCGCACGATGCTTTGCCGTCCGACGGCGAGCGAGCTGGACGGCTTCTCGCCCGATTACACGATCATCGACCTGCCCAGCTTCAAGGCGGACCCGGAACGCCACGGCACGCGCAGCGAGACCGTGATCGCGGTCAACCTGTCCGAAAAGCTCGTCCTGATCGGCGGCACGCAATACGCCGGCGAAATGAAGAAGAGCGTCTTCGGCATCCTCAACTACCTGCTCCCGCCGCAAGGCGTGATGCCCATGCACTGCAGCGCCAATATCGGCCCCGACGGCAAGAGCGCGGTGTTCTTCGGCCTGTCGGGTACCGGCAAGACCACGCTCAGCGCCGATGCCAGCCGCACGCTGATCGGCGACGACGAGCATGGCTGGTCGGACACGGCGGTCTTCAATTTCGAAGGCGGCTGCTATGCCAAGATGATCCGCCTCGATCCGGAAGCGGAGCCCGAAATCTACGCCACCACCAAGATGGAAGGCACCGTACTCGAAAACGTGGTGATGGACGCGAACGGCGAGATCGACCTCGACGACAACAGCCTCGCCGAGAATACGCGCGGCGCCTATCCGCTCAGCAGCATTCCCAACACCAGCGAAGACAACATGGGCCCGCCGCCCAGCAACGTCATCATGCTGACCGCCGATGCGTTCGGCGTGCTGCCTCCGATCGCGCGGCTGACGCCCGACCAGGCGATGTACCACTTCCTGTCGGGCTACACCGCCAAGGTCGCCGGCACCGAAATCGGCGTGACCGAGCCGGAAGCGACGTTCAGCACCTGCTTCGGAGCACCTTTCATGCCGCGCCATCCCAGCGTCTACGGCAACCTGCTGAAGAAGCGCATCGCCGATGGCGGCGTGCAGTGCTGGCTGGTCAACACCGGCTGGACCGGCGGCAAGTACGGCACCGGCCACCGCATGCCGATCAAGGCAACCCGCGCGCTGCTCAATGCCGCGCTCGACGGCAGCCTGAACGATGCCGAATTCCGCAAGGATCCGAACTTCGGTTTCGAAGTCCCGGTCGCGGTGCCGGGTGTGGACAGCGCAATTCTGGACCCGCGCTCGACCTGGGCGGACGGGGAGGAATACGACCGCACGGCAGAAAAGCTGGTCCAGCTTTTCGTCGACAATTTCGAACCCTTTGCGGCGCATGTCGATCAGGGCGTACGCGACGCGGCACCGGCCGCCGCCTGACGCGCTGCCGGCATGTAGCGTCATGAGAAAAACCCCCGCTCGGGAGACCGTCGCGGGGGTTTTCTCTGGCCCCGCGTCCTCGCACCCGATCAAGGTGATCGGAAAAGCGCGCTTGCCCGCGGCCCAAATTCCGTTTCTGGCAATCCGACCGGCCAACCCCTAGGTTGGAGGCCGAGTAACGGATGGAAATAATGGCACACGATTGGCAACCCGGCAGCTGGACAGGTTTCGAAGCGAAGCACCTGCCCCGCTACGAGGACGAGGCAGCGCTGGCAGAGGCGACCGGCACGCTGTCGTCCTTCCCCCCGCTCGTCTTCGCGGGCGAGGCGCGGGCACTGAAGGCGGAACTGGCCGAGGTATGCCGCGGCGAGGCGTTCCTGCTGCAGGGCGGCGACTGCGCGGAAAGCTTTGCCGAATTCCACCCGAACAACATCCGCGACACGTTTCGCGTGATCCTGCAGATGGCGGTCGTTCTGACTTTCGCCGGCAAGAGCCCGGTGGTGAAGGTGGGGCGCATGGCGGGCCAGTTCGCCAAGCCGCGCAGCAGCGATACCGAAACGCAGGGGCAGCAAACCCTGCCGAGCTACTTCGGCGACAACGTGAACGGGATCGAATTCGATGCCGAGACGCGCCGTAACGATCCGCAGCGCATGGTGCGCGCCTATAACCAGAGCGCGGCGACGCTGAACCTGCTGCGGGCGTTCTCGACCGGTGGCTATGCCAATTTGCGCAAGGTCCACCAGTGGACGCTCGATTTCATGGGCCGCAGCCCGTGGGCGGACAAGTTCGCGCAAACCGCCGACCGCATCGGCGAAGCGCTCGATTTCATGGAAGCCTGCGGGATCGATCCGGCAACCGTGCCGCAACTGCAGGGCACCAGCTTTTACACCAGCCACGAAGCGCTGCTGCTTCCTTACGAACAGGCGATGACGCGGCAGGATTCGCTGACCGGCGACTGGTACGATACCAGCGCCCACATGCTGTGGATCGGCGATCGCACGCGGTTCGATGGCAGCGCGCACGTGGAATTTGCGCGCGGCATCGGCAATCCGCTGGGCGTGAAATGCGGGCCGAGCCTGGAGCCGGACGTCCTCGTGCGCATCCTCGATACGCTCAACCCCTCGCGCGAGGCGGGCAAGATCGTGCTGATCAGCCGCTTCGGCCACGACAAGGTGGAAGCCGGCCTGCCGAAGCTTGTCCGCGCGATCGAGCGCGAAGGGCACCCGGTGGTGTGGAACTGCGACCCGATGCACGGCAATGTCGTGAAGGCGGACAGTGGCTACAAGACGCGGCCTTTCGAGCGGATCATGGGCGAGGTTCGCGGCTTCTTCGCGGTCCACAAGGCCGAAGGCACCCATGCCGGCGGCATCCATCTGGAAATGACCGGGCAGGACGTGACCGAATGCACCGGCGGCGCGGTGGCGATCACCGACGAACGGCTGGGCGATCGCTATCACACGCATTGCGACCCGCGCCTCAACGCCGCGCAATCGCTCGAACTCGCCTTCGCGATTGCCGAAATGCTGGTGGAAGAAGGGGTCGACCGCCGCGCCGCTGCGGCCTGACCCCAACTATCTTTCGCTAATTTCGGGAAATTTCCAGCCTCCCGGCCTTTCTATTGTCATGTCCGTCCGCCATGCTGGAGGAAGACACGAAGAGGGGAGGCGGATTTGGCATCGGTCCAGCCGCAACACGGGGCGCCCGTCGCGTCGCTCGAAGCAGAATTTCGCCGCACGCGCGCGCTGATGCCTGCGCTGGCCGCGCCGCTGTCCGAAGCGGACGCGACCATCCAGTCGATGGAGGATGCGAGCCCGACGAAGTGGCACCTGGCCCATACGACCTGGTTCTGGGAAACCTTCCTGCTGCGCGACCATGTACCGGGCTACACGCTGCATGACGAGCGCTGGCCGTTCCTGTTCAATTCCTATTACGAGGCGGAAGGCGCGCGGATTGCCCGCGACCGGCGCGGGATGCTTTCCCGTCCCACGGTGGCGGAAATCCTCGACTGGCGAGGTGCCGTAGACGAAGCGATGGCCCCGCTGCTGGACCGCGAGGAACTGCAGCCGCTGATCGCGCTCGGCTGCGCGCACGAGCAACAGCATATCGAATTGCTGCTGACCGACATCAAGCACGCGCTGTCCCAGAACCCGCTCGGTCCGAAGATGTGGGACCGCCAGCCGGATCGGTCGGCGGAGCGTACGCAAGGCTGGCACCGCCATCCCGGCGGCATCGCCAAGATCGGCCATGATGGCGATGGGTTCGCCTTCGACAACGAAGGGCCGCTCCACCGCACCTTGCTGGAACCCTTCGCCCTGTCGGACCGGCTGGTCACCAATGGCGACTGGGACCGCTTCATCGCAGACGGCGGCTACCGGGATCACCGCCTGTGGCTGGCGGACGGCTGGGCATGGGTCAACGAGAATGGCATCGACGCGCCCATGTACTGGCGCGATCGCGAGCATTTTACCCACACCGGCTGGCAGGAGCGCGATCCCCATGCGCCTGTCACCCACGTCAGCTATTTCGAAGCGGACGCGTTTGCCGAGTGGGCCGGATACCGCCTGCCGACGGAAGCCGAATGGGAAGCGGTCGCCCGCGGCCAGCACGACGATATCGAACCCGCACACGACCCGGCGGGCGGCAACCAGCTCGACGGCGCGGCCCCGCCGCTGCCCACCGGATCGGACGGGTTGTTCGGCGACGGGTGGCAGTTCACCCGCTCCGGTTACCTGCCATACCCGCGCTATGCCCCGCCCGCTGGCGCGGTGGGTGAATACAACGGCAAGTTCATGAGCGGGCAGTTCGTACTCAAGGGCGCCAGCTGCGCCACGGTGCGCGGCCATTCGCGCGCGAGCTACCGCAATTTCTTCTACCCGCACCAACGCTGGCAATTCACCGGCGTCAGGCTCGCGAAGGATCTCTGATGACGAAAAACAATTCCATGTCCCTCGTCGACCTGGACGAGGGCGGGGTGCACCACGCCTTTCGCTCCGATGTGCTTGAAGGCCTGTCGCAGCGGCAGAAGGCCGTGCCCGCGCGCTGGCTTTACGACGATGCGGGCAGTGAGTTGTTCGAGGATATCACCAAGGTCCCCGAATATTACCCGACCCGCGCCGAACGCTCCATCCTCGAGGAGCGGGGCGCGGAATTTCGCGAGCTCATCGGGCCGGATCGCGCAGTGGTGGAATTCGGCAGCGGCTCCAGCCTCAAGACCCCGCTCCTCCTTTCCGCCATCGATCCTGCGGCTTACGTCCCGCTGGATATCGCGGGAGATTTCCTGCGCGCCTCTGCCGCCGAACTGCAGGCGAAATTTCCCGATCTCGCGGTGTACCCGATCGAAGCCGATTTCATGCGCCGGGTGGAGCTGCCGACTGCGGTGGCGGACATGGCCAAGCTGGGCTTCTTTCCCGGTTCGACCATCGGCAATATGGTCGCGCGCACGGCGGTGGACCTGCTGCGGTCGATGCGAGAGACGCTGGGCGACGGATCGCAATTGCTGATCGGCATGGATCTGATCAAGGATCCGGCCGTGCTGGAAGCGGCATATGACGATGCCGCAGGCGTCACGGCCGAATTCAACCTCAACCTCGCGCGCCGGATCAACCGCGAGCTCGATGGCACCATCCCGGTCGAGGCCCTGCATCACGAGGCCCGCTGGGAAGACATTTTCGCCCGTGTCGAGATGCATCTGGTGGCAGACCGCGACATCGAATTCGAGGTCTGCGACCAGACGTTCCGGATGGCGAAGGGCGAAAGCATCCACACGGAAAACAGCCACAAGTTCGACGAGCGGTCCTCGACAATGCTACTCCTTGCCGGCGGATGGACCCCGGTGAAGCGCTGGCTGGACGCTGAGGAGCGGTTTTCGCTCATCCTCGCCGACGCCAGCGAACCGCGCAACGCGCCCTGACGTGGGTCGGGCCAGCCGTTCATGGCAGGATAGGGTGGCGCACCCTATATAACCGGAATGTCGATAGAAAACCTGTGGCGCGATGCGGCGAACGCGATTGCGGAGGTTCCGCAGACCGGGCTGATGGTCGTCGTCCTCGCCGCCGTGCTCCTCAGCGTGTTCGGCGGGTTCCTGCGCCGCCGCGCGCCGCGCCTCGGCGGGCTGATCCGCGGGACGAGCACCGTGGTCCTGTGCGGTGTCCTGGTGCTGGTGGTCCTGCAATTGAGCCGGCTCGATCCGCGCTTTGACATGGCGCTTCCGCAAGCCGGGCTGCCCGAACAGGTGGTGGAGGGCGGCGAAACCCGCGTACCGCTGGCGCGCGACGGGCATTACTGGCTGGATGCGGAAGTCAACGGCGTGCCTACCCGTTTCATGGTCGATACCGGCGCCACGCTGACGACCTTGGGCGCGGAATCCGCCTCCGCTGCCGGCCTCGAACCTGCCCGAGATCGCCTGCCGATCCGCATGCAGACCGCCAATGGATCGATCAGTGCCAGCATCACAACCATCGACGAACTGCGCTTCGGCAATATCGCGGCGCGCGGCCTCGATGCCGTCATCGCGCCCAATATCGGCCCGACCAATGTCATCGGCATGAACCTGCTCAGCCGCCTGAAGGGCTGGCGCGTGGAGCAGGGCGAGCTGGTCCTCCAGCCCAACAATCCCCAACCGGAACTGGTCGTCGACCGCTGATCAAGGCTGTGGCGGCATAGCCACATTGTCCGGCGATTTTAACAAGCCGACGCTCGACATGACCGAGGGCACGGTCGAAGCCAACATCAATATGGCGTAGGAAGACGACATCGGGGGCACGCTGAAAGGCGCGGTCAACTTGTCTCTGGGCGATATATGAGGCGCTGCGCATCGCATTGACCGATGCCGGCCCGTTTTAGTGGCTCTATTGCATGTATTATTCCGAAGTCGACCGCGTGTACGCGCAGCGCCTGCCGATGCCGGGCTATGCCGCGGCAACCGATGCGGCTCTGGGGGCGGGAACATCTGCCGCAGTCGCCAACGGCTTCCACAATCTCGCCAGCCCGTACAACGCCGACGTGCCGTCCAATATCAGCAGTTCGCGATCTTCGGGGTAACGGTTCGCCAGAGCTTCTGACGCTTCCGGACGGGAGCCCGGCGAGGGGAAGGGCGCGGGACCGCAGGGTTCCGCGCCCTTTGCCGTTGGGGCTCAGGGCAGCTGCTCTGCCGCCGCTGGGCGAAGCTTCACGATGCGGTCGGCGTTGTAGCCAAGGTCGCTCAGCCCGACGCGCGAGGTGCTGCGGAAATTGATGACGCTGCCGCCATCCTCGCCCGGTCGCACGATCGGTCCCAGTTGCCGGACCATCGTGCCCAAGGCGAAAGGCCATTCGATCAGGCCGAACTTGGGTCCGAACACGGCCCCGGCGAACCACAGGACGAGAGCGAGGGCGAGCCACAGGGCGATGCGGGGGCGGGGCGTTTTCATGCGCGCCTTGTGTCCAGCGCATTCCGCGCAGACAAGGATTTACGCGGGTTTGCGCGCCTTGGCCGCCTGCGCCGCCAGTTCCTTGCGCCGCTGCGATGGGTTCGGCTGCGATCCGGCAAAGGCATCGGTCGACAGGCTGCCGCGGCGGTCCATCAGGGTGAACAGCCAGATCAGCAGCAGCGGCAGCTGGTAGAAAACGCTCATCCTTGCGACCGAGATCAGGCTGCCGTCGCGGTAGCTGATGACGGTGGTCGCCAGCAGCAGGAAATAGAACAGGACCAGCAGGCGCGACGAACCGCGCCGCGCGGCGAGGCGGTAGAAATAGCTGTAGAACGCGGCGAATATCGCGGTCTGGATCACGATGCCGAGCCAGCCGAGCTCGTACCATCCCGCTCCGGGCAGCGACGGGGTCATGCCCATCGGGCGCCCGTAATCGAACAGGTTCATGAACCGCACCGGCGCGCCGGCGGGCTTGCCCTCCCACAAGGCGCGCGGGATCGGCTCGGTAAAGAACTGCAGGTAGCTGGCGAAATAGTCGTAAGTGCCGCTGCGCTGCGGGACGACATAGACCAGGTACTCGAAATATTCGAGATTGGCGAAGTCCATGTTTTCGAGCGGCGCGTAGTCGTAGGCCTGCTCCCACGCGACCGAGTTATCCTCGATAAAGACCTCGCGGATGCTGCGTCCGCGGTCCGTCACTACCACGGCAAAGGCGAGGCCCGTCACTGCCACCAGCGCCACCGTACGGGCATCGGGCCAGCTGCGCCGCTTGTCCCACAGCCACAGCAGCAAGAGGGCGGTGATGGCATATACGAAAGGTCCGCGCCCGCCGGTCCCGGCGCGCATGATGACGAAGACGACCAGCGGTATGAAAGACCACCATTTGAACCGCGTCAGCCAGGCGAACAGCACGGCGAGCGGGGCGAGAACCAGCTGCGCTTCGACAAAATAGCCGACACTGTCGGTATGGATTTTCACGAAAGTGGTGGGGTCAGTCAATTCGGTCGGATCCCCGCTGGCAATGGCGCCCCAGCGGGATACCACCGAGGCAATGCCAAGCGGCGCGAGGATAGGGGCGGTCAGGAGAAAGGGTCGCCACATGTTTTCCCGCGGCAGCATTTCCCGTCCAGCCGAAGCCGGTTGCAACGGGGTGTTTCCGATCCGCAGGCTCACGAAGATAAAGACGATCAGCCCCAAATTCGCACCCAGGATCACGGTCATCTTGTCAGCCATCGACGGCTGGAACTCGAAAACCATGTAGACGAAGCGGAAGTCGTAGATGCGCGCCAGGATCGGGCGGAAGACGAACAGGAAGCCGTGGAACAGCAGGTAGAACGCCGCCGGGTGATAGATCGACGCCGCCTTGTGCCGCGCAAACACCGTGCAGGCGGCCACGAAGAACAGCGCCGAGGCGATCAGGAGCAGGTCGTACATGCCGGGATGGGGAATAGGGCATGTGCCCCACGAAGCAAAACTGTGGGCGAGGCAAAGCGGGGGACGGCGGCGCTATCGCCTCCAGCGCGGTCATGCGCCATGTCATGCGCATGACCGCGCGTGATAATCCGATTGCCGTGATGTGGGAGAATTTCGGCCCATACCACCATGACCGTGCCCGCGCGCTGGCAGGGGCGGGCCACCGCGTCCATGCCATCCAGCTGTTCAGCCGCTCGACCGATTACGACTGGGAGCAGGCGGAAGAGGTGTCCTATCCATTGGTCACCCTGGCGCGCGGGGAGGAGGCTATCGGTACGCTTGCGCTAGCCCGGCGGCTGGTGGCTGCTGTCCGGCAATCCGGCGCGCGCGACTGCCTGTTCTGTCACTACGAAAAGCCTGCTGTGCTCCTCGCCGCGACCATCCTTGCAATGCGGGGCGTGCGGGTCTTCACCATGGTTGACTCGAAAGGCGACGACTACGCCAGGCGGCCGTGGCGCGAGGCGCTGAAGCGCCTATGGCTGAAGCCCTACGCCGGCGCGATCGCCGGAAGCGAACGGTCACGCGATTACCTTGCCGGGCTCGGCCTGCCGAGAGCGCGAAGCGTCACCGGCTACGACACGGTCGACATTGCCCGCATCCGGCAGCAGGGAGATGCCGCTACCGAGCCATTTTTCGTAGACCGCCCGTTTGTCATCGCAGCGCGGCTGGTGCCGAAGAAGAACATCGCACACGCGCTGCACGCCTTGGCGCGGGCTCGGTCGCTGGGAGTCGAAAGGCGGCTCCGAATTCTAGGCGACGGCCCCCTGCGCCGCGATCTCGAAAACGAGGCGGCAAGGCTCGGCATCGCCGAACACGTGGTCTTCGAAGGCCATTGTTCCAGCGCACAGGTCAGCGTGGCCATGCGCGAAGGGCTTGCGCTGCTCTTGCCGAGCCTGTCGGAGCAATTCGGCCTGGTCGTGAACGAAGCGCTGGCCAACGGACTTCCGGTCATCGTTTCCCGCAATGCCGGCGCGGTGGACCTGCTCGTCGACGATGGCAGCAACGGCATCGTAATCGATCCGCAGGACGAGGGGGCGCTGGTGGATGCGATGCGCGCAGTAGATCGCGAGACGCGCTGGCAGGCGATGCACGTCGCCGCGCGGAATAGCGCCCCGCGCGGCGACGTGCAGCAGTTCGTGCAAGGGGTGGAAACGCTCCTCGCCCTGCCTAGGCGGTCGTGAAGAAGCCGGTCTCCTCCCAGATCGACCCTGCGAAGGCATTGTAGGTAAATTCGATCCAGTCGCCCGACCGGCTCAGCACCCGGTCAGCGGCAAGCTTAATCCACCATTTCGTGCCCTTGGCGAATTTCAATCCTGCGCCCGGCGTGTCGGACAGGGCACGGAATTTCACCTTCTGGCCGTGGGCATAGGCGAAATTGCTGCCGCCCGTCGGAAAGCGCGCCAGCGCCATGTCGTGCGGTCCGTTGGCATCGAAATAGCAACCGATCAGCGGGCTGTTGGGCGTGATTGTCGTCGCGCCGGTCAGGGGGCCCATGTTGGCCGTGCCGTAGCTGCCGCTCTGTGTGACGAGATTGCGAATCTCGATGGCGGGTACCGACACGGGCGGGTGGGCAACCCATGGTGCTCCGCTCAGCTCGCAATCATCGATAAGCAGGCGCACGGAGTTGGCGACATGGCCGGTCCAGCTCGGCGGATACCACTGCCGCCCATTATCCCGTGCAACTTGCGTCCGCCGGCTCCGCAGGCGCAGCTGGATGTCGCGCGGTGCCTGCTGATACGTGCCTGCCGGTGCGCCGACAATCTGCTGGGTCAACGATGCCGGCCCGTTGATGCGAAGCGGGGCGATGCCGTTCTTTCTGTCGATGACGGCATCGATATCGAGATCGATGTCTTTCAAAGCGAGATAGAGCGGGGTCGACAGGTCCACCGTCGCATCCGTCGTTCGCATTCGCCCGCGTACCCAGCAGCCGACAAAGACTGTCGGGATATTGCGGAACTCGCACCCGTCGAGCTGGGTGATCGGCGGCGCGGCTGCCGCATCCCGCGTGGGATAGAGATAGTGGTAGGTAATGCCGTCGGTCGCACCGCTGCCGATCAGCGTCGTGTCACTGTCGCGCCACAGGCAGCCGCTGTATTGCGCGCGGGTCTTGCCCGTGTCCTCCTGCGCCGTGCGCGCATCGCCGAATTCGCAATCGCGGGCGACGAGCGGGCAATTCGTGCCGGGATTGAAGGCGTTGGCATTGGTGGTCAGCAGCCTCGTGCGCTCGATCGTCAGGCTGCGCTGGGTCTTCGCGCCGCCGAAATAGATCTCGCCCTTCCAGCCGATGAAGTCGCAATCGGCGATCACGACGTCCCCGATGTGGGTGTCGTGCAACCAGACCGCCTTGTCGCTGGTGTCCCAGCCGTCTCCGGTCGCAGGGTTGGCAGGCCAGCTATGCTGCCCGGTCCGTTGCCGGTTGCCGATGAAGTTCAGGCGATGGATCTCCAGCCTGTCGATGGCGAGCGTCTCCGGGGCTTCGGCACCTCGATCCGCAAGCGCAAACAGGCCGCCGCCCCGCCACACGGCGTCGCCGGCATCGGACGCGGATTTCGGCACCACCTGCCAGCTGGTTTCCGGATCGGCGCCGCCGAGGCCGCGGAAGTCGAGCGTGCTGCGCGCGGGGCCGACACCGCGGAGTGTCACCGATGCGCGGGCGACGAGCGGGTGACCGTCGGGCGAATAGATATCGTTCGCCGGGCTCGTGCGCTGCGGGCAATGGATGCGATAGGCAGGCGCGGTGAAGCGGACTTCGCCGATGCCGGTGGCGGCCGCGTAATCGAGCGCAGCCTGGATCGCCGGCTGGTCGTCGGTTACGCCGTCGCCGATGGCGCCCGCCTGTTCGACCGCAATCCCGCCCGCTTCCGGCATCAGACGGAAGACGCGCCCGTCAGCGGCGCGAAAGGTGCATCCCGGATGATCGGCAAGCAGCTCATCGGTGCATCGCGCATCGTGGAGGTAACGCGCTGCACCGACGCCGCCTGCGGCATGGGCAGAGCTGTCGATCCGGTCGCAACCGGGCGGCACGGCGCGGCCGGAAAGCTGCGCGAAGGGCGCCGCGGCGAGGAGGCTTGCCCGCGCCGCCAGGCCGCGCGCGATCATGTCGGGCGCGCTCATTGTGCGATCCTCCAGCTCACGGTTCCGCCCGTGATGTCAAATTCCAGGTAAAGCGTCGCCCCGTCCTCGTATTCGACCCAGACCGGCTCGCAGGCGTTGCCGGTGAAGCTTGCCCACGGGGCGCCCGCCAGGGTCAGCGGATTGCGGGTCGCGCCATTGTCGGTGGAGCGGGTGACAGTCACGGTGCCTTGCCATTCGCCGGCGAGGCGCAGCATCACGGGCGTACCGGGCACGGGGGTGAAGGGCCCTTCCTCGCCGACAGTTGCGGCCATGCCCTCCAGCGGCTGGGGCGGCGATTCGCCACGGGCCAGCACCGGCAGGGGGCTGTCGTGGTCGATCAGGGCGAAGCGTCCGGCAGGGTCGGCATAACCGAGGGCGAAGGCGGGCGCGAAGCCGCCTGGCAAATCAATGGGCAGGTCGTTCGGCAAGTGTTTCATGGTTGGCTCCTGCGGTAAAAGGAACCAATTCGGTTATGCGTGTGGGTCCGTGTAGGAAAATGAAAATTGCCGACATGCATGCAGATGCTAGGATCGCCTGCATGAGAGTGGGCCTCTTCCATCCGGGTACGCAGCACAGCTGGCAGACCGCTCTCGCGCTGCAGCAGCAGCAACGGCTCGCCTGGTATGCGACGTCGATATTCCGTCGCGAAGGGCGCTTTCCCTTCGATTTGCTGGAACGGCTGCCCGGGCCTGCGGGACGGGCTGTCCGCCGCGAGTTCGGCCGCTTCCGCTTCGATGCACTCGATCCGGCAAAAGTGCGCACTCATGGCCTGCACGAATGGGCGGAACGTGCGGCGCGGCGCGCCGGCCTCGGCCGTCTTGCCGCACGGCTTAACGCGGGCGGCAATGTCGAATTCGGGCGCTGGGTCGCGCGGATGGCGCGCAAGGACCGGCTCGATGCGTTGTGGGGCTTCAATTCCAGCTCGCTCGAAGCGTTCGGCGCGGCTGCGGGTACGGCGCGCATCCTCGACCAGACCACACCCGATTTGCGGGCGATCAACGCTGTGCTGGGTGAACTGGAAAGCGGCCACGCAGACTGGCTGGTCAATCCCGGCTTTCGCCATTCGCAGGCGGCCATTGACCGGCAGGCGGGGGAATTCGCGCTCGCCGATCGCATCCTCGTGGGCAGCGAATATACCGCCGCAACCTTGCGCGAACATGCCGGTGCGGGCGTGGCCGCGCGGACCCGGCTCCTTCCCTATTGCTACGATGCGGCGCAGTTCACCGGGCAAAGG
The DNA here is from genome assembly GCF_030406725.1 of Alteriqipengyuania flavescens. Taxonomy (NCBI): domain Bacteria; kingdom Pseudomonadati; phylum Pseudomonadota; class Alphaproteobacteria; order Sphingomonadales; family Erythrobacteraceae; genus Pseudoblastomonas; species Pseudoblastomonas flavescens. The sequence goes on along the minus strand of NZ_CP129107.1, from coordinate 173,752 downwards.
GCGCCGGAGGCGACGAGCGGACCGGTCCGGTTCCTGATGGTCGGCTCGATCTCGGCGCAGAAGGGGGCGCATCTTGCGCTCCAGGCGATCGAGCAATTCTCGCCGTCGGAAGCAACGCTGACCTTCGTCGGCAGCCTCGCCCTGCCGCCGCAGAAATGGGGGCAGCACGAACGCCGCGTCAGGCACGTGCGCCATTTGCCGCGCAGCCAGGTACCGATGGCGATGGCGGACCATCACGTCCTGCTGTTCCCGAGCTTCTACGAAGGCGGCGGCATCGTCCTGTACGAAGCGCTCGCAAGCGGACTGGCGCTGGTGCAGACGCCGCGGGCGAGCCATGCGGTCGATGCCGACACCGGCATCCTGCTCGACAATCTGGATGTCGACACGCTGGCAGAGGCCATGCGCACCTGCATCATGGACCGGGAGCGGCTCGAACGCTGGCGCGCGGCTGCTCCCGAACGCGCGCGGCGATTCAACTTCGAATCCTACGCAAGTGGCGTAGCCAAGATACTGAAAACGCTCTGATCAGTCCTTTTGGCCACTCCGGCTTTCAACGCGCGCGTCCCGAGAATATCTGACGGAAGTTTTGCATAAGCGGACCTTCGAGCAGTCCCAGGCGGCGCGTTTGCAGCGAAATCCAGCCGAGCATGGCAAGATCGAGGAGCAGCGCAGCCCAGGCTGCACCGTTCGCCCCCATTGTCGGAGCCAGCAGCGCAACCAATGCCAGCGCGGCAAGTGCCAGGACCAGGAAGGTCCACGTGAAAAGCTCGTGACGATTTATCGCCATGATCAGATTTCCCAAGGGTAGCCAGAGTCCATGCAGGAGCATCGCTATCGCCAGCAGCACCGCAAGCTGGCGGTCGGGCGTGATCGCCCCGTCGGTCCACAGCGCAACAAACCAGGGGCCGAATATCGAAAGCGCCAGAGTGGCAGGCACCAGTACGGCAATGGCAGTTGCGACTGAAAGCATTGCAAGGCGGCTGCGCGCCGCGCGGCTTCCTTGCGCATCGGCGACGGTAAAGAGCGGGGCTGCGCTGGTCGAGACGAGCGCAGTCATCTGTACGGCTGCACGGCTAAGCGTCCGGACCGCGCTGAAGGCGGGCGCTGCCGCAGCTCCGGCGAATGCTCCCAGGACTACCAGAGGCCCATGCAGGGCCAGCGCAAAACACAGCGGGACGATGGCCATCGCCAGCGCCGGGCGCAGCAGCCGCCGGAGTTCGGCGCCGATACCGACGCGGCCGGATGCTCGAAGGAACGGAGCCTGCCTCGAAAGCAGGATCCGCAGACCCAAGGCGCCGGCAATATGCCCGATGCAATAGACTGCCGCCGCATGCAGGATAGATCCGCCGAGTATGACGGCGACCGACAGGGCGGTGACTTCGAGTACTGTAACGGCCGTTATCCAGTATACGCTTTTTGCATAGGCGCCGCTTGCGCGCATACCACCTTGCGCCAGGGCCATCTGCTGGCCGGCAAGACCATATGCCACCATCAGCATGACGGTCAGGAATGCTGCGTCTCCGGATGCGTCTGCAGCACGCTCGGTCCAGGAAGCCAGCGGTCCGGATGCCAGGAACAGGGCGGCAAGTAGGATCACCGGGGCGATGATCGCCAGCATCGCGCCCAGGGCGCGGAAGGTACGGGCAGCGTCTGCCTGCCGTCCTTGCGCGACCGCCGCAGTCATGTCGTTCGCGCCCGCTCCGAGCAGGCCGAAATCTCCAACACCGAGCCAATAGGGGATGGTAAAAAGTACGAGCCAGATACCGTAGGTTTCCAGCCCCCAATGCGTAGCGAGAAGCGGAACCATGACAAGCTGGGCGAGCACGTTGATCGCCTGGCTAAAACCGTTGGCCCCCAGATTTGCACCCAGTCCGGCGCCGCCGAGCCGTGTGGCGAAACGCCTGATCATCGGCCTGTCCGTTGGCGGATTTCCCGGTCCGCTCCATTCAGGATCGCTTCGCGAGACCAGCGATCGGCCGCGCGCCTGGCGGCGTTCTCGCCCAAGGATTGCCGTCGAGCTGGATCGTCGAGCAGTGCCGAAAGCGCCTCCGCAAGGCTTTTCGGATCTTCCGGCGGCACGGCGATGCCGCATCCGGCGATCTCAGCGGCGAGGCCGGTATCCGGCGCCGCCGTCGTGACGACGGGCCGGCCGGACGCGAGCATGTTGGTCAGCTTCGAGGGTAGTACCAGATCGGCGGCTTCTGCGCGCTGCGGCAGCAGATGGATATCTGCCAGTCGCAAAAGCGCTGGCACATCCTTCGCGGGTTGCAGATCCTCGAAGCGGACGTTGTCGAGAGCCGCTGCAAGGTCTTCCAGGCGCTCGCGCTCGGGCCCCTCGCCGCAAATCAGGAAAATGGCATCTTCGCGCACCGACATGCGGCGCGCTGTTTCTATTACGGTATCCAGCCCCTGTTTGTTGGCGATATTCCCGGAATACAGCAGCACGCGCCGCTCGCCCAGGTTCCATTCCTTCCGGTAATCGCGATCCGTGCGGCTCCCTTCGTGGTTGGCCCAGTTGCGCAATTCGAAAACGCGGTCCGACGCGATGCCTTTTGCGAACAGGCGGCGGCACATCGCCGGCCCGATCGAACTGATGATGTCCGCGCTCTTGAACAGCCGCCGTTCGATCGCCGCCGCCACGCGCCCGGCGCGCGATCCGATCAATCCAGTCGCTTGTGCGGCATCGACTTCGAAATCCTGGATGTGAAGCCACAGCAAGGCCCCGCGTCGTTTTGCGACAAGCCAGCCGACCGGAACGCTGAGCAGGGATGGCGCGACGACCATCACCACGTCGGTTCGTTTCTCGCTGCGCATCAGAGCGGGAAACAGGGCGGATAGCGCGAAGCTGGCGTGGTGAAGAATACGTCGCGGCCCGGTGGGTCGTGGGGGCACGTAATGCGGGCAGCGATGGACATCGACACCGTTTTCCCGCCGGGTCGACCAGCCGCGCGGCGCCTCTTCGAAGCGAGACCATGCCGGGTAATAGGGTTCGCCAGCGACGACGCGCACTTTCCACCCTCGCTGCGCAAAGCCTTCCGCCAGATCGGTGGTGTACGGGCCGATGCCGATGGGTTCCGGGGAATAATTCAGGCCAAGCACCAGGAGGGAGGGCTCAGCCACGCAGCATCACCCGGCGCCCGCCGTCTTTGAGGAAATGTCGGTAGGTTGCCGCAATCCCGTCTTCCAGAGTGATCGCCGGCCGCCAGCCCATCGCATTCAGGCGGGAACTGTCGAGCAGTTTGCGCGGTGTCCCGTCGTGCCGGGTGCTGTCGAAGGCCAATTTGCCTTCGAACCCGACGATGTCCGCAACCAGCCGCGCTAGCTCGGTTATCGAAAGCTCTTGGCCCGAGCCGACATTGACGTGCTGCGCTCCGGAATATTCGCGCATCAGGAAAACACATGCATCCGCAAGGTCGTCGACATGCAGGAATTCGCGGCGCGGCTTGCCGCTTCCCCAAACCAGCATTTCCTCGTCTCCTGCGACTTTCGCCTCGTGCGCCTTTCGTATCAGGGCGGGCAGGACGTGGCTGGTGTCGAGGTCGAAATTGTCGCCGGGACCGAATAGATTGGTCGGCATTGCGCTGATGAAGTCGCAGCCATGCTCGATGCGATAGGCCTGGCACAAGCGGATCCCCGCGATCTTCGCGATGGCATACCACTGGTTGGTCGCCTCCAGCGGGCCGGTCAGCAGCGCGTCCTCGGCGATGGGCTGGTCGGCTTCGCGCGGGTAGATGCAGCTGGAGCCCAGCATCAGCAGCTTGGCGGTGTCGACTTGGCGGGCGGCCTCCACCACATTGGCCTCGATCATCAGGTTGTCGTAGAGGAATTGCGCCGGGTAGGCATCGTTGGCGGCGATGCCGCCCACCCGCGCCGCGGCCATGAACACGGCATCGGGACGGGCTTGCGCGAACCAGGCATTCACCGCCTGCTGGTCCCGCAAGTCGACGCCGCGATCGGCGGTCAGGATTTCGCAATCCTCCCGAGCAAGGCGGCGAACGATGGCGCTGCCGACCATCCCGCCATGGCCCGCGACATAAACCCGCTTGCCGGAGAAATCGAAAGTCGGGCGGTTCATGCTGCGAGCCTGCGTCTGTCGAGCCAGTCGAGCAGACCGCTGTCCGACGACCGTATCTTGCGAACGAAGAACTTGCGGCTCGCCCGGATCGCTTGCCGGGTTTCCACGCTATCCGTCAGCCATCGTCCTGGTTCGGTGGCAACATGGTGCAGCGGGGCGTCGTAAATCGATCTGCCTCCCTTGTCCTCGCTCGGCCCAATTCGTTTTTCCGCCCTGTCGCTGTTGGCGAGGATCGAATGAAAGGTCAGCTCATCACTTGCAAAACAGCTTCGAAACGCTGAACGCCACTGCGGTTCGGCCCGAAATCTCTGCAAAACCGTTTCGACCGATGCCGGCGAGAGCGCCCACCATGACGCGCCATGATGGACAGCTGCGCCGTCCAGTTCCTTGGCGATCTCGCGGCCGACAATCCGTGCGATGCGGTTGCGAACTTTCCGGACAAATTCCGCGATTGCGCCGATCGGCGCAAACCTTCGCAAGGTGTCGGACAAATAGGGTTCCATGCGCCATTTGCGGCCGATCAGGTTCCAAAGCGCGGAGCCCGGATGGACAGGGTATGACTGAATCACATCCTTCCCGCGGTGGCAGGAAAGGTAGTCGGCAAGTTCGCCGAGAGGTCGCGCCGGGTAGCAGTGACCCGACAGCAGAATGGTATGGTCCGCCAAGCCCTGATTTTGCATCTCCTCCAGCAGCGCCGCAGTGGCTTCGACCATACCGAACCCCGCCCAATGGATGTCCGTCCGCTTTGCAAGCACCGTTGCATGGTCCAGATCGGACAGCGTCTCCGGCGGTAGAGCGGGAGCGCGCTTGTCCCAGTGGATCAGTACCGAATGCGGGCACAGCGCCGCGACGAGACGGCGTAGCATGGCCGGATCATCGTGCGCGAGAATGCAAAAAGCGAGCGAGTGATTTTTCACAGCTTGCCTCGCAAGCGCGAGATGGAGCCTTGAGCCATGCCGGACGCGACAGCGAGGGCGCCGCCGCGCCCTTTCGCCATTTTCCGCAAGGCCGCGTTCTCCGCCGAAATGGCAGCGCGGACAGCTGCCTTCGTTCGCAAATCGCCGACCGGAGCTTCGGCCCTTATTGCCAGCCAGTCCCCTTGCAGGATCGCATGTCCCAGCGTTTTTCCCGGCTCGCCAAGCGTGTCCAGCCGGTCTGCCTTGCGCAGGAAAGCAGACCGGGCAAGCCAATACCCCATCGTCAGGTGCCAGCTGGACGTCGATACCGTAATCGAGTCGTTGTGTGCGGAAAATTGTGCGACCGGCTGGTGCACGAACGGCACTTGCACGGAAGGCGACCGACCAAGCGCAATCAGAAACAGCAGCAGGTCCGGCCCGATGGCGCGGCGCCACATGAAGTGTGCCCTCAAAGAATCCGCCGTCGAGATGGCTTCCACCTCGGCGAACCATGCATCGAATGCGTCGCGGCGGAACAGGGCGGCGGTAGGACTGACCGGCAGGTGTATGCCGTCCGGCTGCGATTTCGTACAATAGTGCGCCGCGATTTGGCGAGCGGGCATGGTACTCACGCGCCCGTCAGGCTCGAAAGGCTCTTCGCTTTCCGCAGGACGGACCGCGCCATGGCCGATGGCAACGGGTGCGCCTCGCTCAAGCGGTGGCAAAAGCTGGGGCAGGAAATCGGGCGCGATGTAATCGTCCGACCAGACGAAGGTGACTGCGTCGCCGGTCAGCCCCTCGGCACAATCGAGCCAGCTTTTCGTCGGGCCGAGACCGCGCCTGTTCTGGCGCAGCACGACGCGTGGTTCCTCGCCGAATTCCTGTTGCAGACCTTCCCACGATCCGTCGTCGCTCTCGCTGTCGAGCACAATGACTTCGCCGTCGGCCCGCGCATGGTCGAGCGCGACGAGGCAGCTGCGAACCGCCCGCTGGACCAGCCCGTTGCGGTTGAGCGTGGGGATGAGGAAGGTGGTCTTCATGCCGATCCCCGCTCCGCCATGAAACGTGTCAGCGCGGCATCGAGATCGAAGTCGGCCACCGTGCCGACTTCGCCTTCGTAGCGCGCGGTATCGCCGACCAGCGTGTTCGCCTCGCCTTCGACGGGTACGAACTTGATGTCGCTGCGCCCGAAGGCCTTGGATAGCTTGCGGGCGAGGGTTTCGATCTTCACCCCGCTGCCGGTGCAGATGTTCAGCGGCCCCGAAACCTTCGCCTCCAGTGCATCGACCACGCGCGCTGCCAGCCATGCGGCGTCGGCGATGTCGCGCACGCTCTGCGCGCCGTGTAGGTCGAGCTCCGCCCCGAATTCCGCCGCCTCGATCCGGGCGGCGAGCGCGGGCACGACATAGCTTGCCGCCTGCTGCGAATCGAAGAAACTGAACAACCGCAGGATCGCGGCATCGGGCAGGATGCGCTTTACCCAATGTTCGGCATGGAGCTTGGTCAGGCCGTAGTCGGAGGCGGGGGCGCGACTCGTATCCTCGGCCAGCGCCTCGTCCGACGGGCGATAGACGTGCGAGGTGGATATCTGCACCATCCGCGCGCCCGCCTTGGCGACTGCGCGCGCGATCGTGACGCTGCCGCCGACATTCACGGCGATGGCGCGCGCCGTGTCGGCGACCACGTCGCCCACCGGCACCATCGCGGCGGAATGGATCACTGTTTCCTGCCCGCTTGCCCATGCGGTCGCGGCGACGCTGTCCGTCACGTCGCCGGCGAAGGCGTCGACCTGGTGCCCGCGCGCTTCAAGCTCGGCGTGGATGCGGCGGCCGAGCGTGCCGCTCGCCCCGGTCAGGCCGATGCGCATGGCGTCAGGCACCCGCAGAGCGGCGCAGCGCCTCGTGCAGGAACGCCTCGTCGCCTGCATCGGGCTGCGGGTTGAGGCCGATCATCAGGCCGCGTTTGAATACGCCGTCGCATTCGGGCAGGGGCCGCTGGTGGTCGGCGAGGCCGAGCATGCGGGCCAGCGGGTGGCGCAGCACATTGCCGACGATAATCGGGCGCGTTTCCACCCCGTCCGCCTCCAGCGCGTCCCGCCCGCGGTCGCGCGCGTCCCGATCGGGGAACAGCAGCGGCGTCGTCATCCACGAATGGCGATCAATTATATTCGCGCCGGGCACGCGCACGGCGGTGCCATTCAGCGCATCGATACGCCCCTGCGCGACCGTGCGCCGCGCATCGACCATGTCCGCAAGCCGGGTCAGCTGCACGCTGCCGAGCGCGGCGTTGAGGTCGGTCGAGCGGACGTTGTAGCCCGGCAGGACGAAGCAGAAGCGCGGATCGATCGCGCCGCTTTCCTCCCCGCTGTCGAAATCGAGGAAGCCGTCCAGTTGCAGGTTCCGGCTCCACCCGTGGGCGCGCAAGGCATAGGCCATGTCCGCCAGCTCGTCGCTGTCGGTCAGGATCATCCCGCCCTCGATGGTGGTGAGGTGGTGGCTGAAATAAAAGCTGAAAGCGCTGGCCGAACCCAGCGTGCCGATCCTCGCACCGCCTGTCGTCACCGCCCCCATGCTTTCGCAGGCATCTTCGAACAACAGCAGATCGTTCGCGGCGCAATAATCGGCAAGCTCGGCCACGTGGGTGGGATTGCCGAGCACCGGCACGGCGATGACCATGCGGGTCCGCTCCGTCACCGCGGCGGCGAGTGTTTCGACGCTGGCGTTGAGGCTGGCAGGGTCGATGTCGCAGAACACGGGCTTCAGGCCGAGGTTCATCAGCGGCTTGAGCGTGGACGGCCAGTTCAGCCCCTGGATCACGACCTCGTCCCCCGGCGCGCAGGGGCGGCCGGAGGGCACGAGGTCGGGGCGCAGCCGCGACAGTTGCACCAGCGCCTCTATGCCCACCAGGTTGGCGGAGGAGCCGGAGTTGACGAAGATCGCGTGCTTCGCGCCGTGCCAGTCCGCGAATTCCCGCTCGAACCGCGCTACCCTAGCGCCCTGTGTCAGTCGGCCGCTTTCCAGCACCTCATGCGCGGCGGCCATCTCGGCATCGCCCAGCGTGTTGTAGGCGAGGGGGACGCGATAGTCCGTCATCGTCAGTCGGCCTGGCTGATCGTGGCGGACTGCATTTCCTGCAAGTCGGCCTGCAGCATTTCCCGGGCAAGTTCGCGCACGTCGGTTTCGTGGCGCCAGCCCAGCTTCTGGTGCGCCTTGCTGGGATCGCCCAGGAGCAGTTCCACCTCGGTCGGGCGGAAATAGCGCGGATCGACTTCGACCAGCACTTTGCCGGTGGTCCGGCAATAGCCTTTCTCGTCCACCCCTTCGCCGCGAAACTCCAGCGGCAAGCCCGCATCCTCGAAAGCCCAGCTCACGAAATCGCGCACGCTGGTGGTGGTGCCTGTGGCGAGGACGAAATCGTCGGGCTCGTCCTGCTGCATCATCATCCACATGCCGCGGACATATTCCTTGGCGTGGCCCCAGTCGCGCTTGGCGTCGAGGTTGCCGAGATACAGCCGCTCCTGCCGGCCGAGGCTGATCGCTGCGGCGCCGCGGGTGATCTTGCGGGTGACGAAGGTTTCCCCGCGATAGGGGCTTTCGTGGTTGAACAGGATGCCGTTGGAGGCGTGCATGCCATAGGCTTCGCGGTAATTGACCGTGATCCAGTAGGCATAGAGCTTCGCCGCGCCATAGGGGCTACGCGGGTAGAAGGGCGTGGTCTCGCGCTGCGGCACTTCCTGCACCAGGCCGTAAAGCTCGCTGGTGGACGCCTGGTAGAAACGGCTGTGCTTCTCCAGGCCGAGAATCCGGATCGCCTCCAGCAAGCGCAGCGTGCCGATGGCATCCGCATTGGCTGTGTATTCCGGCGTTTCGAAGCTGACTGCCACGTGGCTCTGCGCGGCGAGGTTATAGATTTCGTGCGGCCTGGTTTCCTGCACGATCCGGATCAAATTCGTCGCGTCGGTGAGGTCGCCGTAATGCAGGTGGAAGCGGCGGTTGTCCTCATGCGGATCCTGGTAGATGCCTTCGATCCGGTCGGTGTTGAAGCTGCTGGACCGGCGCTTGATGCCGTGCACCTCGTAGCCTTTCTCCAGCAAGAGCCGCGACAGATAGGCGCCGTCCTGCCCGGTGACACCGGTGATGAGGGCGACTTTACGATCCTGGGACATGGCGACGCGGCTCTCCTGAAACAGTGCCGCAAAGCCGTAGCCACATCACGAGTCGCGCCGCAACCGCCGCCTTTGCGTAATCGACATGTCAGGAAGATCGTCGGAACCGTCGGTTCAGGGCCTGGCTGGGGTGGCAGGGATCGAACCTGCGAATGGCGATACCAAAAACCGCTGCCTTACCACTTGGCTACACCCCAGCAGGCGAGCGCCCCTATAGCGCCCCTGCCGGTGATGTGAAGGCCCGATGTTTGTGGATGCCATGGTCCATTTCGCGGGCTAGGCTGGCGGCATGACCGACCTACTTGCCTCCCGACGCATCCTCGAAACGCTGGTCGCCTTCGACACCACCTCCCACCGGAGCAACCTGGCGCTGATCGAGTGGGTCGAGGCGTACCTGGCCGATCATGGCGTCGCTTCGGTACGGATGCCGGACGACAGCGGCTTGAAGGCCAACCTGTTCGCGACCTGCGGGCCTGCGGTGGAAGGCGGCGTCATCCTTTCGGGCCATAGCGACGTGGTCCCGGTGGCGGGGCAGGACTGGACGAGCGACCCGTGGGTCGTGCGCGAGGCAGACGGCAGGCTTTACGGGCGCGGGACGAGCGACATGAAAGCGTTCATCGCGCTGGCGCTGGCGTGGGTGCCGAAATTCGTATCCGCCTCGCGGCCGGTGCATCTTGCGATCAGTTATGACGAGGAGGTCGGCTGCGCGGGCGCGCCGGCGATGATCGCGCGTATGGCGAAGACGATCCCTGCGCCGCGCTGCGCCATTGTGGGCGAGCCCAGCCTGATGCGCGTGGTGACGGGACACAAGGGCATCGCTGTCCATGAAGTCACGGTGCGCGGCCACGAGGCGCATAGCTCGCTGGTGGACCAGGGGCTATCGGCCAACATGGTGGCGGTCAGGCTCATGGCGCAGCTGGCGGATCTGGCGGAGGAACTGGAGCGGCGCGCCGATGCGGGCAATGGCTTCGATCCGCCGCAGGCGACGCTGACCATCGGCGAGATGGAAGGCGGGACGGCCGCCAACATCCTAGCCGGCCATGCGCGCTTCGTCTTCGACCTGCGCTGCCCGCCGAACGAGGATGCCGCCGCCATCCTCGCCCCGTTTCGCCGGACGTGCGAGGGCATGGACGCGCAGATGAAGGCGCGCTTCCCGGGCACCGGCGTGCGGTTGGAGCGCCGCTCCGGCACCTGCGCCATGACGCCGGAAGGCAGCGACGATGCGGTCGCTTTTGTCCGCGCGCTGACGGGCGAGAACGCGCCGCCGCTGCAGGTGTCCTACGCGGCGGAAGGCGGGCAATTCCAGCAGGCCGGCTTCCCTACGGTGATTTGCGGGCCAGGCTCCATTGAGCAGGCGCACCAGCCGGACGAATGGATCGCGCTATCGCAGCTGGAGGCCGGGGCGCGGTTCATGGACCGGCTGGCGGAAGCTTTGACCTAGGCGGGCTTGCTCGGCTCCAGCCGCTTGCCCTCGAAATCGGCAGCGGAGTGGCGCTCGGCCAGCCTTGTGTCCTCGTCGCCCCAGACCTTCGTCACGATGCGGCCCCGCTGCACGGCCGGACGCGCGCCGATATCTGAAACCCAGCGGACGACGTTCTCGTATTCGTGGATCGACAGGAACGTGTTCGCGTCGTTGTAGATATTGCCTTCGACGAAGGGCGCGAGCCACGGGAAGGTCGCAATGTCGGCAACGGAATAGTCCTCGCCGCCGAGATAGCGATTGTCCGCCAGCCGCTGGTCCACCACATCGAACTGACGCTTCGTTTCCATCGCGTAGCGGTTGATCGGGTATTCGTATTTCTCCGGCGCGTAGGCGTAGAAATGTCCGAAACCGCCGCCCATGAACGGCGCGCTGCCGACTTGCCAGAACAGCCAGCTGAGCACTTCCGCCCGCGTATTGCCGGTCGGCAGGAGGGCCCCGAATTTCTCGGCAAGGTGCAGCAGGATCGCGCCGCTTTCGAAAACGCGCACAGGCTCTGCGCCCGACTTGTCGAGCAGGGCGGGGATTTTCGAATTGGGGTTCACGCCCACGAAGCCGCTGGTGAACTGGTCCCCGTCGCCGATGTTGATCGTATAGGCGTCGTACTCCGCTTCGTGGCCGGCTTCCAGCAGCTCTTCCAGCATGATCGAGGCTTTCACCCCGTTCGGCGTTGCGAGCGAATAAAGCTGGAAGGGATGGTCGCCTTCGGGGAGCGCCTTGTCCTCCCGCGCGCCGGCCGTGGGCCGATTGATATTGGCGAACTTCCCGCCGTTTTCGGCATCGTGGGTCCAGACCTTGGGCGGGGTGTAGGTGGGATCGGCCATGTTCGGTTCCTGTTGCAATGCTACACGGGGTCAGTTGGCGACGACCTGCATCGATTCCATAAGGAACCCGTTTCGCAGCGGAAACGTTTCCTTGCCCACCATGGCCTCCGCCCCGCCACAGATTGTCTATGTCGACGATTCCCAGCCCGGGATCACCCGCAAGGGCGCGGGGAAGGGCTGGGCCTATTACATGCCGGACGGTTCGCTGATCAAAGACAGGGCGGAAAAGAAACGCCTCAACGCGATCGCCCTGCCGCCGGCCTACCAGCGCGCGTGGTTCTGCATCGACTGCAACGGCCACATCCAGGCCACCGGGCACGATGCGCGCGGGCGCAAGCAGTATCGCTACCACCCCGAATTCCGCGCCTGGCGGGAAAGCGAGAAGTTCGACCGCTGCATCGAATTCGGCAAGGCGCTGCCGGGTTTGCGCGAAAAGGTGATCAGCGACATGCGCAAGCCCAAGCTGACGCGGGACCGCGCGGTGGCGGCGCTGGTAAAGCTGCTGGACCTTGGCGCGATCCGCGTCGGCAACACGCAATATGCCAAGGCGAACAAGAGCTACGGCGCCACCACGCTGCAGCAGCGCCACGCGCAGGTCACCGGAAAGACGCTGCGCCTGCGCTTCATCGGCAAGGGCGGGAAGGAACGCGACATCAAGCTGTCCGATGCCTCGCTCGCGCGGGTGGTGCGCCTGATGCAGGATTTGAACGAGCAGGAACTGTTCGCCTGGGTGGGCGATGACGGCCAGCCGCAGGACGTCAATTCCGGCCACGTGAACGAGTACCTGCGCACCAACATGGGCGGGCCGTTCAGCGCCAAGAATTTCCGCACCTGGCACGCCAGCGTCATGGCTTTCCGCCTGCTGGGAGAAGCGACCGGGAAGCTGACGATCAAGGCGGTACTGGAACAGGTTGCGGAGCATCTGGGCAATACGCCGGCGGTCACCCGCAAAAGCTATGTCCACCCCGCCGTCATCGAGCTGATCGGGCGGCAGGAGGAATGGCGCAAGACGCTGCGCCTGCCGCGCGCCCAGCCGCACCTCAACGAATGGGAGCGCGGATTGCTCGAATTCCTGGAAGGCGAGCCCGACGCTATGGAAATCTTCGCCGCGGCCTGAAATTCGCGCCCCGCGCTATTCATGCGAGGTTTTTGCGAACCTGTGCTAGACGAGCCTCGTCGCGGATCACGGCCTGCCACGGGCATGGACGCGGCATGGAGCCATTCCATGCATCGCCTGGCGCATTTCGACGTTGCAAAGACCTTTCGCCGGCCGCGCTCGAAGATCGCTGCGCAGCTGGTATTCGGGTTGACTTGTGCCCTTGCGATGATCGGCTTGCGCACGCTGGTCGATTTCATCGCGCCGGCGGCCGGTCCCTTCGCGCTGGTCTATCCTACCGTCCTGATTGCCACGCTGTTCGGGCATTGGCGTGGCGGGCTGGTCGCGCTTCTCGTCTCGTTCGGATGGGCGTGGTATTTCGTGCTGGAAGCGACTTCCAGCTTCACTTTCGTCGTGGCGACCGACTCGGCCCGTGTCGCGATCAATTTCGCGGCCAGCTCCATCCTGATCATTTTTGCCGAAGCTTTCAGGCGGGCGGTGCGCAACAACGCCGATCGCGCCGAGCTGGAAATCGCGCGTCGCAAGCTGCTGATGGCGGATCTGGAGCACCGGACGAAGAACAATTTCGCCCTCGTTGCCAGCTTGCTCGCCATCCAGAAGCGGCAGGATACCACGCCGGGTATCGAAGAGGCGCTCGACCTTGCCATCAACCGCATCCACACTTTCAAGGATGCCTATTCCAACCTCACGCTGGACCCTGACGACGACAGCGACATCGATATGGTGGAATACCTTTCCCGCCTGACGACGCGCGTAGCCAAGGCCAGCCTCCATGAGAATGTGCGGATCGACACCGACATTGCGCGCATGGTCCTGCCGCGCGAAAAAGCGGTCGCCATCGGCCTCTTCACCAACGAGGCCCTCGCGAATTGCGGCAAATACGCCTTCGCCGATGGCCGCGCGGGCTCCGTCAAATTGCGCTTCCAGCAGGCCGACGACGATGGCTGGACCTTGGAAATCCTCGACGACGGGGCGGGCAACGCGGCGAAAGCCTCAACCGAAAAAAGCGGCCTTGGTAGCAATCTCTTCACCGCCTTCGCGATGCAAGCTGGCGCCGAACACGAAATCGAGATCGGGGAGAGCGGGGCACGAGTGGTGCTGAAATCACGCCCTGCGGAACCCTCCGTTCACTGATCCGGCCTAGCCGATCCTGGTCACCCAGCCGTGGCGATCCTCGATCGTACCGCGCTGGATGCCGACCAGCTTCTCCCGCAGCCTGGCGGCCATCTGCCCGGCTCTCCCGCCGCCAATGATGAATTCGCCATCGCGCCCGCCGACCTTGCCGACCGGGGTGACGACCGCCGCGGTGCCGCAAGCCATCGTTTCCAGCAGCTTGCCGCTCTGCGCGTCTTCGCGCCACTGCTCCAGGCTGTAGCGTTCCTCGACCACGTCCAGCCCTTCCTCGCGGGCGAGGGTGATGAGGCTGTCGCGCGTGATGCCGGGCAGGATCGTGCCGGTTAGCGGCGGGGTCAGGATACGCCCGTCGTCGAACACGAAGAACAGGTTCATGCCGCCCAGTTCCTCGACCCACTTGCGCTCCACCGCGTCCAGGAAGACGACCTGGTCGTATCCGTTCGCGATCGCTTCGGCTTGTGGCACGAGGCTGGCAGCGTAGTTGCCGCCGCATTTCGCATCGCCAGTACCACCCGGGGCGGCGCGGATGTAGTCCTCGCTCACCCAGATCGAGACCGCCGGCGCGCCCGACTTGAAATAGCCGCCGACGGGGCTGGCGATGACGAGGAACTTGTATTCCTTCGCCGGCCGGACGCCGAGGAAGGCTTCCGAGGCGAACATGAAGGGACGCAAATAGAGCGAGCCGCCTTCGACGCTGGGAAACCAGTCACGGTCGGCCAGCACCTGTTCGCGAACGGCGGCGAGGAAGTCGGCCTCCGGAATGGGCGGCATCGCCAGGCGCGCACCGGAATTGTTGAAGCGCGCGGCGTTGGCTTCGGGCCGGAACAGGGCGATGTCGCCATTGTCCTGCCGATAAGCCTTCATGCCTTCGAAGATTTCCTGCGCGTAGTGGAGGACGCTGGTGGCGGGGTCGAGGGCGATCGGCTCGCGCGGGCCGACCCGGTGGCTGTGCCAGCCGCGCCCCTCGGTCCAGTCGATCTGCACCATGTGGTCCGAAAACAGCGATCCGAAGCCCGGATCGGCCAGTGCCTGGTCGCGCGTGGCCCCGGGTACGGGCGCGGGATGGGGGATGCGCTCGAAAGGAATATCGGTGCTGTCGGTGCCGTCTGCGGCCATGGTAATCTCCTGCCCGGCGCGCCTAATTCGCGATGCTGCGGCTGGCAAGGCTGCTGACCTAGCAAAGGGCCGAAGAACCGGCGCGCGTGGACTTTTGGCAGGGCCCGAAAATGAGAAAGGCCGCCACGGCTATGCCGATGGCGACCTTTCGCATGGTCAGCGGCCGGAAGTGCCGCCCACGAAACCTTTATCGGTCAGGAATGCTTACCGATAATGCCTCGCGTGGAAACTTGCCGACCCCTCTGCTGAACCATGAGACATCGGATCACCTCCTTTCGCGCTATTGAGCCAAAACCCGCCGTTTCACCGGGGGCAAGAACCCGCGTTCACCGCTGGCCTTACATGCATATGTGAGTCGTTTGCGCGGCAAAGACAAGGCTTGAAATATATCTTTTCCCCGTCAGAATACGGCGCTTCCGGCCTGCGCTATATGCGCGGGCCGTTTGCGTTTCAGCGGCAGTCCTCGACCACCCGGCTGACCTCGATCCAACTGGGCAGGTACAGCGGCGCAAGACCGGCGATCTCGATGGCGAAACGGCCGCGCGAAAAGGCCATCGCATCGAGCAGCGGATCTCGCGGGGACAGCGCGGCGACCAGCTGCGGCACGGACCCTGTCGTGGGCGAGGCGCTGAGCTGGCGATTCTCCGTTTCGGTGAAGACCCCCATCGCCACGGCGGACGGCGCATTGCCCGGCCGCGCGATGCGAACCTGCCGCGCGGCAAGGTCGCATTCGATCGACAGGCGGACGGTCCCGTCCTCGCCCGCATAGGTCGCGACGGTGGCGTTGCCGACGGCGCCGTAGGTCCAGTTCCCCGGCGTGCGCGGGTTGTCGATCCAGTTCTCCGGCGCGACGGCCACCACGGGCGCTTCGGGCGTCGGCGCGGGCCGCGGGATCGGGGTGTAGATCACCGGCGGCTGGCGCGGCTGCTCCGGCGGGGTGGAACAGCAGGCGATCGCAAACAGCGGGATACAGGCGAGGAGGCGTTTGATTTGCATGGGCTTCCTATGAAGGTTCGGGCCCCTCGTTACAACGCGCGATGTGAACCCCGGCTGGCATGTGGGGCGGCTCGCCGCTATCGCGCTGCCATGGCGAAGCAGAGGGTGGATCAGGCGCTGGTGGAGCGCGGACTGGTGGAAAGCCGCACACGTGCCCAGGCGCTGGTGATGGCGGGGCTGGTCTTTTCCGGCGAGACGAAGATCGCCAAGCCCGGCCAGCAGCTTGCCGTCGATGCGCCGTTGGAAGTGCGCGGACGCGACCATCCGTGGGTCAGCCGCGGCGGCATCAAGCTCGCCCACGCCATCGCGCATTTCGGGCTCGATCCGCGCGGCGCGATCGCAATGGACATCGGCTCTTCTACCGGCGGGTTCACCGACGTCCTGCTGCAGGGCGGGGCGGCGCATGTCTTTGCGGTCGACAGCGGCACGAACCAGCTCGCGTGGAAACTGCGGCAGGACGAGCGCGTGACCGTGCTGGAGCAGACGAGCGCGCGGATCCTGACCGCGGAACAAATCGACCGGCCGTGCGACTGGGTGGTGTGCGATGCCAGCTTCATCGGCCTTGCCAAGGTGCTGGAGCGCCCGCTGGAGCTTGCGGCCACGCCGTGCCGTCTGGTCGCGCTGATCAAGCCGCAATTCGAGGTCGGTCGCGACGAGGTTGGCAAGGGCGGCGTGGTGCGCGATCCGGCGCTGCACGACCGCGTGTGCGGCGAAGTGCGACACTGGCTGGAAAGCGCAGGCTGGCAGGTTGACGGCATCGTCGAAAGCCCGATCACCGGGCCGGAAGGCAACGTGGAATTTCTCATCGCCGCGCAAAGGCGCTAGGGGCCGTTTCCATGACTGCATTCAGCAAAGACACACTGGTGCTCGAAGTCGCGGACTTCACCCACGACGTCCTCACCGGGATCTATTCCGAAGAAACGGGCGAGGCGCAGCCGCTGGTCTTCACGATCTCCGTCAGGATGCGGCCCGAACCGGAGTACACGCCCGACACGCCGCTTTCCGACAGCAAGAATTACATGGACCTGATCGAGGCGGCGTCGAGCGCATTGCCGAAAGATGTGCATTTCAAGCTGATCGAATCGGTGGCCGACCACGTCTGCACCACGCTGATGGCGCAGGACGAACGGATCGAGGCGGTGACAGTCAAGATCGTCAAGCCGAAGATCAGCGAGGCGGACGAGAAGATCGGCATGACGTTGCACCGCGAGCGGCGCTGATCAGCCTGTGGAATCCGGACGCTACGTAATCGAGGAGATGCCGGACGATCCGCTCGACGCGGCGGCCCTGTTCTACGGCAATCACGTGAAGCTGATCGAGGTCGGGCTGTCCGTGCTCGATATCCTGACGGTGCAATTGCCCGCTGTGCCCAAAACCCACGAGCGATATTTGCGCGCTGCAATGGGTGCGCTTGCTCGCAATGTCGCCCCGCGCAGGGTCAATGCCATCAGCGGGAACGACGATGCGGCCATGGAAGCGGCCGCGGCCTGGCTCGCCTCTGCGCCGGGCATCACCGGGCAATATTTCGTTGTGGATGGCGCCGAACCGCAAGGTGCGTTAGGCTGAGCCGCATGAACGAGGGCAACTTGATCGACGGATTTGCGCGGCGGATCAATTACCTGCGCCTTTCGCTGACCGACCGCTGCAACCTGCGCTGCACCTATTGCATGCCCGAACGCATGGAATTTCTTCCGCGCAAGGACCTGCTCTCCCTCGACGAGCTGGAATTGTTGGCGACCCATTTCGTCGCGCGCGGCATTCGCCGCATCCGGCTTACCGGGGGTGAGCCGCTCGTGCGGCGCGGAGCGATGGATCTGGTCGAACGGCTCGGGGCGCTCGTCGGCAGCGGCCTGGACGAGCTGACGCTGACGACCAACGGCACGATGCTGGCAGAACATGCAGAGGCCCTCGCCGCGGCGGGCGTGCGGCGGGTCAATGTCTCGCTCGATACGTTAGACGCCGATCGTTTTGCCCGGCTGACGCGGGGCGGCGACCTGTGGCAGGTGCTGGATGGCATCGCGATCGCCAGGCGTGCCGGGCTATCGCTGCGCATCAACACTGTGGCGTTGAAGTCGGGCAACCGGCACGACCTCCCCGACATGGTCCGCTGGGCGCATGGGCAGGGCTTCGACCTCGCGCTTATCGAAATCATGCCGCTGGGCGAAACGGGCGAGGACCGCTTCGACCAGTATCTGCCGCTCTCCACGGTGCGAGAGGAACTTGAGGCAGAATTCGGCCTCTTCGCCATCGACCACCGGACCGCCGGACCGGCGCGCTACATGCGCAGCGCTGCGACAGGCGGACGCATCGGCTTCATCACGCCGCTGAGCGAAAACTTCTGCGGCAGTTGCAACCGCATCCGCGTGACCGCCACGGGCCAGCTCTATCCCTGCCTGGGCGATGCCGGCCGGGTGGACCTGCGCGCCGCGTTGCGAAGCGAGGACCCCGCGCGCATCCATGCGGCGCTGGACATGGCGATGCGCACCAAGCCCGAACGGCACGATTTTTCCATCACCGCGCCCGGGCAGGCCCCGGCGCAGGCACGGACGATGTCGGTGACGGGCGGCTGATGGCGGTCCGCGTACTCTTCCTCGGCCCGTTGCAGGATTGTGAAGGCGCGGCCGCGCGCGAATTCGACGCGCCGCTCGACTGGCAGGCCCTGCTCGCAAAGGTTCAGCCTTCAACGGCGGAGCAGCTGCGGGAAGATCGCGTGCAGATCGCCGCGCGGGGCAGGGTCCTCGCCGACAAGACCGCACTTCTTGCGCAAGACGGCGACGAGGTGGCGCTGCTGCCGCCTGTCAGCGGCGGTTGACCATGCGCGACGTGCGCGTGACCGCCAGCGGCTTCTCCCCGGCCTCTGCCATCGCCGGTCTGGCAAAGGCGTTCCCGGACGCGGGAGGCCTCGCCAGTTTCGTGGGGCGTGTCCGGCAGGGCGACAGTGTGAAAGCGCTGGAACTCACCCACTACGAACCGCTTACCTTGCCGGGGATGGAATCCTTGGCGGGAGAGGCAGTGGCCCGCTTCGCGCCGCTCGGCCTACTCGCATGGCACCGGGTCGGCGTGATGACGCCAGGCACGGCAATCGTGGTCGTCGCGGCGGCCGCCGATCATCGCCGCGCCGCTTTCGACACGGTCGATTTCCTGATGGACCACCTGAAAAGCGCCGCGTGGTTCTGGAAGCGCGAGCGCCGCGCCGACGGCTGGCACTGGATCGAACCCCGCCCGGACGACTACGCCGCGCTGGAGCGGTGGCGGGTCTAGCGCCGCAATCGGCTGCGCAGCGCGGCGATGGCGGCATCCTGTTCGCCCTGCAGCGCGGCAAGCTCGTTGCGCGCGCGCTCCACATCGCTCGCATCGACGCCGATATCGTAGGTCTCGACATACAGCAGTTCGATGTCGGCGAGCGGCCCGGCCATGGCGCTGCGCTGGCTCGATAGGTCGGCCACGGCCACCTGCGCGGCGGCCCAGGCGTCGGAGGTGACCGATGCGCCCGAAGCTGCCGCCACGGCCCGCTGCGCCCGGCCGAGCGATTCGCGAAACGCCGCCGCATTGGCCAGCGCGGCGGCGCGCCGCTCTTCCAGCAAGGCGCGCTGGTCGGCGGGCAGGGCGCGCAGGGGCGCGGCGGGGTTTGAATAATCGACGTCGCCCGTGCGCCTGAGCTCTGCATCCCGGATGGCAAGGCTGGGGTAGTCGGTGCTGGCCCCCGCGCAGGCGGCGAGGGGCAGGGCGGCGGCAAAGGGCAGGACGATACGCATCGCCCGCAGCCCTAGCATGTTTGGCGCGGCGCACCATATGGGACGGGCGCTGCATGACGGGCGCACGCGGGGTCCGACAGCGGGCAAAAAACCGCCCGCCCGGCGTTGACAGAAGACGGGGCTTGGCCTAACGGCTCCCTTCTTTCCGGCCTCCCTTGCGGGTGGCCGGCGTGTCGCTTGCGCTATGTTGCCCGTTCGGGCAGCGGATCGGAGCGGGGCGACCTGACACGATTAGAAACGGATTTGAAAACCATGTTCGCAGTAGTGCGCACGGGCGGCAAGCAGTATCGCGTCGCCGAAGGAGACAAGATCGCGGTCGAGAAACTCGGCGGCGAAGCCGGTGACACGATCACCCTGGGCGATGTCCTGCTGGCCGGCGAAGGCGACAGCATGGCGGATGCCGCCAAGGTGACCGTCTCGGCCGAGATCATCGCCCAAGCGAAGAGCGAGAAGGTCGTCGTTTTCAAGAAGCGTCGCCGTCACAACTATCGCCGCAAGGCCGGCCACCGCCAGCAGATGACGCTGCTGCGCATCACCTCGGTCGGCGAAGGCAGCAAGAAGAAGGCCGCGCCGAAGAAGGAAGAAGCCACGACGGAGGACGCCCCCAAGGCTGACACCAGGGAGGCAGCTCCCAAGGCGAAGGCTGAGGCACCGAAGAAGGCAGCCGCAACCAAGAAGGCACCGGCCAGTAAGCCGGCTGCCAAGAAGTAATCCAAGCGATCCGGTAGGAACGAGACATGGCACATAAAAAAGCAGGCGGCTCTTCGCGTAACGGCCGCGACTCAGCGGGTCAGCGCCTCGGCGTGAAGAAGTTCGGCGGCGAAAACGTCGTCGGCGGCAACATCATCGTGCGCCAGCGCGGGACCAAGTGGTACCCGGGCCAGAACGTCGGCCTCGGCCGCGACCACACGATTTTCTCGCTCGTGGACGGCCGCGTGCGATTCCACTCGGGCAAACTCGGTCGCACTTACGTGTCCGTGGACGCCATGGCGGAAGCAGCCGAATAACCGGGTGATCCGATAACGGGGTCATCCACCGGGATGGCCCCGCCGGGTTTTCGAACACCGGCATCTGCAAGGGAGACGGGGCCAACCCCTCTCCCTTTTTCTATGTGTCGCTCCCTTGCAACAATCTGCCGCCATCGGGCGGCCGTGTGCAGGCTCCAGTAAGAATTCCCGCATAATCGTGCGGCTTGCGGGGGCGAGAGGAGTAGTACCGATGTTCCACCGTACGCAGCGCCTGTTCCTGCGGCCCGTCTTCCCCGACGACTGGGAAGCGATCTTTGCCGGCATCGCCGACGAAACGGTGGTGCGAAACCTTGCCAAGGCGCCGTGGCCCTATCGCCCCAAGGATGCGCAGGCCTTCGCCGCGCGCGGCCAGGATCCCAGCCTGCCGAGCTTCATCGTCACCGAGCCCACGGCGCGGGGCGAACGGTTGATCGGCAGTGCCGGGCTGGGCGAGGACGCGGGCGAGGTCGAGGTCGGTTACTGGATCGCGCGCGAATACTGGGGGCGCGGCTATGCCTCCGAAGCGCTGGCCGGCGTGATCGAGGTCGCGCGCATGCTCGGGCTCGACCGGCTGACGGCGGGCCACTTCCTCGACAATCCTGCGTCCGGCCGGGTGCTGGAGAAGAACGGCTTCACGCCGACGGGCCGCGTCATGCCGCGCTTTAGCTGCGGCAGGGGCGAGGAATCGCCCGTACGGCAGTACGAGCTGCTGCTCGGGGCGGGGATGGCGAGCGGCGACGAACCCCAGGCGGCCTGAGCCGGGCAATTATTCTCCCCTCCCCGTGGGGAGGGGCCGGGGGTGGGGGTTCCGTGGCCACTGGCGTCGAACCTCCATCCCAACCCTTCCCCAATGGGAAGGGCTACAAAACGGACGCGTTTATTCCGCCGGGACCGCGGTCATGTTGGCGTCGGCGAACTCGCTGTCGTACTTGCCGATCAGCGCGCGATCGTCGTGGTCCCACGGGTGGAAGCCGGGCTTGAAATAGGCCAGCCATGCCGGGAAAATCCGCCGCAGCACGCCGGGCTTAACCGTTAGGTACTTGAACAGGCCCCAGCGCGCCTTCCAGCCGGTGATGCCGTCCTGCGCCAGGAGCTCGATGGCATCCTTCCAGCGGTTCACGATGAAGCTGTTGGTGATGATCAGCATCATGATCGCGCGCAGGCGGTACTTGCGCCACGCCGGCCAGTCCTTCGTCGCGTGCAGATAGGTGTCGTAGGCGACGCCCTTGTGCTCGATTTCCTCGACCGCGTGCCAGCGCCACATTGCGGCGACTTCCTCGTCCGCTTCGGCGAAGTGCTGCGGGTTGGCGAGGAATTCGTGCGCCATCATCGCGGTGTAGTGTTCCAGCGCCATGGTCACGGCGAGGTTGATGATCTGCGGCCGCCCCTTCGTCAGGTCGAGCAGTTCCTTCACCCGCCGGTCAATTTTCTGAATGTCATAGCCATGGTCCTCGGCCAGACGGTTGAAGGCGACGTGTTCGCGCGTGTGGTTGATTTCCTGCCGGATGAAGGCGCGGATTTCCTCCGCCAGCTTCGGATCGGCGCCGTCGCGGTGAGCCTTCACCGATTCGATGAAGAACGCCTCGCCGCGCGGGAAAGTGGCGGACAGGGCGTTGTGCCAGGCCGTGCCGAAGGGTTCGCCCGCCCACCAGCGGCCGGCCTTCTTGTCGCGATTGAAGCGCTCGTCACGGATCACGATGTCGAGATCGGCGGGGGTGGGAGTGGTGCGGGCGCCAGTACCAGTAGCAGTGCGGGTAGCGGTGCGGGCCGCGTCCTTGTCGGTTGCGGCGGCGCGGTCTAACGGGATTGCAGTCGGGGCGTTCATGTTGGTTGCCTCGTGATTGTTCGTGATTGCAAATTGGGGCTTACTTACATCAATGTCAATAAGGAAGCGTTTAAGCCCCGAAGAGTTCCGCATGACCGCGCTGGAAAGCGCGCGCGCAATCCTTATCGAGGCGGGGCCGCAGGCGGTCACGCTCAAGGCCGTGGGCGCTCGGATCGGGCGGACCCATGCGAACCTGCTCCACCATTTCGGTTCGGCTGCCGGGTTGCAGAAGGCGCTGGCCGAGCACCTGACGGCGACCGTGTGCGATTCGGTGGCCGAAGCGGTACGCGCCGCGCGCGCCGGGATCGCCTCCCCGCGCGAGGTGGTCGACATCGCTTTCGATGCGTTCGACAGGGAAGGTGGCGGCGCGCTCGTCAGCTGGATGCTGGCGACGGGCCAGGAAGACGCGATGGAGCCCTTCGTCGAGACCATCCACCGCATGGTCGACGAACTGAACCCCGACGAAGCCACGCACGGCAAGCCTACGCCCGCCCATGACGCCACGCTTGGGGTGGTGCTGCTGGCGCTCGGCAACTCGCTGATGGGCGCCCCGCTGGCCGCCTCGCTCAAGCTCCCCGACAGTCGCGCCCGCGACATCGCGCAGCGCCTGCTGGAACAATCGTTGGCGGCCGAGGTGGTGGGCTAGGGGGCTTCGGCTCTGCCGACCCAATCGGGCCAGGCGTCCGTTGCTACATCCGCCACGCGCACGTGGTCGATGGCGTAGCCGAGTTCCGGCCACGCATGCTTGCGGCGCTTTTCGTCGGACTTGTCGAGCGGGCGCACCAAAAGGCGTCGATTGACCTTCTGGCGCCAGTTCATGCGGGCAGTGTTTTCCTGGCCGATGTAGCAGCCCTTTTCGAAGCTGACGCCGTTCAGCTCGGCCGCGTTCGTTTCAAGCCAGAGGATATCGCCGAGCTCGGCGCGGCCTTCCGGAACGCCGAGCGACAGGCGGTGCTTCGTCCACGCCGCATCGGCGGCCTCGTCCTCCTCCGCCACCGGCGCGAGCCACCGCTGGCCAAGCGCGGCAAGGCGCGGATCGGGTGCGCCGCCATCGCCAAGCTCGGCCTGCCAGTGTACGCCGACGCCATCGTCCACCGCGATGTCGATCTTGCGGCGCAGGCGATAAAGCGAAAGGCGCGTGGCAAACTCCTCCGCATGCGCCGCTTCGCAATCGAGCAGCACATCCTTGCCGCCGGGCCAGACGATGCAGTCGAACATCGTCTTGCCCTGTGCGCTCAGCAGCGCCGAATAGGCGGGAAGCTTGCCGGTCACGTCATTGGTCAGCAGGCCTTGCAGGAACGCGGCCACGTCCTCTCCGTCGTCGGTGGGAGAGAGGCGGATCACGGCACGGTCGAACAGGCGGGTTGCAGTCATGGCCCGATAGATGGGGCGGGAGCGCGCGCAGCACAAGCAATGAGAGGCTTGGCAACGCGAGACGGGCCAATGACGAAGCGGTGGCTGTTCCGCCGCGCCCCGACGCGCTAGGGGAGCGCGCATGACCGAGACGATCACGATCCGCCGCCCCGACGACTGGCATCTCCACCTGCGCGACGGGGCCATGCTCGAAGCCGTGCTGCCCTATACCGCGCGTCAGTTCGCCCGGGCGATCGTGATGCCAAACCTCGCCCCGCCGGTGACGACGATGGCGGACGCGGCGGCCTATCGCGATCGGATCCTCGCGGCCTTGCCGGAAGGTATGCATTTCACCCCGCTGATGACTGCCTACCTCACCGACACGACCGACGCAGGCGATCTTGCGCGCGGCCACGGCGAGGGTGTGCTGACCGCTGCCAAGCTCTATCCCGCGGGCGCGACGACCAATTCAGCCAGCGGCGTGACCGACATCGCCAACATCATGGGGGTGCTGGAACGGATGGCCGAAATCGGCATGGTCTTGTGCGTCCATGGCGAGGTGACGGACGGCGATATCGACATTTTCGATCGCGAGGCCGTGTTCATCGACCGCGTGCTGGCCCCGGTGATCGAGCGCCTGCCCGAACTCAAGGTCGTGTACGAACACATCACCACGCGCGATGCGGTGCAGTTCGTGGAAGGTGCTGGGCCGAACGTCGCCGCCACAATCACGCCGCAGCACCTTCACATCAACCGCAATGCGATCTTCGCCGGCGGGATCAACCCGCACGCCTATTGCCTGCCCGTCGCCAAGCGCGAGGAGCACCGCCTGGCGCTGCGCGCCTTTGCGACCGGGGGCAGCGCCAAGGCCTTCCTCGGCACCGACAGCGCGCCCCACGCGCGCCATGCGAAGGAAAGCGCCTGCGGCTGCGCCGGCATTTTCAACGCGCCCTATGCGCTCGAAAGCTACATCGCCGTGTTCGAGGAAGAGGGCGCGCTGGACCGCTTCGAGGCCTTTGCCAGCGAAAACGGCCCGCGCTTCTACGGCCTGCCGCTGAACGAGGACACGGTGACGCTGGCGAGGTCCGGCACCGATGTGCCGGAACGGTTGGACGGCGAGCACGAGCTCACCCCGTTCCATGCCGGTCAGCGGATCGGCTGGTCCTTCGCGGGCTGAGCTGCCGGCTGCGTGACGCCTTCCGCAGGCGCGCGCCTGGCCCACAAGTCCCAGCAGAACAGCGCGATCGCAAGCCAGATCAGGATGAAGCACGCCAGCTGCGACGGACGCAGCTCCTCGTCGAAAACCGTGAGCCCCAGCACGAACACCATTGTCGGAGCGATGAACTGGATGAAGCCGAGCAGCGAGTAGGGCAGCCGCCGCGCCGCCGTGGCGAACAGCAGAAGCGGCACGCCGGTTACCACGCCCGCGGCTACGATCAGCAAGTCGAGTTGGAGCGACTGGCCCATCGCGGAACCGGCGGCGGTCTGTGTGGCGAACCAGCCGATGACCGCCAGCGAGGGGAGCGCGAGCAGCGAGGCTTCGATCGTCAGCCCCGGCAGCGATCCGACCGGCGCGGTCTTGCGGACGAGGCCGTAGAGCGAAAAGCTGCACGCCAGCGTCAGCGTGATCCACAGCGTGTCGAGCGCGCCGAACAGCAATATCGCCACGCCGCTGGCCGCGAGCGCCACTGCCAGCCACTGCCGCCAGCCCAGTTTCTCGCCAAGGAACAGCGTGCCGAGCGCGATATTGACCAACGGGTTGAGGTAGTAGCCCAGGCTGGCGCCGTAGAGCTTGCCGTCCATGATGGCGTACACATATACCAGCCAATTGATGGCGATCAGGACGCTGCTGACAAGCAGCAGGCGCAGCACCTTCCAATCGCCGAAGGCCGCTTTCAGTTGTGGCACCTGGCCGCGCAGCGCGACGATGGCGAGGCAGACGGGCACCGTCCAAAGGATCCGCCAGCCGACGAATTCCACCGGCGGCACGGCGTTCACCAGTGCGAGGTAGAGCGGCATCAGGCCCCACAGCAGATAGGCCGCAATGGCATGCAGCAACCCGCTGCGGTTCTCGTCACCAGTTTGCGGGCCAGCCATGGCATCGCGGTAGGAGCGCTTGCCGGTCGGCGCAATCACTCGTTTCGTCGCGGCTGAAAAACGCCTCGCCGACCGATAGGGAATCTTGCAGCCTAGTTGCGTGCCGTTCACCTTCTTGCTGCCAAAGCTGAACGCAACAGGGAGCCAGGAGATTTCAAATGCGTAACGTTTTCACCGCCACGTCGCTCGCAGCAGCCGCTGCCGCCATGTCCCTCGCCGCGCCCGTCGGGGCTGCCGAAGTGCCTGCCGCGCAGCCGGCCGGCTTCACCATGGCGCTGCCCGCGGCGCCGATGGGCGCGAACGGCATTGAGACGGCAGAGCACCACCGCCGTGGGCACCGCCCGCGCGGCAATGCCTATGGCCATCGCCGCGATTCGCGCCGCTATAACGACACCCGGCAGCGCTATTACGGCGACCGCGTGACGCGGAACACCCGCGTGTGGCAGGGCCGTGACGGCCGCTATTACTGCCGCAAGGACGACGGCACGACGGGCCTGCTGATCGGCGCCGCAGCGGGTGCGCTTGCCGGACGCGAGCTGACTCGTGACCGTACGCTCGGCACCATCCTGGGCGCTGCCGTCGGCGGTCTTGCCGGCCGCGAGATCGACCGCTCGAACTCGCGCTGCCGCTAAACCAACGGGAAACCGCCGGGTCGAGGTCCGGCGTGCACCGGACGCAAGGGTCGCAATCCTGTTCTCCGTGTGCAGGGGGCGCTTCGCCAGCGATGGCGGGGCGCCCTCGCTTTATGCGCAGGATGGATTACAGAGCTCTGCGTGGTTCGCATCATCGCCCCGATCCTGCTCGTGCTCCTGTCCGCGTGCGGTGGCAACGGGGAAGAGGCGGTACCGCCGACCGAGGTGGCGCTGGAACGCCCGATCGCGTCGGATCCCGACCTCGCGCTCAGCAACGATAGCGGCGCGGTGCTCGGGCTCGGCGGGGGCAGCGCGGCCGGCATGCCCGAAGTCGACCGCTCACCGGAAACGGTCGTCCGCATCCGCGAAAAGGCGGTCCGCCATGTCGGCGGCAACCAGGCGATGCAGGATGCACCCGAAGCCGACGAAACGCTGGAAGAAGCGCCCGACATCCTGACGCTGGAGCAGCGCTTCGCATCGAGCGGGCTGACGACGCTGGCCTGCAGCCGCACCGTCCGTTATGGCGGGCGGTATTCGGCAACGATGCCGCAGCCCTTCGCGCTTTATCCCGAAGCCGCCTTGCAGGATGCCGCCGGATCGGACGGGGAGGCATGCAAGCTGCGCGGCGCGGTGTTCCGCACGCCCATGCCGGTGCAGGACGTGCTCGACTTCTACTACACGCTGGGCGGCAAGGCCGGGTTTCAGCAGGCGCGCGCCGAAATGGGAGAGACGCAGGTGCTGACCGGCGAGCGCAAAGGCCGCAAGTTCGCACTGTACGCGAGCGAGATCGGCGACGGCGTGACCGAGGCCGAGCTGCTCGTCGCCAGCGACTGAGGCCCTTTCCTAGGCTTCGCGCAGGCCCACGCCGATGGTGGCGCGGGGTTGCTCCATTTCCGTGCTGGCGACCGGGTAGGCGCAGTAATCCGCCGCGTAGAACGCCGCCGGGCGGTGGTTGCCCGACAGGCCCACGCCGCCGAACGGGGCAGCGGAGGACGCGCCGTTGGTCGGCCGGTTCCAGTTGACGATGCCGGCGCGGATATTGGCCCAGAAACGGTTGTATTCCTGCGGCGCGCCGCCCAGCAGGCTGGCCGACAGGCCGAAGCGCGTGTTGTTCGCCTCCGCGATCGCCTCGTCGAAATCGTCGACCTTGATCACCTGCAGCAGCGGGCCGAACAGCTCCACGTCGGGGCGGTCCTTCATCGCGGTGGTGTCGATGATGGCGGGGCTGACGAACGGCAGGTCGTCGTCCTTGCGGCGCATGTGCTTGATCGCCTTGCCGCCGTTGGACAGGAAATAGACGAAGCTCTCCGTCAGCTGGTCGGCCACGTTGTTGTCGATCACCGGACCCATGAACGGGGCAGGTTCGCCGAAGGGTTCGCCCACGATGAGGCGATCGGCGAGGCGCTTCACCTGCTCCATCGTCTCGTCATAGAGCGACTTCTTCACGATCAGGCGCCGCGCGGCGGTGCAGCGCTGCCCGGCGGAGGTGAAGGCGGACTGGATGATCAGCGCCGCCGCATCGCTGACGAGCGGCGTGTCCCACATGATGATGGGGTTGTTGCCGCCCATCTCGAGCGCCACGATCTTGCCGGGATTGGTCGCAAGCCGCTTGTTGATCGCGATCCCCGCCTGCGCGCTGCCGGTGAACAGCACGCCATCGATGCCGCGGTGGGCGACCAGCGCCTTTCCTTCTTCCGGCCCGCCGTGCAGAACCTGGACCACGGCGGCGCTGACGCCGGCCTTGTGAAAGCATTTCACCAGCAGTTCGCCGACGGCAGGCGTCTTCTCGCTCGGTTTGAAGACGACCGCGTTGCCCGCGATCAGTGCGGGCACGATGTGGCCGTTGGGGAGGTGGGCCGGGAAGTTGTAGGGACCAAGCACCGCCATAACGCCGTGCGGCTTGTGCCGCAGCGCGGCGGTGCCCTGCAGCGCGCTGTCCAGCTTGCGCTGGCCGGTCCGCTCCGCATAGGCGCGGATCGAGATTTCGACCTTGCCGATCACCGCCTCGACTTCCGTGCGGGCTTCCCACATCGGCTTGCCGGTTTCGCGCGCGATCAGTTCGGCGAAATTCTCCTGCTCCCTGCGCACTTCGTTGGCGAAGCGGCGCATGAGCTCGATCCGGTTGGCGAGGGGCTGCGCGGCCCACGCCGGCCATGCGCGCCGCGCCCGGTCGACCGTGGCATCGACATCGCCGGCGACACCGCGCCACAATTCCCGCCCCGTCGCCGGTTCGGTCGAAATAATCGCGTCGCTACTCATGTGTGATCGGTTCCATCCCCGTTTCGCAGCGCTGATAGCCGCGTTTTTCCAAGCTTTCCAGTAATGTCCTGTCTATATTCTAGGACGGGGCCCGATGCGCCTCTCCCATGCGTCGCAGCGCGTCGACCTTGGCGTGGAGCGGGCCCCAGTCGTCATCCCGGTCGATTGCCGCCCAGATCGCCTCGACCTCCTCGATCAGCATGGTTTCCGGCCCGTCGCCCTGCCAGTAGTCGTGATCGCTCTCGACCGCTTCATACTGAGCCATGATTTCGCCGAGTGCGTGCGCGGCATCGCGCCCGCCGCGGTGGCGGAAGAAGAAGGCATCGGGCGGCTCGTCGCTAGTGCGAAGGGCCGCTTCCGACAGGGAGACGAGCTGGCGGTCGACCTCGTCGCCGCGGGGCTTCAATCCCAGCCGCTGGCACCAGCGCCGCGCCATCGCCGCCTCGTACAGCGGCCCGAAGCGGTCCATCGCGGCGATCAGCGGCGGCGCCTCGCAAATCGACCGCAGCGCGATGGCGAGCTGCGCGCTGTTCCAGTGCATCGCCTCGGGCTGGCGGGCGAATGCGTAAAGGCCCGCGTGGTCGAAATAGGCGGCGGTGAAGCCCGGCTCCCACCTGGGCAGGAATCGCCACGGGCCGTAATCGAAGCTTTCGCCGGTGATGTTCATGTTGTCTGTGTTGAGCACGCCGTGGACGAAGCCCGCGACCATGTAGCTGGCGGAAAGTTCCGCCATGCGCTCGACCACCTGGTGCAGCAGGCGTACGGCCGGTTCGCCGCGATCCGGCGCGTCGCCCGGCGGCTCTGCGCCGGGATAATGGCGCAGGCAGTAATCGACCAGCGCGCGCAGGTGATCGTGCTCCTCCAGCAAGGCGAGCCGCTGGAAGCTGCCGATGCGGATATGGCTGTGCTGCAGTCGCACCAGCACGGCGGAGCGGGTGGGCGAAGGCTCGTCGCCCCGCTCGAGCTGCTCGCCGGTTTCGATGACGCTGAACGTGCGGCTGGTTTCGACGCCGAGCGCCTCCAGCATTTCCGTGGCGAGGATTTCGCGCACCGCGCCTTTCAGCGTCAGCCGCCCGTCGCCCTGCCGGCTGTAGGGCGTCTGGCCCGAACCCTTGGTGCCGAGGTCGAGGATGCGGTCGCCGCCGTCCTTCAGCTGCGCGAACAGGAACCCGCGCCCGTCGCCGATGTCGGGATTGTATACGCGGAACTGGTGCCCGTGATAGCGCAGGGCGAGGGGGTGGGGGAGGTTGTCGGCCAGCGGCTCGAACCGGCCGAAATGGCGGATCCAGTCCTCGTCCGGCAGGCTTTGCAGCCCGACCTCAGCCGCTGCACGGTCGTTGCGGAAACGCAGGACAGTCTGCGGGAAATCGGCGGGCGCGACCGGATCGCCCAGCCAGTCCGCCACCTCCCCAATGATCGGCGCGGGGCGGTAAGCGGCAGGGTCGGGATTGCGCGGCATCTTCCCTAAGTGGGCGAGGGGCGCTAGCAGCGCAAGCCAGTGACACGCGCGCCGCGCCCGGCGCGCGGGGGAGGGGATCAGACCATTGGCCAGTGCCGCCCACGAAGACCGTTATTGGGACAGTCCTGACGGGCTGAAGCTACATTACCGCCACTATGACGGCGACGCGGCTGCGCTCCCCGTGATCTGCATGCCGGGCCTGACCCGCAACGCCCGCGATTTCGAGGAGCTGGCAGAGCACCTCGCCGGCAAGCGCCGCGTGCTGTGCGTGGATTTCCGCGGCCGGGGTGGCAGCGAATATGCGCGCGACCCGATGACCTATAACCCGGTGGTCTATGCCGGCGATGTCGCCGCGCTGCTGGACCAGGCGGGGATCGAGCGGTTCGTCGCCATCGGCACTTCGCTCGGCGGGCTCGTGACCTCGCTGCTGGCGACGATGCATGGAGGCAAGATCGCCGGCTATGTCATCAACGACATCGGTCCCGACATCGACCCCGAGGGTATCGAACGCATCAAGACCTATGTCGGCGTCGGCGGCAGCTATCCCACGTGGATGCACGCGGCGCGGTCCCTGCAGGAAGGGCACGGGGAGACCTTCCCTGACTGGTCGCTGGAAGACTGGCTCACCTTTGCCAAGAAATGCATGACCGTGGGCGGCAACGGGCGGATCGTGTTCGATTACGACATGAAGATCGCCGAACCCTTCCGCCAGTCGGAGGGCGCGCCGGACGTCGACCTGTGGCCCGCCTTCGAGGCGCTGGGCGGGCGGCCCGGCCTGCTGGTGCGCGGCGAGCAGTCCGACCTGCTGACACCCGCCACGCGTGACGCCATGCTGGCCCGGATCGACGGGCTGGAAAGCGTCACCGTGCCCCGCGTAGGCCATGCGCCGACGCTGGCGGAGCCGGAGGCCATCGCCGCCATCGACGCGCTGCTGGAGAGAGCGGGATGAACGAAGCCCGTCGGCCCGCGCGCATCCTCCACCTGCATTCCAGCTTCGCCCCCGGCGGCAAGGAATTGCGCAGCGTTCAGCTGATCAACGCCTTCGGCCGCTCTGCCGAGCACGAGATCGTTTCCGCCGACAAGAACCAGTACGGCGCCTCCAAAGCGATCAAGCCGGGTCTTCGCGTGCGCTATCCTCGCAGCTTCCCCTCCTTGACGGGCAAGCCCACGCCGCGCCGCCTGCTGAAAATGGCGCAGGCGATGACGGATTACGACCTTATCCTGACCTACAACTGGGGCGCGATGGACGCCGCGATGGCGCACACCGCCTTTGCCGAGCGGATGGGCCTACCGCCGCTGATCCACCACGAGGACGGCTTCAATTCGGACGAGGCGAAGAAGCTGAAGTGGTCGCGCAACTGGTATCGCCGGATCGCGCTTGGCCGGTCGGCGGCGGTTGTCGTGCCGTCGCACATTCTCGGCCGGATCGCGCGCCAGACCTGGAGCCAGCCGCCCGACCGCGTGACGCGCATTCCCAACGGTATCGACGTGTCCGCCTTCCGCAAGAAGCCGAAGCGCAGCGCCTTGCCGCGCCTGATCAAGCGGCCGGGCGAAATGTGGCTCGGCACCATGGCCGGTTTGCGCGAGGTGAAACGCATCGACCGGCTGGTGGAAGTCGTCGGCAAACTGCCCGACAACTGGCACCTCGTCATTTTCGGGGAGGGGCCGGAGCGCGAAGCGATCCTCGAGACTGCGGACCGATACGAGATAAGCGACCGCGTCCACCTGCCCGGCCACGTGAAGGATCCGGCGAAGGTTATCGGCCTGCTCGATATCTTTGCGCTATCTTCCGACAGCGAACAGTTTCCGATTTCGGTGCTGGAGGCGATGGCCGCCGGGCTTCCGGTCGCCGCACCCGATGTCGGCGACATCTTCGCCATGGTTGCGCCGGAGAACGAGGAATTCATCGTCTCGCCCGGCGACAGGGAGGCTTTCATCCACGCCGTACGGACCCTGAGTTCCGACGATGTGCTGCGCGAGCGGATCGGCAAGGCAAACAAGGCGAAAGTGACGGCCGAATACGGCGAGGCGCGGATGATCGAGTCCTACCGCGATCTCTACAACCGTTTCCTGCCGGCCCATGCCCGCTTGCAGGCCTGAGCCGGTTCACCGCAACTTCATTTGCCGGACGACATCTTCGGCGGACCAGTTGAATAGTCCCCGCCATGCGCTAAAGAGCGCGCCATTCCGAAATTGACAGCGAAAGTGGCTTTTAGTGGCCCTGACACCCAAGACCCCGCCGGCAAATATCGGCAATGAACCCGGCAAGAAGGAGCGCGTCGCCGATGCGGAGCAGGAAGCCCTGCTGCGCGAAGTGGACGAGGCGGTCCGCACCGACACGTTCGAAGGCTTTGCCAAGAAGTACGGCACCGCCATCGTCGGCGGCGTCGTCCTGCTGCTGGCGGCGTTCGGCGGCTACCTGTGGTGGAACTCCAGCCAGAAGGCCGAGCGCGAAGTCGTTTCCGAAGAGCTGATCCGCGGCATCGATCAGGTCGAAGGCAATGCGAACGCCAGCGAAACGCTCGCCACGGTGGAGGCCGATGGCGGTCCGGCCCAGCAGGCAGCGGCGATCATGCTGCGCGCATCTGCCGCCCAGCGGCAGGGGAACAACGCGGACGCGATCGAGCTGTTCGACCAGGTCGCCGCCATGGGCGATGCGCCCGCTGCCCTGCGCGACGGGGCGACGATCCGCGCGGTTGCCGCCGGATACGACACGATGCAGCCGTCGGACGTGATCCAGCGGCTGGCCCCGCTGGCGAAACCGGGCAACCCGTGGTTCGCCAGCGCAGCCGAAATGAGCGCGCATGCCTATCTTGCACAAGGCAAGCCGAACCAGGCCGGCCCGCTGCTGGTCGCGATCGCTCAGGACGATACGCTGCCGAACACGATTCGCCAGCGCACCCGGCAGTTGGCCGGATCGCTCGGCTTCGATGCGATCGACAACGTGGCGGAAATCGTCGGCCCGCAAGGCGCGGCGGCGCCGGCCGCGGCCGAATAGGACTTCAGAGGATTTTCGAATGACCCGCACCAAGCCTTTCTCTTTCCTCGCGGTTTCGGCGATGGCTTTGGCCGTATCCGGTTGCGGCATCTTCGGCGGTAGCGACGACAAGACGACCACGCCGACAGTCGGCAACCGGGTGCCGATCCTATCGCAGATCCGCGCAGGTGCAGTGGTCGATCCCTCGCTCGCGGGCGTGTCGGTGATCGTGCCGGCAGCGCAGGCGAATGCCGACTGGCCCCAGCCGGGCGGCGCGGCCAGCAACGCCATCGGCCATGTCGCGCTCAGCGCTACGCCGGCGCTGGCCTGGACCGCGCAGATCGAAGGCTCCAACGACCGGCGCCGTCTCGGCTCCTCCCCGGTGGTCGGCGGCGGCAAGCTATTCGTGGTCGACACCAGCGGTACGATCCGCGCGTTCGACGCCGCGAGCGGCGGTGCGCTGTGGACCAAGGCACTGGAGCGGCCCGACGGTTCGCAGAACGCTGCCTTCGGCGGTGGCGTCAGCTATGCCGGTGGCCAGCTGTTCGCGACCGACGGCACCGGCAACGTCGTGGCGATGAGCGCCGACACGGGCGAAATCCGCTGGCAGGTGAAGCCCGCCGGTCCGCTGCGCAACGCACCCACCGTGGCCTTCAACCAGGTCTTCGTGATGACGCAGGACAACCAGATCCACGCGCTGAGCACGCTCGACGGTTCGGCCATCTGGTCGGATACGGCAGCCGCTGGCAGCGCCGGCGTCTTCGGTGTCGGCGCCCCGGCCGCGGCGCAGGGTTCGGTCATCGCGGGCTACAGCTCTGGCGAACTGACCGCCTATCGTTACGAAAACGGCCGCAACCTGTGGTCCGACGCGCTTGCGCGCACCTCGATTTCCACCCAGGTCGGCACGCTGACCGACGTCGACGCCGGGCCGATCATCGAATCGGGCAAGGTTTACGCATTGGGGCAGGGCGGCCGCATGGCAGCGTATGACCTGCTGAGCGGCCAGCGCCAGTGGGAGCTCAACATCGCCGGCATTTCCACGCCCGCGGTGGCGGGTGAGTGGCTGTTCGTGCTGACGGACGAAGCGGAGCTGCTGTCCATCCAGCGCACGACCGGCAAGGTCCGCTGGATTTCCCAGCTCGACCGGTACCGCGACGCAAAGGACCGCGAGGGCGAGATTTTCTGGACCGGGCCGGTGCTCGCCGGCAATTCGCTGTGGGTCGCCAGCAGCCGCGGTGCGGTCAAACGGGTCGACGTGATGTCGGGGGCCATCGCCGACTTCCAGCAGCTCAACAGCGGCGTATCCCTGCCGCCGATCGTGGCCGGCGGGACCATGTATATCCTGGAAGACAGCGGCCGCATCAATGCCTACCGCTAGGGCTCGCCTGCGGGTTTTACCGCGGCCTTAACCCTTCTGCGCTACGGCGCGAGGGGTATGGACACAACGCGCACGATCCCCGCGGCCCGCCCGGCCAGTGATGTCAGCGCCGCCGTCGGCTTCGTCGGGCTGGCGACGCTGGCCGCATGGGTCATCGTGTGCCGCAACTGGCCGGCCATCGCCCCGCATTTCGGCTTCGACCCCGCGCTGGGGCGGCTCGACGGACCCTATGCCGCGTTGCTCGGCGTCGTTTTCTCCGGCCTCGCGATGAGCGTGTGGTCGGTGGTGGTCGAGAAAGTCCACCGCAATACCTCGACCGGGATGGCGTGGGACAACCCGCGCCCCTTGCACGCCGTGCTGGATGTGTCCGTGGTCAAGCTCGCCGGGCTATGGACCACATTTGCACTGATCGCCGCGTTCTACTGCCTCGGCCGGTGGTACTGGAGCGGTAGCTACCAGTTCTCGATGCACGTGCTCGGCTATGCGGCGATCCCGCTGGTCCTGCTGTCCGTGCCCTATGTCCTGTGGATCGACCGCCGCATGGGCGAACCGCGCGATGCCAGTTGGCATTTCGGCGCGATGCTGCTCGGCCGCGATGGCTGGGAAATGGCGGCGGTGAAGAAACACGGCCGCGCCTGGTTCATCAAGGCGTTCTTCACCGCCTTCATGCTTTCCATCATTCCGGGCGGCTTTTCCTACGTCGTGATGGCCGATATCGGCGCGGTCGCGGGCAATCCGGTGGCGCTGGGCGAGGTGCTGTTCGCGGCGCTGTTTCTGGTCGATGTGCAGATCGGCACGGTCGGCTATTTGCTCACCTTCCGCCCGCTCGACAGCCACATCCGCAGCGGCAACCCGTTGCTCGCGGGCTGGATCGCGGCGCTGATCTGCTACCCGCCGCTGGTGTGGGGCATCATGGGCGGCCCGGGCATCTTCACCAACGGAGAGGGCGGCCTGCTTGGATACGAGGTGGGCACCGGCGGCTGGGCGCATTGGCTGGGCGGCAGCGAGCTGTTGCTCTGGGTCTGGATGGGCTGGCTGGTGTTCCTGACCGCGGTCTATGCCTGGGCGACCTTCGCTTTCGGCATCCGCTTCTCGAACCTCACCTATCGCGGGGTCGTGACCAACGGTCCCTATGCCTTCACCCGCCACCCGGCCTATGTGTCGAAGAACCTGTTCTGGTGGAGCAGCGTGCTGCCTTTCGCGGTCGTCAACGGTTCGACCACCGACATGGTCCGCAACACCGTGTTCCTCGGCGTGGTGAGCGCGATCTATTACTGGCGCGCGCGCACCGAGGAGGCGCACCTGCTGGCCGAGGATCCGAAGTACCGCGAATATTACGACTGGAT
This sequence comes from Alteriqipengyuania flavescens, assembly GCF_030406725.1. Taxonomy (NCBI): domain Bacteria; kingdom Pseudomonadati; phylum Pseudomonadota; class Alphaproteobacteria; order Sphingomonadales; family Erythrobacteraceae; genus Pseudoblastomonas; species Pseudoblastomonas flavescens. Next base: position 137,861 of record NZ_CP129107.1, on the reverse strand, counting down.
GGGCGAACACGGCGCGCTGACCGCGCGGCTGCGCAAGCTGGTGCGCTTCGCCAATCCGCGAAAGTCCGGCCCGCCGGTCATGCATCCGGTAGAGTAGGGCGCGCTAGAAGCGTTCCTCGTAAACGCGTGAAATATCGCCGTCCCACGGGCCGTGAAACTTATCCAGCAGGACTTGCGCCGGCGACTTGCCGCTTTCGATGATCGCATCGAGCGGGCGCAGGAAACCGGTCTCGTTGTCGCCGCTGGTGGAAGGATTGCCGCGCGCGGCAAGGCCCTGCCGCGCGATTGCTAGCACGTCCTTGCCGAGTTCCTGCAAGGTCCGCCCGCCGGGCACGGCAGCCGCCAGCCCTTCCTTCGGCACCGCGTTGCGCAGTGCCTCGCGCTCTTCCATCGACCAGTCCTTGACCAGGTCCCACGCCGCATCGAGCGCGCCCTGGTCGTAGAGCAGGCCGACCCACAGCGCGGGCAGGGCGCAGATGCGGTTCCACGGGCCGCCATCGGCCCCGCGCATTTCGAGGAAGCTCTTCAGCCGCACTTCGGGGAAGGCGGTGGACAGGTGATCCCACCAGTCGCTTTCCGTCGGCTTCTCGCCGGGAAGCTGTGGCAGCTTGCCGTCCATGAATGCGCGAAAACTTTCCCCGGCGCAGTCGATATACCGGCCGTCCCGCACCACGAAATACATCGGCACGTCGAGCATGTAGTCGACATAGCGTTCGTAACCGAAGCCCTCTTCGAACACGAAGGGCAACATGCCCGTGCGGTGCGGATCGGTGTCGGACCAGATGTGGCTGCGATAGCTCAGGAAGCCGTTGGGCTTGCCCTCGGTAAATGGCGAGTTGGCGAACAATGCGGTGGCGAGTGGCTGCAACGCCAGCCCGACGCGGAATTTCTGCGCCATGTCCGCTTCGGAAGAATAATCGAGGTTCACCTGGATCGTGCAGGTGCGCAGCATCATGTCGAGGCCGAGATTGCCGACCTTCGGCATGTGCCGCATCATGATGCCATAACGCCCCTTGGGCATCACCGGCAGTTCGCCGCGCGTCTTGTCCGGCCACATGCCGAGGCCGAGCATCCCGACGCCCAGTTTCTTGCCGATCGTCTTCACCTGGTGGAGGTGGCGCTGCGTCTCGTTGCAGGTTTCGTGAAGGGATTTGAGCGGCGCGCCCGACAACTCGAACTGGCCGGCGGGTTCCAGGCTGATCGTCCCGTCCTCGCCCGCCATGGCGATGACCTTTCCGCCTTCCTCGACCGGCTCCCACCCGTATTCGCGCATGGCGAGCAGGATGTCGCGGATGCCGCCGGGTTCGTCGTAGGACGGGGCGCGGTAGTCTTCGGTCCGGAAGACCAGCTTCTCGTGCTCCGTCCCGATCCGCCAGCGGTCCTTCGGCTTCTCGCCCGCCTGCATCGGCGCGACGAGCTGGTCGCGGCTTTCGATCACGGGATCGTTGCTATTGGAAACTGATCGGGTCGACATGCGCTCGCCCTAAGCCAGCGATTGTGAATTCGCCAAGCGCTATTTCCAGTCGCCGGCGATACCCATCCACAGCGCGGTGGCGGCAATGGCGGCGGTTTCGCCGCGCAAGATGCGGGGGCCGAGCGCAATGGCGCGCGCCTGGGGGTGGGCACGGATGGCGGCGCGCTCGGCATCGTCGAAGCCGCCTTCGGGGCCGACCAGCAGCGCGGCCGGACCAGCGGCGGACGCAAAAGCCCCGGCTGCCGGATCGCCGCCCGTCTCGTCCGCGAAGAACAGCACGCGGCCCTCCGGCCAGCCTGCCAGAAGCGCATCGAGTTTCACCGGAGCGGCAACCTGCGGCAGCGCGGTGCGGGCGCACTGCTCCGCCGCTTCGGTGACGAGGGTCTGCGCGCGCGCATCGTTCAGCTTGTCGGCGACGCAGCGGCGGGTGACGACCGGGTGGATGGCCGCCACGCCCAGCTCGGTCGCCTTTTCGAGCACGAGATCGAAGCGGTCTTTCTTGAGGAGGGCGGGAACGAGCCAGAAATCGGGCACGTCCTCGCGCGGACGCAAGCGCTCGCCCACCGTCAGCGTTACGTTGCGCCGGTCCGCCGACTCCATCCGGGCGACCCATTCGCCGGTCGCATCGTCGCACAGGATCACTGCGTCGCCGGGCTTTGCGCGCATAACGCGTGAAAGATAGTTTGCCTGGTTGCCCTCCAACGACACCATCGCACCCTGCGCCAGCCGGTCCTCGACGAAGAGGCGCGGCGCGCTGCGCGGGGGCCATGCGGGGGTCTTGGGATCATGCGTCGACGGCATGGCTTTTCACTACGCGAACGCCGCTGTAGGACAAGGGCGATGACCGATAACATCGTCCCCGACAGCCAGCACCGCGGGCTCGTGGCGCGCCTGCCGCAGCTGCCGCGCGACCTTGCGCAGCTGGCCCGGTTCGACCGGCCGATCGGCTGGTGGCTGCTGTTCTGGCCCTGCGTTGCCGGGGTCTGGCTGGCGGGCGAGGGGCCGCAATGGGCGCTGCTCGCGTGGTTCCTGCTCGGTGCTATAGCCATGCGCGGCGCAGGCTGCGTCTACAATGACATCGTTGATGCGAAGCTGGACCGGAAGGTCGCTCGCACGGCGCAGCGCCCGGTGGCGAGCGGCCGCGTGTCGAAGCCTCTGGCCTGGGCCTGGCTGATCGCCCTGAGCCTGGTCGGCTTCGTCATGCTGCTCCAGCTGCGGTGGCAGGCGCAGCTGGTCGCGCTCGCCAGCCTCGCACTGGTGGCGGCCTATCCCTTCATGAAGCGCATCACCTGGTGGCCGCAGGCCTGGCTCGGCCTTGTCTTCAGCTGGGGAGCGCTGGTCGGCTGGACCGAACTGCGTGGGCCCCCGTGGGAGGCGCTGGCCGCGCTGTATGCCGGGTGCGCGCTGTGGACCATCGGCTATGACACGATCTACGCGCTGCAGGACCGGGAGGATGACGCGCTGGTCGGCATAAGGTCGAGCGCGCTGCGCATGGGCGAAACCGTGAAGGGCGGTGTCGCCGCATTCTATGGCGGCGCGCTTGGCCTGTGGGCGCTCGCCATCTGGCTGCTGCGCGGAGACTGGCTGGCGCTGACGGCGCTGCTGCCGGTCGCTGGCCATCTCGCGTGGCAGGTGCTTACGCTCGACCCGGCAGACGCCGACAACCCGCTCGCCCGTTTCCGCGCCAACCGCTTCGCCGGGCTGTTGCTGGCGCTCGCCTGCTTCGTGGTTGGGAACGCCTGATGTGCAACCTTTATCGCATGACGAAGAACGCAGACGAAGTGGCTGCATGGTTCGATGCGGTGAACGAGGCCGCAGGCGGCAACTGGGGGGCGGAGGTCTATCCCGGCACACCCGGCCTCGTGATGGCGGAAGGCAAGGTCAAGGCCTGCACCTGGGGCTTCCCGCTCCAGCGCAAGGGTGCGAAGGGCCAGCCGCTAAAGCCGAAGCCGGTCAACAACACGCGCACCGACAAGCTCGGCTCGCCATTCTGGAATTCGAGTTTCGAGAAGCGCCGCTGCCTCATCCCGGTGGAAGCCTTTGCCGAAGCCGAAGGGGAGAAGGGCGCGAAGACCCGGACGTGGTTCTCCGCGCCCGATTCCGACTTGCTCGCCATCGCCGGCATCTGGCGCTGGAGCGAGGAATGGGGCGCGGTCTATTCCATGATCATGACCGAAGCTGCCCCGGAAGTGGAAGGCGTCCATGACCGCAGCCCGGTCATCATCGGCCCCGACCAGCGCGGCGCGTGGCTGGACGGCGAGCCGGACGAGGCTTTCGCGCTATGCAAGCCGTGGCAGGGCGGGCTGGAGGTGGAACGGACGGACGCGCCGTGGGTGCGGCGCTAGCGGCGCTATTCCGCCGCCAGCAGTTCTTCGGCGCCGCCGAGGTCGACGCTGACGAGACGGCTTATGCCTTTTTCGATCATCGTGACGCCGAACAGGCGATGCATGCGGCTCATGGTGACGGCGTTGTGCGTGACGATGAGATAGCGCGTGTCGGTTTCGCGCGTCATGCGGTCGAGGAGATCGCAGAAGCGGTCGATATTGGCGTCGTCGAGCGGCGCGTCGACTTCGTCCAGCACGCAGATCGGGGCCGGGTTGGTGAGGAACAGGCCGAAGATCAGCGCGACCGCCGTAAGGGCCTGCTCGCCGCCGGATAGCAGGGTGAGCGATTGCAGACGCTTGCCCGGCGGCTGGGCGAATATCTCGAGCCCGGCTTCGAGGGGATCGTCGCTGTCGATCAGTTCGAGATAGGCCTGCCCGCCTTCGAACAGGGCGGTGAAGAGCCGCTTGAAATGCGCGTTGACCTCCGTGAAGGCGGCGCGCAGCCGTTCCCGCCCTTCGCGGTTGAGGCTGCCGATGCTGCCGCGCAGGCGATTGACCGCTTCGTGCAATTCGGCCTGTTCTTCGGCACTTGCGCCGTGTTCCTGCTCGATCTTCGCAAGTTCTTCGGCGGCCACGAGATTGACCGGGCCGATGCGTTCACGGTCTGCGGTCAGCTTCTCCAGCATGGCGGATTCGTCCGGGGCCGGCTTGACCTCGTCCTCGGCGAAATCGAATTTCGCGGGTAGCAAGGGCGGGGGCGACTGGAAGCGCTCGCCGGAAATGCGGCCCATTTCGCGGCGCCGCTCTTCCTCGTTTTCCGCGCGGGTGGTGGAGGCGGCACGCATTTCGCGCGCGGCGGCGAGGGCTTCATTCGCTTCGGAAAAGGCGCTGTCGGCAGCGCGTCCTTTCGCTTCCTCAGCCTCCAGGGCCGCCTGCGCCTTTGCGAGTTCTTCGCCGAGCCGCTGGCGGGTCGCTTCGCCGCCTTCGATTTCGCGCATCAGCCCGGCGGGCTTGGCGGCGATGACTGCGCGCTCTTCCTCGATTTCCTCGAACCGGCGCCCCATGTCGGACAGGCGCCGGGCGGCATCGCCGGCGCGGGCCTGCCAGCCTGAAATATCGGCCTGCTGGGCCGCGGTACGCTCCCTGCCCACGGCGAGCGCCTGGTCGTGCGCGGCGAGCTCTCCGGTGGCCGACTGGTGGAGAGCGCGTGCGGCTTCGTTCTTGGCCTGCGCCGCTTCCAGCTGCGCGCGGCCGGCGGCGGGGTCCGGCAGGGCGGACTTCTTCGCCTGCGCTTCCTCGAGATCGTTTTCGGCGGACTTGCGCTGTTCAGCGAGGTCGTCGGCGGCGGCATCGAGCTGCTCCATCCGCGCGGCCAGCCGTTCCTTTGCCGCTTCCGCCTGATCGAGGGCGCGCAGGGCACCGCGCTCGTCCTCGCTCGCCGCGGCAATATCGCGCTCGCGGGCGACGAGGCCGCGCTGCAGTTCGCCAAGGGCCTCGGCAGTTTCGCGCGCTTGCGCCTCGGCCCTCTCGGCAGCATCGCGCAGCTCCGGTAGCTGCGCGGCGAGTTCGGCATGGCGGTTCTCCGCCTCCAGCCGCGCCGCTTCCGCCCCGCCTTCGCCGCGCGCGACGAAACCGTCCCACCGCCGCAGCGCGCCCGACATCGTCACCAGCCATTCGCCGGGGGCAAGATCGCGCCCGTCGTCGCTTTCCGCCACGTGGACCAGCGCGAGCCGCGCCGCGAGCTCTTCCGGCGCCTGGAGCACATGAGCGGCGAGGCTGTCGGCCACGCGCGCAGGTGCACTCCGCCCGGTCCAGAAGCGGCCTTCCGCCTTGTCTTGCGGCGATCCGACCGGCGTCTTCGCGTCCCGGCCGAGCACGGCGGCGACCGCCCGTTCATAGCCGGCAGCGGCGCGGACGCCGTCGATGGCCAGATGCCGGCCGCTGGCGTCCTTTTGCCGCTTTTCGCGCGCGGCACGGTCACGTTCGAGCGCCGCATATTCGCGCTCGATCCCGGCAAGCTCGGCCCGGGCGGCGGATTGCGCTTCGGCGGCAGCATCGCGGGCCTGCTGCAGCTCGTCCTTGCGTGCCCGCTCTGCCTCCAGCTCCTCGCGCAAATCGGCGAGACGCTTGGAGGCTGCGTCGGCATCGGCGCGCGCTTCGGCGACGACTTCGTCCGGATCGCGCGCGCCGAGCAGGTCCTCGCGCTGCGCCGCCTGCCGCCGCGCTTCGGCATCGAGCCGCGCGAGCCGTGCCTCGGCCTGTTCGATCGCGGCCTGCGCCACGCGCCATTCCGCCTCGACACCCGCATGGTCGGCGGTCGCCTTGGCCAGCGCCAATTCAGCGGTTCGGCTCGCGCGCTCGGCATCCTCCAGTTTCGCGGCGAGGGCGGGGCGCCGTTCCTCGTCCGCCGCCAGCGCCTTGCCCGCCTCCGTCAGTTCGCGCTCCAGCCGCTGCAGGGCTACTGCCGCGTCCTTGGTCAGCCGGTCGGCTTCGCCGCGGTCTTCCTCCAGCCGCGCCTTTTGCCGGTCGAGATCGGCGAGCCGCTGTTCCGCGGCTTCCAGCTGGCTGGTGAGCGCCGCCATGCGGTGGCCGTGGGCGCTCGCATCGTCGCGCCGGTCGGCCACTTCCTCGCGCGCTTCGGCAAGGGCGATGGCGGCGGCCTGCTGCGCCTTTTGCGCCCCGTCCGCCCTGGCCTTGGCCTCGGCCACCCGCGCTTCCGCCTTTTCCGCCTCGGCCCGCGCGGCATCGGCGGCGGCGGCCGCATCGCGCCACCGGGCGAAGACCAGCCGCGCCTCGGCAGCCTGTATCTCGCCCGTCAGTTTCGTGTAGCGTTCGGCCTGCCGCGCCTGGCGTTTCAGCGACGAAATCTGGCTGTCGAGCCCGGCCATCAGGTCTTCCAGCCGCTCGAGGTTCTTTTCCGTCGAACGCAGCTTGCTCTCGGCGTCCTTGCGGCGGACGTGCAGCCCGGCGATGCCGGCCGCTTCCTCCAGCATCTGGCGCCGTTCGGTCGGCTTGGCGGCGATGACGGCAGCGATCTTGCCCTGGCTGACGAGGGCAGGGCTATGCGCCCCCGTCGCCGCATCGGCAAAGGTCAGCGCGACATCCTTTGCCCGCACATCGCGCCCGTTCACGCGGTAGGCGCTGCCCGCCCCGCGCTCGATCCGGCGGACGACCTGCAGTTCGTCGCCGTCGTCGGTTTCCGCTTCCAGCACGACTTCGGCGAAATCGCGCGGCGGGCGCGCCTCGGTACCGGCGAAAATCACGTCTTCCATTCCGCCGGAGCGCATGGACTTGGGCGAGTTTTCGCCCATCACCCAGCGGATCGCCTCGAGCAGGTTGGACTTGCCGCAGCCGTTGGGGCCGACCACGCCGGTCAGCCCTGGTTCGATGCGCAGGGTGGACGGCTCGACGAAGCTCTTGAAGCCGGTCAGCTTGAGCTTCGAGAACTGCATGCCGCCCGTTGCCCCGCGCTACGCCCTAGCGGGCGCCCGCGTTCTTGAGGGCTTCTTCGATCTTCGGCCAGCTGTTCTCATCGACGCGGCGACCATTCAGGAAGAAGGTCGGGGTGCCGGTGATGTTGAGCTCTGCCGCCTGATCGTTGGAATTCTTGTAAATTTCCGCAGCCTTGTCCGTATCGGCAAGGCAGGTGGCGAGCTGGTCGGCGGAAATGCCGCGCTGGGCGAAGAACTGGGGCAGGCCGGCGAGCTGCGCCAGCGCCACGAAGCGGCGCTCCGGCGGCTGCTGCAAGGCCGCGTTGTAGGCGGCTTCATTGGCGTAGGCCGTCTGCATGATGTTCTGGAAGTCGCCCCACGCCTGGTTGGCGATAGGGTGGAACGATTCCTCCGCGCCGCACCGCGCGCCAAGGGCGATAGTGAGGTCGAGCGGGTCGCGGATCAGGTTGCGGATTTCATAGCTGACCCGGCCCGAAGCGACGTAATCGTTTTCGATGGACGCGGCGCCGGTCTGGGAGAACTGGGCGCAGGCCCCGCAAGTGTGGCTGGCGTATTCAACCAGCTTGATCGGTGCATCGGGGTTGCCGACCACGATGCCGCCTTCGGGGGTCTCGCTTGCGGTTTCGACCCAGCTCTGCCCTGCGGGGGCCTCGATCGCGTCGATGGCATCGCCGCTCGGCGGGCCTTCGCCGGTATCGTCCGAATTGCACGCGGCCAGCGTCAGCGCCAGCGCGGCAAGGGTTGCGGATTTCAAAGCGGTGCGGATCGTCATGGTCAGTCCTGTCTCAACGTTTGAGAAAAACGTAGCGGTAGAGGGGCATCGCACAAGGGCGAAGGGGCGAGAGCGGTGGGTTTTGCACAGCGCCATCCCCAGTTCGGGCCAATTCGGGCGTCGATCGGGCGATCATAGTCCCTTTCCGGTTCAATCGTACGCCAGTTCGTAGAGCCGCGCGTTGAGCGTAGGCCAGCTGTGCACGCCCTCCAGCGTGATGCCGTTGACGACGAAACTGGGCGTACCGGTGATCCCGTACGCGTCCGCGTCGCGCGCCGAGCGGTCGCGCAGGGCGTCGGCCTCAGTCGTGTCCGCAAGGCACGCGTCGAGCTCGGTTGCATCATAGCCGCGTGTCGCCATCAGGTCGTAGAAGCCGAGGTCGCTGGCCATGGCCTGGTATTGCTGCGCCCGGGTGCCGCTGCTCCACCGCGCGCGCTGGGCGGGGGAGGCGGCGCGCCCTTTCGCGAACCACTGGTCCTGGGCGATCATCATCGCCGTGTGATTGCCGAAGAATTTTTCCGGCGGGCCGCAACGGGTGGTGAGTGCGGCGACGAGGTCCGCCTTATCCCGGATCCGGTGCTTGATCTCCACCCCGACGCGCCCTTCGTGGATGTAGCCGAGCTTGAGGATGCCCTCGCTCGCTTTTTCGAAAGAGGCGCAGTGCGGGCAGGTATAGCTGACGAATTCAATCAGCTGCACGTCGGCATCGGGATCGCCCATGCGGTGCCCGCCGTCGGTTTCGACCACGGTGTTGATCCAGCCCTGCACGGATGCGCCGGGCACTGCCGCGCCAAGGGCCAGCGCCGCCGCGCCGATGAAAAGCTTGCCGTTCACGCCTTGCCGTCCTCCTTCTCGCCGCCGTTGTCGCCCCCATTGTCGCCCAAGCTGCGGGCGAGGCCTTCCAGCACGCTGCGCAGTTCCGGATCGCCGATGTCGCGCAGGCTTTCGCCCAGCTCCATGGGGATGGGCTTGAGCGAAGGCGGCGCCGCGCGCGGCTTTTCAGCAGCCGGCGGCTGAACCTCGCCTTGCCGGATCTTGACCTTGGCGACGGCGCGATAGCCGAAGAAGCGGTTCACCCGCTCCATGATTTCGGGGATGACGTGCTGGATGAGCGGGGCGTGGGCGGGCAGCACGACAAGCTGCAGGATGCCGTCGGCCTTTTCGCCCGGCGGGAAGCGGATCGCTTCGGGCGCGCAGACGCGGGCGTGGGTGGTGCCGACGATCTCCGGCCAGCGGGTGACGACGCTGGACTGGACGAAGCCGAAACGGCGGAATGCGCTGCGGCCGACATGGGGCATCAGGTCGGCAATCTGGCGCGCACCGCGGCCGCGCGGCCGTTCGTACGCCTTGGGCGCAGTCTTGCCTTTTCCACTACCCTTGCCGGGGTTTCCGTCGCCGTGTTCCATCGCGGGGAAAGCCATGCCATAGGCGCCGCGTGAGCGCCACCGCCGACATCGCCGGAACATTGCTGCATTGGTACGATGTCCACGCCCGCACATTGCCCTGGCGCGCGCCGCCGGGATCGCCTGCGCCCGACCCGTACCGGGTGTGGCTGTCCGAAGTGATGCTGCAGCAGACGACCGTTCCGGCGGTGAAGCCATATTTTGAAGCCTTTACCTTGCGCTGGCCGACCGTGGAGGCCCTGGCGGCGGCGAGCGAGGAGGACGTCATGGCGGCGTGGGCGGGGCTCGGCTATTATTCGCGCGCCCGTAACCTCGTCGCCTGTTCCCGCGCGGTGGCGGAGCGTGGGGGTTTTCCGGACAAAGAGGCGGAACTGCGCAAGCTGCCGGGGTTGGGCGCTTATACAGCAGCTGCGGTCGCGGCGATCGCCTTCGGCCAGCGGGCGGTCGTGGTGGACGCGAATTTGGAGCGGGTGGTGTCGCGCCTGTTCGCGATATCCGAGCCGCTTCCCGGCGCGCGCAAGGCGATCCGGGCGCGCACGGACGAGATTACGCCGGACACGCGCTCCGGCGACTTTGCGCAGGCGATGATGGACCTTGGCTCCGGCATCTGTACGGCGCGCGATCCGAAGTGTTTGTTGTGTCCCGTGTCCGCCCACTGCGAGGGCAGGCGAGCAGGCGATCCGGCTCGCTTCCCGGTAAAGGCACCGAAGAAGGCCAAGCCGCACCGCACCGGCACCGCCTATTTTATCGAGCGGGACGGCGAGGTCTTGCTGGCTACGCGTCAAGGCACGGGAATGCTTGGCGGGATGCGCGCACTACCCGACGACGGCTGGAGCGCGCGGAGTGACGGCGACGGTGTGCCGCCGATCGACGAAGACTGGAGCGATGCGGGTGTCGTGAGCCAAGGCTTCACGCACTTCACGCTCGACATGGCGGTGCGATTTGCCCGCGTCAGCGATGCATCGCTGGATGGCGAGTGGTGGCCGATCGAGCGGCTGGACGATGCGGGCCTGCCGACACTCTTCGCGAAAGCGGCCGCGCGGGCGCTAGCCGATCGTTAGATCAAGCCGCCGCCCAGCGAGAGGCGGATCACGGCGATCAGGCCGATCACGAGACAGAAGTTTCGCCCCGATTTGCTCGACGACATCTGGCCGAGCACGACACCGATCACGAGGATGGGCAAAGCGAACCAGTTGCCCCAGCCGAGAAGCGGGATCGTCGCCGGGATGACGATGATCAGCGACAGGATTCCGAGGAGGAAGGAGAGTATGTTCAGCATGTGTGTTATATAGGTAGTGCAGTGCGCTTTCGCAAGAACATTGACCGGCTTAACCAGTCGCTTAAAACGCGCTGCTGCAATCCCTTTGAGGAATTCCCGATGGCCTATCGCTCTTTCGAAGATGTCACCCTGTCGCGGCGCGCGCTGTTTCGCTCCGGCGCCCTGTTTGCAGGGGGCGCGGCCGTTGCCGCATCGCCGATCGGCGCAGGCGTCGCATGGGCCGATCATCACAAGGCGGCAGGGGCGGCGATGTGGCCCAACGTCGCGGCCACGGTGGCGGACTACGTCTCCACCGGGAAGGTCGCCAACATGCAGGCGGTCCTCGGTTTCGGGCAGGCCGACCCTGTAATCATCTCTGACGGCCTGACGCAATTTGCCACCGGGACGCCAGTCGACGGGGACACGCTCTATCGCATCTATTCGCAGACCAAGCCGATCACCGGCATGGCCACGATGATGCTGATCGACGACGGGCTGATTGGCCTGGATCAGCCGCTGGCGGAGATCATTCCCGCCTTCGCCGACACCAAGGTGCAGATCGAGTATGATGGCAGCATCGAGGAAGACAATCTCCAGCCGCAGGCACGCCCGGTTACCATCCGCCACTTGCTGACCCACACGTCGGGCCTGGGGTACGGCATCGTCCAGAAGGGCCCGATCGCCGCCGCCTATGCCGCCCGCGGGCTGGGCGCGGGGCAGGTGACGAAGCTACCCCTGCCCGGCATCGGCGGCGTCCCGGAGAAGATCACCCTCGAAACCTTTGCCAACCGCCTCGCCAGCCTGCCGCTGGTCCACCAGCCGGGCACGAAGTGGAGCTATTCCGTCGGCCTCGATCTGCTCGGCCGCGTCATCGAGGTGGCGAGCGGGATGAGCTTCGACAGTTTCCTGCGCACCCGCCTGTTCGAACCGGCCGGCATGGACAGCACCTTCTTCCGCGTCCCGGACAGCGAGAAGGAGCGCCTGACCACCAACTACGGTATCGACAACGGGACCCCGTTGCCGCTCGACCTCGCTGCGGACTCGATCTTCCTCGACGAACCGGCCTTCCCCTATGGCGGGTCGGGCCTCGTCAGCAGCCCGCGCGATTACGACCGTTTCCTGCGAATGCTGCTAGGCAACGGCATGCTCGACGGCAAGCGGGTGATGGGCGAACTTGCCGTGCGCGTCGGGACCAGCAACCTCCTGCCGCGCGGCGTGGAGACGGCAGGCACGTGGATCGAAGGCCAGGGCTTCGGCGCCGGCGGCAGGGTGCAGACCGACAACGGCATGCACGCCTACGGCTGGGGCGGCGCTGCGGGCACGGTCGGCTTCGTCGAATTCACCAGCGGGCTGCGGGCGGGCCTTTACACCCAGTACATGCCGGCAGAAGCCTATCCCATCCAGCGCGGCTATCCGGAAATCGTCCTGCGGGATCTCGCCGCCATGCGCGGGATGTAGCATGGCGGCACCTGCCGTAGCATTTTCCGGCAGCCCGCTGGACCGGGCGGACAATATCCGCTGCGATCCCGATGCGCTGGGTGGCCTGATGGACTGGCGCGCGCGGCTGCTGAAGCTCGACGGGCTGATACCCGACATCGCCGACGACGGGACGCTGGAATGGGGCACGCTGGCGGATGCGGCGGACGATGCGGAGCTGGTTTTCCTCGGCCTGCTGGACGGCAAGGCATGCTTCGCCGCCGTGCCGGAAGAGGGCGCCGGCGGCCCTGCGGACCCTCGCGCCTGGCAGGTCCTCGGCCTGCTGCAACCCGCCGACCTCGCGCTTTACGGCGGGGCGCGCAGCCTGGTGGACTGGCATGCGCGGCACCGTTTCTGTGCTCGCTGCGGTTCGCCGACCAAGCCCGCGAAAGGCGGCTGGCAGCGCAATTGCCCGGCGTGTGGGGCGGAGCATTTCCCGCGCACCGATCCCGTCACCATCATGCTCGTCGAGCACGAAGATCGCCTGCTGCTCGGCCGCCAGCCGCGTTTTCCCCCGCGCATGTATTCCGCGCTTGCCGGCTTCGTCGAGCCGGGGGAGACGATCGAGGAGGCGGTGGCCCGTGAGGTGCTCGAAGAAGCGGGCGTGACGGTTCACGATGTCGAATACGTCGCCAGCCAGCCGTGGCCTTTCCCCTCGCAGCTGATGATCGGCTGCCATGCAAAGGCGAGCGACGATGCATTGATTATCGACCAAACCGAATTGGACGATGCGCGTTGGTTCACGCGGGCCGAGTTGCTTGAAGCGCGCGGTGCCGGGCCGCAGGGGAACGACACGATCATATACCCGCGCCCCTTCGCCATTGCGCGCACCCTCATCGACTGGTGGCTGGACCTGTGAGCGAGCGGGTCACCATCGACATCTGGTCCGATGTCATGTGCCCCTGGTGCCTTGTCGGCTGGGGCCAGCTGTCGCGCGCGCTGGAGACCCTAGAGGGCGAAATCGACGCCGAGATCCGCTGGCTCCCGTTCGAGCTGAACCCCGACATGCCGGAAGAGGGCGAGGAGCGCACAGCGCATATCGCCCGCAAATACGGCCGCACGATGGAACAGTCGCACGACGTGCAAGGGCACATGCGCGCGATGGCGGAAGAAGCCGGCGTCAGCCTCGATTATTCGGGCGGCGAAACGCCCGAACCGGCGGCGATGATGTGGAACACCTTCCTGGCGCACAAACTGCTCGGCTGGGCGCTGGCAACGGCAGGGACCGAGGCGCAGACCCGGCTGAAGCTTGCGCTGTTTGCCGCCCATTTCCACCATCGGCGCAAGATCGGGGAGGCCGAAGTCCTGCTCGATATCGCCGCGGAGGAAGGGTTCGATCGCGCGGAAGCGGCCGCTGCGCTGGCGGACGAGCAACTGGGCCAGATGATCCGCATGGAGGAACGCCACGCTTTCGACCTCAACATCACCGGCGTCCCGGCGATGGTCGTGGACGGCAAGTTCCAGATCCCCGGCGCTCAGGGCGCCGAAACATACGAAACCGAGCTCCGCCGGGTGGTGGCGAAGCGCGCTTCGTAAGGTGATTTTGGTGGTTGCCGGCTAGCCCGCTTGGGCCGCGCTCCGCTCGGCCACCTCCGCATTGAAACGGGCCATCAGTGCTTCGTCGGTCTGGATACGCTGGCCGATATAATTGAAGCGCGCGACCGAAAGGCCACCTTGCTGTAACATGGCCGCCATCAGTTGCTGCTTTTCCGCATTGGTCTTGCCGGCATCGTCACGCAGCTGCGCAAGGACGATTGCCGCGTCGACGAAGCCGCTCATTTCGGCCTCGGTGACCGGCCCGCTTGCCTCGGCGGGGGCCATCGCCGCATCCTGCGCGGTGGCGGCAGCCGGCGCGGCGGTGAGGGCCAGTACGGCGAAAATGGTCTTGAGATAGGTCATCGGGTCTCCTGTCCGTTGGATGGGCGCGCGACCTCGTAAGATCGCGGCGCCCGTTCAAGGACAGTCAGCCGGCTCGTTGCGTGTGTTCGGCGAGCCGAGCCCGATTTGCGAATTACCCGCGCGGTCCTTGCGGATCGGCCTTTTCAGGGCGCGAGGAGCCCATGGTGTTATTGCTCATCGCGGCATCCTGCGCTTCGGATTTGTCGGCACCGCGCACGCGCTCGACGCGCGGGTCGGCATCTTCTACGTGATGCTTTTCGGCGCGCGTCCCGACGTCGCGAGCGAGCTCTCCCCCGGCGCGACCGGAGTGGCCGGGCGTCGCGTCCTCGGTAATGGCGTCGATCAGTTCGTTGTCGGGATGGCGGGACTGGCGTTCGGGCATGAAGTTTCTCCTTTCCCGATCAACGGGCCGGAGGGCATGCCCGTTCCGAAAATCAGATCAGGCCAAGTCTCTGCAACTTGCCGGCGAGCTTGCCGGGGATGACATCGCCGATGTCCTCGCCTTCCTCCAGGTCGCGCGGCGGTTCGCCCTTGAGGTAGCGCCAGCCCTGGTGCGCGCGCTTGGGGCGGGGCAGGACCGGCACTAACCGCGGTTCTAGGTCGATCGACCAGCGCCCGCTCTGCGTTTCGGAGAAACCCAGAATTTCGCTGCGGGCGACGATATTGTGCTGGTGGATCCAGTAGAGCGACCCGCCGATGCATTCCTCCCATCGCGTGGGGCGATAGCACGTGGTCAGGTTGGGGCTGCGCCGCTGCGCGTACCAGCTTTCGATATCGCCGAAAGACTGCGCGCCGAAGGCGATCTTGGTCAAATGGAGCGGCATGCCCCTCAAGATAGGGGCGGGGCTGCTCGCTGCAACTAGAGCGAGACCAGCCCGCTGGCGACGGCAAGGCCGAGGAAGGCGAAGAATCCCATCGAATCGGTGATCATCGTCACGAACACGCTGCTCGCCACCGCCGGATCCTGGTCCATGCGGTCGAAGGCCACGGGCACCAGTACGCCGGCCATGCCGGATATGACGATATTGACCACCATGGCGGCAGCGATGACCGCACCGAGCGGCGGCGTGAAGATGACCGAGACCGCAAGGCCGATCAGCACGGCGATGACCACGCCGTTCATCATCGCCACCTTCAGTTCCCGCCACAGGACTCGCCATGTGTTCGACCGGGTCAGCTGGTTCATGGCGATGGCGCGCACCGTAACGGCCATCGTCTGCGTGCCCGCATTGCCGCCGATGCTGGCGACAATCGGCATGAGCACGGCAAGGGCAACGAGCTGTTCGATCGCCCCGCCGAAGAAGGCGATGATCGCGCTTGCCACCACAGCGGTCCCGAGATTGGCGATCAGCCAGCGGACGCGGGCGGAGAATGCCTCGCGCAGCGGCTCGTTGATGTCCCCTTCGCCCGCGCCGCTCATCAGCAGGGCATCCTCGCCCGCTTCTTCGGCAATGATGTGGACAATGTCGTCGACCGTCAGCTGGCCGACCAGCCGCCCGTCCTCGTTGACCACGGCGGCGCTGATAAGGCCGTATTTCTGGAAGCGCAGCGCGACTTCTTCCTGATCCATTTCGACTGGGATCAGCGTCTGTTCGCGCTTCATCACGTCGGCGATGGCGACATCGCGCGGCGTGGTGAGGATCCATGACAGCTGGCAGGTGCCGACCGGGTGGTGGCGATGGTCGACGACGAAGATTTCCCAGAAATCCGTCGGGAAATCGTCGCTGTTGCGATCGGGGCTTCGCAAGTCGTCGATCAGGTTGCCGACGGTGTAATGCTCCGGCACCGCGACCAGCTCGCGCTGCATCAGGCGGCCGGCGGATTCGTCGGGATAGGCAAGCGCGGTCTCGATCGCGAGCCGGTCTTCCGCGTCGAGCTCGGCCAGGATGGCCTGCTGGTCCTCTGCGTCGAGGTCCTCGATCAGCTGGACGGCATCGTCCGTGTCGAGCTGTTCCGTGATCGCCGCCGCCGCCGCGGCTGGCAGGGCCTCGATCATGTCCTCGCGAACGAAGTCGTTGAGCTCGGCGATGACGTCCGCCGTCATCAGGTCGCTTATCGCGCTGGCGAGCGCGAGCCGCTCTTTCTTCTCCAGCAGTTCGAAAAGGTCGGCGATGTCGGCCGGGTGGAGCGGTTCGACGAGGTCGTAGGCGGCGCTCCCGTCGCCCGCGTCGAGCGCTTTTTCGACCTCGCGGACGAAGCCGGGCTTCAGCCGGTCGTCCTCGTCCAGCCGCGATTCCTCGCCCTCCGGACCCTGCGGATCAGCGAGTTCGCGATCGAGAATGTCGGGGTCCCCTGCCATGCGCCCCGTCTAGGCCCGCGCGATGGAAACGCAAGCGCTTGCCAAGTGTATTATTGCACTATAGGAGTGAGTCACTATTTCGACCGACCGAAGCAAGACAGGGGCTCCCATGCACAGACTTTTCGCCCCCGCCGCAGTTGTGGCACTGCCGGCCTGTTCCACCGTGCCGCAACAGGCCGCGTTGTCGGAAGCGTGGCCGAGGTTGCCGCGATGGGCATGACTTCCATCGAGCACGCCCGCGACCTGCCGCTCGACTGCTCGACCTTCGGGGCGGAATATCGCGGTGCGATCCTCGCCAAGATCCGCGGCGAGGCCGAAAACTGGCCGGACCGGCGCGCCATGCCTGGCAAGGCCCGCGACACGTTCGACCAGGCGACCTGCGATGCGCAGATCGCTGCCATGTGCGACAACGGCACCTATTACGTGCCGACGCTGCTGACACGCGAAATGGATTACCGGGCGGGGGAGGCGGCCTATCGCGACGATCCGCGCCTTGCCTATATCCCCGCGATGCAGGCCGGGCACTGGAAACGGCGACCTCGACCGCACGGCCTCCATGCCGGCAGAGCTGGTTGCCGACTTCGGCGATTTCTTCCGCCTGACGCAGCGCACCACTGGCATGGCGTACAAGGCGGGCGTGAAGATCATGACCGGCACCGATGCCAACGATACGATGGTGTTCCCCGGTTTCAGCCTGCATGACGAACTGCGCCACCTGGTCGGCTCCGGCCTCTCGGAGATGGACGTACTGCGTGCGTCCAGTACCGTGCCGGCGGAATATCTCGGCCGCTCGGCAGAGTTGGGCGGAGTGTCGGTGGGCAAGCTGGCCGACCTAGCGCTGCTGCGTGCCGATCCGCTCGCAGACATCGGCAACACCACGCAGATCGAGGCGGTGTTCGTGAACGGCCGGCTCTATGACCGCGCCGCACTCGACGGCTTGCCAGCAGACGTGCGTGAGTGGGTGGTGCAGGCCAACGAAATGACCGGCGACTAGCCAGTGACGGTATGGCCACCTATGGCGTGGCTGCAACCAATCACAGGAGATTCGCAGACATGGCCGACAGCACACTGACCCTCACCCTCGACACCGGCGACGGCGAAGGAAAGGACGTTGTCATTAAGCTGCGCCCCGATCTGGCGCCCGGCCATGTCGAGCGGATCACCGAACTTGCCAAGGAAGGCTTTTACGACGGCGTGGTGTTCCACCGCGTGATCCCGGGCTTCATGGCGCAGGGCGGCGATCCGACCGGCACCGGCATGAGCGGCAGCGACAAGCCCGACCTGAAGGCCGAATTCAACAGCGAGCCGCATGTGCGCGGCACCTGCTCGATGGCCCGCACCCAGGTGCCGGACAGCGCCAACAGCCAGTTCTTCATCTGCTTCGACGATGCGCATTTCCTCGACGGGCAGTACACCGTGTGGGGCCAGGTCGAGAGCGGCATGGAACACGTCGACGCCCTGCCGAAGGGCGAACCGCCCGCGAATCCGGGCAAGATCCTGAAGGCCACTGTAGCTTGAGTGAGATAGAGCAGGTCGTGGATTTCATCCGGCGCATGTCCGTTGAGGTCCACGACCAGCAATGGGGTTAACGAGGTATAGAAGCCGATGTGGTCGTTAAAGCCGTCAGCGACACGCTAATGTCGCTGGCTAATGCTATCGAGAACGGCGCGCATCGAGAATGACCTGCTTCACAGCCCTGCCTTGACCAGCCAGTCGTGGAACAGGCGCACGGGGCGTTGTTCCAGTGCCATGGGCTTGCAGACGAACCAGTAGCTATAAGGGCTGTCGACTTCGAAATCGAACAGGTCGGTCAGCCGGGGGTCGGCGGCGCGGCGGCGGTGGTCGTCGTGCATGATGGCGATGCCGAGGCCCTGTGCGGCGGCCTCCAGCATCAGCTGGCCGGAATCGAACTGGTCGATGGCGGCAGGCTCCAGGTCCCGCATGCCGAGCTCTTCCTTCCACGCGGTAAAGCTTTCGGGCAGCTCGTTGTGGATGAGGAAGGTCTGCTTTTCCAGGATCGCGCGATCCGGCGTGTCGCCGAGCGACTTGGCGACCTCGACGTTGGAAATGGCGTGGACCTTGTTCTCGTCCAGCCGCACGGCGTGAAGGCCCGATTTGGGGCCGCGGCTGAGGATGATTGCGGCATCCAGCGTGTCGCCGACCCGGTCCTCCAGATGCGCGCCGGTATCGATGTCGATATGCAGGCGCGGGTGCATCCGGCGCAATTCGGCGAGGCGCGGGAACAGGCGTTGGCTGCCGAACAACGGCAGCACGCCGAGGTGCAGGCGCAATAGGGAGAGGTTTTCCGACTGGCCTTCGATTGCCAGCGCCAGCTCTTCCAGCTTGGGTTGCACGGCGTCATAGAAATGGCGCCCTTCGTCGGTCAGCTTCATCGCCTGGTGCGCGCGCGTGAACAGCTTCTTCCCGACGAATTCTTCCAGATTGGTTATCCGTCGGGACAGGGCCGACGGGCTGAGCGCCAGCTCGTCCGCCGCCGCGCGGGCGGAGCCGAGCCGCACGACCCGCATGAAGGCCTCGAGGGCGCGCAGGGGAGGGAGGCGGCGGACAACCATGGCTTCGGTTTAATGCAACAAAGCGCGATGTCGAACGGTTTGTCGCCCTAACCTTCTTCGGCCGCTCTCGGTTCGTGCAGGCGCAGGCGCGTCACGTGGGTTTCGTCGCCCGCCAGCACTTCGATGCGCCAGCCGCTCGGGTGGTCGAGAATGTCGCCCTTGGCCGGGACTTTCTCCGCCAGCACGAAAGCGAGGCCGCCCAGCGTGTCGACCTGTTCCTCCACCTCGGCAAGGCGCGGATCGACGCGGGCGGCGACTTCCTCCAGCTCCACGCGGGCGAGGGCATCCCACATGCCGTCGCCGATATCGACGAGCTGGTCGATCGGATCGTCGTCATGCTCGTCCTCGATCTCGCCGACGATTTCCTCGACCAGGTCCTCGATCGTGATGATGCCGTCGGTGCCGGAAAATTCGTCGAGCACGATGGCAAGGTGCGTCTTGCTCGATCGCATGTCCGCCAGCACGTCTAGCGCGCCGCGCGCCTGCGGCACGAATAGCGGCTGGCGCATCATCCGCGTCCAGTCGCGCGGCGGTTCCTTTCCGGATGCGAGGTGGTTGAAGACGTCCTTGATCAGCATCATGCCGATCACCTGGTCCAGCCCGTCGCGGTAGACCGGCATGCGCGAATGGCCGTGCTCGGCAAACATGCCGACCAGATCTTCCCACGATGCCTCGGTCGACACGGCAATGATCTCGCTGCGCGGAATCGCCACGTCGTCGGCATCGTGCTCGCTGAAATGGAGCAGGTTGCGCAGCATTTGCCGCTCCACCAGCGACAAGTCGCCTGCAACGGCAGAGCCGCCGGCATCGCCGTTCAGCTCTTCGGCTTCCTTGTCGTCAATCGCCTCTTCCAGCTGCTCGCGCAGGCTCTGGCCGGGTTCCTCGCCCGAAAGGAAGCGGCGGAGTGCGGGCCAGAACCCGCTGCTACTCTCCGCCTCGGCGGAGGTATCGGTACTCGAAGGGTCGGGCATGGCCCTGTCTGTCTTCCCTGAAGTCATTGTTCGGTCCGCCCATATGGGTCCGCCAGCCCCATGTCCGCAAGGGCCTTCACCTCGATTGTTTCCATCGCGTCGGCATCCGCGTCGGAAATCTCGTGATCGTGGCCGGCAAGGTGGAGGAAGCCGTGGACGATAAGGTGCGCGGCATGGTGCTCGACCGGGAGTGATTTCTCCGCCGCCTCGCGCGCACAGGTTTCATAGGCAAGCGCGATATCGCCGAGCATTTCGGGCGGGCCCTCATCGGCGAGATCGAGCAGGTCCTCGCGCGCCAGCATGGGGAAGGACAGGACGTTGGTGGGCTTGTCCCGCTGGCGCCATTCGCGGTTGAGCGTGTGCACCTCCGCATCAGATGTGAACAGCACGCTGGCGGTAAGCCGGGGGTTGGCCAGCGCATGCTCGTGCGCGGCGAGGGCGCCAAGGCACCGCTCCGCCAGCTCTTCCCACGGCCCGGTGGGCCACGGCTCCTCGATGTCGATGTCGAGCTCCACCTAGGCGGCGGGGCCTTCGTAAGCTTCCACGATACGGCCGACGATGGGGTGGCGGACCACGTCCGACGCGGTGAAGCGGCAGGTGCCGAAGCCTTCGACGCCCTCCAGCTTCTCGACCGCGTCCGCAAGCCCGCTCATGCTGCTGCCGCCGGGGATATCGACTTGCCGCGGGTCGCCGCAGATTACCATGCGGCTGTTCTGGCCGAAGCGGGTGAGGAACATCTTCATCTGCTCGCGCGTGGTGTTCTGCGCCTCGTCGAGGATGACGAAAGCATCGGCCAGCGTCCGCCCGCGCATGAAGGCGATGGGCGCGATTTCGATCACGCCGCTGGCGATGTGCCGTTCCACCTGTTCGGGCGGCATGCAATCGTACAGCGCATCGTAAAGCGGGCGCAGGAAGGGATCGACCTTCTCCTTCATGTCGCCGGGCAGGAAACCGATCTTTTCGCCCGCCTCGACCGCAGGACGCGACAGGATCAGGCGCTGCACGCTGCCGCTGATCAACTGGCTGACCGCCTGCGCCACCGCGATATAGGTCTTGCCGGTGCCCGCCGGGCCGAGGGCGAAGATGATGTCCTCGCGCGCCAGCGCTTCCATGTAGGGAACCTGGCCGGGGCTGCGCGGCACGATGGTCTTGCGCCTTGTGCGGATCATGATCGGCGGCGCGCGGTCCGGCGCGTCGGCCATGATCCCGTCCAGCGTGGGTTCGTTCGACATGGCGATGATGCTTTCAATGAGACCGGCGTCGAGGTCCTGCCCGGTCATCAGCTTTTCGTGCATGGACTTCAGTACGTCGCGGGCGCGGGCGACATCGTCCTCGCTGCCTTCGATGTGGACCTTGTTGCCGCGCGCGGAAATGAAGACGCCGAGCCGGTTTTCGATCTGGACGAGATTGGCGTCGAATTCGCCGAACAGCGCGCCGAGCACGGCTTCACCGTCGAAGGTAACCTCGGCGTGGGTGCGGGGGCCGATATGCCCCGGCCCGTCGATATTTGCAGCCGCCCGTGGGGCGATGCGGGTTGTCTTGCGAGCCATGCGCTCCTTTCGAGTGTGTCCGAGTCGGAAATGTAGGCACTCGAAGGATTAAGGCAAGCTGGCGGAGTTTTCGTGACAGTGGATAGCGCTCAGGCGAGAGCGGGTTGGCGCAGGCTTCCGCCGAGCGATTGCGGGCCGGCGCTGGTCAGTTCCACTTCGACCAGATCGCCCATCGCGATGTCGCCGGTGAAATGGACCGATTGCAGCCACGGCGACTTGCCGAGCCACTGGCCGTCCTGCTTGCCGCGTCGTTCCACCAGCACCTGGCACGTCTTGCCGACGCTCGCCTCGTTGAAAGCGAGCTGGTCGCGGCGCAGCGCGGCCTGGAGGCGTTGCAGGCGCTCGTCCATCACCTCGGGCGCGATTTGCCCGTCCATCGTCGCGGCGGGGGTGCCGGGGCGGGGCGAATACTTGAAGCTGAAGGCCTGCGCGTATCCGACCGCGTCGACCAGCTGCAGGGTTTCCGCAAATTCCGCCTCGGTTTCGCCGGGAAAGCCGACGATGAAGTCTCCGCTCAGGGCAAGATCCGGGCGCGCGGCGCGGAACCGGTCGAGCAGCCTGAGGTAGCTTTCCGCCGTGTGGCTGCGGTTCATCGCCTTCAGCACGCGGTCGCTGCCACTTTGCACCGGCAGGTGGAGATACGGCATCAGCTTGTGGACTTCGCCATGGGCGGCGATCAGCGCTTCGTCCATGTCGGCCGGGTGGCTGGTGGTATAGCGGATGCGGGAAAGGTCGGGCAGCTTTGCAAGCGCGCGGACGAGGCCGGCGAGGCCGACGGTGCGGCCCGCTTCATCCTCCCCGCTCCACGCAGAGACATTCTGGCCGAGCAGCGTGATCTCGCGCGCGCCGGCATCGACCAGTTTCTTCGCTTCGTCGACCAGGGCGCTGTACGGCCGCGATATTTCCGCTCCGCGTGTGTAGGGCACCACGCAATAGGTGCAGAACTTGTCGCACCCTTCCTGGATCGTAAGGAAGGCCGACGGGGCGGTCTTGCGGCGCCTTGGCAGCGCGTCGAACTTCGCATTGGCGGGCATGTCCGTGTCGGTCGCACGCCCCCCGGCGATCGCCGTGTCGAGCATTTTCGGCAGGCGGTGGTAGGCCTGCGGGCCGACGACCATGGACACCGCGGGCGCGCGCGCCATGATCTCCTCGCCTTCCGCCTGGGCGACGCAGCCGGCGACTGCGATCAGCGGCTGCTTGCCCGCTTCCCGCCCGCGCTTGGAAATGCGGCCGATGTCGGAATACACTTTCTCCGCCGCCTTTTCGCGGATGTGGCAGGTGTTGAGGACGACGAGATCGGCATCCTCACCTTCCGCCGCGGGCATGATGCCGCGCTCGCCCAGCAGCTCGCCCATGCGCTCGCCGTCATAGACATTCATCTGGCAGCCGAAGCTCTTGACCCGGTAGGTCTTCGGGGGCGCGTTGTCTGGCATGCGGGCGCCTATAGCGGCAGATGGCGGGCCGCGAAAGGCGGGACTATTCCAGCGGCACCTGCGGCTTCGAATAGCGCACCGGGCCGACATCGTGATCGAACGGGCGGGGTGGGTGGCCGAGTATATCGGTCAGCTTCGCCTCGATCATCTCGCGCGCCTTTTGGGCGATGGCTTTGCGCCCTAGATGCTCGACCGGGCTGAACGGTTCGAGATAGTGGATGTTGAGCCGGAACGTGCCCGGCCGCCCCAGCACGCGCATCGCGTTGTTCACGCCGCTTTCCGTGCCGATCCACCCGATCCATTCGGAGACCTTGCCGTAATCGAGCACCACCGGCTGGACGAGCACGTTGGCAGGCGGCGGCTCCAGCACTTTGAGCATCGAGCTCTTGAAGGGGAGGAGCGACTTGTTGTCGGTCGTCGTGCCCTCGGGGAAAACGGTGACCGACCAGTTGTCGGCCAGCGCCTCCCGCAGGGCGTTGATCTGGCCTGCCACACCCATGCGGTTTTCCCGTTCGACATAGATGGTGCGATTGAGCCCCGCGAGCCAGCCGACGACCGGTGCATCGCGCAGTTCCGCCTTGGCCACGAAAGCCGTTCCGCTCGACCCCGCGAGCGACAGGATATCCAGCCACGACACATGGTTCGCAACGAAGAACACGTCGCGCTTCAGCGGGGTGCCGTGGTTCTTTACTCGCGCGCCGGCAATCCATGCGGCTAGCTTCAGGAAATACTTCGGGAAGGGCGAACCGTAGGCGAAGATCCGGTAGAGATAATGCAGCGGCACGAAGACGATCAGCGTCAGCAGCAGCAGGATTACGCGAAGGGTGAAGAACGCCCAGCCGAGAGGAGACAGCGGCGTCTTCTCGCCGGCGGCCGCGCGGGCGCGCAGCGCGTCCCTATCCGGCATCGCGGCCCAGTTTGACGCCGTAGAGCTCCATCCGGTGGTCGACGAGGCGATAGCCCAGCTTCTCGGCAATCTGGCGCTGCAGGGCCTCGATCTCCGGGTCGACGAATTCCACGACCTGGCCGCTTTCGATATCGATCAAGTGGTCGTGATGGGCTTCGGGCGCAGGTTCGTACCGTGCGCGCCCGTCACCGAAGTCGTGCCGGTCGAGGATGCCGGCCTCTTCGAACAGGCGCACGGTGCGATAGACCGTGGCGATTGAGATCTTGGGGTCGACGGCCGAGGCGCGGGCGTGGAGCATTTCCACATCGGGATGGTCGTCCGCCTCGGACAGCACCTTAGCGATCACGCGCCGCTGTTCGGTGATCCGCAGGCCCTTGTCGGCGCACAATTGTTCAAGATCGATCGGGTTCGGCATGCTGGTCCTGGATACGAAACGCCCCGCCACCGATAGCGGGGCGGGGCGCTGCGCTCAAGTTTGGGGCAATGCCCGGAATAAAACGGCGTTCAGTCCGTCTTTTTCTTGCGGCCGCGTTTCTGGCCGGGCTTGCGGCCGAGGCCGATCTTCTTGGCCAGTTCGCGGCGCTTCTCGGCATAGTTCGGCGCGACCATCGGGTAATCGGACGGCAGGTTCCAGCGCGCACGATACTCGTCCGGCGTCATGCCGTGGTCGGTCATCAGGTGACGCTTCAGCATCTTCATCTTCTTGCCGTCTTCCAGGCAGACGATGTGATCCGGCTTCACCGATGCGCGAACCGTTACGGCCGGCTCGGGCGGGGTTTCATCGGCCTGCGCGGGCGAACCGAGACCGGCAAGCGCCCCGTGCACGTTCTGGATGAGTTCGGGCAGCTGATTCACCTCGACCGAATTGTTCGCGACATGCGCGGCGACGATTTCGGACGTCAGGGTGATGAGCATTTCTGCGGAATCGGTTTCGAAATTTTCCATATGTGTGTTCTCTCCAAGCCTTCTGCGGGCCTTTGTGTATTCCGTTGTAGGAATCCGCCATCTATGGCCTTAATCGTCCCGCTTTGCAACCGATTGTAGTATAGTTTTCCCTATCCGTCGATCTTGGCGAGCGGTTTTACGAATGTGATGGCATCTCGTTTCGATCCATCGAGGGCGCGATAGTAAGCCTTGCGAATACCGATGGGCGAGAACCCAAGGTCGCGATAAAGCGTTTCCGCTGGATTATCAGCCCGCATTTCAAGGAATAACTTGGCGACGCCGCGCTCCGCAGCTTCTTCGAAAAGATTGGTCAGAAGGGTGCGTCCGAACCCGCGACCGCGCAGGTCCGGCAACACTGCGATCAGCAGCAATTCTTCCTCGTCCGCGGCCATGCGGCTGAGGGTAAAGCCGACAGGATCGCTCTCGCTGTCGATCCTTCCGGCTGCATCGATGGTTGCTGCGAAAGTATTCGGCATGACGAGTGCATCGCCGACTTGCCTGCGGTTCCACGCCTCACCGAAGAAGGGATCGAAGCCGCGTTCCATCACCGCCATGATCCTGTCGACGGTGTCGTTCATCGTGCCTGCGGGAGCTTCGCGTCGGGCGCGCGGCCATAGAGCGGGGAGAGGTCGGCGGTAAATTGGTCTTCTGCAAGCAGCAGCGCCTCCCGCGCATCGGGAAGGATGTCGAGCGCCGTGCCGTGCCCGCGCTGTCGCACCAGGGCCTGCGCCTGCGTGCCCGCCACTAGTGCCGGGCTAGCTGCTTCGGCAGCTTGGGCCGGGACGAGGGAAGCAAGAGTTCCCAGCGCCTCGCCATCGCTCCCGAACGATTGCACGAACCATTCGCCGTGCCCGCCGGTCATCGCGACCGCAACGTCCTGCGCGCCCTCACGCTTGCGGGCCATGGCGGCGACCAGCGCGAGCGTCGGGTAGGCGAGCACCTCGGCCTGCCAGGCGAGACCGAATGCGCGCGCGGCGGCAATCCCGATGCGCACGCCGGCGAAACTGCCTGGGCCGCGTGCGACCAAGATCCGCTCCGCTTTCCCGCGATCGGGCAGGGCGGAGACCATCGGCACCAGCTGTTCCGCGTGGCCCCGGCCCAGTTCGCGCCAATCGCCCGCAAGCAAGCGATCGCCTTCGAACAGGGCGACGGAGCAGGCGGCTGTCGCGCAATCGATCGCGAGCGTTCTCACCTGCCCCCCATACACCCGCTCTGGCGAAGTGCTACGGTCCTGACCCTAGACGACCCGGTTGAAGCGGTCGAAGTCCGGACGCGGACTGCGGTCGAAAATCGTCGACCTGTCGCCGTGGCCGATGGAGATGAGCCAGTCGGCACGGTACTTCGGCTCGTCGGCGAAGAATTCCTTGGTCGTCGCATCCTGGTCGAACCCCGACATCGGGCCGCAATCGAGGCCGATGGCCCGCGCCGCGAGCATCAGGTATGCGCCCTGGAGCGCCGAGTTGCGGAACGCGCCTTCCTTGCGGCCTTCCTCGTCGCCTTCGAACCAGCTCTTCGCGTCGGTGTGGGGGAACAGCCATGGCAGCTGCTCGTGAAAATCGATGTCATAGCCCACGATGACGCAAACGGGCGCAGTCAGGATCTTCTCCTGGTTGCCCTCGCTCGCATGCTTGGCGAGCCGTTCCTTCGCTTCCTTCGACTTGCACCACACGAAACGGCCGGGCTGCGAATTGGCAGAGGTCGGCCCCATTTTCAGCAGTTCGTAGATCTGCCGGATTTCCTCGTCCGACACTTCCTTGTCGTGCCAGCCATTGTAGCTGCGCGCTTCGCGAAAGATGAGGTCGAGGGCGGAATCGGAAAGAGTGTCAGTCAAGTGATGCTCCGGAAGGAATGAAATTCAGGCTGCGCGAACTTCAACCACTTCCGGCACATAATGTTTCAACAGGCCTTCGATGCCATGCTTCAGGGTCGCTTCGGAAGACGGGCAACCGGCGCAGGCACCCTGCATAGTGAGGTAAACCACGCCTTCGCGAAAGCCGCGGTACTGGATGTCGCCGCCGTCACCGGCCACCGCCGGGCGAATGCGCGTTTCCAGCAATTCGTGGATCTGTGCGACGATTTCCGCGTCGGCGGGATCGTCCTCGATCATCTCCTCGTCCTCTGCCGGGACGCTGATCCCGGCGGCGGTGCCGGGCGCGAACAGCGGGGCGCCGGACACGAAATGGTCGAGCAGCACCCCGGTGATCTGCGGCTTCAGGGCCGACCAGTCGGTACCGGGTGGGGCGGATACGGATACGAAGTCGGCCCCGAAGAACACGCCGGTGACCATGCCCGTGTCGAACAGGGCCTGGGCGAGCGGACTGGCCTCGGCATCCTCAGGCGAAGCGAAGTCGCGGGTCCCGCTTTCCATTACCGTGCGATGCGGCAGGAACTTGACGGTGGACGGGTTCGGGGTCGGTTCGGTTTCGATATACATGATGCCTTGCATCTAGGGGGCCGGCGGTGCGCCTGCAATGGGCAGCGGTTGCGTGAAAACCTCCGCATTCACCAATCCTTCAGGGGCTTTCGTGCTTGGGTGCCCCATGACATCGAAACTGCGCCCCGCCGGGGCTTTCGCTTTCCTGCTCGCCGGATTTGCCCTGCTACCCCTGCCGTTGCTGGCGCAGGAATCGAACACGCCGGTCCGCGCCGCCGTATCCGTTCCCGAACCGCAGGCGATCGATCGCGAGGATCCGTGGCTGTTTCGCGGCGGCGACATCCCGGTCGATCCGGCGTGGTATTTCGGCGAGATGGAGAACGGCGTCCGCTACGCCACACGCCGCAACGGCGTGCCGCCGGGGCAGGTTTCGATCCGCATCCGTATCGACGCCGGGTCCATGTACGAGCGTGAGGCGGAGCGCGGCTTTGCCCACCTGATCGAGCACCTGTCCTTCCGCGAATCCAGGTATCTCACGGCGGGCGAGGCTATCCCGACGTGGCAGCGCCTTGGCGCATCCTTCGGCAGCGACACCAATGCCGAGACCAGCCCGACGCACACGGTCTACCAGCTCGACCTGCCCAACGCGACGCCGGCTAAGCTGGACGAATCCTTCCGGCTGCTATCGGGCATGATGCGCGATCCTGTGTTCTCGCAAGCCAACCTCGCCGCCGAAGTGCCGATCGTGCTCGCCGAACTGCGCGAGCGGGCAGGCCCAGGCCAGCGCGCCTTCGATGCCTCGCGCGAGACGTTCTATCGCGGCCAGCTGCTCGCCGAACGCTCGCCCATCGGCACGGTCGCGACGCTGCAGGCGGCAACCCCGGGCAGCGTGCAGGCCTTCCACGACCGCTGGTACCGGCCGGAACTCACCGTCATCAGCGCGGTCGGCGATATCGATGCGCGGGTGATGGCCGGCCTGATCGAGAAATATTTCGGCGACTGGTCGGTCCCCGGTCCGGTCCCGGCGCAGCCCGATTTCGGCGCGCCGCAGCCACCCGTCGATGCCGATCCCGCATTCCCGCTCGACGCGATCGAGGTGGTGATTGAGCCGGACCTGCCGCATTCGGTGAGCCTCGCCTACATGCGCCCGTGGGAGCAGGTTACCGACAACCTCGAATACAATCGCGGGCTGATGCTCGACCAGCTGGCCATGTCGATCATCAACCGCCGGCTGGAAAGCCGCGCGCGCGGCGATGCGCGTTTCCTTGCCGCGCAGGTCGGCACCAACGACGTCGCCCGCTCGGCCAACGGTACCTTCGTTTCACTGACGCCCATCGACGGCGACTGGGAAGGCGCGCTGGAAGATGTCCGGCTGGTGATCGAGGATGCGCTCGCCAACCCGCCCAGCCAGCAGGAAATCGACCGCGAGGCGGCCGAATTCATCCTCGCCTTCGAGACCGGCCTTGAACAGGAATCGGTCGCGGCGGGCGCAGGGCTTGCCGACGAGATCGTGACCGCTGTCGATATCCGGGAAATGATTGCGACGCCGCAGACCCGGCTTGATCTCGTCACCGGCCTGACCGACCGCTACAATCCCCAAGAGATCTTCCGCCGCACCAAGCGTCTGTTCGAAGCAACCGCGGTCCGCGCCGTGCTGGTCACGCCCGAGGCACCGGATGGCGGCGATACCGCGCTGCGCCTCGCGCTGACGCGTCCGCTCGAACTGCCCGAAAACATCCGCGGCGATGCGAACCTGCGCAGCTTCGCCGATCTTCCCGCGCTCGGCACGCCGGGGACCGTCACGGATCGCCGCTCGATTTCGCGGCTGGGTTTCCAGCGTATCGAATTCGACAATGGCGTGACGGCGCTGATCTGGCCGACGACCAACGAGCCCGGCCGCGCGACGGTGAAAGTGCGCTGGGGCGCAGGCTTCCGTGCCTTTACGCCCGACCAGGCACCGGAAATCGCGCTTGGCCAGTATGCCCTCGTCCCGCAAGGCCTGGGCGAGCTCGACCTCGAAGACCTGGACCGCATTGCCACGGGCCGCAAGTTCGGCTTCGATTTCGAAATCGGCGAAGGCGTGTTCTCGATGAAGGCGGAAACGCGCCGTGCCGATGTACGCGACCAGCTCTACCTGTTTGCCGGCAAGCTTGCCGATCCGCGCTGGGACGAGGCGCCGCTGCGCCGTGCGAAATCGGCGCTGCAGACCGGCTACGAGAGCTATGCGGCCAGCCCCGTTGGCGTGATCAACCGCGACCTGTCATGGCTGCTCGCCGGCAAGGACGGGCGCTACCAGACGCCCACACCGGCCGAGATCGCCGATGTCACCAGCGCCGAATACCGCGCCGTGTGGGAGCCGATCCTGAAGCAGGGCCCGGTCGAAGTCCTCGTTTTCGGCGATATCGAGGCGGAAGAGACGGTTGCCGCGCTTGCCGAGACCTTCGGCGCGATCCCCGCGCGCGAACCTTTGCCCGCCGGCGTCGCCGCGCGTGCGGTCCCGTTCCTCGACGGCACGCCAGAACCGATCCGCCTGACCCATCGCGGCGCAGGGGACCAGGCGGCGGCCGCCGTCGCTTGGGAGACGGGGGGCGGTTCCGCCAACCTAGCGGAGGCTCGCAAGCTCGAAATCCTGTCCCAGCTGTTCAACAACCGGCTGATGGATGCGCTGCGCGAAAAGGCGGGGGCGAGCTATTCGCCGCAGGTCGTCTCGCAGTGGCCGGTCGATATCGACAGCGGCGGCAATATGCTGGCGCTGGCCCAGTTGCCGCCGGAAACGGCCGATGCCTTCTTCAACGAAGCCGAGGCGATTGCGGCGGACCTTGCCGCCAATGGCCCCGATGCGGACGAGCTGGCACGCGTTACCGAACCGCTCAAGCAGCTGCTGCTGCGGGTGCAGACGGGCCATGCCTTCTGGCTGGGCCAGGTCGAAGGCGCGACGACGGACGAGAGCCGCGTCGCACAGCTGGCCACGCTGTTGCCGGACTTCACCGAAACGACGCCCGACGAAATGCGCGCGCTGGCCGCCAAGTATTTCGTCCCGGGAGAGGCGGTGAAGATTGTCGTCCTGCCCGAAAGCGGCAGTGCGGGCGCAGGATCGGCTGCATCGGGGCGCTAGGGCTTTGACAATTGCTGCCCGCGAGGCATGGTGACGCCCTAGCAATAGAAGGAGCGTCACCATGAACCTGTTCGATTCCATCTTCGACAAAGTCAGCGACCACCCGACAGTCGACAATCTCGCCGCCAAATTGGGCATCGACAAGGAACAGGCGGCCAAGGCGATCGCCGGCCTTGCCGAAGGCCACCAGGCCGATGGCGACACGGTGCAGGAAGCGGCGGCGAAGACCGGTCTCGACGCCGGCATCCTGGAACAGGTGCGCGAACATATCGGCGGCGAAGGCTCGCTGACGAAGTTCGCCTCCATGTTCGACAAGGACGGCGACGGAAATCCGCTCAACGACATCCTCGGTTCGGACGGCGGGATGCTCGGCGGCCTGTTCGGCAAGAAATAAGGGAGCGCACGGCATGAACCTCAACCAGATTCTGCAGAACAGCGGCGTCATCACCAGCATGGCGAACGAGCTCGGCATCGACGAACAGACCGCAAAGGTCGGCGCGGGCGCCTTGCTGCCTGCCATCGTGGCCGGGATGGGCCGCCAGTCGACCTCCGCGCCGCAAGGCGGCGGCCTGGGCGGCCTCGGCGACATCCTGGGCCGTTCGATGGGTGGCGGTGCAGGCTCCGCCGCGGGTGGCGGCCTTGCCGGCGGGATAGGGGGGATGCTGATCGACGCGGTGCTGAAGAAGGACCCGACCCCGGCGGCGCCCGGCAACGACATCCTCGGCCAGATTTTCGGCAGCAAGGATGTCAGCCGCGGGGTGGCGGAAGAAGTTGCCGGATCGACCGGGATCGACAGCGCCGTCCTGAAGAAGATGCTCCCGATCCTCGCCATGGCCGTGGTCGGCTACATGATGAACAAGCAGGCACCTGCCGGGCAGGGCGGAGGCGCCGGAGGCGGCGCACTGGGCGGTGCGCTCGGCGGCCTACTGACGCAGGTCGTGGCCGGAATGGCGCGCCGCTGACCCGCGCATAGCTATGCGCCGGCCTTGCCAATCGCAGGGTCGGCGGTTTAGCTTCTGTGAACGTTATCAGCCGCCGGCTCCCTCGCCGGGCGGCGATGAGCGGGAGAGAAGCTATGCCAGGACTACGCAACATTCTTGCCACTTCGCTCGGCGCAATCGCGCTCGCATCCTGCGGCGGGGGCCAGGGCGGGGGTGGTGGCTCCGGCGTAATAGCGCGCCCCTCCACCCCGCCGCCGACCGTTACGCCAACGCCGACCCCGCCTGCGACGCTCCAGCTGGTGTGGTCCGACGAATTCGACGCCGACGCGCTCGATCGCAATGTCTGGACAGTCGAAGGGCCTTCGTTCTTCGTCAACAACGAGCAGCAGGCCTATATCGATTCTGCCGAGACGATCTCGTTCTCGCGCCCCGCAGGCGCGGATGGCGGCGCGCTGGTGTTGAAGCCCGTCTGGCAGGAGAATTATGCCACCCCGACCGGCCGCGAAGTCGATTTCGTGTCCGGCCGCATCAACACGCGCGACAAGGTCAACGTGACCTATGGTAAGGTCGCCGCGCGCATCCGCATGCCGGTGGCAGTCGGCGTGTGGCCCGCCTTCTGGATGCTCGGCTATGGCCAGTGGCCGGATTCGGGCGAGACCGACATCATGGAATATGTCGGCGATCCCACGTGGGTGAATTCGGCCATCCACGGGCCCGGCTATTCTGGGGACACCCCGATCCTGAAGCGCTATTACTTCTCGCAAGGCCAGGATGTCAGCGGATGGCACACCTATGCCGTGGAGCGCACGCCCGACGCGCTTATCTTTTCGGTCGACGACATCGAATATTACCGTGTCACCAAGGCCGATATCGAACGCTACGGCGCGTGGCGCTTCGACCGCGAGCAGTACATCATTCTCAATTTCGCGGTCGGCGGGGTCTATCCCTTCAACGTCAATTCCATCGAAACGCCCTATTATGGCGTGCCGCAGGAAACGGTCGACCGGATCAAAGCCGGCGAACTGGCGATGGAAGTGGACTGGGTCCGCGTGTGGGAGCCGCGCTGAGGCTGCTCCCGCCGCACGCGGTCAGACGCTCGCGATATAACGGTCCACGTTCTTCGCCAGCACGTCCAGCGGCGCGTTGCCGCCCAGGATCACGGCGTCGTTGAAGCCCTTGAAGTCGTAGGCCGAGCCCATCGCCGCCTGCGCGCGGCCGCGCTGGCGCACGATCTCGCTGTGGCCCAGCTTGTAGCCGCAGGCCTGGCCGGGCCAGCTGCAATAGCGGTCGACCTCGCTTTCGACTTCCTCCCGCTTCGATCCGTTGCGCTCGACGAAGAAGTCGACAGCGCGCTCGCGGCTCCAGCGCTTGTGGTGGAGGCCGGTGTCCACCACCATGCGACAGGCACGGAAGGCGAGCGACTGGAGATAGCCGAGACGGCCGACCTTGAAATCGTCATAGGCGCCAAGCTCGTCGGCCAGCTGTTCGGCGTACAGCGCCCAGCCTTCGCTGAAGGCGTTGAAGGCGAGAATGGAGCGGATCAGCGGCAGGCGGTTGGAATATTCGCCTTCCCACACGTGGCCCGGAATGGTCTCGTGAAAGGTCAGGTCGGCGAGGTCGTATTTGCGGTGCAGGTCGGTGGTGCGCAGGTTGATCCACATGCGCCCCGGGATGGAGCCGTCCTTGCTGCCTGCGCCGCCATATGCGCCCGGCGCGCCGGGTTCTTCGGCCAGCGGCAGGCGCTTCACTTCCAGTCGGGGATCGACCAGCGTGTTGAAGGCGCGCGGCATCTGGCCCTTGATCCAGCCGATACGCTCTTCGATGAAGGCCATGATCTCCGCGCGGCCGGGATCGCCTTCGGCAAACTTGTAGCGCGGATCTTCGCTCAGCGCCTGCATCCGCTCCCCCACCGTGCCGGAGGTGTAGCCGATTTCGCGCAGGATCGGGTCCATCCGGTCATGCAGCAGGGCCAGTTCCTCGAGGCCCTGTTCGTGAACCTCGTCGGGCGACATGGTGGTGGTGGTGCTGGACCGCAGCGCCCAGGCATACCATTCGTCGCCGCGCGGGCGGGCGGACATGCCGGGATCGCCGGTCGCCATGCCGCGTTGCACCCTCAGTTCGGACAGCTGGCGGCCGAGCGCGCCGGCAATCGGCCCGGTGACGAGCGGGTTCAGTTCCATCGGCCAAGCGCGCGCGATGCCGGTATCGGACAGGTTCTCCGACAACTGGGCCAGGAACAGCTCCCCGCTGCGCGCCATGGACAACGTGCTTTCCATTTGCGCGATCGCCTTGTCGAGCAGGAAGGACGGCGGGACCACGCCCATGCCGCGGGCCTCGCGCATCCGCGCCAGTTCCCCGTCGAGCACGGCGGGGAGGGCGCGCAGCCGCTCGGCATACGCCTCCGCATCGTCCGGCGTCTTCAGCGGGTGCGTGCTATCGAGGAGGCGCGGCATGTCGAGATAGGTCCCGACGTTCTGGATCACGGCATAGGGCGCCGTGCGCCAGCTGCCGATAGGAATGTCGCCATAAGGAAGATCGAACCCCGCCGTCGCGACGTCGTAGGCGCTTTCGACCACCTCAAGGCTGGTGCGCGTGTCGGCATCGAGCGCGGAGGTGTCGAGCGAGCGGACCAGGGCAAGGTCGCTTTTGAGGGTTTCGGCCAGCGCCGCCTGGCCATCGGGCGACTGGTCTTCCAGCTGTCCGCGAAGATAGGCGTATTCGCCGGTATCGACGCCGAGGCCGGTCGCCCGCTCCGGCTCGTGCTTCAGCAGATTGTAGGCGATCCGTTCGAGGAAGGCGTTGGCCGATGCATTGTCGATTGGCAGCAGTCCACCGCCCTGCGGTCCTGCGGGCCGTGTCAATTGCTGCGCACATCCCGGAAGCGCGGCAAGCGAAACCCCCGCACCGAGCGATGCGAGGGTCTGGCGGCGTGTGAATTTCGTCGTGTCCATGGCGCGGTTGATCGCCGCGCCATGGATTGGAGTCAAACGCTTAGTCGAGCATCTTGTCGGGAACCTTGCCGCCGTTCAGCGCCAGTTCCTGCATGGTGCGGCGATGCAGCCAGATATTATCTTCCGCGCTGCCTTCGTAATCGGTGCGGCCCATTTCCTGCGCAAGTTCCTTGCGGTTCTCGTAGCTGGAATCGATGCCGAGCAGCTTCATCAGGTCGACGATGGAGGTCCGCCAGTTGAGGCGATCGGCGCCGTCCATCTTGGACAGACGGTCTTCCACGTCGACCGAACCCGCGCGGCTGATGTTGCGCAGCGCCTCCGCCGTGATCGAATTGTCGCGCGCCTTCTGCGCCTCTTCCGGCGGTGCCGGCTTGGGCTGGTCCTTGCCGAAAATCGCGTTCTTGATGGATGAGAAAATGCCCATGTGGTGGCTCCTTTGGTTTGTTATTATGAGGTCACCGGTTCAACGCACGCGGGCGCGGATCGGTCCCGCTTGGGCGGACATTTCCGCCATATTGAGGCAGAAGGCAATCCGATGGACACGGTACTTTCCATTGTGGCGATCGCAGCCATCGCGCTGCTGGTGGGCGCGGTCTGTGCGTTTCGTGCCGGCCACCGCAAGCAGGCAGGACTGATGGTGGTGCTGGCGCTGGTGATGGCGGGCAATATCGCGATCATCGCCGCGCCCGATGCCAGCGGTCGCTCGCCGATCCTGGATGCGGCGAGCGACAGCGAATGATGGCAAGTAGTCCGGCCTAGCGCGGGATTTGCCAGCGCACCTGGCCGGTGTATGTGCCGACCACCGAATTGCCGTTCCGGTCCTGTGCCGGCGTGAAGCGGGCGCGGCGCGTGATTGCGTCGCAAGCCTTCTCGTCCAGGCGGGAGTGGCCGGAGGAACGTGTGACCTGGCAGGCCGACACCCGGCCGCTGCTGGAGACAGAGAGGCGGTAGGCCGTCACACCCTCGTTGCCGCGGCGCAGCTCGATCGAAGGATAGTCGCGCGCGGTGACCCAACCGCCTTGTTCGTTACTGGGGCGCGGAGGGAGGGGGTCGAACAGCGGGGGCGGACTGGGTGAAGGACTGGGGGATGCCGACGGCGATGCGCTTGGCCCGGGACTGGGGCGCTCGTCATTGGCGTTGGGATCGGCGGTAACGCCTTCGTTCGCATTTTCGTCGGTCGTCGGCGTGCGGAAATCGTCCGGACGCGGAATCGGGTTCGGAACGGGGGGCATCGTGATGACGCTTTCGACTTCGGTCCGCTCGGGCTGGTCCGGCTCGGGCGGCGGGGGCGGTGTCGGTTTGTCCTCGGGTATTTCGAACGTGTCGATGCGCTCGGGGGCAGCGCCGATCACGCCGGTGGCGTTGAGGCCGACGACGAGCAATGCGCCGATGCCGGCGTGGATCAGCACCACCGTGCCGACCGATGAAACGCGCTGGGCGGGGGTTATTGTCTGTTGGGCATAGGACATGGGCGGTTCCTCTCACTCGTGCTCGCACTGGTTTGCGAGTCATGTGATAACATTACATAACGAGGATGCTTTTGCAAGGTGGTGCTTCGCCCGGGCCTCCCGAGTGAAAGCAGAACGAAAAAGGGCGGCCCTCGGACCGCCCCTTCGAAGTTCGGATTTGCCCCGCTCAGCGGATCGGGCAGGCCGGGTCCAGCCGGAAGTCGAGATAGTTGTCGATCGACCGCATCAATTCGGCCTGTTCATTCTCGAAGAAATGGTTCGCACGCGGGATCACGTCGTGGTGGATCGTGATATGCTTTTGCGTCCGCAGCTTTTCCACAAGCTTTTCCACAGCCGCCGGCTGTACCACAGTGTCTGCCGCGCCCTGCACGAAAATGCCGCTGGCGGGGCAGGGGGCGAGGAAGGAAAAGTCGTACATATTCGCCGGCGGGGCGACAGAGATGAAGCCCCGGATTTCCGGGCGGCGCATCAGCAGCTGCATGCCGATCAGCGCGCCGTAGCTGACGCCGGCGACCCAGGTGACCTGCGCTTCGGGATGGATCGTCTGCACCCAGTCGAGCGCGGCGGCGGCATCGTTCAGCTCGCCGATACCGTTGTCGAAGCTGCCCTGGCTGCGGCCGACGCCGCGAAAATTGAAGCGCAGCACGGCGAAGCCGCGATTGACGAAGGTCTTGTACAGGCGCTGCACGATCTGGTCGTTCATCGTCCCGCCGCTCTGGCTGTGCGGGTGCAGGATCATGGCGACGGGTGCGCGCGGACGCGGGGCCGGCTGGAAGCGCCCCTCTAGACGACCTTCGGGACCGGGAAAAATGACGGCGGGCATGGTGCGGTTCTCGCAAGTGAAGTGATGCGGTGGTCGGCAATGCAGCGCTGGCGCATGCCGGGTCGGCGCCTATATAGGGCGAAGCGCCGTTTTCGCAACGATTTCGGCGGTTCGCGCCCGCGCCGCGAAAGCGACCTGCCTGTTCCTTCCCCCTCGACTGGAGGCCTACGTCACCGACCGCATCTATCTCGACCACGCCGCCAGCAGCCCGCTGCGCCCCGAAGCTCGCGCCGCGATGGAGGAGGGCTTTGCCATCTGGGCCAATCCAAGCAGTCCGCATGCCGAAGGCCGCAAGGCCCGCGCCGCGCTCGAAGACGCAAGAGCCCGGATCAAGGCAGCGCTCGGTTGGGAAGGCGAAGTCATCCTGACCTCAGGCGCTAGCGAGGCGGCGGCGTTGGCACTAAGCAAGGCCAAGGGCGGTGCGCGCCTCGTCTTCAGCGTCGAGCACGACGCGGTGCGCAATGCCGCGCCGGTTGCTGAGCAGCTCCCGGTCCGCCCCGATGGCAGGATCGACATGGGCGCGTTGCACGAGGCGCTCGAGCGGGAAGCGCCGGTTGTCGCCATCCAGCAAGTCAATTCCGAAACTGGCGTGGTGCAGGACATGGCTGCCATTGCCGCAATGGTGCGCGATGCGGGCGGCCGCCTGCTCGCCGATTGTTCGCAGGGTGCCGCGAAGATGCCCCTGCCGCCGTGCGACATGGCAATCGTTTCGGCGCACAAGTTCGGCGGGCCGATCGGCGTCGGTGCGCTGCTGGTTCGCGACTTCGCCATGCTTGAACCGGCGGGCGGGCAGGAACGTGGCTATCGGCGCGGGACGGAGAATTTGCCCGGCGCGCTGGGCATGGCAGCCGCATTGGAAGCGGCCAAGCAGTACTATCTCGACCCCGCCATCCTCGCGCCGCTCGGCACGCTCAAGGAGCGCATCGTGGCGGCTGGCCTGCCGTGGATCCCGGACATGTTGGCGGAAACATCGCCCTATATCCTGCCGCTCGCCATGCCCGGAATGTCTGCCAGCGCGCAGGTGATGCGTTTCGACATGGCCGGCATCGCCCTGTCGCAGGGTAGCGCGTGTTCGTCCGGCACGCTCAAGACCAGCCGGGTGTTCGAGGCGATGGGCTTCGATCCCGGCCTTGCCGAGCGGGTCATCCGCGTCAGTTTCGGCTGGAGCACGACCCGCGCCGATGTCGAGAGGTTTTGCGAGACGTGGTACGAACTGGCAGGGGTGGGCGCATGATCTATCTTGATTACCAGGCCACGACCCCGCTGGCGCCCGAAGCGCGCGATGCCATGCTGCGCTGGCTCGACGGGCCGGGGGGCGAGGGGTTCGGCAATCCGCACAGCCCGCACCGCATGGGGCGCGCGGCCCATGCCGCGGTTGAGATGGCGCGCGAGCAGGTCGCCTCCCTGTTTCCCGCCAACGGCCGGGTCATCTTTACTTCCGGCGCGACCGAGGCGGTCAACCTCGCCATCCGCGGCGTGCTGTCTGCGGCGCGCAGCGAGGGCAAGCCGCGCGGCAGCGTCTCGGTATCCGCAATCGAACATGCCTGCGTGCTGGACACCGCCCGCGCATTGGGGGCGGCGCATATCCTGAACGTGGGGAAAGACGGGCAGTGCAACACGAAACAGGACCTGCCGAACGATTGCCGCCTCGTCTGCCTGATGCAGGTCAATAACGAAATCGGCACGATCCAGCCGACGGTCGACTGGCACCGCAAGGCGAAAGAGGCGAACGCGCTGTACCTGTGCGATGCGGTGCAAGCGTTCGGCAAGATGGAGGTGACCGGGGCAGACCTGATCGCCGTCTCCGCCCACAAGCTGCACGGGCCCAAGGGCATCGGTGCGCTGTGGGTGCGCAACGGGGTGGACCTGGGCGAGGTGCAGACCGGCGGCGGGCAGGAATTTGGCCTGCGTTCGGGCACGCTGAGCCCGGCACTGTGCGCCGGCTTCGGCGCCGCGGTGGCGGAATGCAAGGACCGCATGGGCCGCGATGCGGAGCACGTCGAAACGCTCTGGCAGCGCGCCCGCATCCTCTTCGCCGACTGGGACCTGAACGGTAGCGAGGACACGCGCTGGCACGGCAATCTCAACATCCGCCGCAAGGGGCTCGATGTGAACCGCCTGATGAGCGATTGCCGCAAGGTGATGTTCTCTGCCGGGTCCGCCTGCGCCAGCGGATCGGGCCGGCCGAGCCATGTGCTGGAAGCGATCGGCCTGTCGGCGAAGAAGGCGAAAAGCTCGATCCGGCTGGGCTGGGGCCGCTACACCACGCTGGCGGAAATCGAGGAAGCGGCGGAGTTGATCAACGCCGCGGCGGATCGCCAGCAGTGAGCGTCATGGTCAACTTCACCCGCCGCGACGGCACGGTGCTGAGCGTGGAAGCGGGCGAGGACGAGAGCCTGCTCACCGTGGCCCAGAACGCCGGCTTGCCGCTGGAGGGGACGTGCGAGGGGCAGATGGCGTGCTCCACCTGCCACGTTTACGTCGCGCGCGAATGGTTCGAGAAACTGGAACCGCCGCGCGAGGAGGAAGAGGACATGCTGGACCTTGCCGCCGCCGCGCGTGCGAATTCGCGGCTGTCCTGCCAGATCGAGCTGACGGCGGAACTGGACGGGATCGCCATAACGATCCCGCCCACGTCCTACGACCAGAGCCGCTAGGCTTCCGCCGGCGTTTCGGCCGCCATCCGTTCGGCGTCGCGTCGTTCGCTCCAGCGGTTGATCCGCATCGCACCCCACACCAGCGCCGCGACCGGGGCAACGCCCGCGCCCAGCATCAGCAACCATGCGATCACCGTGCCCAGAATGCCGCCGACATTGCCTAGCGCATCGCCGATGGGGCGTGAGAAGCTGCCGCCCATCGGGGTCGAGCTTTCGTAGTCGAGAGTCATCCGGCTGAAGGACACGCGACCCTGCATCTCTGCCACCCATGCCTCGGCCGCCTCGATCTCTTCGGTGACTTTCGCCACCTCGCGTTCGGCCTGCACCATCTCGCCGACCGAGCCGCGCCGGGTCTTGAGGTCCGCCATCAGCCGGTCGCGCAGCGCCTTGCGCGCTTCCAGCCGGGCCTCGGTATCGACCATCTGCTTCGACAGGTCCTCGCCCGTGATTCCGGTGGAGACTTGCTCACCGCCCGCATTCTCCGTCGCCTGCGCCAGCTCGCTGCCGAAGCCGCGTGCGACTTCGGACCGCACTGCCAGTTCCAGCCTGCCCTGGCCTTCGTTGTCGGCACTGGCGCCGGTCATGCCGAGGATCCGGCACACCTCCGGCCCTTTCGCCTCGCACATGTCGGCATGGCGCCGCTGCAGGTCGACGATGTCGTCGCCCGGCAGGCTGAAACCGTACTGGTATTCATAGGCGATCTTGGGCATCGTCGCCGGCATTTCGAGTTCGGGCACGCTGCCAGCTTCGGTCGTGCTGGTTGCAGTGGCAGCATCCGCAGTCGACTCGACCGCAGCCTCGCTTGCCATGTCGACCTGCGCCATTTCGGCTTCGCCCGCAGCGTCCGTGTAGCTGGAATTGTCCGCTTCCGAACACGCGGCCGCTGCCAGGGCCAGCGCGCAAACACCCATTTTCAATCCGAGTCGCATCATCATTTCCTCTCCGTAAATGGGGCCATCCGGCCCTGCCTTATTGTGCCTCAAAGATGCCGTAATTGTGCCACAATCGGGAAATCATGCAAGCTGGAAACGTAACACCCCGCCACCGGGGGGACGGTGACGGGGTGCCGAAGCCCGAACTTGATCGAGCTATTTCAAATTATTGGGATCAGGCGCTTTCCATCTCGCGCTTCTCGACGGTCATGCCCAGCTTTTCGAGCAGTGCCTGCGAGAATGCGGCGATATCTTCCGGTTTGCGGCTGGTAATCAGGTTGCCGTCCACGACGACTTCCTCGTCCACCACATTCGCGCCGGCATTGGCGAGGTCCGTGCGGAGCGAGGGCCAGCTGGTGACCGTGCGGCCCTTTATGACGTCCGCTTCGGCGAGCAGCCACGGCGCATGGCAGATTGCGGCAATCGGCTTGCCCTGGGTTTCGAAGTCGCGGACGAGGGCGATGGCCCGTTCGTTCATGCGCAGGATGTCCGGGTTTATCTGGCCGCCTGGTAGCAACAGCGCGTCGAACCCGTCGATGCTGTCCACTTCGTCGACCGTCTTGTCGACCTTGACGCTTTCGCCCCAATCCGTCTGGTCCCAGCCCTTGATCTCGCCGCTTTCAAGGCTGACGACGACCGTTTCGACGCCGTTCGCTTCCAGGTTGGCCTTTGGTTTCATCAGCTCCGACTGTTCGAAACCGTCGGTTGCGAGGATCATGATGCGGTTGGTCTGCATGGGGATAACTCCTTGTTTCTATGTTACCTTCCCTACGCGTGGGGAAAGCACTCGTTCCGCTGTGTCCCGCGAAGCGAGCCGGTGATAAGGCGGACCGCATGAGCACCGATATCGAAGACGAAACGGACCCGTTCGACGCCATCGTGAACGCCCCTTTCGACAGCGCCCTGTCCGAACGTTATCTCGTCTATGCCCTCTCCACGATAACCGCGCGCAGCCT
The DNA here is from genome assembly GCF_030406725.1 of Alteriqipengyuania flavescens. NCBI lineage: Bacteria > Pseudomonadati > Pseudomonadota > Alphaproteobacteria > Sphingomonadales > Erythrobacteraceae > Pseudoblastomonas > Pseudoblastomonas flavescens. The sequence continues at coordinate 96,907 of NZ_CP129107.1, read as the reverse complement.
GCCGGATTTGCGCGACGGGCTGAAGCCGGTCCATCGCCGGCTGCTGTGGACGATGCGCCAGCTCAGGCTCGATCCCGGCAACACCTTCAAGAAGTCCGCCCGCGTGGTCGGCGAGGTGATCGGCAAGTACCACCCGCACGGGGACACCGCCGCTTACGATGCGATGGTCCGACTGGCGCAGGATTTCTCGTTGCGCTATCCGCTGGTCGAAGGGCAAGGCAATTTCGGCAATATCGATGGCGATAATGCCGCTGCCTACCGCTATACCGAAGCGCGCCTGACCAAGACCGCGATGACCCTGATGCAGGGGCTGGACGAAGGCACGGTCGACTTCATCCCGACCTACAATGGCGAGGAAGTGGAGCCGGAGCTGATGCCCGGGCCGTTCCCCAATCTGCTCGCCAACGGAGCCAGCGGCATCGCGGTGGGCATGGCGACCAGCATCCCCAGCCACAATGTGGCCGAAGTGATCGATGTCGCGCTGGAACTGATCGACAACCCGCACGCGGAACACGCGCGGCTGATGGAGCTGTTCCAGGGGCCGGATTTCGCCACCGGCGGCCTGATCGTCGACAGTCCCGAAGCGATTGCCAAGGCTTACGAGACCGGACGCGGCAGCTTCCGCGTGCGCGGCCGTTTCCATGCGGCCGAGGCGGAAAAAGCGGAGGATCGCGAAGCCGGGATCGAACGGCAGAAGGGCGGCGGGTACCAGCTCGTCATCAGCGAAATTCCCTACATGGTGCAGAAAGGCAAGCTGATCGAGCAGATCGCGGCTGCTATTTCGGACCGCAAGCTGCCGATCCTGGAAGACGTGCGCGACGAAAGCGACGAGCAGATCCGCATCGTTCTGCTGCCCAAGAGCCGCAATGTGGACCCGGAGCTGCTGAAGGAATCGATCTACAAGCTGACCGATTTCGAAACCCGCTTCGGCCTCAACCTCAACGTGCTGGACGCCACCCGCACGCCGATGGTGATGGGGCTGAAGGAACTGGTCCACAACTGGATTGGCAGCCAGATCGAGATCCTGCAGCGCCGTGCGCGGCACCGGCTGGAACAGATCGCCAGGCGACTGGAACTTGTCGGCGGCTATATCATCGCCTTCCTCAACCTCGACCGGGTGATCGAGATCATCCGGACCGAGGACGAGCCCAAGCCGGTGATGATGGCCGAGTTCGAGCTGACCGACCGGCAGACCGAAGCGATCCTCAACATGCGGCTGCGGTCCTTGCGCAAGCTGGAAGAGATGGAGCTGAAGCGCGAGAAGGAGAGCCTGCTGGAAGAGCAGGACGGGCTCGAGAAGCTGCTCGCCAGCCCGGCGCGCCAGCGCACGCGGCTGAAGCGCGATCTTGCCAAAGTGCAGAAGGAATACGGCAAGGACACCGATCTCGGCGCGCGGCGCACGACGATTGCGGAAGCCGCGCCCACGGTCGAATTCAGCATGGACGCAATGATCGAGAAGGAACCGGTCACGGTCATCCTTTCCGCCAAGGGCTGGGTGCGCGCGGCGAAAGGCCATGTGGAACTGGCTGGCAGCGCCGACGGCATGGGCGATTTCAAGTACAAGGAAGGCGACGAGGCCGCCTTTGCAATCCATGCGCAGACGACCGACAAGCTGCTGGTCGTCGCCGATGACGGGCGCTTCTTCACTCTGGGCGCCGACAAGCTGCCCGGCGCGCGCGGCTTCGGCGAGCCGATCCGCACGATGCTGGACATCGATCCCAAGGCGCAAATCGTGGCGCTGCTGGCGCACAGGCCAGGCGGCAGGCTGCTGCTGGCGAGCAACGCGGGGAAGGGCTTTGCCGCGGAAACCGATGCGCTGGTCGCCGAAACGCGCAAGGGGCGCCAGGTGGTCAATCTGAAAGCCGGCCAGCGTCTTGCCGTGATCCGCCCGATCGCCGAGGGGCACGATCACGTCGCGGTTGTCGGCGACAACCGCAAGCTGGTGGTCTTCAACCTGGAGGAAGTGCCGGTGATGGCGCGCGGGCAGGGCGTGCAGCTGCAGCGTTATCGCGACGGCGGATTGTCCGACGCGATAACCTTCACGCTGGAGGAAGGCCTGAGCTGGCAGATGGGCGGCAAGGGTGACCGGACCCGCACCGAAAGCGACATGTGGCAGTGGAAGGTGGCGCGCGGCGCCGCCGGCCGGATGCCGCCGCAGGGCTTCCCCCGCGACAACAGCTTCGGTTGAGGCGCGTTACTTCTTCGCCGCCAGCTGCGCGGTGACGTCGGCCGTGCTGACCAGCGCCTGCAACTGGCTGCTGACCAGGCGGAAGCCGCTGCGCGGCAGGTAGAACGCTCCGGCAACGCCTTCCACCAGCACCATGCCGGTAGCCGTGACTTCGCTAATGGTGCCGAGCGGCGCGCCGTTCGCGTCGAAGACGGCCGCGGCGGGGACGATGGCTGCGTTGAGCGCATTTGCCTGCGCGGTTTCCGCAGCCAGGATCAGCTCGTCGAGCTGCGCGCGCGTGGTCACCAGCATCGGGCCGCGGGTCGACTGCCCGAACGTCGCGAGCAGCACGGTGCCGCGCCGCGTTCCGGTATCGACGACCGCCGTACCCGCAGCCTGGTCGACGCTGACGATCGTGGCGACATAGTCCCCGCGCGGATCGACGACCTGCCGGCCCGGCGCCGGATCGCGCATGTCCTGCGCCTGGGCGATGCCGGGAATGGCAAAGGCGAGGGCGGCGGCGAGGAAGGCGGTCGATTTCATCGGGGAACTCCAGTGGCTTGTCCGGGGCCAGCCATTCCATCGAATGCGGGCCAAGGCAACAGCGATCCTGCGGCGCGGGCGATGAAGCCCGGCTTAAGCGGCGGCGGCGATCGCGGCGTCGATATGCGCCAGCGCGGCCTCCCGGTCCGGGAAGCCGGCCGCGATCCAGCGTTCTTCCGCGTCCTGCAGGATCGCCGCGACCTGCGGCCCGGCGCTGACCCCGCGCTCGATCACGTCGCGGCCTTTCACCGGGAATTGGGGCACGTCCCACTCGTCCAGCATCGCCGTGTTCGCGCCGCCCAGCAGCAGGCGGTCGCGCGCGCTGTCGAGCCCGTGGCGATAGGCGAGGGCGTGCGCGCCGTCGCTGTCCGCCGCTTCGCGCGAGGCCGCCGTCACCAGCCGCAGTTTCTGCGCGCGCGACAGCCGCAGGCGTGCGGCAACGTCCCTTGCCACCTCGGGCGAGGGTGGCAGCAGCGCGGCAAGGCGGCGCAACGGGTGCGGCGCAATACCGGAAGATTTCTCGGCATCGATAAGACGGGCAAGCGCCGCCACTTCCTTGGCGCCCGCCTCGGGCAGGATCACGCCGAGCACGCCCCGGTCCTCCATCCGCGCTACGGTGTCCGCAGGGGCGGGCAGGGCGAGCAGGTTCAGCAATTCCATCGCGATCCGCTCGCGGCTCAACCCTTTCATCGTCGGGGCAAGCTCGGCGCAGGCCTCCTCCGCCTCGCTGTCGAGCGCGCTGCCGAAGCGGGTCTGGAAGCGGTAATAGCGCAGGATGCGCAGGTGGTCTTCGCGGATGCGTTCGCGCGCATCGCCGATGAAGCGGACCACGCCGGCGCGCAAATCGGCAATGCCGCCGAAATAATCGTGGACCACGCCGCTGCCCGGCTCTGCGTACAGCGCATTGATGGTGAAATCTCGCCGCGCGGCATCGTCCTGCCATTCGCTGGCGAATGCCACGGTCGCCCGCCGCCCGTCGGTAGAGACGTCCTTGCGCAGGGTGGTCACCTCGACATTCCCGCCCTCGCGCAGCGCGGTGACGGTGCCGTGTTCGATCCCCGTGGGGACGGTGCGAATGCCGGCGGCGTCGCAGGCAGCGATCACCTGTTCCGGCGTCAGCGTGGTCGCCGCGTCGATATCGTGGACCGGCACACCGGCCAGCGTATCGCGCACGCAGCCGCCCACCCAGCGCACGTTTCCGTAACCCAGCGCGGCGACCAGCTGCGCGAGGTCTTCGCGGTGCAGCCATTCGGCGTCGATGGTGGCGGTTTCGGTATCGTCGTTGGTCATGCTCACCGGGCGTCCTTTACTACGCCGCCGGCGGTTGTCGAATGGCGCGCAATCGGATTTCGCCGGCCTAGCGTTCCCACAATTCGGTCAGTTCCAGCCGGCGCGAGAGATTGGCGATGATCGCCGCCGTCACGCCCCAGATGCGGTAGCCGTTCCAGTCCATCTCGTAATAGGTCCTGTCGGCGCCTTTCCAGAAGGTGGAGTTCTCGCGGTAATTGCTGCGGTCGAACAGGACGCGCAGCGGCACTTCGAACCAGCTTTCCACCTCGTCCGGATTGGCGCGCAGCGGCAGGTCGGGCGGCGCGACGCCGAGCACCGGGGTGACCACGAACCCCGTGCCGGTGGTGTAGGGATCGGTCGCGCCGATGATCTCCACCTCGGCAGGCGGCAGGGCGATTTCCTCGTGCGCTTCCCGCAAGGCGGCCTGGACGACGTCCTCGCCCGGATCGAGCTTGCCGCCGGGAAACGCGACCTGGCCCGGATGGCTGCGCATGTCGGCGCGCCGGCGCGTCAGGATCGCGCCCGGATCGGGCCGGTCGGTCACCGCGATCAGCACGGCGGCGGGACGCGGGTCGGGTTCGGCAAAGCGCTTGTCCGTCAGCAGTCCGTCGAGCGGCTTGCCGTGGCCTTCGTCAAAAATGCGGGTCAGCCGCTCGACCAGCGTCATGCGCGTCTCATGCGGGCTGGAGGCTGAAGGTTTCGCCGCCGCTGGTGACCGTCCAGTCATCCCCTTCCTCGAGCGAGAGCGCGGCAAGCTGTTCGTATGTCGAGCGGTTGAGCCTGGCTTCCAGGCCGCTGCGGACGTGAAGGTAGATGGCCGGCGTATCGGCATCGCCCCGCGCGGCGAGCGCATGGTCCGGTCCCGCGACGACGAGATCGTCGGTGTTGAGGCGGAAGGCGAGCGCGCCGTCGCGCCGCTGCACGTCCACCGCGACGAGCGGCGCGTCCTCCACCGCGATGGCCAGTTTCTGGTACGGGGTGACGAGCGAGTGGCTGCCGTCCTCTTCGCGGCGCAGGAGGCCGGAGAACGCACGCACCATCGCGGGGCGGGTTATAGCGCTGCCGTCATGATACCAGGTGCCCGCCGCATCGATCCGCATGTGGCTGTCGCCTTCGTGCGTTGGCGCCCATTCGGCAACCGGCGGCAGCTTGCGCGCGGCGACCTGCTCGGCGATTTGGGCCAGGGAGAGGGAGGCGAGTTCGGGCGGGGGCGTGTAAGGCATGCGAGTTAAAGCGCTGGCACAGGCCGCGCGTTCCGCCAAGTGCCCTTTGCAGGCTTCAGCCGGGCCACGGCCCCAGCATGCCTTCGCGGGGCAGCACGGCCGCATTGGGCGCGCGCACCAGCAGCCGCTCCGGCTCCCACGGGCCGGGCAGGCGCCAGCCACCGGTGGGCGCGGCGCTGAAGCCGAAGAAGCGGCCGTAATAGTCGGGATCGCCGACCATGACCTGCGGCAGGGCATTTTCGCCCAGCGCGCCCAGCAGCCCCAGCATGAGCACCTTGCCGAAGCCTTCGCCCTGCCGTTCGGGCACTACGGCCACCGGTCCCACCATCACCATCGGGTGCGCGCGGCCATCGGGATCGGTCAGGGCGACGGGCCAGCTCTGGATCGTGCCGGCCAGCATTTCCTCCGCGTCGAGCACGGCGAAGCTCAGCGCCGGAAGCCACTGCGTCCCGGTGCGCACACGATAGGCAGTGCGCGCATGGCGATCCGGCCCGAAGGCACGGTCGAGCAATTGCTCGATCATCGCGGGCTCGACCTGGGCGAGCGGGATCAGCGTGGCATCGTCGGCGGACATGGCGCGCGCCGTTACGGGCGGCGGCGGGCCAAGTCGATTAAATTCCGCTTTCCGCCCGCGCGGCTCAGCTTGCCGGCGACAGCTTCAGCAGCCGGCCGCCTTCGCCATCCTCGATGATCCAGACCGCGCCGTCCGGCCCCTGCGCAATGTCGCGCAGGCGCTTGCCGAAGTCGTAGCGACCGGCCTCGGTGGCGCGCGTCCCGTCCATCGCAACGCGGATAAGCGCCTCGGTCTTGAGCCCCACGATCAGCGCATCGCCGCGCCATGCGGGGAAGGCATCGCCGGAATAGAAGATGAAATCGCCCGGCGCGATTACCGGGGTCCAGCCGATCACCGGTTTAACGAGGTCGGGCCGCGTGTCGTTGTCGGGGATCGGCGACCCGTTGTAATTGTCGCCGTTGGATACGAGCGGCCAGCCGTAATTGTTGGCGACCTCCACGAGGTTCAGCTCGTCACCGCCTGCGGGGCCATGCTCGAGGTCCCACAGCCGCCCGGCATCGTCGAATTGCAGGCCGAGGATGTTGCGATGGCCGTAGCTCCAGATCTGGTTCGTCGGGGCGGGCAACCGCGGATAGGGGTTGCCGGCGGCCGGGGTGCCGTCGAGGTTCAGGCGAACGATCGTGCCGAGATTGTTGGTGTTGTCCTGCGCCGGGTCCTTCTTCTGGCGCTCCCCGCTGGCGATGAACATGTTTTGCTCGTCGGGCGAGAAGGCGATCTTGTGCGAATAATGCCCGCGGCCGGTGACCTTGGGCGCCTGCCGCCAGATGACCTGCCAGTCCTCGATCGTGCATTCGTCGGCGACGTAGCATTTCAGCGTGCCGCGCCCGACCGCCGCCCCGCGCGTATCGCCGCTGCCGGCCTCTGCGAACGAAAGGTAGATCGTCCGCGTATCGAGCCGGTCGGCGCTTTCCGAAGGCAGGAAGGCAACGTCGCCGAGCCCGCCCTGGCCGCCGTAGTCGACATCGGGAAGGCCGCTCACCGTCACGAGGCGCGGATTTTCGCCGGAGGTGTCGACGATGCGCGCGGTGCCGGGCAATTCGGTGATGAAGGCAAGGTCGGTGCCCGGAATGAAGGCGATCGCCCACGGTTCGTCATACGTCCCGTGTTCGCTGATCGTGTAGGGCACCGTATCGCCTGCAGAGCCGGTGCTGGCGGGCGCGGCGCTATCCCCGCCCATTCCGCCCGAGCAGCTTGCGGCGGTAAGCAGGGGAAGCGAAAAGGCGGCGAGAAGGAGGGTTTTTGCGTTGGTCATTTTGGCTTCAACTCCCTGTGCATCGTTCGGGCCCGAAACGGCGCCGGTCATCGGGGTGGACGAGGCCGGGCGCGGACCGTTGGCAGGGCCTGTGGTAGCCGCTGCGGTCGTGCTGTGCCAGCCGTGTCCCGAAGGGCTGGACGATTCGAAAAAGCTCACCGCCGCTCGTCGCGCCAGGCTCGACAGTGAAGTGCGCGAATGCTGCGCCTGGGGCATCGGGATCGTCGAGCCGGGGGAAATCGACCGGATCAACATCTTCGCCGCGACCATGCTGGCGATGAGCCTGGCGGTGGAGCGGCTGTGCGGCGCACTCGGCTCCGCCCCGAGAGAGGTCCTGATCGACGGCAACATGACGCCCGCCGGGCGCTGCGACCTGTGGCGCTGGCCGGCGCGCGCCATCGTGGGCGGGGACGGGATCGAACCGGCGATTTCCGCAGCCAGCATCGTCGCCAAGGAATGGCGCGACCGGTTGATGAAGGACGCGGCGGCGCGGCACCCGGCCTACGGGTGGGAGCGTAACAAGGGCTACGGCACCAGGGAGCACATGGCGGCACTGCGCGAACACGGGCCCACGCCGCTCCACCGGCACAGCTTCGCCCCCGTCGCGCAGGCCAGCCTGCTTTGACCTCGCTTGGCGCCATCGAACCCGCTAGGGCGCGCCGATGCTGACTTCGATCCTGATCCTTCTTGCCGGCCTCGTGGCGCTGACCATCGGCGGCGAACTCCTCGTGCGCGGCGCCGTGTCGCTGGCGGAAATCTTCGGCCTGTCGGCCCTCGTCACCGGCGTCGTGATAGTCGGCGCGGCGACATCGATGCCGGAACTGGTCGCGAGCATCCAGGCCGCGCTTGCCGGATCGCCGGGGATCGCATGGGGCAATATCGTCGGCTCCAATATCGCCAACACGCTGCTCATCCTCGGCGCGGTGGCCGTGTTCGCGCCGTTCAGCCTGTCGGGCGGTGGGAAGCGCGATGCGTTGGTCGGTTTGCTGGCCACGGTGTTGCTGGGTGGGCTTGCGTGGTTCGGGCTTGCCGCCACTTGGCTCGGCATCGTGCTGGTCGCGCTCCTCGTCATCTACATCGTCTGGCGGCTCGGCCATCCGCGCATACCGACGGCGGAGAACGAGGAGAAGGAAGAGGAACTCGGCGGCTATCGCCTGCCTGCCGCCAGCGCCTTGTTCGCCGTAGGCGTCGGCCTGCTCGTCCTGGGCGGCAGCTGGCTGGTTTCCGGCGCGGTCGATCTTGCCCGGCTGGCCGGGGTGAGCGAAGTCGCGATCGGCGCGACGGTGGTGGCGATCGGCACATCGCTGCCCGAACTCGCCGCGTCGGTTGCCGCCGCCTTGCGAGGCCAGCCCGACCTGGCTTTCGGCAACGTGGTTGGGTCCAACGTGTTCAACGCACTGCTGATCGGCGGCGTGACGATGGCCGTTGCACCGCTGCCCATCCCGGTCGAACTGCTCGACATCGAATGGCCGGTGCTGATCGCCAGCGCGGCGCTGCTCTTGTTGCTTGCCGGCAAGATCAAGCGCATCGGGCGCGGGGTGGGTGCGGCGATGCTGGCGGTCTTCGCGGCTTACTCGGCGCTCGCCTTCACCTGACCGCCTGACGGAACGTAGCGGCGGTGCCCCGCATTGGACCGGAACCGATCCATGGAGCACGCCGTGCGAAACTTCACCCTTTCCGATATTCCCGACCAGTCCGGCAAGACCGCCATCGTCACCGGCGCGAACACCGGCATCGGCTACGAGATTGCGCGCCACCTCTCCATGAAGGGCGCCCGCGTGGTGCTTGCCTGCCGCGACGAGGACAAGGCGCGCGATGCGATCGCCGAAATTGCTGCCGACGCCCCGGGCGCCTCGCTCGATTTCCTCGCCCTCGACCTCGCCGACCTCGACAGCGTGGCCAGGGCTGCGCAGCAGGCGAAGGAAGAGGCGCGCATCGATCTACTCATCAACAACGCCGGCGTAATGATGCCGCCGCTCGGCCATGCGACCGCGGGCACGGAACTGCAGTTCGCCGTGAACCACTTGGGCCATTTCGCGCTCGCGGCCCAGCTGGTCGGCAAGCTGGCAGAGGATGGCGGCGGGCGCGTGGTCGTGCAGTCCAGCATCGCCCACAAGAGCGGCAACATCGGTTTCGACAATCTCGACGCGAGCAAATAATACGCCCGCAGCCCGTTCTATTCGCAAAGCAAGCTGGCCAACCTGCTGTTCGCGCTGGAGCTGGACCGCCGTCTGCGCGCCGCTGCATCGCCCGTCGCCTCCATCGCCTGCCACCCCGGCGTCGCCGCGACCGAGCTGACGCGCCACATCGGCTTTGCCGCGCTGTTCACGCCGGTCATGAAGATCATGCTGAACACGCCGGAGCAGGGGGCAATCCCCGCGCTGCAAGCGGCGACCGACCCTGAAGCGCAGGGCGGACACTACTACGGACCCCGCGGCTTGCTGGAGGCACGCGGCAACACGTCGGGCCGTGCCTATGCGACACGCCGCGCACGCGACGAAGCGCTGGCGAAGAAGCTGTGGGAACGCTCCGAAGAGCTGACCGGGATCGACTTTCGCATTTAACGGGGCGGGGCGAGTCTTTCGCGCCACACCACAAGATGGCGAGTCTGCGCGTCCTGCGCGGACTCAACATCTTGTGTCGGACTCGCTTCGTTCTCCCCCAATGCTCGCAACATGCGGCAAATTTGCCGCTTGACCCGCGGAGTCCCGACAGGCCACATCCTGTGGCTAAGTCGAGGGGGATGCTGTGGGCCAGGTTACGAAAATTCGCGCGCCGCGTGTGCGCGCAAGGGACGATGCGGCCCGGAAGGCCGACTTGCCGCTCGGCCAGATCCTCGACGGCGATTGCGTTCAGCGCCTGCGCGAGCTGCCCGATGCCAGCATCGATCTCGTCTTCGCCGATCCGCCCTACAACCTGCAGCTGGGCGGCGACCTGAACCGCCCGGACGGCAGCCATGTCGATGCCGTGACGGACGACTGGGACCGCTTCGACAGCTTCGCCCTTTACGACGAATTTACAAGGGACTGGCTGGTGGAGTGCAAACGCGTCCTCAAGCCGGACGGGGCACTGTGGGTGATCGGCAGCTACCACAATATCTACCGCGTCGGCGCGATCCTGCAGGACCTCGGCTTCTGGATCCTCAACGACATCGTCTGGCGCAAGACCAACCCGATGCCCAACTTCCGCGGCACCCGCTTTACCAACGCGCACGAAACGCTGCTGTGGGCGAGCCAGGGCGAAAAGGCGAAGTACCAGTTCAACTACCGCGCGATGAAGACGCTCAACGATGAACTGCAGATGCGCAGCGACTGGGTCCTGCCGATTTGCCAGGGCGGGGAGCGGCTGAAGGACGGCGGACAGAAGGTCCACCCGACGCAGAAGCCCGAAAGCCTGCTTTACCGCGTGCTGCTGGCGACGACGGAGAAGGGCGACGTGGTGTTGGACCCGTTCTTCGGCACCGGCACCACCGGCGCGGTCGCCAAGCGGCTTGGCCGCGAATGGATCGGGTGCGAGCGGGAAGAGGCTTATCGCAAGGCCGCCCGCGCGCGGATCGACAAGGAACTACCGCTGGATGAAAGCGCGATCACGGTCATGCAGGCCGGCCGCAGCGCGCCCAAGGTCGCCTTCGGCGCTTTGGTGGAAAGCGGCCTGATCCCGCCAGGCACTCAGTTGTTCGACAAAAAACGCCGATGGATCGCAACCGTGCGTGCGGATGGCTCCATCGTCCATGGCAAGCAAGCCGGCAGCATCCACGGCCTTGGCAAGGACCTGCAAGGCGCCCCCAGCTGCAACGGCTGGACCTTCTGGCACTACGAGAACGGCGGAGAGGTCAAACCCATCGACGCCGTGCGGCAGCTATACCTGCTCAGCGTCGAGGATTGAGGTTTCGCGTTGCAGAACCGCATTCCGGATGGACACTTAGGTCATTTTACTTAGTCGACCGTTAACCGGAACTCGCTACACGCCCTGTGATTGATCCAATATGGATGAAACGGGGGGCACACCATTAACGACGATGAATTGTCACCTCTGGACAGGTTGACGCCGCGTCAACTCGAATGCCTGCGCCTGGTCCGCGACGGTCTGTCGGCCAAGCACGTGGCGCGAGAACTGGGCATTTCCCATCGGACGGTAGAATTTCACCTTACCGCAGCTATCGAGAGATTGCAGGCTGGCAACCGGTTGGGGGCGGTCATGATGCTGTCCGAGCTGGAAAAATCTGCGGAAGAAAAGAACACCACACCCCAGGTTCCGCCGGCCCCGTTTATGCTCGTTTCCGACGCCGCATCGAACGAAGACGATCTCGTCGAGGGATCATCCAAAGAAGGGCGCCACAATCACATTCCGCCTGTCGGTGGTAAGGTTAACGATCTGACCGTTGCGGAACGACTCAAGGCGATACTGACCGTGGCCAGCGTGTCTATCCTCGTCGTCGCGGGGCTAATCCTGACCATTGCGGGGGCAATCCATGTTCTTTCGAACAGTTCATGACGGCAAGCTTCTTTCCCAGCCCCCATTCCGGGAGCTTTGCGAAAGGGTCAAACATGCACAAGATTGAAGATTCCGCAGGTCACGTGGTCGCCAACGACACGCAAAACTCCGTCGCGTCGGTCGATCAGGCTGTCGTGTCGCTGGCAAACCTTTGTGCCAGCATCGTCGAAGTGAGCACGGCGTCGAACCTGCCCATCGCCACCGCACAGAGCGCGCTGGCGCACGCCTCCGCGGGACTTTCCAACCTGGTCGCATCGCGTGAGAATATGGCGGCAGCGACGCGCGAGATCATCCGCGTGCAAAAGGCATCGACGCTTTCGATCGTGAATTTTGGTTGCCCGAACGGCTTGCCGCAACCGAGCGGTATGAAGTCTGACCAAGCTGTCGGCCGCAGCGAGACTGCCTAGTTCTCTATGACCTTCACACTTGCCTTCTGGATCTTTTTTGCCGGTGCAATTGGGTTCGGTTGGCAGGTGGGAAGGCGGCAAGATCGACACGTAGTCGCTGCGGTCATCGTTGCCGCGACTGCGACATTTGTCGCCAATGGGGCGTTGGGTATCGAACAGGCACTTTTGGCCGTAGCGATTATTGACTTCGGCCTGCTGGTATTTCTCCTGGTGGCAGCATTGCGGACAGACCGCTATTGGCCGCTCTGGTTTACAGGCTTTCAATTTGCGGCTGTACTGACTTCTCTATCGGCTTTGCTTTTGCCTGGGGACAATCGCTGGATTTTCCAGACGCTCGGAGGTTTTTGGGCCATTCCAGCGCTGGTCGTCATGTGTATTGGCTTGGCAAAGGATCGCTTGGCGGGGGTTACGGTGGCTGGTTGACTGAAGCACCTGTCCTACCGACGCTTTCACCGCTAGCGGTACGGTATGAACTTTTACCAAGCCTCAAGCGCGGTCGTTGGCGGTTGGATTCCGGAAGGTGACAGCGCCAAGCCATGTTCCGCGCATAACGTTTTAAGGGATAAGGAAAATTTGGTTTTCTCGCTTTATGCAATCGAGGCACATGCCTGTTCCACGCAATTGAATAGGCGGCCAGCATTGGGCAAGCGAACGACATGACCAAAAGTCTCTACATCCGCCCCATCGGCCTCGCGCCTTCGCCGCAGGGCGAGGAGGGCGGAGCGATCAGGCTGGCAGGCGGGATGGTCTATGCCAGCCGGTTCGCGGTGATCGTGCGCGATAGCGACCGGGTCGTTTCGCGCAGCCTTGGCGGGGTGGACGATGTGCCGGCGATGCTCGGCGCGCTAGAAAGCGACCTTGCGGCGGAAGGCGAACGGCAGTGGTCCAATTTGCGAATGGCGCATGTGCCGCTGCAGCTGGGTGAGCGCACCGTGCGGCTCGACCAGCCGCAGGTCATGGGCGTGCTCAACGTCACGCCCGACAGTTTCAGCGACGGGGGCGAATTCCTCGACGATCCGGAGGTCGCCGCGCAGCACGCCGCAGCGATGCTGGAAGCAGGCGCGGCGATCATCGACATCGGCGGCGAAAGCACGCGGCCGGGCGCCTCTGCGGTGTGGGAAGGCGAGGAAATCAAGCGGACCGGGCCGGTGATCGAACGCGTCGCCGCAATGGGGGCGGCGATCAGCATCGACAGCCGACGGCCCGCGGTCATGGAGGCCGCCCTGGCCAAGGGGGCGCAGCTGATCAACGACGTATCCGCGCTGCGCCACGACCCGCGCAGCATCGAACTGGCTGCGGCGAGCGGCGCGCCCGTGGTGCTGATGCACGCGCCGGGTGACGGCGACGACCTCCATTCCAACGGCGACTATGCGAACGTGGTCTTCGACGTATTCGAGTGGCTGCGCGACCGGCGCGATGCGGCGCTGGATGCGGGCATCGCGCGCGAGAAAATCGTGCTCGATCCCGGTATCGGCTTCGGCAAGACCCTCGCTGACAACCTCGCGTTGCTCAATGCGCTGCCGCTGTTCCATGCGCTCGGCCAGCCATTGCTGCTGGGCGCGAGCCGCAAACGTATGATCGGCGCGCTGTCGGGCGAGGCGGGTAGCCACGAGCGGCTGGGCGGCAGCCTGGCGCTCGCCATCGCGGGCATGAATGCCGGCGTGCAGCTGCTGCGCGTCCACGACGTGTTCGAGACCGTGCAGGCGCGCAACGTGTGGCGGGGCCTGCGCGATGCGGCGCTGACGGATTTCGCGGATCTGCCGGCCTAGGCCGACCGGTCAGGCAGCGTTGTCGATGCCGAGATCGCTGAGCTTGCGGTAGAGCGTGGAGCGACCGATGCCGAGCCGCCGTGCCACTTCGGTCATTCGGCCACGGTAGTGACCGATCGCGAGGCGGATGACGTCGGCCTCGATCTCTTCCAGTGGGCGCAGATTGCCGTCCTCGGTGTAGAGCTGGATGCCGATGCCTTCGTGCGTCGGCGTGTCGTCGGCTGCCGGGGCGAGCTCGCCAATCAGCTCGAGGAGCTGGGGGAAGTCGTCCGCCGTCAGCGCGTCGCCATCGGCATAGACGGCGGCGCGGAAAAGGACGGATTGCAGCTGGCGCACGTTGCCGGGCCAGTCGTATGCAGACAGCAGCGCCAGCGCGCCGTCGGTGATGCCCAGTTCGCGCAGGCCCGGCTGTTCGCCGATGCGTTTGAGGAAGAAGCGGGTCAGCCGGCCGATGTCGCGCCCCCGGTCGCGCAGGGCGGGCAGGACGATGCGGGTCGCGGCGAGGCCGCTGCGCAAGTCCTCGCGGAAATCGCCCGCGGCCACCAGCTCGTCCAGCGGTGCGTTGGTGCAGGCGATCAGGCGCAGGTCGATCTTGAAGGCGTGGCGCGCGCCGATGGGGCGGACCTGGCCCTTGGCGATGGATTCGGCCAGGCGCTCCTGCACTTCAGGTGGCAGATGGTCGACCTCGTCCAGCACCAGCGTGCCGCCGTCGCATTGCTGCATTGCGCCTATCTGGCGGTCGAACGCGCCGGGAAACGCGCCTTTCTCGTGCCCGAACAACAGCGATTCGAGCGAAGCTGCGGGCATGCCGGCCACGTTGACCAGCCGCAGCGGCGCCTTTGAGCGCGGGCTGGCGGCGTGCATCGCGCGCACGATCATTTCCTTGCCCGTTCCCGTTTCGCCCTCCAGCAACACATGCCCGTGGCCGCGCGCCGCCTTTGCCGCCTGGGCGAGCGCGGTGCGGAATTCGGGCGAGGTGCCGATCATCGCGTCGAAATCGAGCGTCGCCTCCATCTTCTCGGTCAGAGGGGCGAGTTCGTCGGCAGGCGTTTCGCGGGTGGTGGCGCTGCGCAGCGCCAGCATCAGCCGGTCCGGGCTGACGGGCTTGATGAGGTAGTCGGTCGCGCCGGCGCGCATCGCCTCCACCGCCAGCACCGGACTGGCGCTGGTGGTCAGCATGAGCAGCGGCAGGGCGGGGCGGCGGCTCCTGAGTTCGCCGATCAGCGCGCAGGCATCGTCGCCGGGCACCCACTGGTCGAGGATGATCGCGGACAGCTGCATGCCCTCGCGCGTGCCGAGCGTGGCGATGGCGGTTTCGGAATCCTGCACCACGAGCGTGCGCCAGCCCTCCCGCGCGGCGAGCACGGAGATCAGCCGGCTCTGCGCCGGTTCGTCGTCGATCAGCATCAACAGGCGAGTGTCGCTGTCGCTCATGGCCCCGAAACCGTCCCCCTTTGGTACGGAAATGCGTGTAGCGGCGAGGGGTAAAGAGCGAATTAAGGCTGATGTCGTCTTCCCGTCTCCTTCCGGGTGCAGCCGCGGAATACCCACAGGGGCTTGAGCGGCGCGTTGCGGCGGACTAGGACACGGGGCCAACGACAACACATCCGAAGGAATGCCCATGTCCGGCAACGACATGAAAGCCGCCAAACACACCTACACGTCCTTCATCGGGCACCTGAAGTGGGCGGTGCCGCTGATCGCCGCCGTCACGGCCTTCGTGGTCATCCTGATCTCCTGATCGGGCATACGGGGGGCGCATTATGAAGATCGCGGTGTTGAAGGAGCGGGCTCCGGACGAACACCGGGTCGCGGCCACCCCCGAAACCGTCAAGAAATTCATCGCCCTCGGCGCCAACATGGCGGTCGAGAGCGGAGCCGGCGCGGGCGCGTCGATCCCCGACGATGCCTATGCGGAGGCGGGCGCCACCGTGGCCTCGCAGGCCGAGGCGGTAAAGGACGCGGACATCGTGTTCGGCGTCCGGGCGCCCGATGCGGCGCTGCTGGCACCGGCGAAGAAGGGCGCATGGCTCGCCGCTGTCCTCGACCCGTTCCGCCAGCGCGAGACTGTGGATGCCTATGCCGCCGCCGAGATCGAGGCGCTGGCCATGGATTTCATGCCGCGCATCACCCGCGCGCAGAGCATGGACGTGCTTTCCAGCCAGTCTAACCTTGCCGGCTACAAGGCGGTAATCGCCAGCGCCAACGCGTATGGCCGCGCCTTCCCGATGATGATGACCGCCGCAGGCACGGTGCAGGCCGCGCGCGTGTTCGTGATGGGCGTCGGCGTCGCGGGTCTGCAGGCGATCGCCACGGCCAAGCGGCTTGGCGCGCAGGTCTCCGCCACCGACGTGCGCAGCGCGACGAAGGAGCAGATCCAGTCGCTCGGCGCGAAACCGGTTTTCGTGGAGGAAGTCGAAGGCATCGAGGGCGAAGGCAGCGGCGGCTATGCCACCGAAATGAGCGAGGAATACCGCAAGGCCCAGGCAGAACTGGTCAGTTCGCACATCGCCAAGCAGGACATCGTCATCACCACCGCGCTGATCCCCGGCAAGCCCGCGCCGCGCCTGATCACCGATGCGCAGGTCGCCAGCATGAAGCCGGGCAGCGTGATCTTCGACCTCGCCATCGCCAACGGCGGCAACGTGGAAGGCGCCAAGGCCGACGAGACGGTGGAGCGCCACGGCGTCAAGATCATCGGCTTTTCCAATACCGCCGGCCACCTGGCTGCCGACGCAAGCGCGCTGTACGCCCGAAACCTCTACAACTTCCTCAGCGCGTTCTGGGACAAGGATGCCGGCCGACCCGTGCTGGACGAGGAAATCGGCGACGCGGTGCGGCTGACGAGAGACGGCAAGGTCGTGAACGAGAGGCTGGCGGGTTGAGCCACGGCACTTCTGGAAGCTCCCCCTTTGGGGGAGGTGGCAGCGCGAAGCGCTGACGGAGGGGGCGGGGCTTGGAAAACCATACCACGCAATCACTCACCTCGGCGCGCAGGCAGCGTCGGGAAATGTCCCTGCCCGAAGGTCTTTTGTGGCAAAAACTTCGCCAGCGTCCCCATGGCGTCAAGTTCCGCAACCATCATCCGATGGGTAGTTTGGTCGTCGATTTCTATTGTACGAGCAAGAAGCTTGCCATCGAGATCGATGGAATTTCGCATGATATGGGCGACAATCCGGCGCGCGACCGCAAGCGCGATGCCTGGCTGCTTTCGCAGGGCATCCATGTCGTTCGCATAGCTGCAAGCGAGGTGTTGCGCGATCCATTGGAAGTTGCCGACGGACTTGCGAAACTCTGCGCCGACCGGCCCCCTCCGTCAGCCGCTGGCGCGGCTGCCACCTCCCCCAAGGGGGGAGATTCTGGAGTTACTGCCTAATGGACTTCATTTCGATCCTGTCGATCTTCGTGCTGGCGTGCTTCGTCGGCTATTACGTGGTGTGGTCGGTCACGCCCGCGCTGCATACGCCGTTGATGGCGGTGACCAATGCGATCTCCTCGGTCATCATCGTGGGCGCGCTGATTGCGAGCGCCGAGGCGGGTAGTCCTGCGGCCAAGTGGCTCGGACTTGCCGGGGTCGTGCTGGCGAGCGTCAACATCTTCGGCGGCTTTGCGGTCACGGAGCGCATGCTGGCGATGTACAAGAAGAAGGAGAAGAAGTGATGCTCTCCTTCCTGGCAGGCGGTGCGGACGGCGCGCCGGTGAACCCGTGGGTCGCGCTCGCATACCTTGTCGCCGGCGTGTTCTTCATCCTTGCGCTGCGCGGCCTGTCCTCGCCTGCGACGAGCCGGACGGGCAACCGCTTCGGCATGGTGAGCATGCTGATCGCCGTGGTGACGACGCTGGTGACGCACGATGTCGCGAACATCGTCGAGATCGGCATTGCCATCCTGATCGGCGGCAGCATCGGTTTCATAATCGCCCGCCGTATCGCCATGACGGCGATGCCGGAACTGGTCGCCGGGTTCCACAGCCTCGTCGGGCTTGCCGCAGTGCTGGTGGGCTGGGCGGCCTATCTCAATCCGGCAGCGTTCGGCCTGCTGATGCCCAATGGCGGGATCGATCCCGTCAGCAAGGTCGAGATGGGCCTCGGTATCGCCATCGGCGCGATCACGTTTTCAGGTTCCGTCATCGCGTTCCTGAAACTGTCGGGCCGCATGAGCGGGTCGCCGATCCTGCTGCCGGGGCGGCACGTCATCAACCTCGGCACGCTCGCCGCAATTCTGGTGCTGGTCGCCATGTTCGCGCACACGATGGGCGCGGGCACGCTGCCGCTGATCGTGGCGCTGACTATGGCGGCCTTCGCCATCGGCTTCCTGCTGATCATCCCCATCGGCGGCGCGGACATGCCGGTCGTGGTTTCCATGCTGAATTCCTATTCCGGCTGGGCCGCGGCGGCGATGGGTTTCACGCTGGGCAACACGGCGATGATCATCACCGGCGCGCTGGTCGGCAGCTCGGGTGCGATCCTCAGCTACATCATGTGCCGCGCGATGAACCGCAGCTTCCTGTCGGTCATCGCCGGCGGCTTCGGCGCGGACGACAGCGTGGGCGGCAGCGGCGAGGCGAAGGAGCAGCGCCCCTACAAGCAGGGTAGCGCGGCCGACGCGGCCTTCATGCTGGAACAGGCGGAAAAGGTCATCATCATCCCCGGCTACGGCATGGCGGTGGCGCAGGCGCAGCACGCGCTGCGTGAAATGGCCGACATGCTGAAGGAGAAGGGCGTGGAGGTGAAATACGCCATTCACCCCGTCGCCGGCCGCATGCCGGGCCACATGAACGTGCTGCTGGCCGAAGCGCAGGTGCCCTATGACGAGGTGTTCGAGCTGGAGGACATCAACAGCGAATTCGCACAGGCCGACGTCGCCTTCATCATCGGCGCCAACGACGTGGTGAACCCGGCGGCCAAGACCGACAAGTCCAGCCCGATCTACGGCATGCCGGTGTTCGACGTGGACAAAGCGAAGCAGGTCTTCTTCATCAAGCGAAGCATGGGCGGCGTGGGCTACGCCGGCGTCGACAACGACGTGTTCTACATGGACCAGACCATGATGCTGCTGTCCGATGCCAAGAAGATGGTCGAGGAGATCGTCAAGTCGCTCGACTGATCAGTTGTAGCGCGGCCAGACCTGTGTTTTGCAGAACACCGCGACGCAGCCTTTCACTTCAAGCCGGTCGGCGGACAGCTTGCGGACTTTTGCCGTGAAATAGCGCCCGTCGGGCGGGCTGTAGCCTTTGCCCCGCCGGCAGGCTTTGCCAACAGGAAGCGGCTGATGCGGCCGCAATAGGCGGAACCGCACCGCGCGATGTGACTACCGCGCGCCCGTCTGCCGTCTTCCACTGCCCGTCGATGGCCGCAGGCGGGGCCGCAGCGGAGATCGGGGCGGGGGCGACCGCTGCATTCGCTGCAACCACGCAGGCCGTGGCGGCGATAATCTGGCGGATCATGGCAATACTCCGTTTGTTGGGACTTCTGCAGGAATAGACGGCTACGGGCGGTTATCGGTTGCAGGAAGTCCGGCCGGGCTGCCAGCTTTTCCTGACAGGGGAACGATGCAACCGGCCAGGCCTTTCTACGGCATGAGTTCAGAACGGGGGGAGTTTTTGTTTTGCGCAAGCTTGGTTTGATCGGGGGGATGAGCTGGGTTTCCACGCGCCGGTATTACGAACATCTGAACACGATCGTACAGCGCCGCGTCTCGCCGCGATCGAGCGCGCCGCTCCTGATCGAAAGCCTCGATTTCGACGGATTGTACCGCATTGCCGACGAGGATGGCTGGAAACGCGCAGCCGACACGCTGACCGCATCGGCGAAGCGGCTGGTCGGCGCGGGGGCCGAAGGGCTGATCGTCTGCGCCAATTCCATGCACCGCGTGTACCGCGAGCTGGAAGATGCGGTGGAGGTGCCCATCATCCACATCGCCGATTGCGTAGCCGCGCGCATGCAGGCCGACGGGGTCACGAACGCCGCGCTGATCGGCACGCGCAACGTCATGACCGAAGGGTTCTACCGCCGCCGCCTGATCGAGCGGGGCATTACCCTGCTTCCGCCCGACATGGACACTGTCGAGACCGTCGACCGCATCATCTACGAGGAGCTGATGCTCGGCAAGGCGACCAAGAATGCCGAGCGCACGCTCAAGAGCATCCTGACGATCAAGGAGAAGGACGGCGCATATGCGATCGTGCTGGCCTGTACCGAGCTTGAAATGATCGTCGACACCGATGCCAACGTCTTGCCGGTGTACGATTCGACACGGATCCACGCAGAGGCTGCGGCTGACTGGATGCTTGGCGATAGTGACCACGCGAAACTTTCGGAAAGCGCCGCGACTTAAGCTTACCCTATATCCCCCTGTTTTCGTGCCTCAGCCGAAATTTACCGTCAATTTGGGGTTCACAAAAGCGTAACACGCGTCATTGTGCCGGTCTCTGATTTTCCAAGGGACTGGGAGAATAGTTTATGAAGGGTCGTATGATGACCGCTGCATCGGCAGCGGCTTTCGCTGCATCTGCGTTCGCCTCGCCGGCAGCGGCAGCACAGAAGATCGACAACAGCTATATCTGCGTGTTCAAGGACAGCCGCGTGGCTCCGGGCCAGGCGCGTGCGGCAGCAGCTGCAGCAGCCAATGGCCGTGGCAACGTTGGCCATGTCTATTCCGCCACGATCCGCGGATTCAACTTCAAGGGCTCGGCACAGGCCGTCACCGCGATGCGCCGCGCGCGTCCGGAAATCGCCTATTGTGAGCAGGACCAGATCGCGACCATCGGCCAGCGTGGCAAGAAGGGCAAACCCGGCGGCGGCAGCACCCAGCCACAGGTCACCCCCTACGGCATCACCCGCGTGAATGGCGGTGCGGCAGGCTCCTATGGCACCGCGTGGATCATCGACAGCGGCGTGGATCTCGACCATCCCGACCTCAACGTTCTGGCGGGCATCAACTTCACCGGCGAGCGCAACGCCGACGACGGCAACGGCCACGGCACGCATGTTGCCGGGACGATTGCTGCCATCGACAACGACATCGGCGTGATCGGCGTTGCCCCCGGCGCCCCGGTCGTGGGTCTGAAGGCTCTGGGCCGTCGCGGTTCGGGTTCGTATTCGGACATCATCGCCGCGGTCGATTACGTGGGCGCCAACGGCAAGGCCGGCGACGTCTGCAACATGAGCCTCGGCGGCGGGGCCAGCTCCGCGCTCGACAACGCGATCATCGCCGCGTCCAGCCGCGTCGTCTTTTCGCTCGCCGCGGGTAACGAAAGCCAGGATTCGAACAACGTTTCCCCGGCTCGCGTGAATGGTGTGAACATCTTCACGATCAGCGCCATCGACATCAACGACCGCTTCGCCAGCTTCTCGAACTTCGGCTCGCCGGTGGATTATGCGGAGCCGGGCGTCTCCGTCGGTTCGACCTACAAGGACGGTGGCTACGCCACGCTGAGCGGTACTTCCATGGCCGCGCCGCACTTCGCCGGTCTGGTGCTGACGGGCTACCGCACCGACGGTCGCCGCGCCATCAACGACCCGGACGGCAACGCCGACCTGATCGCGCTGAGGTAAGACAAACGGGTTCCCGCTTGCGGGAGAGGGGGATGGGCCGTGCGGGCAACCGCGCGGCCCTTTCTCGTCAGGCGAGGGTTTCAAGCGGGTTTCCCGCTCTGTTCCCGTTGCCACGCCCGCCTGCGCTGACTAGCGCTGCAAGCCGATGACCCGCGCCCACTATGCCGCCGATCCTGCCGCCACGCGCGGCCGCCAATACCGGGCAGCGGGCGGCGAGACCCGCGGTCCGCGCAGCGAATTCCAGCGCGACCGCGACCGCATCGTCCATTCGATCGCCTTCCGTCGGCTGCGCGGCAAGACGCAGGTGTTCGTGGCGCCCGATGGTGATCATTACCGCGTCCGCCTGACCCACAGTATCGAGGTCGCCCAGGTCGGCCGCGTCATCGCGCGGGCCCTTGGCCTTGACGAGGACTTGACCGAGGCGCTGTGCCTCGCCCACGACATCGGCCACCCGCCGTTCGGCCATGCCGGCGAAGCGGCGCTGGAGGATGCCACCCGGCGCCATGGCGGCTTCGACCACAATGCGCAGACCCTGCGCATGCTGCACGTGCTCGAAAGCCCCTATTGCGACCATCCCGGCCTCAACCTGACTTGGGACACGCTGGAAGGCCTCGCCAAGCACAACGGCCCGGTCCACCAGCCGTCGTGGGCGCTGGAGGAAATCGACGCCGCCTTCCCGCTCGACCTTGCCAGCTGGCCGAGCGCGGAAGCGCAGGTCGCGGCCGTCGCCGACGACATCGCCTACGATAACCACGATATCGACGACGGCTTGCGCGCAGGCTTCCTCGAACTCGACGAGCTGCTCGCGCTCGATTTCGTAGCCGACCAGTGGCGGGCGGTCGAAAAACGCTTTCCCCATGCCGAGCAAGAGCGCCAGTTGCGCGAGCTCGTCCGTAGCCAGATCGGGCTAATGGTAAACGACGTGATCGAAACCGGGCGGGCGAACCTTGCCGGTATGGGTTCCGTCGGCGACGTTCGCGGGGCAGGGCGGCAGTGTGTCGGCTTCTCGCCCGGGCTGGCGCAGGAAGAAAGGTCGCTGAAGAAGTTCATGTACGACCGCCTCTATTACCACCCCGAGCAGCTGGAGACGGCGAAGAGAGCGCATGACGTGATCGCGCGGCTTTATGCCGCCTACGACCAGGATCCGCGCCGGATGCCGGGCGACTGGCAGCGCGCGATGCCGGACCGCGAGCCCAAGCGCAGCCGCCATATCGTCGATTACATCGCCGGGATGACCGACCGCTTCGCCATGCAGCAGGTCACCCAGATCTACGGCGCGCGGCCGGAGGGATTGTCCAATGTCTGAAGCCGCGAAACAAATGCGGGTGCTGGTGGTGGGGGCCACCGGCCTGATCGGAGGAGAGGCGATCGCGATCGGCGCGGCGGACCCGCGGGTCCGCATCCTCGGCCTCTCGCGGCGCGAGGCTACCCTGCCGCCGGGCACGCGGGCAGAAATGGTGGTGGCGGACCCGCAGGACTGGGCGCAGTCCATCAGGACGCTGAAGCCGCATGTAGTGATCAACGCGCTGGGCACGACCTGGCGCAAGTCCGGCAAGAGCGAGGAAGGCTTTCGCGCCGTCGACGTGGACTTGGTGCTCGAAGTTGCGCGCGCCGCGAAAAATGCGGGCGCGACCGATTTCATCCACGTCTCCTCGGTCGGCGCGGCGGCGAGCAGCAGCAATTTCTACCTGAAGACCAAGGGGGAGGCGGAAAAGGCGCTCACCGGCCTCAAGTTCCGCCGCCTCGATATCGTCCGGCCCGGCCTGCTGCGCGGTGCGCGGGGCGGGGACCGGCGGCTGAAGGAGCGCGCGGCGATCATCGCCAGCCCGCTGACCGACCTGTTTCTCCACGGCGGCGCGCGCAAGTTCCGCTCAATCCGGGGCAGCGAAGTGGCGACCGCGGCGATCGCCTTTGCACTGGAAAAGGCGGGCGGGCGCTTCATCCACGAGAACGACGGCCTGCACCTGGCCGCCAAACGCTATCGCCGGACGCTGGAATCCGCCGATTGACGGGGGCGCGGCGATTGACAGCCGCCGCTCGCAAATGCATCGCCATTCCATCGCTGAACCGCGCGGGAGAGCGTCCGATTCGTCGCCAGACGGGCCGGGCCGCCGAAGGAGCAACCGACCCCGGAATCTCTCAGGCATCAGGGACCGCGCGGGTTCGATAGCGATGCTCTGGAAAGTGCCTTGATGGCCACCGAAGGGGGAAGTGCGGCCCAGCCTGCGCGAAGCTCTCAGGTTATCCGACAGAGGGGGTCCGCCGGGCAATTCCGCCCGCTAAGGACCCGTATCTTGAGCGATTTCGAAACAGGCGAAGACACGGTCGAAACCGGCACCTTGCCGCTCGACGCATGGCACCGCGCGCAAGGCGCCCGGATGGTGGAATTCGCCGGCTACCACATGCCGATCCAGTACGAAGGGATCATCGCCGAACACCTCTGGACCCGCGAGAACGCCGGCCTGTTCGACGTGTCGCACATGGGCCAACTGACGGTCAGCGGCGCTGGCGCGGCAGAGGCGCTGGAAAAGCTGATGCCGGGCGATTTTTCGGCGCTGGGCGAAGGGCGCATGCGCTACTCCCTGCTGCTGGACGAAGACGGCGGTATCTTGGACGACCTGATGGTGACGAACACGGGCGAGCACCTGGCGCTGGTGGTCAACGGTGCCTGCAAGTGGGAAGATATCGGCTTCCTGCGCGAACATTTGCCCGACGACATCACGCTGACCCATCACGAGGACCAGGCGCTGGTCGCGCTGCAGGGTCCGAAGGCGGTCGATGCGCTGTCCCGCCTCGTGCCGATGGCCGCGGATCTCAAGTTCATGCAGTCGGGGCCTGCCGATTGGGACGGGGTGCCCCTCTACATCAGCCGCTCCGGCTATACGGGCGAAGACGGTTACGAGATATCGGTGCCCGCAGATGCGGCGGAGAAGTTCGCCGAAGCGCTTGTCGCGATGGACGAGGTCAAGCCCATCGGACTGGGCGCGCGCGACAGCCTGCGGCTGGAAGCGGGGCTGCCGCTATACGGCCACGACCTGACCACGGCTAGCGACCCGGTCACCAGCGGCCTGACCTTCGCGATTTCGAAGCGCCGGCGCACCGAGGGCGGCTTCTACGGCGCGGAGCGCATCCTCGACCTGCTCGCGAATGGCGGGCCGACCAGGCGCGTCGGCCTTGCACTCGAAGGCCGCATGGCAGCGCGCGAAGGCGCCAGGGTCTTCGCGGGCGAGCGCGAAATCGGCACCGTCACCAGCGGCGGTTTCTCGCCCACCCTCGAACACCCGATCGCCATGGCGCAGGTCGATGCGGCGCATTCCGAGACCGGTACCGCGCTTGAAGTGGAGCAGCGCGGCAAGCGCCTGCCCGCGACCGTCGTCAAAATGCCCTTCGTACCCCCAAAATACGTCCGCTGAGGAGCACGCAATGACCCGTTACTTCACCGATGAACACGAATGGATCGACGTCGATGGCGATGTCGGCACGGTCGGCATCACCGACTACGCACAGAGCCAGCTGGGCGACATCACTTTCGTCGAGCTTCCGGGCGCGGGCGACCAGCTGAAGAAAGGCGACGCGCCTTGCGTGGTCGAAAGCGTCAAGGCGGCGAGCGATGTCTACGCCCCGATCAGCGGCGAAGTGACCGAAGCCAACGCCGCGTTGGAAGACGAGCCGGAACTGGTCAACTCCGCCCCTGAAAGCGACGGCTGGCTGTTCAAGGTCAAAATGTCCGACGCGTCCGAACTCGACGGGATGATGGACGAGGCGAAGTACAAGGACTTCGTCAGCTCTCTCTAACCCGCAATTGCCGGAACCTGACATGCGATATCTTCCCCTGACCGCCGAAAACCGCGCCGAAATGCTCGGTGTGATCGGTGCCGATACGGTCGACGACCTGTTCACCGACGTGCCCGAGGCCGCGCGGCTGAAAGGTCCGATCGAGGGCCTGCCCCTGCACGCGAGCGAGCTTGCGGTGGAACGGCACATGACGCGGTTGGCGGCGAAGAACCTGTCGGCAGGGGCCGCGCCCTTCTTCCTCGGCGCCGGGGCTTATCGCCACCACGTCCCGGCCAGCGTCGACCACCTGATCCAGCGCGGCGAGTTCCTGACGGCCTACACGCCGTACCAGCCGGAAATCGCGCAGGGTACGCTGCAGGTGCTCTTCGAATTCCAGACGCAGGTCGCGCGGCTGTTCGGCACCGATATCGCCAACGCCTCGCTCTACGACGGCTCGACCGCGTGCTGGGAAGCGATCGCGATGGCGGGGCGGATTACGCGGCGCAAGAAAGCGGTGCTGTCGGGCGCTTTGCACCCGCATTACGTCGCGACGATCAAGACCATGGCGAAGTTCACCGGCGACGAGATTGCCGATGCGCAGCCTACCGTGGCGCCCGAACCCGACGAGGCAGGGCTGATCGGCCGGATCGACGACGCGACCGCTGCCGTGGTGGTGCAATATCCCGATATCCTCGGCCGGATCGGCAACCTCCAGACCATCGCCGAAGCCGCGCACGCGAAGGGCGCGCTGCTGATCGCGGTGGTGACGGAGCCCGTGGCGCTCGGCCTGATCGAGGCGCCGGGCAAGCTGGGCGCCGACATCGTGGTGGGCGAGGGGCAGTCGCTCGGCGTCGGCCTGAACTTCGGCGGGCCCTATCTCGGCCTGTTCGGTTGCCGCGAGAAATTCGTCCGCCAGATGCCGGGAAGGCTCTGTGGAGAAACTGTGGATGCGCAGGGGAAGCGCAGCTTCGTGCTGACGCTCTCGACCCGCGAGCAGCATATCCGCCGTGAAAAAGCGACGAGCAATATCTGCACGAACTCAGGGCTTTGTGCGCTGGCCTTCAGCATTCACATGACCTTGCTCGGCGGAACGGGTCTCGCCAGACTGGCGAAGACCAACCACTTGCGCGCGCGGCAATTGGCGGATCGCCTGTCGGGTATCCCCGGCATTGCATTGGTCAACAGCACATATTTCAACGAATTCTGTGTTAAGCTGCCGACCGACGCGCGCGAGGTCGTGCGGGCGCTGGCGGATCGCGGGATCCTGGGCGGGGTGTCGCTCGGCCGGCTCTATCCGGATTACGAGGCGATCCACGGCGGGCTGCTCGTGACCGCCACCGAAACGACGACCACCGAAGATATCGAGGCGCTGGCCGGCGCGCTCGAGGATATCCTTGCGGGAGAGGCAGCATGAACGCCGTGAACCCCTCGGGCTGGCGCCCGGCTGCTCCCGCCCGCGCCGCCGACGCCCCGGAAAGCCCGACCGCCACCGGCGACCGCGGGCTGATGCTGGAAGAAAAGCTGATCTTCGAACTCGGCGGCTGGGACCAGACCGGCGTCGATATCGAGGATGTGGAAGGCGAGGTGCTCGGCAGCCTGTCGGGCCACCTGCGCGCCGAAAAGCCGGCGCTGCCGGGCCTCAGCGAGCCGGAAACGGTACGCCATTACACGCGCCTCAGTCGGCAGAACTATGCCATCGACCTCGGCCCGTTCCCGCTGGGCAGTTGCACGATGAAGCACAACCCGCGGCTCAACGAGAAGATCGCGCGCCTGCCGGGCTTTGCCGACATCCACCCGCTGCAGCCGACGGGCACGGTGCAGGGTGCGCTGGAGTGCATCAACGAGCTGGCATTCTGGCTGATGGACCTGACCGGCATGCACGGCGTCGCGATGAGCCCGAAGGCCGGCGCCCATGGCGAGCTGTGCGGCATATTGTGCATCCGCGCCGCGCTGGAAGCCCGCGGCGACTCGCGCGAGGTGGTGCTGGTGCCGGAAAGCGCGCACGGCACCAATCCCGCCACCGCCGCCTTCGCCAACTACCGCGTCGAGGCGATTCCGGCGACCAAGGATGGCCGCGTCGACCTGGCCGCGCTGAAGGACCGGCTCGGCCCAGATGTCGCCGCGGTGATGATCACCAACCCCAACACCTGCGGCTTGTTCGAGCCGGACATGAAGGCGATTTCCGATGCGGTCCACGAAGCCGGCGGCTTCGTCTATTGCGACGGCGCGAACTTCAACGCCATCGTCGGCAAGGTTCGCCCCGGCGACCTTGGCATCGATGCGATGCACATCAACCTGCACAAGACGTTCTCCACCCCGCATGGCGGCGGCGGACCGGGTTCGGGCCCGGTGGTGCTGTCCGAGGCGCTTAGCCCGTTCGGCCCACTACCCTACACCGCGCGGACGAACGACGGCGTGGTCCACCTGGTCGAGGAAGAGCAGGCCGACGCGTTCTCCGAAGAACATTTCGGCGGCGTCATGCGCAGCTTCGGCCGCATGGCGGCGTTCCACGGGCAGATGGGCATGTTCACCCGCGCGCTGACCTACATGCTCAGCCACGGTGCGGACGGGCTTGCCCGCGTGGCGGAAGACAGCGTGCTCAACGCCAATTACATCCTGCGCAGCCTCGAAGACCTGCTCGATGCGCCCTATGCGCACAGCGGCCCGTGCATGCACGAGGCGCTGTTCAGCGATGCGGGACTGGCGGAAGGTTTCTCGACGCTGGATATCGCCAAGGGACTGATCGACGAGGGGTTCCACCCGATGACGGTCTATTTCCCGCTGGTGGTGCACGGCGCGATGCTGGTCGAGCCGACCGAGACCGAAAGCAAGGACGGGCTCGACCGTTTGATCGTGGCGCTGCGCAGCGTGGCGGAGCGGGCGAAAGCGGGCGACGAGGCGCTGCATTCCGCGCCGCATTTCACGCCGCGTCGCCGGGTCGACGAAACGCAGGCAGCCCGCAAGCCGGTGTTGGTCTGGAATGGCGACCCCGCGCCGTCCGGCCAGCCGGTGCCGAGCGAGATTGGCGGGCGATAGGCGAGGGCTGGCGCGCGGTCAGTCGATCGCGCGCTCGCCGGCCCTGCCGACCGACTGGATATCCTCTCCAAGGCCTTTCACCGTATTACAGGCTGAGGCAGTGAATGCGAGGCCGGTCGCGGCCATGACGAGGACGAATCTACGCATTGGAAACTCCAAAAACAAAGGCCCGCGCCTTTAACCGGCGCGGGCCTTGATTTTCGCTGAATGATCGCGGCGATCAGTCGATGACTTCTTCGCCGGCCTCACCCACGGATTCCACGTCCTGGCCGAGGCCCTTGACCGTGTTGCAGGCGCTCGCGGTCAGCGCGAGGCCGGTGGCGGCGACGATGATTACGAATTTGCGCATGGTATTCTCCCTTGCACGACCGGCACATCGCCGACCCTCATGATCCCACCAAACGCTTGTTCCATCGCTAAAGTTCCTGTTTGAATGTCTCGAGACCCGCAAACGGGCGTGGAGAGGTGCGATGGACGAGATACTGAGCTTCGATGCATTCCTGCGGCACTGGGCCAAGGAGAAGCCCGACGCGGTCGCGCTGGAGCAGGACGGCCGCACGCAAAGCTGGCGCGAGTTGGAGGACAACACTGCCCGGGTTGCGGCGATGCTGGTGGAGCGGGGCCTCGCAAAAGGCGACCGGATCGCCTGGCTCGGCAAGAATTCCGATCTCTACTTCACCCTGTTCTACGGCGCGGCGCGCCTCGGCGTCGTGATGGCACCAGTGGGCTGGCGGCTCGCGCCTGCCGAGGTGCGCTACATCTTGGAAGACACCGGCGCGAAACTGCTCTTCACCTGCGAGGATTGCAGCGGCGCGGCGGAAAAGGCGGTCGAGGGAATTGCTGAGGCGCCCGCTATCATTTCGCCCGGCGAGGCATGGCAGGCAATCGGCGAAGCCGGCCGCACCGATTTCGTCGCGGCCGGCCCGGACGATGCGGTCCTGCAGCTCTACACCTCCGGCACCACCGGCAAGCCGAAAGGCGCGGTGCTTTCCAACCGCAACCTCTTCAGCCTGCGCCTGCCGGGCGAGGAGGCGGGGGTGCCGTGGGCGATCTGGGAGGAGGACGAGGCGATCCTCGTCTGCATGCCTTGCGCGCATATCGGCGGCACCGGGCTCGGCGTTATGGCGATGAGCGCGGGCAAGCGGGCGCTTGTGCAGTCGGAATTCAATCCGGATTGGGTGCTCGACAGTTTCGCGCAAGGCATCACCCGCCTGTTCATCGTGCCCGCCGCGTTGCAGATGGTCGTCCAGCATCCGCGCGCAAAAGAGACCGACTTTTCCGCCGTGCGCTTCGTCATGTACGGTGCCGCGCCGATCCCGCTCGAACTGCTGCGCGAGGCGGTGCGGACCATCCCCAATGCAGGCTTCGTTCAGGTCTACGGAATGACCGAGACGACCGGCACGATCAGCGCCTTGCCGCCGGAGGATCATACGCTGGAAGGCAACCAGCGCATGCGCAGCGCGGGCAAGGCCGTGCCCGGCGCGGCGATGATGATCGTCGGCGAGGACGGCGCGGAATTACCGAGCGGTGAAATCGGCGAATTGCTGATCAAGTCGCCTAGCAACATGCTGGAATATTGGGGCAAACCCGATGCGACCGCGGAGGCGCTGAAAGGCGGCTGGATGCACACCGGCGATGCCGCCTACATGGACGATGACGGCTACGTCTATATCCAGGACCGCATCAAGGACATGATCATTTCGGGCGGGGAGAACGTCTACCCCGCCGAGGTGGAAAGCGCGATCTACGGCCACCCGGCCATCGCCGAAGTCGCCGTGATCGGGGTGCCGGACGAGAAGTGGGGCGAGGCGGTCAAGGCCTGCGTCGTGTGCAAGCCCGGGCACGAGCTGACCGAAGCGGACGTGATCGCCTATGCCCGCGAGCAGGTGGCAGCCTACAAGGTGCCGAAATCGGTCGACCTGATCGCAGAAATGCCGCGCAACCCCTCAGGCAAGATCCTCCGCCGCGAATTGCGCGCACCCTATTGGGAAGGGCGCGACCGGCAGGTCAACTGACCGGTTCGGTAGCCTTCCGGCGAGCGATCTGCCGTTCGCGGTAGAAGATCACGAGGCCGGCGAGGATGATCAGCGGCGCGCCGATCCACAGGGTGGAAGGCGGCACGCGGCCGAAGATGGCAAAACCGTAAATCGTCGCCCAGATCAGCGACGTGTAATCCATCACGATGATCGTCGCCGCGCTGCCGAAGCGCAGCGAGCTCGTCAGCAACACCTGCGCCAGCGCGCCGCACAGCGCCATGGCGAGGATGATGCCCCACGTGGCGGGATCGTGCGCCGTCGCCACGAAGGGCAGGGCGAGCGCGGCGATGGGCGCGGTCAGCGCGGTGAACCAGAAAATGATGCTCCACGGGCTTTCCGTGGTGTTGAGGTCCTGGATCTGTAGCGAAATCAGGGCGACGAACAGCGCGGCAATCAGGCCGATGGCGGCGCCGAACGGGTCGATCGCACCGCTGCCGCCCGGCTGCAGCACGATGAGCACGCCGGCAAAGCCGATCGCCACGGCGGCCCAGCGATAGAGGCCGATCCGCTCGCGAAACAGCACCAGCGACAGCAGCACGGCGAACATGGGTGTGGTGAAGCTGATTGTAGTCGCCTCCGCCAGCGGGAGCAGGATGACGGCGCCGTAGACGAAGAACATGCCGACGAGGCCGAGCAGGGCTCGCCGGGCGTGGGCACCGAACCGATTTGTGCGCACGGTG
Organism: Alteriqipengyuania flavescens; assembly: GCF_030406725.1. NCBI lineage: Bacteria > Pseudomonadati > Pseudomonadota > Alphaproteobacteria > Sphingomonadales > Erythrobacteraceae > Pseudoblastomonas > Pseudoblastomonas flavescens. Next base: position 66,107 of record NZ_CP129107.1, on the reverse strand, counting down.
GCGAATCGTCCCGCCAGCAGCAGCCCGCCGCCGACCAGCGCGACCGTGATGGCCTGTCGCCAGAAGATGAGCTCCGCCAGATGCGCGCCGCGCTGCTGCGCCAGCTTCACCAGCATGGACATTGTCGCCAGGCTCAACGCCGTGGCAAGGCGCAGGAAGAGCGCCAGCATCGGTCGGGGGCGGGCGATCGATCCGTCCATGGCGACCGCCTTAGGGCAGGCGGGGGCAGGCGCAAGCCTGCGCATGCCCATTGCCGCTCGGGCCGCGTGCCACCATATGGCCGGCGCGATGCAGGCCGTGACCGATCATTTCCGCTTTGCGAGCGATGCCGAAGAGATCGCGTGGCTGGCGCTCGCCTGCCTGCTGCTCGCCATCCTTGCGCTGGTCGCGGATCGCCGCCGCCTGAAGCGCAAGCGCATCGACAGCGTCGGCTGGATGCCGTGGAACGCGATTTTCTTTGCCGCCGCCTTTGCCGCCGCCGGGCTGGGTGCCGCGGCGGCGAAAGGCTTGCTCGCGCCCTAGAGGCAGGCTTCCAGGAACGCCTGGTCGAAACCGTACTGGCGGGCCTTTTCCAGCGTGTAGGGACGCAGGCCAGACGAGCGGTATTCGCCGACGATCTTGCCGTCGTCGCCTTCGTCCAGATATTCGAACTTGAACAGTTCCTGCGTCACGATCACTTCGCCTTCCATCCCGATCACCTCGGTGATGTTGGTCGTGCGGCGCGAACCGTCGCGAAGGCGCTTCACCTGCACGATCAGGTCGACAGATTCGGCGATCTGGCGCGAAATGGCTTCCTTAGGGATCTTGATGTCGCCCATCAGGATCATGTTCTCCATGCGGCCGAGGCACTCGCGCGGGCTGTTGGCGTGGAGCGTGCACATCGAACCGTCGTGGCCCGTGTTCATGGCGGCGAGCAGATCGAAACACTCGGCGCCGCGAATTTCGCCCAGGATGATGCGGTCAGGGCGCATACGCAGGGCGTTCTTCACGAGGTCGCCAATGGTGATCGCGCCCTGGCCTTCAAGGTTCGGCGGACGGGTTTCCAGCGGCAGCCAGTGCGGCTGTTGCAGGCGGAGTTCGGCGGCGTCTTCGATGGTCAGCACGCGCTCGCCCGGGTCGATCATCTTCGACAGGGCGTTGAGCATGGTCGTCTTGCCCGAGCCCGTACCGCCGGAAATGACGATGTTCATCCGGCTGGCGCCCGCAATCTTCAGCGCGGTCGCCATCTTCTCGCTCATCGAGCCGAAGCCCTTGAGCATGTCGATCGTGATCGGCTTTTCGGAAAACTTACGGATCGAAATCGCCGTGCCCTTCAGCGACAGTGGCGGGACGATCACGTTGACGCGGCTGCCGTCCTTCAGGCGGGCGTCGGCCAGAGGCGTGGTCTGGTCGACGCGGCGGCCGACCTGGTTCACGATGCGCTGCGCGATCTGGAACAGGTGGTTCTCGTCGCGGAAGCGGATCGGGGCGATCTGCAGCTTGCCCTTCTTTTCGATGTAGGTCTGGTCCGGTCCGTTGACCATGATGTCCGACACGTCGGGATCGTTCAGCAGCTCTTCGAGCGGGCCGAAGCCGAGCAGCTCGTCGATCAGCACCTTTTCCAGCGCGAACTGTTCGCGCCGGTTCAGCGTGACCTTCAGTTCCGCCAGCACTTCCATGATGATCGGGCGGAATTCTTCCGACAGCTCGTCCTTCGTCAGCGTGGCCGCCGCTTCGGGATCGACGCGTTCGAGCAGGCGCGGAAGCACCTGTTCCTTGATCTTGTGGACGCTGGCTTCGAAGCCGCCGATTTCCTGCTGTTCGTGAATGGCGTTGGCGCGGTCGGCCAGACGCGTCATCGCGTCGGCCTGGTCCGCCTTGCCGCCGCTGGACGGCGCCGCTTCGCCTTCACCGGGCAGGGGAGGGAATTGCTCGCCACCGGGGGGCGGGACGGAATCGCCGCGATCGGGGATGCCGCCCTTCATGGGCTTGGCGACACCGAAGCTCGGCCGGGACCCGGCACCCAAGCCGCTCGCTCCACCCTTGCGTCCAAATGCGCTCATCGTTCCCTGTCTCCCCGGCCGGATACGACCCGTGACGCCCGACGGTCATGGCCGGGCCCTGTTACGTCGGCTGTGGTAGGCAGGAATGGTAAACAAACCGGAAATCGCCTTGGAAACGCGCATTTACGATTTACCGGGGGTTTTACGCCGCGTTAACCACGCCCCGCCTAGGAAACGGCTGTATCTGCGGTGCGCGCGCGAGCGGGCATGCGCGAGCACGGGAAAGGGGCGGCTGCGCTTCGATGCGAAGTTTGCTGGCAAATTTCGGATGGCTTTCGGGCGAGATGCTGGCCCGGCTTTTCGCCGGACTTGCGGTCATGACGCTGGTCGCCCGCGCGCTCGGCCCGGCGGGCTTCGGTGCCTATAGCTGGGCGATCGGTCTGGCCGTGTTGGTAATGCCGCTGGCCCGCTCCGGCATGGAACCGGTGGTGATGCGCCGCATTGCCGCCGCTCCGGAAGCTGGGCGCTCGATCCTGCGCTCTGCCATGGGGGTAACCGTGCCCGCCATGATCCTTGCCGCCTTGGTCGGCGCCGCGCTTTTTGCGATGCGCACGCCGCCGGAGGGGGTGACCGCCACCATCGTCGCCCTTGCGCTCGTGGCCGTGCTGGTAAGCCCGGGGGAAAGCTTCGCCACGGCGGTCAAGGCCCGCGAACAGGTCGGCCGGTTCGCCGCGATGCGCATTGCGGTGATCCTTGGCGTGGCTGCGGTGACGGCGTGGGTGGCGATAAAGGCGCCTTCGCTGGAAGCCCTGGTGGCGCTGCGCAGCGCAGAGGCCGTTCTGGCGGCTGGCGCCGGGATCGCCGCATGGCTGATGCTTTCGCCGATAAAGCCTGCGTCCCGCCCGCAACCGGATGCGCGCGCCCTTTCGCGTGAAGGATTCCCCCTGATGATCGCCACGTTGTGCATGGCCGGGGTCATGCGGGTTGATCAGCTGATGCTCGGCTGGATGGTGGGCGAGGCGGAACTCGGACAATACGGGCTGGCGGCACGCCTTGCGGAGCTTGCGTGGTTCGTCCCCGTCGTGCTCCAGGCCACGCTGATGTCGGCCACGGTGCGCAACCATGCGGATACGGCAATCGATTTCGACACGTTCTCGCAACGAATTCTCGACATTTTCGCGCTGGCCGCATGGCCGGTCATCGGCGTTACCGCGTTGGGCTGCGCGATGCTGCTGGTGCCGGTGTTCGGAGCCGACTACGCTCCGGCGCTGAAGATGGTCCTGGCTCTCAGCGCCTCAACCCCGCTCTATTTCCTCTATTTCGCTTTCGGTACGCTGCTGACGGTGCGCGGGCTGGTCTGGCAGTCGGCCGGCGCGGCCGCCCTGGCTGCAGGGGTCAACATCGCGCTCAACGCGGTGCTGATCCCGCGGTGGGGCTGGGCTGGCGCGGCGATTGCCACGTGGTTCGCTTACCTGTTCGCGACGATCGTCGCTGCGTTGATCTTCCCGGAGACCCGCGCGTGGGCCATCCGGCTGGTCCGCGCGCTCGACCCGGTGTCCGCCACGCGGCGCCTTTGGACGCTGTACGGCGCGCAAGTGCGGGAGGCAGTGTCATGAGCGCGGGGCCGCGCATTTCCGTCGTCAGCGCCAGCTATAATGCGCTGGACGGGCTGAGGGCCACGGCGCGGAGCGTGGCGGAGCAGACCTTCGGCGATGTCGAACATATCGTCGTCGACGGTGGGTCGAGCGACGGCACCGTCGACTTCCTGCGATCGCTCGGCGACCGGGTGCGCTGGATCAGCGAGCCGGACGAGGGGATTGGCGATGCGCTGAACAAGGGCGTTGCCATGGCGAGGGGAGACTATGTCCTCGTGCTGCAGGCGGAGGATTATTTCGTCGATGCCGGCAGCCTGTCGGCCTGTGCGAGGCATCTGGGAACCCACGACCTTGTTTCTTTCGGCGTGCAGGTCGAAAGCGGGGTCGGACGCACATATGTCGAGAGCCGCGGGGCAGGTTGGCGCAGCCACTTGCACATGACGATGCCGCACCAGGGGTTGTTCGCGAGGCGGCGGCTCTTCGACGAGATTGGCCTATTTGACACCTCCTACCGGATTGCCATGGATTACGACTGGCTCCTGCGCGCCCGGAACCACGGCGCGACCGCGCTGGCGGTGAAGGAAGCGTACACGGTGATGCCGGCGACGGGTATCAGCTCGCGGACAGACTGGCCCGGTATGCGGGCGCGCCTGCTGGAATTTCGCCGCACCCAGCTTGCCCATGCCGCCTCGTCCAGAGGCCGGAAGGCGCTTCGCGGCTGGTGGTCGCTGTATCTGCCGTTCAAGCGGCTCAAGCTCGCAGCATCGGGCCGATGACCGCGCCGCGGATCACCTTCGTATTGCCCTTTTTCAACGAGGAAGGGTTCATCGGCGACACGATCGACAGCCTTGCTGCGCAGAGCTGCCACCGGTTCGCGCTTGCCCTTGTCGATAATGGATCGACCGACGGCTCCGTGGCAGAGACTGAGGCGGCCTTGGCCCGGTCGCCGCAGCTGCGGGCAGAGGTGCTTTCAGAACCGACGCCCGGCAAGACGATGGCGATCATGGCCGGGATTGCGGCGACGTCGGGGGAACTCGTGGGCACGCTGGACGCCGACACATTCTACCCACCCGACTATGTCGAAAGGCTGCTCGCCGCTTTCGATGCCAACCCCGACGCGGCCATGGTGATCGGCATCAACACGGGCTCCGACCGGCGTCGTTCGCAGGTCTCGCCGAGCAAGCGGATGCAGATCGCATTGTGGCCGCGCAAATGCCATGGCGGGGGATGTGCGCAAGCCTTCCGCCGCGGCGCGCTGGAGCAGGCGGGCGGCTTCGATCCGGCGCGCTGGCCGTTCGTGCTGGAAGATCACGAAATCGTCTGCCGGGTGCGCGAATACGGCGGCATTGCCTATGATCCGCGCCTCGTTTGCCATGCTTCGGACCGGCGCAGCGATCGCAGCGACGCGCACTGGAACCGGCTGGAGAGGCTGCTCTACAAGCTGGTACCTGCCGGCCGCGAAAGCTGGTTCTTCGACAAATTCCTGCGCTGCCGTTTCGCCAAGCGCGGCCTGTCGAATCTGCAACTGCGCAATCAGGCATGGAAAGCGGGCGAAGGCAGCGCGTAGACGGCAAAGGTCTCGCGCGCCGCGCGGGGCCAGCTGTAATGTTCGGTCGCGACCCTCGCCGCATTGCGGATGAAGTCCGCACGCTCAGGCACGCTCCATGCCGCGACTGCCTCGATCTGCGCCTTCCACCCCGCGGCATCGCCGGGAGGCAGGAGGAACCCGGTCTCACCGTCACGCACGGCGCTCGTCAGGCCGCCGGTCCGCGCGGCGAGGACCACGCCGCCGCACGCCGCCGCTTCCGGCGCGACGAGGCCGAAGCCTTCGAATTCACCGTTGGCCAGTTCGATATTGGGCACGATGACGCACAGCGCCCGGCCGTATGCGCGAGCGAGTTCGGCCTGGTCGAGCCCGCCAAGGAAGCGCACGCGCGGGTGTTCGGTCACGAAGGCCTCGTCTTCCGCCCAGCCGGTCCCCGCCACGGCGAGCGTGAAACGCTCCGGCAGCAGAGGCAGGACTTCGCGCACGAACCAGCCGCAGCCCTTGCGAGTGACGAGGCGGCCGGCAAACAGGATTTCGTCGGTGTGGGCGGCGGGTTCCTGCGGCGCGCGCAGATCCGTCCCCAGCGGCACGATCGCCGCGACGTGCCAGCCCAGTCCCCGGGCAGCCTCCGCCGTCGTATCCGAATTGGCCACCACTGTGGCGCTCCGCCCCAGAAGCCGCGCGCCGAGCCGCTGGTAAGCACCGTAAGTCTTGCCGAGAAAGCCGCCGCGCGCGGGGTAAGACACGTCCGTACCATGGGCGGACAGCACCACCTGCCGTCCCGGCGCGAACAGCTTCGCCAGCAGGCCGAGCGGCCAGATAGCCATGTCGCCGAGATGCAGCACGTCGGGAACGGTGTCGCGCGCAAACCGGTGGCGCAGGACGGTAAAGGGGAAGGCGAGCAAGGCCGCTGCGGAGGGCGGCGAACCGTCTTCGCGGCCGGGCAGGGCGACCACCTCGACCGGCTCGATCTCGGCCAGCTCTTCGCTGAGGCGGTGGCTGTACGTCTCCATCCCGCCGATCGCGGGCGCCCACTTGCGGGTCACGAACAGGATGCGCGGCGCGGTCATCAATAGTTGGTGTAGAGCGCCCCGTCGGGCCACGCAAAGGCCGGGCGCGGCAAATGATTTCCCCAGCGCAAGGTCGCGGTTCCCTGCGCGGACACGGCATGCTCGCCGCGCTGCAAGACGACCGTCCGGCCCGGTGCATGGGTTCGGTCGTCGACGGTGACAGCGGAGCCCTCGACGGTGTAGGTGCCCGGAACCAGCACCTCGATCCGCCCGATCCCCGGACCGATCCGCTTGCCCGCCACGAAGACCTTGCCCCAGTGGCGGATGTAATTGTCGCGCAGGGCTGCGGTATCTTCGCCCAGCAGCATCAATTCGCCGTCCCTTGCCGGATCGAAATTCTCCATCGCCGGGCCTTCGCGCAGCAGGAAGGGGACGACGCGCTGCTCCATCGCCATGCGATAGCTCGGCTGGCGAGCGGCGCGATAGCCCGACAGGCCCCAGCCGCTCGCGAAGTGATGCACCGCGCGCGGGAAGGGGCCGACGAATGCGGCGTCGTCGATATAGGTGACAGGCTCGGGGAAAATCTCGGCGATCCCCGCGTGCACGGTGTGCTGGTCGTGCAGGACCTGGCGGTCTTCCGACAGGGAGAGGGCAAGAGCATTGATCGCCAGCACGGCGGCGACGGGCGCAAGGCCGTATCGCTTCTGCATCCAGTCCGCCCCGGCCGCAGCGATGATCATCGCAGGCGGCAGCGCAAAGACGTAGTAATAGGGAAAGGCATTGCGATAGATCGCGACCGCCAGCAGCGGCACGAGGCACGCGGCGAGGAAGGGCAGGGCCTGCAGGCACCGCTGCCACAGGATGACAGCGCCGGCGAGCAGCATGATCGTGAGGATCGGTGCGGTCAGCAGCTGGTCGGCGAGATAGCCGCCTTGCGGGAACAGTCCGCCATCGAACATGCGTTCGGCAGACGACGCTGCCATCGTGAATAGGGGACCGGATGCGCCGGTCGCGACCAGGGCGACGAGGCCCAGGCCTGCCGCCACTGCCGCTGCGGGGATCAGGAGGCGCAGTGGCAGGCTGTCACGGCGCCACCACAGGGCGGCAAGGATTGCGGGCGCATACAGGACGCTCTTGATCGTGGCGATCATCGCGAGGGTGAAGAGAAGCGCCGCGCCCGCCAGTGCCGGCGAGCGGAGCGGGCGGGTGAGGACCACCCACAGCACGCCCATCAGCAGGCTCGCCGCGATCATGTCGGCGCGCAGGGCGAAGGCGTGGAGGAACACGTGTCCTCCGCCGATATAGGCCAACGCCGCCAGCAGTGCGGCGTTGCGGCTGGCAAAGCGGCGGGCGAGGTCAAAGATCACGGCAGCCGTGAGCAGTTCGAACGGCAGGATCAGCGCCCGGATGGCGAGGATGTGGTCGATGGCTCCACCGGGCAGGCGCGGCACCCAGCCGAAGAGGTAGACATAGGGCACCTGCAGGACCGGCACCGGTTCGCCGCACAACCACTGGTGGATCTGGCCGAAACCGAAGAATTCGTCCCAGTTCACGCTTTTGGCGAAAACCAGTTCGACCTGCATGGCCAGGATGGCGAGGCCGCAGGCGATGGCGAGCGTTCGCCCGTCGGCGAGCCAAGCGGGGAGGCTGGAGATCGGACGCCGGGCGATTGCGGTCTGCATGCGCCTATCCCGTGCGCGACCGACGCGGGTGTTCATCGGCGGAGTCAGAGAAGGCGTCTGCCTGCGCATCGACCTTCTCGCGCAGTTGCCGGATCTCGAGCAGGTTCGCTTCGAGCAGCTTGCGATTGGCGGCGACCAGGTCGGCCAGCACGCCGAGGATGCACAGCAGCACCCCGATGACGAGCAGCGCCCCGCCGATCACGATCGACTGGATGTGCCCGTCGCCCTGTCCCTGCAGATAAAACCACACGAATCGCAGCAGCGGGACCATACCGATTAGCGCCACCACGAGGCCGCTGCCGACAAAGGCGCGCAGCGGATTGTACATCGTATAGGCCCGCGCCATCGTGACGCCGGTCTGCATGATGAAGCGCGGCACGCTGCGGAACAGGCGGCTTGGGCGCGGGGTCGCGTGGGTGCGGATCGGCACGCTGGCGATGGCCATGCGCTTGCGCCCGGCCTGGATCAGCATGTCGGTGGTGTAGCTGAATTCGGTGGTGATTGTCAGGCGCTGGGCGGCATCGCGGCTGAAGGCGCGAAAGCCGCTGACGGCATCGGTGATGTCGGTGGCGCTGAGCTTGCGGACGGCGGCACTGCCGATGCGCTGCAGGCGGCGCTTGAAGTTGCCGAAATGCGCGTTCCTGGCCACGCCCCGATCGCCGACGACGATATCGGCGCTTCCTTCCAGAACCGGCGTGACCAGCAGGGCGATGTCCGCGCCTTCGTATTGCCCGTCCGCATCGGTGTTGACGATGACGTCCGCCCCTTGCGCCAGCGCTTCGCGCACACCGCTCTGGAACGCAGCGGCAAGGCCCCGGTTGCGGCGATGGCGGACGATGTGATGGACGCCCCAGCGCGCGGCGATGCCGGCGGTGTCGTCGCTCGATCCGTCGTCGATGACGAGATATTCTACGGTGTCGATACCCGGAACCTGGCGGGGCAGGGCCGCCAATGTGGCCGGCAGGTCCTCCGCCTCGTTCAGGCAGGGAATCTGGATGATCAGCTTGGTCATGTGTGCCGCAATTCGCCCCCGTTCGAACCGACTTTCGCGCATCGGCCTTAAGGAATGGTAAACCATGGCGAGCCGCTGCCACGCGGGCCGGGCTTGCTTTTGCGCCGCAGCCTGCCAAAGCGCGCGGCATGCAGCAGGACGAACGCAGCGGATTGCTTTTTGCACTGGCCGGATTTGCATTCCTGTCGTTGGGCGATGCGATCATCAAGACGATGGCCGGGGCCTGGCCGCCGACCGGGGTTGCGGCGCTGCGCTATACGCTCGGCGCCATCGGTCTCGGCGTGCTGCTGTATTGGCGGGAAGGGCCGGGCGGGTTCCGCCTGCCGCGCCCCGGGGTGCAGCTGATGCGCGGCGCGGGTGTGGCGTTTGCGACGCTCAGCTTCTTCAGCGCGGTGTTCGTGATGCCGCTGGCCACCGCAACCGCGATCGTCTTCACCAGCCCGATGCTGACCGCCGTGCTCGCCATCGTGATGCTGGGCGAGGAATCGCGCAAGGAGACGTGGATCTCGCTGGTCGGGGGATTTGCCGGCGTCATGCTGGTGCTGCGGCCCGACCCGGCCGATTTCGATTGGTCGGCGCTGCTGCCGCTGGGCTCTGCCATCGGCATGAGCTTCGTGATGATCGGCAACCGCATGTCCGCCAAATTGGCGAGCCCGCTGGCGATGCAGTTTTCCATCGCCTCGATCGCCGCGCCGATACTGGTGGTGGCAGCCCTGCTGGGAGTGGCGAGCGGCCTGCCAGAGCTGGCGATAGGCTGGCCGCAATGGCACGTCGCGCTGCGCTGCGCGGTGGTCGCGGTGACGGCCACGACGGCCCACTGGCTCGTCTATCTCGGCACGACACGCGCCGGGGCGGCCACGGTCGCACCGATGACCTATGTCCAGATGCTGGTCGCCACGCTGCTCGGTATCGTCCTGTTCGGCGACATTCCAGATTGGCAAACCCTAGTCGGCGCAGCGCTAATTATCGGGGCAGGATTGTACCTGTGGAACGCCAGCCGCTTGCAGTCTGCCAAAATTTCGCCATAAAGCCGGAACCCATCCGGCATTCGGCCATTGTGGTGGGTAACGCAATCAACAAGACAGGGAGTTCCCATGCGTAAACTGACCGCAATCACGATGGCTGCATTCGCAGCCGCAAGCCTCGCCGCATGCGCACAGTCGGAAGAAGACCAGGCCGCAGACGTGGCCGTGGCTGAAGCCGAAGCCGAAGAAGACGTGCTCGAAGAGCAGGCCGATCTGGCCGACGCACAGGGCGACGAAGCAGCCGAAGAGGCTCTGGACGCACAGGCTGACGCCGCTGGCGAAGCAGCCGACGCTGTCGATGAAGACAACATGTCGGTGGGTGACGGCGAATAAGCCATCGCTTAGCGAACATGAAGAGGGGCGCGGCCTTGCGGTCGCGCCCCTTTTTCGTGGCAGGTGTGATTATGCCTATGGCCCGACTGAACCGGATGGACCTCAGGCGTCTTCCAATTCCTGCTCCCAGCTTTCGAATTCGCTGCGGCTGAGCAAGTAGCGCAAGCGCGCTTCATCGAACGTGATCAGCTTGTCCCGCACGGCGCGAACGACTTCGGCCTTGCGGCGCTGCGACCAGTGGACGTCGTAGCTGGGCGGCAGCTTGGCCTTCGCGGCGCGGTTCTCGCGGCGCTGGGCGGCGGGGCCGCGGATATCGGATATCGGTTGCGACACTGTATGCGACATGGGCGAGTGCTCCTTCATGGTGCCCCCTCGATTGTCCCCGCTGCATGGGTAATTTCGCCCCAAAGGCCTAACCCCGCCTTTCGCGCTGTGGTTGCAGGTCCGTTTACCGTGCCACTTCGTCCACGAAAAAGGGCGACCCATCGGGCCGCCCTCTATCTTTCAGGTCGTGATCGAGGCGATCAGCCTTCGACGTGTTCCGCCAGGACGGTGAGGCCGTTTTCGCCCACTTCGGCGAAACCGCCGCGGACTTCGATCTCTTCCGGGGCGGCGCCTTCGGTCTTGTAGACCTGCACCGCGCCGTCGCGGATGGTCGACATGAAAGGCGCGTGGCCTTCCAGCACACCGAATTCGCCTTCGCTGCCGGGGACGACGACCATGTGGACGTCTTCCGACCGGACCAGCTTGGCAGGGGTCACCAGTTCGAAGTGAAGGGCCATATGCCTTACGCCTCGTCCGCCATCTTCTTGGCCTTGGCGACCGCCTGGTCGATGCCGCCGACCATGTAGAAGGCGCTTTCCGGCAGGTGGTCGTACTCGCCGTCGACCACGGCCTTGAACGACTTCACCGTGTCTTCCAGCTGGACGAATTCGCCCGGGATGTTGGTGAAGACTTCGGCCACGTGGAACGGCTGCGACAGGAAGCGCTGGATCTTGCGTGCGCGCTGGACGGTCAGCTTGTCCTCTTCCGACAGCTCGTCCATCCCGAGAATGGCGATGATGTCCTGCAGGCTCTTGTACTTCTGCAGCGTTTCCTGGACGCGGCGAGCGGTCTCGTAGTGCTCCTGGCCCACGACGCGCGGTTCGAGCACGCGGCTGGTGGAGTCGAGCGGGTCGACCGCCGGGTAGATGCCCAGCTCCGAAATCGCGCGGCTCAGCGTGGTCGTCGCATCAAGGTGGGCGAACGAGGTGGCCGGTGCCGGGTCGGTAAGGTCGTCGGCGGGAACGTAAATTGCCTGCACCGAGGTGATCGAGCCCTTGGTGGTGGAGGTGATGCGTTCCTGCAGGTTACCCATGTCGGTCGACAGGGTCGGCTGGTAGCCCACAGCCGACGGGATACGGCCGAGCAGGGCGGACACTTCCGAACCCGCCTGGGTGAAGCGGAAGATGTTGTCGACGAAGAACAGCACGTCCTGGCCTTCCACGTCGCGGAAATATTCCGCCATGGTCAGGCCCGACAGGGCGACGCGGGCACGCGCGCCCGGAGGCTCGTTCATCTGGCCGAAGACGAGCGCCACCTTGGAACCGTCGGACGTGGCGTTGCCGTCGGCGTCCTTGGCGATAACGCCGGCGTCGAGGAATTCGTGGTAAAGGTCGTTCCCTTCGCGGGTACGCTCACCCACGCCGGCGAACACGGACACGCCGCCGTGACCCTTCGCGATATTGTTGATCAGTTCCTGGATCAGCACGGTCTTGCCCACGCCGGCACCGCCGAACAGGCCGATCTTGCCGCCCTTCGCGTAAGGGGCGAGGAGGTCGATCACCTTGATGCCGGTGACGAGGATGTCGGCTTCGGTCGACTGGTCGATGAATTCCGGTGCCTCGGCATGGATCGGGGCGGTCGTTTCGGCGCCGATGGGGCCGCGCTCGTCGATCGCTTCGCCGACCACGTTCATGATGCGGCCGAGCGTCTTCGGGCCGACCGGCACGGAAATCTGCGCGCCGGTGTTGATGACTTCCTGCCCGCGGGTGAGGCCGTCCGTGCCGTCCATCGCGATGGTGCGCACGGTGTTTTCGCCGAGGTGCTGCGCGACCTCGAGGATCAGCGTGTTGTCGCCGTTCTTCGTTTCGAGCGCGGTAAGGATCGCCGGCAGTTCGCCTTCGAACTGCACGTCGACGACGGCGCCGATGACCTGGGCGATCGTGCCGTTGGTGGTCTGGTTGAGTGCCTGGTTAGCAACTGGGGCGGTGGCCATGTTCGTTTCCTTGCCTTTGCCTTAGAGCGCTTCCGCGCCTGCAATGATTTCAATCAGTTCGGTGGTGATCGCGGCCTGGCGGCTGCGGTTGTACTGGATGGTGAGCTTGCTGATCAGGTCGCCGGCGTTGCGCGTGGCGTTGTCCATCGCGGTCATCGAAGCGCCCTGTTCCGACGCGGCGATTTCCAGCAGCGCGCCGAAGACCTGCGTCTTGACGTAGCGCGGCAGCAGTTCTTCGAGGATTTCTTCCTCGCCGGGCTCGTATTCCACGACCGCGTCGCTGCCGGCTGCCGCGTCCGTTTCCGGGGCGGGGACGGGGATCAGCTGGTTGATCGTCGGTTCCTGCACCAGCGCCGACTTGAAGGTCGGGAAAATCAGGTGCGCGATGTCGAACTTGCCGCCTTCGAACATTTCGATCAGCTCGTCCGCAATGCTTTCGGCTTCCTCGAAACCGGGGTTGCGCACGGTGCTGGTGTCGAAGTGCTGTTCGATCCGGTCGGCGTAGTCGCGCTTGATCGGCGCGCGGCCTTTCTTGCCGACGAGGTAGAACTGCACGTCCTTGCCTTGGGCCAGCAATTCCTTCGCCTTGAGCTTCGCAGCCTTGACGAGGTTGGCGTTGAGGCCGCCGCACAGGCCCTTGTCGGTGTTGACGAGGACGAGCAGGTGACGCTGGTCGTTGCCCGTGCCGGCCAGCAGCTTCGGCGCGCCGTCACCGGACACCTTGCTTGCGAGCGAGGCCATCACGTCGGCCAGCCGCGTGGCATAGGGGCGCGCGGCTTCCGCCGCCGCCTGCGCGCGGCGCAGCTTGGCCGCAGCGACCATCTGCTTGGCCTTGGTGATCTTCTGGGTCGACTTGACCGAGTTGATCCGACCCTTGAGTTCTTTCAGCGAGGCCATGTTGGCTCCCTAGGTGTCTCTCTCAGGCTCAGGCGAACTGCTTGGCGAACGTGTCGAGCGCGGCTTTCGCCTTGTCGGCGGTTTCGCCCTCGAACTTGCCGCTCGAGCGAATGTCGGTGAGCACGTCGGCGTGTTCGTTCCGCATGAAGCTCAGCATCTGGGCTTCGTATTCGGTCACGCGGTTCACCGGGATATCGTCCAGATAGCCGTTGGTGCCGGCGTAGATCGACACGGTCTGCTCTTCGAAGGGCAGGGGCGAGAACTGCGGCTGCTTGAGCAGTTCGGTCAGGCGCGCACCGCGGTTGAGGAGCTTCTGCGTGGCGGCGTCGAGGTCGCTGCCGAACTGGGCGAAGGCGGCCATCTCGCGGTACTGCGCGAGGTCCAGCTTCATCGAGCCCGACACCTTTTTCATCGCCTTGGTCTGGGCGGCACCGCCCACGCGGCTGACCGACAGGCCGACGTTAATGGCCGGGCGGATGCCCTGGTAGAACAGCTCGGTTTCGAGGAATATCTGGCCGTCGGTGATCGAGATCACGTTGGTCGGGATATAGGCTGACACGTCGCCGGCCTGCGTTTCGATGATCGGCAGCGCGGTGAGCGAGCCCGAACCCTGGTCGGCGTTCATCTTTGCCGCACGCTCCAGCAGGCGGCTGTGGAGGTAGAACACGTCGCCCGGATAGGCTTCGCGGCCCGGCGGGCGGCGCAGCAGCAGCGACATCTGGCGATAGGCGACGGCCTGCTTGGAAAGGTCGTCGTACACGATCACGGCGTGCATGCCGTTGTCGCGGAAGAATTCACCCATCGCGCAGCCGGTGTAGGGGGCGAGGTACTGCAACGGGGCAGGCTCCGACGCGGTGGCGGCGATCACGATGGAATATTCCATCGCGCCGTTTTCCTCGAGCGTCTTGACGAGCTGCGCCACGGTGGAGCGCTTCTGGCCAACGGCGACATAGACGCAGTAGAGCTTCTTCGATTCGTCGTCGCCCGCATTCAGTTCCTTCTGGTTGATGAAGGTGTCGATCGCGACGGCGGACTTGCCGGTCTGGCGGTCGCCGATGATCAGTTCCCGCTGGCCGCGGCCGATCGGGACCAGGGCGTCGATGGCCTTGAGGCCGGTCTGCACGGGTTCGTGCACCGACTGGCGCGGGATGATGCCGGGGGCCTTGGTTTCCACGCGGGCGCGGGTCACGTCGGTGATCGGGCCCTTGCCGTCGATCGGGTTGCCGAGCGCGTCGACCACGCGGCCGAGCAGGCCCTTGCCGACGGGAACGTCCACGATTGTGCCGGTCCGCTTGACGGTGTCGCCTTCCTTGATCTCGGCGTCGGAGCCGAAGATCACGACACCGACGTTGTCGGCTTCGAGGTTGAGCGCCATGCCCTGGATGCCGCCGGGGAATTCGACCATCTCGCCGGCCTGGACCTGGTCGAGGCCGTGGATGCGGGCGATACCGTCACCCACCGACAGCACGCTGCCGACTTCGGTGACTTCGGCTTCGGTGCCGAAATTGGCAATCTGGTCCTTGATGACCTTGGAGATTTCTGCGGCGCGGATATCCATTGCGTTGTCCTTTGAGCCTGTCAGGCGCTTTTCATCGCGTTGGCGAGGGTGTTGAGGCGGGTGCGGATCGAACCGTCGATGCGTTTCGAACCGATGGTGACGACAAGGCCGCCGAGCAAGTCGGGGTCGACCTTGGTGGTTAGTTTCACGGTGCGGCCTTCGCGGGCCTTCAGCTTCTGCTCCAGCGTGGAAAGCTGGGCGTCGGTGAGGGCGTGGGCGCTGGTGACTTCGGCCGTCACTTCGCCGCGCTGGGCGGCGGCGATGGCGCGAAAGGCGCGGATGATGGCGGGCAGCTGGCCCAGCCGGCGGTTCTGCGCCAGCGTGCCGAGGAAGTTCTGGGTGAGGTCGGCCAGGCCCATGATGGCGGCAACGCCCCACACGGCCTTCTGCGCATCGTTGCGCGAAACCTGCGGATTGGTCGTCAGCTGGCGCAGTTCGTCCGACTGGTCGAGGCCTGCTTCGAGCTTCTCGAGGTCCGATTCGACAGCGGTCACGGTGCCTTTTTCGGCAGCGAGGTCGAACAGGGCGGAAGCATAGCGGCCTGCCAGGCTAGCCTGAATACCGGCGGAAATCTCCACGCGCAAAAGTCCTTCTCGGGTCCGGGTAACGGATTATCTGATCGACTGCGAAACGGCCGGCCGGAACGGGCGGCCCTCGCAAGATTGGCGCGCGCCTAGCAGCCGCCCCCGATTCATGCAAGCCGGGTATCCGGCAGATCGCGGGTGATTTGGCGACGCGCGGGTTTCGGCGTAGCATCGCCGCGCGAGTCGCGCAGGAGAGATGCGATGAAGATGACCCCGCTGGGCGAGGAAATCGGCGCCGAGGTGACCGGCTGCCAGCTCGCCGAAATGTCCGACGAAGCGCTGGATCAGTTGAAGGAAGCGGTCTGGGAAAGCGGCGTCGTGGTATTGCGCGGGCAGGACCTGTCGCCGCAGCAGCACATTGAGCTCGCCAACCGGTGGGGCGGGATCGACATCAACAACTACTTCCCGCTGAATGGAGAGCATCCGGAGATTGCCGAGGTCCGCAAGGAAAAGGACCAGCAGACCAATATCGGCGGCGGCTGGCATACCGACCATTCCTATGACCAGGTGCCGGCGATGGGCTCCATCCTCGTGGCGCGGACCCTGCCGCTCAAGGGGGGCGACACGCTGTTCGCTCACATGGGCGCGGCCTACGATGCGCTGGACGAGGAGACGAAGGCCGAGATCGCCGGCATGCGCGCCGTCCATTCCGCCGACCATATCTATGCGCCCGACGGCGCCTATGCCCAGACCGACCAGGGCAAGGCGCTGCGCGGTCAGGAGCTGAAGACGCTGGCGACCCACCCGGTCGTGATCCGCCACCCGCAGACAGGCCGCAAGCTGCTGTACGTGAACCCGGCCTTCACCCTGCACTTCGAAGGGCAGACGCGCGAGGAAAGCCTGCCGCTGCTGCAAAGGCTCTATGCCGCCGCGATGACGCCGGAGGCGCAGGCACGGGTGGTGTGGAAGCCCGGCACGGTGACGATCTGGGACAACCGGACGACGTGGCACATGGCGCTGAACGATTATCCCGGCGAAGAGCGCATCATGCACCGCATCACGCTGAGCGGCGAGGCCCTGGCGGCCTAGCCGCAGGCGTCTTCCGTATCCACTGCGGCGGCCGACCCTTGCGGATCTTTTGCAATCTCGCGCAGGCCGACTGCCGCCGCTTCGGAAAGCTCCCTGTCGGCCATCATCGTCTCCACGTTGGTTGGCGTGCGGTCGCCGAAATCATAGAGCCTGCCGCGTAACTCGCGATTTCCGGCGAGGACGATCCCGGCTTCCCTCGCTGTGCATGCCGGCGGCACCGGCTCTTCATCAAGCGGTT
The DNA here is from genome assembly GCF_030406725.1 of Alteriqipengyuania flavescens. Lineage (NCBI taxonomy): Bacteria > Pseudomonadati > Pseudomonadota > Alphaproteobacteria > Sphingomonadales > Erythrobacteraceae > Pseudoblastomonas > Pseudoblastomonas flavescens. The sequence goes on along the minus strand of NZ_CP129107.1, from coordinate 49,359 downwards.
CTGCGAGAAAATAGCCTTCCGTGATGCACTTTTGTCCGTCGGCAAACTTGAGACACCGCTGGCGTTCCTCCAGCGGGCCGCAGGTCGTGCGCGGAAAATCGATCTGTTCTCTGTCCATAAGTCTTCAGGACTATCCGGCGTGTCGCAGTGAATAGCGGTTCGGGACATTCATTTTCCCGTCCGCCGACTTGCTGGCAACGGCAGGTTTCCAAGGCTGCGGCACGCCATTCACCAAGCTGGACTTCCGAAGAGACTTGTTGCGGTTCGGGCGGAGGGCGATCCGTCCCCGCTATCTCCTGAATCCGGCAGCAGCATAGGCAGGACCAGCGCAGCAAATACGGCGATCCCGGTTACGCCTGCGACTTTCAGGATCTGCCGGTTCTCCATGGTGGCAAATCAATCGGCCTTGCTGCATTTGTAGACCACCCGCTCGTTCGGGCGGTCGGGCAGCAGCGCCAGCACGGCGTCCTGCTTCTCGCCGAAATCGCGGGCGGCGGCTTCGTCAACGCCACAGCCGGGCCCGCGATAGGTGCCGCGGGCCTCGCGCGCGGCGGCCATGTCGGCGGCGCCCAACAGGTAGCGTTCCATGCGGTATTCGCCGGTCGCCGGGTCGAAGCGGTTGAGCGAGACGGCCGCTTCCTCGTTCGGCACGAACACGCGCGACCACTTGCCATCGAGCAGGCCATACTGGGTGCGCCCGTTGACGCAGCCGCCCGCGCTCCATTCGAACGGCAGATCCTCTACCGAAGCGCCGGTGATGCGGCTGCGCTGCGGGTCGACGGTGCAGACAAGATCGCCGGAAAGCGCGCCTTCGCCGGATACGGGATCGGCGCTGCCGGTGCCGAATTCCTCGTCCAGCCGCATGGCGACCCGGTCGTCAATCTCGCGCAGCTGCGGCCGGCTGAACCATGTCACGACCGCTGCGACCAGCGCGATGGCGGCCAGCACGGCGGCGGCGATGAAGGGGTTGCGTTTGCCGTTCACGTGCAGCTGGTAGGCGGCGAACCCGGCGACGAGCGAGAGGACCAGCAGCACGGCGGCTACCGCCAGGCCGTTGTCGCGCGATTCGGCGATGTCGCGGCTAACCTGGGTGCGGAAGCTGGCTTCTGCGGCGGCGCGTTCGCGGGCGGCGGCGCTCTGCGCTTCGTCTGCTTGCCGCGCGGCGGCCTCGGCGCGGCGCTGTTCCTCCGCATCGAGCTCCACCAGGCTGCGGCAAGGCATGGCGTTGACGCGCGGCTGGACGTCGTTCGCACGCAGGAACGGCAGCAATTCACGCATCGATACTGCGAAGAAAAACTCGGCATCCGTACCGCTGCTCGATGCGCCGAAGCTGTTCACGCCGACCACGCGCCCGCAATTGTCCAGCAGCGGCCCACCCGAATTCCCGCGCGCAATCGGCGCGGTGTGCAGGATGGTGTCGAATTGGCGCGACGGGCGCCGCCCGGCGAGCGAGCCGCGCGCCTTTACGGGCGGCGTGGCGCGGAACACGTCGCCGAGGCCAAGCCCCTGCGCGATGTCCACATTCTGCGGATAGCCCACGGCATAGACGTCGCCGCTGTCGGCCTCCGCCGCGCCGGCGATGGTGAGCGGCGGCAGGCGCAGGCCGCTGGCAATCTCGATCAGCGCCAGGTCGTTGCGCGGGCTGTAGCTGACAACGCGGGCTTCCACCGCCTCGCCGCCTTCTGCCGGAACGACCAGCACCCGCAGCCGGGGGTCGATCCGCACTTCGTCGACCACGTGGTTGTTGGTGACCAACCGGTTGCCGGAAACCGCGAAGCCGGTCCCGTGGCTGACGGGGAAGCTTTCGCCTTCCTCGTCCGTCCCCACGATCAGCACGCGGACGACCCCGCGCGCGGCGGCATCGATATCGGCGGCATCGGCAGCGGCCAGTTGCGGGGCGAGGAGCGCCAGCAGCGCGGCGAGGATCGTGAAAAACCGTGTCATCGCCTGCGGCAATACGCGACTGCGGGTTTTGATCGCAAGCTTCGGGATGCAAGCCTCCGCCGCGATGGCTACAACACCTGCCATGCAACCGACCGACGACATCGCCTGGAACGCCGTGCAGCGCCGCGACCGCACGTTCGACGGGCGCTTCGTGACCGGCGTGCTTACCACCGGCATCTATTGCCGGCCGAGCTGCGCCGCACGGCATCCGGCGCGCAAGAACGTGCGTTTCTTTGCGAGCGGCGACGAGGCGAAGGCGAGCGGCTTGCGGGCATGCAAACGGTGCCTGCCGGACGATGTCGCGCGGGACGAGGCTGCCGTGCTGGCGGCGGTGGACGCGATCAAGCGGTCGGCGGGGCGCCACACGCTCGGCGACCTGGCGGCGCTGACCGGCTATTCGCCGACGCATTTCCAGCGCGTCTTCACACGCGCCACGGGGCTTTCACCCGCGGCCTATGCACGGGCCTTGCGCGAAGAGCGGGCGCGGAAAGAACTAAGCGGGGCCGAAACGGTCGGCGAAGCGATCTACGATGCAGGCTTCGAAGCGCCGAGCCGCTTCTACGCCGCGATGGAGGGCAGGATGGGCATGACACCGAGCGACTGGCGCGGCGGCGGGAAGGGCCGCACCGTGCACTGGAGCGTGATCGACACGAGCCTGGGCGCGATGCTCGTCGCCGCAACGGACAGGGGCGTTTGCTGCCTCAGCTTCGGGGAAGGGGAGCCGGAATTGCGCGACCGGTTTCCCAACGCCACGCTGGTGCCTGCCGGTGAGAACTTTCGCGACCTGTTTGAAGAGGTCGTGGCCGCCGTCGAAACCCCGGGCAGCGCCGGGAATATCCCGCTGGACGTCAAAGGCACCGTTTTCCAGCAGCGCGTGTGGCAGGCCTTGCGCGAAATTCCGGCAGGCGAAACGCGCAGCTACGGCGAACTCGCCGCCGCGCTCGGCAACCCGAAAGCCAGCCGCGCGGTCGGCGGGGCGAACGGGGCGAACAATATCGCCGTACTGATCCCGTGCCACAGGGTCATAGCCGCCGACGGCGGGCTGGGCGGCTATGCCTATGGCACGAAGATCAAGCGCGAGCTTCTGGAACGCGAGAAGCGCTGAGCCTGGTTGCTTACTTCTTGCCCACGAAGATCGCCTTGGCGTTGACGAATTCCTTCACGCCGAAGCCGCCGTGTTCCTTGCCGTAGCCGGAGTTCTTGACCCCGCCGAACGGCATGGACGGGTCCGCGACGCCGTAGGTGTTGATATAGACCATGCCGGTGTCGAAATGCTTCGATGCCAGCTCGATCGCGCGGTCCTCGTCACCGCACAGGATACCGCCACCAAGGCCGTAGCGGCTGTCGTTGGCGAGGCGCATGGCGTCCTCGTCGTCCTTTGCGCGGATCACGCTGGCGACCGGGCCGAACAACTCGTCGTCATAGGCCGGCTGGCCGGGTGCGACGTCGGTCAGCACCGTCGCGGGGTACCATGCGCCCTTGCGATCCGGCACACTGCCGCCGCAGGCGACCTTGGCGCCGTTGGCGACCGACTTGTCGACCTGGTCCTGCAGGTCGTCGCGCAGGTCGGCGGAGCTCATCGGGCCCATGTCGCTGTCTTCGTCGGTCGGATCGCCCAGATCGACGCCTTCGAAGCGGGCGACGAATTTCTCGATGAAGGCGTCGTACACCTTGTCAGTCACGATGAAGCGCTTGCCGTTGATGCAGGTCTGGCCGTTGTTATAGAGCCGCGCCTGCGCGCAGACTTCGGCGGCCAGGTCGAGATCCGCGTCTTCCAGCACCATGTAGGCGTCGTTGGAGCCAAGCTCGAGCACGGTTTTCTTGATTGCCGCGCCGGCCTTCTCGCCCACATGGCGGCCCGCACCGTCGGAGCCCGTCAGCGTCACGCCGCGGACCTTGTCATGCTCGATGATCTTGTCCGACAGGTCGTGCCCGATCACCAGCACGGTGAAGAGGTTTTCCGGCAGGCCTGCCTTGCGGAAGATCTTGCCGATCATCAGGCCGCTGCCGGTGCACAGCGAGGAGTGCTTCAGCAGTACGCCGTTACCCGCCATCAGGCTGGCGATGGCATAGCGGATAACCTGGTAGGCGGGGAAATTCCACGGCTGGATGCCGTAGACGACGCCGATTGGCGAAAAGGTCACGATGCCGCGCCCGGCGTTGCTGGGATCGCGGCTTTCGTCGGCCAGTTCCTTCGGCCCGTTGGCGGCGGTCCAGTCGCAAATGGCGGCGCACAGTTCCACCTCGTCGCGGCTGTCGCCGATCAGCTTGCCGACTTCGCGCGTCATCAGTTGCGCGAGTTCTTCCTTGTTGTCGCGCAGGCCCTTGCCGAGCGCCTTGATCACTTCGGCCCGGTCTTCGAGGCTGCGCAGCTTCCACTGGGTAAATGCTTCGTGACAGGCTTCGACCGCGGCGAAGGCTTCGTCCTCGCTCATGTGGTCGTAGGAGTGGATGTCTTCGCCGGTTGCGGGGTTGACGGTGGTAATGTCGGCCATGGAAAGTCTTTCTCGGGTTCCTCGGGGTTGCCCCCTTCCAACCAGCGCGGCGACGGCTGCGTTCCGGATTGCGGACACGAAAGAGGCGGACGGCCCGAAAAGGCCGCCCGCCCGTGTCTCTTGTCGCCGGGATCAGAGGCCCTGCGCGGCCTTGCTGACCAGGATGTTCACCGAAACGCGGCGGTTCTGCGCGCGCCCGGCGGCGGTGCTGTTGTCCGCCGTGGGGTCGGATTCGGCCATGCCGGTCGGCGAGAGCATGCGCCAGGGTTTCCAGCTGCATTTCTGCTGCAGCGTGTTGACCACGCGGCTGGCACGACGTTCGCTCAGGATCTGGTTGTAATCCTCGTCACCCACGGAGTCGGTGTAGCCCACGACCAGCAGCAGCGAATTGTCGATGCTGTCGGCCTGCATCGCGGCGGCGCACAGCTCGCGCTCGGCGGTGCCGGGCAGGCTCCATTTGCCGGTGTCGAAATAGACATTGGTCACGCCGACGACGTCGTAATTGTCGATCTCGCCCATGCGGCCGCGCAGCGCCTCGGCAGCTTCGGTGTTGGCCTCGATCGCCGCACCCTGCCGCGCGAACTGGCCGGCGGTGCCGCCGCGGATCATCTGCGCGGTTTCGAGGTCGGAGTTGGAGAAGCGCACCCGCTTGGCAAGCAGTCCGCCGCCCCACTGCACGGTTTCGATTTCCACCGGCAGGCCGGCGAGCAGCATGTCGCCGGTCACTTCGGTTCGGCCGAGGCCGAGAAAACCGCCGCGGCCCTTGATGCTGGTGCCCTGGCTCAGGCCGACCATCGTCGCCTCGCCGGCCGGCGTCGTCACTTCCATCGCGCTGCCGAGACGGTCCGAGATGATGCCTTCGATGTCCGGCCCGTCGGGCAGGTCCGAGATGTCGGCAGGGACCTGCCCTTTGACGAGGATGGACTGGCTGGCTTCCGCCGCGACTTCGGCGGGCTGCTGCTGCGCCGCGGCGGGCAGGCCCGCGCCGACGAGCGCGAGGGCGATGAACGACGCCGCGGGTGTCTTGATGTTGGACATGGTTTTCCCTTCCGGATTTCCGCGACCTTTGCGGTCGCCGGTGTAAATGTCGGGAAGCGCCATGCGGCTGGCGTCTGTCGGGGCGATGAACGAACCGGGCAGTGCAGGGGTCGGCGGGGCCTGCTGTGCGACGAACCGAGCCGCCGATACCGGAAAATGGCGGATTTGCGCGCCTTTCAGTTGCGCGCCCAGCCGTCCGATGCGGGCGTCAGCCGGTCTTCTTGCGCATTTCGCGGTAGAAGTTTTCCATCCGCAGCGTCTTGCGGTCGTCCGCCCAGTCGTTGAATTCCGCCAGCGAGCAGACGAAGCGGTCGTTCTCGAGGATCGCGACGTCGCAGTCGAACTTGTCCAGCCATTCCTCGATCGCCTGCTGGACGCGCCATTCCCCGGCCTCGACGACATGGATCGCGCGCGGATCGTGACGCTCCACGGCGCGGGCGACCTCGCCGGTGAAGCTGCCGGCGTTGTCCGCGTCCGTCAGCCGGACGTAATCGACCGTCCAGCCGGCATTCTCCAGCTCGGCGGCGAAGTGGCGCATGGCGGAAAAGATCAGCGCGATCTTCTGCTTGTGGTGCTTTACGTAGGTTGTCTCGTCCCAGACCTCCATCATCAGGACGACGGTATCGTCCTAGGTGCGGCCCCTGATGGAGGCGAGGTCGCGGGTCAGCTGGTCGCCGAGGATGGGGACGAGGATCGGGTTCTGCATGGGCGCCCAACGCGTACCCGCGCGGTTGGTGCCGTCAGACCGCAGCCAGCCAGACGAGGTAGAGCGCCGACAGCACGATCCACAGGCCCGCAAGCGTCTTTAGGCGCCGGGCACCAAGCCACAGGGCAATGGGCCGGGCGAGGAACCCGCCTAGCACGGCGGCAGGCGCCGCGAGCAGGACGACTTCCCACCGGATGGTCGCTGCCTCGACATGCCACAGGACCCCCGCGATCATGCTGGCCGAGGAGATCGCGCAGGCCGTGCCGGTACACAGCAGGATCGGGTAGTGCCGGATGAAGAGATAGAGCGCGACAAGCTCCCCGATGCCGACCGAGAACAGCGGCGTGATCATGCCGCCCGGGATCGCGATGAGGAGGAGGGCAACGAGGTCGACCCGCTCCAGCCGCGCGCGTTCCGGCCGTGTGCGGTTCACCGTCCAGGTGGACACGATGAGGACCAGGCCGAGGACGATGGAGAACGCCTTGTAGCCGAGCAGGACCAGCTGCGCGTCGAATGTCGCGAAGCGCTGGACAAGCAGGAGCAGGGGCAGGGACACGCATAGCACGCCCAGCGTGACGATGGCGAAATCGCGCGGGCGAACCAGCGCTTCGCCGGGGGCCGGTGGCGGTTGGTGGAACAACCGATCGGTCCAGCGCAGCGCGCCCATCGTCATGCCGAAGGACTGGATGCCCATCGAAACGCCCACGATCTGCAGGGGCGAGAGGTCCATGACCGCAAATTCGCGCAAGGCGTTGAACACCGGCACGAAGACAACCCCGCCTCCTGTGCCGGAGGTGTTGGCGATGATCGCCCCGACGACGCCGACCCCGGGCAGAAACCATAGTCTTTGCAGCAGCTCGCCATCGAGCGGCGCGAGGAGGAGCAGCGCCATCCATCCGGCAAGCAGGCCAAGGCCGCCGACGCGCACGATGCGCCCCGGCGGCCTTCTTGCGAAAGTTCGAGAGATAGTGCGCACGGTCCCCTGCCAAGTCGGACCGCGCTATCGCACCGCGCTTACAGCGAAGCAATTTCCTTCTTGGCGGCGGCGATGCCTTCCTCGATCGCTTCTTCGCCGTAGCCGACCTTTTCGACGCGGATCACGTCGACGCTGTCGATGCCGAGAAAGCCCATGAAGCCCTTCAGCAGGCTTTCCTGGTGGTCTATCGAGTTGTCGTCGCCATATTCGCCGCCGCGGGACGAGGCGATGATCACGCGCCGTCCTCCGGCCTTGCCTTCCGGGCCGTTCTCCGAATAGCCGAAAGTGACGCCGGGCACTGCCAGCCGGTCCATCCACGCCTTGAGGTTCGACGGGACCGAGAAATTATACATCGGCGCGCCAATAATCACGATGTCGGAACCGAGGAATTCATCGAGCACCCCCTTCTGTTCGGGATAGGCGCGCTCGACCGATTCTTCGTGCGTTTCGGGCGCGGTGCGCACGGCGGCGGTGGTCACCGGGTCGAGATGGGGAACCGGGTCCGTCGACAGGTCGCGGGTGACGAAAGTCGCATCGGGGTGCTTTTCGGAAAAGTGGTCGGCGATCATCTGGCTGATACGGCGCGAGACGGACTGTTCGCCGGTGGTGGCGCTGTCGATGCGGAGGATTTGCATACTTTCGGTTCCTTGGTTACTTCTGATTACCAGGAGGCCATATGGTTACTGTGATGGAGATAGCGCAAGATGGCACATCCGCGCGGGATAGGAACAGGGGTGTAACCCTTGCGGTTCCCGATGCGCCGGCGTGCCAGGCCATCAACGACCTGCTTTCGCGCATCGGCGACAAATGGACCGTGCGCGTGGTAATGGCGCTGGCGGAAGAGGACCTGCGCTTCAGCGAGCTGCGGCGGCGGATCGACAGTATTTCGCAGCGCATGCTCACCCGCACGCTGCGGGCGCTGGAGCGGGACGGGATCGTCTCGCGCACGGTCACGCCTTCGGTGCCGGTGCGCGTCGACTATGCGCTCACCCCGCTGGGCGAGAGCCTGAGCGCGCCGGTCGCCGCGATCGCGGGTTGGGCAATGGAAAACCAGGCGGCGATGATGCAGGCGCGCGCCAATTACGATGCTGCGGACGCGCGGTAGCGAAGGCTAGTCGAGGTTGGGCCTGAGCCACCGCTCCGCCGTGGCGAGATCGACGCCGCGGCGCTGCGCATAATCTTCCAGCTGGTCGCGGCCGATGCGCGCGACGCCGAAATACTCGCTCTCCGGATGGCCGAAATAGAACCCGCACACCGCGGCCGTGGGCCACATGGCGAAATTCTCGGTCAGCGAGAGCCCTGCGTTTGCCTCTGCATCCAGCAGGTCGAACAGCATGGGCTTGAGGCTGTGATCGGGGCAGGCGGGATAGCCCGGGGCCGGGCGGATACCGCGATACTGTTCCTTGATCAGCGCCACGTTGTCGAACTGCTCGGCGGGCGCATAGCCCCACAGGTCAGTACGTGTATGCCTGTGCAGCGCCTCGGCAAAGGCTTCCGCGAAACGGTCTGCCAGCGCTTTCAGCAGGATGTCGGAATAATCGTCCTTGTCCGCGCGGAAGCGTTCGGAATGGCTGTCGATCCCGTGGATGCCGACCGCAAAGCCGCCGATCCAGTCGCCCGCCGGATCGATGAAATCCGCAAGGCACATGTTGGCCCGGTCGCGCGATTTCTTCACCTGCTGGCGCAGGAAGGGAAACACCGGATGTTCGCCTTCGTCCACGTGCACGGTGATGTCGTCCCCGTCGCGCGCGCAGGGCCAGAACCCGGCGACGCCGCGCGCGGTGAGCCACTTTTCCGCAACGATCCGGTCGAGCATCGCGTTCGCTTCGGTAAATAGCTGCTGCGCGGTTTCGCCGACCACCTCGTCCTCCAGGATCGCGGGATAATTGCCGTGCAGCTCCCACGTGCGGAAGAAGGGCGTCCAGTCGATATACCGGCGCAAATCCGCCAGGTCCCAGTCTTCGAAGACGTGCAGGCCGGGTTTCAGCGGCGGGGCCGGCTTGTCGGAATAGAACGGGTCGTAATGGTTCGCCCGCGCTTCCTCCAGGCTGAGGAGGACGCTGGGGGACTTGCCTGCGCGTGCGGCGCGAACCTTTTCATATTCGCCCGCCGTCTCGTCCACGAAGTCGTCGCGCTGCGTTTCGGATAGCAGGCGGCTGGCGACGCCGACCGCGCGGCTGGCGTCGAGCACGTGGATGACCGGCCCTTCGTACGCGCCGTCGATGCGCAGCGCCGTGTGGACCTTGCTGGTCGTCGCGCCGCCGATCAGCAGCGGCAGGTCCATCCCCGCATTCTGCATCTCTTCCGCTACCGTGACCATCTCGTCCAGCGAAGGCGTGATCAGGCCGGACAGGCCGATGATGTCGGCCTTTTCCTCGCGCGCGGTTTCCAGGATTTTCGACCACGGCACCATCACGCCGAGGTCGATCACCTCATAACCGTTGCACTGCAGGACGACGCCGACGATGTTCTTGCCGATATCGTGGACGTCGCCCTTCACGGTCGCCATCACGATCTTGCCCTTCGCCTTGCGCTCGGCTTCGGGCAGCAGGTCCTTTTCCGCTTCGATGAAAGGGATGAGGTGGGCCACCGCCTTCTTCATCACGCGGGCGGACTTGACGACTTGGGGCAGGAACATCTTGCCGCTGCCGAACAGGTCGCCGACCACGTTCATGCCGTCCATCAGCGGGCCTTCAATGACCTCGATGGGGCGGCCGGCGGCCTGGCGCGCTTCTTCCGTGTCTTCCACGATATGCGCGTCGATACCCTTGACCAGTGCGTGCTCCAGCCGGCGTTTGACGTCGTAGCTGCGCCATTCCTCGGCGGCCTTTTCGTCCGCCGCGCTCTTCCCGCGGAAGCTTTCGGCCAGTTCGATCAGCCGCTCCGTCGCGCCGTCGTCGCGGCACAGGATCACATCCTCGCACGCCTCGCGCAGCTTGGGGTCGATCGCGTCGTACACGTCGAGCTGCCCGGCGTTGACGATCGCCATGTCGAGCCCGGCGGGAATGGCGTGATAGAGGAAGACCGAATGCATCGCGCGGCGCACCGGTTCGTTGCCGCGGAAGCTGAAGGACAGGTTGGACAGGCCGCCGCTGGTCTTCGCGCGGGGGCAGGCTGCCTTGATCTCAGCCACCGCCTCGATGAAGTCGAGCCCGTAGCGGTTGTGCTCCTCGATCCCCGTCGCGACGGCGAAAATATTGGGATCGAAGATGATGTCCTCGGCCGGAAAGCCGTTTTCGGTCAGCAGCTTGTAGGCGCGAGTGCAGATTTCGACCTTGCGCTCTTTCGTGTCGGCCTGGCCTTCCTCGTCAAAGGCCATGACCACGACCGCGGCCCCGTAATCGCGGCAGATGCGCGCATGCTGGAGGAAAGCGTCCTCGCCTTCCTTCATGCTGATCGAATTGACGATCGGCTTGCCGGAAACGCATTTCAGCCCGGCTTCGATCACTTCGAATTTCGATGAGTCGATCATCACCGGAACGCGAGCGATATCGGGTTCCGCCGCGATCAGCTTGAGGAAGGTGGTCATCGCCGCTTCCGCGTCGAGCAGGCCTTCGTCCATGTTCACGTCGATCACCTGCGCGCCGTTCTCCACCTGCTGGCGCGCGACTTCGACGGCGGCGTCGTAATCGCCGGCCATGATCAGTTTCTTGAACCGGGCGCTGCCGGTCACGTTGGTGCGTTCGCCGATATTGACGAAGCGGGCGGTGCTGAGGTCGGACATCAGGCGTCGATCGTGAAGTTTTCCAGCCCGGCAAGGTGCATCTTGCCGTCGGCTTCGGGGATCTTGCGCGGCGGCAGGCCTTTCACGGCCTGCGCGATGGCGGCGATGTGTGCGGGGGTGGAACCGCAGCAGCCGCCCAGGATATTGGCCCGGCCGTTTTCCGCCCACACCTTTACCAGCGACGCGGTGGTTTCGGGTATCTCGTCATATTCCCCGAGGTCGTTGGGCAGGCCGGCATTGGGATAGGCCATCAGCAGCGTATCGGCGATGTCGGACAGAACCTGGATATGCGGGCGCAGCTGGTCCGCGCCGAAGCTGCAGTTGAGGCCCACGGTCACCGGGTTCGCATGGCGGACCGCGCTCCAGAACGCTTCCACCGTGTGGCCCGAAAGGTTGCGGCCCGACAGGTCGGTCAGCGTCATCGACAGCATGATCGGGATGTCTGCCGCGCGCTCTTCCACCAGCCGGCGCACGGCCATGATGGCGGCCTTGGCGTTCAGAGTATCGAAGATCGTCTCGATCAGGATGAAGTCCGCCCCGCCGTCGATCAGCGCGCCAGCCTGTTCGCGGTAAACCTCTACGATGGTGTCGAAATCGACCTCGCGATAGCCCGGATCCTCGACATCGGGGCTGAGCGACAGGGTCTTGTTGGTGGGACCCAGAGCGCCGGCGACGAAGCGGGGGACGCCGTCCCTTGCGGTGGCCGTGTCGATGCACTCGCGGGTGATCCGCGCGGCCGCCGCGTTGATTTCTGCCACCAGGCTTTCGGCACCGTAATCCGCCTGGCTGATGCGGTTGGCGTTGAAGGTGTTGGTGGCAAGGATTTGCGCGCCTGCATCGATGTAGCTGTTGCAGATCTTCGCGATGACATCGGGCCGCGTCAGGTTGACGAGGTCGTTGTTGCCCTTCTGGTCGAAGCCGAGATCGTAGTCGCCGCGATAGCCGTCTTCACCCAGCTTCTCGTTCTGGATTGCCGTGCCGTATGGGCCGTCCTTGATCAGGATCGCCTGCGCGGCGGCGTCCAGCAGTTCCTGCCGCTTACCCATGGGCCGCATCCTTCGGGCGCATGCCGAGCAGGTGGCAGATCGCGTAGCTCAGCTTCGCGCGGTTGAGCGTGTAGAAATGGAAGTCCCGCACACCGCCGGCATAAAGGCGGCGCACCAGTTCGGCGGCGACCGTCGCGGCGACGAGGTCGCGCGCGCCGGGCCGTTCGTCCAGCCCTTCGAACAAACCGTCCATCCATTCCGGGATCTGCGCACCGCACAGCCCGGCGAACTTGCGCGCCTGGGCGACGTTGGTCACTGGCAGGATGCCCGGTACCACCGGCGCGGTGATGCCCCGCGCATCCAGCTTGTCGCGGAAGGCGAAATAGGTTTCCGGCGCGAAGAAGAACTGCGTGATCGCCCGCGTCGCGCCCGCGTCGAGCTTGCGGGCGAGGTTGTCAATGTCGCTGTCGGGGCAAGAGGCGTCGGGATGGGTCTCGGGATAGGCGGCGACCGAAATCTCGAAATCGGCGACTTCCTTCAGGCCCGCGACTAGCTCAGCCGCGCTTGCGAACCCGTCCGGATGCGGCGTGAAGGCGGCGCCCGGCTCGCCGGCATCGCCGCGCAGGGCGACGATGTGGCGCACGCCCGCTTCCCAGTATTGCTCCGCCACGGCACGCGTTTCCGCCTTGCTGGCATCGACGCAGGTGAGGTGCGCGGCAGCGGGAATGCCGGCTTCCGCGATGATCCGCTTCACCGTGTCGTGCGTCCGCTCCCGCGTGGAACCGCCCGCGCCATATGTGACGGACACGAACGCAGGATCGAGCGGCTTAAGTTCCTGCACCGCGTCCCACAACTGCGCTTCCATCTTCTCTGTTCTGGGCGGGAAGAATTCGAAGCTGGCGCGCATGTCGCCCGGAAGCCCGCCGAACAGCGGTTCTTCGTACGCGACTGCGCGCTCGTGGGCAGGGTTGAGCTGGGTGGTCATGTCGCGGCGGGCATAGCAATCCTGGGGGAGAGGGGAAGTGGTAAGGGCAAAGAGCTTTGCTTTGCATTCCAAAGCAGGAAGTTTGCAGCTGTGCAGTTGGCAGGGGCCGGCAGGCCTCAGACGAAGCTGTAGGGATCGATGTCGATCGCCACGCGCACGCCGCGCGGAAACTCGTGGCCGCCTAGCCAGCTGCGGATCACCTTCTGCAATTCCGCATTGCGCCGCGCGTTGACCAGCAGGCGATAGCGATAGCGCCCGCGCAGCAGCGACAGCGGGGCAGGGGCGGGGCCGTAGATGTCGATCCCGTCCGCGGCAGGCTTGGTCCCGCCGAGCAGCTTGGCGGCGGAGCGTGCCTCCGCCTCGTCCTCGCTCGACACGATGATGGCGGCCCAGCGGCCGAAAGGCGGGGCCCCGGCATGGCGGCGCGCCTCTGTTTCCGCTTCGTAGAATGCGTCCCGGTCGCCTTCGACCAGCGCCTGGATCACGGCGGCTTCGGGGTGGCGGGTCTGCAGCAGGACTTCGCCCGGCTTCTCACCGCGCCCGGCGCGGCCGGCGACCTGCGCGATCTGTTGGTAGGTCCGCTCCGCTGCGCGCAGGTCCCCGCCTTCGAGGCCGAGGTCGGCATCGACCACGCCGACCAGCGTCAGCTCGGGAAAGTGGAAGCCCTTGGTGACCAACTGGGTGCCGACGATCACGTCGATCGCCTGTGCCTGTGCCTCGGCAATGAAGGCCGCGGCGCGTTCGGGCGAACCGAGCGTGTCCGACGTGACGACTGCGACGCGCGCCCCCGGCAGCACTTCGCGCACCTCGTCCGCAATCCGCTCTACCCCGGGGCCGCACGCGACGAGGCAGTCCGGCTCCCCGCAATCGGGGCAGGCGGCTGGCGGCGCGGTCTCGTGCCCGCAATGGTGGCAGGCAAGCCGCTGGCTGAGGCGATGCTCCACCAGCCAGGCGCTGCAATTGGGGCACTGGAAGCGGTATCCGCAATGGCGGCACAAGGTCAGCGGCGCATAGCCGCGGCGGTTGAGGAACAGCAGCGATTGCTCGCCCCGGTCCAGCCGCTCCTGCAGCTTCTCGACCAGCGGCGGAGCGAGCCAGTGCTGCCGTGCCGGCTGGTGCTTCGTCAGGTCCAGCGTCGCGATATCGGGCAGTTCGGCGCTGCCGAAGCGGCTCGGCAATTCCAGCCGTTCGTAAATGCCGCTGGCCGCCATCTGCAGGCTTTCCAGGGCCGGAGTCGCGCTGGCGAGGATGGCGGGCACGCCTTCGAACCGAGCGCGCATGACGGCCACGTCGCGGGCGTTGTAGCGCACGCCGTCGTCCTGCTTGAAGCTGACCTCGTGCGCCTCGTCCACTACGACGAGGCCGAGCCGGGCGAAGGGGAGGAACAGCGCCGAGCGCGCGCCGACCACGACCTGCGCCTCGCCCGCCGCGATGGCGCGCCAGGCCCGCCGCCGCTCCGACGATTTGAGCGAGGAATGCCACACCACGGGCGGCGCGCCGAAACGCTCCTCGAACCGCTTCAGGAAGGCCTCGGTCAGCGCGATTTCGGGCAGCAGCACCAGCACCTGGCGGTCCATCCGCAGCGCCTGCGCCATCGGTTCGAAATAGGTCTCCGTCTTGCCGGAGCCGGTCACGCCGTCGAGCAGGAACGGCGCGAATTTGCCGGCCTCCACGGCCTCGACGAGCTGCGCGGCGACCTCTTCCTGGTCGGGGTTCAGTTCCACCAATGCATGGCCGGCATCGGCGCGGGCGTAGGGCCGGTCGAGGTCGACTTCGACCGCTTCCAGCACGCCGCCGTTCGCCAGACCGCGCAGCACGCCTTCCGACGTGCCGGAAAGCTCGGCCAGCTCGCGGATCGAGCCTTGCTCGCCCTGCAGCGCGTCCATCGCCTGCGCGCGCTTGGGCGTCATCCGGTCGGGCTCCTGCTCCGTCAGGCGGTATTCGGTGGCGGTCTTCGCGCCTTTCAGCGCCTGCCCGCTGGACAGCGCCATCCGGGCCACCGCGCTCATCGAGGCGCAGTAATAGTCCGCCGTCCATTCGATCAAACGGCGCAGCTCCGCCCGGATGGGCGGGACGGGCAGGGCGGCGAGCAAGGGGCGCAGCTTGGCGTCAGGAACTTCGGCTGCCGGTAAATGTTCGTTTTCCCAGACGATTCCGGTGATCTGCCGGGGCCCGAGCGGCGCGATGACCACGCTGCCAGGCTCCACCGCCATCCCGTCGGGCACGCGATAGTCCAGCGCGCCCAGCGCGGCGTTGAAAACGAGGAGTCGGACGCGGTTCATGGAAGGCTCCATATGGTGCCCGCAAAGCCATCCCCGCAAGGGCCATCCCCGGAAATCCGGGATATTGGGAGTTCGAAGATTATGACGCAGGCCACCGCCACCATTCTCGACCGCCGCACCATGCTGCGCGGCATTGCCGCCGGCACCGCCAGCGTGGGCCTTGCCGGCTGCTCCACCCTGGGCGGCTTCGGCTGGGGCCCGATCGATGCCATCCGCAACCTGCTGCTGTTGAGCGCGGAGCGGACCTTCGCCGCGCTGACGGAGCCGGGCGGCTGGTACGACGGGCAGATCGCCAAGCTCGGCCTTGCAAACGTGCTCGGCAACCGCGGCGGCGTGCTGCAGTCGATCCTGACCAGCGGCATCGTGAAGGATCGGCTTGAGCGCGAATTCGCGATGATCGCGGTCGAGGGTGCGGAGCGCGCCGCGCCGGTCGTTTACGATACGGTGCGCACCATCGGCATCGGCAACGCCATCGCTCTGGTCACCGGCGGGCGCACCGCCGCCACCGGCTTCCTGCGCAACAACATGGGCCAGTCCCTGATCGAAGTCATGGTGCCGGAAATCGGCGACGCCATGCGCATCAGCCGCGAACCCGTGGTCGGCCAGCTTCTCTCCGCGCTCTCGGGTGTTGATATCGAACGCACGGTGGGCAATTTCGCGCGCGAGGCGGACGATGCGATCTGGAATCAGATGGGCATCGAGGAAGGGCTGATCCGTGACAACCCGCGCCTCAGCAACGATCCCGCCATCATCGCCGTGCTCGGCGCCAGCGGGGGGTACTGAACGCCCGCGCCCTAGGTGCTGACCCTAGCCGCAGGGGCCAGCCTTCGCTAACTGGCTTGGCGAGATTCGCCCCACACGCAGAAAGGCTGGCCCGCACATGAAATTCTTCGCCGACACTGCCGAGATCGACGCCATCAAGGAACTGGCCGCCACCGGCCTGCTGGACGGGGTCACCACGAATCCCAGCCTGATTGCGAAATCGGGCCGGGATTTCATGGAAGTGACGAAGGAAATCTGCGGCCTGACCGACGGGCCGGTCAGCGCCGAAGTGGTCGCGCTGGACCACCCGACGATGATGAAGGAAGCGGAAAAGCTGCGCGCAATCGCGGACAATGTCTGCATCAAGGTGCCGCTGACGATCGACGGGCTGAAGACCTGCAAGGCGCTGACCGGCGACGGTACGATGGTGAACGTCACCCTGTGCTTTTCCGCCAACCAGGCGCTGCTGGCGGCCAAGGCCGGCGCGACCTTCGTCTCCCCCTTCGTGGGCCGGCACGACGATAACGGCTTCGACGGCATGGACCTGATCGCAGACATCCGCCGCATTTACGACAATTACGCTTTCTCGACCGAAATCCTCGTCGCCAGCGTGCGCCACGCGACTCACATCCTGGAAAGCGCGAAGATCGGCGCGGATGTCGCCACCGCGCCGCCGAAGGTCATCATGGGCCTCGCCAACCACGTCCTGACGGACAAGGGCATCGAAGGCTTCCTGAAGGACTGGGAAGCCACCGGCCAGTCGATCCTCTGATCATTTGAAGCTTTGTCCGACGAAACGCCTCTCGACCGGTTCAAACGCGCCCTGACCGGCGCCTCGCGGGCGATTGCGCGCGAGGAAGAGGTGGAGGTCGCGTGGACCGCTGAAAGCCCGGTCCAGTCCGGCAACAATTTCCGCGTGCCGATGCCCGCGCGAAACCTGCCGGCAGGGCAAGCCGCCGAAGCGCGCGGCGTGTCCGATCGCTTCGCCCTGCGCCTGCGCCACCATAACGAGGCGCTGCACGAGAAGGGCGCCCCGGCCGAGCCGCTGGCCCGCACGGCCTATGACGCGGTCGAGCGTGCGCGGTACGAGGCGCTGGGCGCGCGGGCCATGGCGGGCACGCGCGACAACCTGACCGCCGCGCTGGAAAGCGAAGTCGCGACCGGCCCGCTGTCCAAGCTTGGCGAGGGTGAGGACGTGCCGCTGCCCGCCGCGCTCCACCTCCTGCTGCGCGAGAAGCTGACCGGCGCGCCGGTGCCCGGGCGCGTGCGTGCCGAGGTCGAAAGCGTGCGCGAATTCATCGAAAGCCGCAGCGGCGACGATTTCGAGCGGCTGGCGCTGACGCTGGACGACCAGTCCGCCTTCCAGTCGCTCAGCCTCGACCTGTTGCGCCACCTCGACCTCACCCGCCCCGACGAGGCGCAGGACGCGACCGACGAGGATGGCGAGGACCAGGACGGTGCCGAGCCCGACGAGGACCAGGGCGACGACCAGACCGACGATCCCGATCAGGACCGGTCGAGCGAAGTCGCCGGCGAAATGGCGGAAGGCGACGCCGACGGGGAGGGCGAGCCCGAGTTCGACGAGAACGCCGAAAGCCCCGAGGGCGAGCCGCAGGACGAGGGCGAGGAGGGCATGATGCCCGTGCGCCCCAACCGCCACCCCGCGGACGAGTTGCTGGCGCTCGATTACAATGTCTTCACCGAGGCTTTCGACGAGATCGTCGAGGCGGAAGAACTCTGCGACAGCGAGGAACTGACCCGGCTGCGCGCCTATCTCGACAGCCAGCTGGCGGGCTTGCAGAGCGTCGTCACCCGCCTCGCCAACCGGCTCCAGCGCCGCCTGATGGCGCAGCAGAACCGCAGCTGGGATTTCGACCAGGAGGAAGGCCTGCTGGATGCCGCACGCCTTGCCCGCGTGGTCGTCAGCCCCGGCCACTCGCTCAGCTACAAGATCGAACGGGACGTCGAGTTCAAGGACACGGTCGTCACCCTGCTGATCGACAATTCCGGCTCCATGCGCGGCCGCCCGATCAGCATCGCGGCGATCAGCGCGGACATCCTCGCCCGCACGCTGGAGCGCTGCGGAGTGAAGACGGAAATCCTCGGCTTCACCACCAAGGCGTGGAAAGGCGGCCAGAGCCGCGAGAAATGGCTCGCCGACGGAAAGCCGCAGAAGCCCGGGCGCCTGAACGACCTGCGCCACATCGTCTACAAGAAGGCCGACGAACCGTGGCGCCATGCGCGCCGCAATCTCGGCCTGATGATGCGCGAAGGGCTGCTCAAGGAAAACATCGACGGCGAGGCGCTGATCTGGGCGCACAACCGCCTGCTCGCCCGCCCCGAAGACCGCCGCATCATGATGGTGATCTCCGACGGCGCGCCAGTCGACGACAGCACGCTCAGCGTGAACCACGCCGGATACCTCGAAGCGCACCTGCGCAAGGTGATCGAGTGGATCGAACGCCAGTCGCCGGTGCAGCTGGTCGCCATCGGCATCGGCCACGACGTCACCCGCTACTATCGCCGCGCGGTCACCATCATGGATGCCGAACAGCTGGGCGGCACGATCATCGAACAGCTGGCGGATTTGTTCGAGGTTGAGGGGTAGCCATGAACGTCACCGAAGCCGTCACCTCCCGCCGCTCCATCCGCGAATTCCTCGATAAACCGGTCGAGCTCGAGACGCTGCGGCGCGTCATGGACAAGGCGCGTTGGGCGGCATCGGGGTGCAATTACCAGCCGTGGGAGGCCTCGATCCTCACCGGCCAGCCGCTGAGGGACTTGCAGGCGAAGATGCGGACCACGCCTCCGCAGGAGCTCGAATACGACTGGGACGCCCCTAAGGCGGAAGAGAAGTACAAGGAGCGCCTATACGGCATTTCGCGCGGCATGTTCGATGCGCTGGGCATCGAGCGGGAAGACAAGGCGGCGCGCATGAACGCGATGGCCCGCAACGCTACCAGCTTCGATGCGCCGGCCGTGATGTTCGTCCATTTCCCGCGCCTGATGAAAGCGCCGCAATGGTCGGATACGGGCATGTGGCTGCAGACCGTGGCGCTGCTGCTGCGGGAAGAAGGGCTCGATTCCTGCTTCCAGGAATTCATGGCCTACTACGCGAACGTCATCCGCGACCACCTCGGCCTCGACCACGAACGCACCATGTTCTTCTGCGGCATGGCAATCGGTTATCGCGACCCCGATGCGCCGGTGAACAATTTCGAGCGCGAACGCGTGCCGCTGGACGAGCACATCCGCTTCCTCGGCTGGGATTGACCATCGGCGCGCGGGCTTTCAAAGCCGCCTGCGATGACCGACCTTCAGCTTTTCAACTCGCTCACCCGCAGCCTCGAGACCTTCGAGCCCGTCCACCCGGGCGAGGCGCGCGTCTATTCCTGCGGGCCGACGGTCTACAACTACCAGCACATCGGCAACATGCGCGCCTATGTGTTCGCCGACACGCTGGGGCGGGTGCTGCAGTGGAAGGGCTACAAGCTCACCCACGTGATCAACATCACCGATGTTGGCCACCTGACCTCCGACGCGGACGAGGGCGAGGACAAGATGGAGCGCATGGCCGCGCGCGAGAACAAGAGCGCGTGGGAGATCGCCAAATTCTACCAGCAGGATTTCGAGCGCGACCTTGCGCGGCTGAACGTGCAGACGAAGCAGCACCCGCGCGCCACCGAATATGTCGAGGCTATGATCGCCTGGGGGCAGCGGATTGCGGAGAAGCATTGCTACGAGCTCGACAGCGGGCTCTATTTCGACGTCTCCACCGTGGAGGACTACGGGCGTCTGGCGCGCGCCGTGACCGACGACGGGGAGGGCCGGATCGACACGGTCGAGGGCAAGCGCAACGCCGCAGACTTCGCCATCTGGCGCAAGACCCCTGCGGGCGAGACCCGGCAGATGGAATGGGACAGCCCGTGGGGCCGCGGCGCGCCGGGCTGGCACCTCGAATGCTCGGTCATGGGCGAAGCGCTTTTGGGCTTCCCGTTCGACATCCACACCGGCGGGATCGATCACCGCGAGATCCACCACCCGAACGAGATCGCGCAGAACCAGGCCTACTGCTGCACGAATGGCCTCGACGATGCGCGCAATTCCGGCGCGAAGATCTGGATGCACAACAACTTCCTGGTCGAGCGCAGCGGGAAGATGAGCAAGAGCGCGGGCGAGTTCCTGCGGCTGCAATTGCTGGTCGACAAGGGCTATCACCCGCTCGCCTATCGCCTCATGTGCCTGCAGGCGCATTACCGCAGCGAGCTGGAGTTTTCGTGGGAGGGGCTTGAGGCGGCGCTTACGCGGTTGAAGCGGATGGTGATGGCGGTGGAGACCCTCAAGTCCCGTCATGCTGAACCCGTTTCAGCATCCATGGAGCCGTCAGAAATTTCTTTGCAAACAGAGGGATGGACCCTGAAACAAGTTCAGGGTGACGAGTGGGGGAGTTTGCTCGGTGCGTTCCACCAACAGTTTCACGATGGAATATCCTCCGACCTCAACACCTCAATTGGCTTGAATGCCTTGGAAGCGGTTCTGGGCGCTCGAAAGGCCGACGTCGGAAAGAAGCTTGAAGCAATCGCTGCAATGGACGCGGTGCTCGGCCTCGACCTGCTGTCCGTCTCCCGCGCCGATCTCCGCATCCGGCCCGCGTCCGCCGCGATCGAAGAAAGCGAGATCGAGGACGCGCTCGCGCGCCGCAAGGCCGCCCGCGCCGAAAAGGACTTCGCCGCCTCTGACGCCATCCGCGACGAGCTTGCGGCCAAGGGCGTCGAAGTGATGGACGGCGATCAACTCGGCTGGGAGTGGAAGCTCGCATGACCAGGGCCGTCCTGTCCGCCATGATCCGCCCGCTGGTCGAACCGCGCCTGCCCGGTTGGGTGGAGCCGCTGTGGTTCGCCTCCACCGAACAGCTGCTGGAGCTTGCCCCGCAGGCGGAGATCGGCTGGTTCGACCTGCAGCAGCACGAACCGATGGCGGAAGCCGTGCGACGCGCGGACGAATTGCGCTGGCTCAACTCGATCTACGCCGGGCTGGATTTCCTGCCGCTCGACCTGCTGCAGGAGCGCGGCACCATTGTCACCAACGGCGCGGGGATCAACGCCGTCACCATCGCCGAGTATGTCGTGATGCTGATGCTGGTCCACGCCAAGGGCTATCGCGAGGTGGTGCGCGCGCAGGATCGCAAGGAATGGCTGCTCGATAGCCCCGGCAAGATCGAACTTGCCGGCAGCCGCGCCCTGCTGCTGGGCATGGGCGCGATCGGCAAGCTCATCAAGGCGCGGCTGGAAGCGTTCGATGTGGAGGTCGTGCCGGTGCGGCGGTCAGGGGCTGAAGGCGCCCTGGGGCCGGATGAGTGGCGCGGCAAGCTGGGCGAATTCGACTGGGTGATCCTGGCCGTGCCCGCAACGCCCGAGACCGACGGGATGGTCGGCGCGGACGAGCTAGAGGCCATGAAGTCCGACGCGGTGCTGGTGAACATCGCCCGCGGCAGCGTGGTCGACCAGCCGGCGCTGGTCGCGGCGCTGGAGGCGAAATCCATCGGCGGCGCGCTGCTGGACGTGACCACGCCCGAACCACTGCCGCAAGATCACCCGCTCTGGGCGCTGGATAACACGCTGCTCACGATGCACCTGTCGGGCCGCGCACAGTCGAAAATGTTCATGCGCAGCGCCGACAGGTTCATCGAAAACCTGGCGCGGTGGGAGAAGGGGAAGCCGGTCGAGCCCCGGTTCGATCCGGCTCTGGGTTACTAGCCTTCTTCCAGCAAGAGCAGTTCGCAGGTCACCGACAGGCGCGGCTCCGGCAACAGTGCATGATCCGCGCTCACGATGACGGCATCGGCCACCAGCTGGCCGGCCAGCGCGAATTCGTGATCCGGCAGGTCCGCAATGAACCGCTCGCCCGCCGCGATCCCGTCGCCCGAATAGACGATTTCCAGCGTGTGGCGGGTGCCGGCAAAGGTGATGCTGGCCCAGCTTTTCTCGATATGGCGCGCCAGTACGGCGTCCTTGCCGGCCAAGGCGATTACGGCATCGCGCAGGCGGTCGCCCGGGCTGCGGCGGATGCGGCGGCGGGCGGGTTGGGGCGGGGCGGTCTCAGCGGACATTGGCAGCCTCCCGGTAACCGGTCATGAAGCCTTCGATCCGCGCGGCGGTGTGCTGGCGCGGTTCGCGTCCCATCCTGAGATCGAGCACGAAGCGCGGGTCGTGCGCGGCAAGCCGGCCGAATTTGGTCGGCGGCATTTCGTGTTCTCGCAGGAATTTCTCGATCTGGCGGATCAGCATTGGCTGTGAGACGACAGAAAATACGGGGGGACGGCGGGGCGGGATTTTGTGGCATTGAGCGGGACAAAATGGGATGAAAATGGCGGTTGCCTGCGGGTTAGAGCTAGAAAAGGCCTCTGTGCGCCGGCATAGGCGGGCATCCCAGTTCGTTCCCACTTAAGCGGCGAAAACGGGCCGCAAACCCGCAGAAATCCGTGCGTCATCCCACTTCTTGCAGGTCGCACGTCCCACTTCCCCAAAAACCGTGCAATCCTGCGGGGTTGAGAGGCAAAAACGCCGTCCCACTTCTCTCATAAACCAAGCGAGAAGTGGGACGCTGAAACGGGCCGCGTTCCCACTTCTCGCCTGTTGCCGTTCCCACTTCTCAAAAAGGTCGCAATTCTGCGGCTTAGAGGTTCGGCAATCCGTTCCCACTTCACCGTTTGGCATCTCGAGAAGTGGGAACAGGAAATAGCCGCTGAAACCGCGTTGCATCAGCGCCTCAATTGCGTCCCAAAAACCGATCCACGAACCGACCGATCCGGCCCTTCGGTTCGGCGAAGCCGAGGGCCTCGATCAGAGCAACCGAAAGCAGGCGCGCGGGGCCTGCGGATGCGATGTCGAGAATGGCTTCGTAATAGGCGCCATCGTCACCGGTGCCCTGGATGACGAGGCGGCCGCTGTCATCGATCCGGGTGCGTTCGGGGTTCTCGATGATGCGGGACAGACGACGCAGATCGCCGGCGGTCCAATTCGCAGTTCCCTCGGGCGTGGAGATGGCATCGGGCGACAGCACTACGAGCAGCGTCTGGCGCTCGCTGTCCCCGTCGAGGCGTTGGCGCATTGCCAAAGGGAAGTCTGCATCGGGCAATGCGACGAACTGTTCGAAAGCGGGATCGGCGACGATATCGGCGAGCGCCCGACGGGCGACCTCGTCCAGGCCGGCCGCCTCGGCATTCATAAGCGAAGCGGACGTCTTCTGGGAGAGCGCACGGAGGTGTGCTGTGCCGGGATTGTACCCGAAGCCAGGATGGATACCCTGCGGGACCGCGACAGGCTCGGCGCGTCCGGCCGCGCGGAACTGCCGCGGCTGACCATCGACAGGTCGGGGCGAGACAGTCCAGCCACGATCCCGCATACGCTCTTCGCTGACCTGCTCGTAATGGCACTTGCAGCCCCATCCGTTCGGCGGGAAATGGGTCTGCCACCACGGGTCGTCGACGGGCAGGATCGTGCCGTGCCAGCTTTGGTGATCCTTGCGCGGATCCTTGCGCCAATGGTCGGACAGATACCGCAGATAAGGGAAGCGCTCCTTCTCACGCTGGATCTTGACCCATGCCGCGGCTGCCGCCGACATGCGCATGTTGGTGTTGAAAATCGTCTCGAGGCGGCGGCGATTGACGACGATCGGATCGGAAGTGCCGGTCAGCTTCTCGTCCGCCACCAGCCCCCACCAGCCTGCCTTCTTCAACTCGGGCAGGATATCGTCACGCCAAGCCTCGAACGTGCGCCCTTCGCTGATCGCCCGGTCGAGGCTCTCGCGAACCTCGCGCAGCAGGTCGAGCTGGGTGATCTTGGCCACGGTGAACGCGGATGCATGATCCTCGTGCATCATCTCGTGCCAGCGCACGCTGGGCCGGAGTGCGTCGCGCAGCTGCCAAACGCGCAAGGTGTCGTCGGGCGGCAGGAACATGGTGAGGCGGATATCGGGGCGGCTCATGCGATCGGCTCCCCGCCCGTGTCGATGTCGAGGCGCATGGCGAAGCTCGCCCGGTGGAGCGCCTGGTAGAGGGGATCGTCACGGGTGTCGCGATGCATGCGGAATGCGAGGATGTCATCGAGATCATCGCTGTCTCCCGCGGTGGCGAGAGCGGATAGCAAGCCTTCGGCCGCATAGGCAGCGATCTGTTCGTCGGTAGCCGCCAGAACGCGACTGGCGACGTAGCCCGGTAGATCTTCGCGGCTGCTATCGATCGGAGGAACGTCGGGTCCAACCGCTTCGGCAAGCGATGCCTGCCCAGGCTGCTCGTCCTGCTCAAGGTTCACGTTCCGCGGTGCGGAGGCGCCAATATCTGCGACCGCATCTGTCGTGCGCTGATAGCCATCGCCATAGGTGTCGCGGAAGCTTTCCTCGGTCCGCACCCAACCGATCTGTGCGAGAACGGCGTCGGTTTCGGCCTGGTGCTTGGTGTCGAGCTCTTCTTCGATATCGCGCATGACGCGGGGCGAGGCGACATCGGTGCCGAAATTGAGATCGGTGAACCAGCGCGCCGGCCCCGCGTTGAAACCGTCCGACAGCAGGTCTGCATCGGACTTTACGACCTCCAGCTTCACGCCGGCATGGACCTGCGCCTGGCTAAGCGATGCGCCGTCGTCGGTGGTCATGGTCTGCGAGAGAACGACCTTGCTGATAGCAGCATCCATGTAGCGGCAGAGTGTCTCGAAATTGGTGATCGATCCGCCCTGCGCGACGTGCATCAGCTCGATCGCCATGCCGTCGGGAACCGCGATCCCGCTGTCGGTGGCGAAGGCCTGAAGCGCGGCGAGCAGCTTGTCGATCTCGGCATCGGAAGTTCCGGCACGATATTTGCCCAGCGCGGTCGGCGTCGAATAGCGATCTGTGAAGTTGTTCCAGAACCGAACGCCGTTGCGCTTGAACAGCGCGGGCCAGTAGAGCCATTCGGCCAGGCCGCGACCATAAAGTTCGTCGTCGTCCGAGCCTCCAGCGGCGACCACCCAGAACTTGCGGTCGGGCAGCGCCTCGCCGCGGGTCATGTTGTCGCGGGTGATCAGGCGAAGCTCGCCGCTGTCGTTGAAGCGGAACCGGCGCGCATGACGGACGTGGATGTTCTCGAACTCGATCCGACCGTTCATGGGAGCCCAAAGCAGTTCCGCGACAGCGTAGCCGTAGAAGGGTGCGAAGAGCATCTTGTCTGTTATGCGATCCCATCCGATCCGCAGGAGGTTCTCGCGCAAGGCGTCGGCTGCGGCGACCGAACGTGGATCGTCTTCGTTGCCTGGAACCACGTTCCAGTCCCGGCTGACGACTGCACCGCGCCGCTGCTGCAGCGTGGAGAAGACTTGGTCATCTTCGAGGATGCGATCGTAGACACCCCAATCAACCGCCCGAAGGAGACGCGGATCGCGCGGTTGCTGCAACCCCTGCACGAACGGCCGGGTGATATCGCGGCCATTGCCAGTGGTGGCGATGCGCTGCCCCAGTTCTCCCATCTGCCTGCGGTTTGCCGGCACGGCCATTTCAATATCCTCTCATGGTTGCGCGCGAGCCAACGGTGCCGAAGCCGCGCTCCGACGAAGCGCCGGCGCTGGCGCGCCCGACGATCGAGCGACCGCCTGCAGAACGAAAATCGAAAGGTGCAAAATCCTCGTCGGCTGCGGCACGGAAGTGCATCAGTGCAATCGCGTTATCGCCGTGACGCTGTCCCTTCGCCCCATCGGCCTTCGAAACGACGGAGCGGTCGGGGATCTTGGGGACGCCGCGCACAAGCTTGACCATGCGCAGATCGTCCATCGTCCCGTCGTCGAGCGGGATCAGCATGGTGCGATCCTCGATCGAGGCACGAAGTTTGGGCATGAACGCGAGATAGGTCTTCTCGCTGGTCTGGACCGCTTCGATACGGTCGAACCCCCAGTCCTGTTGGAGAGCCTCGGCGAGTGCGGAGCCATTGCCTCGCGCGTCGACCTTTCCCGCAGCAAAAAGCGGCAGGCGCTTCAGGATCCAGTTGAGCGCGAACTCCTGCTCTCGGAACGGAACATTGCGCATCTCAAGCGTGACCCTGGCGATGAGGCGACCGAGATCGTCGTACTGACCGAAGACGGCCGGCGAGACGTCACCCGACCGGGCGAAGTCCTGGCCGAAGAAGGAATGGCGGCGTCGATCGAAGTCGGCGAGCCAGGGGGCGACCTCTTCTTCGAGGAATTCGCGGACCCAATCGGTGCGATATGCCTCGTGCTCACGCTCGAACCCGTCGGGACAGGTCAGCCGGATCACTGGAAGGTCGGCGCTCATGGCCGCCTGGATCGTCGCGCGGGCGATGTAGACGCCGCTACCGCGCGCCGGGACCACGTCGAGCTCTTCTTCTGCGGCCGCGCCATATTTCCGGCGCAGATCGGCTTCCCATTCGCGCTCCGCCTCCGCCGTCCATTCTTTCCCCGTCACGAGGCAAATGCGGCGGTAGAGACCTTCCTCGAGCGCGCGGCGGAGAGTGACGCGCTGGACATATCCACTGCGCTTTCCGGCGCGGATTTCCTCGATCAGCTCGTTGAACGGATTGTCGGCCCCGTCGTGGGTCGAGATCAGGACGACCTTGCCGCCCCACATCAACAGCGCGAGAGCGGCCTTGAGCAGTTCGGCGAGCTGGTCGTGGAAGGCAGCCTCGTCGATGATGACCTTGCCTTGCTTGCCGCGCAGCGAGCGGGGTTTGGAGGACAGGGCAACGACCGAGTAGCCCGAAGGGAAATCGATCCGGAATGCCTTGATGCCTTCCTCCGACCCGTCATCGTAGAGAAACTCACTGGGGGCAGAGGCCGCCTTGTCGAAGGCCTTGGTGAAGCTGCCGCAGTAGTCGATGAATTCGCGGGTCATGTCGAGATTGTAGGCGATATAGAAGACGTTCTGCCCGCCGCGGCCCCGTTCGGCAGCGGTGAGAACCGCGTCCGCCGCGAACCCGTAGGTGATCCCGGTCCGGCGCGACTTCTCGATCACGAGCAGATCGTGTTGGTCGGACAGCAGGATCGCTTCCCTCTGATAGGGAAGCAGGACCGCCGGTGCGCCGCTGCTCATATCCACCCACCCTTCCACCGCTTGGGATTACAGCGCCGCTTGCGCGCAGGACGGCGGCCGGTCGGCGACAGGTCGAACCATTCCCGTTCCCCCGCAACGATTTCCAGGAGGAATTCGCGCAGGGCGCACAGGCCCGAGCGACCATCGAGCGAAACTAGGTCGAAATGGGGGGTCTGGTAGCTCGACGAGAACGGCCGGTGGTGGTCGGCCACGCGAATGTTCCAGCCATTGCCGCGGACATCGACCGCGGTGAAATAGCGGGACTGGCTGAACGAGGCAGACCGGCTGACCGAAATCCTGCCAACTTCGAAACCGAGCTCGCGCGCCTCGACGGCCGCAAATGCTGCGAGGCGCGGCAAATCGCCAGGACCACTTTCCACGCGGCCGACAACACGGCGGACCGGCTCCATCAGTCGATCCCCAGAATGCTTTTGCGGATCGCCGCGATCGTATCGGGGCTGGCCCCGCTGCCGCGCGCCGCCTTCTCGGCATTCTCGGCAGCTTCCTGCCGCGCGCGCTTGCGATCCTCTTCGCGTTCCTTGGCGGAGCGATCGGTATCGGTCTTGCTGGCGCTGGTGAAATCCTTGAACGCGCGGGCGAGAAAATGGACCTCGCGCGCGTCGATCTCGCCGCTCTCTCCGCTGGCCATCGGCATGATGGCCTGGGTCAGCAAGCTGGTGAAGAGCTGGACGATCAGCTTGACCTGCGGGCTTTCGGCATCGCCGAATTCGGTGGCGAAAGCGCGGGCGACGCCGGTCATGTCGCGAGTGCGCGCGGCAACCTCGCTATACTGCTTGGTGTAGCGCCCAACCGCCGAGCGCGATACGTCAGCACCCTCCTCCTCCAGCATGTCGCGGATCTCGGTGATGGTGAGACCGTCGGCGATCGCGGCATGCACGGCATCGCGCAGCGCGCGAGGGAGCTGGTCGATGGAAGAACGGCCGCCCATCGTTCAGCGCCCCGTCCGGTGCCGGAGAACGCCCTCGATGCGAAGATTGCCATCCGAACAGTCGATGCCGTCAGGCGTGATCTCGCCCACGAGGAACGGGCCGACCTCCTCGGTTTTGACGAGCTCCTTTTCTTTCAGCCAGGCGAGTTCCTCGCGGATGTCGCGGCGCGCGACACGGTGACCGAGGCTCGCCAGCAGACGCGCGATGACGTCGTCATTGAGCTGGCCGCCGGTATCGTTGAGCAAATCGAGGATGGCCCTGCGGATGTTGGGCCGGATGATTTCGGGCACGCTCACGAGATATGCTTGTCGATGAGAGTGTGGAGGTAGCCGTTGTTGGTGCGCAGCTGATCGCTCACGCTGGCGATCGAGCTTTCGAGACGACCGACGCGCTCGGCCAACTTGCCGATATCCTTGCTGAGGTCGACCTTGCTGGGACGGCGCGCGACATCGGCCATGAGCATGTCGATCTTGCCGCGATCGGCGATCTGCGCATCAGCCGTGGTTCGAGCCAGGACCGACAGTTCGGCGATCTCGCGCGCGCTCGTGATGCGCAGCTTCTCCAACTCCTTCTCACCCTCGGTGCGGAGCTTCTCGAGGTCGAGCTTGGTCGGAAACTGGTTCTTCAGCCAGGCGAAGCCCCCGGCGAGGATGAACGGTGTGACGAAAGCGGCGATCGGCCACCAGGTTCGGATGATATCGAGGAGGTTCATGGGGCCTCCTGCGATCGGCTGTGAAAGTGCATCGGACCCCCGACGATTAACGTGTGTTGCAACGCGCTATCGCTAAGGGTTCCATGCGGTCGATGGCGGGGTAAGTCGCCTCACCGCGGCGACCTGCAATTCAAGCCCGGTCGGGGAACATGTCGAGCTGACGCTTGTCGACGCGGCGGCTTGGCAGCGGCGCGGCACCTTCTGCCTCTGCAGTGCGATTGACCAGCTGCGAAACGTAGGTGCGCGCAGTGCCGAGGATCCGTGCGGCCTCGCGCACAGTCATATCGCCCGCACGGACAGACGCAAGCACGGGCGCGCGGCGCGCCTCGTCGAGCGCGGCGCGCCCCACAGGCAATTCCAGCTCGTTACCACCGTAGATCCGGGCCATGAGATCGACGCGCTGCGGGTCGAGAACATCGCGGAACGGGCTGCGATCGGGATCGAGCGGGATGCGCATCTGCTGCCCGCCAAAGGCCGCAATCAAGTGGAGCGTGTGGAACGCGCCGATGTGATCGGCCATCTCGACCATCTGCGCAGGCCATTTGCGGGTCACCTTCGCAGTGCGCGGGATCGGCAGATCGGCCAGGGTCAATTCGGGGCGGCGCGCGGTGGTCATTGGCTCGCGGCTCGAAGCTGCTTGCCGAGCTGGCGAATGAGATCATCGAGTTCGCGTTCGGACCAGAGGGCGCGCGCATCCGGCAGGCCGAGCCCCCGACGGGTGGCCTGAAAAGTCACGGCAGGATCGGAAAAGCGGCCGGCGATGGCATCGATGACTGCGAAGCGCTCTGCGCGTCCATCACCGCCACGGAGGCTCTCTGGCCAGACGACTCCTTCGCGCGCAAGCCAATCTTTCAGCGCCTCGATGACCGAATGGGCGCGAGTGTGGTCGAGAAAACGCAGGGCGGATATGCCGGTCTGGCGCTGCACAAAGGCGGAGATCGCGCGGTCACCCGGATCGCCAACAGCGCCGAGCCAGTAGAGGCTCCACCAGAGCGCCTTGATCTTGCCGATGTGCGGGCGGTCCTGGTTGCCGCGCTTCCAGTCCCTGTTGAGATGATCGAGCAGGCGGCCGAGCTGACCGTCCGACATATGCGCCATTGAGGCGACGCCGATCACTTCCAGCTGCAGGTCCTTGCGAGCGTCCCCATCGATGCCGAGTCGACGGCACGCGGCGAGAACGGCGCGCATCTTGCGCGTGCGCGCATCGGCGGGCGCGGAGCGGCGCTTCGGCTGCTTACTCATTGGCCAGTTCCAGCAAGACATCGGCGTGGCAGGGTTCGCAGTCGGGACAATCGACACCGCGCGGCTTGCCCAGGGCGTGGCGGCTGCAGAGCTTGCACCAGCAGGCGAGGTTGAGACCGCGCAGGGCCGAAAGGTCGGGCGGAGCAATCGTCCACCCTGTCAGCGCCCAGTGCGAAGTTCCGGTGAGCCAGGCGCGGTAAATCTCGACACAGGTGCGCCGGGCTTCGTGCTGACCTGCCTGATAGCCCGCGTCGATGTAATCGGACGGACGCCACGGGTTGCCCCAGGCAGTCGGCCGGGCCACGTTGCGGGTGTTATCGGGCAGACCGAAGCCCTTGGTCCGTTTGAGCTGGATGCGGCGTGGACGCGGATCTGTCGATGGATCGCACGCGATGTCCTTCGTTGCGGCCAGGGCGGTGAAATCGACGCGGAAATTGTCGCTGGCGTCGCGCGCTTTCGGGCTATCGGGCACCTCGCCGACGATGCAACGCCCGTCGGCGAGGTGCTGCACGATACGCACTTTGCGGCCGTCGGGACGCAGGAATGCCTCGCTGCCGGCGTGGGGAAAATCGGCGATGATCTTGAGCATGTCAGCGGGTTTCCTGGTGAGAACGGAGTTGGTCGAGGAGCGTGCGGGCCTGCCGACCCTTGAGGAAGAAATCGCGGCCATCGCGCGAGGCGTGGCGCGGGCAAGACCGGCCGGTGTAGCCGGCGAGCCAGGCGCGGCGCTGCGCAGGGCTGGCCATGACGGCGAGTGCGGCAGCGCCGATTGCACCTGCGCATTCAGAAGGCGAAGCGGCCCTCACGACGCCGCCTCCGCCACGCGTTCTTCCCGAATGGCCTGCTCGCGCGCGATGGTAAGGAGACGGACGCGGACCGAGGTCTTGGCTCGATCCATCTCTCGGGCAATTCGACTGATCGACTGGCCATCCTCACGCCGGCGGACCAGTTCGCGATCCTCCTGCTTCGAAAAGTAACGCACGGGTCCGTTGAAGCCCTTTCCACCGAACGACCGGCCATTGGTCGAGCCGGTCGGTCGGCCACACAGCTGCCCAGGCGACAGCGCACCTTCCTTGAGGCAGTGGTAATGGACGCCGGCAGGAGACAGGCCAAACCGATCGGCCAGGCGCTGGTATGACCAACCTTGCTCGCGCAGCTCGGCGAGTTCGCGGACCTGGTCTTCGCTGATCTTCTTCAACTTGCCCATGTCAGGTCCTCCAGCGCGGCGCGAAGATCGGCGGCGACGGCAAGAGCGCGCCGCAGGCTCGTGACGATCACGGCGATCGAGGCGGCGCCAGCGACCACAAAGAAGGCGGAGGCGAGAGCGGCAATCATCGCGCGCTCTCCGTCTGCCTGCGGTCGAGTTCGGCGCGCAGCGTTTCGGTCGGGACGTGGGCCAGGTCGACGGCCGGGACTTCGGCCGGCACGTATTTCCCGGAGAAATGGTTGGTCCGGCGCAGGAAACCGTATTCGGCGAGCGTGTTGAGCTGCCTGCTGACCTGGCTTTTCGCCTTGACGCCGGTGGCATCGGCGATTTCCTGCATCGTCGGGGCGCGGCCGTGCTCGGCATGATAGGCGCGCACGTAATCGAGCGTGCGCTTCTGCTGGGGCGTCACGATGAAGCTCCTTCGAGTTCGGCCACGATCCGGGCAGCGGGCACCCAGTGGACCGGCCATGGGTGGCCATCGGCATCGACGCCGGGGCGAAGGATCGCGCCTTCATCCGAACGATCGAGCCAGCGGGTGGTGGCGACGAGCGTGCCCTCGATCCCGGTGGCGCGATCGATGACGCGCGCGCCGAGGTGCGGGAGAGTGGCGGCCTTGACGAGACGGTCCATCAGTGGACCGCCCCGCCGGCCTTCTGGCGCAGCTTTTCGTTCTGCCAGAGCGTGGCGTCGGCCAGAGCGTGGCAGAAGCTGTCGAGCTCGCCGCAATTCAGTGTGAGGGTCGTCTGGCGATCGCCGAGGACGAAGCTCAACGCCACGATCGGCCCTGCCGGTGCATCGATCCGTGCAACCAGAACCGCCATCTGACGACCGTCCGGGTGGAGCGGCGCGGTGTCGAGCGGCGGCGCGAAACTGTCGCAGAGCCGTGCCGGCAGCGCCTTCACATTCTCGGCGCGGACGGCAATCAACTCGCTGTCCTTCGGTTGGTGGTTTTTCATTCGGCTTCTCCTTCGACGGGGACGATTTCGGGGTCCTGGTTGCGGTCGCCGGCGCGATCGATGAAGAATTCCTCGCGCTGGGTGACAGTGGTGCCGATCGCGACGAGCTGTTCGCCCAGGGCGCGCATCATCGCGTCCTGGAAGCGCTCGGGCGCGGTGGCAGCGGGATCGGGCTCCTCGCGGTCGAGCCAGCGGATCACCTTGAGGCAGGCCGGCTTGTCGATCGCGTGGCGGGTGCGGACGAGATCGCGCAGGCCGCGCTCGACCAGCAGATCGGTGAGGTCGCCCTGGGTCATGCCCTTCGGCGCAGCGAGGCGCGGCGTGGTGGTGCGATCGCCGAGCTGGGCACCGGCGAGCTCGATCGACTTGCGCTTGCCATCGGTCAGATCCTCGCGATTGGCAGTCCACCACGGCCGGAGCTGGCGGAAGATGTCCTTGAGTTCCTCTTCGCGCGGGGCGATCACGGCGTCGCGCGCTGCCAGAACCTCGTCGATCGCGGACTGGGCCTCGACCCGCTCCAGTTCGATCGCGTCCAGCAGGTCAACGTAGCGGGCCGCGAGCGCGGTCGCTTCCTCGATCGTCTGAGGCGCAGATTGCGCAGCGGCTTTTCTTCTTTCGCGTGCCATCACGCTTTCCTTTCGGTTTCTGGGTCGAGGTGGATTTCGGGACCGACCGGTTCGGCGAGCGGGATCGCAAGATCGCAGAAAGCGCACTCCGCGCTGGTGCGGCCGATGATCCAGTTTGACTTGCCGCAGCTCGGGCAGTGGTTCTCACCCGCGCGGTGGAAGAGCACGACGTAACCGCGCTGCCCGATCAGCGCGGCGTAATCGCGCCGGGTGTGCTGCGCGCTGCTCACGAGACTGCGCCTTCGCGGTCGGTGTTGTTCGGGCAGGTCGGGCAGGCGCGGGCGTAGAGCCGCTCGGCATGGTTGCCCGGCGGCGTCTTGGCGCGGCGATAAGCGATGCAGGCGGTGAGGCGGATGTCGTCGCCCCAGACCGGGCAGCGCACCGTCCCGTCGCCTAACCGGCCCATGACAAGCTGCCGCGCCTCGTCGTAGCTGCCGCCGTAGCTGCAGTTGATGATCCGGCTGACATAACCACCCGACTTCTCGAGCTGGCGGGCAACCTCGCGCTGATTGGAGGCATCGCAGGCCTTGGCCATGATGGCGACCCACTCGGGCATCGCCGCACCCCAGGCGTCCTGCGCCTTCGCGAGATTGGTTAGCGAGGCATTAACCTTAACAGACATGGTTAACCTACCCCCCCATCCGAAGCCCGCCTTGAAGGCGCACCCGCGGTCTTTCTGGACGAGCGCGTGGCGCGCACGCGGACCGAAGTCTGCGTGCCGGTGTTGCGGTCGCGGAGTTCGACCAGGAGGAGGCCCTTGACGGCGCGGTTCGGGATCGTGCGGATGATCGGGTGCGTAGGGCCGGTGTCTTTCGCCAGCTTCCACCCTGCCCGCATGCCGCTTCCTATTTCAGTGGCGTAGCCCACCCTGACGAGGTCGCGCAGGAAAGTGCGGGCGTTGCCCTGGCTCACCTCGGCCGCGAAGCAGAGCGTGGGCAGGTCAAAGGCGCGAAGGACGCGCATCGCGGACCACATCCTCGCTCGCATCGAATTGAGGCGCCGGTTCTCGACGCGGCGGAGTGTTGCGGGCGGCGCGCTGCGCGCCCGGGCTTCATCGGTCATCCGGATCCTCAAGGGTGTGGAGTAAGTCACGAGCCAGCCCTGCGCCGACCATTGGTCGAGGAGCTCGTGGAAGATGGCGTGGTGAACCTGCGCGTCGGCAAACAGGGTCTTCAGCGACACCGGGCTTTCGTGCCACCGCAGTGCGTTCCAGAGGCGCGCCGGTGGTAGCAAGGTCTCACCGAGGTCGAGCGGGACAGGCGCGGTGGCGGGACACGGGATAGTCGGGACGACGACGGACGGCGTACCGACCCAGTCGGGCCACCGGCGGGCGGTAAGCGCGCTCATGCGCCGCGCTCCGCAACGCGGCGGACGGGCAGCGCGCCCGTCTCGACGCGGCGATTGCCCCACCACGCCCGGTCGATGGCAGCTTCGCCTGCGTCGAGCGCGAGGTTCTGCGCGATTTCCAGGTTGATTACGATCCGGCGCGTGACGCCGCCGCAGGCGCGGCAAAACTCGATCGCAAGGTCATCGGCAATCGCAACCTCGCCGCGGTAGGCATCGCGCAGCTTGAGCGCGTCATCCTCGCTGGCAGGCTGCGCCGGGGCGCGCACCAGGATGCGGTTGTCGAACCGCTCCCACTCGCGCAGCTTTGCCGGCAGC
The DNA here is from genome assembly GCF_030406725.1 of Alteriqipengyuania flavescens. NCBI lineage: Bacteria > Pseudomonadati > Pseudomonadota > Alphaproteobacteria > Sphingomonadales > Erythrobacteraceae > Pseudoblastomonas > Pseudoblastomonas flavescens. The sequence continues at coordinate 15,036 of NZ_CP129107.1, read as the reverse complement.
GCCTCCTCGCCGATCATCAGGATGGCGACCGAAGTCGCGTCGTGAATGTCGCGGATGATATCGACCATCTGCTTTTTCACGAGGTAATCCATCTCGTCGATGATGAGCGGGCGCGGGTGGGCCCGCAGCTGCTCGATCAGCTGGTCGAGAATGCGCGGGCCGGTTCGCTCGATCCTGGTGATGCCGATCGAGCGGGCCAGTTCGGAAAGAAGGCTGCGCTGGGTCCAGATCGACTTGGCCTCGACGTAGCCCGCGTCGAAACGCGCGGCGACGAAGGCTGCGCCCACGCTCTTGCCGTAGCCCGACGGGCCGTAGAACAGGCCCAGACGCGGCATGTTCTCGCCGACCGAGGTGCAATCGACCATCGCCTGGCGGGCGAGAGTCATGTTGGTCAGGTGCGCCTGGCCTGCCCCGCGCGGAGGGGGCGGCTCCGCCTTGCTGGCCGGGATGGGGTGCTGGTGCTTCATGGTCGTTTCCTTGCGATTGAAAGGGCAGTGAAATCGGGTCAGCTCGCCGAGCCGGACGCCTTCTGGAACTGGCGGTAGGCAGCCTCGCGGCCTTCGCGGGTGGAGAGGTTGACGCCGCTGAAATCGGCATCGGGGAACTTGCGGGTCAGGTAGGTCGAGCGGGTGACGAAGCTGCGCGCCCAGCGCAGGCGAGCCTCGTCGACCGTTTCGCCGCGATCAGCGGCAGCGAGCAGCTGATCGGCCTCGCGCACGCGGGCGTCGAGATCGGCCTCGGTCGGCTCGGGGGCGCCTGCGGAATGTCCTTGCCGCAGCGCAGTCGGTTTTGGCGGGGCGGCGTCGGCAGCGGCGCGGATCGAACGGACCGTGTCAGACGGTTCGGCCACGGTGCGCGAAGGAAAGGCGACGAGCTTCCCGGCCCGCTCGGCATCGGCGCGCAGGATCGCGTCGCGCGCATCCTCGATCCGGTAGCGGCGCATCTTGGACGAGAGCCCCGCGCGCGCTGCCTTCATCCATTCGTCCTGGTCGCGGCGGGCGGCACGGGCGAAATCCTCCTCCGACAGGCCGGAGCGTTCGTGGTTGACGGCAGTGCAGAGGAAGCGGCGGTCCTCGTCGAAGACCATCAGCTCGCCGAGCTCGTCCTCGTCGCGGCGGACGGTGACGGTCTTGCCGATGAAGGGGACAAGCGCGGGGTGCCAGTAGCTGCCGCGCTGCCAGACGACGCCCTTCTTGCCGACGGTGCGTTCGCCGACCAGCGCGGACAGGACGATGCGCAGTTCGTCGGAAGAAGGCGCGCGGGTTGCGCCCGGCGGAGAGGATTGCCAGCGCGCCAGCGGCGTGGTGCCGAGCGTGGAGTGACGGGCCTGGAGGTAAGTACCGTCGGCCCAGTTATCGAGAATGACCTGCAGTTCCACGGCCGTCATCTCGGGGACGATCAGCGGCTTGCCGCTGTCCTTGCGGGCGCGTTCGCGCAGGCGCTGCGCCTCGGCCACGTCATGCCCGCAGTAGCCGGCGAGGATTTCCGAGCGCTGGCGCTGGAAAGTGCCGAACACGCGTTCGATGAACGGTTTCTTCTCCGGGCTGGCCGGCGGGCAGTCGCGGTGCTCGATCCCGAGCAGCTCCAGTGCGCTGACGATCGCCTTGTTGATGTAACCCGAACCCTGGTCGGTGGCGACGGCGGTCGGCTGCGCACCCCAGGCCTGCATCGTCGAGGCGAGCAGGCGGCGGACCGACTGCGCGCTTTCGGAAGGGGCGACGAGGAAGCGCACCCGGCGCGAGAACACGTCGATCACGCCGAGAATGGCGCGCCTGCCTTCGACCAGCAGAACGTCGCCAGGCGTCGTGTCGAGCTCCCAGAGCTGGTTGGCGTAGGTTATCCCGGCGTCGGCGCGGCCGAGCGAGACGCGGCGGGTGGACTTGAAGCGCGAGGGATCGCGGAAGCTTTCGAGGACAAGCTCGTTGTCGCGTTCGAATGTCGCGATCTGTTTCTGCACCACGCGCAGGCAGGGTGCTTCGTCGAAATGCTGGACTATCATCTCGCGAATGATCGAGGCAGAGACCTTGCGGCAAGCAACCCAGCCCGCAACCGCCTGAGCAATCTCGGGGTGCTGGACGAAGAATGCACCGCTCCCCTTAGGTCTCCCTCGCCCGCGCGATGAAGAAGCGGCGAGCTTGCGCTTCACTTCGCCGGCGCGCGCCAGCAAGTCGTTCTGCGCTTCGACCGGCAGGCTGGAGACGGCGTAAAGCCGCCCGCCACCGGGGCCGCAGCGTTTCTTCGACGTCCATCGATCGCGCTGCGCCACCTTGTTCACGCCGCGCTTCGTCGTCGGCAGGCCTTCGAGAGCCATGTCGGCGATCTGTTTTGCGGAGAGGAATTTCGGCACGCCGGTCATCGCGCAGACCGTCCCGCGCCGGTGCGAACGAAATAGGGACAAGACTCGGCGCGAGGCGCGTGATAGGCGGGGCTCATGCTTGCGCCACCTTCTTCGCCTGCGTGCTGCCGGTAGCCCGGTCGTGATCGCGAATGACCCGTTCGACCGCCTTGCGGACCGGGGCGCTGGTGCGCCCCCGGAAGAGGTCGCTCACCCCCGTCGAAGGAAGCCCGTTCTGTTTCACGAACCGACTGATCGAGCCGTAGCGCTTGCGGATGATCGCCTTCACGTCCTCCGGGTGGAGGCCGCAAACGAAAACTGCACCAATTGCGTTGTTGTGGTCCATAAGACTGGACCATGGACAAGTTTTCCGCACCATTCAAGAAGAAAATCGCTCTATGGGTGAGGGAACTTATGGTTCGCGGCTTCGCGCGGAACGCGAGCGGGCGGGATTATCTCAGGCGAACCTTGCGACCGAACTCGGCGTCTCTAAGAACACGATGATCGCATACGAGAACGATCGGACGTCATTGAATACGGCGACCATGGCAAAGATCGACGAGATCGGCCTCGACTTGCATTTCATCGTGTTCGGTAAGCGGTTGACCAAGGACTTGCAGTCATCTGAGGAGGTATCAGAAACGGTCCCGATCCGCGTTCTCGACCTCGCTTACGGCCTGGGCGGAACCTTCATCGACGAGCACGCCGAGGAGCGGGTCGAGCAATTCCCCAAGTCGCTGATCGCCGGGTTCACCAAGTCGCCCGCCGACAAGCTGCGGCTGGTGCGGGGGATCGGCGACAGCATGAAGCCGACGCTGAGTGACGGCGACCTGCTGCTGATCGACCTGGCGCAGAATCATTTGCGGATGAGCGACCAGATCTGGGCGCTGGCGATCGGCGAGGTCGGGATGGTCAAGCGCCTGCGGGTGCTCGGCGGCGGACAGGTCGAGGCGCTATCCGACAATCCGCACGTCTCGGATTACCTGATCGCGGAAGACGATTGCCAGCTGGTTGGCCGGGTCGTAGCCTGCTTGCGATCCTTATAGGGGAGGATGCGATGATCGGACTGTTCGGACTGGTGGCGGCGCTGGGTCTCGCAGTGCAGGATGGCCAGCGGGCGGTGACATTCCAGCAAACCGACGGCGAGTGGACGGTGGTGGGAGACGCGGGCCTAGGCGTCTGCCTGATGCGTTTTCCCGAGCACTACAACGGGTCGGCTCTGACGGTCTTCGCCCACGGTTCGCGCAACGCTTACGACTTCGCGCTTTCCAATCCCGCGTGGTCCAGCCTCGAGACAGGAGATGTGGAACTGCAGGCGATCCTGCTCGACAGTGCAGGCGACATTCGCGATATCTGGACGCTCGATGCGGCCGGCACGGCGGAAGAGGATGGCGGGCCGCGCATTAACTGGCGGATCCTGCGCGCGGCGAACGACGGTGCCCAGTTCGACCAGCAGCTGCGCGAAGCGACGACGATCTGGTTCGGCCACGAAGGGGTGCCTTTCGCCCAGTTCGACCTCAGCGGTTCGAACAACGCATTCGGGATGCTCGACGCGTGCCGCTCGCACCTGCGCACCGATCCTTCCTTCGATCCCTTCGCCGGCTGAGTGGTGCTCACGGTATTTTTCTGCCTGTCCGCCGTGGTCGTCGACGGGGACACGCTGCGCTGCGCCAACGTGGCGGATGCCAACGGCAGGGTACGCCTGGCGCGGATCGACGCGCCTGAGCGAGGGGAGACGGGCTTTGCCGAAGCGGGTGACGCGCTCGCGGCGATGATCGCGGGACGCCAGGTGCGGTGTGAGCTGGTCGACGCCGATCCGCGCATCAACGGTTTCCAGGAGCGGGACCGCTTCGGGCGGCCGGTGGCGCGGTGCGCGACCGACCAGGGCGACCTCGGCGAGCGGCTGCTGGCCCGAGGCCACGCGCGCCGCTGGCCGTGAAGCGGCGCGTGCGGTTCTGGGGTGCGCTGGCGGCGGCGGCTGCCTTCTACGCGCTCCTCGTTATACCACCGCTGCGGACTTGGCTGGGCTGACCGGCCGGACGACGCCTACGCCACTTCGGCTAAGCGAAAATCACACCCCCGCGAAAAACGCCTCAGAATTGCTTCGAGGCGCTTTTGGCTAGGTGGGGTGCGGGCACCCCTGAAATTGCGCCCAGATTGCTGTGCATTTATGCTCACGGCATAAAGCGGGGCGGAGGCCAGGCCGGTTCTCCGCCCCGTTTGCGTTTTCTCGCCCGATCTAGTCGTCCAGGGCCAGCATCGCTTCGGGCAGATCGACTATCGCGAACGGCGGCTTGCCCATGGCCGCACCCACTTCGACCTCTGGCACGCTGGCGGGTTCGAACTCGAGCGCGAACAGGCCGTCGGCGGTCGCCGCGTTCAAGGTGAGGTTGTAATTGCCCTTCTTGTCGCGCTTCGCGGGGAAGCTGCCGGACGAGACATCGACCGACAGGCGCATTTTGCCGGCATCGCTGCCCGAGCCGAAGGCCAACGCAAGCGAAGTCCGTTCGCCCGACAGCGCCAGGCGCTTCGCCAGCGCTGCCCCGATCGACAGCAAGATGAAGCGGGCCGGCGCTTTCCGATCCCGACGCTGCAAGGTTCGCGCGGTGAAGCGGACACCGTCGGCGGGCACGGCCGCGGGCTTAGCCGGGGCGCAGTTCTCGATCGTCTCGAAAGCCATGATCGTATTCTCCTGATCCATTGCGCCGCGCGCTGACGGGATTGTCGGTTCCGCAGGAAAGCCGGGCTTGCCAGCGGTGCGGGCGGCGTGCAAAAACCCTTGCCGGATCCACGACCTGCGGGGGGGGGGGGTAAGCCCGCTCACCGACGAAGGCGGCGCCGGGGCTGACTAGGGCAGTCGGCATGGATCAAACCCCGCCCCGCATTCGCATCCTGAAGCAAGGCACCTTCCGTTCGGTCGAGGGCAAGACGGTGACGTTCGGCGCGGCCGACCTCGCCGCGATCGCCGCCGGCTACGACGCCGACAGCGATCCCGCGCCGCTGGTGATCGGGCACCCGGAAATGGACGACCCGGCTTATGGCTGGGTCGGCAGCCTGGCGGTCGAGGACGGCGAGCTCGTCGCCCGGCCCGACCGGATCTCGCCCGCCTTTGCCGAGCGCGTCCGCCAAGGCGATTATCGCAAGGTCTCCGCCCGGCTGTACGAACCGGCGCACCCGCACAACCCCAAGCCCGGCAACTGGTACCTGAAGCACGTCGGCTTCCTCGGCGCGCACGCGGCCGGGATCAAGGGGCTGGGCACCGTCCAGTTCGCCGAGTGCGAGCCGGGCGAGGCGATCACCATCCACACCGAACCCGAAACCGAAAAGGAGCCTGCCATGGCCACTCCGACTGCCACGCCTTCCGCCCAAACCGCAGCGCCTGCGGAAACCGCGCCCGCGCAGACCGCGTCGGCCGCCACGTCCCCGAACGAAAGCAGCTTCGCCGAACGCAGCGCCGCGCTCGACCGGCGCGAGGCGGACATCGCCAAGCGCGAAGCCGACCAGGCCAAGGCAGCCAAGGCCGCGCGCCACGCGGCCAACGTCAGCTTTGCCGAGGGGCTGATCGGCGAGGCCAAGCTCGCGCCGGCCGGCAAGGACCTGGTGATCGGCGTGCTCGATGCGCTCGGCGAACTGGAGACCGATGCCGAGGTCAGCTTCGGCGAAGGTGACGCGGCCAAGAGCCTCTCGCCCGACGCCGCGCTCAAGACGCTGCTTTCTGGCGGCGGGACGATCGTTTCGCTGGGCGAGAGCGCCAAGCCCGAGGCCAAGGGCGCAGCGTCCGTTTCCACGGGCTTCGCAGCGCCTCCAGGCTACACGGTCGACCAGGACCAGGCCGCCCTGCATGCCGAGGCGACGAAGATACGCTCCGCCACCCCCGCCAAGCCGTGGATGGACTGCGTGCGCGAGGCGCAGGCCTCGCTCGCGTCCTGACCGCCTTTTCGCCCTTCTGCCAACCCAAACGAGGTAATCCGAAATGCGCTTTCCCCGAACTCCGCTCCTCTCGCTGACGCTGACGGCGTCGGCGGCAGTGATCGCCCACCGTTTCGTCGCCATCGGCGGCAGCCACGCCGGTGCAGCGGCCGATGCCCTGGGCGTCGCCGACTACGCCGCCGAGCCGGACGAGGCCTTCGCCGTCACCGTCCACGGCACCCAGACCGTAGAGGCCGGCGGCGCCTTCAACGCGGGCGACAAGCTGGAAGTCGGCGCGGACGGCAAGGCCGTCGCGCTCGCTGCCGGAGAGCCGGTCGCCAAGGCGATGGAGGACAGCGCGGGCGACGGTTCGCTCGTCACCGTCCTCCTCACGCCCTGAGCCTACCGCGCCATCTCGCCAGCCATCACCCCAGTTTCATTTGCGATGAAGGACCTTTGAAATGACCAGTTTCGCCGAAAGCATGACCCTAGCGCAGACGCGCGTGGTCGATCCCATCCTCACCGAACACGCCCGCGGCTACAGCAATCCGGAGCTGGTCGGTCACGCCCTGTTCCCGGTTGTCAACATGCCCGCCCGCGGAGCCAAGCGGATCGAGTTCAATCGCGAGGCGTTGCGCCGCGTGCTGACGATCCGCGCGCCGGGCACCAACATCGGCCGCTACACCGCGACCTACAAGGGGCTGCCGGTCAACCTCACGCAAGACGCGCTGCAGGCGGTCACCCCGATCGAGTACCTGGAAGATGCCCAGGCGGTCCCGGGGATCGACCTGCAGCAGGAAAGCGTCGACGTGGTCCTGGCGGTGATCGCCCTGAGCCTGGAGATCCAGCAGGCCGAGCTCGCCCGCAATCCCGCCGCCTACGCCGACGAGAACAAGCTGGCGCTGGCCGGCGCCGACAAGTGGTCGGACGACGCCAGCAACCCGGCCGACCAGGTCGAGAGCGCGAAGGAGGCGATCCGCAAGCGCACCGGCCGCCGCCCGAACACGCTGCTGCTTTCGGCCGATGCGCGCGCAGCGGCCAAGAACCACGCCAAGGTGCGCGATCACTTCAAGTACACGAACAGCGCCGCGGTCTCGAACGCGATGCTGGCGGAGTATTTCGACGTGCCGACGGTGGTGACCGGCGACGCGATCTACGACCTCGACGACGGCACCACGGTGGACGTCTGGGGCGAAGACGCGGTGCTGGCCTACGTCGCGCCCGAAGGCCAGCGCAACATGCGCCTGCCGAGCTACGGCTACACCTACCGCCTGCGCGGCCACCCGTTCGTGGAGCCGGTGGTGTGGGACAACGACATCCGCAGCTGGAAGAACAACGTCATCGACGAGCAATCGCCGGAGATCGTGGGCAGCGACGCCGGCTTCCTGTTCCGCGGCGTCGTCTGATCCTGACGCGCGGACGGCGGGCGGCTTTGGAGAGGGCCGCCCGCCGAAACCGCGCACCTGCCCAGCAAACCCAGTAACCCAAGGAGCCAGACGATGGCCGATTACGAAATCCTTATCCCGATCAGCAACGGCAAGAAGCCCGCGCACAAGGTCGGCACCACGCGCGCTTTCGAAGGCGAGGAAGCCAAGCGCCTCGTCGCGATCGGCGCGATCCGCGCAGTCAAGGGCCGCGCACCCGGCTCCGCCACTGAGGCGAACGGAGAGCCGATCGGCACCGCGCAGCGCGCCACGGCGGCGGGCACCGCCGAAGCTGATCTCGGCTTCATCACGGCCCAGGCTAAGTTCCGCGACGAGCTGGACGGCAAGAGCCACAAGGAACTCGATAGCATCATTTCGGCCGAAAGCGTCGGCGAGGTCGAAGCCAAGGGTTCGAAACCCACCATCGCCGAAAAGGTCGAAGCGATCGTCGCCTCGCGCGGGGCCAAGCTGCTCGGCGAGCTCGACCGGCGCCAGCTGCTCGATCTCGCGGCCGCCTCGGGCTACGAGGGCACTGCCGCGCTCGAGCTGGCCGAAGACGCCGCCGAGGATGAGATCCGCGCCAGCTTGCTGCGCGTCGCCGCAGCCCGCGCCGACGGCTGAGCCGATGGCGCTGCGTCCCAATCCCGGCCACTGCCCGCGCGCCGCGCAGGGTAAGCGCGTCCGCGTCGTGCTCACCAACGGGTTCGACACGGCGCGCACCGCCCCGCAAGGCTGGCCGGCCGACGGGCGCTGGGGCGTCAACTGGCAGTTGCCGGCGAACGATCCCTGGGCGATCGCACAGTGGGAGATCGCGGCGTGAAGCTGATCGTCCTGGTCAAGACGCCGGCAGAGGCGCTGGTCCACCGGATCGCGCTGGGCGGCGCGGCCGTCTCGTTCGAGGCGGCGATCGTCGAGGAGCGCGGTCTGGTCGCCGACACCGCGCCGATCGCGGTGGACGTGACGCTGGAGGCGGGCGATCTCGCCATCCGGCTGTCGGGTGGGCGCGACGGCGAGCTTTACCGCGTTTCGGTGATCGCCGGGCTTGCCGACGGCAGCGAGCGCGAGTTCCCCATCGAGCTCTCGGTGATCGAAGGCGCCTGGTCGATGCCCGACGGCGGCGCTGCGATGCTGAGCGTGGCCGAGTTCGTCGGCCGGATCGGGCGGGACGAGGCGCTGCACCTGGCCGACCTGGGCGACGGGCGGATCGACCGCGCGCTGGTGGTCGGCGCGCTGGTCGATGCGCAGGCGCAGGTCGAGGCGCATTTGTCTGCCCGGCACCGGCTGCCTTTCGCCGTGGTGCCTACGCTGGTGGTGGCGATCGTGACCGACCTCGCCCGCGCGGCGCTTTATCAGGACGAGCTGCCCGCCAACGTGGCGGAGCGGCGGCGGATCGCGCTGAAGAACCTCGACGCGCTGCGCAAGGGCGAGCTGAGCCTGGGTGCGGACCCCGGCGTGGACAAACCGACCGGCCAGGGCGGGGTGCGGATCAACCCCGGCACTCGCGCCTACCCCGACGGGCTGAAGGATTACGGCTGGCGATGAGCGGGATGAACCTCACCATCGATCGCAGCCTGGCGGACCAGCTGCGCCGCGCGCGCGAGGAGGCACGCGACCTCACCTGGGCGATGGACCGGATTTCGGAAGAAATGCTGGCACAGACGCGCCGCCGGTTCGACGCCGAGGTCGCCCCGAGCGGGGTGCCGTGGAGAAAGAGCAAGCGTGCGGCAGAAGCCGGCGGCAAGACGCTGCAGGACAAGGGCTTTTTGCGCCGCAGCCTCGACCGGCGATCGGGTGCGACTTACGCGGAGGTGGGCGTGCGGCCGAACGGGCCGCAGGAAACCTACGCCGCGATCCACCAGTTCGGCGGCACGATCCGGCCCAAGACGAAGAAGGCGCTGGCCTTCGGCGGCCGAGTGGTTGCCAGCGTCACGATGCCCGCGCGCCCCTATCTCGGGTTCGACCGGGAAGACCGCGAGGATATCGAGGCGATCCTGACCGCCCACTTGCAGCGCGCCTTTGTCGAAGGAGCGGCAGCGTGAGCGAGCGGCGGCAGCCTTACGACGAGTTCGCGGACGACGAGGTTTTCGAAGAACCGGCCTTCGAATGCGCCGGCTACTGGGACGGGGCCAAATTCTACTGCCCGCTCGCCGGCAGCGAAGAGTGCGAATGGGAATGTGACGGAGGGTTCGAGGGATGATCGCCAGCCAGCCCATCGCCGATCGGCTGCGCGAGGCGGGGTGCGAGCACGTGAGCGGCCTGTTCGAGTTCGCGCAGCTGAAGTCGCCGCCGCGCGCGCTGCCGGCGCATTTCGTGATCCCCGAGAACGAGCGGGCGCAGGGCAGCCAGCGGGTCGGTGCCTACGACCAGAAGCTGACCTTCGCCTTTTCCGTCGTGATCGTGATGAAGCCCGCCGGCCGCGCCGGCCACGCGGCAGTCGACGAGCAGCTGCACGACGAAATCGCCCGCGTGAAGGACGCGCTGTTCGGATGGCAGCACCCGGAAGCGGCGAGCGGCTGCTTCCTGGCGGGCGGACGCCTGCTCGACATCGATGCCAGCGCGCTGAGCTGGGCGGTCGAGTTCACCACCCACTACCGAGAAAGGAAGGTCTGATGGCCGACACGAAGAAAGCCGCCACGAAGCCGGATACCGAGACGAAGGCGAGTGCGGAGAGCCAGCCCACCCAGACCGATGAGGCGCGGGTGCGGCAGGGAGGATTGCAGATCGACGGTTTCGGCCTGCCTGTCAATTCGATCGCCAGGGCCAGGGTGCTCGGCGAGATCGAGGCGAAGGCGGACCCGGCCGCAAAACCGAAGGACTGGACCGACGCGCTGACCAAGGCCGCGCGCGAAATGACGGAGACACTCTATGGTTGACACGACCCGCGTGATCGCAGCGAAGACCGAGGCGACTTACGGCACCGACGCCGCGCCGACACTGGCCGCCAACGCGATCCTGACCCGCAATTATTCTTCCACCCCGCTCGAGGTCGACCAGGTCCAGCGTAATCTCGACACCCGCAAGTTCGGGGCGAGCCGCCAGAAGCCGTCGAACGCGCGCTATCGTTCTGCCTACGAGGTCGAGCTTGCCGGCAGCGGCGCGGCGGGCACCGCGCCAAAGTGGATGACCCTGCTGGCAGCTGCAGGGATGAAGGCGGCCAACGTAACCGCCGGGCAGAAGGCCGAGCAGGTCTTCGCCCAGGTCGGAGACCCGTCCTCCAGCCTTACAGAATACGCCTGGACCGGCGACCAGCTGCGCAAGTCGGTGGGCCAGCGCGGCACCTTCAGCCTCGATTTCACGGCCGGCGCTCTGCCCTTCGCCGGGCTGCAGTTTACCGGTCTGGTGCCGGCGGCTGCCCCGCGCAGCCAGGCAGCGCCGGGCGCGGCGGATTTTACCGGCTGGATCGAGCCGGTCGAGGTCAACAACGAGAACAGCCTGTTCACGCTCGACGGTTTCGGCGCGGTCACCCGCTCTCTGCGCATCGAGGCGGGCCGCAACGTCGCGCTGCGCAGTCTGGTCGGCGCGCGCTACATCAAGGGCGGCAACCACCAGGCGACCGCGCGAGTGGTGATCGAAGCGCCCGGTGTGGCGGCGAAGGATTATCTCGCCGCGCTCGCCACCGGCGACCTCGTCGCCTGGAGCTTCGTCCACGGGAAGACGGCCGGGAACATCGTCGAGGCGAGCGGCACCAAGGCGCAGATCACCTCGATCGGCGAGACCGAGGAGGACGACGTGCTGATGTTCGACATCGGCCTGTTGCTGACCGTCGACGGCGGAGCGGACGACCTCGTCCTCACCGCGAAGTAATTCCAGGCCGCGCCGGCCGCGCGAGCGGAGGCCACAGCAACGAAGGGGCGGTGACCGGCACAGCGTCCCTTCACCCGAATTGAAACGCAGGATCAGATCATGTTCAAACTCGTCGAAGAGCGCCGCACCTGGCAGAAAGTGACCTTCCCCGGCCTGACCGAGGAAGGCGAGCGCATCGACAACCAGATCGAGATGCAGTTCGTGCTGCTCGGCTCCGATGCGCTTGTCACCCTGATGGAGGAGGCGGGCGCAATCACGGTCAAGGCCGAGCCCGAGAAGGACGACAAGACCCTGTCCGCGACGATGGCGGAATTCGGCGTGAAGATCATCCGCGACTGGAAAGGTGTGGCCGAGGCGAACGAGGACCCGATCAAGTTTTCCGAAGAGAGCCTGGCGCGCTTTTTCAACGTGCCCGGCACTTTCGAGGCGACGCTTTCGACATATCGCGATGCGGTGCGCGGCGGCAAGGATGCCCGCGCGGGAAACTGAGGGCGCTCGCCCGGCGCTGGGCCTCGGGCCGGACGGGCGGGCGCGACACCAGCGACGACGCCGCGACGCGAAACGCGATCCTGCCCGACTGGCTGGCGAAGAAGCGCGGCGAGGACGCGCCGATCGAAGTGCCGCTCGCCGACGCGGATCCGGCCAACCTGTTCTTCGCGCTCGACACGCAGTGGCACCGCCACGCGATGACGGGGCAGCGCACCGGCATCGATTACGCTGCGATCCGGCCGACCGCCGAGTTGCTGGGGATCGAGCCGACACCCGAGCTGCTCGCCGATCTGCGGCGGATGGAAATGGCCGCGCTAGCACAATTCGGCGCGAAGGCAGGGAGCGCTAGGCGATGACCGATCTCGTTCTTGGAGCCCGGCTCAACGCGACGGACGACGGGCTGGTCGACCAGCTGACGCGCGCCGAGGCCAAGGCGCGCGGGCTGGAAGGCGCGTTCGGCGAAGCGGGCGCGGGCGCGCGGCGGCTCGACGCGGCGATGGATGCCTTCGCAAAGCAGCAGGCGATCGCCGCCAGCGCGATCGGGGCGGCAAAGGAGGCGCTGTCCGAAGGGGCGATCAGCCAGGGCCAGTACAACCGGATGGTCATCGCTTCGAAGAACGACCTGAAGGAATACGAGGCCGCGCTTCGCGAGGCTCAACGCGCGCAGGCTGGCAGCGTCGCCTCTGCCGGGATGCAGCGGGCCGCCTACCAGCAGCTGGGTTTCCAGGTGCAGGACATCACTTCGCAGGTGGCGCTGGGCGTCAATCCGCTCGTCGTACTCGCGCAGCAGGGCGGCCAGACCGCCAGCGCGCTGTCGATGATGGGCGATGCCGGCGACGGGGCGAAAGGCAAGATGGTGAAGTTCGCCACTTTCCTCTCCGGCCCCTGGGGCGCGGCGATCCTGGCCGGCACCACGGTGGTCGGGATGCTGATCCAGAACCTGCTCGACAGCGGCGACGCGGCGGACGAGGCAGGCGCGGCGAACGAGACACTCGCGGACAAGCTGGACCTGGCACGGCACAGCTATGAGGAGGTGATCGCCGCGATCCGCATTTACAACGGCGAGGCACGGCGCGCGGGCGAGACGGCGCTGGAAGGGGCGCAGGCTGCCTCGATCGAGGCGCGGGAGAACTTGAAGGCGGCCGAGGCGAAGCTGCAAAACGCGCTGGCGACTTCGCGGTTGCTCGCCGCCTCTGCGCCCAGCTCGGCGAACAGCGGGAAGAAAATCACCAACAGCGCCGACCTCCTTGCCGAGCGAATTCGCGGGGAGCTCGAAGAGATCAGGGTGTCTATCGGCAACACGACCTTCGACCTCGCGACGGAATTGGCGAAAATCCAGACGGACCCGGTGGCGGAGATTACCGAGCGGTTCGCCGGAATGCGCCGGGAATTGAGGGGTTCGACCGAGGACGTCGAGGAGCTGGCGCGCAAGCTGGCCGATCTCAGCCGGCAGGAAGAGGCAGCGAAGCAGACAGTGCGCGCCGCGCGCCGGTCGCCGAGCGGCAGCGCGGAACGCCAGACTAACGTCGGCGAAATGGTCGCCTTGATAAAGGAACTGTTCCCCGGCGTCCGGATTACCTCGACGACCGGCGGCAGGCACACGAAGGGCAGCGACCACTATGCCGGCCGGGCCATCGACTTCGTCCCGGCCGAGGGAATGGCTCGTTACTCGACCAGCGAGGTCGAACGGATGCTCGAAGCCGCCGGGGTCAAGATCCGTTACGGCAAAGGTGGGAACAAGCAGATTTTCGGCCCTGGTCGCGGCGCGGCTTCGGCGAACGACCACGCCGATCATTTCCACGTCGCCTGGTCTGGCGTCGGCGGCGGTGTGGACCGGTACCGCGAACGCCTGGCGGAACAACTTGCGGATTTCGGCGCAGACGCCGGTGACCGGATTTCCAAGCTGCTGGGCGACTACGATCCGCAGAAGAGCGGCGTGGACGCGGCGCTGGCGGATCTGCGCGAGATCGACGGGCTGGTCGCCGCGCTCGGCGAACGCAAGCCGCCCGGCTTCGAGGAAACGATCAGGTCGGCCGGGCTCGCCAGGGCCGCGATCGAGGCGAACCTGGGTGAGCCGATCGCGGCAATCGCCGCGCGGTTCGACGAGGTGCCGCAGGATCTGGCGCAGGCTTCTGCCGCGCTGGCCGATCTCGACCGGATCGAGAATGCACTGCGCGAGGCCGAGGTGCCCAATCTCGACGAGCTGCTCGGCCAGCTGGACGAGGCGCGCGGCAAGGTGAGCGAGAGCCTGACGCGGCCCTTCGCCGAGATCCTGTCGGGCCAGCAGCGGTCGAACGACCTCCTCCGCCTGCAGGTCGAAGGGCGGGAGGACGAGGCCGAGGAACTGGGCCTGATCCACCAGCTGATGGAAATGGTCGGCGCGGAAAGCGAGGAGCAGCTCGCCACCGAGCTCGCCAAGCGCGGCGTCACGCGCGACATGTTCGAGGCGATGATGCGCAATCTCGGCGTGGCGAGGCAGCTGACTGCCGAGGGCCAGCGCCGCCGCGAGATCGAGCGCGCACACCTGGGCGAAATGGACGCCTTCCGCGGCGAGATCGAACGCTTCTTCGCCGATATTCCGCGCAAAGGCGTCGCCGCGCTGGGCGATTTTGCCGGCGGGGTGCAGGACCAGGTCGCCGATTATTTCGCGCGCTACCTCACCGAGACGCTGTTCGGAGGGGTCTTCGCCGAGATCGAGCAGCAGCTTTCCGGCCAGGCGCAGGTGATCGAAGCGAACGAGAAGCAGGCGAGTGCGGCGATCAACGTGGTGCGCGCGTTCAACGCCCTGGAAAGCGCTGCTGCCGGCGCGGCAACCGCGCTGGACCCGGAAAACACCATCACCGTCACCGGCGAGCGGATCGACGACGAGCAGCTGCGGATGAAGTCGCCGCGCGAGCTGTTTGGCACGATGGCCAAGGAGCTGCTGCGCGAGCTCGGCCTGGGCGACCTGGCCGACGATATCGGCGAGAAGGTCGGCGTCGCCTTGGAAGGCGCGGTGATCGGCCAGGCGGCCAGCTCGGTCCTGCTGGGATCGAGCGGCAACCGCACCACCGCCTCGATCGGCGGGGCGCTGGG